>NZ_JBITCJ010000009.1:0-48100 GCF_044453095.1 Amycolatopsis sp. NPDC051758 | reverse complement strand
AGCCGCCTGCTGCTTCGCAGCTGGAGCCGCCCAACGCGCCGCAATCGCCAGTCGAGGGGCAGTCGGTGCCGCCCAATGCGCCGCCGCCCGGCGGCGCGCAGTCGGTGCCGCCGATGGCTTCGCATCCGCAGCCGACGCAGGCCAACGCTTCGCAGCCGCCCGGTGTGCCGCAGCCGCTTGCCGAGTTGCCGCCGATGCCGCCCGTCGCTCCGCAGTCGCAGCAGTCCGCTCCGGCCAATCCCCAGCCGCCGTGGGGCCCCCCGGCTTCCAACACCGGCCAGGCTCCCGCAGCCAGCTCGGGCCCGCCGGCACCCAACTCCGGCCAGGCCTTGGCTCCCAACACGAGCCCGGCGCCCGGCTCCGGTCCTGCTCCAGCGCCTAGCTTGGGCCCGGCCTCGGCACCCCACACCGGCCCGACTCCGGCCCTCGGCTCAGGTTCGGCACCCGGCTCCGACCTGGCTCCGGCGCCCAATGCTGGCCAGGCCCCCGCAGCTAGCTCGGGCCTGGCTCCAGCACCCAATGCCGGCCAGGCCCCCGGGCCCAACGCGGCCCCGGCACCCGGCTCCGCTCCAGCACCGAGCTCCGGCCCGGGTCCGGCATCCAACGCCGCCCCGAATCCGGCGCCCAGCTTTGGCCAGGCCCCAGCGAGCCAAGCCTCAGCGAGCCAGGCCCCGGCACCCCACACCGGCCCGGTCCCAGCACCCGGCCCAGGCCCAGCCGCGAACCCCACCGCCAGGCCACCCAAGCCGGTCTTCCCCGGCCCCGAGTCGAACCCCCAGCCCCTCCCGGCCCGCCACGCCGCCCCAGCGCGTCCGGTCTTCCCCGGCCCCGGAACGATGCCCCCCGTCCCGCCCACCGGCGCCAACGCACGACCGCCCGTCTTCCCCGGCCGGGACACCCCGCTGCCGCAACCCTCGCGCCAAGAACCCGAGACCCCGCCCCGCGGCAACCCCCGCGGGTGGTTCGACGAGTTCACCGATCAGCCGGCCGAGCCCGAGGAAACCCCGGACTTCGGCCCGACCGGGCAGCCGACGGAAATCCCCTACCGCTACAAGCGGTGACTCACGCTGACAGGCGGGCCGTCAGCTGCCAGGCTTGAGCCATGTCCAAAGATCCGAACCCGGACCAGGGGTGGTACTACAACACCCGCACCCACCAGGTCGAGCACCTCGAACGCAGCCGCGGTGTCGACCTGCTCGGCCCGTACCCGGACGAGGCCACCGCCCGGCGGGCCCTCGACATCGCCCGGGAACGGACCCGGCAAGCCGACGCCCAGGACGCCGACGACTAGACCGGCAGCCGCGGGCCCAGCACGAACTCCGGGTCGACCTGGGCCGCCAGGTCGGCGCCGGCCCACGCCGTTGCGTTGCGCAGGTGGAACTCCACGGCTTGACGCTGGTAGCGCGTCCAGTCGCGCTGCTCCGCGTCGACCGCCGCGTGCATCGCGCTCAGCGTCGCCAGGTTGCGCGGCTCGAGCTCGGCGATCGGCCGGGCCGTGCCGCGCTCCGCGGCGCGGACGTGGCGCGAGGCCGACATCCAGCCCAGCAGCGCCTCGCCGACCTGCTCCTGCAGGAACTCGACGTCTTCGGTGTCGGTGACCTTGTTGCCCACCACCACGAGCCGCACGCCGAAGTCGCGGGCGTAGTCCGCGTACTGGCGGTACACGCCGACGCTGCGCACCGTCGGCTCGCACACCAGGAACGTCACGTCGAACCGCGTGAACAGCCCCGAAGCGAACGCGTCGGCGCCCGCGGTCATGTCCATCACGACGTACTCGCCGTCGACGTCGACCATGTGGTTCAGCAGCAGCTCCGCCGCGCCGACCTTCGAGTGGTAACACTTGACGCCGAGGTCGTCCTCGTCGAACTGGCCGGTGACGCCGAGCCGCACCCCGCCCAGCTGCCGGAAACAGGCGGAAAAGACCGGGTTGTCCTCGAACGGCCGCACCAGCCGTGAGCCGCGCCCGGGCGGGGTTGTCTTGATCATCGACGCGGCGTCGGCGATCCGCGGGTTGTCGCCGCGCAGGTAGTCCTTGATCAGGGCCATGTTGTCGCCGAGCGTCGGCCAGGCCAGTGCTTCCTCTTCGGTTGCGCCGAGCGCCACCGCGAGGTGCTGGTTGATGTCGGCGTCGATCGCCAGCACCGGCCGGCCGGCGTCGGCGAGGTACGCGACGAACAGCGATGACAACGTGGTCTTGCCGCTGCCGCCCTTGCCGACGAACGCGATCTTCACGGTCGAACCCTTTCTGGAAATGAAGACGGTTTTCATTATTGTGGAAGTCAACGTACACCCGACCGGCCCACGCCCGATCGGGCGATCATCGGGCTCGCCGGGGTTAGGGTTGGGGGGTGCCTCCCCTCGTGATCAGGACACACTCGGCGGGCGGGGACTTCGGCCCCCTGCGTGCCGAGTTTCTGCTGCCGGAGTCCTTCGGGCCCGAGGTGCTGGCCGAGGCGGAGGCGGCGGTGCTCGACCCGCTCGCGAGCGCCGGCCCCCGCGAGGACGCGACCGACCTGCCCTTCGTCACCATCGACCCGCCCGGCTCCAAGGACCTCGACCAGGCGATGGTCGTCGAGCGGACCGCGCAGGGCTTCCGGGTGCACTACGCGATCGCCGACCTGGCCGCCTTCGTGCCGCCCGGTGGCGCGCTGGACCAGGAGGCACGTCGGCGCGGGCAGACGCTCTACCTGCCGGACGGGAACGTCCCGCTGCACCCGCCGGTGCTGTCCGAAGGCGCGGCGAGCCTGCTGCCCGGCGAGATCCGGCCCGCGGTGCTCTGGACCATCGAGACCGACGAGGCGGGGGAGCCGACGGTGACCCGCGTGCGGCGCGCGCTGGTCCGGTCCACCGAGCAGTTCGACTACGAGACGGTGCAGGCCGCGCTCGACGCCGGAAACCCGCACCCGTCGGTGGCCGCGCTGCCCGAGCTGGGGCGGCGACGGCGCGAGCTGGCCGTCCGGCGTGGCGCCGTCGAGCTGCAGCTGCCGGAACAGGAGATCAGCGGCGACCCGGACGGCGGCTGGGTGCTCGCCCGACGCCCGCGCACCGCCGTCGACGCCTGGAACGCCGAGATTTCGCTGCTCACCGGGATGGCCGCGGCGCAGATCATGATCGACGCGAAGGTGGGCGTCCTGCGCACGCTGCCCGACCCGGAGCCCGAGGCCGTCGACTGGCTGCGCCGCTCCGCCGAAGCGGTCGGCATCGCCTGGCCGGCGGCCGACACCGTCTCGGAGTTCCTGTCCCGGCTGGATCCCCGGCAGCCGGCGTCGATGGCGATCTACGCCGACACGACGCGGCTGCTGCGCGGCGCGGGCTACACCGCGTTCGACGGCGAGCTGCCCGCGTTGACGACGCACGCGGGCATCGGCGGCGCGTACGCCCACGTCACGGCGCCGATCCGGCGGCTGGTCGACCGGTTCGCCACCGAGATCTGCCTCGCCGTTTCGGCCGGGCGTGAGGTCCCGGAGTGGGTGCGGGCGGCGCTGGCGGACGTCCCGGAGCGGATGAGCGCGTCCGACACCCTGGCCGCGAAGGTCGAACGGGCGTGCATCGACCAGGTCGAGGCGTGGGTGCTGGCCGAGCACGTCGGCGGCGAGTTCAGCGCGGTGGTGCTGCGCGCGGACGAGAACAAGGCGGAGATCCTGGTCGAGGACCCGACGGTGATGGCGAAGTGCGCGGGGGAGAAGCTGACCGCGGGGGAGCGGATCGGGGTCCGGCTGACCGCGGTCGACGTCGAGAAGCGGAAGGTGTCGTTCGAACGCGCATGACTCTCGTCGACGATCTCGGGGAGCCGGTGCCGGTGACCGGCCCGGCTTCCCGCGTGGTCTCTTTGGTGCCCTCACTGACCGAAGCGGTCGAGGTCAGCGCACCCGGACGGCTCGCCGGCGCCACCGACTACTGCACCCATCCATCCACTTTGGACGTCCCGCGGGTGGGTGGCTCGAAGTACCCGAAGATCGACGAGGTGCTGGATCTGGCACCCGATCTGGTGCTGGCCAATTCGGAGGAGAACCGCCCGGAGGACGTGGAACGCCTGCGCGCCAACGGGATCCCGGTCTGGGTGATGGCCGCGGCGGCTTCGGTGCCGGCCGCGTTGGGTTCGCTGCGCCGGATCCTCACGCAGGCGTACGAGCTCGAGGAGCCGGGCTGGCTGGTCGAGGCCGAGGAGCTCTGGCGCGAGGTGCGGCCGGTGCGGTTCCACGCGGTGGTGCCGGTGTGGCGCAAACCGTGGATCGTCCTGGGCCGCGAGACCTTCGGCGGCGACGTCCTGCGCCGGGTGGGTGTGGCAAACGTCTACGCGGCGTCGGAGGAGCGGTATCCGCGGCCGGATGTCGGGGAGCTGCGAGCGCACTTCGCGGCGGACGCGGACTTGCTGGTGTTGCCGGACGAGCCGTACCTGTTCACGGAGGAGGACGGCCCGGACCACTTCCCGGACGCGCGGTACGTCCTGGTCTCGGGCCGCCACCTCACCTGGTACGGGCCTTCGCTGGTCGAGGCCCACGCCGCCCTGACGGAAACGCTGTCAGAGCTGTAGGTCGCGCACCCAGCCCTCGAGCGCGGCCCAGTGCTCGTCGGTGAGGCCGGTGTGCGCGTCGACGGGGATCAGCTCGGTCGGCAGGCCCGCGCGGCGGTCGAGGAACGCTTGCCGGGCGTTGGGGAAGAGGTCGAAGTCGTCGTCGAACCAGGCCAGCGGGCGCCCGGCCGCGAACCGGGCCACCGGGCCGAACTTCCACGCGGTGGGCCGGGCCTCGAGCTGCCCGGCGAACTCGACGACCGGTAGTGGCGGCAGCCCGATCGCCGGGCCCACCTGGGCGTTCGCCCGGTGTTCCCAGCTGGTCGCCCAAGCCAGCTCCGCGTCGGCGGAACCGGCCAGAGCGAGCAGCCTGGGGCCGTGGGCCGGATTCAGCCAGATCCGCTGCCGGCGGCGGCTCCAGCGGGAGATCCGCAGCTGGTGCTCGACGTAGCCGGCGGGCTTCGCGTGGCGTGGTGCCGCCCATGGGCTCAGCGGGCCGTCCACGTCGAGCAAGATCAGCGGTCTCACACTTGTTACAGCGTCAAACCCGTCAGGACCGTTACCCGCTCCTCCGTGAAGTCCGCCATCGCCGACGCCGGGCCTTCGCGGCCGACGCCCGAGTCCTTCACGCCGCCGTACGGCATCTGGTCGGCGCGGAAGCTCGGGACGTCACCCACCAGCACCCCGCCGACCTGCAACGACGCCGAAACCGAAAACGCCGTCGGGAGGTCGCGGGTGAACACGCCCGCCTGCAGGCCGAAGCGGGACGCGTTGATCCGTGCCACCCCTTCGTCCACCGACGCGACGCGGATCAGCGAGACCACGGGGCCGAAGACCTCGTCGGCCATCACCGACGCGTCCTCCGGGACGTCCGCCAGCACCGTGGGCTCGAAGGTCGCGCCCGAACGGCCGCCGCCGGTCAGCAACCGGCCGCCGGCGGAAACCGCGTCGGACACCCAGGAAGAAACCCGGGAAGCCGCGTCCTCGTTGATCATCGGGCCGACGTCGACACCCTCCGCGCGCGGGTCGCCCGTGCGCAGATGACTCACCTGCGAAAGGACCTTCTCGGCCAAAGCGTCGAACACGTCAGTGTGCGCGTAGACCCGCTGCACCGAGATGCACGACTGCCCGGCCTGGTACATCGCGAACGTCGCGATCCGCTGCGCCGCGAAATCGAGGTCCGTCCAATCCGGACAGACGAGGACCGCGCCGTTGCCGCCCAGTTCCAGGGCGACGTGCTTGCGGGGCACGCGGTCGCGGATGGCCCAGCCGACCGGCACCGAGCCGGTGAACGACACCACCGGCAGCCGCGGATCCTCGACCAGCCGCGACGACGTCTCGTTGTCCACCGGCAGGATCGACCACGAGCCCGCCGGAAGATCGGTGGAAGCCAGGATCTCACCGAGCAGCAACGCCGTCAGCGGCGTCGCGGGTGCGGGCTTGAGCACGATCGGCGCGCCGACCGCGATCGCCGGGGCCACCTTGTGCGCCACCAGGTTCAGCGGGAAGTTGAACGGCGTGATGCCCAGCACCGGCCCGCGCGGCACCCGCCGGATCAGCGCCAACCGGCCGGTGCCGCCCGGGTCGGTGTCGAGGCGCTGCAGCTCACCGGAGAAGCGGCGCGCCTCCTCGGCGGCCCAGCGGAACGTCGACACCGCGCGGCCGACCTCGCCGCGTGCCCACTTCAGCGGCTTGCCCGACTCCGCCGTGATCAGCTGAGCGATCTCCTCGGACCGCTCACCCAAGGCCCGGGACACGTGGTCCAACGCCCCCGCGCGCACGTGCGCGGGCAGCGTCGCGAACTCGTCGCGGACGTCGTGCGCGGCCTGCGCCGCGGCCTCGACGTCCGAAGTGGACGGTACGAAGTGCGACCCGGCGAGCGAGCCGTCGAAGGAGTGGCGGACGTCGGCGGTGGCGCCGCCGGTCACCGGTTTTCCGGCGACCCAGAAGGGGAAAGTCACGAGCGAGCCTCCGTGCGGACAGCGTGCTCGAGGACCGAGAGGCCCTCGTCGAGCAGGTCGGTGGACAGGGACAGCGGCGGCAGCAGCCGGACGACGTTGCCGTACGTGCCGCAGGTCAGCACCACCACGCCGGCCCGGTGACAGGCCGCCGCGACGCGCTTGGTGAGGTCGGCGTCCGGTTCGGTGGTCCCGGGCTTCACGAACTCCGCGGCCAGCATCGCGCCGCGGCCGCGGACGTCGCCGATCACGCCGGTCTCGTCAGCCAGCGCACGCAGCCGCGGCAGGACAACGCCTTCGATGCGCTTCGCCGACGAAGCGAGGTCCTCGGCACGCATGGTTTCGATCGAACCGAGCGCGGCGGCACAGGCGATCGGGTTGCCGCCGTACGTGCCGCCGAGGCCGCCCGGGCCGACGGCGTCCAGGAGCTCGGCGCGGCCGGTGACGGCGGACAGCGGCAGGCCGCCCGCGATGCCCTTGGCCGTCGCGATCAGGTCCGGCACGACGTCCTCGTCGCTCGATGCGAACCAGGAACCGGTGCGGCAGAAGCCGGTCTGCACCTCGTCGGCGACGAACACCACGCCGTTTTCGCGGCACCACGCCGAAATCGCGGGCAGGAAACCGCGGGCGGGCTCGATGAAGCCGCCCTCACCCTGGATCGGCTCCAAAACAACGGCGGCCACCTGGTCGCCGCCGATCTGCTTCTCGATCCGGTCGATCGCCAGCGCGGCCGCCTCGGGACCGGACAGGCCGTCGCGGAACGGGTACGAGCCCGGCACGCGGTAGACCTCGGGCGCGAACGGGCCGAAACCGTGCTTGTAGGGCACCGACTTCGCGGTCATTCCCATCGTCAGGTTGGTGCGGCCGTGGTAGGCGTGGTCGAAGACGACGACAGCCTGGCGCCCGGTTGCGACACGCGCGATCTTGACGGCGTTCTCGACGGCTTCGGCGCCGGAGTTGAACAGCACCGACTTCTTCGCGTGGTCACCTGGTGTCAGCTCGGCCAACGCCTCGCAGACCTCGACGTACCCCTCGTACGGCGTGACCATGAAACAGGTGTGCGTGAACAGCTCGGCCTGCCTGCGGACGCGGTCCACCACCGCCGGCGCGGAGTGCCCGACGTTGGTCACCGCGATGCCGGAGCCGAAGTCGATCAGGACGTTGCCGTCGGCGTCGGTGAGCAGGCCCCCACTGGCCGAGGTGACGTAGACGGGCAGCACCGAGCTGACCCCGGCGGCAACCGCGTTGACACGGCGTTCCTGCAGCTCGCGCGAGACGGGGCCGGGGATTTCGGTGCGCAGCCTGCGCTGCCGGGGCGCCGGGGCCTGCGGCTCGGCGGTGGTGCTTGCGGTCACGGCGTGCTCCTGCCGACGCTGGTGGGTGGACGTCCTCAGGATGAGTCCGCGCGCGGTGATCGTCAGCTGGCCGTTCCGTACAAGAAAGCGCGTAGAATTGGCCGTTATGGCACTCACGCTGCGGGCCCTGGCCGCCGACCGTCCGCTCGGGCTGCGGGTGCTGACCCGCGACGACCACCTGGACCGGCCCATCGGCTGGGTGCACCCGACGGAGCTGACCGACCCGCAGGCCTTCCTGGAGGGCGGCGAGCTGCTGCTCACGACCGGCCTGGCGCTGGACGAGGAGACGTCACCCGCGTACGTGCGCCGGCTGGTCGAGGCCGGGGCGGCCGGGCTCGGCTTCGGTGTCGGGCTGAGCCACGACGAGGTTCCGCGAGCGCTGGTCCAAACCGCGGACGAGGTCGGCCTGCCGGTGCTGGAGGTGCCGCGCAAGACGCCGTTCATCGCGATCACCCGCGCGGTCTCGCGGGCGGTGGCGGCCGACGAGTACGCCACGACGGTCCGGATCGGCAAGGCTCAGCAGGAACTGACGCGCACGGCGGTCGGCAAGGGTGGGCCGGCGGGAGTGCTGCGGAAGCTGGCGAAGCTCGTCGACGGCTGGGTGCTGCTCTTCGACCGCACCACCGTCACCGAAGCCGCTCCGGCGAGCGCGCGGGCGTACGGCGCTTCGCTGCGAGAAGAGCTGGAGCGCCTTCGCACGGGAACGCGCGTGGTGCCGCTGGGGGAGGACGAGGTCGTTTTGCAGACCCTCGACACCGGTGTACGGCGTGTGCTCGCGGTCGGGACCGCGACGCCGCTCGACACCGCGGCGCGGCACATCGTCAACACCGCGGTGTCGGTGCTTTCCCTTGCGCTGGAACAGGATCGCGCGCAGGCGGCGGCGCGGCAGGCGCTGCGGTCGGGGTTGCTGGAGCTCCTGGCGGGTGGGCAGGACGAGCTGGCGTTGCGGGTGCTGGGCACGGCGGGCGGCGAGGTCCCGGAGGCGCCGTGGTCGGTGCTGGTGTTCACCGGAGCGCCCGCGGTGCGGCGCAAGCTGCTCGACGCGCTGGAGGGCGAGCCGGTGGTCGCGGCGCGGTGGGGCTCGCTGGTGGCCGCCTTCGGCTCCGGCGCGGCGATCGACCCGGTGGCCGCGGCGGCCTTGCGGATCGGCGGCCTGCACGGCGGCGTTGCGGGTCCGGTGGCGCCGGCCGAGTTCGCGGCCGGGCTGGAGCAGGCGGAGCTGGCCGCTCGGGCGGCGGAGGCCGAGGACAAGATCCTGGTGTCGGCGGCCGAGCACACCGGCCGCGGCCTGCTGTCGCTCATCGACCCGGTGGTGGCCCGGATCTACGCCGAAAACGCGCTGGCCCCGCTGCGAGAGCACGACGAGACGGGCCGCGGCGACCTGGTCGGCTCACTGCGCTGCTGGCTGGAACACCACGGCCACTGGGACGTCGCGGCCGCGCGCCTCGGCGTCCACCGGCACACACTGCGGAACCGCATTCGCAAGGCCGAGGAGCTGCTGGGCCGGGACCTCGACGCACCCGGCGTCCGCGCGGAACTCTGGCTCGCGCTCCAGGCTTAGCGGAATGACGTCCTCAATGGGTGCGAACGAGGATGAACCCCTCATCGGCGAAAACCACTTCTTTTCTACGTATCTCTATTGCAAGTAAGTAGGAGTAGATTTGCTGTATTGAATGTCTCGGAGCTTCGTCGCGATGCAATGCTCCGATGCAGCACATATGAGCGATCTCTCGTCCGTTGATTTTTGTTTTGGTGTCGACATCTGATCTGAAGAATCCTACGTTGATGGCGCCAATAAGCAGTGATCTCAATAACGGCCATTGGACGGAGTCGTTTATGTCGTTGCGATTCTTGACAGGGATCCGGTGACTCGCCGCGTGGTTCGTGACCAAGTTGTCGATTATCCGTGCAAGTGTTTCTCGGGTTTTCGGAGTCGGCTCGGAGAGTACCTGCGCTGCGGTCTCTTCGAATCCTTCGAGGAGTAGTCCGGCTCTCAGTTCGTCTTCGACGTTGATTGAGTCGGAGATTTCAAAGGCGCTTCGCAGTAGAGCGGTATTGCGTTTGCTTGTGAGTTCGTACTCGACTTCATACAGCTCAGGGTATCTGACAATGCGATCCGCGACGTCGGTCGTGTCAAATTCAATCTGATTGCGAATCATCTCTTTTGTGATGAGGCTTACGTCGAAATCGAGATTGGTTGGCGTTGATTCGGTCTGCCCCTTTTCATTGGTGCTGTAAAGAGTGTTGAGTGCAGAATTGTCGCCCGGTGATCCCAGGGCGAGGTCGAAGCGATGGCGGTCTAGTTGCCGGGCGGTCGGTATGTAGTACCGCCAGCTGTCGTCGAGTGCGTTGGTTGCCCATTTGGCGAACTCGGTGCAATCATTGGATGTCATTCCGGATATCGGTAAGTTGGCGAATCCGAGAGGAAAGACTCTCTCTGTCCAGTGGTCTGGCGGTTGAGTGTCTGTGCTGTCTAGGTATGCCTGATACTGCAAGCAAGTGACTGGACGTGTCGACAGCAGGGTCCCGTCGTCGATTGATATTGCGTCCCGAAAGGTTGCTTCGATGCTAGCTAGTGCAAGGGCTCGGCGAGCTCCGGGGTCGCTGCGCATCTCTTGGGAATCGAGGAGTGCGAAGACGCGCTCCCGAACTTCGGGACGTACTTCACGGGCTTCACTTAAGCAGTCCATGGCCAGAAGAATGCCGTTCGAATCCAACTTTGATAGCTTTGCGATACTATCCAGTATTGGGGTTGCGTCGGCTTGTGCGGAGTAGAGTCGGATAACTTCGCTCCACCAAGGGTCTGTTAGTGAGTTGCACATATTCGCGAGGAGGTCGCCGCCTCCGGAATTTGCGGGATTCTCTTTGACCTGCACTGCGGCTAGGTATTCCTGGAAAGTTTGGTGGCAGAACGAATAAACGCCTGATTCACGTTCAATAACCAGTCCACTCGCATCCTCGATTTGTTGTAGAAATCGACTCACGGACGGGTCTGCTGAGACTCTGGATACGACATCGCCGATGATATCTTCTGCTGTCGCAAGCGATATGTCTCGTGTGTGTTCGTTCATCATCTGATAAGCAAGCTCTTGCAAGACGATCTGACGCTTTGGACCGTCGAGGCCCGAATCTACCCCGCGCGCCTTGTGACGTTTTCCCAGGAAGACTTCGCAGACCTCTCGGTACAGTTCGACGCGAGACCCTGGCAGGGCTCCGCGGTACTCGTGGACGTTTGCCACCATGGTGAGTAGCAGTGGGTTTGTCGTCAGTTCCCTGAGGGCAGGTTTGCGCTTGAGCCTGGCAAGGAGGTCATCTGCTCCCTGTCTTGCTATTTCTCGCACGACGTCATCCTCGTGGCCGTGACGCCGAATGCAGGTTGCGAGGTACCAGCGCTTGAGAAATTGCTCCAATTGCAGTCCGGTGAATGGTTCGACCTGTAAGACGATCGCAAAAGGAAGCGGGTTCTCCTTGTAGCCAAAGGGACGACTGCTTACGAGAATAACAATTTTCGGATATCTTATTCGCTGATGCTCGACCCAATCGATTACGGCCCGTCGGGCTATGGCACTTCCTAGTTCGTCAAGTCCATCGAGTATTAAGCAGACTTCACCTTGGTGGAGTGCATTTTCTAGCCAGTTGGGCGGTTCGGATATGGGGATGGTGGAGAATGTAGTGCGGATAAGTCTCGGTAGATCGGGCTTGTTTCCGCTGAACTCCTTCTTCAGGTCGCGGAGTTCTAGTACAATCGGGTACTTCGGCAGTCGATCCTTCGATCTTTTGCGTGAGGCCAGGCTCTGTGCCACATGTTTGAGTAGAGTTGTCTTTCCGCTGCCAGGTGGTCCAACGATGGCAAGAGGAACCTTCTCTTCGTTCGCCCGACGAACCCAGGTCCATATGTCTGACGCCTGAGTTGTGCTCTCGGCTGGATGTTGAACAGGGTTTATTCGCATGGAGTGAGCGGTGCTCGAATTGAGTTTGAGGTCGACAAAAACCTGCTTCAGGGTAAAGGAGTAGTCGCCGACTGTGCTGAGGCCGCGGGTGTCCATGAATGAATGCGTGGAAGAAACGTGTTCGCGAAGTCCTCTCGCGAACTTCGATGTACGCCGCTGAATGAAGTCATCGATCTGTTCGGCAACTCGGGTGACCCATCGCTTCTGTAGATTTTGATATACTGCTCCAAAGAATCCCAGTATGAGGAGCAAGAGTTCGTATAGAATAACGAAGATGATTGTCGTGAGACGGTTGGCGCCCGATCCGAGAAACAGAGTCATGATCGGCGGTGCGACTGCGGCGAGTCCGATGAACACCGCCCTGGCTCGCTTGGGAGCCTCGTTGTTTGTCACGCTTGCACCCTCTGATTCATGCCGTCGAGCCGCTGTCTCTTCGTCGGCGTCGCTGTGATCGGTTTCGTTCTCGTGGGTACCCATGTTGCTGAAGAGCTTGAAACTTTATCAAGAAGTGGCCGACTCGAGATTGATGGTCGTGAAGTTGTGTTGACCTGGTTGAGTAGTCCTGAAGCCTGGCTCGCGCTCCAGACCTAGAGGGCCAGCACGATCGGCGAGTCCCCGCAGCGGCGCAGGGCCGGGCCCGGTGCCGCGCCCGACGACCACCAAGCCGGGACGTCGACCTCGCGCACCAGCGACCCCGTCGGCTGCCGGACGCTGTTGGACACGATCACCCGCCCCTGCGCGTTCAGCAACGCCGCCCCGCGGCCCAGGGATCGCAGCCGCGGCCGCACCGCGCGCTCGAACTCGCGCACGTACACGTCCGCGCCCACGACTCCCGCGAAGGCGCCGCTCAACAGAACCGGGATCGTGAACGTCAGCGTGTACTCGTCGGTGCACAGGTAATCCACGTACGGGCCGTTGATGTGCCGCCGCCCGGTGTCGCGCGGGACCGTGAACCACGACTGGCGCGTGTAGTCCAGGAAGTTCTCGCTGGCCGGATCGAGGCTGATGAACAGCTGGGACGGGTCCGCGGACGAGCCCGTCCACCACTCGAAGCCGAACTCCGAATCCGTCAGCACCCGCGGCGCGCTGACAAAGCCGGCGCCGACGATCAGGCCGCCGAGTGCTTCGGTCACCTGCGGCCGGATCCGGTGCAACGCCGCGGCGGCCGGGACGTCGGCCAGCACCGATTCGGCCGCCGCCAGCAGGGGCTTCAGCCGCTCGAAGACCCCTTCCACCAACGCCGAAACCTGCTCGACGACCTCGTCGCCGGCCAGCGTGCGGGTGTCGTTCACGGTGCTCACCTCGATGCGCGGAGTGCTGCGGAGTTTACGGGGTGAGCAGGCCGAGGTGCACGTCCGCGAGCCGGTCCAGCGCGCCCAGGAGGTGTTCCTCGGTGAGCTTGCGGGCCAGGTCGCCGTCGGCGGACGCGATCGCCGCGGTGATCGCCGCGTGCTCCTCGTGCGGGTGGGCGGCACCGGCGAGCGGCAGCCACAGCAGCCCGCCGAGCTCGGCCTGGAGGTGGACTTCTTCGTGCGTGAGCCGCGGTGACTGCGCGGCCGCCGCGATCTCCAGGTGGAACTGCCGCTCGGCCCGCGTGAAGTCGATGCCCTGTGCCGTGCGGAGGTCGTCGGTGGCCAGCCGCAGCCGGGCGACGTCCTCGGGGGAGCTGCGTTCGGCGGCGAGCTTGGCGGCGGCCCCGGCGATCGCCAGGTAGTGGTCGCCGACGTCGCGAAGATCGGACAAGGACACTTCGCGCAGCCTCGAGCGCCAGGCGTCCGAAGGCGGGTTGGCCGGCGCGCGGACGAAGCTCCCGCCGCTGCGGCCGCGGCGCGTCTCGACCAGGCCCTGCTGCCGCAACGCCACCAGCGCTTCCCGGACCGTCACGGTCGAGACGCCGAACTGCGTCGCCAGGTCGGCTTCGCTCGGCAGCTGCTCCGCGTCGGCGAGCAGGCCGAGGGTGATGGCGTCGACCAGCCGCGCCGCCACCGCTTCCGCCCGGCCGACCTGGCCGAGCGGCGCGAACATGGCGGACCGCGCGCTGTGCGACATGCCCTTGCGCATCGTGTCCCTTCGGCCGGCCGGCTCCCCGTTCGCACCAATCTTGCCTGATCCTCTTGTCCTATTACATATGGACTTATATGTTTTAGCCTCCGACCGTAGCTAGGAGTCACCGTGCAGGAGCTGAAGCACTACGTCGGCGGCGCGTACGTCGAGTCCAAGTCGGGCCGGACGGCCGAGATCGTCGACCCGGTCACCGGGCGCCCCTACTGCACCGCCCCGATCGCCGGGCCCGAAGACGTCGACAACGCGCTGCAGGTCGCCGCGACCGCGTTCGAGACCTGGCGCGCGACGACCCCGGCCCAGCGCCAGCTCGCGTTGCTGAAGATCGCCGACGCCCTCGAAGCCCGCGCCGACGAGGTCGTCCGCACCGAATCCGCGAACACCGGCAAGCCGATCGCGCTGACGATGGCCGAAGAAATGCCGATGGTCCTGGATCAGGTCCGCTTCTTCGCCGGGGCCGCGCGCGTGCTCGAAGGCCGGGCCGCGGGTGAGTACATGGAAGGCCACACGTCGTTCGTCCGCCGCGAGCCGGTCGGGGTCTGCGCGCAGGTCACACCGTGGAACTACCCGCTGCTGATGGCCATCTGGAAGATCGCGCCCGCGCTCGCCGCGGGCAACACGATCGTGCTCAAGCCGTCCGACACGACCCCGGCGTCGTCACTGCTGCTCGCCGAGATCGCCGGGGAGTTCCTGCCGCCGGGCGTCTTCAACGTCGTCTGCGGCGACCGCGACACCGGCCGCGCCCTGGTCGAGCACGACATCCCGGCGATGGTGTCGATCACCGGCTCGGTCCGGGCCGGGATCGAGGTGGCCAAGTCCGCGGCCAACGACGTCAAGCGTGTGCACCTGGAGCTGGGCGGAAAGGCGCCGGTCATCGTCTTCGGTGACGCCGACCTCGAAGCCGCCGCCGAGGCCATCGCCGTCGCGGGCTACTTCAACGCCGGCCAGGACTGCACGGCCGCCACCCGGGTGCTGGTCGCCGACGAGGTGCACGACGAGTTCGTCGGCGCGCTCACCCGCCAGGCCGAGGGCACCAAGACCGGCAAGCCGGACGACGAAGACGTCGCGTACGGCCCGCTCAACAACGCGGCCCAGCTGGAAAAGGTGTCCGGCTTCATCGACCGCCTGCCGGAGCACGCGACCGTCCACTGTGGAGGCCATCGCGTCGGCGACGAGGGCTACTTCTACGAGGCCACCGTCGTCTCCGGCCTCAACCAGGACGACGAGATGAGCCAGAACGAGATCTTCGGCCCGGTCATCACCGTGCAGCGCTTCGAGGACGAGGCCGAGGCCCTGAAGTCCGCGAACGGCGTCCAGTACGCCCTCGCGTCCTCGGTCTGGACCCGCGACCACCAGCGCGCGATGCGCCTCGCCGCGAAGCTCGACTTCGGGTGCGTCTGGATCAACACCCACATCCCGCTGGTCGCCGAGATGCCGCACGGCGGGTTCAAGAAGTCCGGTTACGGCAAGGACCTTTCGCTGTACGGGCTGGAGGACTACACCCGCGTCAAGCACGTCATGAGCGCACTGTGAGGCTGGCGATGCCCAACCAAGCACCCACCGAGACGCGGGAGGACCCCGCGCCGTCGAGCGAGACCGCGGGGCCGGCGATCCGGCTTTCCGGGTTGCGCAAGCACTTCGGCGACGTCCACGCGGTCGACGGTGTTGATCTCGACATCCCGCCCGGCGAGTTCTTCTCGATGCTCGGCCCGTCCGGCTCCGGCAAGACGACGGTGCTGCGGTTGATCGCCGGCTTCGAACTGCCCACCGAAGGCACGATCGAGCTGGAAAGCCGGGACGTCACCCAGCTGGCGCCCTTCGAGCGCGACGTCAACACGGTGTTCCAGGACTACGCGCTGTTCCCGCACATGACCGTGCAGCAGAACGTCGAGTACGGCCTTCGTGTCAAGCGCGTCCCGAAGCAGCAACGCCGGGAGCGCGCGGCCGAGGCGCTCGAGACCGTCCGGCTGGCGGACTACGGCTCCCGCAAGCCCGCGCAGCTCTCCGGCGGCCAACGCCAGCGCGTCGCGCTCGCCCGGGCGCTGGTCAACCGGCCCAAGGTGCTGCTGCTCGACGAACCGCTCGGCGCGCTCGACCTCAAGCTGCGGCAGGCGATGCAGCTGGAGCTCAAGCAGATCCAGCGTGACGTCGGCATCACGTTCGTCTTCGTCACGCACGACCAGGACGAAGCCCTCACCATGAGCGATCGCATCGCCGTGTTCAACGACGGCAGGATCGAGCAGGTCGGGCCACCCGAAGAGGTTTACGAACGCCCCGCCAGCGCGTTTGTCGCCGGGTTCGTCGGCACGTCCAACCTGCTGGGCGGGCGCGGCGCCGAGTCCGTGATCGGCCGGCCGGGGCTGTTCAGCATCCGGCCAGAGAAGATCCGCATCGACGGCGAGCTGTCCGAACCCGCCGCCGCGGGGGAGACCAGCGCGACCGGCACGGTCACCGACGTCGTCTACGCGGGCGCGACGGTGCGCTACTCCGTCGCCCTCGACGCCGGTGGCCAGTTGTCGGTCGTCCGGCAGAACACCGACGGCGCCCTGGCGGACGGCCGCGTCCGGCTCAGCTGGCGCCGAGAACACAGTTTCCCGGTCGGTACTCCGGAAGGAACGCCATGAAGAACAGGAAGACGCGGCTTGCCGGGATTCTCGGCGTCAGCCTGCTGGTCGCTGCATGTGGCACGTCGGGTTCGAACTCCGCCGCGCCGCCCGGCGCGCAGGGGTTCACCCCGCCGAAGCTCGAGGCGCTCAAGGCGCTCGGCCAGCCGGAAGGGCAGCTGAACGTGCTGGCCTGGCCCGGTTACGCGGAGAACGGCTCCAACGACCCGAAGGTCAACTGGGTCACGCCGTTCGAGCAGCAGACCGGCTGCAAGGTGAACGTCAAGCCGTTCGGCACGTCCGACGAGGCCGTCACGCTGATGAAGACCGGCGGGTACGACGTCGTGTCCGCCTCGGGTGACGCGTCGCTGCGGCTGGTGGCCTCGGGTGACGTCGAGCCGGTGAACACCACGCTGGTGCCGAACTACGCCGACGTCCAGCCGTTCCTCAAGGACAAGTCCTGGAACAGCGTCGGCGGTGTCTCCTACGGCGTCCCGCACGGCTGGGGTGCGAACCTGCTGACCTGGCGCACCGACAAGGTGACACCAGCGCCGACGTCGTGGTCGGTGATGTTCGACGCGAACTCGCCGTACAAGGGCAAGGTGATCGCCTACGACTCGCCGATCTACATCGCCGACGCCGCGCTGTACCTGATGGCGCACCAGCCGGACCTGGGCATCAAGAACCCGTACGCGCTGGACGACAAGCAGTTCACCGCCGCGGTCGACCTGCTCAAGCAGCAGCGGCCGCTGGTGTCGGAGTACTGGTCGGACTACCTCAAGGAGTCGCAGGCGCTGAAGAACGGCGACGCCGTGGTCGGCACCGCCTGGCAGGTCACGGTCAACCTGACCAAGGGTGAGGGTGCGCCGCTGGAGTCCACGGTGCCGAGCGAAGGCGCGACCGGGTGGTCGGACACCTGGATGGTCGCGGCGAAGTCGCCGCACAAGACGTGTGCCTACAAGTGGCTCGACTACATCGTCAGCCCGAAGGCGAACGCCCAGGTCGCCGAGTACTTCGGTGAGGCGCCGGCGAACACGAAGGCGTGCGCGGAGATGACGGACAAGACCTTGTGCGACACCTACCACGCCAGTGACGCGGCGTACGCGTCGAAGATCGCGTACTGGACCACGCCGATCCCGCAGTGCCTCGACGGCCGCACGGACGTCAAGTGCAAGGACTACGGCGAGTGGACGAAGGCCTGGACCGAGATCAAGGGCTGACATGACTGCGCTTTCGGCCTTCTTCTACCGGAAACCGCGGCTGCGCCTGGGGTTCCTGCTCTCGGCGCCGCTGCTCTGGCTCGGCCTGGCCTACCTGGGCGCGCTGGCCGCGTTGTTCGTGACGGCGTTCTGGCACACGGACGCGTTCACCGGCCAGGTGGTCGTCGAGTGGTCGCTGGACAACTTCAAGACGTTGTTCAGCGACGCGGTCTACCGCACGATCACCTTCCGCACGCTCGGGATCGCGGCGCTGGTCACGGTGATCGACGCCGTCATCGCGTTCCCGATGGCGTTCGCGATGGCCAAGCTGGCGTCCCCGCGGGCGCAGCGGATCCTGGTGATCGCGGTGATGACGCCGCTGTGGGCGAGCTACCTGGTGAAGGCGTACGCGTGGCGGTCGATGCTGTCCGGCAACGGTGCCCTGAGCTGGCTTTCGCCCGGTTACGGCGTCACGGCGACGATCATCACGCTGTCGTACCTCTGGCTGCCGTACATGATTCTGCCGATCTACGCGGGCCTCGACCGGCTGCCGGATTCCCTTGTGGACGCTTCGGGTGACCTCGGTGCGAGGTCGTTCCGGACGTTCCGCTCGGTGATCCTGCCGCTGACGTTCCCGGCGATCGTGGCGGGTTCGATCTTCACGTTCTCGCTGTCCCTGGGCGACTACATCGCGGTGAAGATCGTCGGCGGCACGTCCCAGATGCTCGGCAACGTCGTCTACGACAACATCGGCGCGGCCAACAACCTCCCGTTCGCGGCGACGGTGGCCACCGTGCCGGTCGTGATCATGCTGGTCTACCTGGCCGCGGTGCGCCGAACCGGTGCGCTGGACAACCTCTAGGAGCTTTCATGCGGACCTCCCGGGTGGTGCTGTGGACCGCGCTGGGTCTCGGCCTGGCGGTGATCTACTTCCCGCTGGTGGTGGTGCTGCTCAACTCCGTCAACGCGGACACGACGTTCGGCTTCCCGCCGTCCCGGTTCACCCTCGAGTGGTGGAGCCGCGCGGCTTCCAACGAGGGTGCGTTGAACGCGCTGTGGACGAGCGTCGAGGCCGGGCTGGCGGCGACGGCCATCGCGCTGGTGCTCGGCACGATGGCCGCGTTCGCCTTGCAGCGCTACCGGTTCTTCGGCCGCAACCCGGTGTCGCTGCTGATCATCCTGCCGATCGCGCTGCCGGGGATCGTCACGGGCATCGCGCTCAACAACGCGTTCCGGACGATCCTCGGCATCAACCTGGGCCTGCTGACGGCGATCATCGCGCACGCGACGTTCTGCATCGTGGTGGTGTTCAACAACGTCGTCGCGCGGTTGAGGCGGATGGGCGGCAACCTCGAGGAAGCGTCGATGGACCTGGGCGCGACGGGGTTCACGACGTTCCGGCTGGTGACGTTCCCGATGTTGCGGTCGGCCCTGCTGGCCGGCGGGCTGCTGGCGTTCGCGCTGTCGTTCGACGAGATCATCGTGACGACGTTCACCCTGGGCACCGGCATGGAAACGCTGCCGATCTGGATCTACAACAACCTGTTCCGGCCCAACCAGGCGCCGATCGTGAACGTGGTGGCGGCGGTGCTGATCGTGGCGTCGACGGTGCCGGTGTACCTGGCCCAGAAGCTGTCCGGCGACACGGCGTCGGGCGGTCGCCTCTAGTGCACTGACCGGATCGTGCCCCCGTCGACGCGGATCGTCGCGCCGCTGACGTAATCCGCCGCCGGGCTCACCAGATACCCGACCGCCGCCGCGATCTCTTCCGGACGCCCGAGCCGGCCCACGTCGTTCGGGACCAGGTCCTGGGCCGCCCGGCGCTCGATCTCCGGCCACTCCGTGCCCCAGCCGTGCTCCGGCGCGATCGACGTCAGCAGGTCGCGCACCGAGTCCACCAGGATCGCGCCCGGGGCCACCACGTTCGACGTCACACCCGTGCCGGCCAGCTCGCGGGCCAGGGACACCGCCAGGTTGTGCCGGGCGGCGAGGGTCGCCGTGTAGTGCGGCTGCATCGCCATCGGCTGGATCGCCAGCCCGCCGCCGAGCTGGATCACCCGGCCCCAGCCCCGCGTGCGCATCCCCGGCACGAACCGGTGGATCATCCGGACCGCCGAGACGACGTTCGCCTCGTACGTCGACGCCCAGACCTCCGGCGTCGTGTCGGTCCACCCCCGGTGGTCGTACGAACCGGCGTTGTTGACCAGGATGTCGACATCACCCGCCGCGGCGGCCACCGCGTCCGCTCCCGCGTCGGTCGACAAATCGCCGATCGCCACGGTCGCCGCGCCGATCGACTCCGCCACCTGCCGCGCGCGCCCGGCGTCCCGTCCGTGGACGACCACCGCCGCGCCTTCCGCGGCCAGCAACCGCGCGATCGCGGCGCCGAGGCCCGCGCTGGACCCGGTGACGAGGGCCCGCTTACCAGTCAGTTCGAGATCCATGAAGCACCTTCCGGCATGTCTACACTCGTATACTTACGCTTGAAGTCTACACTCGTATACATGAGAGCCCGCAACGCCGCCGCCACCCGCGAAGCGATCCTGAACTCCGCGCTCGAAGCGTTCACACGAGCCGGGTACGACGGTGTCGGCGTCCGGGAGATCGCCCAGGCCGCCGGGGTCACGGCGATGCTCGTCAACCGCTACTTCGGCTCGAAGGAAGGACTCTTCGCCGAAGTCGTCGACGCCGCGATGACCGATCGCACGGTGCTCACCAGCGACCCGGAGACGCTCGCCGCCGACATCGCGGCCGCCCTGGTGCAGCGCACCGCGCCCGGCGCCGAGCGGCTCGACCCGTTCCTGCTGATGCTGCGTTCGGCGCCCAACCCGCGCGCGGCGGAGATCCTGCGTGCCGGCATCGAGCGGCACGTCGAGAAGCACCTGACCGACGTCCTCCCGGCCGGGCGGGGCACCGAAGGCCCGGCGCTGGCGCTCGCGGTGATCGCCGGCTTCTGGGTGATGCGCACGCTCATCGGCAGCACCGAGCTGAACCGCGCCGACGAAGCCGTCGTGCGGAAGAAGCTGGAGAAGGTGTTCGCGGTGCTACTCGCGGAATGAGTCGGTCGCCGCGCGCAGGGCGGCGAGCACCCCCGGGTCGGTCACCGCGTGCCCGGCGCCCTCGAGGAGCTTCAGCTCCGAACCCGGCCACGCCTGGTGCAGCTCGTACGCGGTCACCGGCGGGCACACCGTGTCGTAGCGGCCCTGCACGATGACACCCGGGATGCCGTCGAGCTTGCCCGCGTCGCGGATCAGCTGGCCCTCGTCGAGCCAGGCGCCGTGGCGGAAGTAGTGCACGGCGAGCCGGGCGAAGGTCAGCGCGAACGCCGGTTCGGCGTACTGGCGGAGGAAGGACTCCTGCGGCTGCACGGAAACCGTCGCGCCTTCCCAGGTGCTCCACGCGATCGCGGCGCGGTGCCGGACTTCCTCGGCCGGGTCGTCGAGCAGCGCGGCGTACGCCGCCAGCGGGTCGTCGCGCAGCGAAGCCGGGATGGGGGCGAGGAAGGCTTCCCATTCGCGCGGGAACAGGTTCGCGGCGCCGCCGCGGTAGATCCAGTCGAGCTCACTGCGCCGCACGGTGAACACGCCCCGCAGGATGATTTCGCTGACGCGGGACGGGTGCGTCTCGGCGTAGGCGAGCGCCAGCGTCGCACCCCACGAGCCGCCGAAGAGCTGCCAGCGTTCGATGCCGAGGCGTTCGCGCAGGGCCTCCATGTCGGCCACCAGGTGCCACAGCGTGTTGGCGCTCAGGTCGTCGGCTCCCGGCGTCGACCGGCCGGATCCGCGCTGGTCGAACAGCACGATCCGGTAGGCGGCGGGGTCGAAGTGCCGCCGCGCCATCGGCGCGATCCCGCTGCCGGGCCCGCCGTGCAGGACCACCACCGGTTTGCCTTCCGGGTTGCCGGCCTCCTGGCACCGGATCCGGTGCCCGTCGCCGACATCGAGGAAACCCTCGGCGCGCGGGGAGATCGGCGGGTAGAGCTCGTCCATGCCCGTCACTGTGCCGGAGGGTCCTGGTCGCCGTCCCGCCAACCCGCCGCCGGACGACGGGACGGCGACCAAGTAGGTGGGGGCCCGCCCCCGCCGCCGGGCTGAGCGGGCCCCCAGTCCGTGGGTCAGCCTGGGCTGACATCCGGGCGAGGGGGAGCGGCGCCGTCGGTGTGGTCACAACGGCCGGTGGTCCGCACACGCATTTCCGTCCTCCTCGTCGAGGTTCGAAGCTTCGTCGTGGCGGCGACGGGCTAAACGCTAAGCCAAGGTCCGAACGTCAGTCAAGGACATGATTGAAGTTCATATACGTGAACACTCCTGAGAGGACGCTGAGCGCGGCTGTGCCCCTTGCCGGCGGTTAACGAACGGGCGGGTACGTTCCGGTGTCGGGGTTTCGAAAAGTGGTACGGAAAGGCTCGGAATGTCCGCGGTGACCTATCTCGAGGCGATTGTCGTCGGCGCCTTGCAGGGGGTGTCGGAATTGTTTCCGGTGTCCAGTCTCGGCCACAGCATCCTGCTGCCCGCCTGGCTCGGCGGGCAGTGGCAGCGGGACCTGAGCATCGGCAAGGATTCGCCGTACCTCGCGGTGCTCGTCGCGATGCACGTCGCCACCGCGCTCGCGCTCGTGCTGTTCTTCCGGAAGGACTGGGTGCGGATCATCGGCGGGCTGTGGACGTCGCTGCGCCACCGCGAGGTCCGCACGCCCGACCAGCGCCTCGCGTGGCTGCTCGTGCTCGCCACGATCCCGGTCGGGCTGGCCGGCCTTCTGCTCGAAGGCCTGCTGCGCGACTTCCTCGGCAAGCCGGTGCCGTCGGCGATCTTCCTCGCGCTCAACGGCGGAGTCCTTTACGCCGCCGAAAAGTTCTCCCGCAAGAAGCCCCCGGAAGAAGCGGACACTGTGGACTTTTCCGCCGAGGAGACCCTGGTCATGCGGGCGGTCTCGGTCGACGAGCGGACCGACGTCCGGCTGGCGAAGCTGCGGGTCGGCGAGGCGGTCCTGATCGGCGCCGCGCAGATCTTCGCGCTGCTGCCGGGCATCAGCCGCTCGGGCATCACGATGGTCGCCGGGCTGCGCCGCGGACTCGGCCACGAAGACGCCGCGCGCTTCGCGTTCCTCCTCGCCACGCCGGTGATCCTCGCCGCCGGCGTGCTGAAGATGCCGACGCTGTTCGCTCCGGAGAACCACGCTTCACTCGGGCCGGCGCTCGTCGGCAGTGTTGTCGCCGGGGTCGCTTCGTACATTTCTGTCCGGTTCCTCACTGGATACTTCGAAAAGCGCACGCTGACCCCGTTCGCCGTTTACTGCGTGGTCGCCGGAATCGGCAGCCTGATTTTCTTCGCGGTCTGACGATGCCGCTGACGTTCGACGTCCCGGCGGTGCTCACCGTCGTCGTCCTGGGTGTGCTCTACGTCCGCGCGGCGCATGGCCGCGGCTGGCCACCGGGCCGCACGGCGGCGTTCCTCGCCGGCCTCGCGACGATCGTCGTCGTCACCTGCTCGCCGCTGGCGGTCTACGACACGACGTTCTTCTGGGTCCGCGCGGTCCAGACCACGACGCTCCTGATGGTCACACCGCTGCTGCTGGCGCTGGGCGCCCCGATCCGGCTCCTCCTCGACACGGTCCCGGCGCCGTGGCTGCGCGAGCACGGCCGCGGCAAGGTGGCGCGGGCGCTGACCTTCCCGCCGGTCGTCACGCTCACCCTGGTCGTGCCGGTGCTCGTGCTCTACCTGACCCCGCTCTACGCCCTCACGCTGCGGTCCCCGGTCGCCGACGGCCTGGTCCGGCTCGCGCTCGTGCTCGCCGGGTTCACCTACTTCTGGACGCGCCTGGGGCTCGACCCGACCCCGCGGCGGGACCCGCACCTGGTGTCGGTGTGGATCGCGTTCACCGAGGTGATCTTCGACGGCGCGCTCGGCCTGGTGCTGTGGCTCGGCCCGCTGCTGGCCCCGGACCACTACGCGGCCGCACACCCGGGCCGGGGACCGGACCCCCGCACCGACCAGATCATCGGCGCGGGTGTGCTCTGGATCGGCGGCGACGTCGCCGGGCTGCCGTTCGTCGTCGCGTTGTTCGTGCGCTGGGCCCGCGACGACGAGCGGCGCGCGAAGCAGATCGACGTCCAGCTGGACGAAGAAGCCGCTTCGGGCGCCGCGTCGACGTCGGGCCTCTGGTGGGAGAACGACCCGGCACTCGCCGAGCGGTTCAAGGAGCGGGGTTAGTCGTGGAAAGCGTGCTCCGGCGCCGGGAACTCACCACGCCGGACGTCCTCCGCGAACGCCGTCGCCGCGTCCTGCAGCACCGTCGCGACGTCGGCGTAGCGCTTGACGAACCGGGGCGCCTTGCCGCGGCGCAGCCCGGCCATGTCCTGCCAGACGAGCACCTGGGCGTCGCAGTCCGGGCCGGCGCCGATGCCGACCGTCGGGATCTTCAGCTCCGCCGTGACGCGCTTCGCGGCTTCGGCGGGCACCATCTCCATCACCACCGCGAACGCCCCGGCCTCCTGCAGTGCCAGCGCGTCGGCGAGCAGCACGTCCGCCGCTTCGCCGCGCCCCTGCACCCGGTAACCACCGAGGTTGTGCTCACTCTGCGGGGTGAACCCGATGTGGCCCATCACCGGCACGCCGGCCGACGTCAGCGCCTCGACGTGCGCGGCGAACCGCCGCCCGCCTTCGAGCTTCACGGCGTGCGCGCGGCCCTCCTTCATGAACCGCACCGACGTCTCCAGCGCCTGCTGCGGCGAGAGCTGGTAGGAGCCGAACGGCAGGTCCGCGACCACGAGCGCACGTTTGACCGATCGGGTGACGGCCCGGACCAGCGGCAGCAGCTCGTCGACCGTCACCGGCAACGAGGTGTCGTAGCCGAAGACGTTGTTGGCCGCGGAGTCGCCGACGAGCAGCACGGGGATCCCGGCCTCGTCGAACAGCGCGGCGGTGTACATGTCGTACGCGGTGAGCATGGGCCACGGCTCGCCGCGTTCCTTGAGCTCACGCAGGTGGTGCACGCGGACCTTCCGGCCCGGACCCGGTGCCGCGGGCGCGGGGGCGGCGGATCCGGTGCCGTAGGGGGCTGCCTCTTCGGCGGGCCCGTTCGCAGTGGCAGACATCGTCGTCGACCGTCCTTCCCTCGAGGCCTCGGTGAGGTCCCCGGGTCGTGGAGCAGGGGCGTCTCAAAGCGTGACACGCCCCCGGAGCCGCCCCAACCGCGTGCGACAAGCTTCACACCCTCGGGGACGACACACCGTCAGCCTTGAGGTTGATGTTCGAGGACAACCAACCTGTGTTCACTGACGTCAAGAGAGGGCATGACCACCGACCGGCCGCGAAAGGCGACAAGAGCGACGATGGGAAACCTCGCGAGCACGCGTCCGCGCGTTCCCGCCTGGAAGGCGAAGGCGGGCGGCATCGTCGCGACCGTGGTCCAGCTGGCCGCGGTGTTCTCGGTGGTCCTGCTGTTCGCCGGCGGCGCGCACGGGCACCTGCTCAACGGCATCGACATGGCGTTCTCCAGCCTCAGCGTGCCGACCAGCGCGAGCCTGGTGATGGTGCTGCTGCTGGTCGTGCTGGGCGGCGCGCTGCGCCGGCGCAAGAAGGCGGCGCTGTACACGCTGGTGCTGTTCCAGGTCGGCGGGCTGCTGCTCACCCTGGCCCTGCAGGCGACGCTGCTGTGGTCACCCGAGCTGCTCTCGCTCGGGTCGAGGCAGGTCCGGCACATCCCGGTCCAGCTGTGGGCCCTCACCGTGGCCGACGTGCTGTCGGTCGGCCTGATCGTGTTCCTGCTCGCGCTGCGCCCGGCCTTCCCGGCCCGGCTCGCGCCGAGCGCCTGGCGGGACGGCCTGACCATGCTGTTCGGCGGGTTCGCCGTGGTCATCCTGGTCGGCTGGGGGCTGGCCGAGGCGTTCCCCGGCCAGCTCGGCGACACCTGGGAGCGGTTCGCCTGGGTGGTCAACCACGCCACCGGTGAGAACCTGCAGCTGCGCCGGATCGGCGTCGGCGAGGGGCCGGGCTGGCTGGACGTGCTCATCGACCTCAGCGCGACCACCGTCGCCACCGGAGCGCTGTACATGCTCTTCCGTGGCGTACGCAGCCGTCGCCTGCGTACGGACGACGAAGAGCTTCGAGTGCGTCAGCTGCTCGCCGAACACGGTGAGGACGACTCCCTCGGTTACTTCGCCACCCGGCGCGACAAGAGCGTCGTCTTCTCGCCGAACGGCCGCGCGGCCGTGACGTACCGCGTGCTCGGTGGCACCAGCGTCGCGAGTTCCGACCCGGTCGGCGACCCCGAGGCGTGGCCGGACGCGGTCCGCGCGTGGCTCGACGAAACCCGCACCTACGGCTGGACGCCGGGGGTGCTCGGCGCCAGCGAGCGCGGTGCGAAGGCGTACACCGACGCGGGACTGCGGGCCCTGGAGATCGGCGACGAAGCCGTGCTCGACGTCCGCGAGTTCAGCCTCGCCGGGCCCGAGCGGCGTTCGGTGCGCCAAGCCGTCAAACGCATCGAGCGGGCCGGTTACACCTCGCAGGTCCGCCGGCACGGCGAAATCCCCGACGGCGAGATGGCCGAGCTCCTCGCCCGGGCCCAGGCCTGGCGCGGCGCCGAGACCGAACGCGGCTTCTCGATGGCGCTGGGCCGGCTCGGCGACCCGAGTGACGGCCGCAGCGTGATGGTCGAGGCCTACGACGCCCACGGCGAGCTGCGCGGGCTGCTGTCGTTCGTCCCGTGGGGACGCCGGGGGCTCTCGCTGGACCTCATGCGCCGCGACCGCGACGCCGAGAACGGCCTCAACGAGTACATGGTCGCCGAGGTCGTCGCGGCCGCCCAGCACCTCGGCGCGCAGCGGATCTCGCTCAACTTCGCGATGTTCCGCGCGGTGTTCTCCGAGGGTGAGCGAATCGGCGCGGGCCCGGTGCTGCGGGCCTGGCGCGGGATCCTGAGCGTCGCTTCGCGGTTCTTCCAGCTGGAGTCGCTGTACCGGTCCAACGCCAAGTACGGCCCGGAGTGGGAGCCGCGGTTCCTCTGTTACTCCTCGGCCCGGCGGCTCCCGCGGGTCGGCATCGTCGCGGGCGCGCTCGAAGGGTTCGTTCCGACCGGACGGTCGCGGTCGCTGCGGCTGGAGACGGTCGGCGACGAGTTCGTCGCGCGGGTCAAGGCGATCGAGGAGACGTCGGCGCTTCCCTCGCCGAAGGCGGTGCGGCGGCCCGAACAGGTCCGCGTCCGCATGGCCAAGCTTGACAAGCTGCGCGAAGCCGGGATCGACCCGTACCCGGTCGGGTTCCGCCGCGACGACCACATCGGCGACGTCGTCGCGAAGTTCGGCGCGCTGACCCCGGACACCGTCACCGGACACCGGGTCCGGATCGCCGGGCGCGTGCTGGCGATGCGCATCCTCGGCGGGCTGTGCTTCGCCCGCGTCAAGGACTTCAGCGGCGAGATCCAGCTGATGCTGGAGGCCGGCGAGCTGGACCTCACCGGCTGGCGGACCGGCGTCGACCTCGGTGACCACGTCGGGGTCAGCGGCCAGGTCGTCACGTCGAAGCGGGGTGAGCTCTCGGTGCTCGTCGACGAGTGGACGGTCACCGCGAAGTGCCTGCACCCGTTGCCGGACAAGCGGAAGGGCCTCACCGACCCGGAGACGCGGGTGCGGCAGCGCTACCTCGACCTCGCCGTCAACCCGGACTCGACGGCCATGCTGCGGCTGCGGTCCACGGTGGTCCGCGCGGTGCGCGACCGGCTGCACCACGCCGACTACCTCGAGGTCGAGACGCCGATGCTGCAGACGGTCCACGGCGGCGCGAACGCCCGGCCGTTCGTCACCCACATCAACGCCTACGACATGCGGATGTACCTGCGGATCGCGCCGGAGCTCTACCTGAAGCGGCTGTGTGTCGCCGGGGTCGAGCGGGTCTTCGAGCTCAACCGGAACTTCCGCAACGAAGGTGTCGACGCGACGCACAACCCCGAGTTCACGATGCTCGAGGCGTACCAGGCGTACGCCGACTACGACTCGATGCGCGTCCTGACCCGCGAGCTCATCCAGCACGCGGCCGAAGCGGCGTACGGCGCCCAGATCGTGCGCCGGCCCGACGCGGCCGGGAAACTCGTCGAGCACGACATCTCCGGCGACTGGCCGGTGATCCCGGTCCACGAAGCCGTTTCGGCGGCGCTGGGGGAGCGGATCGACTCGGGCACCTCGGTGGCGGAGCTGCGACGCCTGTGCGTCGCCGCGGGCGTGCCGGTGGGGGAGGATCCGAGCCACGGCGACCTCGTGCTCAAGGCACACGAGCACCTCGTCGAGGGCTCGACCGTGCTGCCGACGTTCTACACGGACTACCCGACGGACGTCTCGCCGCTGACTCGCCAGCACCGCACCGACCCACTGCTGGCCGAACGCTGGGACCTGATCGCGTTCGGCTCCGAGGTCGGCACCGCCTACACCGAGCTGACCGACCCGATCGAGCAGCGACGGCGGCTGGAGGCGCAGTCGCTCCGCGCGGCCAGCGGCGACGTCGAAGCGATGGAACTGGACGAAGATTTTCTGCTGGCCCTGGAGCACGGCATGCCGCCGACCGGGGGACTCGGCCTGGGCGTTGACCGGCTGCTCATGATGCTGACCGGGGCGTCGATCCGCCAGACGGTCCTGTTCCCCTTCGTCCGTCCGCAGGCATAACGACTCGGTCGACCCGGTCAGCGTCACACCGCCGACACCCATCGGGTCGCTTACTGTGTGCCTCGTGCGCACGGCTCGAATCGCCTCGGCCCTCCTGATGGGGGTGGCCGTCTTCGCGTATTCGGGGTGGCTGCTGGAGTTCTTCCTCCCGACGGGCGTCTCGCCGGTGCACGACCCGGTCGAGGCGCTGCTGAGCGGCCCGCCGGTGTTCCGCGTCCTGCTCGCCGTGTCGGGGGTCGCGTTCCTGCTCGCCGGGCCGCCGCTGCACCGGCTCGGCCCGGTTCAGTGGACGGCGCGGCTCAGCTCGATCTCGGTGAGCGCGTTCGGCCTGGTCGCACTGCTGCAGGCCGCTTACCCGGAGCAGAGCGGCGCGCTCTCGTCGCTGGCGACGGTCGTGCTCACTGTCGGGGTGATCAGCCTGATCCTCTGGTGGCCGCCGGGTTGGCGCGCGCTCGCCGTTGCCGGGCTCGTGGTCGTCCTGGTCACCTGGGCCACCCTGGTGCTCGCGCGGCAGCTGGACGCTGCCGAAGGTGTGGTCAGCCGGGTCGAGCAGGTGGTGCGCGCCGTCCTCTACGGCCTCGGCGGGGCGTACGCGTTCATCAAGCCTGCGCCACGACATGCGCCTCGAGGCGGCTGAGCAGCTCCAGCAGCGTCTTCCGCTCGGCCGGGTCGAGCACGCTGAACGTCTCGTCGGCGTGCCCGTGCTGGATCTTCTCGATCTCGGCGAGCCGGGCGCGGCCGGTTTCGGTGACGGCCAGCAGGCTCGCGCGCCGGTCGGTCGGGTCGGGTTCACGCCGCAGTAGCTCGTCCCGCTCCAGCGCGTCGACGGCCGAGGTGATCGCCCGGCCGGTCACCCCGAGGCGGCGCTTGACCTCGCCCATCCGCGGCCGGTCACCCAGCAGGTCGACCATGAGCAGCAGCTGGACCTGGGCCGTCGGCCAGCCCCGCTTGGCGTAGGGCGCGCCCGCGTACCGGCGCAGGACGTGCGTGATGCGCCGCAGGGCGTCGGCCAGCTCCGCACCGGTCGGGATGTTCTCGGTTGACACCTCCGCGACTCTACCCGCAAAGTATATAGACGAAATTGATACTAACTACTTTGCATCTAACTTTGGGGGAGTCTTGTCCTTGTGGGGGAACCGCACGTTCGTCCTGCACACCGCATCCGTCACCATCTCGGCCACGGGTACCGCGGCCGCCCAGGTCGCGGTCGTCTTCGCCGTCCTCGGCCTGGGCGGCTCCGCGGGTGACGTCGGGCTCGTCGGCGTCGCCGGGCTCGTGCCCGCGCTGGCGTTCTTCCTGGTCGGCGGGGTGGTCGCCGACCGGTGGCCGCGCAACCGGGTGCTCGTCGGAGCGACCGTGCTGTCCGCGCTGAACCAGGGCGTCCTCGGCTACCTGGTGCTGACCGGCCAGGCGCGGCTCGTGCACATCGTCGTGGCGGCGGCGTTGTCCGGGCTCGCGACGGCGTTCGTGATGCCGGCCGCGCAGGGCCTGCTGATGCGCGGGGTCGGCCGGGACCAGGGCTCGCGCGCCTTCGCCGTGTTCCGGCTGAGCCTGAACCTGGCCCAGATCGGCGGCTCGTCCCTCGGCGGGGTGCTGGTCGCCTCCGCCGGGCCCGGCTGGGCGCTCCTGGCGGACTCGCTGACGTATGTCGTCGCCATCGGACTGCGGCTCCCGATGCGGATCGAAGGAACGATGAGCGTGCGAGGCGGCGTCGTCCGTTCGCTGCGCGAAGGGTGGACCGAGTTCCGGTCGCACCGCTGGCTCGGGCCGCTGGTCGTCCAGTTCGCCGCGGTCAACGCGCTCGCCGTGGGCGCCTACGAGCTGGTCCTCGGCCCGATCGTGGCCGGGAACGCGGCCGCGTGGGGCGCGATCATGGCGGCCGACGCCACCGGGATGGTGCTCGGCGGCCTGCTGCTCGTGGCCTGGACCCCGCCCCGGCTCTCGGGGGTGTTCGGCGGCGCGCTCACGGCGGCGCCGCTGGTGGCGATGGCGGCGGGCGCCCCGACCGCGGTGGTGTGTGCCGCGGCCGCGTTCGCCGGCGCCGGGGTCGAGCTGTTCGGCGTCAGCCTGATGACGCTGCTGCAGAAGCACGTCCGGCACGACCGGCTGTCCCGGGTTTCGGCCTACCAGTCCTTGGCGGGCTTCGGGCTGACGCCGGCCGGCACGGCGCTCGCCGGGCCGTTCGCCGCGGTGGCGGGGACCCGCGGCGCCCTCGGCGCGCTCTCGGTCGCGCTGCTGGCGATCGCGGCCGTTTGCGCCCGGATCGTCGGTGGGAGGTGGGACGATCCGGGCACCAACGACGAAGGAGTGGATCGACATGGCGGGAAACGTGCCCCCGGTGGCCGACGAGCGTGACGGGCTGCTGCGCTTCCTCGAGCAGCAGCGGTACGTGCTCAAGTTGGCGGCACACGGGCTGACCGACGAACAGGCGAGACAGGCGCCGACGAAGAGCGCGCTGACGGTGGGCGGGCTGGTCAAGCACGTCGCGACCACCGAGGACGGCTGGCTCGACATCATCCTGCAGCTGCCGCAGAAGCCGTTCGGCGAGGGCATGGCGGACTACGAGTCGGGCTACCGGCTGGGCCCGGACGAGACGCTTGCGGGGGTGCTGGCGCGCTACGACGAGGTGGCGGCCCGCACGGCGGAGGTGATCGGCCGGATCGACGACCTCGGCCGCCCGGTCCCGGTGCCGAAGGGCGTGCCGTGGTACCCGCAGGACGTCGAGGCGTGGTCGGTCCGCTGGGTGCTGCTGCACCTGATCGAGGAGACGGCCCGCCACGCGGGCCACGCGGACATCATCCGCGAGCACGTCGACGGCGGCACGGCCATCCCCCTGATGGCGGCGGCCGAAGGCTGGCCCGAGACCCCCTGGGTCAAGCCCTGGACCCCGGAGACCCAACCCGCCTGACCCCTTCCCGCCCCCGACACGCAAGCCGACCGCCTGGGTACGCGAGCCGACCCTCCAGGTACGCGAGTCGTCCGTCCAGGTACGCGAGTCGTCCGGCTGGGTACGCGTGTCGTCCGTTCGCAACCCCGGCTCCGGCCCGGCGGAGACGTCCGCCGGGCCGTGGCGGCCCGCCGATCACGCGTGCCGGCCGTCAGCGCACGGCCGCCGGGTCAGAACAGCGTCGGCTCGTCGGCCAGCGCGCCCTCGATCACCAGCATCCGGCGCTTCGTCACGACGCCGCCGCGGGCCGAGAAGCCGCCGTCCTTGCCGCCCGCCGCCATGACGCGGTGGCACGGCACCACGATCGGGAACGGGTTGTTCCCCATGGCCTGCCCGATCGCCTGCGCCGACCCGGGCATGCCCATGCGGTGCGCGATGTCGCCGTAGGTCAGGGTCTTGCCCGGCTGAATCGTCCGCGCGATCTCGTACGCGCGGCGGTTGAACTCCGGCACCCCCGAAAAGTCCAGCGGCACCGAAGCCAGGTCGTCACGCGCGCCGTCCAGCAGCGCCACGATCCCGTCGACCGCCGCCTGCACCGGCGCGGGCGGCGGACCCTCGACGGCGTCCGGGAACCGCTGGGACAGCCGCGCCCGCATGCCGGCCGTGCCGCCGTCGGGCAGCGACGTCCCGATCACCAGATCGTCCCGCCACGCCAGCCCGCACGGCCCGATCGCCGTGCCGAACACCGTGAACCCCGTTGTCATGCGATCAGCCTACGACCGAAGAGGGGTACCGCGGACGCGAATGATCGCTAGGTTCGCTTTGGGTGGTTTGCCGAGTTCGAGGAGGCTTTCGGTGCGACGCACGATGCTGGTGGCGGCAGCGATGATCGGCCTCGCCGCCACTCCCGCGACGGCAACAGCCGACCCGCTCGTCATGCCGCACGTCGTGGTCGCCGACAACACGTGGTGGGCCGAATGGACCGTCCACAAAGCGGGTGGCACGGTCGTCGCGAGTTACCCGCAGATCGGCGTCGTCGTCGCGTACACGGCGAAGGACGACTTCGCCGCGAAGGTCCGAAGGACACCAGGCATCAACGCCGTCGGCGCGACGCGCACCGCGAAGATCCCGAAGGAGTTCTTCGCACCACGCAAGGACGTCCGCTACACCGGGCCGAACTCGCCGAACTCGGGCCAGGTCCCGCCGGAGGGCACCGCGTGGGACGTCCCGGCGCTGCACCTGCCCGAAGCGCACGAGGTCACCGACGGCAGCAGGCGCACCGTCGTCGGTGTGCTCGACGTCGGTGTCGACGACACCCACCCGGACCTGAAACCCGCCTTCGACGCGAGGAACTCGGTGTCCTGCCTCTCCGGCTGGGCCGACCGCAGCCCCGGCGCCTGGCGGCCGACGCTCGACGGCCACGGCACGCACGTCGCGGGCACGATCGCCGCGGCCCGCAACGGATCCGGCGTTGTCGGCGTTGCGCCCGGCACGAGGATCGCCGCCGTGAAGCTCGCCGAGCTCGACGACACGGAGACGGCCGAGAGCATGGTCTGCGGCTTCGTCTGGGCCGCCGAACACGGCTTCGCGATCACCAACAACAGCTACCGCTCGATCCCGTGGCGCTACAACTGCGACGACCAGCCGGACCAGGCCGCGGCCAAGCTCGCGGTCGGCCGCGCGGTCGCCTACGCGCAGCGTCGCAACGTCCTCGTGGTCGCCTCGGCCGGCAACGCCGGGATCAACCTCGACACGCGCTCGGTCGACCGTGAGAGCCCGGCCGACAGCACCCCGGTGGAACGCACGATCGACCCGACGTGCATCCGCCTGCCGCACGAGCTGCCCGGGGTTGTCGGCACCGGCGCCCTCGACGAAAACGCGCTGAAGGCGAGCTTCTCCAACTACTCCGCGTCCCGGATCAGCGTCGCGGCGCCCGGCGCGCGCGTCTGGTCGACCTGGCCGAACGGCGAATACCGCTCGGCGAGCGGGACGTCGATGGCCGCACCGCACGCGAGCGGCGTCGCCGCGCTGATCGCGAGTGAGCACCCGCGCTGGAGCGCCGAACGGATCAAGCGCGCCCTCTACGACACGGCGACGCCGCTCCCGTGCCCGGACGCCACCTGCCGGCCGACGAACCAAGGCACGACCTACTACGGCCACGGAATGGTCGATGCGGCGAGCGCCGTCGGCGCGGGATGATGACGCGGTGCTCGATCACCTCGTCTACGCCGGGCCGGACCTCGCCGAGGCCGTCGCCCGCGTCACCGAACTCACCGGGGTCACGCCCGCGCCCGGCGGCAGCCACGTCGGCGTCGGCACCGCCAACCACCTCGCCGACCTCGGCGCCGGGATGTACCTGGAGGTGATCGGCCCGGACCCGGCGCAGCCCGACCCCGCGCAACCCCGTCCCTTCGGCATCGACGACCTGACCGAGCCCGCGCTGGTCGCGTGGGCGGTCCGCACCACGGACCTCGACACCACGATCACGAACGCCCGCGCCCACGGCTTCGACCCGGGTGACGCGCGGGAGATGTCCCGCGAGACGCAAGACGGCGAACTCCTGCGCTGGCGCCTGACCCCGCCGAGCACCCCGGGCACGCTCCACCCGTTCCTCATCGACTGGGGCACGACGCCGCACCCGACCACCCGCGGCCTGCCGTCCCTGCCGCTGCTGATGGTGACGGGCACCCACCCGGACCCGGACTCGGTCCTCGCGGTGACGGACGCGCTCGGCCTGGAACTCCTGGTCCGCCGCGCGGACAAGGCGGGCCTGACCGCCGCGCTCCGAACGCCCGAAGGCCGTCAGGTCGCGCTCAGCTAGGCCTTGCCCTCGCGCCACAGGTTGGTCATCGGCAGCCGCCGGTCCCGCCCGAAGGCCTTGAACGTGATCTTCGTGCCCGGCGGGTACTGGCGCCGCTTGTACTCGGCCTTGTCGACCATCCGCACCACGCGGTCGATCGTCTCGGGCTCGAACCCCGCGGAAACCAGGTCGGCGTACCCGCGGTCACCCTCGACGTAGTCGTCGAGGATGTCGTCGAGCAGCGCGTAGTCCGGCAGCGAGTCGGTGTCCACCTGACCCGGCCGCAGCTCGGCCGACGGCGGCTTCGAGATCGAGTTCTCCGGAATCGGCGGCGTCTCACCGCGCTTGACGGCCTCGGCGTTGCGCCACCGAGCCAGCTGCCACACGTGCGTCTTGAAGACGTCCTTGATCGGGGCGAACGCACCGACCGCGTCACCGTAGATCGTCGAGTACCCGACGGCCAGCTCGGTCTTGTTGCCCGTGGCCAGCACCAGGTGACCGTCCAAGTTGGACAGTGCCATGAGGAGCATGCCCCGCGTCCGCGCCTGGATGTTCTCCTCGGCCAGACCGGTCAGCGAAAGCTGCTCGACGTACACCCGGACCATGTCCTCGACCGGCTCGACGCGGTAATGCGCCCCGATCCGGCGCGCGAGGTCGGCCGCGTCGTCCTTCGAGTGGCCCGACGAGTACTTCGACGGCATCGAGACGCCGTAGACGTTGTCGCCGCCCAAAGCGTCGGCCGCCAGCGAAGCGCAGACCGCCGAGTCGATGCCGCCGGAGAACCCGAACGTCACCGACGAGAAGCCGTTCTTGTGCACGTAGTCCCGCAGCCCGACGACCAGCGCCGACCACACCTCGGCCTCGTCCGACAGCGGCTCGCTGATGACCGGCTCGGCGGTCGGCTCGTACGCCGGCACCGGCTCTTCGCTCAGCACACGACGCCGGACGTGCAGGCCTTCGAGCTCGCCGTCGCCGGCGTGCCCGCCCGCGGTGAGGTCCATGTCCAGCACGAGCAGGTGCTCGACGAACTGCGGCGCGCGTGCCAGCACCGTGCCGTCCGCGCCTACGACGAGCGAGTCGCCGTCGAAGACGAGGTCGTCCTGGCCGCCGATCTGGTTGGTGTAGACCAGCGGCGCGCCCGCTTCGGCCGCGCGGCGCGCGATGAGCGGCAGCCGCTGCTCGTCCTTCGACCGCTCGTACGGCGACGCGTTCGGCGCCACCACGAGGTCGACGCCGGCGCGGCCCAGCGCCGAGATCGGGCCGCCGTCCTGCCAGATGTCCTCGCAGATGACCATGCCGATGTCGAGCCCGTGGAACCGGACGACGTCGAGCTCGGTGCCCGGCTTGAACCAGCGGTGCTCGTCGAACACGCCGTAGTTCGGGAGGTGGTGCTTGTACTGCCGCGCGACGACCTCGCCGCGGTAGAGCGCCGCTGCCGCGTCGCGCGGGCCGACCTCGTCGAGGTCGAGGTAACCGATGTAGGTCAGCACTTCACCACAGCCGGCCTCGTCGAGGCGGCGCGCCAGCGACTCGACACCCTGCCGGGAAGCGGCGGCGAAGGTCTTGCGCAGCGAAAGGTCCTCGACGGGGTAGCCGGTCAGGGACATCTCGGGGAAGACGACGACGTGGGCACCGGCTTCGGCGGCCCGGCGGGTCCAGGCGACGTGCAGGTCGGCGTTGCCGTCGAGGTCACCGACGGTGGGGTTGACCTGGGCGAGCGCGATGCGCAGTTGCGGCATGCCGCCATTCTGGCCCACGGCCACCCGCTCAGCCGAGCGAATGTGGGCGAAATGCCACGCCGGGTGCGGGCCACGCCGCTCGACCTGAACTCCGGCAGCGTCGCCGCGCGGAAGCTCGGTGCGAGCAACGCGCAGCTCACCGCGGGCGACCCGGAACAGACGTTCGAAAACCGGATGCGGATCGAGCTCAGCGGCACGATCGGCAGCCGGAAGGTGTCCGGCGAGCTTTCGGTCAAGCGCGAGACCGACGGGAACTACTGCGTCTCCGGGGTCATCGCGCCGTCCTGAAACACGAACCGGGGGCCTCCGCGAACGGAGACCCCCGGTGCGAAGCCGAGAACTACTTGCGCTTGATCATGCTCCGGACCTTCTTGATGGTCTGCTCGAAGTCGGAGTCGAACGGGTTGTCGTGCACCAGGTAGGTCCACGTCGTGTTCGCCCGCCGGACGCCGGCCTCGCCGAGGTCGATGCCCTCGTCGGTCAGCTCGGCCTCTTCGAGGGTCTTCGCCGCCCGCGAGTTGGCCTCGTTGATGATCTTGTGGAACTCCGGGATCGCCGCGCGGTGGAACTCGTCGAGCGGGGTCTCCCGCGCCAGCGCACGCAGGTGGATGCTCTCGCGGACGTCCGTCAGGTACGCCAGGTGGTCGGACCAGAGCTGGTCGACGTGGAACAGCAGCACCTCGCGGCACATCTGCTCCAGCTTGTCCTGGTCGTCGAGCTTCTCCTTCAGCTCACCGAACTTCTCCGGGTGGGCCTTCTCGAGCTGCTCCGCCGCGTACCCGGTGCGAAGCACCTTGTCGCGGTGGGTCAGCAGGTCACGCCGCTGCCGCTCGATCAGCCGCGTGTAGCGCCAGGTGTTGCGGTGGATCTCCAGGTCGACACCTTCGGCGACACGCTGGGCGTGGTTGAGCTGCCGCAACGCCGCGTTGTCGACGATCTCGCCGGTCTCTTCGTCGTCGGTGATGCCTTCGGGCACGTCCGGCGCGTTCGACAGCACGAGCTCGTCGTTCAGGCTCGCGAAGAAGATCGCGCTGCCCGGGTCGCCCTGCCGGCCGGAGCGGCCGCGCAGCTGCCCGTCGAGCCGGCTCGACGGGTACCGCGCGGTGCCGATGACGTGCAGCCCGCCCAGCTCGACGACCTCTTCGCGGGTCGCGCCGTCGGTGCCGCCCAGCCGGATGTCGGTACCGCGGCCGGCCATCTGCGTGGACACGGTGACCGCGCCCTTCTTGCCGGCCTCGGCGATGATCGCGGCCTCCTGGGCGTCGTTGCGCGCGTTGAGCACAACACACTCGAGGTCGACCTTCGCCAGCTTCTCGGCCAGCTCTTCGGACTCGGCGACGTCCTGGGTGCCGACGAGGATCGGCCGCCCGGTCTCGTGCACCGTGCGGATCTCCTCCTCGATCGCCCGCAGCTTCTGCGACGGCGACGCGAAGACCCGGTCTTCGAGGTCCTCGCGGACGTTCGGCGTGTTCGGCGGGATGACCGCGACCTCGAGCTCGTAGAACTCGCGCAGCTGCTCGGCGACGGCCACCGCGGTGCCGGTCATGCCGGCGACCTCGGGGTAGCGCGCCAGCAGCGCCTGGACGGTGATCGAGTCCAGGATCTCGCCGCGGTCGGTCGCGGTGACCTGCTCCTTCGCCTCGACGGCGGCCTGGAGGCCGTCCGGCCAGCGCTGCAGCTCGGCGACCCGGCCACGGGCGGCGTTGATGAGCTGGACCTTGCCGTCGCGGACCAGGTAGTCGACGTCGCGGGTGAGCAGCGCGTGCGCGTGCAGCGCGACGTTCACCGCGGGGAGCCGGTCCGAAGCCGTCTCGCCGTAGAGGTCGTCGACCTCCAGGCCGAGCGACTTCGCGACGACGGACGCGCCGGCGTCGGTCAGCCAGGCGTTGCGGCCCTCGCTGTCGGTTTCGTAGTGCAGGTTGAGGCGCAGCCGCCGGACGACCTTCGCGACCTCTTCGTCGGCGTCGGTGTGGTCGATCGAGCCGGCCATCACCAGCGGGACGCGGGCCTCGTCGACCAGCACGGAGTCCGCCTCGTCGACGATCGCGACCTCGGGGGCCGGCTGGACCAGGTCGTCGACGTTCGTGACCAGGCGGTCGCGCAGCACGTCGAAGCCGATTTCGGCGACGGCGCCGTAGGTGACGTCCTTCGCGTAGGCGACCTTGCGCTCTTCGCGCGAGTGCGCCGGCTCGACCCAGCCGACCGACACGCCGAGCAGGGCGTAGACCGGGCCCATCCATTCCGCGTCGCGCCGGGCCAGGTAGTCGTTGACCGTGACGACGTGGGTGCGCTTGCCGCGCAGCGCGTAACCCGCCGCCGCCAGCGCGCCCGCGAGCGTCTTACCCTCACCGGTCTCCATCTGCACGACGTGCTTGGTCAGCAGGCCCATCGTGCCCAGCACCTGCACGTCGAACGCGCGCTCGCCGAGGGCCCGCCGCGCCGCCTCGCGGCCCAGCGCGCACACCTCGATCAGCTGGTTGTCGCCGAACGCGGTGTCCTTCAGCGTCTCGCGGAGCTTGCCCGCCCGCTCGGTCAGCTCCTCGTCGGAGAGCTTCTCGAGCTCGGGTTCGAGCTTCTCGACCGCGGGCAGCAGTGCTTCGTAGCGGGTCAGCTCGACGCTGCCCGGCCGCTGGATGATCCGGCGGAGCTTCTTGCCCACCCGGCTGATCAGTGCTGCCACCCCTGGTCTCCCGTTCTCTCTCGCTCGACCGGCCTTCCACCACCCAACGCGATGGTGGTGCGTTCGAGTTCCGCGGCCGGATGGGACGATCCAACCGTGTTCCCTCATCCCAGCGCCAGGTCCCGTAGTCGCAGGATCACCGCAATTGCGACATCCGTGCTGCTGGCGGCCTCGCTGACCGCCTGTACGTCCTCCGGCGGCTCCGCGCCGCCCGCGCCGACGACCGAATCGCACCAGCCGTCCGGGCCGGTGCCCGCCGGGCTGGAACGGTTCTACGGCCAGAGCCTGACCTGGGCCGACTGCGCACCTTACGCGACGTCGGAGGACGCGAGGTCGGCGTTCCAGGCGAAGGACGTCCAGTGCGCCCGGCTGACCGTGCCGCTGGACTACGCCAAACCGGCCGGCGACACCGTCACGCTGGGGCTGCTCCGGCACAAGGCCACCGACGCGGGCGCCCGGATCGGGTCACTGGTCGTCAACCCCGGCGGGCCGGGCGCGTCGGGCATGGTCGCGGCCGCCGGGCTGATCAAGCCGGCCGCGAGCACCGGGCTCGACAAGCGGTTCGACCTGGTCGGGTTCGACCCGCGGGGGATCGGCGCGAGCCAGCCGGCCATCCACTGCCTGTCCGACCAGGAGCGGGACGCCGACCGCGCCGACGACAGCGAGACCGACGGCTCGCCCGAAGGTGTGCTCAAGCAGGAAGCCCAGGAAAAGGACTTCGCCGCGAAGTGCGCCCAGCGCACCGACGACGGCACCGGGATGCTCGCCAACGTCGGCACCCGCGAGGTCGCCAAGGACCTCGACGTCCTGCGGTCGGTCCTCGGTGACGAGAAGCTGACCTACCTCGGCTACTCCTACGGCACCCGGATCGGGTCGACGTACGCCGAGGCCTTCCCGAAGAACGTCCGCGCGATGATCCTCGACGGCGCGGTCGACCCGGAGCAGGACGCCGTCGAGTCGCTGGTCGCCCAGGGCCAGGGCTTCGGGACGGCGTTCACGCAGTTCGCGAAGTGGTGTGCCGGTCAGCAGGACTGCGCGCTCGGCGGAGACGCGAACACCGCGGTCAAGGCGTTCCAGGACCTCGTCCGGCCGTTGATCGACTTCCCGGTCCCGGTCGGCGACGGCCGCAAGCTCTCCTACGAGGACGCGACCACCGGCGTCATCCAGGCGCTCTACCAGCAGAGTCTCTGGGAGCCGCTGAACTCGGGCCTCAACGAGCTGAAGCAGCAGCGCGGCGCGACGCTGGAGAAGCTCGCCGACATCTACAACGAGCGCGACTCCGACGGCAGGTACGGCACCACGCAGGACGCCTTCACCGCGATCCGCTGCGTCGACGACCCGCGCGTCACCGATCCGGCCGTCATCCTCAAGGCGCAGGAGGAGTACGTGAAGGTCGCGCCGTTCCTCGACGACGGCCGCCCGGCCAGCGCGGCTCGCGACGCGTGCGCGTTCTGGCCGGTCCCGAACACTTCGGAGCCGCACGTGCCGAACGTCGAAGGCCTGGCGAAGACGCTGGTCATCTCGACGACCAACGACCCGGCGACGCCGTACCAGGCCGGGGTCAACCTCGCGAAGGGCCTGAAGGGCGCGCTGCTCACCTTCGAAGGCACGCAGCACACGGTGTTCCTGCAGGGAGTGAAGTGCGTGGACCAGGCGGGCGCGGACTACCTCGTCGACGGCACGGTGCCGCCGGAGGGGACGCGGTGCTCCGGGCAGTAGGCCTCGCCGCCCTGGCCGTGCTGCTGGCGGCGTGCACGAGTGCCCCGGCGCCCGTGCCGTCGCCGGCTCCACCGCCGCCTGACCTGCGGAAGTTCACCACGCAGACGCTTGCGTGGAGCCCGTGCGGCGAGGCCTTGGACTGCGCGCACTTGACCGTGCCGCTGGACTACGCGGCGCCGGACGGGAAGACCGTCACCGTCGGGCTGCTGCGGCACAAGGCGGCGAAGCAGCGGATCGGCTCGCTGGTGGTCAACCCCGGCGGGCCGGGTGGCCGGGGCACGGCCACGGCCGCGTCGCTGGCGAAGACGCCCGCCGCCGCGCCCCTGCTCGACCGGTTCGACGTGGTCGGCTTCGACCCGCGAGGTGTCGGCACCAGTGAACCGCGGATCACCTGCCGCACCGCCGCCGAGCAGGACGCGGACCGCGCGTCCGACGTCGAAAGCGACATGTCGCCCGCGGGAGTTCAAAAGCAGCTCGCCGAGACGACCGCGTACGGCGCGAAGTGCGCCGAAGCGACGAAGTACGGCAAAGAGTTCCTCGCGAACGTCGGAACGCGAGACGTCGTACGCGACCTCGACGTCCTTCGCGCCGCGCTCGGCGACGAGAAGCTGACCTACCTCGGTTATTCGTACGGGACGCAGATCGGTGCGGCCTACGCCGAGGCGTACCCGCGCAACGTCCGCGCGATGGTGCTCGACGGCGCGATCGACCCGGCGCAGGGCTTGGTGGAATCGCTGGTCAAGCAGGCCGCGGGCTTCCAGGACGCGCTGAACGAGTTCACCGAGTGGTGCGCGTGCCCGCTCGCCGGGAGCACCGAAGCGTTCCAGCGGCTGGTGCGTCCGCTGATCACGAAGCCCCTCCCGGCCGGGAACCGGAAGCTGTCGTTCGAAGACGCGATCACGGGCACGTTCGCGGGGCTCTACGCACGCGGCGACTGGCCCGCCTTGAAAGCCGCGCTCGCGCAGGTGGGCCAGGGCAACGGCCGGACCCTGCTGGCCTTCGCCGACGACTACTACCAACGCGACCGCGACGGCCGGTACAGCGGCGCGATCGACGCGTACTTCGCCGTCCGCTGCGTCGACCACAACCGGCTGACCGACCGCGCCGAGATCACCCGCGCGCACGAGTCGATGCTGGCCGGCGCGCCGTTCCTGGCCGGCGGCACACCCGACACGAGCGAGCTGGACATCTGCTCGACCTGGCCGGTCCCGCCGACGTCGGCCGAGCACGTCCCGCGCGTCGAAGCGTTGCCGAAAACGCTGGTCATCTCGACGACGCACGACCCGGCGACACCTCATCAGCAGGGCGTCGACCTCGCGAAGCAGCTGAAGAGCGCGTTGCTGACCTACGAGGGTGTCCAGCACACGGTCTTCCTCGACGGCAACGCGTGCGTCGATCGCGCGGGCATCACTTACCTGATCGACGGCACCGCCGCCGACACCCGCTGCTAGCCGAGGTCGACCGGCTCGCCCTGGTTGGTCAGCGACAGTTCGAACATCACCGGGCTGAGGTGGTCGCCGGCCGGCGGCACCTGCACCCAGAGCCGGGCGAACCGCCGCGGCCCGTCCGCCGAGACCCACACCTTGACGATGATGTCGTCGTGGATCTGGGGCAGCACGCCGTGCGCGACGGCCGCCGGCACCCGCCCCCCGACCCGCAGGGCCGCGGCGCCGTCGACGTTCTCCTTGCCCTCGGTCTTCGCGTCCGTCACGCCGTCGAGCAGCCGTTTCAGCCCGGCGGACGGGCCGAGGAACCGGCCGACGTCGTACATCGAGGGGATCCGGCCGCGGGCGACGTCGGGGTCCGTGGTGAGTTCGCCGTCCTTGACGGTGAAGCGGAACTTCGTGTGGTCGTCGCCGAACTGGACGTCGGCCGTGCCGGTCGCGGCCCCGCCGTCGCCGAGGGTCGCGTCACCCTCGATGAGCCGGAGCGGGAAGCCCGGCAGCACACCGTTGACGCCGGCCGCGAAGTGCACGCTGCGCACCGAGGCGAACGACGTCGCCGCGTCGCGGACCAGGTCGGCACCCGCGGGGAACGGCCCGCGCGTGTCCGGCGAACCGGTGCACCCGGCCGTCAGGAGGACCACGAGCAGCAGGGTGAGGCGGGACATCCCCAAAGCCTAGCCGTGGCCGGATCCTTGCGGATGATGTCCTTCAGGCCACTTTCGGCGGGTCGCGCGCGCGGTGAAACTGCTGGGGTGACTGTTGAGACCCGCCCTGCCCCGAAGCTGCACCGCGCCTGGCTGATCGCCGGTGCCGCCTTCGTCGCGTTGCTCGCCTCCGCCGGCTTCCGCTCGGCCCCCGGCGTCCTCATCGACCCGCTCCACCAGGAGTTCGGCTGGTCGACGGCCACAATCAGCTCCGCCGTCTCGGTCAACCTCGTGCTCTACGGCCTCTTCGCGCCCTTCGCGGCGGCGTTGATGGAGCGGTTCGGCATCCGCCGGGTCTCGGCGACCGCGTTGTTCGTCATCGCCCTCGGCGCGGCCGGCACGGTGTTCATGACCGCGAGCTGGCAGCTGGTGCTCTGCTGGGGAGTGCTGATCGGCGCGGGCACCGGCTCGATGGCGATGAGCTTCGCCGCGACCGTGGCGGCCCGGTGGTTCGTCCGCAGCCGCGGGGTGGTCACCGGTGTGCTGACCGCGGCCGGCGCCACCGGCCAGCTGATCTTCCTGCCGCTCATCGCGAACCTGGCCGAGGGTTCCGGCTGGCGGACGGCGTCGCTGGTGATCGCGATCGCCGCGCTCGCCGTCGTCCCGGTGGTTCTGCTGGTGATCCGCGACCACCCCGCCGACGTCGGCACCACGGCTTACGGCGCACCCGCCGACGCGGAGGTCACGCGCCCGGCGTCGAAGACCGGCTCGGCCCGGCGCGCCCTCAGCGTCCTGGGGACGGCGGCCCGCACGCGGACGTTCTGGCTGCTCGCGGTCGGCTTCGCGATCTGCGGCGCAACGACGAACGGCCTGGTCGGCACCCACTTCGTCCCGGCCGCGCACGACCACGGCATGCCGCAGACGACGGCCGCGGGCCTGCTCGCCCTGGTCGGCGTCTTCGACGTGGTCGGCACGATCTTCTCCGGCTGGCTCACCGACCGCGTCGACCCGCGGATCCTGCTCGGCGTCTACTACGCCCTGCGCGGCCTTTCGCTGGCGCTGCTGCCGCAGCTGTTCACGAACTCCGTGCAGCCGAGCATGTGGGCGTTCATCCTGTTCTACGGCCTCGACTGGGTGGCCACGGTCCCGCCGACGGTCGCGCTCTGCGTCCGCGCGTTCGGCGACGCCGGCCCGATCGTGTTCGGCTGGGTCTTCGCCTGCCACCAGCTGGGTGCCGCGTTCGCCGCGTCGGCCGCGGGGCTGGTCCGTGACCAGCTCGGAAACTACAACCTGGCCTGGTATTCGGCCGCGGTTCTGGCGGTTCTGGCGTCCGTGGCCTCGCTGGCCATCAAGCGGGCGAAGAAGCCCGTTCCGGTGCTCGCGAGCTGACTTCGTCACCCTCGGCGCGTCGTGAAACATCCCGTTAACACGCTGTCGTTAGGGTGCGGCCATGGATCGCCAGCAGGAATTCGTGCTTCGCACGCTCGAGGAGCGCGACATCCGTTTCGTCCGTCTCTGGTTCACCGATGTGCTGGGGTTCCTCAAGTCCGTCGCGGTCGCCCCGGCCGAGCTCGAAGGCGCTTTCACCGAGGGAATCGGCTTCGACGGCTCGGCCATCGAAGGGTTCGCGCGCGTCTACGAATCCGACATGGTCGCCAAACCGGACCCCGCCACCTTCCAGGTCCTGCCTTGGGAAACCCCCGACGGCAGCCCGTACTCGGCCCGCATGTTCTGCGACATCGCGATGCCGGACGGCTCGCCGTCGTGGGCCGACCCGCGGCACGTCCTGCGCCGCCAGCTCTCGAAGGCGGCCGAAGCGGGTTTCACCTGCTACGTGCACCCGGAGATCGAGTTCTTCCTCCTCGCGAACCTGCCGGAGGACGGCAGCGAGCCGGAGCCCGCGGACAACGGCGGCTACTTCGACCAGGCCAGCCACGCCACGGCGACGCACTTCCGGCGCCACGCCATCGAGACCCTCGAGGCAATGGGCATCTCGGTCGAGTTCAGCCACCACGAAGGTGCGCCGGGCCAGCAGGAGATCGACCTCCGCTACGCCGACGCGCTGACCATGGCCGACAACGTGATGACGTTCCGCTACGTCGTCAAGGAGGTCGCGCTGACCCAGGGGGTGCGCGCGACGTTCATGCCGAAGCCGTTCACCGATCAGCCCGGCTCCGGGATGCACACCCACATCAGCCTGTTCGAGGGTGATCGCAACGCCTTCTACGACGCCGAGGACCCGCACGAGCTGTCGGAGACCGGCAAGGCGTTCGTCGCCGGCCTGCTGCACCACGCCAAGGAGATCTCCGCGGTCACGAACCAGTGGGTGAACTCCTACAAGCGCCTGATCAGCGGCAGCGAGGCGCCGACGACGGTTTCGTGGGGCCGGGCGAACCGCTCGGCGCTGGTCCGGGTGCCGATGTATTCACCCGGAAAGGCGTCATCCCGACGGGTGGAGATCCGTACGCTGGACTCGGCGTGCAACCCGTATCTCGCGTACTCGGTCATCCTCGCCGCCGGGCTCAAGGGGATCGAGAAGGGGTACGAGCTGCCGCCGCCCGCCGAGGACAACATCTGGCAGCTGAGTGACTCGGAGCGCCGCGCCGCCGGTTACTCGCAGTTGCCCCAGAACCTGGGAGAGGCCCTGGCCGAGATGGAGAAGTCCGAGCTCCTGCCGGAAGCCCTCGGTGAGCACGTCTACGACTTCTTCCTGCGGAACAAACGCGTGGAGTGGGACAACTACCGCAGCGCGGTCACCCCGTACGAACTCCGCACCCTGCTGCCGGTGCTCTGATGGGGCGGCGGCCGGTGTTCCTCGCGATCCTGGCCGCCGCACTCGTGCTCGTCCCCGCGGCGCCCGCCACGGCGTCTCCTTCGTCGAAGTTCGACCTCGACGCCGCCGACATCCCGGCGCTGCAGGCGCGGATGGCGTCCGGCCGGCTCACCGCGGTGGGCCTGACCGGCACCTATCTCGAGCGGATCCACCGGATCGACGGCAAGGTGAACGCCGTCCTGGCGCTGAACCCTTCGGCGTTGGCCCAGGCTCGGGAGAGTGACGCCCGGCGGCGCGCGCACCACCTGCGTGGCCCGCTCGACGGCATCCCGGTGCTGGTCAAGGACAACGTCGACACGCGTGACCAGTGGACGACGGCGGGGTCGCGGGCCCTGCGCAGCTATCCCGCGAAGGACGCGACGCTCATAACGCGGCTTCGCAACGCCGGGGCCGTCATCCTCGGCAAGGCCAACCTGTCCGAGTGGGCGAACTTCCGCGCCGCGAAGCCGACTTCCGGCTGGTCGGGCGTGGGCGGCCAGACGAACAACCCGTACGTGCTGGACCGCAACCCGTGCGGGTCGTCCGCCGGGTCCGCGGCCGGCGTCGCCGCGTCACTGGCCCAGGTCGCCATCGGCTCCGAAACCGACGGCTCGATCGTCTGCCCCGCGGGGATGACCGCCACGGTCGGGCACAAACCCAGCCTCGGCCTGGTCAGCCGCACCGGCGTGGTGCCGATCTCGGCCGAGCAGGACACCGCGGGCCCGATCGCCCGCAACGTCGTCGACGTCGCCTTGACCTTGTCGGCGCTGCAGGGGCGCGACCCTTCGGATCCGGCCACGTCGCAGTACCCGAAGTCCCAGCCGACGGACTACGCGAAGCTGCTTCGGCCGGGCGTGCTGCGCGGGGCGCGGATCGGGCTGTGGCGGCTGCCGGTGCTCGGCCCGGCCACGGACGCGATCATGACGTCCGCGCGGAACTCCCTGGTCAAGGCCGGTGCGACGGTCGTCGAGGTGACTCCGCCGTACCAGGCCCGGCTCGGTGAGCTGGAGTTCCCGGCCCTGCTCACGGAGTTCCACCGCGACATCGACGCCTACCTGGCGACGCGCCCTCGAGGCCCGCGGAACCTGTCCGAGCTGATCGCCTACAACCGCGCGGACCCGCTGGAGCAGACGTGCTTCGCCGGCCAGGAGCTGTTCGAGCAGGCGCTGGCCGCGCCGCCGCCGACCGACCCGGGCTACCTCGCCGGCCGCGCCGAGCTGTCGGACCTCGCTCGCCGGTCCCTCGACGAGACCCTGGCGAAGGACCACCTCGACGCGATCGTTTCGCCGACCAACCCGCCCGCGTGGAAGACCGACTGCGCGGTGGGGGACAACGACGTGATCCCGTCGTCGACCCCGGCCGCGGTCGCGGGCTACCCGGACGTGACCGTGCCGGCGGGGTTTGCCGGACCCCTCCCGGTGGGCATCTCGTTCATGGGCGCCCGGTGGTCGGACGCCCGGATGCTCGCGCTCGCGGCGGACTTCTCCCGAGTGGCTCCGGCCCGGGTCCCGCCGCGGTACTTGCCGACCCTGCCGTCGTAAGGGCGTTGAATACGCTCTGACCTGCGGCAATGGCGTTAAGTGACCCCCCTGTTCGGGACCGGTTTCGGGGCATGTAATCTTCTCTTCGTCGCCAGGAACACCGGGTCACACCGGGGCCGCAAGCCCCGGAGGCCAGGACGGGACGAGCGGGTTGACACCGCGGATCGGACCGGGTAATGTTCAGCGTCGGCCCACGAGCGGCCGCCGAATCCCTACGACTAACACCGTAGGCTTAGGCATGCTCGACCAAAAGCTTGTGAATATCGCTTGGAACAACTGCCGAGGATATAGCCGCTGATAAGGCGGTGAGTCCAGAGTGTGTTGCTTGAGAACTCAACAGTGTGCTAGTGAACTAAGCCAGTAGAGCTTATTTTATGAACCTCGTATGAGGTTCCTTTGAGAGCAGTAACTTGCCTCGATTAAACTATTCATTGTTGGAGAGTTTGATCCTGGCTCAGGACGAACGCTGGCGGCGTGCTTAACACATGCAAGTCGAACGCTGAACCACTTTCGGGTGGGGATGAGTGGCGAACGGGTGAGTAACACGTGGGTAATCTGCCCTGCACTCTGGGATAAGCCTTGGAAACGAGGTCTAATACCGGATATCACAACGCTTCGCATGAAGTGTTGTTGAAAGTTCTGGCGGTGCAGGATGAACCCGCGGCCTATCAGCTTGTTGGTGGGGTAATGGCCTACCAAGGCGACGACGGGTAGCCGGCCTGAGAGGGTGACCGGCCACACTGGGACTGAGACACGGCCCAGACTCCTACGGGAGGCAGCAGTGGGGAATATTGCACAATGGGCGAAAGCCTGATGCAGCGACGCCGCGTGAGGGATGACGGCCTTCGGGTTGTAAACCTCTTTCGCCAGGGACGAAGCGCAAGTGACGGTACCTGGATAAGAAGCACCGGCTAACTACGTGCCAGCAGCCGCGGTAATACGTAGGGTGCGAGCGTTGTCCGGATTTATTGGGCGTAAAGAGCTCGTAGGCGGTTTGTCGCGTCGGCCGTGAAATCTCCACGCTTAACGTGGAGCGTGCGGTCGATACGGGCAGACTTGAGTTCGGTAGGGGAGACTGGAATTCCTGGTGTAGCGGTGAAATGCGCAGATATCAGGAGGAACACCGGTGGCGAAGGCGGGTCTCTGGGCCGATACTGACGCTGAGGAGCGAAAGCGTGGGGAGCGAACAGGATTAGATACCCTGGTAGTCCACGCTGTAAACGTTGGGCGCTAGGTGTGGGCGACATCCACGTTGTCCGTGCCGTAGCTAACGCATTAAGCGCCCCGCCTGGGGAGTACGGCCGCAAGGCTAAAACTCAAAGGAATTGACGGGGGCCCGCACAAGCGGCGGAGCATGTGGATTAATTCGATGCAACGCGAAGAACCTTACCTGGGCTTGACATGCGCCAGACATCCCCAGAGATGGGGCTTCCCTTGTGGTTGGTGTACAGGTGGTGCATGGCTGTCGTCAGCTCGTGTCGTGAGATGTTGGGTTAAGTCCCGCAACGAGCGCAACCCTTATCCTACGTTGCCAGCGCGT
>NZ_JBITCJ010000008.1:0-538201 GCF_044453095.1 Amycolatopsis sp. NPDC051758 | reverse complement strand
CGCCCGGTCCCATTCCGAACCCGGAAGCTAAGCCTGATAGCGCCGATGGTACTGCAACCGAAGGGTTGTGGGAGAGTAGGACACCGCCGAACTTACCTTCCGTACGGCCCGTTAGGATAGCCAGTTGGCTGCCCTAGCGGGCCGTACGCGTATGTCCAGAACAAGATTTTTTCCATGGCAGGAGGCCAGGTGTCCGAGTTCGGTCGACGAGACTCAAGCGATGATGGGTCCGGCCGGTCGGCACGCCGGGACGAAGGCTCCCGGGGCCGGTCGGACGGACCCGGGGGAGACCGACGAGGTGCCGGCGGCGGCCGGCAGGACCGCGGCGGCCGCGACGGTGGGTACCAGGGCCGCCCTCGCCGTGACGACCGCGGGGTCCGCGGTGGCGGCAAGCCCTTCCGCGGTGCCGACGGTCCTCGCGACCAGCGCGGCGGATACGCAGGTCAGAGCCGTGACAGCGGTGGTAAGTCCGATGACCGCCGCAGCGGCGGTGGGTACGCCGGCCGTGACTCCGGCGGCCGATCGGGTGGTGGCAGCAGCCGGTACTCCGACGGGCCCGCCCGCTCCGGCGGTGGCCGTTACGAGGACCGCGGCGCCCGTTCCGGTGGCCGGCCCGAGAGCTCGGGCCGCGGTAACGACGACCGCGGCGGCCGGCCCGGTGGCGGCCGCCCCCAGGGCAAGTCGTCGTACGGCGACCGCAAGCCGCGCTGGGAGGACCGCAGCGGCTCCGGCCGTCGCGACGACGACCGCGGCGGCACTCGTTCGGGTGGTTTCCGCTCGGACGACCGCGGCGGCTACCAGCGCCGCGACGACGACCGTGGTGCTCGCACCGGTGGCTCCCGGTCGGACGACCGTGGCCGCGCCGGAAGTGACTCGCGGAACGACCGCGGCGGTTACCGTTCGGACGACCGCAATCGCGGCGGAAATGACTCGCGGGGTGACCGCGGCAGTTTCCGTTCGGACGATCGCGGGCGCAGCGGAAGTGACTCCCGCGGCGGTTATCGCTCGGATGACCGTAATCGTGGCGGAAATGACTCGCGGAATGACCGCGGTGGATTCCGTTCGGACGAACGTAACCGTGGCGGAAGCGACTCGCGTGGCAGCTACCAGCGTCGCGACGACGATCGTGGTCCCCGTACCGGCGGCTTCAAGCGTGATGACGACCGCAACCGTGGCGGAAGCGATTCTCGTGGCAGCTACCAGCGTCGCGACGATGACCGTCCCCGTACCGGCGGTTACAAGCGTGATGACGACCGCAACCGTGGCGGAAGCGACTCGCGTGGCGGCTACCAGCGCCGTGACGATGACCGTGGCCCCCGCACGGGCGGCTTCAAGCGTGATGACGACCGCAACCGCGGTGGGAACGACTCGCGTGGCAGCTACCAGCGCCGCGATGACGACCGTGGCCCCCGCACCGGCGGTTACAAGCGTGACGACGACCGTGGTCCCCGTACCGGTGGCTTCAAGCGTGACGACGACCGGCGTCCCGCCCGTCGTGACGACTCCAGCAGCTTCAAGCGCCGTGACGACAGCCGCGACAACCAGGGTGAGCGTTCCAGCAGCGGCTACCGCGACTCGGACAAGCGCGACAGCACCTCGAGTGACAGCCGCCCCGCGGCTCGGGACTACGACCGCAAGGACCGTCGGGACGACCGGCCGCGTCGTGACCCGCGGCCCCGGGTCGGTGGCCCGCTCGACGACGAGGCCCTCGCCAAGGAGCTCCTCGAAGCGCCCGAGCTGCCCGAGGACATCGAGTACTCGGACCTCGACGAAGAGGTCCGCCGCGAGCTGCGGACGCTGCCGAAGGGGCTCGCGGAGACCGTCGGGAAGCACCTGGTCGCGGCCGGTGGCCTGATGGACAGCGACCCCGAAGCCGCGCTCGAGCACGCCAAGTACGCGAAGGCCAAGGCCTCCCGTGTCCCGATCGTGCGCGAGGCGCTGGGCCTGGTCGCCTACCACGCCGGCAACTGGTCGGAGGCGCTCTCGGAACTGCGGGCCGTCCGCCGGATGACCCGCAGCGACGACCACATCGCCATCATCGCCGACGCCGAGCGGGCGCTGGGCCGGCCCGAGCGGGCTCTCGACCTCGCGAAGGAAGCTGACACGGCGAAGCTGGCGAAGGCCACTCAGGTCGAGCTCGCGATCGTCGCCGCCGGTGCGCGGCGGGATCTCGGGCAGCTCGACGCCGCCGTCGTTTCGCTGCAGGGTGCCGACCTCAAGGCGGAGAAGCGCGACCCGTGGAGTGCGCGCCTCTTCTACGCCTACGCCGACAACCTCGCCGCCGCCGGGCGCGAGGACGAGGCCGTCCGGTGGTTCCTCAACTCGGCCGAGGCCGACGCCGAGGACGAGACCGACGCGGCCGAGCGCGCCGCCGAGCTGGCGAACGGGCCGGCGGACGCCGAGAAGGCCGCGGAGAAGGCAGCCGAAGCGAAGGTCGCGGAGCCGAAGGCCGCGGAGCCGGAGACCACCGAGAAGGTCGCCGAGCCGAAGGCCGTCGAGCAGGACGCAGAGAAGGCCGCCGAGGAGAAGGACACCGAAGCCACCGATGAGTGATGCCCTGCTCGCGGCCTACGACGCGGTCCTGTTCGACCTCGACGGCACCGTCTACCACGGCGCCCGGGTGATCCCGGGCGCCCCGGAGACCGTCCACGCGGCCCGCGAGCACGGCACACCGGTGCGCTTCGTGACGAACAACGCGTCCAAGGCGCCGGCTGAGGTCGTCGACCACCTCACCGAGCTCGGCATGCCCGCCGAGGCCGGTGAGGTGCACACCAGCGCCCAGGCCGGGGTCGTGCTGCTGAAGGAGCGGCTCGAGCCCGGCGCCGAGGTCCTCGTCATCGGCACCGGGTCGCTGGCTGCCGAGGTCGCCGGAGCCGGGCTGAAGCCGGTGCGGGAGAACGGCGACGGCGTCAAGGCGGTCGTGCAGGGGCACTCGCCCGACAACACCTGGGCCGCGCTGGCCGAAGCCTGCCTGGCCATCCGCGCGGGTGCGCTGTGGGTGGCGTGCAACGTCGACGCCACGCTCCCCAGCGAGCGTGGCCTGCTGCCCGGCAACGGCTCGATGGTCGCCGCGCTGCGCACCGCCACCGACGTCGAACCGCTGGTCGCCGGGAAGCCGGAGCCACTGCTGTTCGAGACGGCGGCGAAGTCGGCCGGTGCGGAGCATCCACTCGTGGTCGGTGACCGGCTGGACACCGACATCGCCGGCGCGGTCGCCGCGGGCATCGACTCCCTCGTTGTGCTCTCCGGGGTCGCGACGCCGAAACAGCTGATCGAAGCCATCCCGGCCGAGCGCGGCACCTACCTCGCGGCGGACCTCACCGCGCTCACCGAAGCGGCCGAAGACCTGAAGATCGGGCCCCGTCCCGGCTGGACGGTCCGCGTGGAAAACGACGCGCTCGTCGCGGACGGTGAGGGTGACGACCTGGACCTGCTGCGTGCCCTGTGCCACGTGGCCTGGGAGTCCGGCGTCACGAAGGTCGCCGGAGCCGCCGAGGCGCGGCTCGGCCTGTCCTGACTGATACCGTTTGTGACGTGCAGGATCACCCGTACCCCGTCCCGGGCCCCCCGCCCGGTTCGTTCTCGCAGCAGACCGACCCGCGGGCCGGCATCGAAGAAGCCGTCGCCGGCCTGGACGACCTGGACGCGTTGCCGCTCGGTGAGCACGTCGAGCGCTTCGAGGCCGTGCACACCGAGCTGACGGTCGCCCTGTCCAGCATCGACAAGGTCTGACCGGCGTGCCCAAGCGGGCCCGCCTCGACGCGGAACTGGTTCGGCGCGGCCTCGCGCGGTCGCGCGAGCAAGCGTCGGCCCTGATCACCGGCGGCAAGGTCACCGTGCGCGGCATGGTGGCGACCAAACCCGCCACCGGCGTGGAGTCCGGCGCGCCGATCGTCGTGAAGGACGAGGACGACCCCGGCTGGGCCTCGCGCGGCGCGCACAAGCTGCTCGGCGCGCTCGAAGCGTTCACCGGCCTGAGCGTCGAGGGCAAGCGCTGCCTCGACGCCGGCGCGTCCACCGGCGGCTTCACCGACGTCCTGCTGAGGAACGGCGCCGCGACCGTGCTCGCCGCCGACGTCGGCCGCGGGCTGCTCGACTGGCGGATCCGCACCGACGAACGTGTAGTGGTCATGGACCGCACCAATGTTCGCAACCTGACTCCCGAAGACCTCGGCGGTCAGGTCGACCTCGTCGTCGGCGACCTCTCGTTCATCTCGCTCAAGATCGTGCTGCCCGCGCTCGCCGCCTGCGCACGCGAAGGCGCCGACCTGGTGCCGATGGTGAAACCGCAGTTCGAGGTGGGCAAGGACCGCCTCGGCAGCGGGGGTGTCGTGCGCGACCCCGAGCTGCGTGCCGAATCCGTGCTCGGTGTTCTCGACGAGGCCGCAAAACTGGGGCTCGCGCTGCGCGGGGTGACCGCCAGCCCGCTGCCCGGGCCGTCCGGGAACGTCGAGTACTTCGTCTGGCTGAAGAAAGAACACGTGGCCGAGTCCACTGTGGACGCGGTAGACAGGTCTGAGGCCGAGCGGCTCGTCCGAACCGCCGTCGAGGAAGGGCCCGCATGACCACCGAACGTGAAGTTCTCCTCATGGTGCACCCCGATCGTGAAGCGACGGGTGAGGCCGCACGCGAGGTCTCGGCGCGCTTCGCCAAGGCCGGCATCCGGATCCGGGTGATCGAGGAGGACGTCTGCGCGCTGATCAACCCCGACGAGCACGGGGTCGGCGCGACCTGCACCGTCGTGGGCCCGGACGAGAACCCCGCCGCGGGCGTCGAGCTGGTCTTCGTCCTCGGCGGTGACGGCACCCTGCTGCGCGCGGCCGAGCTGGCCCGCCCGGCCGGGGTGCCGGTGCTCGGCGTGAACCTCGGCCGTGTCGGCTTCCTCGCCGAGGCCGACTCGGACGCGCTGGCCGACACCGTGCAGCGGGTCGTCGACGGCGACTACCAGGTCGAAGAGCGGATGACCATCGACGTCACGGTCACCGACGGCGGCACCGAGCTCGCCCGCACCTGGGCGCTCAACGAAGCCAGCGTCGAGAAGAGCACGCGCGAGCGGGTCTTGGACGCGCTGATCGAGGTCGACGGCCGGCCGGTGTCCGCCTTCGGCTGCGACGGTGTGCTGTGCGCCACACCGACCGGTTCGACGGCGTACGCGTTTTCGGCGGGCGGCCCGATCATCTGGCCGGACGTCCAGGCGCTGCTGGTGGTGCCGAGCAACGCGCACGCGATGTTCGCGCGGCCGCTGGTCGTCTCGCGGAACTCGGTGATCACCGTCGGGATCGACCCCGACGGCTCGTCCGCCGTCCTGACCTGCGACGGCGGCCGGCTCATCGAGCTGCCGCCGGGCGCCCGCGTGCGCGTGACGTGCGGCAAGACCCCCGTCCGGCTGGTCCGGCTGTGGGACGGCCCGTTCACCGACCGGCTGGTGCAGAAGTTCTCGCTCCCGGTGAAGAGCTGGCGCGAGCGGCACGCGCGCCCCTGCGAGTAGAGACCGCTCGCCGATTCGTTCGAACATATCGGCGACTCGCCGGGGTCCCGCGCGCGCAGAGTGTCGGTGGGGGCCGCTACGGTAGGCGGCGTGCTGGCCGAGATGCGCATCCAGGGCCTCGGAGTCATCGAGGACGCCCTGCTGGAACTGCACGCGGGCTTCACCGTTGTCACCGGTGAGACGGGTGCGGGAAAGACCATGGTCGTCACCGGGCTGCACCTGCTGTCCGGGGGCCGGGCCGAGGTGTCCAAGGTCCGGACGGGGATGCTCAAGGCGTTCGTGGAAGGACGGTTCACCTACTCGGGCGTCGAAGGCGCCGAACGGATCGTCACCGATTCGGGTGCGGACGTGGACGAAGACGGCAGCGTGATCGCGCTGCGCGCGGTCGCCGTCGACGGGCGGTCCCGGGCCCACCTGGGCGGCCGGTCCGTGCCGGTCGGCGTGCTCGCGGAGCTGTCCGAACAGCTGATCGCGGTGCACGGGCAGAACGACCAGCTGCGGCTGCTGCGGCCCGCCGAGCAGCGCGCGGTCATCGACCGGTTCGCCGGCGACTCGGTCGCGAAGCCGTTGCGCGCGTACCAGGAGATCCGCTCCGAGTGGCTGGCGGTGATCGCCGAGCTGACCGAGCGCTCGACCCGCTCGCGGGAGCTGGCCCAGCAGGCCGACCTGCTCAAGCACGGGCTCACCGAGATCGACGCCGTCGCGCCGGAACCGGGCGAGGACGTCGAGCTCACCGCCCAGATCAAGCGGCTCGCAGCGGTCGACGAGTTGCGCGCTACCGCGACCGAAGCGCACGTCGCAGTGTCGGGTTCGCTGGACGGCGACCCGGACGTCCCGAGCGCGGCCGGCCTGGTTTCTGAGGCGCTGCGGCGGCTCTCGACGTCCGAAGACGCCGTGCTGCGCGAGCTGGCGCCGCGGCTGGAGGAGGCGTCGGTGCTGTTGGCCGATGTCGGGGCTGAGCTCGGCAGTTACGTCGAGACGCTGGACGCCGACCCGGCGTTGCTGGAGAAGGTCCTGGCGCGCCAGGGTGACCTCAAGCGGCTGACCCGCAAGTATGCGGCGGACGTCGAGGGTGTGCTTGCCTGGGCCGACGACGCCCGGCGCCGCCTGGAATCCATGGACACTTCGGAAGAGGCGCTGGCGGAGCTGGCCATGCGGCGCGACCAGCTCGCGGTGCAGCTGGCCGCGCACGCCGTCGAGGTTTCGGCGGCCCGGGAAAAGGCCGCGGCCGAGCTGGCGGCGGAGATCACGCGGGAGCTGTCCGGGCTGGCGATGGGCCAGGCCGCGATCGAGGTGACGGTCGAGCAGCGCCCGGCCGAGCACGGCGACACCCACGCGCTGGTTCTCGACGGCCGCGCGGTGCACGCCGGCGCGGACGGCGTCGACGACGTCGAGCTGCTGCTGCGCGCGCACGACGGCGCGCCCCCGCTGCCGGTGCACAAGGCCGCGTCCGGCGGTGAGCTGTCGCGGGTGATGCTGGCGATCGAGGTGGTCCTCGCGCACGCGGACACGGTGCAGACGCTGGTGTTCGACGAGGTCGACGCCGGGGTCGGCGGCCGCGCGGCGATCGAGATCGGCCGCCGGCTGGCCCGGCTGGCGCGGACCCACCAGGTCCTGGTGGTCACGCACCTGCCGCAGGTCGCCGCGTTCGCCGACCAGCACCTGGTGGTGGACAAGGGGCACAGCGGCGGTGTCACGCGCAGTGGCGTGAAGAACCTGAGCCAGGCCGACCGGGTCAGCGAGCTGGCCCGGATGCTTGCCGGCATGGACAACGAGACGGGCCGCGCCCACGCCGAGGAGCTCCTCGCGACGGCGGAAAAGGACAAGGCCGACTTCGAGCCGAAACGCAAGCGGGCCAAGAAGAAGTAGCCGCGAAGGTGAGACGTGTCCCAGCTCGCCGACGAACCGAAGATCACGGACTGGCTGTCCGTGTGGTTCAGCCTGGGCTCCGCGGTCATCGCCCTGCTCGCGCTGATCGCCGCCGCGATCGCGGTGCGGGCGACCGTCGCGACCAACCGGACGCAGTCGGAGCAGCTGAGACGCCTGGAAGAGGCCGCCCGGCAGGACCGGGCCTCGAGGTTCGCGGTGTGGCTCGGTTCGGACCGCGCGGCCCGGCCTGAGGTCTTCTTCCGCAACGGCGCGCCGACACCGATGTACAACGTTGTCCTCCGGTTCACGCTGGACGGCGACGAGGCCTTTGTCCACACCGCGGGCACGGTGCCGCCCGCCGAGGAGCCGCGAGTGCTGCCGGACGTGACGGAAGGGCTGGCCGACGCCGTTCGGGCGCGGGCACTGGCCGACGTCGAACTCGAAGCTCTTCCTCCGCCGCCGGAGACCTCGGCGTTCGACTCCGACCTGCTCACGCCGCCCGAGTGGAAGAAGTACAAGCAGGTGACCGCGGCCATCGGCAGCCGCAACGCGACGATCGAACAGGCGGCGCTCGCCGAGTTCACCGCCGCCATGGAACTGGCGATCTCGGTGACCTTCAACGACGGGGAGAACTCCTGGCTCAGGACTCCGGACGGTCGCCTTCGTCCAGGTCCGCGGTGATCCGCCCGAACACCTCCGCGAGCATCCGCGCGTCCTCGCGGCTCAGCTGGTCGGCGAAGTACCGCTGCACCCCTCGCACGTGCGTGGGCCACGCCTTCTCCAGCGCCGCAAGACCTTCCGCGGTGAGCACGACCAGCGTCGACCGCCGGTTCGCCGGGTCCGGTTCGCGCCGCGCGTAGCCCGACTTTTCCAACCCGTCCACGATCCGCGTCAAGCCGCTCGGGCTGTGCACCAGCGCCGCGGCCAGGTCCTTCATGTGCAGCCGCCGCCCGGGCGCCTCGGACAGCTGGACCAGCGCGTCGTACGTGCGGTGCGACATGCCGTGCTCGGCCCGCAGCTCCGCGTCGAGCACCCGCAGCAGCAGCGCCGACGAGCGCAGGAAGCCCCGCCAGGCCGCGTCGTGGTCTCGGGACAAGCTCACTCCGGGAATAGTACTCGCGCGGACAGTTGTTGTGCGGACTGTTCGCTTGCGAAGAAAGGACTCAGGATGCGCGCGGTGGTACTCCGAGAACCCGGTCCCGTCGAGAACCTCGAGCTGACGGACCTCCCGCTGCCGGAGGTGAAGCCCGGCTGGGTGCGGATCGCGGTGAAGGCGTTCGGCCTCAACCGGTCCGAGCTGCACACCCGCCTCGGCCTGGCCGACGGCGTCACGTTCCCGCGGGTGCCCGGCATCGAGGCCGTCGGCGTGGTCGACGCGGACCCGGACGGGGAGCTCACGCCCGGGCAGCAGGTCGCCACGATGATGGGCGGGATGGGCCGCACCTTCGACGGCGGTTACGCCGAATACACGGTGGTCCCGAAGAAGCAGGTCATCCCGTTTCGCTCCGAGCTGCCCTGGGAGGTCATCGGGCAGGTCCCGGAGACGCTGCAGACCGCGTACGGCTCGCTCACCACCGGCCTCGACCTGCGTGCGGGCCAGACGCTGCTGATCCGCGGCGGAACCTCAGCGCTCGGCTTCGCCACGGCGGCGCTGGCGAAAGACCTCGGCGCCACGGTCTTCGCCACCACCCGGCAGGCGGATCGCTTGGACACGCTGGCCGAACACGGCGTCGACCACCCTCTCCTCGACGACGGCGACGTCGCGAAGCAGGTCCGGAAGATCCTCCCGGACGGCGTCGACGCGGCCCTCGAACTGGTCGGCACCCCGACCCTGCCCGACACCCTGAAAGCCACCCGTGTGCACGGCACCGTGTGCTTCACGGGCATGTTGTCCAATCAGTGGACGATCTCGAACTTCTATCCGATCGGATACCTTCCCGCCGGGGTGCGGTTGACCGCTTATGGTGGTGAGGCGGACGACCTGCCCGCCTCCGTCCTCCAGCGTCACCTCGACCGGATCGCCGCCGGCGAAGCGAGCCTCGGCCCGGCGAAGGTGTACTCGATGGCGGAGATCCGGCAGGCGCACGACGACCTGGAGCACAACCGGACGGCGGGCAAGCTCGTCGTGCTGACCGGCCGAGCGGAGGGAGCCGCCCCGTGATCCTGCCGCCGCCCGCCGACCTCGAGGCCCAGCTCGCCGCCGCGCGGCGGGACGGCGACCTCGACCGCTACCTCGGCCTGCTCGCCGGGGAGGAGCTGTTCGTCCCGATCCGGCGGGTGGACGCCGTGAGCATCCTCGACGAGCGTGCGGAGACCTTCCCGAACGTCTACTTCGAGACCGGCGGTGACGAGTTCCTGCAGGTCTTCACCCGCGGCGCGCTGCCCGACCTCGGCCCGGACGTGGTGGCGATGAGCGGCGCGCTGGACTGGGCGGTCGACGGGGTCGGGCGGCACGAGCGGGTCGTGTTCAACCGCGGCACACGGGGCGAGTGGCGGCTGCCGGGCGCGACGCTGCAGCCGTGGCTCGACGCGCACCTCGACGACGTGACGCCGCTGGAAGAGCAGGTCGAACGGCTGATCACCGCGCCGTACGGGCACCTCGAAGGGCCGATCGCGCACGCGCTCGCGTGCGGCGCGCACCTGGCGGTGCTCAACGCGGCGCCGTGGAACACCCTCGGCGCCCGCTACCACGACTTCGTCGCCGAGGTCCGGGGCCTGCGGGACTGGTGGGGTGTGCCCGACCCGCCCGGCTGGCGCGCCACCATGGCTGACCTGATCGGCGACGGCTACGCGCTGACGCCGGGCAACCTCGTGCTCATGCTGCGCCTGCGGTTCGCCGCCGAGTTCGGCCTGACCGGTGGTGAGTTCGACCCGCTGACCTGGGCGGAGCTCGTCGACCGCTGGTGTGCGGAGAACGACGCCGAGGACCAGGCCGACGAGCTGCGCCACACCGTCCGCCGGGTCTCCCGCTACGAACAGCGGTTCCGCGCCGACGGCCTGGTCGACGCGGACGGGTTCGTCACGACGGCGTTGTCGTGGGACGTCGGCCGCGCGGTCAACATCGCCCGCTGGGGCCTGGCGGCCGGGTACTGCGACGCGCTGACCGCCGAGCTGATGGTGCTCGAAGCCGGCTCGCTGGCGCGCCGCTACCACCAGTCATGGGCCGACCTGTCGGCGGGCTACGTCATGGGCCGGGTGCTGCACTCCGAGGACGACGAGTTCGGCGAGTGGTACCCGGCGGCCGTGCGGGTCCACCACCAGCTCCTTCAGGACCCGGGGAGCCCCTGGGTGAACCTCGATTTCGGCTCGCTGTCGGAGGAGTCGGAGGCCTGACCCGTGCGGGGGAGGTCACCACAACGAGTCACCCCGGCTACGGCGTGGCGAACGTCGTCCCACGAGCAAATTTGTCACCATCGGCCACATGAAGCTCACCGGCCTGCTCACGCGGAACCAAGAACCCCTCCCGGGGATCACCGGGGTCGCCCGGGTCGACCGCCGCACCCGGGAGCTGCTGCGCCGGATCAGTCCCGGCGACATCGTTGTGCTCGACCAGCTGGACCTCGACCGCCAGACGGCCGACGCCCTGGTCGAGGCCGAGGTCGCCGGCGTGGTCAACGCGTCGCCGTCGATCTCCGGCCGGTTCCCGAACCTGGGCCCCGAGATCCTGATCGCGGCCGGCGTCCCGCTGGTCGACTCGGTCGGCGGTGAGCTGCTGCGCTCGATCAAGGACGGCACGAAACTGCGGCTGCTCGACGGCGTCGTGTACGTCGGCGAGCGCCAGGTCGCCTCCGGCATCGAGCAGACCGCCGACAGCGTCGCGGACCAGATGATCGAGGCCAAGGCCGGGATGTCGACGCAGCTCGAGGCGTTCTCGGCCAACACCATCGAGTTCCTGCGCCGCGAGCGCACGCTGATCCTCGACGGGGTCGGCGTGCCGGAGCTGAAGGTCGCCCTGCGCGACCGGCACGTGCTGGTCGTCGCGGGCGGCAACGGGCACGCCGAAGACCTCAAGAAGCTCAAGAAGTACGTCGCCGAGCACCGGCCGGTGCTGATCGGCGTCGACGCCGGCGCCGACACCCTGCGCGTGCAGGGTTACCGGCCGGACGTCATCGTCGGCGACCCCACCGGCATCGGCACCGTCACCCTGCGCGGCGGCGGCGAGGTCGTGGTGCCCGCGCAGCCCGACGGGCACGCGCCCGGTGTCGAGCGGATCCAGGACCTCGGCATCGGCGCGGTGACGTTCCCCGCGACGGGCAACGCCGAAGACCTCGCGCTGCTGCTGGCCGACGCGCACGGCGCGAGCCTGGTCGTCACGGTCGGCTTCCAGGCCACCCTGCGCGAGTTCCTCGACCACGGCCGGTCCGGGTCGAACCCGTCGACGTTCCTGACCCGGCTGAAGCTCGGCACGAAGCTGGTCGACGGGAAGGCGGTGGCGACGCTGCACCGCAGCCGGGTGTCGATCGGCGCCGTCGTGCTGCTCGTGCTCGCCGCGGTCGTGGTGGTCGCCGCGGCCCTGCTGGTGTCCGACGTGGGCTCGGTCTACCTGGACTGGCTCCGGGACACCTGGAATTCGTTCGCCGGCTGGGTCAAGGGGCTCTTCACGTGATTTCGCTGCGGTACCACGTCGTTTCCATCGCATCGTGCTTCCTGGCGCTGGCCGTCGGGGTCGTGCTCGGTTCGACGGCGCTGAACGGCTCGCTGCTTTCGGGGCTGGCGGGGGAGAAGAAGGACCTGGGCAGCCAGGTCTCCGACCTCGAGGCGCAGCGCAACGCGCTCAACGCCCGGCTGGCCGACGCCGACGCGTTTGCCGGCTCGATGGGGCCGAAGGTCGTCGCCGGGGTGCTGGACAAGCGGTCGGTGGTGCTGGTGACCACCGAGGACGCGCGCCCGGCCGACCGGGACGCGCTCAAGCAGCTGATCGGCCAGGCCGGCGCGACCGTCACCGGCGAGGTGCAGCTGGCGGCCGCGTTCGCCGATCCCGACAAGGCCGACGAGCTCCGCGACGTCGTCACGCGGCTGCAGCCGGCCGGCTCGAAGTTCCCGACCGCGGGGGACTCCGGCACGCTCGCCGGCGCGCTGCTCGGTTCGGTGCTGCTGCTGGACAAGACCACGGCGAAGCCGCAGTCCTCGGGTGAGGAGCTGGCGGCGGCGATCGGCGGGCTCACCGACGGCGGTTTTGTGAAGGCAGGCGGCGAGGTCAAGCCGGGGCAGCTGGCGATCGTGCTCACCGGCGCGCAGGCGACCGGCGACGGCGCGGGTGACCGGGCGGCGACGATCGCGCGGTTCGCCACCCAGCTCGACCGCACCGGCGCGGGCGCCGTCCTGGCCGGTGACGCCGGTTCCGCCGACGGAACGGGCGCGCTGGGCGTCGTCCGCGCGGACACCTCGGCGACGTCGATCCTGTCCACTGTGGACAACGTCGACTCGTCGGCCGGGCGGGTGAGCACCGTGCTGGCGCTGAAGGAACAGCTCGACGGCGGCGCGGGCCGCTACGGCATCGCGGGCAACGCGCAGGCGTCCGCGCCGGGTGTCACCAACCCCGACGGCAACTGACCGCTCACTTCAGCGGCGGATCGAGCGGGAAGCAGGAAACCCGCACCGCCCACGTGTCACCCCCGGCCGGCAACGGCATCTGCTTGAGCGCGGCCGCCGCGGCCGTGTCACGGGCTTCGTCCGCCGCCGCGTGGAAGATGTCCGCCGCGATCGACTGGTCGAACACGCCGATCTGCTGGTGCGGCCAGGCTTCGGCGCCGTGCAGGGCGCCCGGGATCAGCTGGTCGACCACCTTCCGCAGCGTCACGCCGTTGGCCGCCCGGTACTTCCAGACGTCGACACCGAGGTTCTTCCCGACCTCCGCCATTCGGCCCCACGCCGTGAGGTTGAAGTTGACGTAGTGCCAGGACATCGTGCGTGAGAGTTCGAGCGGCTGGCTGCCGTCGGCGGCGAACTGCACCGGGAACCGCTTCTGCTCCGCGTCCACGACGATCTTCTTCGCCGCGTCCCGCTTGCCGAGGTACGCCGAGATCGTCGCGTTCTGCAGGTCGAGGAAGGTGCCGTGGTTGTTGGTGGCGGCCAGTTCCAGCTTCGCTTGCGGGCTCGTCTGCATCCAGTTGAGGTACTGCCCCAGCCACGCCTTAATGCCGGAGCGGTCCTGGCCGGTCCAGCCCGGAGCGCCGCCGTCGAGCAGCGCGAAGGCGTCGATCACCTGGCTGAACGACTGGGTCGAGTCGATGATCCCGGTGCCGCTGACCGTGTTCTTGCACGGGACGATCTGCGCGTAGGTCATGTTCGGGTTCATCTTGGTGGCCGGGTCGAGGAACCAGGTCCGGATGTCCAGCGCCGCCCGCTTCGCGTACTTCGCGTCTCCGGTGTAGTACCAGGCCATCGAGAGGTAGTAGATCGCGTCCCAGGCCACCATCCGGTAGGTGTGGTCGGTGATCGCGTCGGCCTCGGGGTTGCGCTGGCCGTCCCGGTTGACGTACGGGCAGCCCTGCGGGTTTTCCGGGGTCTTCGGCTGGCTGGCCCACTGGTAGGGCGCCTGGCTCAGGTAGTCGTGCTTGTCACCGCTCGGCGGCGCGGACGGTTTGTCCACGACCGACCAAGGGCCGGCGGTGAGCGCGGTGTTCGCCTTGTCCAGCAGCACTTTCAGTGCGTCCCGCTGCGGGGTCGACGCGTGACCGCTCCGGAGCGCTTGCTTGATCCCGGCGAGCTTGGCGCCGTCGGTGACGATGGTGTGCGGCGGGGAGGCCGCCACCGCCGTCCCGCTGATCGGGACCAGGACCAGACTCGCGGACACCGCCAGCGCGCCCAGCACGCGTAGCCTTCGCACCTTCGACCGCCCTTCGGGGACGCCAGGATCCCCACTCGTCACCGGGCGGCGGTACGGCAGTGGCGGTGGGGATTCTCGCCGGGCGGTGCGGCGGGTGTCAATGCGGCCAGGTGCGCTTCTTGTCCAGCGGCCGGGCGTACGACCCCGCCCGGCTGGTTTTCAGGCCCAGCCCGACGAGTGACTCGGCGAGCCGGACGGCGGCGGCGACACCGTCGATCACCGGGATGTCCAGCATCGTCGCGATCCTGCGGTCGAGGCCGGTCATCCCGGCGCAGCCCAGCACGAGCACCTCCGCCCCGGCGTCACGGGCGCGGCGGCCGGCGGTCAGCAGCGCCGACTCCGTCCGGCGCTCGTCGGTCAGCTCCAGCACGCCGAGCCCGGCGCCGGTGACCGTGACGCAGTTCTGCGCAACACCGGCGGAATGCAGGCTGTCCTCGATCAGCCCGCACGTCCGGTCCAAAGTGGTCACGACGCCGTAGCGCCGGCCGAGCAGGCACGCGAGGTGCGCGGCGGCTTCGGTGATGTCGACGACCGGCACGTCCAGCAGCTCGCGCGCGCCCTCGCGGCCGTGCTCGCCGAACCCGGCGAGCACCACGGCGTCGAACGGTTCTTCCAAGCCCCGCAACAGATCGAGCACCGCGGCGGCCGAGAGGAAGCTGTCCAGCCAGCCCTCGGCCGACTCCGGACCCCACTTCGGTGTCCGGGCGAGGATCTCGGTGCCCGGGCTGGCCGCGGCCCGGGCACCGGCCTCGATCTCCTTCGTCATCGCCTCGGTGGTGTTGCAGTTGGTGACGACGATCCTCATCGGTGCTTCCTCGAAACCACGAAGTACAGGGCCGCGGACGACGCCGTGCCGATGAACCACGAGTACGGCGCGGCCGGGGCGAAGAACGGCACCAGCGCGATCACCGCGGCCAGCGCGGCGGTCGGGAAGAACGTCACGAGCGCCCGAGGGTTCACCCGGGGGTAGATCCCGCCGTCGACGAACAGTTGCGCGACGTCGACCTTGCCGCGCCGGATCAGGTAGTAGTCGACGATCATGATCCCGAACAGCGGCCCGAGGAACGCGCCGAGCCCACCGAGGAAGTAGTTGACGACCGCCGGCGACGAGTACAGCTTCCACGGCAGCACGCACAACGCGGCGACGGCGCTGATCATCCCGCCGATGGTGAACGTGATCCGCTTCGGCCAGATGTTTGCCAGATCGTAGGCGGGGGAGACGAAGTTCGCGACGATGTTCACGCCCATGGTGGCGATGGCGAAGGTCAGCGCGCCGATGATGAGCACCGGCGTGTTGTGCACCTTGGCCAGCAGCTCGGCCGGGTCGGTGATGGCCTCGCCGAACACCTGCATGCTGCCCGCGGTGACGACGACCGACAGCAGCGCGAACGCCGTCGAGTTGATCGGCAGGCCCCAGAAGTTGCCGCGCCGCACGGTCTTCTGGTCCGGTGCGTTGCGGGAGAAGTCGCAGAAGTTGAGCATCAGCGTGCCGTAGGTGGCCAGGATCAGCCCGGCCGCGCCGAACCACTGCCGGATCTGCTCACCCGTCGAGAGCTGTTTCGGGCTGGTGGTGAACGAGATGTTCCAGTGGCCGGCGGCGAGGATCCACACCGCGAGGGCGATCATCACGACCCAGATCGCCGGGCCGCACCAGTCCTGGAACTTGCGGATCGACTCCATGCCGCGGGTCAAGATCAGCGCCTGGGCTGCCCACAGCGCGATGAAACAGATCCAGCCGAGCGCGTGCAGGCCGAGGAAACCGTGTTCGGTCAACGGTTTCAGGCCGGGGTCGATGGTGAGCACGAGCAGCGTGATGGCCACGCTCGCGAGGTAGGTCTGGATGCCGTACCAGAAGATCGCGATGATCGCGCGGATCAGGGCGGGCAGGTTGGCGCCGAAGGTGCCGAAGCTGATCCGCGCGACAACCGGGAACGGGACGCCGGTGCGCTGCCCGATCCGGCCCATCAGGTTCATGCCGACGTAGATGATCACGAAGCCGAACAGCAGGGCGGTGAACACCTGCCAGGCCGACAGGCCGAGCACGAACAGCCCGGCCGCGAAGGTGTAGTTGCCGAGGTTGTGCACGTCGGACATCCACAGCGCGAAGATGTCGTAGACCTTCCACCGGCGGTCCTTCGCGGGGGCGAGGTCTTCGTTCCAGAGCCGGGGATCCGGCGGCGCGGTCGTCTCTTGCTGGGAATCGGTGAGCGGGGCGGCGGTCATGCGGGCCTCCGATCGACGTGCAGCGACGGCGATTTGGGATACCAAAATTTGGCATCCCAAATATCACCCCGATGTCCGCCCCCGTCAACCCTCCGGTCGTTAAACTCGGGTTACAGAAGGTTGCGTGACCTTCCGTGAGAGGGGAGTCGGTGACGACGGCGAGCGAACGGCAGCCCCTCGCGGCCACCCGGCAGCGGGTGCGCGACGAGCTGCGCGAACGGATCCTGACCGGCCGCCTGCGCCCGGGTGACCGGCTGGTCGAGCGCGAGCTGGCCGAGGACCTCGGCGTGTCCAGGGTGCCGGTCCGCGAGGCCATCCGCAGCCTCGAGGCCGAAGGCTTCCTGGTCGAACAGTCGGCACGCCGGATCGTCGTCCGGCAGCTGGCGCGCGTCGACGTCGAGGAGCTGTTCGACGTCCGCGAAGCGCTGGAGGGGCTCGCCGCGGGGCGCGCTGCCGAGCGGGCGGGCGCGCCGGAGCTGAAGCGGCTCGAGCGGATGCTCGCCGACGCCGCCCGCGCCACGGCCCGCGGCGACGCAGCCAAGATCACCGTGCTCAACTCGCGCTTCCACGACGAGATCGTGGCCATCGCGGGCAACACGCTCCTGACCACGATGCTGCAGCCCCTGCAGGGCAGGCTCCGCTGGTTGACCAGCCAGAACGAGCACTGGACCGAGCTGCTCGACGAGCACCGCCGGCTCCACGACGCGATCGCGTCGGGGGACGCTGAGCGCGCGCACGCCGAAGCCGTCGAGCACGTGCGGGTCAACCGCGAGGTGACCCTGAAGTCCCTCTTCGGCGACGATCAGGCGGAGATCGCGGCCGGCTCGAGGTAGGGCGTGACGTTGCGCAGGGCCCGCTCGACGTAGTCGTCCTTCTCCCCGACGGGCGCGACGTAGTGCATGGCGTGCTCCGCGGCTTCGAGGCCGTGGAGCCGGGCGAGGACCCACGTCGCGAGGTAGGTCGAGGCCAGGCAGCCGCCGGCGGTGGCGAGCTCACCGCGGGCGAAGAACGGCTGGTTCAGCACCTCGACACCGGCCGCGAGGACCCACGGCTTCGTCGTCAGGTCGGTGCACGCGGGCACGTCGGCGAGCAGCCCGAGCTTGGCCAGCACGAGCGTGCCGGAGCACTGCGCGGCGAGCAGCTGCCGGGCGGGGTCGAGCCGCGCCAGGGTGGTCATGATCGCCGGGTCCTCGACGACTTCGCGGGTCTTCGAGCCGCTGCCGACGATCACGGCGTCGGCCGTGCACGCCTCTTCGAGCCCGATCGTCGCCTCGATCGTGACGCCGTTCATCGACGTCACCCGCGGTGTCGGGCTCGCGATCGACACCCGCCAGCCGGGCTCCTTGACGCGGTTCAGGACGCCCAGGGCGATGAGCGAGTCGAGTTCGTTGTAACCGTCGAAGGTCAGGATCGCGGTGTGCATGGCGGTCACGCTAGGACGGCCGATCCAGGACAGTCCACAAATTGTCCTGCCTACAATCGGATGCGTGCGGGAGCCGAAGTACAAGGTCGTCGTGGACGCGTTCGCGGCGAAGATCCGCGACGGGCGCTGGCCGGCCGGCACGCGGCTGCCCACGCACCGCCGGCTGGCCGCCGACGAGGGCATCGCCGTGGTGACCGCCTCCCGCGTCTACGCCGAGCTCGAAGCGATGGGGCTGGTCAGCTGCGAACAGGGGCGGGGCACGTTCGTCCGCGACCTGGCTGCCGGTGACGGCGCCGACGAACGGGCGGTCGCAGCCGACGCCGTCGACCTCAGCTTCAATTCGCCCTCGATCCCCGGCCAGGCCGACCTCCTGCGCCAGGCGCTGCGGGACCTCGCCACGGCCGGGGACCTCGACGCGCTGCTGCGCTACCAGCCGCACCGCGGGCGCGCGGAGGACCGGGCCGCGGTCGCGCGGCACCTGCGGCGGCGGGGTCTGGCCGTCGGCCGCGAGCGCGTGCTGATCGTCGACGGCGCCCAGCACGGCCTCGCGGTGACGGCGATGGCCCTGTTCCGGCCGGGTGACGTCGTCGCGGTGGACGCCGTCACCTACCCCGGGTTCCGGGTGCTCGCACGCACGCTCGGGCTGGAGCTCGCGCCGGTGCCCGTGACCGCCGACGGGCCCGACCTCGACGCGTTCGACCGGCTGTGCCGCCGTCGCCGGGTCCGCGCGGTCTACACGATGCCGACGATGCACAACCCGCTCGGCTGGGTGCTCTCCACCGAGCAGCGCACGCGGCTCGCCGAGATCGCCCGGCAGCACGGCGTGACGATCGTCGAGGACGCCTCCTACGCCTACCTCGTCACCGACGCGCCGCCGCCGCTGGCAGCGCTCGCGCCGGAGTGCACGGTCTACGTGTCGGGGTTGTCGAAGAGTGTGGCGACCGGGCTGCGGGTCGGGTTCGCCGCCGCGCCGGTCGAGCTCGTCCCGGCCCTCGAGACCGCCATCCGGGCCACGACCTGGAACACCCCGGCCCTGACCGCGGCCATCGCGCGCCGGTGGCTCGACGACGGTACCGTCGACCGCTTGGAGGCGGACAAGCGCGTGGACGCCCGGCGGCGGCAGGCGCTCGCCTCGGAGGTGCTCGCCGGGCTTCCCTGGATCGGGCACCCGGCGTCGTACTTCCGGTGGCTGCCGCTGGCGCGGGACTCCCGCCCGGACCGGATCGTGGCGGCACTGGCGCGGCGGCGGGTCGCGGTCTCCACGGCGGAACCGTTCGCCACCACGCCGGCCGTGCCGCAGGCGCTCCGGCTGGCCCTCGGTTCGGTCGGTCCGGCGGAACTACGCGGCGCACTCGAAGCGGTCCGGGAGGAGGCCGATCGGGACGCTCACCGCTGATCGGAGCGGCCGGCCGGGTGATGACGAAGGTCACGCTCGGTACCGGAAGGCTCACGTATTAACATGATCCACGGCTCCCCGCTCCCTGAGCGGAAGTGGCATATCCGACAGCCCGATGGGGCCCGGCCAACAGGCGCTTCCCAGTGCCTTCATGGGAAATTCACAGAATGGGTGGCAAGTCTGACAACGTGAACCACGCCGACGACGGTGCCGGAACGGCGGCACGATGACGACTGCCCAGGCCACTCTCGAAGCTCCCGCCCGGCCCACGAGACCGGGTGGGAAAGCGCCGTACCTGCACCAGATCGACCTGTTCCGGCTGGTCACCTTCGCGTGCGTGATCCTCATCCACGTCGTGGGCGCGACCAACTTCGCGCAGGACGTCGGCGCCAACGCCGTCGAGACACCGCTGCACTTCACGCGTGAGGCGTTCTTCGCGCTGACCGGGTTCGTGCTGGTCTTCCAGAACCGCGGCCGCGAGATCACCCCCGGCGACTTCTGGCGGCGCCGGCTGCCGCTGGTGGCGACGCCGTACCTGGCCTGGACGATGTTCTTCTGGGCGTTCTCGCTGGTGACCGGCACGCAGCAGCCGGGCTCGCTCGAGGCGTCGATGCGCTTGCTGCTGAAGGACCTGGTGACCGGCGGCGCCTGGTATCACCTGTACTTCCTGCTCGTGACGATGCAGGTGTACCTGCTGTTCCCGCTGCTGATGAAGCTGCTGCGGGCGACCGAGGGCAAGCACAAGTGGCTGTTGCTCGGCAGCGGGCTGGTGCAGGTCGGCGTGACGCTGTTCATGACCTACCAGCCGCTGGGCGTCAGCTACGAGACGATCACCCACCTGTACGCCACGATCCTGCCGTACCAGTTCTACACACTGTTCGGCGCCGTGGTGGCCATGCACTTCGAGACGGTGCACGCCTGGGCGGGCCGGCACCGGCTGCTGCTCGGCGGCGCGGTCGTGGTGGTGCTGGCCGGCACCGAGTGGTACTACCTCCGGACCGTCCACAGTGGAACGTTCCCGCAGGTGGCCAGCGACCCGTTCCAGCCGTACCTGATCCCGTGGTTCCTCACGGTCATCGCGGCGATCTACGCGTTCAGCACGCGGTGGGCGGCCCGCCGCCGCGAAGGCAGCCGCGGTGCCCGGGTGGTCTCGTGGGCGGCGAACCGCTCGTTCAGCGTCTTCCTCGTCCACCCGCTCGCGCTGGCCCTGCTCGGCCCGGTGATCCCGCACGTCGCGGAGCGCTTCGGCGCGCCGTGGCTGAGCGCGGTGATCTACGTGGCCACGATCGCCCTGACGATCGTGATGGTCGAGGTCCTGCGGCGCCTCCCGGGCAGCCGGGCGCTCACCGGGCGGCCGCGGCTCAGCGTCGTGAAGGCGGCGGCCTGACCTCACCCGGGCGGGTGGTCGAAGCCACAAAAGACAGTTCGGGCATGTCAGATCGAGCGGATCCGCGGTCTTGGGATATGCTGGCGGCCCGTGGGACTTCAGTCGCGGGCTACCAAGTACGTATTTGTCACCGGAGGCGTCGCCTCCTCTCTGGGTAAGGGACTCACGGCTTCGAGCCTGGGACAACTCCTTACCGCGCGCGGGCTTCGCGTCACGATGCAGAAGCTCGATCCGTACCTCAACGTCGACCCCGGGACGATGAACCCGTTCCAGCACGGTGAGGTGTTCGTCACCGACGACGGCGCCGAGACCGACCTCGACATCGGGCACTACGAGCGCTTCCTCGACCGCGACCTCGACGGCAAGGCCAACGTCACGACCGGTCAGGTCTACTCCGAAGTGATCGCCAAGGAGCGCCGCGGCGAATACCTCGGCGACACGGTGCAGGTCATCCCGCACATCACCGACGAGATCAAGTCGCGGATCACCGCGGCCGCCGGGCCCGACGAGTCCGGCCAGGCGCCGGACGTCATCATCACCGAGGTCGGCGGCACGGTCGGCGACATCGAGTCGCTGCCCTTCCTCGAGGCGTGCCGCCAGGTCCGCCACGACGTCGGCCGCGACCACTGCTTCTTCCTGCACGTCTCGCTGGTGCCGTACCTGGCGCCGTCGGGCGAGCTCAAGACGAAGCCGACCCAGCACTCGGTCGCCGCGCTGCGCAACATCGGCATCCAGCCCGACGCGCTGGTCTGCCGGGCCGACCGGGAGATCCCCGAGGACCTCAAGCGCAAGATCGGCCTGATGTGCGACGTCGACACCGAGGCCGTCATCGCCTGCCCGGACGCGCGGTCGATCTACGACATCCCGAAGGTGCTGCACGGCGAGGCGCTGGACGCCTACGTCGTCCGCCGCCTCGGGCTGCCGTTCCGCGACGTCGACTGGACGGTGTGGGGCGACCTGCTCGACCGGGTGCACAACCCGAGCGAGGTCGTGAAGATCGCGGTCGTCGGCAAGTACATCGACCTGCCGGACGCCTACCTGTCGGTGACCGAGGCGCTGCGGGCGGGCGGGTTCGCCCACCGCGCCAAGGTCGAGATCGTCTGGGTCGCCTCCGACGACGCGCAGACCGCGTCCGGGGCCGCCTCCGTGCTGTCCGATGTGGACGGTGTGCTGATCCCGGGCGGGTTCGGCATCCGCGGCATCGAGGGCAAGGTGGGCGCGATCGAGTATGCCCGCACCCGCGGTGTCCCGCTGCTCGGGCTGTGCCTCGGCCTGCAGTGCATGGTCATCGAGGCCGCGCGGCACCTGGCCGGCATCACCGACGCCGGGTCGTCGGAGTTCGACGAGAACACCCAGCACCCGGTGATCTCGACGATGGCCGACCAGCGCGACGTCGTCGCGGGTGAGCGGGACATGGGCGGCACGATGCGGCTGGGCGCCTACCCGGCGAAGCTCAAGGCGGGCTCGCAGGTCGCGAAGGCGTACGGCACCACCGACGTGTCCGAGCGGCACCGGCACCGCTACGAGGTGAACAACGCCTATCGCAAGCAGCTCACCGACGCCGGCCTGGTGTTCTCCGGCACGTCGCCGGACGACCGCCTGGTCGAGTTCGTCGAGCTGCCCGCCGACAAGCACCCGTTCTTCGTCGGCACCCAGGCGCACCCGGAGCTCAAGAGCCGCCCGACCCGGCCGCACCCGCTGTTCAGCGCGTTCGTCAAGGCCGTGGTGGACCGCAAGGTCGCCGAGCGGCTGCCGGTCGAGCTGCCCGAAGCCCCCGTGGCGGCCCGGTGACCGCGCCGGGCGAGCACGAGTTCACCGTCGCTTCCAGCCGTGACGTCCACATCGGACGCGTGGTCGGCCTGCGGATCGACGACGTCGTGATGCCGGGCGGGGAGACCGCGGTCCGCGAGGTGATCGAGCACCTCGGCGCGGTCGCGATCGTCGCGCTGGACGACGAGCAGCAGGTCACGCTCATCCACCAGTACCGGCACCCGATCGGGCACCGGCTGTGGGAGCTGCCGGCGGGCCTGATCGACCACCTCGGCGAGGACCCGGTCGGCACGGCCAAGCGTGAGCTCGTCGAAGAGGCCGGCCTGGCCGCCGCGGACTGGGTGACCCTGGTCGACGTCGCGGCGTCACCCGGCTTCACCGACGAGGTCGTGCGGGTCTTCCTGGCCCGCGGACTGTCCGATGTGGATCGTGACGTGCTCGGCGAGGAGGAGGCGGACCTCGTCATCCGCAAGTTCCCGCTCGCCGAAGCGGTGCGGATGGCCCTCGCGGGCGAGCTGGTCAACGGCGCCACGGTGTCGGGGGTGCTGGCCGCGCACGCGGTCGTCAGCGGCGCGGCCCCGGCCCGCCCGGCCGACGCGCCGTGGGACGACCGCCCGACGGCGTTCGCCGAGCGCAAGGAAGCCTGAGCCCGAGCGCCCCAAGGCGGCCTTGGTTGCGTCTGACGCACCGAAGGCCGCCTTGGGGCGCTTTGGTCAGGGGCGCAGCGGGCGGCCTTCGGCGTCGAGACCGCCCTTGGCCAGCAGCATGACGCCGTCGATGATCGGCCAGATCATGCCGAGCCCGCCGGTGACCAGGCAGACGAACAGCATCAGGAAGCCGAGCCCGATCTGGCCGGTGTAGAACCGGCCGACGCCGAACGGCAGCACGATCTGCAGCACCCCGGCCACCGTCCTCGACCGGTACGAATACGGCACCGGCATCGGCGGCGCGTACGGCACCGGCAGGGGCACCGACATCGACATGGGCGTCGACATCGGCAGGGGCATCGGTGGCGGCGCGGCGTACATCGGCGTCAACGGTGGCCCGAAGAACCCCGGGTGCGGCTGCGGCAGGTCGTGGAACAACGGCCGCAGGTCGCCCAGGGTCGTCGCCGCGTAGGCGTCCGTCACGCGTGTTTCGTACTCGTCCGGGGTGATGCGGCCCATGCCGAAGTGGTCGGCGAGCAGCCTCGCCGCCTCTTCCCGCTCGGCCGTGCCGATCCGGAGCTGGTCCGACTCCATGAATCCAAGGTAACCGCGGGAAGCTGAGAACGGGGTTTCTCCCGGGTCACGGTGCTCGCACGGCCTAAGGTGTCCCGCGTGGCAGTCGCGGGCAGCACGGCCGACGTGATCGCCGCGTACCTCGACCACCTGGTCGTCGAACGCGGGACCGCGCGCAACACCCTGGACAGCTACGCCCGTGACCTGCGCCGGTACGCCGCGCACCTGGACGGCGCCGGGGTCGCGAAGATCGTCGACGTCACCTCCGCGCACGTCACGTCCTTCGGCGCCGCCCTGCGGGAAGGCGACGACGAGCACCAGCCGCTCGCCGCGTCCTCAGCCGCCCGGGCGCTGGTCGCCGTGCGGGGCCTGCACAAGTTCGCCCACGCCGAAGGCCTCACCGAGCACAACCCGGCCCGCGAGGTCCGGCCGCCGACCCCGGCGAAGCGGCTGCCCAAGGCGCTCCCGGTCGACGACGTGCTGCGGCTGCTGGAGACCCCGCCGCCGGACGGCGAGCGCCCGCTGCGCGACCGGGCGCTGCTGGAAGTGCTCTACTCCACCGGCGCCCGGATCTCCGAGGCCGTCGGGCTGGACGTCGACGACGTCGACGACGTCGAACGCACCGTGCTGCTCGACGGCAAGGGCGGCAAGCAGCGGCTGGTGCCGATCGGGCGCCCCGCGCTCGCCGCGTTGCACGCCTACACCGTCCGCGCCCGGCCGGCGCTCGCCGCCCGCGGCCGGGGCACCGCCGCGCTGTTCCTCAACGCCCGCGGCAGCAGGCTTTCGCGGCAAAGCGCGTGGCAGGTCCTCAAGGACACGGCCGAACGGGCGGGGATCGCCGCCGCGGTCTCGCCGCACACCCTCCGCCACTCCTTCGCCACGCACCTGCTCGAGGGCGGCGCGGACGTCCGGGTCGTCCAGGAACTGCTCGGCCACGCCTCGGTGACCACGACGCAGGTGTACACGCTGGTCACGGTCAACACCCTGCGCGAGGTGTACGCCACGGCGCATCCGCGAGCACTGGGCTAGACGGCCGTATAGAGCCTCAACAGCCTTCCTAACCTGGACCGACGGTCGAGTGACATTGCCCCCTCGGGTCCGGCGCGTTGCTTTGCCGGGGCTCCGGCTCCGCGCATAGGCTGCGGCGGACTCGACGAACAAGGAGCTTTCCCGCCATGTCGACACCGAACCAGCCGGCCCACCCGGCCGAGTCCGCCGGGTCGGCGGCGGCGAACCTCAGCCAGGCCACCATCGCGACGCCCGCGGTCCACGACGGCGACGAGCCGCAGGAGCGCAACGGCAAGAAGGTCAAGCTCGAGGGGATCGGGCCGACCGGCCGCCCGATCCGCGAGCACGCCGATCCGGCGCCGCTGGACAAGCACGGCCCGGCCAAGATCATGGCGATGTGCAACCAGAAGGGCGGCGTCGGCAAAACGACGTCGACCATCAACCTGGGCGCCGCCCTCGCCGAGTACGGCCGCAAGGTGCTGCTCGTCGACTTCGACCCGCAGGGCGCGCTCGCCGTCGGTCTCGGCATCCAGCCGCACGAACTGGACCAGACGGTCTACAACGCCATCATGGAGCGGTCGGTCAGTGCCACCGACGTGCTGATGAAAACCCGCGTCGACGGCGTTGACCTGCTGCCGAGCAACATCGACCTGTCCGCGGCGGAGGTCCAGCTCGTCGCTGAGGTAGGGCGCGAGCACACGTTGTTACGGGTCCTTCGTCCGGTCATGAACGACTACGACTATGTTCTTGTCGACTGCCAGCCCTCACTCGGCTTGCTCACGGTGAACGCGCTGACCGCCGCGGACGGCGTGATCATCCCGCTCGAGTGCGAGTTCTTCAGTCTGCGAGGCGTCGCCCTCCTGATCGACACCATCGAGAAGGTCCAGGAACGCCTCAACCCCAAACTGGACATAGTCGGGATTCTCGCCACCATGTACGACCCGAGAACCCTGCATTCGAAGGAGGTCATGGCTCGCGTGGTGGAGGCATTCGGCGAGACCGTGTTCGACACGGTCATCAACCGCACCGTGCGGTTCCCCGAGACGACGGTCGCGGGTGAGCCGATCACGACCTGGGCGCCCAAGTCGGCCGGCGCCGCGGCGTACCGCCAGCTTGCTCGTGAGGTGATCGCTCGGTGAGCAGGCGCGCCTCCCTGCCCGGAGCGTCGGAACTCTTCCGCCTCACCTCAACGCCCGCTCTCGAACTCCCGCCCCAGGCGCCGCCCGAGCCGGCCGAGCCCGTCGAACACGGCAACGGCAATGGCAACGGCAAGCCGTCGGGCAACGGCCGTCAGGAGCAGCTCGCCCGCAGCGGCGACGCGGCACCGCACGGGTCCGGCCGCACGAAGCACGACGCGAAGATCACCGTCTACGTCTCCGGCGACGAGCTCGTGGCCATGGAGCAGGCCCGGCTGACGCTGCGTGCCAAGCACGAGCTGGTCGTCGACCGCGGCCGGCTGGTCCGCGAGGCGGTCGCGGTGCTGCTGGCCGACTTCGACGCGAACGGCGAGGACTCGGTGCTGGTGCAGCGGTTGCGGGTGGTCGGCTCAGACGGCGGCGAAACCGAGGGCTGATGGACGAGCCGGCATCGGCACCGGCCTCGGCCGAAGCACCGCCGGAGCCGGTCGAGCAGGCCCCGGAAGAGCAGCCGCACGAGCACGAGACGGTGCACGGCGGCATGGTCCCCGAAGGCCTGGCCAACGAGGAACTGAGCACGTCGAAGTTCAAGGTGCGGCTGGCCAACTTCGAAGGGCCGTTCGACCTGCTGCTGCAGCTGATCTCGCAGCACCAGCTCGACGTCACCGAGGTGGCGCTGCACCGCGTCACCGACGACTTCATCGCCTACACGCGGGCGCTGGGCACCGACTGGAACCTCGACGAGACGACCGAGTTCCTGGTCATCGCGGCGACCCTGCTCGACCTCAAGGCCGCGCGGCTGCTGCCCTCGGCCGAGGTGGAGAACGAGGACGACCTCGCCCTGCTCGAGGCCCGTGACCTGCTGTTCGCGCGGATCCTGCAGTACCGCGCGTACAAGCAGGTGGCGGCGCTGTTCGGCGAGCTGGAACAGGGCGCGCTGCGGCGGTACCCGCGGTCGGTGGCGCTGGAAGAGCGGTTCGTCGGGCTGCTGCCCGAGGTGATGCTGGGCGTGACGCCGGAGAAGTTCGCCGAGATCGCCGTCGCGGTGTTCAAGCCGAAGCCGCCGCCGACGGTGTCGATCGCGCACATCCACATGGGCCGCATCTCGGTGCGCGAGCACGCGGCGATCCTGCGGGTGATGCTGGCCGAGCGCGGCCAGGCGACGTTCGGCGAGCTGGTGGACGACTGCGAGCACACGGTCGAGATCGTGGCGCGCTTCCTGGCGCTGCTGGAGCTCTACCGCGAGGCGACGGTGCAGTTCGAGCAGACCGAGGCGCTGGCCGAGCTGCACGTCCGCTGGACGGGCGGCTCGAAGGAAGAAGCCTCCGCGGCGGCCGAGCTCGACCGCACCGCCGGAGACGAAGAGGAGTACGGGTGAGCCCCGAAGACAAAACGCCGGACCCGAGCGTGGTTCCGGAGCCGGCCGACGGCGAGCCGTCGGCGACGGCGGCGGAGCTGGCGCTGGAAGAGGCGTTGTCCGGCGAGCCGGTGACCGAGGACGGCTTGCCGGTGGAGCCGCTGGCCGAGCAGACGGCAGCTGAGGAGCCTGCTGCGGTCGCTGCCGAGGAGTCTGTCGCCGCTGTGCCCGCGGCCAGTGAGCCTGCCGCCGCCGATGAGCTCTTGGCCGGCGAGGAACCCGCGGCTGACGAGTCCGCCGCCGAGGCGGCCGAAGCCGCAGAAGCTGCCGCCGAGTCCGGTACTGCGCCGTTAGAGGATTCAGTCACTGAAGAAACTTCTGCTGATGTAGCGGCGGATACTTCAGTTGGGGCAGTGGATACAGTCACTGAAGATACTTCTGCCGATGAAGCCGCGGGTGTGACTGAAGCCGCGCCCCGCGCCGGAGCCCCCGACGATCCCGAGTCCGACCTGGTCGCCGCCGGTGACGTCGACTTCATGCCCGACCTCACCTCCGACGAGGCCCTCGAAGCCGCCCTGGAAGCTCTCCTCCTGATCGTCGACTCGCCGGCGAGCGAAGAACTGCTCGCCGACACCCTCGGCGAACCCCGGGCGCGGATCGTCGTCGCCCTCCGCACCATGGCGCAGAAGTTCACCGACCGGACCAGCGGGATCGACCTGCGGCGCGTCGGTGAAGGGTGGCGGTTCTACACTAGGGACGTTCATGCCCCGTTCGTGGAGAAGCTCCTGCTGGACGGCCAGCGGTCGAAGCTGACCCGGGCCGCGCTGGAGAGCCTCGCCGTGATCGCGTACCGGCAGCCGGTGACCCGGTCCCGGGTTGCCGCGGTGCGGGGGGTGAACGTGGACGGCGTCATCCGGACGTTGCTCGCGCGCGGCCTCATCGAAGAGATGGGGACCGACCCCGAGACGACCGGGACGCTGTACGTGACGACCGAGCTGTTCCTGGAGCGACTGGGGCTGTCGTCACTGAACGACCTGCCCGCGATCGCTCCGTTGCTACCCGAAGTGGACACCATCGATGACATCCAGTGAACACCCCGACGGCATTCGGCTGCAGAAGGTGCTGTCGCAGGCCGGGGTCGCCTCCCGGCGCGCGGCGGAGGACCTGATCGTCGCCGGCCGGGTCGAGGTGAACGGCGAGGTCGTCACCGAGCTGGGCCGCCGCGTCAACCCGGACGAAGCGATCATCCACGTCGACGGCACCCGCGTGAACCTGCGCGACGACCTGATCTACCTGGCGCTGAACAAGCCCAAGGGGGTCCACTCGACGATGTCGGACGACCGCGGCCGCCCGTGCGTCGGCGACTACCTGGCCGGCCGCTACGAGGAGACCCCCGGGGTCGTGCACGTCGGCCGGCTCGACGAGAACACCGAGGGCCTGCTGCTGCTGACCAACGACGGTGACCTCGGCCACCGGCTGATGCACCCGTCGTTCACGGTGCTCAAGACCTACCTCGCCGAGGTCGACGGCCTGGTGCCGCGCGGGCTCGGCAAGGAGCTGCGCAACGGCTGGGAGCTGCCGGACGGCATCATCAAGGTCGACCAGTTCCGGGTCAAGGACATGCACTCCGGCAAGTCGCTGGTCGAGCTGGTGATCCACGAGGGCAAGAAGCACATCGTGCGCCGCCTGCTCAAGGACACCGGGCACCCGGTGCTGAAGCTGGTCCGCACCGCGGTCGGTGACGTCCAGCTCGGCAACCAGCGGGTCGGCTCGATCCGCCGTCTGACCAAGGGTGAGGTCGGCGCGCTCTACCGGAACGTCGAGCTCTGACACCCGCCTCTCGAGCGGTCCGGGTGGCGAAGCCCCGGTTGGCACAGTCCCGACTTTCCGCCGTGGCGCGAACCCGCCGCCACTGCCAGCGTGGAGGCATGCGATCCGGTCTGGCAGGCGGAATTCTCGCGACCATCCTCTTCACCGCGTTCCTCCCCGGGGCGGCGCACGCGGCGCCCCGGGCGAGTGAGCCTGTCTACGACTACTCGAAGGCGATCCGCGAAACCGTCTGGGTGGACATCGGCCACGACGGTGACGGTGACGGCCGTTCGGACCGCGTCGCCGCCGACATCGTGCGGCCGGGTGAGGCGACCGGGCGCGTCCCGGTGATCATGGACGCCAGCCCGTACTACTCGTGCTGCGGCCGTGGCAACGAGAGTGAGCTCAAGACCTACGACAGCGCCGGGAAACCGGTGAAGTTCCCGCTGTTCTACGACAACTACTTCGTGCCGCGCGGCTACGCGGCGGTGCTCGTCGACCTGGCCGGGACGAACCGGTCGGCCGGCTGCGCGGACGTCGGCGGCACTTCGGACGTCGACTCGGCGCGCAAGGTCGTCGACTGGCTCAACGGCCGCGCGACCGGCTACAGCGCGAAGACCGGCGGCAGCGCCGTCACCGCGGGCTGGAGCACCGGGAACGTCGGCATGATCGGGAAGTCCTACGACGGCACGATCGCCAACGGCGTCGCGGCGACCGGCGTCGCCGGGCTGAAGACCATCGTGCCGATCTCCGCGATCAGCTCCTGGTACGACTACTACCGCTCCGACGGCGCCACGTTCGGGTTCAACCCGGCCGGGCTGGCGCAGACCGTCGAGGCGAACAACAGCGGGCAGAACTGCTCGGCGCAGAACCAGGTCCTCACCCAGGGCGCGACGGCGAACGGCGACTACGGGCCGCTGTGGGCGGACCGCGACTACGTCACCCGCGCAGGCAACGTGCGGGCCAGCGTGCTGCTTTCCCACGGTGTCAACGACCTCAACGTCAAGACGATCCACTTCGGGCAGTGGTGGGACGCGCTGAAGGTCGAGAAGAAGATCTGGCTCGCGCAGACCGGGCACGTCGACCCGTTCGACTACCGGCGGTCCGCGTGGGTCGACCTGCTGCACCGGTGGTTCGACCACTACCTGCTCGGGGTCGACAACGGCGTCCAGAACGGGCCGCAGGCCAGCGTCGAGCGGCAGCCGGACCAGTGGGCGGACCAGAGCGCGTACCCGGCCGCGAACGCCGTGGCCACGACGCTGCGCCCGCAGGCCGGCGGCAAGCTCGGCACCGCGGCGGCGGCCGGCGCGGCGTCGTTCACCGACAACCCGAACCTGGGTGAGGACACCTGGGTGACGAACCCGGGCAGCGCGGCGCTGACCTACTCGACCGGCACGCTGGCCTCGGACCTGCAGGTGTCCGGGACGACGAAGCTCACGGTGACGGCCACACCGAGCACGGCGTCGGCGCGGCTTTCGGCGCTGCTCGTGGACCTCGGCCCGGCGACCATCCGGAACTTCGCGGGCAGCGGCGAGGGGATCAAGACCGGTACCACGGAGAACTGCTGGGGCTCGTCGGCACCGGGCGACGACGCCTGTTACAAGATCGCCTCGGCCGACGTGAAGAAGGTGAACTACACGATCCTCAGCCGCGGCTGGGCCGACCTCGCGAACTACGCTTCCCTTTCGCAGGAACAGGTCCTGACGTCGGGCACGCCATACACGATGACGTTCGACCTGGCGTCCACCGACCACGTCGTGCCGAAGGGGCACGCGCTGGCCCTGATCATCGGCGGCACGGACGGCAGCTTCATCCGCGGCCCCGCGCAGCCGGGCCGGGTGACGCTGGACCTGGCGAAGACGTCGGCGTCGGTCCCGCTGGCCGGCGTTGTCCCGGCGGCGTCAACCCACCCGGCCCTGGACGGCGGCGCGTTCGTGCCGTCGGCGGGCCGGGCGGACCTGCGCTGACCGGAGCGCCGTGGGTGGGGCGCCCCGACGTCATGAACGACACTAGTTCGCTTCGGCGGGAGCGGTGCGCGTCGCCGACTTCCGTTGCAGTGCACGGGCGATCGGCTCGACGACGCGGGCCGCCGTCGGGCCGAGGATCGCCATCAGCAGGACGTACGCCGTGGCCAGCGCGGCCAGCTCGCCGGCCACCGCGCCCGCCGTCACCGCCAGGCCGGCGATGACGATCGAGAACTCGCCGCGGGCGACCAGTGCCGCGCCGGCTCTGGCGCGGCCCATCTTCCCGATGCCCTGGCGCCGGGCGGCCCACCAGCCGGTGGCGACCTTCGTCAGCGTCGTGACCACCGCCAGCACCACGGCCCAGCCGAGCACCGGCGGGATCGACGCCGGGTTCGTGTTGAGCCCGAACACCACGAAGAACACCGCCGCGAACAGGTCCCGCAGCGGCTCGAGGATGTGCGTCGCGTTCTCCGCCGTCGAGCCGGAGATCGCGATGCCGAGCAGGAACGCGCCGACCGCGGCCGACACCTGCATCGCCGACGCGACGCCGGCCACCAGCAGCGCCGCGCCGAGCACCTTGAGCAGGAAGACCTCGCGGTCCGGGCTGTCGACGGCGGCCGAGACGTACCGGCCGAACTTCAGCGCGATCACCAGCACCACGGTGATCACCAGCAGCGAGATGCCGACGGCCTCCATGCCGCCGAGCAGCGACACCCCGCCCAGCACCGCGGTGAGGATCGGCAGGTAGAGCGCCATCACCAGGTCCTCGAACACGAGGATCGACAGCACCACCGGCGTCTCGCGGTTGCCGAGCCGGCCGAGGTCGCCGAGCACCTTGGCGACGATGCCGGACGACGAGATGTACGTGACGCCCGCCATCACCATCGCGCCGACCGGGCCCCAGCCCAGCAGCAGCGCGACCGCCGCGCCGGGGGCGGCGTTGAGCACGATGTCGAGCAGGCCCGCCGTCCAGGAGCGGCGCAGCCCGGTGAACAGCTCGGCCGCGGAGTACTCGAGGCCGAGCAGCAGGAGCAGCAGCACAACGCCGATTTCGCTGGCGAGGTGCGTGAAGCCGCCGATGTCGGTCAGCGGGATCAGCCCGCCGGAGCCGAAGCAGAGGCCGCCGAGCAGGTAGAGCGGGATGGGGGAGAGGCCGATCTTGCCGGCCAGGCGCCCGAGCGCGCCCAGCACGAAGAAGACCGCCCCCAGTTCGATCAGGGACAGCGCGGTGTGGTCCATGGTGCGCTCAGCCGTACTTGAGGATCTTGACGGCGGCTTCGAGGCCCTCGCTCGTGCCGACCGCCACCAGCAGGTCGCCCCCGGTGAGGGTGAAGTCCGGCGTCGGCGAGGGGTGCACCTGGCCGGCCCTCGCCACCGCGACCACCGAAACCCCGGTGCGGGTGCGCATCGCCGTGTCGCCGAGCGTGCGGCCGTCGAACGGGCCGGACGGCTTGATCGGCAGCTGCCGCGTGCTGATCCCCGGCAGGTCGCGGTGCTCCTCGGTGAGCTGGGCGACCAGCTGCGGCGCGCCGAGCAGGTTGGCCAGCGTGCCCGCCTCGTCCGCGGTCAGCGGGATCGAGGCGGCACAGGCGTCGGCGTCGTCCGCCTTCGACACGATGAGCTCGGTGTGGCCGTCCCGCTGGGTGACGACGCCGATGCGGCGGCCGGTACGGGTGGCGAAGTCCTTCCGGACCCCGATGCCGGGCAGGGGCGTTACTTCGACGTTCACCTAACCACCGTAACCCAGGTGTCCGTTTCGCGGGATTTCAGCCGAGCAGGAGCAGGCCGGCCGCGACGACCATCACGAGCGCGGTCAGGCCGTGGACTCCTAAGGCAACGGCCTTCTTTCCCCGGTGGCGCAGGACGATCAGCATGTCGAAGACGGGCCAGACGGCCGCGGTGAGGATGACCCAGCCCAGGGCGTGCGGGTCGCCGTAGATCATCAGGGCCAGCGGGATCAGGCCGGCCCCGATGTCACGGCCGCCCTTGACGTTGAGGAAGCTTTCGGCGTTTTCGGGGACCTCGGTGAAACCGAAGCCCGCAGCGATCTTGGCCGGCGCGAAGAGGTAGTTGAGGCCGACGTAGATGATGCCGAGCGAGACGATCGCGACGAGGACGTAGCCGGTGACGAGCATGGTGTTCCCTCCAGTTTTCTAGCATCGCTAGGATTTCTAGCAACGCTAACCTAGCGGCGCTAGTTTGTCTAGCAGTGCTAGCATCTGCGTCATGACCCAGCGACAGCGGCGTGTGCGCGACCGGACCGAGCGCGGGCAGCGGATCGTCTCCGCGGCCCGGGAGCTGGCCGAGGCGGAGGGCTGGGACGCCGTCACGACCCGGCGGCTCGCGGCGCTGATCGAGTACAGCCAGCCGGTGCTCTACAGCCACTTCCCCGGCGGCAAGGACGCGATCATGACGGCGGCCGCGCTGGAGGGCTTCGCCGAGCTGGCTGCGACGCTGGCCCGGGCGAACGACAGCGGTGTCGCCGGGGTGACGGCGGCGTACGTGGCGTTCGCCGAGGCCAGGCCGGCGTTGTACGACGCGATGTTCACGCTGGCTTCGGAGCTGCCGTTCGCCCGGGACGAAACCCCGGACGTGATGAAGGCCTGCTTCGCCGAGCTGCTCGCGGTGATCGAGCCGGTGGCGGCCGGGCAGGACGCCGGCACGTTGACCGAGGTGTTCTGGAGCACGCTGCACGGCCTGATCACCCTCGACCGCGGCCACCGGCTGTCACCCGAGCACCGTGACGAGCGCCTCGCACTGGTGGTCACCCGCTTCGGCGCTGCCGCCAGGTGACTCCGGGACGACTCGCGTACCCAGGCGGACGACTCGCGTACCTGGAGGGTCGGCTCGCGTACCCAGAGGGTCGGCTCGCGTGATCGGACGGACGACACGCGTGCCTGGGTGGACGACACGGCGGAAGTCGCCCCGCGTGCGGGGCGACTGATCTCCTCCGGGCACCGCCCGGCAGAATGGGGGCGGCTGGGACGGGACGAGAACGCGAGGAGAGTGCCGGTGACGGGAGCCCTACGAGGTGTGGTCGCGCTGGACGGCCCGTCGGGGACCGGGAAGACCACCGTCGCGCGCAAGCTCGCCCAGCGGCTCGGGGCCGGCTACCTCGACACCGGCGCCATGTACCGGATGGTCACCCTCGCCGTGCTGCGCGCGGGTGTCGACCCGGCCGATGCGGACGCCGTCGCCAAGCTCGCCGACAACGCCGACTTCACCATCGGGACCAGCCCCGACCGGCCCGAGATCCGCCTGGCCGGCGAGGACGTCGCCGCCGACATCCGCGGGCCCGAGGTCACCAAGGCCGTTTCGCCCGTCTCGGCCGTGCCGCACGTGCGTGAGCTGCTGGTCGCGCGGCAGCGGCAGCTCATCGGTGAGGTCCTCGGCGGCGTCGGCGGCATCGTCGTCGAAGGCCGGGACATCGGCACGGTCGTCACGCCGGACTCGCCGCTCAAGGTCTTCCTGACCGCGTCGGCCGATGTCCGCGCGTCCCGGCGCAGCAGCCAGGACAGCGCGGCCGGGCGCAAGTCGTCGGTCGCCGACGCCCTGGCGAGCGTCGAGCGCCGCGACCACCTCGACTCCACCCGCACGGCCTCACCGCTGCGCGCGGCCGACGACGCGGTCCACGTCGACACCTCGGAACTGTCCATCGACCAGGTGATCGTCGCCCTCAGCGAACTGGCCAGCCACCGCGGCCTGCTGGCGGGGTGCAACGCCGAGGTAGCTCGATGAAGGCTGACGGACTGCCGGAAGGCTCCGTCGGCTGGCTCCACGACGCCGGCCGGATCTTCGGCCGGTATCATCTGCGGTCGGTCTTCCGCATCCGCGTGCACGGCCGCGAGCGCATGCCCGCCACCGGGCCGGTGCTGGTGGTCGCCAACCACAGTTCGATGATCGAGCCGCAGCTGATCTTCGGAATGCTGCCGCGGCGTTCGGCGTTCCTGGTCAAGGCCGAGTTGTTCGCCGGGATCGTCGGGAAGTTCTTCCTGGCGATCGGGCAGATCCCGCTCAAGCGCGGCGCGATCGACCGCAAACCGCTGATGACGGCGGTCGGCGTGCTCAAGGACGGCGGTGTTGTCGGGATCTTCCCCGAAGGCACCCGCGGTGCCGGGGACGTCGGGGCGGCCGAACGCGGCGCGGCCTGGCTGGTCCGGGCCTCCGGCGCGACCGTGCTCCCGGTCGCGACGCGGGGGACCCGCAGGCCAGCGGATGGCAAGCGGCGCTGGCGCCCACGCGTGGACATCCTCGTGGGGGAGCCGTTCACACCGAAGGTCGGACCCGGGAAGACCGGGCTCGACCAGGGCACCGAGGAGCTGCGCGGCGAGCTCGCGGCGCTCGTGAAGACTTTGGACGATTGGCGTACCGAAAACGGTTTCGTTACGCCATAAGGGAAATTGGGTAGTAATGGAAGAGATCGACGGCGTCGGCGAAGTCGACGGCACCTGGTCCGACGAGACCGAGTTCGCCAGGCTCGACGCGCAGATCGAGGCGGCGGAAGCGGCCGAGGAGGCCGCGCTCGCGCAGCCGGTGCTCGCCGTGGTCGGCCGGCCGAACGTGGGCAAGTCCACGCTGGTCAACCGCATCATCGGCCGCCGCGAAGCCGTGGTGCAGGACGTGCCGGGCGTCACCCGCGACCGTGTCGCCTACGACGCCTACTGGGGCGGGCGCAAGTTCACCCTGGTCGACACCGGCGGCTGGGAGCCGGACGCGACCGGGCTGCAGGCCTCCGTCGCCGCCCAGGCCGAGCTGGCCATGCAGACCGCGGACGCGATCCTGCTGGTGATCGACGCCTCGGTCGGCGCCACGGCCACCGACGAAGCCGCCTCCAAGGTGCTGCGCCGCTCGAAGAAGCCGGTGCTGCTGGTGGCGAACAAGGTCGACGACGACCGGCTGCTCGCGGACACCGCGTCGCTGTGGTCGCTCGGCCTCGGCGAGCCGCACCCGGTCAGCGCGCTGCACGGCCGCAGCTCCGGCGACCTGCTCGACGCCATCCTCAAGACCCTGCCCGAGGCGCCGCGCGAGGGTGTCGCCGCGACGTCGGGGCCGCGGCGCGTCGCGCTGGTCGGCAAGCCGAACGTGGGCAAGTCGAGCCTGCTGAACAAGCTGTCCGGCGAGGAGCGTTCGGTGGTCGACTCGGTCGCCGGCACCACCGTCGACCCGGTCGACTCGCTGGTCGAGCTGGACGGCGAGACCTGGCGGTTCGTCGACACCGCGGGCCTGCGCAAGCGCGTCAACTTCGCCGCGGGCGCCGAGTACTACGCCTCGCTGCGCACCAAGACCGCGATCGACGCGGCCGAGGTCGCGGTGGTGCTGCTGGACGCCGGCGAGCCGATTTCGGAGCAGGACCTGCGGGTGCTGAGCATGGTCGTCGAGGCCGGGCGTGCGTGCGTGCTGGTGTTCAACAAGTGGGACCTGGTCGACGAGGACCGCCGGCACGCGATGGTCCGCGAGCTGGACCGCGGCCTGGTCCGCGTGCCGTGGGCGGAGAAGGTCAACGTCTCGGCGCTGACCGGCCGCTCGGTGCGCAAGATCGCGCCGGCGCTGCGGACGGCGCTGGCGTCGTGGGACAAGCGGGTGCCGACCGGCCAGCTCAACGCCTGGCTGTCCGACCTGATCGCGGCCACCCCGCCGCCGGTCCGGTCCGGCAAGCAACCGAAGGTGCTGTTCGCGACGCAGGCCGGCATCCGGCCGCCGACGCTGGTGCTGTTCACCACCGGCTTCCTCGAGGCGGGCTACCGCCGGTTCATCGAGCGCAAGTTCCGCGAGCAGTTCGGTTTTGCCGGCAGCCCCGTTCGGGTGAATGTGCGCGTCCGCGAAAAGAAGGCCCGCCCGAAGGCCGGCGGAAAAGCGGCCAGGCCCGCCAAATCCCGGTGACTTTTTGACGTCCCAGCCTGACGTCCCGGCCGGCGTGATCCGCGAAGTGCGACCTGGATCACGCTGGTCAGGGCGGTGGTGGTGAGGTCCGACACTCCGTCGTGATCTCGAAGATATCTTTCCTTCATCTGCGGGTATGGTGAAGGGTCGTTGCGGGCGCCTCATTCAGGAGAGCAAGCCCGGTGAGGCTCGCGGAAGGTGAGTGATGGGCTTGCGCGCCCATAGTTCGTTCCTGCACGTCTTCGTCGTGGTCGAGGTGACGGCTCGATGACCGTCACGATCGAACCCGCCGAATCGGCCGCGGAAATCACCGCGCCGCTGACCTGTGTCGCCGAGGTGACCCACGCGCCGTCGACGGCCCCGGTCGCCGACCGCGCCCTCTTCTGGTCCGGCCTCGGCGCGAGCGAGCGCACGCTGCTCGACATCCTCACCGCCACCGCCGAGCGGCACCCCAACGCCGCCGCGATCGACGACGGCACCACCACGCTGACCTACCGCAGGCTCCTCGAGGAGATCGACGCCTACGGCCGCCGCCTGCGCGGTTACGGCGTCGGCCTCGGCGACCGGGTCGGCATCCGGATCTCTTCCGGCACCGCCGAGCTGTACGTCGCGATCCTCGCCACCCTGTCCGTCGGCGCCGCCTACGTGCCGGTCGACGCGGACGACCCGGACGAGCGCGCCGAGCTGGTCTTCGAAGAAGCCCAGGTCGCGGCGGTCGCCACCGACGGCGCCATCAACGTCCACAGCACCCCCGGCGGCCGCGAAGGCGTCCCCGGTGCGGCCGATGACGCCTGGATCATCTTCACCTCCGGCTCCACCGGCAAGCCCAAGGGTGTCGCGGTCACGCACGCCTCCGCGGCCGCGTTCGTCGACGCCGAGGCCGAGCTGTTCCTCACCGAGGAACCGATCGGCCCGGGCGACCGGGTGCTGGCCGGCCTGAGTGTCGCCTTCGACGCCTCCTGTGAAGAGATGTGGCTGGCCTGGCGCCACGGCGCCTGCCTGGTCCCGGCGCCGCGGGCGCTGGTCCGCACCGGTGTCGACCTCGGCCCGTGGCTGGTCGCGCAGCAGATCACCGTCGTCTCGACCGTGCCGACGCTGGCCGCGCTGTGGCCCGCCGACGCCCTCGAAGACGTCCGCCTGCTCATCTTCGGCGGCGAAGCGTGCCCGCCGGAGCTGGCCGAGCGGGTCGCCGTCGAAGGCCGCGAAGTCTGGAACACCTACGGTCCGACCGAGGCCACCGTCGTGGCCTGCGCCGCGCAGCTGACCGGCGAAGCCCCGGTCCGCATCGGCTTGCCGCTCGCCGGCTGGCAGCTCGCCGTGGTCAACGACGACGGGCAGCCGGTCGCCATGGGCGAGACCGGGGAGCTCGTCATCGGCGGCGCCGGTCTGGCCCGCTACCTCGACGCCGAGAAGGACGCCGAGAAGTTCGCGCCGCTGCCGTCGCTGGGCTGGCAGCGCGCGTACCGCTCGGGCGACATGGTCCGCGCCGAAGCCGAAGGCCTGCTGTTCCTCGGCCGGCTCGACGAGCAGGTCAAGCTCGGCGGCCGCCGCATCGAGCTGGGCGAGGTCGACGCCGCGCTGCAGTCCCTCCCGGGTGTGCAGGGCGCGGCCGCCGCGATCCGCCGCACCAAGGCGGGCAACCAGGTCCTCGTCGGCTACGTGGTCCCCGCGGCGGGAGCCACTTTTGATCATGACCAGGCCGCGACCCGGCTGCGCGAGCACCTGCCCGCCGCGCTGGTGCCGCTGCTCGCCGTCGTCGAAGACCTGCCGACCCGCACCTCCGGCAAGGTCGACCGCACCGCCCTCCCGTGGCCGCTGTCCACAGTGGACGCCACCGGGCTGTCGCCGACCGAGACGTGGCTCGCCGAAGGCTGGGCCGAGATCCTCGGCGTGTCGGTCGACGACCCGAAGGCCGACTTCTTCACCCACGGCGGCGGCAGCCTGACCGCCGCCCAGGTGGTCGCCCGGATCCGCACCCGGCACCCGCAGGTGTCGGTCGCCGACATCTACCAGTTCCCGAAGCTGGGCGCGCTGGCCGCGATGCTGGACGCGCTGAGCGGCCAGGCCACCGAGCGCCGCGACATCGCGCCGACCCCGCGTCGCGCCGGCGTCATCCAGACGCTCCTGATGGTCCCGCTGATGGGCCTCGTCGGGCTGCGCTGGGTGACGCTCGCCGCGGCGCTGTCGAACGTGCTTTCCCTGCTCGGGTTCGCCTGGGCGCCGACGCTGAACTGGGCGTGGGTCGCCCTGGCCTGGGTCGCGCTGTTCAGCCCCGCGGGCCGGATCGCGATCGCCGCGGGCGGCGCGCGGGTGCTGCTGTCCGGGGTCCGCCCCGGCACCTACCCGCGCGGCGGCAGTGTCCACTTGCGACTGTGGACGGCCGAGAAGCTCGCGGAGTTCAGCGGCGCGGACAGTGTTGCCGGCGCGTCCTGGATGACGACCTACGCCAAGGCACTCGGCGCGCGGATCGGCAAGGACGTCGACCTGCACTCGCCGCCGCCGGTCACCGGCTTCCTCAAGCTGGGCCGCGGCGCCGCGATCGAGCCCGAGGTCGACCTGACCGGCCACTGGGTCGACGGCGACGTGGTGCACATCGGCAAGGTCCGCGTCGGCGCGGAAGCCCGCATCGGCGCCCGCAGCACGCTCTTCCCGGGCGTCCGCATCGGCAAGGGCGCGGAGATCGCGGCCGGGTCGACCGTCCGCGGCGCGGTGAAGGCCGGCCAGCACTGGGCCGGTTCGCCCGCCGCTCCCGTCGGCAAGGACGGCAAGGACTCGAAGGACGCGCTGAAGTGGCCGTCGAGCCGCCCGCCGCGGTCGCACTTCTGGGCCACCCTCTACGGCGCGACTTCGCTGCTCCTGGGCTTCCTCCCGGGGCTGGCCGCGCTCGCGGGCGTGGCCGTGCTGGGCTACGCCGTCACCGGCGCGCCGACGCTCCTGGCGGCGTTCACCCAGGCCTTGATCTTCGTGCCGGTCGCGACGGCCGCGTACTTCCTCACGTACATGCTGTTCGTGCTCGTCGGTGTCCGGTTGCTGAGCATCGGCATGGTCGAGGGCTACCACCCGGTCCACGGCCGCGTCGCGTGGCAGGTCTGGGCGACCGAACGGCTGATGAGCATGGCCCGCGAAGGCCTGTTCCCGGTGTACGCCAGCCTGTTCACCCCGGTTTGGCTGCGGCTGCTGGGCGCGAAGGTCGGCCGCAACGTGGAGGCGTCGACCGTGCTCGCGCTGCCGAAGATGACCCAGGTCGACAGCGGCGCGTTCCTGGCCGACGACACCATGGTCGCCACCTACGAGCTCGGCCACGGCTGGCTGCACGTCGCCCCGGCCCGGATCGGCAAGCAGGCCTTCCTCGGCAACTCGGGGATGACCGCGCCCGGCCGTTCGGTGCCGAAGCGCGGGCTCGTGGGTGTGCTGTCCTCGACGCCGCTGCGGGCGAAGAAGGGCTCGTCGTACCTCGGCATGCCGCCGCTGCCGGTGCGCCGCGCGATCGGCGACGCCGACACGAGCCGCACCTACACCCCGGCGCTGCACCTCAAGGCGGCGCGGGCGCTGGTCGAGCTGTGCCGGATCATCCCGGTCATGTGCGGGGTCGCGCTGACCGTCACGGTCGCGTTCGGCCTGCTGTGGGTCGCATCGGCGTTCGGCTTCGGTGTCGCCGCGCTGCTGGCCGGGCCCGCCCTGCTGGCCGCCGGCGTGGTCGCGGCGCTGACCGCGACCCTGATGAAGTGGCTGCTGGTCGGGAAGTTCCGCGAGATCGACCACCCGCTGTGGAGCTCGTTCGTCTGGCGCAACGAGCTGGCCGACACCTTCGTCGAGACCCTGGCCGTGCCGTGGCTGATCGGCTCGGTCGGCGGCACCCCGCTGCTGACGGCGTGGCTGCGCACGATGGGTGTCAAGATCGGCCGTGGTGTCTGGCTCGAGACGTACTGGCTGCCCGAGTCCGACCTCGTCGAGCTCGGTGACGGCGCGACGATCAACCGCGGCTGCGTGGTGCAGACGCACCTGTTCCACGACCGGATCATGAGCATGTCGCGGGTGGCTCTCGGCGAGGGCGCGACGCTCGGCCCGCACGGCATCGTGCTGCCGGGCGCCGGGATCGGCGCGCGCACCACGGTCGGCCCGGGGTCCCTGGTGACCCGCGGCGACGAGGTGCCGGCCGACACGCGCTGGCTCGGCAACCCGATCTCGGCCTGGCCCGGCAAGTAAGAAGGTCACGAAGCAGGCACCCGGCTCGCCGGACTCACCCGTCCGTGCGAGCCTGGTTTGAAGTACGCACGAGGAAAGGTCCGCGACGGGTGATTTCGAAGCCTTCCGCTCCCGCCCCCGGCGCTGACACTTCCGGTGACCCCTACCTGCCCACGCACGGCAACGGCGGGTACCGGGTCCGGCACTACGACCTGAACCTCGACTACAAGGTCGCGCCCAACCGGCTGTCGGCCTCGGCGGTGATCACCGCCGAGGCGACGCAGGCGCTTTCCCGCGCCAGCTTCGACTTCGCCGACTTCCGGATCAACCGGGTGCTGGTCGACGGGAGGCCCGCGAAGTACCTGAAGCGCGGCCCGAAGCTGCACGTGAAGCCGGCGAAGTCGATCCCGGCGGGCACGGCGTTCACCGTGGAGGTCCACTACGTCGGCAACCCGCGCCCGGTCGGGAGCCGCTGGGGTGACGTCGGCTGGGACGAGCTCACCGACGGGGTGCTCGTGGCGAGCCAGCCGGTCGGCGCGCCGTCGTGGTTCCCCTGCAACGACCACCCGTCGGACAAGGCGGCCTACCGCGTGACCGTGACGACGGCGTCGCCGTACCTGGTCGCGGTCACCGGCAACCTGATCGACCGCTACACCTCGGCCAGCACCACGAGGTGGGTCTACGAACGCCCCGAGCCGACGGCGACGTACCTGATGGGTGTGCAGATCGGCCGGTACGACGAGCTCGAGCTCACCGGCCGCGGCTGGTTCCCGCACACGGGTGTGGGGGCGCGGCTGCTGAGCCTCGGGTTCAGCCACGGCCGGGTCGAGTCGGTCTTCGAAACCGTGCCGCAGCGCGCCGCCGTGCCACCGCGGCTGCGCCGGCTCTTCGAGCGCGACTTCGGGCGCCAGGGCCGGATGTTCGAGATGCTGCAGCGGCTGTTCGGCCCGTACCCGTTCGGCGAGTACGTCATCGTGGTGACCGACGACGACCTCGACGACCCGATCGAGGCCCAGGGCATGTCGATCTTCGGCGCCAACCACCTCGACGGCCGCCGCACCCACGAGCGGCTCGTGGTGCACGAGCTGGCCCACCAGTGGTTCGGCAACAGCCTGACGGTGGCCGACTGGCGGCACATCTGGCTGAACGAAGGCTTCGCGACCTACGCCGAGTGGCTGTGGTCGGAGGAGTCCGGCGGCCAGCCGGCGCAGGCGCTGGCGCGCAGCTGGCACACCCGGATCAAGGCCAAGCCGGCCGACGTCCGGATCGCCGACCCGGGGGTGGCCCGGATGTTCGACGAGCGCGTTTACAAGCGCGGCGCGCTGACGCTGCACGCCCTGCGGGCGGAGATCGGCGACCCGGCGTTCTTCGCCCTGCTGAAGGCGTGGACCGGCGAGCACCGGCACGGGCTGGTCACGACGGACGAGTTCGTCGCGCTGGCCGAAACGTATGCGGGACGGTCGTTGGCAGCGTTCTTCAGCCGCTGGTTGACCACGCCGGCGCTGCCGCCGCTGCCCGGGGCCTAGGACTCGCCGCGGGTGGCGTCGACCAGCCAGACCGCACCCGAAATGTGAACACCTTCGGGCGTCTCGAACGCTTCGAGCCCCGCCCGCAGCTGCTCCCGCGTCCGCTCCACGACGCTCCGGTCGAGTCCGGCCAGATTGCTGCGGACCGGTCCCTGGCCGAGGATGAACTCGGCCGCGTCGGCAGCGTCACGGCCGTAGTCCATCGGCGCGGTGACCGGCTCGATCCGGATGCCGGTGAACCCGGCCGCTTCGAGCACCTCGCGGATGCGCGCCGGGTCGACCAGGGAGCCCATGCCGCGTGACGCGGGGGACGGCGCGTGCATCAGGGGCCGGAGCGCGCTGGTGGCCCGGGCGTACTCGCTGTCGGGTGTGCCGGCCTGCGGGCCCAGGAACACCAGCCGGCCGCCGGGGCGCAGTCCGCGCCGGACGTTGGTGAACGCGGCCACCGCGTCCGCGAAGAACATCACCCCGCCGCGGCTGATCGCCACGTCGAAACCGGCGTCGGGGAACGGGTGGACCTGGGCGTCGCCCTGCTCGAACCGGACGTTGGTGACGCCCTGTGCGTCGGCGCGGGCGCGCTCCAGCATCGGGGCCGAGAGGTCGACACCGAGGACGTGTCCCCGGCTCGCCCGCTTCGCTGCCAGCAGCGTGACGTGGCCGGTGCCGCAGCCGATGTCGAGGACGTCGTCGTCCGGCGCGATCGCGGCGGTGCGGAAGAGGTCTTCGTTGAAGGCGCCGACGATCGCGTTGTAGCGGGCGCGGTTCCGCGCCCAGTGGACGCCTTCCCAGCCGTTCCAAGCTTCGGCCTGCTGTGTGTTGACGACGGTTTGCACGGGACCTCCCACTACTAGAGTCAAACTCTAGAAGTACACTCTAGTAATGGCACAGCGCAAGGGTGAGCAGAAACGGGTCCGCGACGCCCCGCAGACGCGCAAGCGGATGCTGGAAGCGGCGCGCGAGCTGTTCGTGCGCAACGGGTACGGCGCCACCACCCTCAAGGAGGTCGCCGACCGGGCCGGTGTGGCCGTGCAGACGATCTACTTCACCTTCGGGAACAAGCGGGTGCTGCTCAAGGAACTGGTCGACGTGGCGATCGCGGGTGATCTCGAGCCGGTCGCGACGATGGACCGGCCGTGGTTCCAGGAGGCCGTCGCGGCCCCGGCCGCCGGGGCCCACCTCCGGCTGCACGTCGGCGGGACGCGCCGGATCCTGGAGCGGGTCGCCCCGATCGTCGAGATGCTGCGGGCGGCCGCGGCGGCCGACCCGGCGATCGCCGGGCAGTGGGACGACCACGTCGACCCGAGGTTCGCGGTCCACCTCGAAGCCGCGCGATCCCTCGTGGCCAAGCCGGGCCTGCGGGCCGGCGTGACCGCCGAGCACACCGCCGACCTGCTGTTCGGGCTGCTCAGCCCGGAGCTCTACCAGCTGTTCGTGCGCGACCGCGGCTGGCCGCCCGAGCAGTGGGAGACGTGGGCGGGTGACACGCTGGTTTCCCAGCTCTGCCAGGACGGCTGACCGTCAGGTCTGGCAGGCGAAGACCGAGCGGCAGACCGGGCAGCGGGCCCGGACCGTCCGGTTCAGCGGCAGCCGCGTCCCCTGGCCGCAGGCGGGACAGGCGAAGGCGACCTTTCCGGCTTCGAAGTGGTACTCGCCGGTCGAGCGCCCGGCACGGCGATCCTGCTCGTACCGCCGGCGGTCGGCGCCGGCCAGCGGTGGCCGCGCGTAGTCCTCGAGCGCGCGCTGGTGGCCGAGCCGGTAGGCGTCGGCCGCGACACCCCGGCCCGGCGGGCGGTCGTCCTCGCCGAAGGCCAGTGCCCGCTTCGCCAGCACGTACCCCATTTCCGGTGGTGAGAGGTAACCGACCCGGGACGTCGTCCGGCGGCGGGTGTACGTCCCCCGCAGGACGTCGACGCGGTAGGCGGCCAGCATCGGCCGGCCGATGCCGAGGTAGAGCGTCGCGGTGTCGGTGAGGATCTCGTTGCGCGCCGGGTCGGCGTGCCGGATGCCGCGGCGGTGCAGGAAGACGTGCATCACCTCGTGCGCCAGGATCGCCGGGATGTCACGCGGGTCGTCCTCGTAGTGCGTGCTGAGCGTGACGAAGTACTCCGGCCCGGGTCCCAGCTCGACTTCGCCGACGTGCGCGCCGAGCGTGCTGAACCCGACGATCACCCGCGCGTCGCCGATGCCGAGGTGCCGGGTCAGCGCGGCGGCGGCCCGCTGCGCTTCGATGAGCGGGTCGGGGCCGGGCGGCGGCAGCACCAGCGTGCCGAACGCCTTGACCGCCGGCCCGGACAGCCTCGTGTAGAGCTCGTGGATCGAGCCGCGGACGTCGCCGAGCCGGTCGAACGTCCCCGGTGGCGCCACCGGCCGGGGCCGCCGGAGAAAGGCCATGCCCGGTAGACGACCGGGTCCACGTCCGAGTTCCCCGCAGCAACATATGTCGGATGTCTTTGCCGCTGTCCGAGTGAATCGCTCTGGCATATCGGGACGCCTTCTGCAACTATGGCCGCACGCCGCCTGCTGATCTCCGTCAAACGTAGTATGAATTCGGAGGATGTTTCATGGACGCAGTGTCGCGGCGCACGGTGCTCCGCTCCGCCTCGGTGGTGGCGGGAGCCGCCGCGTTCGGCGGTCTGTGGGCCCGCGCGGCCCCACCCGCGCTGGCGGCGGCCGACCCGCACCGGGACGTGGCCGCGGACGCCCGCATGATCTGGAAGCGGCTCCCGAAGAACTGGCGCGAAGGACCGTTCCTGGCCAACGGCTACCTGGGTGCACAGGTCTACGCCGGGCGGACGCCGCAGGAGCTCAAGGTCATGCTGAGCCACACGCAGGTGCAGGACCAGCGGATCCAGTGGGAGGCCGGGATCGGGCTGTCCCGGCTGCCGATCGGCTTCCTCACGCTCACGCTGGCCGGCTCGGTCACGGCCGTCGACTGGACGCTCGACCTGTACAACGCCGAGCTGGGCGGCACGATCACCACGACCCGGGGCTCGGTCCTGTTCTCCGCGGTGGTGCACAACGACCTCGGCGTCCTGCTCGTCTCGCTGACACCCAGTGCAGGAGAAGCCGGTGCGGCGTGGGGGTTCCAGCCGCTGGAGTCGGCGACCACCCGGACCGTCCGCAAGCCGCCCGAGTACGTCGCGAACCCCGCGCCCGAGGTCGCTGACGGGTACTGCGCTCAGCCGATGCTCGCCGGTGGCGGGTACACGACGGCGTGGCAGGAGCGCACGATCGGTGCGCGACGCCTGTTCGCGGCGGCCGTCGCCTACAGCTTCCCGGGCACCACACACACCGCGGACGCGCTCGGCGCCGTCCGGAAAGCGCTTGCGGCGAATCCGGACGCGCTGCTCGCCCGGCACCGCCGCTGGTGGCACGACTTCCACCGGCGCAGCTTCGTTTCGGTGCCGGACAAGCAGGTCCAGCGGTTCTACTGGATCCAGCTGTACAAGATCGCGGCCGCCACCCGTGCGGACGGGCCCGTCGTGTCCGAGTGGGGCCCGTGGTTCCCGGAGGTCGGCAACAGCTGGACCGCGGTGTGGTGGAACCTCAACGTCCAGGTCACCTACCCGATCGTCAACAGCAGCAACCACCCCGAGCTCGACGCCGTCACCGAGACGTTCCGGCGTGACCACGCGAACCTCGAGACGTCCGTTCCGCCCGCCTACCGCGACGGCGACACCTACGCGCTTTCGCACCCGGGTGACTGGCGGTTGCGCCCCGGCGGCACACGTTCGGTCGGCGTCCCCGGGACGACGTCGAAGACCGACCAGACCGGGAACCTGCTGTGGGGCCTGCACAACGTCTGGTTGTCCTACCGGCACCACCTGGACCGGCGGGTGCTGCGCGACGTCCTGTACCCGACCCTGGCCAAGGCGCTGAACTTCTACCGCCACTTCCTCTTCACCGGTCCCGACGGGTACCTGCACCTGCCGCTGACCCGGTCGCCGGAGTACGCCGACGCCCCGGACTGCACTTACGACCTCTCGCTGATCCGCTGGGCGGCCCGCACGCTCGTCGACTCGGCCCGGATCCTCTGCCTCGACGAGCCGCGCGTGCCGATCTGGCGGGAGATCGGCGCAAAACTCGTGCCGTACCACGAAAGCGTCACCGACGGTGCCCTCATCGGTGACGGCGTGCCGCTGGCCGAGTCGCACCGGCACTTCTCGCACCTGCTGTGGTTGTACCCGTTGCGCGAGAAGGTCTGGGACCGGGCGGGTGACCGCGACCTCATGACGCGGACGTTCCGGCACTGGATCGCCGACCAGAAGGCGTGGCACGGCTACAGCTACGCGGCCGCGTCGTCGATGAGTTCGGTGATGGATGCACCCGAAGAAGCGTTGCGCTACTTGAAGTTCTTCCTCGACCGCAACGTTGTCGCCGACACCGAGCTGACCGCGAACACGATGTACCGCGAGGGCTCGAACTTCGCGATCGAAAGCCCGATCACCGCCGCGCAGTCCGTGGTGGACATGATGCTGCAGGGGTCCGGCGGGGTGCTCAAGGTCTTCCCGTCGGTGTCGGCGACCTGGCGGGACGCCTCGATCGCCGGCCTGCGCGCGGAAGGTGCGTTCCTGGTGGACGCGTCCCGCCGCGGCGGCTCGACGGAGTTCGTCCGCGTGCACAGCGAAGCCGGGGAGCCGCTGGTGCTCCAGCACGGTGTCACCGGGGACGTCGACGTCCGCGACGAGCACGGCAGGCGGCTGCCGTGGCGCCCGGCCGGGCCCGGCCGGATCACCATCGGGCTGCGCCGCGGCGGCACCGCCGTGGTCACCCCGCGGGGCGGCCGCCCGGACTTCGCACCCCGTGACGTCCCGGCGCTCGGCCCAGCTCCGGCGTGGGGACTGCCGGACTGAAGATCCGCTTCGACGAGGAGGTCGGACCATGGACATCACCCGCAGGACCGTGCTCGGTGGCGCGCTCGCCGGGCTGGCCGCCGGCGCGGCGGGGGTCACCCCCGCGTTCGCCGGCGCGGCGGCCGCACCGGGCAGTGACGATTTCGGCTGGGCCGGGTTCCTCGGCACCGCCGACCTGTACTGGCGGCGCATGCCGAAAACCTGGTACGAGGGGCCGTTCCTGGGCAACGGCTTCCTCGGCTCGGGCATCTACGCCGAACCCGGGCGGAACGCGATCCGCTTCAACGTCCAGCACAGCCAGGTGCAGGACCACCGGCCGGAGTTCGGCTCGCTGTTCGGCCTGGCGCGGCTGCCGATCGGCTACTTCACCCTCGAACCGGTCGGCGCGATCACCGCGATCGACTGGCGGATGGACCTCTGGAACGCCGAGCTCACCGGCACGATCACAACGGCGTCCGGCAGCCTGAGCCTGCGGGCGATCGTCCACACCGGACAGTCCCTGCTGGCCGTGGAGATCCGGCCCAGCGAGGGAGAACGCGGGTTCAAGTGGGTGTTCCACCCGGCGGTGGCGGTCAGCCCGCGCGCCGACCCGGTGTGGAACAAGCCGCCGCCCGCCGGTTACACCGCGAACCCGCCGGTCAACTTGAGCAGCAGCGGCGACGCGCGGTTGGCGGTCCAGCCGCTGCTGGCCGGCGGTGAGCACGTGACGGCCTGGCGGGAAGTCACCCGCGGTGGCGCGCGCACGCTGTACACGTCGGTGGCCTGGTCGCACCCGGAGAAGACGTCGGTTTCGCGCGCGCTGGGTGTGGTCCGCCGCGTGGCGGAGTTCGGCGCGCTGACCCAGGACCACCGGCGCTGGTGGCACGACTACTACCGGCACAGCTTCCTGTCCATTCCGGACACCCGGCTGCAGAGCTTCTACTGGATCCAGCTCTACAAGGTCGCGTCGGCGGCCCGGCGGGAAGCGCCGGTGATGGCGACGTCCGGGCCGTGGCTGGAGAATACCCCGTGGCCGGCGACCTGGTGGAACCTCAACGTCCAGCTCGAGTACTGGCTCATCCACGGTTCCAACCACCTGGAGCTGGACGCCGTCAGCTACGCGCTCGACAAGTACCGCGCCAATCTGACCAGCCAGGTCGCGCAGCCGTACCAAGCCGACTCCGCGGGCATCCCGCGCACCACCGACATGACGCTGCTCAACGGCGTCTCGAACACGACCAGCGGGTTCCCCGTCGGCATCCCGGGGCAGGACACGCCCACCCCGGAGGTCGGCAACCTGACCTGGGCGCTGCACAACGTGTGGCTGTCCTACCGGCACACGATGGACCGGCGGCTGCTGTGCGACACGCTGTTCCCGTTGCTGCGCAGGGCGATCAACTACTACCTGCACTTCCTCGCGCCGGGCCCCGACGGGAAGCTGCACCTGCCGCCGACGTTCTCACCCGAGTACGGCGTCAACGCGCCCGACTGCAACTACGACCTCTCGCTGATCCGCTGGGGCTGCAAGACGTTGCTGCAGACCGCGCCGGGCGACGCGCTGGCGCCGAAGTGGCGGGACGTCCTGGCTTCGCTGGTGGACTACCCGGCCGACGTGAACGGGTACATGATCGGCGCCGGGGTCCCGTTCGCGAAGTCGCACCGGCACTACTCGCACCTGCTGCAGATCTACCCGCTCTACGACGTCACCTGGGAGCAGCCGGAGCACCGGCAGATCATCGAGACGTCGTTGAACCACTGGGTCGGCTTCGAGGGGGCGCTGCAGGGTTACACCTTCACCGGCGCCGCGTCGATCTCGGCGCAGATGCTGCGGGGTGAGCAGGCCGCGTTCTACCTCGGCGAGCTGCAGCGGCGTTACATCCAGCCGAACACGATGTACAAGGAGTCCGGGCCGGTCATCGAGACGCCGCTTTCGGCGGCGAAGTCCGTGCAGGACATGCTCGTGCAGAGCTGGGGCGGGGTGCTCCGGCTGTTCCCGGCGGTGCCCGCGGCGTGGGGCGACATCGCGCTCCGGGACTTCCGCACCGAAGGCGCGTTCCTGCTCAGCGCGTCCCGGGCGGGCGGGAAGACACGCTGGCTGAAGGTGCACAGCGAGGCCGGGGCGCCGTGCGTGCTGCGGCTCGGCATCGACGGCGAACTGGCCGTGACGGACACGCGGGGCCGGGCCCGCCGCTGGCGGCGGCTGCCGAACGGGGACGTCCAGATCGAGCTCGGCCGGGACGAGGACGCCTGGGTGTACCGGAAGGGGGACAAGCCGGACTTCGGCGTGCGGCCGGTCGCGCCGGGCGGGCCGAGTTCGCCGTGGGGGATGCCCTGATCCGGCGTTCTCACCCGGGCCGGCGGTCTTCGCGGCAGAATGGTGCTCTCGACGAGGGGAGCGCGGATGAGCGAGCCGGGGGACAGGCCCGAGCAGGGTGGCGGCTACCCGCCGCCGCCCTACGGGTACCCGCAGTGGCAGCCGCCGGTGCCGCCGAAGAAGACGTCCCCGGCGGCGATCGTGCTGATCACGGGCTCGGTCGTGGTGGTGATCGTGATGGCACTCGCGTTCCTGGCCTGGGGTTATCCGGGCTTCCTGCGGGAGCCGGAGGCCAACGCAGGCGGCGGGTGGTTCACCACGTCACCCTCGCCGACGTCGGTCGCCTCCCCGACGACCACGGAGAGCGCCCCGGTGTCGATCGCGGGCGACCGGCCCCCCATGCCGACCCGGCCGCGGCCGCTCGCCGACCCGATCACCTGCGCGTTCACCCCGGCGCCCGGGTCACCTACGCCGAAGCCGGCCACCCCGCCGGCGGACGGCCCGGTGCCGTCGTCGGGCACCCTGAACGTCCGGCTCGAGACCAGCGCCGGTGCCATCGGGCTGACGCTGGACCGCGCGCTGGCGCCGTGCACGGTGACGAACTTCCTGAGCCTGGCGAAGCAGGGGTTCTACAACGGCACGTCGTGCCACCGGCTGTCGGTGACCACGGGCCTGCAGATGCTGCAGTGCGGCGACCCGGCCGGCGACGGCACCGGCGGCCCCGGTTACACGATCAAGGACGAGACGTTCCCGGAGCTGAAGTACGGCCGCGGCGTCCTCGCGATGGCGAAGACGGCCGAACCCGACACCGGCGGCTCCCAGTTCTTCCTGGTCTTCGGCGACACGCAGATCCCGCCGGAGTACTCGGTGTTCGGCCGCATCGACGACGCCGGCCTCGAGGTGCTGGACAAGGTCGCCCAAGGCGGCATCGACACGTCCAAGCCCGGCATCGGCGACGGCAGCGGCCCGCCGAAGATCCCGGTCACCTTCACCCAGGTCACCACCCCGTAACTCGCGTGATCAGGGCCGTGACTCGCGTGATCGAAGCCGGATCTCGCGAGTTACGGGCTCAATCACGCGAGTTACGGGCTCGATCACGCGAGATCCGGGTTACCGGCGGTCGAGGAGGGACCGCAGGGCCGCCAGCAGGGCCTTTGCCGGGGTGGTCGACGACGTCGTGTGGCGCCAGGCGACGTAACCGTCGGGGCGGACCAGGAGGCAGCCGTCCTCGTGGATGCCGCTCAGCCGGGACCAGTCGCCGTACGCGTCGCGGGTGCCCGGGTCGCCGATGCGCACCGCCCGCAGGTCGAGCCCCAGCTCGGCGCCCACCTTGGCCGCGGCGTCGGCCCAGGCGCCGGTCAGGCCGGTCAGCACCGTCCAGCGGCCGCCGCCGACGAGGTCCACAGTGGACACCCGGCGGCCGTGCGGGCCGACCAGCCACGCGTGTGGCAGCTTCGCCCCCGGCTCGGTGCTCGGCCGGTGGAACAGCTCGGGATCCCGCTCCGAAGTGGCCGTGACCCCGTCGGGCAGCACCGCGCCCGACGCGTACCGCTGGTCCATCTCGACACCGTGCGCGTTGAACTCGTAGTGCTTGAGCTCGATCGCCTTCTCCAGCTCGCGCCGCTTGAGCGCGCCCTCGGCCGTCGGCGCGAGACAGGTTTCGAGGCCGGCCGTGATGCCGTCGGCGTCGGTGTCGCCGGCGATCCCCAGCGCGGCGAAGATCGGCCCGAACTGGTCACGGCTGAGGTTCGCCCGGTCGACGATCTGCTTGCCCACCGGCGCCCGCTCGGCGGTGTAGCTGTCCAGCAGCCCTTCGCCCGCTTCGCCGCGAAGCACCATCGCGAGCTTCCACGCCAGGTTGTACGAGTCCTGGATCGACGTGTTCGAGCCGAGCCCGTTGGACGGCGGGTGCCGGTGCACCGCGTCCCCGGCGCAGAACACCCGGCCGCTGCGGTACTCCGTCGCGTAGTTGTGGTTGACCGTCCACAGTGACGTCGAGGTGATCTCGACGTCGAGGTCCGGGTCGCCGACGAGGTCGCGCACCAGCCGGGTCGCCTCCTCGACGTCGACCTCCGGCGGTGCCTGCTCGATGTCGTAACCCCAGGTCAGCAGCCATTCGTTCCACGGTCGCACCATCCGGACCAGGCCCATCCCGATGCCGCCGAGGTGCGCGCCCGGCCGCATCACCCAGTAGAGGACGCTCGGCCGGTGCGCCACGTACGGCGCGAGGTCGGCGGTGAAGGTGATGTTCATGCTGCCGGCCTTGCCGGTCTGCCCGGCGATCGGCAGCCCGGCCTGCTCGGCGACGCGGCTGCGGGCGCCGTCCGCGCCGATCAGGTACTTGGCGCGCAACGTGAACTCGTCACCACGCACGCGGTCGAGGAACCGGGCGGTCACGCCGTCGGCGTCCTGCGTGAAGTCGAGGAACTCGGTGTCCAGCCGCAGTTTTGCGCCGCGCGCGGCCGCCTCGCTCGCGAGGATCGGCTCCAGGTAGGTCTGCGGCAGGTCGATCATGTGACACGGGCTCGCGGCGGTGTACTCGGACGCCGACCGGTCGCCGGTGCCCCAGCTGGCGATCCGGCCGATCTCCGGCCCGGTCAGCGACGTGCAGAGCACGGTGTCGCCCATCAGCTCCGGCGGCGTGCCCACGGCGAGGGCCTTGTCCTCGACACCGAGGTCGCGCAGCACCTCCATGGTCCGCTGGTTGGTGATGTGCGCGCGAGGGGTGTTGGCCATCCAGCCGTACTTGGTGGCCAGCACGGTCGGCACGCCGTAGGTGGCGAGCAGCAGCGCCGCGGAGCCGCCCGCAGGGCCGCTGCCGATCACGATGACGTCGGTGTCATAGCTCATCTCGTGCTCCCGGGCTGGATGCGGAAGGTGAAGTCGAGCCGCCGCCACCGTTCGGCGGAGCGGCCGTCCGGGGCGGGCCCGGACTGCTCGGTGAAGTCGACGATCAGGCCGTCCTTGACGCCGAACACGGTGTCGGAGTCCAGGTATTCGCCGCCCTGGACGAACAGCTGGGTGATCAGCGTGCGGTAGCCGGGCTTGGCGATCATGAAGTGCACGTGCGGCGCTCGGTAGGGGTGCCGGCCGACGGCGTCCAGCATTTGTCCGACGGGGCCGTCGGCGGGAATCGGGTACGCCGACGGAACGATCGTCCAGAACCGCAGCCTGCCTTCGGCGTCGGTGCGGAACCGGGCGCGCAGCACGGGTCCGTCGAGGTCCGGCAGCTGGACGTCGTAGAAACCGTCCTCATTGGACTGCCAGACGTCGACGATCGCGTCCGCGACCGGGACGTCCTCGGTGTCGGTGACCCGGACGTCCGTCCACAGTGGAGTTCCGGGCAGTCCGGCGGCCAGGTCGGCGCCCTGCGGTGTCTCCGGCGGACCGTCCACGTAGAACGGCCCGAGCACGGCCGACGGGGTGGTGTCCGGTGTCCGTGAGTTGGTCAGGACGTCGACGACGCTCGACACACCCAGGGTGTCCGACAGCAGGATGAACTCCTGCCGGGTGTCGGTGGTGATGTGCCCGGCGCGGGTCAGGAAGCCGATCGCGTGTTCCCACTCGTCCTGGGTGAGGTCGGTGCGGATGGCGTAACCGTGGAGCGTCTCGACGAGGTCGGTGAGGAGCTCGTGGACGCGGTCCGGGGCGCCGGCGAAACTGTCGACGACCTGCCGGGTGAGCGCCTTGAGACTCGGGCGCGCGGCCGGGCGGGTGCCCGTCAGGGCTTGGCGCAGCAGGTCTGCTTCGGGCTCGGCGGCGATGTCCGCTTCGGTGAGCCCGAGTTCGGCCAGCGTGTGCGGGATCGGGAGGGACGCGGCGAGCTCGAAGACGTCGTCCGCGTCGTCGAGACCCTGGTGCGCCATGACGTACGGCAGGAGGACGGCGTGCGTTTCGGCGTGCGGCAGGCCGAACTTGCCGCCGAGGTGGTGGCACAGCTTGTGGTGCAGGCCCATCGAAACGCTGTCCAGGCAGGTGCCCGCCAGCCAGGCGCCGCGCAGGGCGTCGGCACGGGCGTCCACATCGGACGGATCGGCGGCGATGCGCGGCAGGGCGCTCGTGAGCAGCTTCGTCGCTTCCGCGGCGAGCAGGTCGGTCATCGGGTTGGCGTCCGGGGCGTAGCGGGCTTCCACGGCGTGGGCGAGCGCGTTGAGCCCGCTGGCCGCCGAGATCGCGACGGGCAGCGAAAGCGTCAGGTCGACGTCGTAGAGGACGGTCTCGGGCCGGACCTTCGGCGACTTCTGCGTGGTCTTGCGGCCGTCGGCCGTCTGGCCGAGGACGGACGTCAGCTCCGAGCCCGCGTACGTCGTCGGGACGATCAGCTGCGGCAGATCGGTGTGCAGGGCGATCGCCTTGGCCAGCCCGGTGGCCGAGCCGCCGCCGATGGCGACAACACCGTCGACGTCGTGGTCGGCGACGACCTTGAGCGCGCGCTCGGTGACGTCGACCGGGGTGTGCATGGCGGCGTCCTCGAAGCGCGCGGCCAGCCGCGGGCCGAGCGCCTCGGCGGCGCGGTCGGCGTACCGCGGGCGGCCGACGAGCAGCACCCGGCGGAGGCCGAGCCGGTCGGCTTCGGCGCCGAGGGTGTCGAGCGAGCCGAAGACCACCCGCACGGGGTTCGCGGCGTAGCTGAACGAGGTCATGCGGGGGAGTATCCGGCTCCGGCGGGCGCCGGTCCTGCACGTTCGCGGCACGCGACGGCACAAAACGCGCGTGTGGTCAGCCTGCCCGGCGCAGCGCGGCCGGGGTGGTGCCGAGCTGGGCGCGCAGCACGCGGGTCAGGTGCTCCTGGTGGGAGAAGCCGCAGCGGGCGGCGATGTCGGCGATCGGGTCGTCGCCGGTGCGCAGCAGCAGCCCGGCCTGCTCGACACGCAGCCGCAGCAGGAACCGGTGGGGCGGGAGGCCGGTACGGGCCTTGAACTGCCGCGAGAACTGGCTGACGCTCAGGCCCGCCAGCGCGGCCAGCTCGGCCAGCGGCACCGGCTCGGCCAGGCGTTCCGCCATCAGGTCGCGGACCCGCGCGAACTGCCGGTCGGAGAGGCCGCGGACCGGGGCAGGCTCGCGGACGCGGCCGGCGCGGTGCCTTCTGACCAGCTGCGCGGCGACGAGCGCGCCGAGCTGGTCGGCGTAGGTGCGGGCGGCCGGCTCCCAGTCGCGGATGACGCCGTCGAGGCTGAGCACCAGCTGTTCGAGCAGGGGATCGGTGCTGCCGAGCTCCTCGGCCAGCCGCACCGGCGCGTACTCGCCCGCGGCTTCCTGCACGGCGTCGTCGGCGAGGTAGACGTGCACGGTGTCGAGCTCACCGCCCAGCTCGACCGACAGGTCGGCGTGCGACGGCTGCAGGAACAGCCCGCCCGCGGGCATCCGCCGGCTGTGCTCGTGCGCCGTCCCGACCCCGCGGCGGACGGTCACCGGCCCGTCGAGGTGCAGGATCAGCTGGTGGCTGCGCGCGGGCGCGAACTCGGCGCGGTACGGGCGTTCACGCTGCTTAGAGACGTAGAGGTGATCCCAGCCGAGGCCGGCGCTGGTGCGGTCGGGGCGGACCCAGGGCAGCGCGAGGATGCCGTTGGTGTCGGCCAGCCCGAGTTCGCCCACGCCTGCCTCCTCGACGTCGAGGCTCCCCGCGATGGTACCCGCCGCCCGTACCTGGAGGGTCGGCTCGCGTACCCAGGGAGTCGGCTCGCGTACCTGGAGGGTCGGCTCACGAACCGACCCTCCAGGTACGCGAACCGACCCTTCCGGTACGCGAGCCGACCCTCCAGGTCAGCCCGGCGACGATCGGCCGTGGCGCCAGTAGCCGAGGAACGCGATGTCCGGCTTCGGCCAGCCGCGGTCGCGCACGAGGTGACGTCGCACTCCCGTGGCCAGCGCGGCTTCGCCGGCGACCCACGCGTACGCGCGCCCGGCAGGCAGGTCGGCCTCCCGGACCGCCGCCAGCGCGAGCGCGCCCGGGCGGCCGGGCCGGAGCCGCGGCAGCCAGTGCACCCGCACCCCGACCGGAGCCTGGACCGCCCGGACGTCCGATCGCGACGGCACCTCCAGGAACACCTCCGCCCGCAGGTCGGCGGGAGCGTTTTCGAGGATCGCCAGCACCGCAGGCAACGCGCTTTCGTCCCCGGCGAGCAGCTGCCAGGCCACTTCGGACGGCGGCAGGTAGCTCACGCCGAGGTCGAAAACTCCCGCCGGATCACCCGGGCGGGCGCTCCGGGCCCAGTCGGCGGCCGGGGCGTCGCCGTCGTGCAGTGCGAACTCGATGTCGATCTCGCCGGGACGCGCGCGCCGGATCGTGTAGTTGCGGACCCACGGGCGGCGGCTCTTCGGCATCATCAGCACCTCGGCCATCCAGCCCTCGTTGTCGAGGGTCGGCATCCGCAGCCGGTCCTGCCCGGCGCGCGGGAAGAACAGCCGGACGGCCTGGTCGTCGCCGACGGGCTCGAACTCCGCCAGCTGCGGCCCGCCGAGGGTGACGGTGCGGAACGCCGGGCTCGGCGCGGTGTTCGCCAGGACTTCGAGCGTGATCATCCGCCGCGTCTTCGCACGGCGCACCTTCGGGATCATCAGACGTCCAGCACGAGCCGGGGTGACCGCGCCCGCGACACGCAGGGGTACATCCGGCCCGCCGGGGCGCCGATGTCGTCGCGGTGCTCGGGCTCGCCGTCCAGCACCGAAAGCTCACAACTGCCGCAGACGCCTTCGCGGCAGCCCGAAGGCACCGGTCGTCCCGCGTGGTTCAGCACGTCGAGCAGGGATTCGTCGGCCGGGACCTGGAGCGTCTGCCCGGAGCGGCCGCAGACGACCTCGAACGCCGTGTCGGGCCCGAAGACGCGCTGGGTCGGCTGGAAGCGTTCGGTGTGCAGCCGCGGGAAGATCGCTTCGGCCGCGCTGAGCATCGACGCCGGTCCACAGCAGTAGACCTCCGCCTCCGGCCCCACCGCCAAGGTGGCGAGATCCGGCCGTCCGTGGTCGAACAGCCGCACACGTTCGCCGTACGTGGCGCGGAGTTCCGCGGCGAACGGCATGGTCGACGCCGACCGTCCCACGTAGACCAGCGACGCGGCGGCCCCGGCGGAGACGGCCGCCCGCAGCATCGGCACCATCGGCGTGATCCCGATGCCGCCGGCCAGGAACAGGTACTCCGGCGCCGGCACGAGCGGGAAGTGGTTGCGCGGCGAGGAGACTTCGAGGGTCCGGCCCGGGCGCAGGTACCAGTGGACGTACTCCGAGCCGCCCCGGCTCAGCGGGTCGAGCCGGACCGCGATCCGGTAGGCGGACAGGTCACCGGGGTCACCGCACAGCGAGTACTGCCGCGTCAGCCAGTTCGGCAGCGCGAGGTCGATGTGCGCGCCCGGCTCCCACGGCTCCAGCAGGCCCTCGTCACCGCGAAGCACCAGCGAGACGACGTCGTCGGCAACACGCTCGACGCGGTCCAGCATCGTTTTCTGCATGGTCAGTACAACTTCCGGTAGCTGTCTTCGAGGAGCTGCTCGAACACCGCCGGGTCGACGGCCACACCCAGCTGGTCGGTGACGATCTCGCCGGCCGACGGCAGCTCCCCGGCCAGCGCCTGGCTGGCCGGGTCCCACAGCCTCGACCGCAGCAGCGCCCGGCCGCAGTGGAAGTACGCTTCGGCGACCTCGACGATGATGGCCAGCATCGGCGCCTTGGCTTCGGTGCGCATGCGGGCGAGCACGTCCGGGTCGTCGGTGACGTACGCGCTTCCGTTGACCCGCAGCGTTTCCCGCATGCCGGGGATGAGGAACAGCAGACCGACGCCGTCGTTCTCGGCGATGTTGCGGAACGAGTCGGCGATCTTGTTGCCGGGCCGGTCGGGCAGCGCGAGCGTGTGCTCGTCGAGGACCTTCACAAAACCCGGGTAGTCGCCGCGGGGCGAGCAGTCCGTGCGGCCGGTCGCGTCGGCGGTGGCCAGTGCGAGGAACGGAGCGTGGGCGATGAAGCGGCGGGCGTGCTTGTCGACGTGGTCGAGCTTCTTGCCCTCGATCATCTCTTCGGGGGCGCCCAGCCGGCTCCTGACCTCGGCCATGGAGACCCGCCGGTATCGAGTGCTCAGCGTGTTTGTGCTGGTCATGGCATAATTATGAGCAAATACTCAGGTCTTGCGCTACTCGCTTTTCGAGGCGCGCGGAAGGGAGCGCCGTCGTGTCGGACCAGCGCCGCATCCAGCCACGTAAACAGCCGCGTCAGGTCCGCGCCGAGCTGACCCGGCAGCGGATCCTGACCGCGGCTGCTCACGTTTTCGGCGAACACGGCTACGCCGCCGGCACCACCAACCGCATCGCCGAGCAGGCCGGGATCTCCATCGGCTCGCTGTACCAGTACTTCCCGAACAAGGACGCGATCCTGGCCGAGCTGCTGCTCCGCCACCTCGACGACGGCGCGGCCGCCACCGCGAAGATCCAGGCCGGGCGGCTGCCCGGCCCGATCGACGAGGTCTTCCGCGTCTTCGTCCGGGGCGCGATCAACACCCACCTCGACGAGCCGCAGCTGCTGCGCGTGCTGCTGGAGCAGGCGCCGCGGTCGCGGCACCTGCTGGAGAAGGTGGAACGGCTCAAGCAGTCCCTGGTCGGCTACCTGCGGGAGCTCCTGGACGACCACCCCGAGGTCCGGATCACCGACACCGAGACGGCGGCCCGGCTGATCGTCACGACCGTCGAGCTGGTCGTCCACCAGCTCGTGGCCGACCACGAGCCGGTGGACGTCGACCGGCTGGAGGACGAGATGGTCGCGATGCTGACCCGCTACGTCAGGGGGTGAACTGGTAGGCGCCCGCGTCGACCCGGGTGCCGACCGGGTTGCCGTCGACGTCGACGTCCGCGTACCTGGTGGTGCCGAGGCCGATCGCCGGGCTGCCGGTCTTGAGGACCAGGTTCGTCGCCGAGGTGAACTTCGGGTCGGCGACCTTGTCCGTGGCACCCCGCGTGAACTGCTGCTGGCCGCCGAAGAAGACGTTGTGGTCCGTCGCGGTCCAGCCGTCGTCGGCGTACCCGATCTTCATCGCGGCCTGGACGACGTTCTGCGTCAGCGTCAACGTCCGGTTGGTGCAGCCGCCGTAGCAGACGAAACCCTCGGACTCGGCGTTGCTCAGCCGGAGGGAGTTGTTGCGGAACACCGTGCCGGTCACCGGCCCGTTGCCGTCCTCGGCGCCGCGCGTCACGATGCCGCCGCGGGTCTTGGCGCCGAAGACCGCGTTGTACTCATAGACGTTGTTGCGGGACACGCCGTCCGGGTCGTCGGCGTCGGTGCCCAGCTCGGTGAAGGACTCGTTGTCCTCGGAAATGTTGTGGTGGATGACGTTGTCCGAGCCCCAGAACACCTCGACGGCGGCGCCGTCGAGCCCGCCGAAGTCGTCGCTGACCGCGATCGACCCGCTGATCCGGTTCCAGCCGATGTCGGATCCGTTGCCCTGCACCAGGATCGCGAACGCGCCGGAGTCGTCGTTGCCGCCGGGTGTCACGACGGTCATGTGGTTGTTGTCGACCAGGTCGTTCTGGGTGACTTCGGTGCCGTCGGCGGACGGCGCGATGTAGACACCCGCGCCGGCGCCGGTGACGAGGTTCGACAGCACCTTGTTGTGGTCCCCGCCGACCTCGATGCCGGCCCAGGAGCAGCGCCCGGCGTCCGCCGCGACGCCGACCTGCAGGTCCTGCACCCAGAGGTAGTTGCCCGGCAGGTTGACACACGCTTCCTCGTTGCCCTGCACGATCGGGCGGGCGCCGTCGCCGTAGGCGCCGATCGTCACCGGGGCGGCGGCGCTCCCGGAGCCGCGGACGGCCAGCCCGCCGCTCCACGTCCGGCCGCGGCGCAGCAGCACGGTGTCACCGGGTGCCAGCGTGGTCGCGGCGACCTTGGCCAGGGACTTCCACGGTGCGGCCTGCGACGTCCCGGCCGCGCTGTCGCTGCCGAGCGTCTGGTCGACGTAATAGGTCTTCGTGGCCGCTGCGGCGTCGGTCGTGGTGAGGGTACTGGCCGCGAGGGCGGCGAACACGCCCAGCGAGAGCAGTTTCTTCGACATGCCGCGCGACGCTAAGCCGGGCCCGTACACGGGTTGTACAAGGCCGGTCAGGCGCCCGCGCGGCGGAGGCGTTCGGCGGCCTGGGCGCGGACGGCTTCACCGGACACCGGGGGATCACCGTGCAGGGCTTCCCAGCGAGCGTTGTGGGCGGCCGTCCACAGGCTGGCCGCCCAGGCGATTTCCTGCTCCTCCGTGGTGAACCGGCGGCCCCGGAGGTCCTGGTAGGCCGTCAGGAAAGCTTCGGAGCTCTCGATCGGGGGCAAGGTCGGCGGCGTGGCACTGGCGAACGCTCCGGAAGCTGCCCCCACGAGTGCTGCTTCCGGTTGCCAGGCCAGGCTGTCCCAATCGTGCACGGCCAGCACTTCGCCGTCCTGCCAGCGGAGGTTCTGGGCTTCGAAGTCGGCGTGGCCCAGCACGCACGGCAGGTCGGTGGCCAGCAACCGCTTACGAGCCCGGCGGGCGGTGTCGACGACGTGCGCGGGCACGGCGCGCTGGTCTCGCTCGTCGAGGAACCCGATCGCGGGCCACAGCCCGGGATCCTGGTGGTCCCAGCGCGCCCAGCGTGGATTGGGCAGCGGCGGCGCGACGGTCACGTAGGCCAGCTCGGCCATCAGCCGGGCGAACACCTTTGCACAGCGCACGGCGACGTCCGGCGAGTCGCCGCGCAGCATTTCCCCACCGGGCAAGGACTCTTCGGCGTGCACAGCCAGCGCGTCGACGATGGTCACGGGTGTGATCGGCCGGGCGCACGGGAACCCCCGCTCCGCGAGCCGGGCCTGCGCGGCGACACACGAATCGGCCCGGCCGTCGTCCTCGCGCGCCTTCACGACGACCTCTCGCCCGTCGGCCAGCCGCAGCCCGACCACCGCCGAAAGGGATGTCCGCTCGAACAGCACCTCGGCCGGCCCGGCGCCGAGGTGCTCGACGCACCAGGGTGCCAGCCAGTCCACTCAACGGTCCTTCGCCACGAGCGCCGCCTGGGTGCGGCTGGTGACCCCGAGCTTCGTCAGCACGTTGCCGACGTGCACCTTGACCGTGCGCTCGGCCAGCCGCAGCCGCCCGGCGATGTCCCGATTGGACAGTCCTTCGCCGAGCAGCTCCAGCACGTCGCGCTCGCGCGGGGTCAGCGCGCCGCCCGCGCTCAGCGCCGACGCCACCGCCGGGCTCAGCGCGGTCACACCCTGGTGGGCGGCCCGGACGGCGGCCGCGAGCTCGTCACCCGAGGAGTCCTTCAGCACGAACCCGGCGGCGCCCGAGCGCAGGGCCTCGCGGATCTCGCGGGGGCGGCCGACGGTGGTCAGCATCAGCACCCGCGGTGAGGCGGGCCCCAGCCGGCGCAGGACCTCGAGGCCGTCCATGCCGGGCAGGTAAAGGTCGAGCAGCACCACGTCGGCCTCGACGGCCGAGGCGAGCAGCTCCGGCCCGCTCGGGTACTGCGCGACGACGTCGAGGTCCGGCTGCGCGTCCAGGATCAGCGCGATCCCCTCGCGCACGAGCGCGTGGTCGTCGACGACCTGAACCCGGATCATGCCCGCACTCTACTGTCGGCCCCATGCGTCAGTCCCTCGTCACGACGGCCGCAGCCGCAGCGGTGTTCCTCGCCGGCGGCGCCTGGACCCCGCACCAGGGCTGGGTCGCGGCGCTGCTCGGCGCGGTGCAGCTGGTGCCGCTGCTGTGGTCACGCCGAGCGCCCGCGGCCGTGCTGGTGGTCGTCACCCTCGCGACGGCCGGGCACCTGCTGCTCGACCAGCCGCGCAACACGATGTACGTGCCGGTGCTGCTCGCGCTCTACAGCACACCGCAGCGATGGCTCGCGGCCGCGGCGGCGCTCGTGATCGGCGGCGCCGTCTTTCCCGCGAAGGGGCCGCTCGACGGCACGGTCCTGGCCGTCACGATCTGCGCAGTTGCCTGGCTGCTCGGCGCGGAACGCCGTCGTGCGCTCGCGGACCGGGCCGAGCGCGCGGCGCGGCGGCTGCACGACACGCTCGCCCAGACCACGGCCGTGATGCTGGTGCAGGCGGAGACTCTGCGCGCGGTCGGCGACCTGACCGAAGCCGATCGCGAGCGGCTCGACACGTTGCTGGCTGCCGGTCGCGGCGCGCTGACGCTGGTCCGCCGCACGCTCGACGACCTGCGGGCGGATTCCGACCGCGCCCCGGACCTCGCCGAGGTCCTCGCCCGGCTGCGGACGGCGGGCCTGGTCCTCGACCGCGACCCGCTGCTGCCCGCGCTGCCGCGTCCGATCCTTGAGCTGGCCGAACGGTTCGTCGCCGAGGCGGCGGTGAACGCGTTGCGGCACAACGGTCCTGGTGTCCGGTTGCGGGTGGAGGTCGACGTGGGGGACCGGCTGACGATCACCGCGCGCAACCCGCTCAAGGGCAATCCGCGCGCGGGCGGGGGTTACGGCCTGGCCGGGCTCGCGGAGCAGGCCGCGGCGGCCGGGGGAGTCCTGACGCACGGGCCGCGGGACGGCGAGTGGGTCGTCAGTGTCGGGCTGCCAGCAGCTGCGACACGGTCACGAACCGGTAGCCGCGCTGCTTGAGCCCGTCGAGGATCGGCCCGATCGCCTGCCGGGTCTGCGCACGCGAGGCGTACATGCCGTGCAGCACCACGATCGAACCGGGCCGGACCTGGTCCAGCGTGGTGCGCTCGACGGTCGCGGCGTCCGGGATGCCCTCGGAGTCCGGCTCGACGTCCCAGGTGATCGTGGTGCGGTTGTGCTCGGCCAGGTAATGGGGCAGGGCGAAGAGCTTCTTGCCGTTCGGCGGGCGGAACAGGATGTCGCCGGTGTAACCGGTGGTGCGGATGAGCGCGTCGGTGGCCTCGACCTCGTCGGCGACCCAGGCGGGTGTCACGCCGATCATCCGGTCGTGCGAGAAGCTGTGGTTGCCGATTTCGTGGCCCGCGGCGGCGATGTCGTGCGCGAGGCCGGGGTGCGCCGCGATGTCCCGCCCGATGAGGAAGAAGGTCGCGGGCACCTGACGGCTCTTCAGGGTGTCCAGGATGGCGTGCGCGCCCGCGGGGTCGGGCCCGTCGTCGAAGGTCAGGGCGACGACCTTCTCGGTGGTCTCGACCCGGTTCACGAGCGTGCCGAAGAACTGGAAGGTCGGCGACTTCGACACCTGGAACAGCGTGAACGCACCGGCGAGGACGACGACCAACGCACACGCCACGACGATCGTCCACTTCCGCGCGCGGCGGGATTTCAAGATCATGGCGTCAGCCTGGCTTCGCCCGAAGAGACGAGGAAGCCGCGAAGGTACTAGTACCTTCGCGGCTTCCGTAAGACCGTCAGAGCGGGTTGAAGACGCCCAGGGGAGCGGTGCAGAACGGGCCGCCGACGTACTCCGCCGCGGCTCCGGTCGGCGCGGGCCGGGAAGCCAGTTGATCCGCGTACACCTCGGCGTCGTCCAGGGACTTGTAGCCCAGCGCTTCGGCTTCCTCGAGGGAGTAGATCCGGCGCGTGTTGTCCGAGACGCCCCAGATCAGCCGGTACCCCGGCGACGGCGCGGAGAGACAGGCCTCGAACAGCCGGGCGCCGTCGTCCGGCGACAGCCACGTAGTCAAGCCGCGCGGGCCCAGCGGCAACGGAGTCTCGAAGCACGAGCCGATCCGGATGACGATGACGTCCATCCCGAACCGCGAGTGGTACAGGCTCCCCAGCGCCTCGATCGCCGCCTTGCTGACGCCGTAGTACGTGTCCGGGCGCGGTGAAGAGTCCGCCGGGAGATCGGAGTCGTTGCGGCGAAAGCCGACCGCGTGATTGCTGGAAGCCAGGATCACCCGCGAAATCCCCGCCGCCCGTGCCGCTTCCAGCACCGTCTGCGTCCCGTTGATGTTGACGTCGAGGGTGGCTTCCCACGAGTTCTCGCGGCTGTGCCCGCCGAGGTGGATCAGCGCGTCGACACCTTCGCAGGCCGCGGCCATCGCCTCCGGGTCGGTGACCGACCCCGTCACGACCTCCTCGGAGGCGTCCGACGCCGTCTGCGGCGCCAGGTCGAGCAGGCGCAGCACGCGGCCGTCGCGCTTCAGGCGGGGGCGCATCAGGGTGCCGACGACACCCGCCGACCCGGTGATGAGCACACGCTGGTCCGTCATGGAGTTCCTTCCAGTAAGGGCGGCGGCTAGCGGATGCCGGCCCGGCGCAGCTGCTGCCCGAGCTCGGCGGTGGTTTCGGCGAGCAGCTCGCCGACACGCTGGGCGTCGGCGTCGGTCACCTGGGCGATGGGCATCGAGCAGCTGATCGCGTCGGTGCCCGGGATCCGGTACGGGATCACCGCGGCGACGCAGCGGACGCCCAGCGTGCCTTCCTCGATCTCGGCGGCGTAGCCACGCTCGCGGGTCGCGGCGCACTCGGCGTGCAGGGCTTCGAGCGAGGTGATCGTGTTCGGGGTCAGCGCGGTGAGCGTCGCCGGCATCAGCGCCTCGATCTCGTCGTGCGTCAGCTCGGCCAGCAGCGCCTTGCCCAGCGCGGTCGCGTGCGTGGGCAGCGTGCGCCCGACGCGCGAGACGAGGTGCGTCGAACGCTGCGACTCCCGCGTCTCCAGGTAGACGACCTCGGTGGCGTTGCGGCGCGCGAAGTGCGCGGTGAAGCCGGTCTTCTCCCGGATCCGCTCCAGCGCCTCGGTGGCGAACGGGACGACGGCGTCACGGTCCAGGTACGCCGTGCCGCAGATCAGCGCGCGGACGCCCAGGCGGTAGCGGGCGGTGTTGGCGTCCGCCTCCAGCCAGCCCGCTTCCAGGAGGGTCCGCAAGAGCCCGTGCAGTGACGAGCGCGGGAAGCCCGTGCGCGCGTGGAGGTCGGACAGGGACAGCCAGACGTCGTTCGCCGCGAAGGTCTCGATGAGGTCCACCGCGCGGCGCGCGGACTTCACTCCCGAGGACTCGGCGGGGGCACCGTCGGTCACCGCCGGGTTGTCCACCTTTTGCGGCATTTGTGTGCCTCCGTCCGGCCGTTGACTTGTGACTCCGGCCATATTAGCGTCCCGAACAACGTTCTTATGGATGAACATAATCACTATAACAGACTCCGTTCATGGATGTGAACACCTCCTTCGGGAACCGCATCACTGTGGACGCGGAAAGGAGCCTGCGGTGCACGTACTCGACTGGGCGATGGTCTGCGCGTATTTCGCGCTGATGATCGTGATCGGCTGGTGGTCGCACAAACGGGTCAGCGACGTGAAGGACTTCTTCACGGCCGGCGGCAAGATGCCGTGGTGGCTGGCGGGCATCTCGCACCACATGTCCGGCTACAGCGCGGTGCTCTTCGTCGCGTACGCGGGCGTCGCGTACACGAGCGGCGTCACCGTGTACTTCTGGGGCTTCGCCAGCATCGGCATCGGCGTGGGCATCGGCAGCTGGCTGTTCGCCGCCCGCTGGAACCGGCTGCGCTCGAAGCTCGGTGTCGCCTCGCCGCTGGAGTACCTGGCCAAGCGGTACAACGTGCCGACGCAGCAGGCGCTCGCCTGGAGCGGCAGCCTGCTGAAGATCTTCGACATCGCGGCCAAGTGGTTCGCCGTCGCGACGCTGCTGCATGTGTTCGCCGGGCTGGACTACAACCTCGGCATCCTGATCACCGGCGCGGTCACCCTCGTCTACTGCACCATCGGCGGCCTGTGGGCCGACGCGCTCACCGACTTCGGCCAGTTCGTCATCCAGGGCATCGCCGCGATCGTGATGATCGTCGTGGTGCTCGGCAAGCTGGGCGGCATCTCCGCGCTCTGGACGATGTGGGACAAGCTGCCCGAGAACCACGTCGACCCGGTGACGTCCAAGTACACCACCATCTTCCTGCTGGTCTACGTGCTGGTGAAGACGCTGGACTACAACGGAGGCATGTGGAACCTGGCGCAGCGCTACATGGCGGCGCCGAACACCCACGAGGCCCGGCGCGGCGCGCGGCTTTCGTCGGCGCTGTACCTTTTGTGGCCGCTGGTGCTGATGTTCCCGATGTTCGCCGCACCGCTGCTCATCCCCGGCATCAAGGACCCGACGCAGTCCTACGCGATCATGACCACGACGTTCCTGCCGCCGGGCCTGGTCGGCCTGGTGCTGGCGGGGATCTTCTCGCACACCATGGCGATGGTGTCCTCGGACGCCAACGCGATCTCCGCGGTGATCACCCGCGACATGATCCCGGCGATGGTCCGCCGCACCCGGCAGTGGACCGACACCCAGGGCTTGAAGGCGGCGCGGATCACCACGGTCGTGTTCGTCGCGCTGACCATGCTGGTGGCGACGCAGGCCCAGAACCTCGGCGGAGTGCTGCAGATCGTCGTCAACTGGGTCGCCGCGCTGATGGGCCCGATCTCCATCCCGCTGCTGCTCGGGATGCTGCCGTGGTTCCGCAAGTGCGGCCCGCGCGCGGCGCTGGTCTCCTGGGCGGGCGGCCTGATCGCCTACGGTCTCTGTTACTACGTCTTCAACGCGAACCAGACGGTGCTCGTCGCGACGCCGATCCTGGTCTCGCTCGCCCTGTTCGTCGGCCTCGGCCTGATCGCGCCCGAGCGCAGCGCGGTCGCCGATGAGATCGTCGACACCGTGAACACCGACGACGACGTCGACCGAAAGAAGGAAGGCACGACCGTGCCCGCCTGACGTTGGCCTTACCCGGCCGAACCCGAAAAAGGACGAGAGAGCAGAAACTGATGGCACAGAACGAGATCGAGCTGGACGGCCTGCTGGCGTTCCCCCTCACCCCGTTCACCGAGGACCTCGAGGTCAACCTCGACGCGCTCGCGGAGAACGTGGAGAGCCACATCGCGGCGGGCGCCGGTGCGCTGTTCGTCGCGTGCGGCACCGGCGAGTTCAGCTCGCTCTCGCCCGCCGAGCACGCCTCGGTGCTCACCCGGTCCCGTGAGGTGGCCGCCGGCCGCGTCCCGGTCTGGGTGGGTGCCGGGGGCGGCGCGGCGGCGGCGCGGGCCGGCATCGCGGCGGCCCAGGCCGGGGGTGCGGACGGCGTCCTGCTGCTGCCGCCGTACCTGGTCTCCGGGCCGCAGGCGGGCCTGGTCGACTTCGTCCGGTACGCCGTCGGTGACTCTTCGGTGCCGGTGATCGTCTACCACCGCGGCACCGGGGTGTTCACCGCGCCGGCCGCGGCTTCGCTGCTCGAGATTCCCTCGATCGTGGGCCTCAAGGACGGCTACGGCGACGTCGAGGTGATGACTCGGATCGTCACCACGATCCGGGCGCTGGACACCGAGCGGGCGCGGAACTTCCTGTTCTTCAACGGCTTGCCGACCGCGGAGGTCTCGGCCAAGGCGTACGCCTCGATCGGCGTCGCCCGCTACTCGTCGGCCGTGCACTGCTTCGCGCCCGAGATCGCGCACCGCTTCCACCGCGCGCTCGGCGAGGGCGACACCCGCGTGATGGACGCGCTGCTGACCGGGTTCTACCTGCCGCTGGTGGCGCTGCGGGACGAGACGCCCGGGTTCGCCGTCTCGCTGGTGAAGGCCGCCGCCCGGCTGCGTGGTGACAAGGTCGGCCCGGTCCGGCCGCCGCTGGTCGAGCCGACGCCGGAGCAGATCCACCGGCTCGAGAAGATCGTGGAGGACGGCTTCGTCACGCTGAAGGCGCTGGGCTGATGAAGATCCTCGATGTGGTGCTGACGCCGGTCGCGTTCGCCGACCCGCCGCTGCTCAACGTCATGGGCGTGCACGAGCCGTTCGCGCTGCGCAGCGTCGTGCAGGTCAAGTGCGAAGACGGCATAGTCGGGCTCGGCGAGTCCTACGGCGACAACGCGTTCCTCAGCGAGATGCGCAAGGTGCTGCCGCAGCTGCGCGGCCACGACGTCTTCGACCTGCCCGGCCTGCAGCGGCTGGTCGCGCAGGCGTTGTCGGGCACGGTCCTGACCGACGCCCACGGGCTGATCGGCGGGTTCTCGATCCGCAAGACCGTCGCGAGCGTCTACTCGCTGTTCGAGGTCGCCTGCCTGGACGCGCAAGGGCAGTACCTCGGCCGCCCGATCACCGACCTGCTCGGCGGCAAGGCCCGCGACGCCGTCGAGTTCTCCGCGTACCTGTTCTACAAGTACGGCAAGCACGTCGACGGCCGTGAGGACTCCTGGGGCGAGATCACCACGCCGGAGACGCTGGTCGGGTCGGCGAAGCGGATGATCGACGAGTACGGCTTCCGCTCGATCAAGCTCAAGGGCGGGGTGTTCGAGCCGGACCGGGAGGTCGACGGGATCCGCGCGCTGGCCGAGGCGTTCCCCGGACACCCGCTGCGGATCGACCCGAACGGCGCGTGGACGGTCGAGACCGGCATCCGGGTCGCGTCCGAACTGGACGGTGTCCTGGAGTACCTCGAAGACCCGACGCCGGGCATCAACGGCATGGCCCAGGTGGCCGAGGTGGCGTCGATGCCCCTGGCCACCAACATGTGCGTGGTGAACTTCGGCGACATCGAGCCGGGCTTCCGGGCGCGCGCGATCGGCGTGCTGCTCTCGGACCACCACTTCTGGGGCGGCCTGCGCGCGACGCAGTCGCTGTCGACGACGTGCGAGAGCTTCGGCGTCGGCCTGTCGATGCACTCCAACAGCCACCTCGGCATCAGCCTGGCCGCGATGGTGCAGGTCGCCGCGGCGACCCCGCACCTGACCTACGCCTGCGACACGCACTGGCCGTGGAAGGTCGAGGACGTCATCGAGCCGGGTGTGCTGGAGTTCCGGGAGGGCGCCGTCGCGGTGCCGTCGACCCCGGGCCTCGGCGTCAAGCTGGACGAGGACGCGCTGGCCCGGCTGCACGAGAACTACGTCCGATGTGGACTGACCAAGCGGGACGACGTGACCTACATGCGCAAGTACGTCGAGGGCTTCGAGCCGAACACGGCGAGGTGGTGACCCGGTGAAGGTGACGGGATACGCCTACCCCTGGGACGTCCTGGAGGCCGGGTTCGCCTCGCGGGCCCGGGAGCTGGGCGTCGACGAGGTGGCTGTGGCGCTGTCGTACCACAGCGCCCGTGCGGCGACGCCGTGGTCGGCTTCGCACACGGCGGTCGTGGCGCGGCACGCGGCGTTCTACCGGCCGGTGCGAGCGGAAGCCTGGGAAGGCAAACGTTTGCGGCCGTCCACTCCGGACTGGGTAGCTGCCCAGGACAGCGGTTCTGACGCCGTTCGGGTACTGAACGAGGCCGGGATCCCGGCCGCCGCGTGGATCGTGCTGACCCACAACTCGCAGCTCGGTTACGAGCACCCGGACGTCACGGTGCGGAACTGCTTCGGCGAGAGTTACCCCTGGGCGTTGTGTCCGTCGCAGCCCGCGGTGCGCGAGTACGCCGCGACACTGACCGCCGAGGCCGTCGCCGGGCTGGAGCTGTCGTCGGTGATCCTCGAGGCGTGCGGCCCGCTCGGCGCGGTGCACCAGCACCAGCACGAGAAGACCGACGGCGTCTGGGCACCCGCGGTGGCCCGGCTGCTGTCGATCTGCTGCTGCGACGCCTGCGCTTCTTCGTGGGACGTCGACGCGGACACCGTGCGGGCCCAGCTCGTCGAGGAGGTCCGGCGGCTGGTCGCGACCGGCGACCTCGGGGTGACGGCCGATGGCCTGCCGCCCTCGTTGACCTCGATGCTGCTGCGGGTCCGCCAGGATGCGACCGATGCCTTGCGCGCCGCGGTGCTGGCGTCGTTGCCCGCGGGAACGCGGATCGTGCTGCACGGCGCGCTCGACCCCTGGGTCACCGGCGCGCTGCCGGGCCTGACGCCGGCTGCCGCGGATGACGCCGACACCGTCGTATTGTTCGGCTGGGCACCCGCGACGGGTGCCGAAGCCGTCGCCGCGGCCCGGGAGGCGCTGCCCGACCGGGTCGCGATCGGCAGCTACATCACCGCCGTCGCGGCCGCCCCCGTGCCCGACATCGCCGCGTACGCCGGCGAGCTGGCCAAGGCGGGTGCGGCCGAGCTGCACCTGTACCACCTCGGACTGGCCGGTCCGGCTCGCTGGGCCGACCTGGAAACGGCCACCGTCGCCGCCCACGAGATCCACTGAGGAGCTGTACCGAAATGAGCCAGGCAACCGACGCCGCCACGCTCGAGAACATCTTGGCGGGAGCCGCCGCGGCCGCCCGTCCCGCCGCCGAAGCGACCCCGGCCGAGCGCGCCCGCTGGCTGGTCGCGGCCGCCGACGCGCTCGACGCCGCCGCGGACGACCTCGTCCCGCTGGCCCACACCGAGACGCACCTGCCCGCGTCGCCGCGGCTGGCCGGCGAGCTGAAGCGCACGACGTTCCAGCTGCGGCTGTTCGGCGAGGTGCTCACCGACGGCGAGTACCTCGGCGCCACCGTCGACCACGCCGACCCGGACTGGCCGATGGGCCCGCGTCCCGACATCCGCCGGGTGAAGACCGCGATCGGCCCGGTGCTGGTGTTCGCCGCGAGCAACTTCCCGTTCGCGTTCAGCGTCGCCGGCGGCGACACGGCGTCCGCGCTCGCCGCGGGCTGCCCGGTGATCGTCAAGGCGCACCCCGGGCACCCGGAGCTGTCCGCGCTGACCGGCCGGATTGTGCGCGAAGCTCTGATCGGCGCGGGCGCGCCCGAAGGCATCTTCGACGTGATCTTCGGGCAGGAGGAAGGCGTCACGGCGCTGAAGGACCCGCGGCTCGGCGCGGCGTCGTTCACCGGCTCCATCCCCGGCGGGCGCGCGCTGTTCGACATCGCCAACGCGCGGCCGCGGCCGATCCCGTTCTACGGCGAGCTGGGCAGCGTCAACCCGGTCGTGGTCACCGAGGCCGCGATCGCCGCGCGCGGGGAAGCCGTCGCCAAGGGCTACGCCGGGTCGTTCACCCTCGGCGCCGGGCAGTTCTGCACCAAGCCGGGCCTGCTGTTCCTGCCGGAAGACCACAACCTGACCGAGACGCTGCGTTCGGCGCTGGACGGCGCCGCGGCCCAGCCGATGCTGAACGACCGCATCGCCGCCGGGTACGCCTCGAAGCTCGAGAAGCTGCGCGAGGTCCCGGGGGTCGAGGTCGTCTCGGAGGCGGCTTCTTCGTCGCCGGCCTTCACACCGACGCTGCTCGCGACCTCCGGCAAGCAGTTCCTCGAGGGTGGCGCCGCCGTGCACGAGGAGTGCTTCGGCCCGGCGTCGCTGATCGTCACCTACGCCGACCAGGCCGAGCTGCTGCGCCTGCTCGACGTCGTCGAACCCGGGCTCACCGCCACGATCCACGGCGAAGAGTCCGATGTGGACTGGATCCGGCCGGTGCTGCCGGCGCTGGCCCGCGTCGCCGGCCGGCTGCTGTGGAACGACTGGCCCACCGGCGTCACGGTGAGCTGGGCCCAGCAGCACGGCGGCCCGTACCCGGCCACGACCGCCCCGACCACGACGTCCGTCGGCACCGCCGCGATCGAGCGTTTCCTGCGCCCGATCGCGTGGCAGGGCTTCCCGGACGCGCTGCTGCCCGAACCCCTGCAGGAGGCCAACCCCTGGCAGCTGCCCCGCCGCACCGACGGCTCCCGCTGACCGGCTGACCGCTGATCGCGCGGGGGCGCCCCCCGGTTTCCACTCTACCGTTCGGCACCGACAGTTTCGGCGCCGCCGAACGCGGAGCCACTGGACCCGCGGGGGCGCCCCCCGGTTCCACTTTATCGTTCGGCACCGACAGTTCCGGTGCCGAGAACCGCCGCCGCACAACTGAATCCCTTTCCCGCAAGCCAAGGCTGTCTTGATCCTGGGAGGCATTGTCATGCCCGTGAACCGGAGAAGTGCCCTGCGCGGTGGTGCCCTGGCGGCCGCTTCCACCGTGCTCCTGACCCGTCCGGCCTTCGCCGCCGGCGCCGCGCCCGCGGCCGGCCTCGCGGCCGCGAGCGGGGTGCCGGCCGCGACCGCGCCGATCGTCGCCGCGTACCGGCAGCTGCAGACCGGCATCAACCGGCCGTCGCCGGAACGCGCCGAGGCGCTGGCCAACCTGGGCCGCGTCGCCAAGGCCTACAACGCGAGCATGTCCGTCGCGGGCGGTGGTGCTCCACTGTGGACGGACCTGCCGCTCGGCCCGGGCAGCGACTACACCACGTCGATGTACGCGCGGCTGCGCGCGATCGCCGTCGACTGGGGCACGCCGGGCGGCGCACTGGCCGGCGACCCGGCGGTGCTCGAGCGGATCAAGGCGGCGCTGGAGCTGATCTACACCAGCCAGTACAACGAGAACGTCGGTGAGATCGGCAACTGGTACACCTACGAGATCGGCGTCCCGTACTACGTGCTGCACACGCTCTCGGTGGTCGCCGACCAGCTGACCGCCGACGAGCTCGCCCGGTACGTCCGGCCGATCAAGCGGTTCGTCGGCAACCCCAACCTGCGCGCGAACAACACGTCGGTGGTCGAAACCGGCGCCAACCGCGCGGACAAGGCACTCATCTCCATCGTGTCCGGCGCGCTGATCGGCGACACCGCCTGGATCAAGACCGGCATCAACGCGCTCACCGACGTCGCCGGCGGTGGCGCGGCCAGCGTCGTCGCGAAACTCGACCGCGCGGCGGGCGACGGCTTCCACGTCGACGGCTCGTTCATCCAGCACGACACCATCCCGTACCCCGGGCACTACGGCATCGTGCTGCTCACCGCGCTCGCCGGCGCCATCCACGTCACGCAGGGCACCGAGTACGCGCTGCCGCAGCCGCTGAAGGACAAGATCTACGCGCTGGTCGCGGACAGCTTCGCGCCGTTCGTCTACGCGGGCGCGCTGGTGGAGCCGGTGCGCGGGCGGATGCTGTCACGGCAGGGGGAGACCGGCCACGACATCGGCCACCAGCTCACGGTCGCGACGCTGGTGCTCGCCCGGACGGCGGCGGGCAAGACCAGGACCGACCTCAACGCGCTGGCCGCGAAGTGGATCAAGGAGGGCACCTACGCGCCGTTCCTGAAGATCCCCGACCCGGAACGCTTCGCCCCGGGCCCGGACCTGGTGGCCACGCCGGGCATCGAGTTCGCGCAGGACATGCTGGCGTCGGGCGCACGCCCGGCCCGGACGACGGCGACACACCGGATCTTCGGCCAGCAGGACCGCCTGGTGCACATCACCGAGGACTGGACGGCGTCGCTGGGTGTCAGCTCGACGCGGATTTCGCGCTACGAGTCCATCAACGGCCAGAACCTGAAGGGTTACTACGTCGGCGACGGTGTGCTCTACACGTTCCTGCCGAACGCGAAGGGCCACTACACCGACGCGTACTGGCCCACGGTCGACCCGCTGCTGCTGCCGGGCACCACGGAGAACGACGGCCCGGCCGACCCGGCGTTCGGCGGGGTGCCGGTGGGCCCGAACCCGCACACCGGCGGTGTCCGCTGGGACGACAAGCACGGCACCTACGCGTTCGACTTCAAGTCCTGGGACGGCTCGCTCGTCGCGAAGAAGTCGTGGTTCTTCACGCCGTCCGGTGTGGTGTGCCTCGGCGCCGGGATCACCGGCACGTCGGCGTCGAACGTGCGCACGACGATCGAGAACCGCAACCTCGGTGAAGGCGGCCGGGGCGCCTTGACCGCCGACTTCCGGCGCGTCGCGACCGACCTCGGCAAGGTGAGCACGCTGCGCCGGCCGCGCTGGGTGCACCTGGAGAACGTCAGCGGCTACGTGCTGCTCGACGACGCTTCCGTGACGGCGCTCCGCGAGGACCGCACCGGCGCCTGGCGCGACATCGACACCGGCGCCAACACCAAGGGCACCACCACGCCGAACACGCGCCGGTACCAGAAGCTGGTGCTGGAGCACGGGGTGAAGCCGACGAACGCGTCGTACGCCTACGCGGTGCTGCCCGGTGCGTCGGTTCTCGGCACGGTCGGCGCGTCCTGGGCGTGGCAGGTGCGGGCGAACACCACGACGGTCCAGGCGGTCCAGGCCGGCGACACCCTGCTGGCGAACTTCTTCGCGGCCGGCTCGGTCGGCGACGTGCGTGTCTCCGGGCCCGCGTCGATCGCGATCGGCCGGTCCGGCTGGGGCCGGCAGCTCGCCGTCTCGGACCCGACGCAGACGCAGGACAGCGTCACGGTGACCGTGCGCGGCAAGTCCGTGGTGGTGCCGCTCAAGGGCACCTTCGGTGCGACGAAGGTCGTGCCGCTGTGACATGCGGAGCCCCCGGCCGGGGGCTCCGCCACCCGGACCCCCGAAAGCTGAGGATGGTCTTCCCCGCCGGACCGGTGCCCCGACCCGGCCCGGCGGGGTCCCCACCTCGGTTACGCTGGATTTCATGACCAGTGCCGAGCACCTGGACGTCCTGATCGTGGGCGCCGGCCTGTCCGGCGTCGGCGCCGCCTGCCGGCTGCAGGAGCGGTTGCCGGGCAAGACGTACGCCGTGCTGGAAGCGCGCGACACCATCGGCGGCACCTGGGACCTGTTCCGCTATCCGGGCATTCGCTCCGATTCGGACATGTTCACCCTCGGTTACCCGTTCCGGCCGTGGAAGGACGCCAAGGCGATCGCCGACGGCCCGTCGATCCTCGCCTACGTCCGCGAGACGGCCGCCGTGCACGGCGTCGAGCAGCACATCCGGTTCGGGCACCGCGTGGTGCGGGCCGCCTGGTCGTCGGCCGAGGCACTGTGGACGGTCACGACGGCGCACGGAGCCGTGTTCACGTGCCGGTTCCTGTACCTGTGCAGTGGTTACTACGACCACGCGGGCGGGCACGTCGTCGACTTCCCGGGGCGTGCGGAGTTCGCGGGGGAGATCGTGCACCCGCAGCACTGGCCGGACTCGCTGGACTACACCGGCAAGGACGTCGTGGTCATCGGCAGCGGCGCGACGGCGGTGACCCTGGTGCCGGCGATGGCCGAGCGTGCTTCCCGGGTGACGATGCTGCAGCGCTCGCCGTCGTACATCGTGGCGCGGCCGGGGCGGGACGCGCTCGCCGACCGGATCCGCGCGCTGCTGCCGGAGAAACTCGCGCACCGGGTGGTGCGCGGCAAGAACGTCGTGCTGGGCACGTTCTTCTTCCAGCTGCTGCGGCGGCTGCCGGACCGGGCATCGCTGGCGCTGCGCAAGCGTGTCGCGGCGCAACTGCCGGCGTCGATCCCCGTCGACCCGCACTTCGTGCCGGACTACCAGCCCTGGGACCAGCGGCTGTGCCTGGTGCCGGACGCGGACCTGTTCCGCGCGTTGCGTTCGGGCAAGGCGGACATCGTGACCGACCGGATCACGCGGTTCACCGCTTCCGGGGTCGAGCTGGAATCGGGGCGGGTGCTGCCGGCGGACGTCATCGTGACGGCGACGGGTCTTCGCCTGGTGGCCTTCGGCGGGATCGCGCTGACGGTCGACGGCCGCGAGATTTCTCCCGGCGACCAGCGGGCGTACAAAGGCATGATGTTCGGCGGCATCCCGAACCTGGCGTGGTGCGTGGGCTACACGAACAACTCGTGGACGCTGCGCGCGGACCTGACGTCGCAGTACGTCTGCCGCCTGCTCGCGCACCTGGACAGCCGCGGGTACGCGTACTGCGTGCCGGACGCGGCCGACGCCGAGACGGCGGGCCGGCCGCGCCCGATCGTGGACCTGGCGTCCGGGTACATCAAACGGGCCGCCGCCGGCCTGCCGAAGCAGGGCGGGCGACGGCCCTGGATGATGCGCCAGAACTACCTGCTGGACCTCGCCGACATGCGCCTCAACCGCCTCGACGACGGAGTGATGCGCTTCGGCCGGGTGCCTGCGCGGGTTCCGGCGGCGCGTCAGCCCTGACGGGCCTTCGAGCGCGGGTTGTCCTTGTTGATCACGAAGACGCGATTGCCGCGCCGGATCACCTGAGCTCCGGACTGGCGGGCGAGCGAGCGGATCGAGCTGCGGACCTTCATGGCGAGCCGTCCTTCCTGCGGGAGCTGTCCCGCACACTCTCGTCAACCAGCTCGGGCGTCGGTTTAATCCCGCAACTCAGCTGGTCTCGCGGGCGACCCAGCCCTGGAGGTCGTCCCCGCGAACGGCCGCCGCCATCAGCTCCGGGAACTGGTCCGGGGTGCACGCGAACGCCGGGACGCCCAGCTCGGCCAGGGCCGCCGCGTTCTCGTGGTCGTACGACGGCGCGCCCGAGTCGGACAGCGCCAGCAGCGTCACCACCTGGACGCCCGCGCCGACCAGCTCGCCGACGCGCTGCAGCAGCTCGTCCTCGTCGCCGCCCTCGTAGAGGTCGCTGATCAGCACCAGCAGCGTCTGCTGGGGCCGGCCGACCAGGCCCTGGCAGTAGGCGATCGCGCGGTTGATGTCGGTGCCGCCGCCCAGCTGAGTGCCGAACAGGACGTCGACCGGGTCGGCGAGGTGCTCGGTGAGGTCGGCGACCTCGGTGTCGAACGCGACGAAGCTGGTTTTCAACGACCGCATCGAGGCCAGGACCGCGCCGAACAGCCCGGAGTACACGACCGACTCCGCCATCGAGCCCGACTGGTCGACGGCCAGGATCACGTCACGCTGCACGGCCTGCCGGCGCCGGCCGAACCCGACCAGCTTTTCCGGCACGATCGTGCCCAGCTCGGGGGAGTAGTGCTTGAGGTTCGCGTGGATCGTGCGCGCCCAGTCGACGTCGCCGGGCCGCGGCCGGTGCGTGCGCGACGCCTTGTCCAGCGCGCCGGTGATCGCCGAGCGGGTGCGCTCGGCGAGCCGCTCCTCCAGCTCCTGCACGACCTTGCGGACCACCTCGCGCGCGGTCTCCTTGGTCTCCTCGGGCAGCACGCCGTTCAGCGAGAGCAGCGTCCCGACCAGGTGCACGTCCGGCTCGACCGCCGAGAGCAGCTCCTTTTCCAGCAGCATCCGGGTCAGCCCCAGCCGGTCGACCGCGTCGCGCTGCATCACCTGCACCACGGTGCTGGGGAAATAACGCCGGATGTCCCCGAGCCAGCGGGCGACCCGCGGCGCCGACGCGCCCAGGTTCGCGCTCCGCGGCCCGCCCGTGGCCTCGTCGTCCGGCTTGTCGTAGAGGGCGGCCAGCACCGCGTCCACCCCACTGTCCTCATCGGACAGCTGGGCGTCGGCCAGGCCCGAACCCGGGCCCGCGCCTTCCCCGCCCAGCACCAGCCGCCAGCGCCGCACCCGGTCCGTGTCCGTGCTCAAACCCCCACCCCCAGCAGTGTCGCCAGGACGGGCAGCACCCGCTCCGCCCGGTCCTCGTCCAGTTCGTCGGCCACCGGCACCACCCGCGCCGTGCCGGAGAGCCCGGCCGCACGCTGCCCGATCGCCCGCTTCTCGGGTCCGCTGAATGCCCCGAAAGTGCGGCGCAGCAACGGAAGCACCTCGGTGAAGACGTCGTCGGGGATCGCCGAGAGCCAGGCGTCGATCACCTGCAGCAGGCCTTCGTCGTGCACCAGCAGCAGCGCGCCGCCGTCGAAGAACCCCTCGACGTACGCCGCACCCGCCGACGGTGTGATGCCCGGCGTGAGCGCCCGGCCCAGCCGCAGTTCGATGTCGAGCGCGTCGAGCAGCCCGGCGTCGTGCAGGATCCGGCTGAGCCGGCCGGCCAGCAGCGGCGGCAGTGACGGCCGTTCCGCCAGCCGGGCCAGCGCCGCCAGCCAGCGTTCCTTCGCGTCGTCACCGAGCAACGACGTCGCGTCGTGCACGCCGTCGACCAGCTTGGCCATCCGCGCCGCGGCGTCGTCGTCGATCGCGTGGGTCGCCGGTGGCAGGCCGGCGCAGATCCGGTCGAGCATGCGGTGGGCGACCGCGCGCAGCGAGCCGGTGTCGGTGTCGCGCACGTCGCCGTAGCGGGTCGCCCGGGCCAGCGCGGGCAGGGCCGACATCAGCCGCGCGACGTCCGCGTCCGCGGCGGCCCGCGCGTCGAGCGCCGCGAGCGCGTCGGGCAGGGCCTCCGGCAGGTCGGCGAGCAGGCAGTTCTCGACGGCCGTGGTCACCTCGTCCAGCGGCGGCTTGCCCTCGAGCGTGCCGCGGACCGCGGCGCCGGCGGCCGACGGCACGGTGGTGCCGTGCACCGCGGCCGCGACCAGATCGACCTCGAACGACGGCTCCCAGCACAGCGCCCAGGTCTCCCGGAACGTGCCGCGGTTCCGCCGCGCCGACGCTTCCCGGCTGCCCCACTCGATGCCGAGGATCCGCAGCCGGTGCAGCAGCTTCGAACGATCGAGCCCGCCGGGCGTCCGCAGATCGAGGTCGAGCTCCTTGACCACCGGGTCCTTCTTGAGCCGCAGGCGTTTCGCCGTCGCGGTCAGGTCCGCGGCCAGCGGCGGCTGCGGCACCCGGTCGGGCACTTCGCCCAGCCGTTCGCCGACGACGAGCCGCCGGGTGACCAGCTCGACCTGCACCTCGTCCCCGCCGCACAGCACGGACCGGGTGGCTTCGGTGACCTCGGCGAGCCCGGCCGACGACCGGCCCCGCAGCGTCCCCAGCGTTTCGGCCAGCCGGACCGCCTCGATGACGTGCGCGGTCGAGACCGGCAGGTCCTCTTCCCGCAGCACCGCGGCAACACCGGCCAGCCAGCGCGTGGTGACGTCCTCGGCCGTGGTGAACAGGTGGTGGTACCAGCCCGGTGACCGGACGCCCGCGCCGTAACCGCTGGCCGTGGCGAGGCGGCCGTGGGTCCACGGCACCCAGGTGCACGCGACCTTCCGCTTCGGGAGTCCTTTGAGGACGGCCTGGTCGTGTGACGCCGGCGGCAGCGGATCGGCCAGCGCGGGCACGTGCCAGGCCCCGCAGACGACGGCGATGTTCTCGAAGCCCTCCTTGCGGGTGCGGCGCAGCACGGTGCGCATGTAAGCCTCACGCCGCGCTTCGTTGCCCCGCGGCGCTTCTTCGTCCTCCCGCAGCGCGGTCATCGCCTCGGCGATCACGTCGAACGGGTTTTCGTCGTCCCGCCGGGACTCGACGACGTCGTCCCACCAGCGTTCCGGATCGTCGTAACCGCCGGCCGAAGCCAGCGCGGCCAACGGGTCACCCGGCGGCCCGGCGTGCTCGTCGGGGCCCGCGGCGAACGTGTTTGCGGCCGGGAGGTCGCAGAACCGCACCGGGACGCCGGCTTCGCGTGCGTAGGCCAGCGCCTGCCATTCCGGGCTGAAGACGGCGAACGGCCAGAACGCGGCCCGCGAGACGTCGTCGGTCGCGTACGCCAGCAGCGCGACCGGCGGCGCCATCGCCGGGTCTTCGGTCAGCTCGACCAGCGCGTCGGCTTCGGGTGGGCCTTCGATCAGCACGACGTCGGGTTCGAGCTCCGCCAGGCGTGTCGCCACGGCCCGGGCCGAACCCGGGCCGTGGTGCCGGATGCCGAGCAGGTGGGTCGTCACGAAATCTCCTGGCCCGCCCGGTAGAAGTCGGCCCAGCCGTCACGCTCGCGGATGACCGTCTCCAGGTACTCGATCCAGATCGCGCGGTCGGCCACCGGGTCCTTGACCACCGCGCCGTGGATGCCGGCCGCGATGTCGTGCGGGCGCAGCACCCCGTCGCCGAAGTGGGTCGCCAGGGCGAGGCCGCCGGTGAGCACACTGATCGCCTCGGCCGTCGACAGCGTGCCGGACGGCGACTTCACCGCCGTGCGGCCGTCTTCGGTGCGGCCCGAGCGCAGCTCGCGGAACACCGTGACCACCCGGCGGATCTCGTTCAGCTCGGCCGCTTCGGCCGGCAGCTGCAGCGACGCACCCAGCTGGGCGACCCGGCGGCTGACGATCTCGACCTCCGCGTCGGCGGTGTCCGGCAGCGGCAGCACCACGGTGTTGAACCGCCGCCGCAGCGCGCTCGACAGCTCGTTGACGCCCTTGTCGCGGTTGTTCGCCGTCGCGATCAGGTTGAAGCCCGGCCGCGCCTGCACCTCGGTGCCCAGCTCCGGGACCGGCAGCGTCTTCTCCGACAGGATGGTGATCAGCGAGTCCTGGACGTCGGCCGGGATGCGCGTCAGCTCCTCGAGCCGGGCGAGCTTGCCGTCGCGCATCGCGCGCAGCACCGGGCTTTCGACCAGCGCGGCGGCGCTCGGGCCTTCGGCGATCAGCCGGGCGTAGTTCCAGCCGTAGCGGATCGACTCCTCGGACGTGCCCGCGGTGCCCTGGACCAGCAGTGTCGAGTCCCCGCTGATCGCGGCGGACAGGTGCTCGGACACCCACGTCTTCGCCGTGCCGGGCACGCCGAGCAGCAGCAGCGCGCGGTCGGTGGCCAGCGTCGCGACGGCGACCTCGATCAGCCGCCGCGGGCCGACGTACTTCGGGGTGATCACGGTGCCGTCCGGCAGCGTGCCGCCGAGCAGGTACTCGACGACGGCCCAGGGGGAGAGGTTCCAGTTGGGGGGCTTCGCCCGGTCGTCGGCGGCGGCCAGCGCGGCCAGCTCGGCGGCGTGGTCCTGTTCGGCGTGCGGCCGGAGGACGGTGGCGGCGGTCATGCGAGCTCCTCGTACATTTCGCGGCGGAAGTTCAACGTCTCGGTGAGCGCCCGGCGCCACGGCCCGGCGTCCATGGTCAAGCGGGTGGTGGCCAGCGGGTGGCCGAGGCAGGCGCGCGGGACCGCGCGGGCGATCACGACGGCGGCGTGCGAGACCAGGCGGTGGTCGTCCTGGCGGGCGATCCAGTCGAGCAGCGCGGTGCCGAGCTCCTTCGTCCACGGCCGGGGCAGCTCGTGCACCAGCCGCGCGAACGACTCGACGGGCAGCCGGCTGACCAGGTGCCCGACGGTGGCGGCCTGGCTGCCCGGGCTCAGCACGCCGAGCAGCGGCGGGGTGGTGCGCCCGCCGGGGTCGGCGCCGATCAGCGCGTGGGCCCACGTTTCGTCGTGCTGGCGCAGGGCCGCGGTGGCCCAGGAGTCGCGCAGCACGCCGGACGGGCAGCCTTCGACGGTCATCCGCACCACCTCGGCCGGCGGGCCGAACTCCGTCCAGAACGCCAGGGGCGCGGCCGCGACGAGCGTCCGCAGCCGGACGGTGCCTTCGCCGCGTTCCCCTGGGGGCAGGGACACCTCCAGGACCCGGCCCCGGCGGCGCACCAGCGGCCGCAGCCGTTCGGCCATCTGCTGCCCGTAGCGGGTGCCCGGCAGCCGGCCGAGCAGCTCGGCGGCTCGCTCGCGGACCGCGGCCGCGCGGTCGCTGAGCGCGGCTTCGAGGAACGCTTCGTCGTCGGGGCGGACGTGCGCGGCGAGCACACCGAGGAAGTCCGACCGGACGTCGGCGGGTTCGCTCTTCCACGACGAAGTGAGGGCTTCGCGGGCGGCGTCCGGGTCTGTGGCCAGCCGGGCGGCCAGCCAGCGGCGGCGCTGGGCGAGGCTGCCGTACTGCCAGACGTCCGCGGTTTCCCCGGCGGGCGCGGACAGGAAGGCCCAGTCCGGGTTTCGCTGCCCGAGCCACGCCCCGACCGGCCCGGCGACCGTGACCAGCGGACCGCGCAACGCGGCCTTGGTGCGTGCCGCTTCGGCCAGCAGGGGCAGGGTTTCCGGCGGGACGCGGTAGCTCGTGCCCGCGACGATCCCGAGCCATTCCAGCAGCAGGTCGGGGTGGCTCGCGGCCAGCAGCCGGGCCAGCCGTTCCCGCGCGAGGGGCGGCACTAACGGCCGCTCGTCGTCCGCGGCGACCGGTAGCGGCTTGACGTCGGCTAGGGGACGCTTGCCGGCGCGCCGGTAGGTGGTGAGCACGGCCGCCGCGGTGAGCAGCTGGTCCGCGGGTTCGGCGCGGTCGGCGACGAGCTCGCGGACGGCCGGCGGCTGGGTGGTGGTGTCGAGGGTGCGCCGGCGGGTGCCGAGGAGGGCGGTGCCGACGAGGTCTTCCCAGGCTTTCACGATCGCACCTCCTGTTCGTGGTTCCGGTTCGCCGGGTGGTTCACAGCCGCACCGCCCGGTTTTCGTGCCAGCAGGTCAACGGCCGCAGGCCCGACGGGCTCCATTCGCCCGCCACCGTCACCGGGCGGCCCGCGGACATCGCCAGCAGCGACCACGGGAAGGCGTACGGCACCAGCGGCAGCGCCGTTCCGTCCTTTTCGGACAGACACCAGCCGCCGGCGTGTTCCGCCGGGGTGACGCCGGCCAGCAGGACCGGCCAGCGTTCCAGCCACGGGTCCGCGGCCATCGCCCGTGCGCACGCCCCCAGCGCGTCTTCGATCGAACCGCCGTCGGCGGCCGGGGCGGGGAGCGGGATGCCGCGCTCCGCCACGAGCGCACGCAGCGGGGCCGCGCCCGGATAGAAGGCCAGCTCCGCGGTGAGCAGGTGCCCGGGCGGCAACGACGCGTCGAGCGGCCGGCCCGGTGGCGCGAACGACAGCACCAGCGCGTCCCGGCCCGTGGTGTGGCCGCGCAGCCAGGTGCGCCGGGTGAGCAGCCGGTCGTTCTCCTCGTCGGCCGCGCCGGTGATCAGCCAGTCGTCGGAGACGCGCTCGCCTTGTTCGAGCACTCGCGCTGTCTCCACGGAGAACCCGAGCCGCGTGCGGACGGTCTCCGCCAAGGCCGGCGGCAGTTCGCTCAGCCGGCTCGCCGCGTCCGCCAGCAGGTACAGCAGCGACAGCTCGCCCAGCAGCGCCTCCGGCCAGTCGCGGCGGCCGACGATCCCGGCCGCCCGCCGCAGCCCGCCCGCCAGGCCGGACGCTTGCGCGTCGACCATGCGGGCGGCGACCGTGCGCAGCTCTTCACCGCCGCTGCGGTCGAACCCGGCAAAACCCGCGCCGATCCGGTCGGTCAGCCAGATCTTCAGCTCCGCCACGCCGCCTTCGACCCGGGCGGCGCGTTCGCCGGCGCGCCGGGCGGCGGCTTCCTCGTCCTTCGGCCCGGCTGTCTCGGCGCGTTTTTCCGCGCGCCGGGCGCGATCCGCGCGTTCGGCGAGCCAGGTGTGCACCCACTCCGGTGGCTCCGCCGTGTCGAGCTGCCCGGCCGCCCACAGCATCAGCAACCCCAGCGCGTGTTTGCACGGGAACTTCCGGCTGGGACAGGAACACCGGAACGCGGGCTCGGCGAGCTCGACGCACGTCTGGTACGGCTTCTTGCCGCTGCCCCGGCAGAAACCCCACACGGCGTCTTCGGACGCGCCCGCGCCCGACCACCTCGCCGGCGCGGCGAGCGCCCGGCCCGCCTTCTCCGAAGCGGGATCCGGCGCCAGCCCGGCCACGCGTTCCGCGGTCCACGGCACCGCCGTCACCACCTGTCCCCCCACTGTGCTCCCTCGGTTTTCGGATACCGCTGAAGCATGCCAGGACCCACCGACAATTTCCGAGAGCGTTGACACCGAGCCCTATTCTAGTTCTAGAATAGGGCCGTGCTGACCGACGCGGAACTGACGGTGCTCGGCCTCGTGGTCGAACGGCCGCGCCACGGCTACGAGCTGGACGAGGTCGTCTCGGAACGCGGCATGCGCGACTGGACCGCCCTCGGTTTCAGCTCGATCTACTACGTGCTCGGCAAACTCCGCGACCGCGGCCTGATCGCCGAGGTCGCGGCGGATCGGGCGCACGCCAAGGCCAAGAAGACGTTCACGGCCACGGACGCGGGCCGGCAGGCGTGCGCCGAGGCGGCGGAGGCGGCCATCGCCGAGCTGCGCCCGGTGCACCCGCCGGTGCTGATCGGGCTGGCCAACAGCCCGGCCATCCCACCCGGACGGCTCGCGGCCGCCCTGGCCCGGCGTGCCGAAGCGGTCGAGGAGCGGCTGGCCGAAGTCCGCCGCGCCGCCGCGGCCCAGCCGGACGTGCCGCCGTTCGTCCGGGCGATCTTCGACTACTCGATCGCGCAGCTCGAAGCCGAAGCCCAGTGGCTGACCGGAGGAACGATCTGATGCCGTACGACGTCAAGAAAGACTTGAAGCAGCTCTACGCACCGAGGAACCGCGAGTGGGAGCTGTTGGATGTGCCCGAACAGCAGTTCCTCGCGGTCGACGGCCGCGGCAACCCGAACACGGCGTCGAGTTATGCGCGGGCCGTCGAGGCGCTCTACGCCTTTGCGTACACGATCAGGATGGCGGCGACGGAGAGGTTCGTCGTCGGCCCGCTGGAAGGCTTGTGGTGGGCCGACGACATGGCGGCGTTCACCGTGCGGGCCAAGGATTCCTGGCAGTGGACGATGCTCGTTTCCGTGCCCGGGTGGATCGGCGAGGACGCCGTCGAGTCGGCGCGGGAGACGGTGCGGCGCAAGAAGAAGATCGACGCGCCGGTGCGGCTCGAGAAGCTGCACGAGGGGCGGTGTGCGCAGGTGCTGCACGTGGGGCCGTACGACGACGAGGGTCCGGTGCTGGCCCGGCTGCACGACGAGTTCCTTGCCGCGCAAGGGTTGAAGCCCACCGGACTGCACCACGAGGTCTACCTTGGCGATCCGCGGCGAGTGGCGGCCGAGAAGCTCAGGACCGTGCTGCGGCAGCCGGTCGGCTGATCCGGCTCCGTAGGAGGCCGCGAGTCCGATAGGTCAGCCGTCAAGCTCGGCGAGCCCGCTTTCCCACCGCGCCCGGCGTTGCTCGGAAGTCTGCTCCCACCAAGGCTCCCCGCGCTCTCCGAGCGCGACCTTCGCCGTCTGCGTCCGCGCGCGATCCTGCACGCGCCGCGCCGCCATCAGGTGCTTCTGCAGCCGATCCCGGACCTCGTCCGGGATCTCCGGATCCGTCGCCCGCCACCGGCGGCCGTCGACGATGATGTGACGGCCGTCGGCCGTGTGCTCCGGCATCAGTAGTCGGTGGTCGCCGGCCAGGTGTCGTCGTGCAGCAGGCGCTTGAGGATCTTGCCCGTCGCGTTGCGCGGGAGGTCCGGCACGAAGTACACGTCGCGCGGCACGGCGAAGCGGGCCAGGCGCTGGTGGATGTACGCCCGGATGTCCTCGGCGTGCAGCGACGCCCCTCGCCGCGGCACGACGTACGCCGCCAGGCGCTGGCCCCACTCCGCGTCCGCCACGCCGACCACCGCCGCGTCGTGGACGCCGGGCAGGGCCACCAGGGCTTCCTCGACCGGGCGCGGGAAGACGTTCTCGCCGCCGGAAACGATCATCTCGTCGGCGCGGCCGGTGACGAACAGCCGGTTCGCCGCGTCGAGGTAGCCGACGTCGCCGGTGGCCATCAGGTCCGCCGCGCGGGCCGGGTCGGTGCCGTTCGTGTAGCCGTCGAACAGCATGTCGTTGCCGACGAAGATCTGGCCCTCGCCGCCGGGCGGGACCGGCTTGCGGTCCTCGTCGAGGATCGCGACGCGCGTGCCGAGCGGGCAGCGGCCGGCCGTGGTCGGCGCGGCACGCAGGTCACCCGGGTCGGCGATGCTGGCCCAGGAGACCTCGGTCGAGCCGTAGAAGTTGTAGAGGACGTCGCCGAAGGTGTCCATGAACTGCGTGACGAACGTCCCGGACATCGCCGAGCCGCTACTCGCGACGATCCGCAGCGACGACAGGTCGTACCGCGCGCGGACCCGCTCGGGCAGGTCCATGATCCGCTGCAGCATGATCGGCACGACGAACAGCGCGTCGCACTTCTGCTCGGCGATCGTCCGCAACGTCTCTTCGGCGTCGAACTTGCGGATCAGCGCGAGCGACGCGCGCAGCGCCATCCCGATCTGCATCGCGGCCAGGCCCCAGCTGTGGAACAGCGGTGCCGCCACCAGGATGTTGTCACCGGAGCGCAGCGGGATGCGGTCGAGGATCGACGCGGCCGCGCCGAGACCCTTCGGGGTCGGGCGGCGGGCGCCCTTCGGCGTCCCGCTGGTGCCGGAGGTGAGCACGACCAGCCGGCCCGGCCGCTCCGCCGGCTTGGGCGGGTCGGCGGGCGCGGCCTGGATCAGCTCGTCGACGGTCGGGTAGCCGGTCTCGGCGTCCGGCCAGGTGCTGATGCGCGCGAAGTCGCCCGGCACGTTCGCGATGGTCTGCGCGAACTCGTCGTCGGCCAGGACGGCGGCCGGCTCGTGCTCGGCCAGCACGTCCTTCACCGACGACGGCGACAGCCCGGTGTTCAGCAGGATGACGTCGCAGCCGAGCTTGCTGGCGGCGACGAACGACTCGACCATCGCGGAGTGGTTGCGGCACATGAGCGCGATCCGGTCGCGCTCGCCGACACCGAGGTCGGTCAGCGCGTTGGCGAGCCGGTCGCTGCGCTCCTTGACCTGGCGGAAGGTGCGGAGGTTGCGCTCGTCGTGCAGGGCGGTCTGGTCGGGCACGCGGCTCGCGGCAGCCTGGTAGCCGCCCGCGACGGTGGCACCCCACTGCGCGATCGAACTCAGCTGGCGGGCCAGCCGGTCCGGCCGGGCGGGGCTCACCACGCCGGCGCGCACCAGGATGCTGGTGGTGCGCAGCTTGGTCGCCTTGTTGCCGTCGGTGTCGGCCTCGGGATCGGGCTTGCCCGCCAGGTGCAGGTCGAGGCGCCGGGCGAGGGCACGGAGGTCCTTCTTCACCGACGACACCAGGTCCAGGTGCGACGGCGGCAGCATCATCCGGACGAACAGCTCGGTCTTGCCGCCGGCCAGCGGTCTCAGCTCCAGGGAGACCCAGGTGCCCTCGTCGGGGACGCCGCACCACACGACGTGCTCGCCCGGCCGGTACACGACGGCCTGCATCTGCGTCTCCAGCATCGGCCCGCGCTCGGGGACGATCCGGATCAGGCCCTTCGGCCCCCGTCCGCGCGAAGGCGGCTCCTGGATCTCGCACCAGCTGATCTCCGGCACGAATCGCGAATACCACTCCGGCGATCCGACGATCTGCCACACCACGTCCGGCGTGTGTCCGACCACGGCACTCGCCTCGACCACATCGTCACGCATCGTCAGCCCTCACCGCAGGTGTCACCGAACACACGTTCAGGTCACGGACGCGTCACATTAGCAGCAAACGGGTGATCCCGGATACTCCGAACGGCGATATACCGGAGAGTAACGGACACTCGTAGTAGGTAGTCCCACTGTCCACTATGGATACCTTAACGCCGTTTACCGAGCATAGCGGGAAAATGGCCGCGGATCGAAGCTCGCGAAGTCGGTTCGGACGGGCTTCTGACGTGCGTCGTCTCGAATGATGAACGCCTGGATCTGATCCGACATTGAGTAGATAATCAGGCATAACGGGCAACCAGTTCGGCACCCAGGCGGGCGAGTTCGGCTTTGACGGACTCCGGACCTTCGACCTCGACGAGCGCACCCCAGCCCGCCAGCTCCTGCGCGATCATGATCGGCGCCGGCGCGGCGACCCGGGCGCGGACGCGGTCACCCGGCAGTTCGGTGACCATCTCGCAGTGCCGGCCGAACCGGTCGCGCAGCACGCCGAAGTAGCGGCGGCCCAGTACGACGTGCGCCGTGAGGAGTGAACGGCGCTTCTCCATCTCCTCGACGACCTCGTCCCACACCTTGGCCAGCTCCAGGCCCGATGGCCGGTCGGCGGTCTCCTCGGTCGGGACGGCCGTGATGATCCGGTCGACGCGGAACGTGCGGCGCCCCTTCTCCGTGCCCGCGACGAGGTACCAGACGTCGTCCTTGTCGACCAGGCCCCACGGGTCGACGAGCCGTTCCGACTTCTCCCGGCCGGCGTAGGTCAGCCGGACCTTCCGGCGCGCGATGACGGCGTCCCGCAGCGCCTCGACCATCGGCGGCCGCTCCTTCGGACGTTCGCCCCAGCCCGCCTGGTCGACGACCACCGCGTCCGCCGCGGCCTCGGCGTCCGCCCGGAACGTGCCGGGCAGCGCGCCCATGAGCTTGCGCAGCGCGGACTTGACCTCCGGTGCGGCGGCCGCGGCCGGGCCGGCGAGGAGGAAGAGCGCTTGCGCTTCCCGCGCGCTCAGTCCGGAGAGATCGGTCCGGGCGCCGCCGACGAGCTGCCAGCCGCCACCCCGGCCCGGCTGCGGGTAAACGGGCACCCCGGCGGCCGAGAGCGCTTCGAGGTCACGGCGGGCCGTCGCGACGGAGATCTCGAGCTCCGCGGCGAGCTCGCCCGCGGTGACGCGGCCGCGGGTCTGCATCAACAGGAGGGTGGCCACGAGGCGATCGGCGCGCATGGGGGAAGTGTCGCAAACAAAGTGCTCAGTCGGTGCGCACTTTTACCCCGCATGATGGCTGCACACCCGATGAAGAGGAGCAGACATGCTGCGAGGAATGGCCACCGTCTCGTACTTCGCCGACGACCACGCGGCCGCGCAGGCCTGGTACACCGAGTTCCTCGGCGTCGAGCCGTACTTCCACCGCCCGGGCTACGCCGAGTTCCGGATCGGCGACTACCAGCACGAGCTCGGGCTGATCGACAGAAAGTACGTGCCCGCGAGCATGGGCGGCGCGAGCGGCGAGATCGTCTACTGGCACGTGGACAACCTGGAAGCAACGGTCGCCCGGCTGCAGGAACTCGGTGCGAAGGAACACGAGCCGATCACCGAGCGCGGGCCCGGGTTCGTGACGGCGTCGGTCGTCGACCCGTTCGGCAACGTCCTGGGTGTCATGACGAACGTGCACTACCTGGCGGTGCTCAAGGAGCGGTGAGGGTGTCGCGAATTCGCGACGGGGGCGGTCGCCGGGCCGGCGGAACTGTCGGACCCCGGTGACAGAATGCGGTCATGGCGACACCCTTCGCGACACCCCGGGCGAGAGCGCTCGGCTTCGGGCTGCGCAAGTGCCGGGAGGACAAGGACGTCGGCGTGCGGCAGCTGGCGAAGCTGGTCGGGGTGCATGCGCAGGAGGTGTCGAACTGGGAGTACGCGAAGCGGGTGCCGCGGGTGGAGCAGGTGGCGCTCGTGATGGGGGTGCTCGTCGTGGAGCCGGGGGAGCGCGCCCGGTTGCTCGAGCTGGCGCGCACGGCGGCGGAGCCGAGCTGGCTGGAGAAGGTGATGCCGGGACGCAAGAACCTGACCTACGTGCAGTACGAGCGCGAGGCGAGCGAGTTGTTCGGGTGGGAGCCGGTGCTGGTTCCCGGGCTGTTGCAGACGCACGCCTACACGCGGGTCGTGCTGACCGGTCTCGGTGTGCCCGGCGAGATGGTCGAGCGGCGGGCCGTGGCCCGGCAGGCGCGGCGGGGCCTGCTCACCGGACCGCAGCCGGTTCCCTTCGAGGCGATCGTGGGCGAGGCCGCGCTGCGGCCGGGGTTCATCGAACCTTCGTTCATGATCGAGCAGCTCCGGCTGCTGGCCGAACTGTCGCGGCGGCCGAACATCTCTCTGCGGGTTCTTCGCGGCAGCCCGAGCTGCCATCCGGGACTGTGCGGACCGTTCGCGATCCTCGACTTCGAGCAGCTGCCGCCGATCGTGTTCGTGGAGCAGTACCGGGCGAGCGCCTACCTCTACGCTGAAGATCAGGTCGCCGACTACCGGGCGGCTGCCAAAACCTTGGCGGCGCTGGCCCTGAGTGAACACGACAGCCGCGTGTTCATCGGGGAGGTGATCGCCGACCTCGGAGGCTCGGATGAGTGAGTGGCGGACTTCCCGCTATTCAGGCAAGGACAACTGCGTGGAAGTGGCGCTCGGCGCCGTGTCGCAAATCCGCGACGCCAAGGACCGCGCGGGCGGCACCCTCATCATCTCCACCCGATCGTGGGACGCCTTCCTCGCCGACCTATGTGCTCCGCGGCCACTGGATCTTCGGAACTTGTAGCCCTCGCGCACATAGCTCGCGACGCGGGTCACGCTTACCGTTCCCGTCCATGACCAGCGATCTGGACGGGCGCACCGCCCTCGTCACCGGCGGGGCCGGCGGTATCGGCCTGGCCTGCGTCCGGGCCCTCGCGGCGGCCGGGGCCAAGGTGCACGTCGTCGACGTGGACGCCGAGCGCGCCGAAGCCGCCGCCACCGAGGTCGGGGGCTGGGCGCACGCCGCCGACCTCACCGACCCCGCGGCGATCGGCCACCTCCCCACCGAGGTCGACGTCCTGGTCAACAACGCCGGGATCCAGCACGTGGCCCCGCTCCAGGACTTCCCGCCCGATGCCTTCACCCGCATCCAGGCGCTGATGGTCACCGCGCCCTTCCTGCTCATCCGTCACACGCTGCCGTCGATGTACGCCCGGGGCTGGGGGCGGATCGTCAACATGTCGAGCGTCCACGGGCTGCGCGCCTCCGCCTACAAGGCCGCGTACGTCGCCGCGAAGCACGGTCTCGAAGGCCTCTCCAAGGTCGCCGCGCTCGAAGGCGCCGAACACGGGGTCACCAGCAACTGCGTGAACCCCGGGTACGTCCGGACCCCGCTGGTCGACGGCCAGATCGACGCGCAGGCGGCCGAGCACGGCATCCCGCGTGAGGACGTCGTCGCCGAGGTCCTCCTCAGGCGCGCCGCGATCAAGAAGCTCATCGAAGCCGACGACGTCGCTTCTCTGGTGACGTGGCTGTGCTCGCCGCACGCCGGCCACGTCACCGGGGCGTCCATCCCGCTCGACGGCGGCTGGACCGCCGCGTAAAGCCGCTCGAAACCCTGACACCACAAGGAAGTGGAGCCCGCAGTGAGTCAACCGAACCGATCGGCGATCGCCAAGATCGTCGGCGCGAGCCTGATCGGCACCACCATCGAGTGGTACGACTTCTTCCTCTACACCTCGGCCGCCGCGCTGGTGTTCAACAAGCTGTTCTTCCCGACGGCGAATCCGCTCACCGGCACGCTGCTGGCGTTCCTGACCTACGCCGTCGGGTTCCTCGCCCGGCCGATCGGCGGTCTCGTCTTCGGCCACTACGGCGACCGGCTGGGCCGCAAGAAGCTCCTGATCGTCAGCCTGGTGCTGATGGGCGGCTCGACCTGCCTGATGGGCGTGCTGCCGACGTACGCGAGTGCGGGCGTCGCGGCTCCGATCCTGCTGACGCTGCTTCGCCTCGTCCAGGGCTTCGCGCTCGGCGGGGAATGGGGTGGTGCGGTCCTGATCGTCTCCGAGCACGGTGACGACCGCCGCCGCGGCTTCTGGGCGAGCTGGCCGCAGTGCGGCGCGCCGGGCGGCAATCTCCTCGCCACTGCCGTGCTGGCGATCCTGTCCGCGACGCAGTCCGACGCGACGTTCATGTCCTGGGGCTGGCGGGTACCGTTCCTGCTCTCCGGGGTGCTGCTGCTGATCGGGCTGTGGATCCGGCTGGCCGTCGCCGAGTCGCCGGTGTTCCTGGCCGCGCAGCGCCAGGCCGAATCGCGCGTCGAGAAGCACGTCCCGGTCGTCGAGGTGTTCCGCAACAGCTGGCGCCAGGTGCTCGTCACGATCGGCGCCCGGATGGCCGAAAACGTCTCTTACTACGTGCTGACGGCGTTCATCCTGGTGTACGTCACGACCGGGCTGCACCTGTCGAAGGGCGTCGGGCTGAGCGCGGTGCTCATCGGCTCGGCCGTGCACTTCGTGACGATCCCGCTGTGGGGCGCGCTGTCCGACCGGGTCGGCCGGCGTCCGGTGTACCTGTTCGGCGCGGTCGGGATGGCGTTGTGGGGCTTCGCGTTCTTCGCGCTGTTGGACACGAAGTCGTCGGCGGTGATCGTGCTGGCCACGACCGTTGGGCTGGTGCTGCACGGCGCGATGTACGGCCCGCAGGCCGCCTTCTTCGCCGAGCAGTTCCCGACCCGGGTGCGCTACACCGGTCTCTCGGTCGGCGGCCAGCTGTCGTCGATCGCCGCCGGGGCCGTCGCCCCGCTGATCGCCGTCGCGCTGTTCTCGGCCTGGGGCAGCACCGTGCCGGTGTCGCTGTACGTCGCGGCGATGTGCCTGATCACGGTGATCGCGCTGCTCGCCGCCCGGGAGACGCGCGGCCAGTCGCTGCACGACGACAGTGTCGAGGCGGAGACGGCGGCCGTTTCGCCCTAGCATGACGGCCGTGACCGCACCCACCGACGCGTTGCGCCGGCTGCTCGACCTGCTCGCCTCCGGGGCGAGCAGCGAGCAGCTGGCGCACGTCGTCGTGGCGGCCCGGGCCGAGGGCGCCCTCGGCCCGGCCGACCTGGGCGCGCTGGCCAGCGCGGGTGAGCTGGCGCTGCGGATCCGCGAGACGCTCGCCGAGCACCGGCGGCGCGAGGCCCAGCTCGTCGCGCTGTTCGACACCGCGAGCGAGCTCGCCGCACTGTCCGATCCGGACACCGTGCTGCGCTCGATCGTCCGGCGGGCGCGGGCGCTGCTCGGGGTCGACGTCTCCTACCTTTCGCTCAACAACGAGGCCGAGAACAAGACCTACGTCCGGGTCAGCGACGGGTCGGTGTCGGCGGAGTTCCAGCAGATCGTGCTGGGCATGGGCGAGGGCCTCGGCGGGCTGGTCGCGCAGACCGCGCGGCCGTACGCGACGTCGGACTACTTCCACGACGACCGGTTCCGGCACACGCGGCACATCGACTCCGGCGTCAAGGACGAAGGCCTGACCGCGATCCTCGGGGTGCCCCTCGCGATCGGCCCGAAGGTGCTGGGCGTGCTGTTCGCGTCCGATCGTGCGGCGCGGGAGTTCAGCGCGGACGAGGTGGCGCTGCTGTCGTCGCTGGCCGACCACGCGGCGATCGCCTTGGACAGCGCGAACCTCCTCGACCAGACGCGCCGCGCCGTCGGCGAGCTCAACGAGGCCAACGCGACGATCCGCGCGCAGAACGAGGCGATGGAACGCGCCGAGGACGCGCACGACCGGCTGACCGACCTCGTGCTGCGCGGCGGCGACCTGCCGGACGTCGCGGCCGCGGTCGCCGGCGTGCTGCACGGCGACCTCACGGTGTACGACCCGGACGGCACGCTGCTGGCGAGTTCGGCGGCACCGGCCCCGATCGACCCGGACGCGCTCGCCGCGGCCCGCGCCACCGGGCGCGCGGTGTCCACAAAGGACAGCTGGGTCTGCGCGGTGCAGGCAGGCCCGGAGCTGCTCGGCAGCCTGGTGCTGGCCGGCCGCGCCGGGCTCACCGACCCCGACCGGCGGCTGTTCGAACGCGCCGGCGTCGTGACGGCGTTGCTGCTGATGCTCCGGCGGTCGGTGGTGCGCGCCGAGGACGAGGTCCGCGGCGAGCTGCTGACCGACCTGCTCACCGCGCCCGACCGCAACCCCCGCGCGCTGCTGGCCCGCGGCCGCCGGCTGGGCATCGACCTGTCCGCGCCGCACGCGGTGCTCGTCGCGCACGCGGACGGCGGATCGCGCCGCCGGGTGGCGAGCGCGGCCGCCCGGCACGCGACGCTGGTCGGGGTGCACGCGGAGGAGGTCGTCCTGCTCGGCGCGGGCGACCCGGACGAGCTGGCCCGCCGGGTGGCGGCCGACCTCGGCTCGGCCACCGGCCGCCCGGTCACGGTGGGCGCCGCCGGTCCGGCGAGCGGGCCGTCGGCGATCGCGGAGGCGCACGCGGAAGCCGCCCGCTGCGTCCGGGCGCTGCTCGCGCTCGGCCGCACCGGCGAAGGCGCGGCGATGGCCGGGCTGGGATTCCTCGGCCAGCTGCTCGGCGCGCACGCGGACCTCGGCGCGTTCGTCCGGCAGACGCTGGGCCCGGTCCTCGACTACGACGAGCGCCGCGGCACGGAGCTGGCGGCGACGCTGCGGGCGTACTTCGCGAACGGTTCGCAGCTCGCGCGCACGAAGGACGTGCTGCACGTCCACGTGAACACGGTGGTGCAGCGGCTGGAGCGGGTGGCGTCGCTGCTGGGGGAGGACTGGCAGGTGCCGGACCGGGCCCTGGAGATCCAGCTGGCGCTGCGGCTGCACCGCCTGCGCGACGCTTGAGCCCGGCGGCAACGCACCCAAGGCCGCTTTGGGTGCGTGGGACGCAACGAAGGCCGCCTTGGGGCGCTGCCGGGATGCACCGAACGCCACATTGGGTGCGTCCAACGCACCCAACGCCACATTGGGTGCATCGCGCTTCCCTCTCAGCGCGCCGAGCCGGGCTTGAACGCCTTCGACCGGCGCACGACCACACTCGCGGCCAGCCCGCATCCCGCCGCGATCACCACCGTGAGCGGGAGCGCGCCGTGGTCGAGGCTGAAGCCGCCGAGTGCGGCCCCCAGCGCGATCCCGATCTGGAACGCCACGATGTACACCGCCGACGCGAGGTCCGGCTGGGTGGTCGCGACCCGCAGCACCGCGGCCTGCAGCACCACGCCGATCCCCGCGGCCGGCGCCGCCCAGAGCACCACCGCGCCGCCGGCCAGGACGCCCGGGCCCGCGACGAGCAGCACGAGCATGCACACGGCGAGGCCGCCGGTGGTCACCAACGCCGTGGCCTGCGGCCGCCCGTCGACGTGGCGGCCGATCAGGACCAGGCCGGCCAGCCCCGCCAGGCCGTGGGCGAAGAGCAGCGTCGACGTCGCCGAGCCGGTAAGGTGGACGTAGTCCGCGATGATCGCCGTGATGTAGGTGAAGGCCGCGAAGTGGCCAGTCACCACGAGCAGCGTCGTCAGGTTCACCGGCCGCAGCGCGCGGTCGGTGACGACGCGCCGGACGGAACCCCGCGCGGGCGGCTCGAGAGGCGGAGTCGGGCCGACCGTGACGCGGATGCCCAGGGCCGCCAGCGCCGCGACCCCCGCCACGACGAGGACCGCGAGCCGCCAGCCGAGCGTCGCGCCGAGCCACGAGCTCAGCGGGAGCCCGAAGAGGAAGGCCAGCGAGTTCCCGGCGAAGACCACCGCCGTGGCCCGGCCACCGCGGCCGGGCCCGAGCAACCGGGCGGCCATCGCCGCGACGACCGCCCAGAACACGCCGTGGCCCAGCGCCGCGACCAGCCGGGCGGCCACCGCGACGCCGTAGTTCGGCGCGACGGCCAGCAGCAGGTTGGACCCGACGACCAGCAGGATCGTGACCAGTGCCGTCGTCCGGCGGTCGTGGCGCGCCGTCCACGCGACCAGCGGCACCACCGAGACCGCGACGACCACCGCGTACCCGGTCATCAGCAGGCCGACCGACGACTCCGCGACGTCCAGCCCGGCCGCGAGCTGGGGCAGCAGCGCCACGGGCAGGTTTTCCGAGGTCACGGAGGCGAAGCAGGCGAGGCTCAACGCGCCGAGCGCGACTCCGGTGCGGGGCACGACGAGCATTGTTTAACGATACACAGCTAAGGTGGGCCCATGTCCAGTCCCGCGCGCGTCACGATGGCCGACGTCGCGCGCCGCTGCGGCGTCTCGGCGATGACCGTGTCGTACTGCTACAACCAGCCGGACCGGGTCGCCCCGGACACCCTGCGCCGGGTCCGCGAAGCCGCCGCCGAGCTGGGCTACCGCGGGCCGGACCCGACCGCACGGTCGCTGCGCCGCCGGCACAACGGCGCGATCGGCGTCGTGCTGGGCGAACACCTCGCGTACGCCTTCGAAGATCCGCAGGCCCGGCGCTTCCTGGCCGGGGTCGCCGAGGTCTGCCGCGAGCGCGGGAGCGGGCTGAACCTGATCCCGACCACCGGGGCGGCCGACGACGTCGAGCGGGTGCGGTCGGCTTCCGTCGACGGGTACATCGTCTGGACGACCGTCGACACCGACCCGGTGCTCGCCGTGGTGACCGGGCTGGGCAAGCCCGTCGCCGTCCACGGCGGCCCCGCCGTGCCCGGGGCCCGGGTGGTCACGATCGACAACCGCGCGTCCGCCCGCGAGCTGGCCGCCCACACTTTTCCGGGCGCGCGGCGGCCGGCCGTGCTCGCTTTTCCCTTCGATCGCGACCGCCGGCCGCGGCTCGAAACCGGTCCCGACCCCGCCGGCGTGGTGTTTCCGGTCACGCGTGAACGCCTTCTCGGCATTTACGACCATTGCCGGGACGCGGGCCGCGATCCGCGCGGGCTGCCGGTCGCGGTGGTCGCCCGCAACGACCGCGAAGAGGCCGCGGCCATGGCCGACGTGCTCTTCGAGACCTGCAATGCGGACGCCGTCGTCGCCATGAGCGACCAGCTCGCCTTCGCCGTTCTCGACGCTGCGCACCGCCGTGGCCTGCACGTTCCCGGCGACGTCGCGGTCGCCGGGTGGGACGACGACCCGGACGCGGGCCGCGCCGGGTTCACCACGATCACCCAGTCGCTCTTCGCGCAGGGCCGTGACTGCGCGTTGATCGCGCTGGGCGAACGAGGGGCGGTCCGGGACGCGGAGTGGACGGCGACGGTGCGAAACAGCACGCGAGAAGCGTCGGAAATGACCGGCTTCCCCTGATCGGCCCTGGTGGCCGGGAAGTATCTCGGCCACGCTTAGCATTGGAGAATCGTCGACATTGAGGGCAGATTCGTGAACGAGTTCAAGAACGCGCTCGGCGCGGCGTTCGGAGTCGAGCCGGTCGAGGTGCCCGGGCTGGTGATCGACCAGCTCGACGGCCGGTCGATTCCCGCTTCGGCCGACGTGAAGGCGTCCATCTGCCGGGCTGAACGGCCGGTGCTGCCCTCGGTCAGCCCGTGTGTGCTGGAACCGCCGCCGGTGGTGATGTCCATCTGCCGGGCCGAGAGCTTCGAGCCGGTCGGGCCGGGTGCGGTGACCACGATCGCCGAGTGACCGATCCGGCGCAGCCGCGGGTCGGCTTCAAACGCCACCTGCGTGCCGTCGTGGTGCCCGGCGACGCGGTGTACGTGCTGTCCGAAGACGGCACGGCCGCGCTGACCGGCCCGCACGTCGAAGCGCTGGCCCCGCTGCTCGACGGGACCCGGGACCTGGCCGCGCTGCGCCGTGAGCTGCCCGAGGACGTGCCCGCCGAGCAGGCTTCCGGAGTGCTGAACCGGCTCGCCGAGGCCGAGGTGATCGGCCTGCGGCCGGTCGCCGCGCCCGACGCGGACCGGGCGGCGCTGGCTTACTGGGACGCCGTGGGCGCCGACGGTGACGCCGACGTCACGGGCTGCCGGGTCGCGCTGATCGGCGCCGACGCCGGGGCGGCCGACACCTTGCGCGCGGCCGGCCTCACCGTGGTCGGCGCCGCCGAAGCGGCCGACCTGTCCGTCGTGCTGTGCAAGGACTACCTCGACCCGCATCTGTCCGAAGTGGACGCCGAGCACCGCGCCACCGGCCGGCCGTGGCTGCCGGCCAAGCCGGTCGGCGCGCGGCTGTGGATCGGCCCGTTCTTCACCCCGGGTGACGGCCCGTGCTGGCACTGCCTCGCCACGCGCCTGTGGGGCAACCGGCCCGCCGAGGCCCACGTGCGCGACACGCTCGGGCTGCCCGGCCCGCTCCCGCGCCCGGAGGTGGCGCTCACGCCGCTGACCGCCGTCGCGCTGAACCTGGTCGCCCTGGAGGCGGTCAAGTGGCTGGCCGGCCGGCGGCACCCGGGCCAGCGTGCACTGTGGACGTTCGACAGCCGCGACCTGACCGGTGAACGGCACGAAGTGCGCGCCCGCCCGCAATGCGGGTCCTGCGGAGACCCCGGCCTGGTGCGCGAGCGAACCCGCCGGCCCGTGACGCTCCAGGCCCGGGCCAAGGCCGACACCGCCGGGGGCGGGCACCGCGCGGTGCCGCCCGAGCAGGTGCTCGAGACCTACCGGCACCTGGTCAGCCCGGTCAGCGGCGTGGTCAAGGAACTGCGCCGCGACCCGCGTGGGCCGGTCTTCTTCAACGCTTTCCGTTCCGGCCCGAACGTCGTGCTGGGGCGGCGCGGCGCCGAGCGGCTGCGCTCGGCGTTGCGGAGCGAGAACGGCGGCAAGGGTGTCACGCCGGTGCAGGCCGAGGTGAGCGCGCTTTGTGAGGCCCTCGAACGCCACAGCGGTTATTTCGACGGTGACGAGGAGCGCGTGCGTGCCGAATTCCGGTCGCTGGGGGACAAGGCGGTGCACCCCGACACCTGTCAGCTGTTCCACGAGCGCCAGTTCGCGGACCGGGCACGCACCAACAACCACCACGGGCCGCTCCAGTTCGTCTGCGAGAAGTTCGACGACAACGCCGTGCTGGACTGGACGCCGGTGTGGTCGCTCACCCGCGGCGAGCACCGGCTGTTCCCCACCGCGCTGCTGTACTTCGGCGCGCCGGGGCCGGCGTCGGTGTTCGCCGACTCCAACGGCAACGCCGCGGGCAGCACCCTGGAAGGCGCGGCGCTGCAAGGGATGCTGGAGATCGTCGAACGTGACGCCGTCGCGCTGTGGTGGTACAACCGCACCCGGCAGCCGGGCATCGACCTGGACGCGGCCGGCGACCCGTGGCTCGCCGAACTGCACGAGGTGTACGCCGGGCTGGGGCGCGAAGTGTGGGCGCTGGACGTGACGTCCGACATCGGGGTGCCCGTGGTGGTCGCGTTGTCGCGGCGCACCGGCGGGCCGAGCGAAGAGATCATGCTGGGGTTCGGCGCGCACCTCGACCCGGCCGTCGCCCTACGGCGCGCGCTGACCGAGCTGAACCAAATGATGCCCGCCGTCCTCGGCGGCGGGCACGGCGACGACCCGGACGCGGTGCGCTGGCTGGCGGAGGCGACGGTGGCGGACCAGCCGCACCTGCTGCCCGACCCGGCGCTCCCGGCGCCCGCCCACGACTACGTGTACTCGCCCGACCTGCTGGCGGACGTCCGAGCGGTGCAGGAGAAGCTCGAACACGCGGGGCTCGAGGTGTTCCTGCTCGACCAGACGCGCCCGGACATCGGCCTGCCGGTGGTCAAGGTGATCGTGCCGGGGATGCGCGGGTTCTGGGCGCGGTTCGCGCCCGGCCGGCTCTACGACGTGCCGGTGCGGCTCGGCCGCCTGGCCGAGCCGACCGCCTACGAAGACCTCAACCCGATGCCGATCTTCCTGTGAGTCAGCACTGCCCGTCGGCGAGCACCCAGTAGCCCGTGGACGTCTCACGCAGCGCGTGCGTGGTGAAGGTGTTCCACAGCCCCATCGCCTGGTTGGAGCCGTTGGCGTAGGTCTGGCCGCTGCTCTGGTGCGCGCGGCCCGCCTGGGTGTGGGCGTAGTTGCTGGCGTTGACGCAGGCGCCCGACGGCGGGGTGGACGTCGTCGTGGTGGTGGTGGTGGTGGTGGTCGGCGGTGTGGTCGTCGTCCCCGATCCCTTGTCCAGCCCGAAGAACACGCCGGTGTAGTAGCTGGAGCAGATCCCGGCGAGGAAGTACGCGCCGGTGCTGCCGCACTGCGTCGCGCCGGTGCCGGGGTCGACCGCGGTGCCGTGCCCCATGCCGGCGATCGAGTACAGCTGCACCTGGTCGCCGTAGGTCGTCAACGTCGTGCCGCCGGGCAGGTTCTGCGTGCTCGACGGCGTCTGCGAGAGGCCGTGCACCGCGGTCCACTGGTCGCGCAGCTCGGTGCCGTTGACCGGGTAGACGGTGTAGTCGCCGGTGCCCTGCCAGATCGCGACGCGCGGCCACGCGCCGGTGTAGCCGGGGTACTGCGCCTTGACCTTCGCCGCCCACTGCGCCGGGGTCAGGTTCTGGTTGTTCTGCTGGCAGTTCGTCGCCTGCGTGACGCTCGTGGCGCACTGCGCGGGCAGCCCGGCGTTGATGCCACCGCCCGCGAAGACGTCCGGGTACGCGGCCAGCAGGTCGGCGGTCATCCCGCCGCCGGCGGAGAGCCCGGTGACGAACACCCGCGAGCGGTCGGAGCCGTGATCGGCAATCGCCTTGTCCACCATGGACTTGACGGACGCGGCCTCGCCGTTGCCGCGGGTGTCGTCGGCGGTGGAGAACCAGTTGAAGCACTTCAGCGAGTTGTTCGCGGTCGACTGCTGGGGGAACACCACCTCGAACCGCCACCGGTCGGCCAGCGCCGGCCAGCCGGAGTGGGCGTAGTAGTCGGCCGCGCTCTGCGTGCAGCCGTGCAGGGCGACGACCACCGGGCGGCCGGTCTCGAGCCCGGCCGGGGTGTAGGTGTACATCGCCAGCGCACCCGGGTTGGCCCCGAACGAGGAGACCTGGACCAGGGACGCCGCGGGCGGATCGGCGGCCGAGGCCATCCCGGCGGTGGTGAGCACGGCGGCGGTGATCGCGGCGAGTCCGGCGAAGGCGAATTTGCGCATGGGAGTCCTTCTCGTCGTTGAGAGGGTTTCCGACGACGTTAAGTCGGTGTCGCGGTTCAGACCATGTGGCCGTCCACCACATCGGGGCGGGAATTCATGGTGGCCGGCGGGATGGCTCCGGCGGCGCGCACCCGCTTGAGTTCCTTCCCACCAAGACCGGAGGTGGACCGTGCGGAGTTGGCTGGCTGTGGTTCTGGCGGGAGCGCTCGCGACAGCGGTGCCCGCATCGGCGTCGGCTTCGGCCGGGCACTGCCGGGTGGCGGTGCCCGGCGCGTCGAAGTCCGTCGCCGTGTGCCTCGACGACCTGACGACCACCGGCACGCTCGTGTCGGGACACACCGTCGAGGCCGACTGGGCAGGCCTGACGTCGGCAGGGCTGCCGGTGCCCGGCCGGGTCCCCGGGGTGCAGGTCGACGGCTACTTCCCGGACACGTCGACGTCGAACACCAACCACGGCTGGAACCACGACGCCCAGTTCGTGCTGCGGATGCCGGACCGCTGGAACGGCGGGCTCGTCGTCTCCGGCTCGCCGGGGACCCGGCGGCAGTACGCCAACGACCGCGCGATCGGCGACCAGGCGCTGGCCGAGGGGTACGCGTTCGCCGCGACCGACAAGGGCAACACCGGCGCGGCGTTCTTCACCGACGGCGTCCGGCCGGGGGACGCGCTGGCGGAGTGGAACACCCGCGTCACGCAGCTGACACTGGCCGCGCGCGGCGCGCTGACGCGGCACTACGGACGCCCGCCGGCGCGGACGCTGGCGGCCGGGCTGTCGAACGGCGGTTACCTCGTGCGGTGGCAGCTGGAGAACCGGCCGTGGCTCTACGACGGCGGCGTCGACTGGGAGGGAACGCTGTGGCGTGCCGATGGGCCGAACTTGTTCACGTTCCTGCCGCCGGCCATGCGGGCGTATCCGGCCTACGCCGCAGGTTCGGCCGAGGCGCACCAGTCCATTTTGGACGCCGGGTTCGCGCCGGGGTCGGAGTTCCTGTGGGACTACCACTACCGCGTCTACTGGGACCTGACCCAGCGGATCTACCGCGAGGAGGTGGATCCTTCGTTCGACGGTTCGCTCGAGGGCGGAACTCCTTTCTGCGCTTCGGGAACGCCGTCGTGTGACGCGGACTATGACTACGCGTCGCGGCCTTCGTCGGTGGCCCGGGCGGTGGAGCGGATCTCGCTGACCGGCCGGATCGGCAAGCCGCTGCTGACGTTGCACGGCACACTCGACACACTCCTGCCGATCACCCGCGACTCCGACGTCTATGACCGGATGATCACTTCGGCCGGCCGTGGCGACCTGCACCGGTACTACCGGGTGGTCGGCGGGAACCACGTCGACGGGCTGGTCGACCAGTACCCGGACCGGCTGCGCCCGCTGGGCCCGTGCTTCCGGACGGCGTTCGACGCCCTCGGCGGCTGGCTGCGCGGCGTGCGCCCGCCGGCCTCGGCGACGATCGCCCGTCCCGCCGGCGCGACCCCGGCGGAACTGGCGAAGTCCTGCTCGCTCGGCTGAGTCTCAAGCGGTCAGTCGCCCTTGATGAGGTGCTGGGCCAGGGCCGGGCTGAACGTGCCCGCCGGGACGTCCTGGCCGTACCCGCAGGTGCCGTCGGAGTCGCCGGGGACCTTGATCCACAGCTGCATCTCCGGGCCGCCGCCGAGCTGGGACGGCGCGCCCAGCTTGCGCTGCGGCGGGTTGCACCACTCCTTGTCGTCACCGTGGCCGTTGCCGTTGCGGCTGCTGTCCACCACGAACGGCGCCGCGTAACCCAGCGCCGTGTCCACCGCCTTGCCGTACGTCGTCGACTCGGCCGTCGTGTAGAAGTTGGACGCGTTGAGCACGAACCCGTGGATCGACTGCACACCCGCCGACTTCAGCCGGGTGGCCATCGTCGACGCGGGGATCCACGTGGCGTTGCCGCCATCCAGGTACGCCCACGTGTTGGGCGCCTTCTCGGCGAACTGGGTCGCGGCGTACTTCAGGAGCTCGGTGCGGGTCGTGCGGGCGGCGTCGGGGAGGCAGTCGAGCTGGGCGAGCGCGTCCGGCTCGATGATCACGATCGCGGGTTTGCCGCCGATGCCGTCGGCGAACGCGGAGATCCACTGGCGGTAGGCCTCGGGGCTGCCCGCGCCGCCGCTCGAGTCGCCGCCGCAGTCGCGGCCGGGGATGTTGTAGGCGACCAGGACCGGCAGCTTGTCGGCGACGTCGGCGGCGTAGGTGAACGTGTCGACCGCCGCGCGGACGTCGCCGCTCCAGTTGCCGAACCAGCGGGCGCCGGGCTTGGTCGCAATGGCCGTCCTGATCGGGCCGGCCAGGCTGTCACCCGGGTGGTCACGGACCCAGGTCGCCGGGTTCGAGTCCGGGTCGACGTAGAAGCCGTTCGTCTTCTCGAGCGGGTTGCCGTCCGCGGCGACGGCGGGGGACGCGGGGGCGAGTCCGGTGAGCGCCAGCGTGGCGGCCACGAGCCAGGTCGAAATGCGCATTCGGGGAGTTTGCCGCGGCGGTGTACACGAGCCGTACAAAAAGAAAGTGAACCGGACGCCGCCGGTGTCCGTACTACCAGGTGAGGGGCTCGTTCAGGCTACCCCAAAACGGGCTCTGACCAGCAGTTCAGCCGCCGGACGGGCCACCTTCGTTCGGCCGCTTGCGGGAGCGTTGCCCGTCGTTCATGATGGAGCTCCGGGGTCCGCGAAACATTCGTTCACGTCGAATACCCAGGTGTCGGCCATGCTTCGGAAGAACCGCAAGTCCGGAAGTGAACGCCATGCTGCTACCCGTCGCCGGGGCCACGTGATGGCCGTCGACCTGCCCGGCCTCGCCATCGTCGCCGGCCTCTTGCTCCCGGCGCTCGCCGCCGCGGCCTGGGCGGTCACGCTCGAACGCCGGCGGCCGCGCGGCGCCCCGGCCGCACCCGACCCGGAGCCGGACTGGACGGTGGCCGGCATCCAGGCCCGCCTCCGCTTCGAGCAGGCCTCGCGGCAGCTGGCCGAGGCGGGGACGATCGCGCTGCCGACGCTGCCGATCCCGGAGCAGCCGGATCGCGACTCCTCACCGGACCGGCTGCCGTGGCGGCTGCCCCGCACGTTCCCGCCGCCTCGCTCACCTTCGGGCCGCGTGCTGGTGCCCCGGCTGGCGTTCGCGGCGCCGGACAACGAGCTGATGCACCGGATCCTCGACGGTCTCCGCAAAATGGACTGAAACCCGGCCCGTTCCGCCTAGGCTGGGGGCATGACCGACTCGAGGCGGGGTGCCGGCGAAACGCCGGAGGAGCTGGCAAGCGCGTTGCAGGACCGGGCCAGGAGCGCCGCCACCACGGCGTTGCGCACGGGCCTGGAGGACATCGAAGGCCGGCACGGCCAGCACGTCGCCGACGAGGTCGCCGCCCTGGTCGATGTGGACGGGGTGTTCGCCGGCCTGACCGCCAAGGCGGCTCCGGCCCGCCGTCGCCAGGACGAAGACGACGACGGGCCGTACGAGTTCAAGCCGGTGGGCTCGCTGTAGGGGTCACTTCCGCCAGTTGTAGCTCAGCGTGGGCGGGTGGTCGGAACCCATCGTGACGGTGAGGTTGTCGTTGGGGTGCGCGGCGGCGTACCGGACCATCTCGTTGTACATCCGGTCGCGCATCGCGACGTCCCGCACTTCGATCGTGGCTCGCTGGGCCAGCGGGAGATCCTCGGCCTTCACGTCCGGGTCGTTGCGGATCGCCAGGTTCCAGAAGTGCTTCTTGTCGGTGCCGTCGGCGCCTTGGCCGTCGTTGGTGAAGTAGACCTGGCCGGTGTCCTTGTTGTAGATCGTCTGGGTCACCTTGATCTGGTCGTCACCCTGGGCGGCGTTGAAGTGCCCGTCGTTGTTCGGCGAGTCGCTGGTGTAGAGGCCGACTTCCCCGCCGAACGCGTGTTCCCCGTACTTGCCCTTCCACAGCTCCAGCCGGTACGTCTTCCCGGTCTCGGGGTCGGTGAACTCCATGTTGTCGCCGTCTTCACCGGTTTCGTCGAGCTTCATCCCGGCGTGCTCGCCGAGCTTGTCGTAGAAGTCCTTCCAGCCCAGGTAGCTCTGCACCGAATGCTCGCCGGTGGTGTAGAAGCCGCCTTCCTCGTTGTACCGGAAGCCGAGGTAGTCGTAGATCTTCTGCGCGACCTCGGGGTTCTGCATGAGCTTGTCCCAGTCCCCGTTCTTCAGGGCCTCCCGCAGCTCCGGGTACTTCTTCAGCAGCGCGAGGAGGCCGGGTATCTCGCGGGCCAGGATCACCCCGATTTCGAGGAGGTTCCGCTTTTCGGAGCCCGCCAGCTCCCAGATCTGGCCCGTCTTGAACCGGAGCTTCTGGCCCTCGATGAGCAGGATCGCGTCATAGGTGGTGGTCACCCGCTCCAGGTCGGCCAGCAGGACGAGGGCCTGGGCCTTGACGGCCTTGTCCTGCGCCCAGGCGACGGCGAGGTCGACCTGGCGGATCCCGAAGCCGTGCCAGCCGTGGTCGAGCTTCTTCTGGAGGCCCTGGGCGTCCGCGCGCTTGTTCCGGGCGTCCTGCTGGGCCTTCGCCAGCGCGTCGCGGATCGTCTCGAACGACTTGGCCGACTCCTCGAGGTCCTGGGCCTGGTCGTCGCGGTTCTTCTTGAACGCTTCCAGCGACGCGAGTGCTGCTTCGCCGGCGCCACCGTGCCAGCCCTCGCTCAGCTGGACACGCACGCTCTCCAGCAGGGCCTTGGTGTCCTTGAGCATTTCCTTGGTGTCCCGGCACGCCCGGGCGCGGTCGTCCAGCTCGGTGGTGCTGCCCTTCTCCACCTGGTCGGCGAGCGCGTAGATCTTGTCGAAGACGCTCACCGGTCGATCCGTCCGAGGCTGCCGTCCAGGCCCTTCAGGAAGGCGTCACGGGCTGCGGAATCGGTGCCGTGGTAGCTCTTCGCGGCGGTCTGGATGCTTTCGACCAGGTATTCGATCTGTTGCTTCCCGGCCTCCAGGTCGTCCTTCCGGGTCGCCAGCCAGACGTCGTAGTCACCGGCGAAGCCGCCGGCCCGGGCCGTGCTCCCGACGTTCGGCGATCCCTCCGCGGAAAGGGTCGGCGGCTTCCCCGCCCCGAGCTTGGCCGCCGCGTTGTTGATGTCCGCGACGTCGACTTCGAAACCCACCGGATTTCCTCCCCGCCGGTCACCCTGGGGCGAGTGACACGTCCTGTCGGCAATGTAACAGCATGCCGCAGGTGGGACGCCGGTGTTCCGCCCTCGGTTCCCCCGGTCAGTGGCCTATACCGGACAGCGCTCAGGAGCTGAGCGTCAAAGCACTTGTCTCCCGGATCAGGCACCCAGGGCCGCGGGGGACTCCGCCTCCGGGATCAGCAGCCGCGCCGCGCCCGAGCCGTCGGCCGGGACCGACCAGACGTCCGCGTGGCCGGGCGCCCGGGGCACGCCGTAGCCGATCGTGTGGTCGTCGAGCCAGGCCGGCTGGTCGTCGACGCTGCGGGTCTCCGCCAGCGGCGTCACCTTCGACGTTGCCAGGTCCAGCACGGACAGCCGCCAGCCCTTCGCCGGGTCACCGTCCACTGCGGACTTGAACGCCACCCGCGTCCCGTCCGGGGACAACGACGGGCACTCGACGTTCTCGCGCAGCGTGCGGACCGTGTGCGCAGCGAAGTCACCCGCGACGAGGTAGCGGTGGCCCGCCGTCGACATCGTCGCGTAGAAGTGGCGGTCGTCGCGGGTGAACGTGACGCCCCAGAAGTTGACGTCGGCCGCCTGGTAGGGCTGCCCGTCGCGCGTCACCGCGTAGTCCTCCAGCGTGCCCGCGAGGTCGCCGGTCGCCGTGTCGAGGATGCCGGCGCGGGTGGAGAACATGCCGCCGTTGTAGGAATCGCCGGTGACGAAGACCGTCCACGCGAGCATCCGGCCGCTCGCCGACACCCGCGCCCGGTTCGGCAGCCCGACCAGGGGGATTTCGCGCTTCGAGCCGAGGCCCGCGTCGAGCACCACCAGCTGGTAGGTGGTCAGGTCGCCGTCCGGGCGCAGGCAGAGCCCGGTGCCGCCGGCGGCGTACACCCGCGTGCACGACAGCGGGGACACCGTCCGCGCGCCGCCGGGGTCCGCCGCCGCGACCGTGGCGACGTGCCCGCGGTCGGCGTCGGCGGTGCTGCGGAACAGCAGCCGTGGGCCGGGGGAGAGGCTCACCGCGCCGGTCGCGGTGACGTCGTGGCTCCGCGCGCTGGCGAACCCGACGTAGGCGACGGCGGCTCCGGCCAGCACGAGCACCCCGGCGATCGCGATCAGGATCCGCGTCTTCATGCGGCCGCCTTCCGGGGGGAGAGCACCACGAACGTCACGCCGATCGCGACCACCGCCGCGCCGGCCGCGACGCCGATCGCGGGCTCCGCACCCCAGAACTGCCACGCCAGTCCGAAGAGGACGGATGAGGCGAAGTAGGCCAGCGCCTGCGCCGTCTGCACCAGCGAAATCCCCGTGGTGCGCAACGCTTCCGGCAGCAGCGGGCCGGCCAGCGCCATCAGGACGCCGTCGGTCGCGGCGTAGAACACGCCGTACAACGCCAGCGAGAGCACGAACAGCGGCCAGCCGGCCACCGGGCCGGCCAGCAGCAGGTAGACGAGCGCCAGCGCGCCGTACCCGCCGAGCACCACCGGCAGCCGCCCGACGCGGTCGGCCAGCGCGCCCAGCGGCGCGGCGAGCAGCAGGTAGCTGAGGTTGGTGCCGACCGCGAGCAGCGGGAACCAGCCGGTGGCGATGTCCTCCTTGTGCTGCAGCAGCAGGTAGACGAACCCGTCGCCGACCGTGGCCAGCCCGAGCACGCAGGCCGCGACCAGCAGCCGCCGCACGCCGTGGCCGCGCAGCAGGGCCGCCGCGGCGCGAGGCGAGACCGGGTCGGCGGCCGCCTTCGGCGTCCGGCGGTCGCGGACGAACAGCACCAGCAGCAGCACGCCGATCGCGGCGACGCAGAAGCTGGTGACGAACACCGCGTCGAACGCCTCGGGATCGGTGGCGCCGACCGCGGCGAGGACGGCGAGCGCGACCAGCGGACCGGCGAACGCGCCGGCGCTGTCCATCGCGCGGTGCACCCCGAACGCCCGCCCGAGCAGCGGTTCGGGGGTCGACAGCGTGATCAGCGCGTCCCGGGGTGCGGTCCGCAGGCCCTTGCCGGCGCGGTCGAGCGTGATCACCGCGCCGATCGCGCCCGCCGACGCGCCCGCCACGAGCAGCCCGAGCTTCATCACCGCGGACAGCGCGTAGCCGGTGCCGGCCACGACCTTGCGCCGCCGGACCCGGTCGGCGACGTACCCGCCGGCGACCCGGAGCAGCGCCGTCGCGCCGGTGTAGAGACCGTCGAACAGGCCGTACGCGGCCGGGCTCAGGTGCAGCCCGAGCACCAGGTAGACCGGCAGGATCGCGGTGACCATCTCCGAGGAGACGTCGGTGACCAGGCTGACGGCGCCGAGGGCGAAGACGTTCGCGCCGACCGCCGAGAGCTTGCCCTTCGCGGCGTGCTCTCGGCGGCCGATGGTGGACAGGTACACGCGGGCTACTGCCAGACGTCGAGGATCGGCGACTTGCTCGCCGCGCCGCCGATGCCCGGCAGGCCGTGGGACGCCTCGATCGTGCGCAGCACGGTGTAGTGGTTGATCGACTCGCTGTAGCTGCCGACCTTGACGTGCGCGCCGGTGAAGCTGGTGAAGATCTGGTTCACCGACGTGCCGCTGTCCTCGTCGAAGGTGGTGATCAGCAGGCTGTTGTGCGTCTTGGCCCACTGGGCGTAGGCGTCGAGGTGGTTCTTCAGCCAGGTGTCGCCGGTGCCGACCGAGCAGTCGTGCATGTCGTTGCACATGTCCGGCGTCACGAAGGCGACGCTCGGCAGCTGCGTGAAGTCGGCCGGGAAGCTCGAGTACCGGACGTTGCTCGCGGCCGGGACGTTCGAGAAGTCCACCCAGCTGTTGTGCTTGCGCCGGTAGGTGCCGCTGGAGCAGCCGGTGTAGCCGTCCGAGGGCATGGCTTCGGAGTAGCCCTTGAACGTCTTGCCCGCGTCGATCAGCTGCCGGCCGAGGTTGGCCTTCGCGCCGAGGTTCGCCGGGCAGGCGTCGTCGGTGACGCCCTGCGTCGCGCCCGAGAAGAGGGCGACGTAGTTGGGCTGGCTCGGGTGCGTGATCGCGAAGGAGTTCGTGAACTTCGCGCTCTGCGAGGCCAGGGTGTTGAAGTAGGGGGCGCTGGAGCTGCCGTTGATCGACGAGTACTTCTTGTTCTCGAACATCACGAGGACGATGTGGTCGAACGCCGGCACGGTGGCCGCGGCCGGCTGCACGGCGGCCTGCTCCTCCGTTCCGGTGACGGCCACGGTGACCGCGCCGGCGGTGACCAGGGCGGCGGCGAACACGGCGAAGATCCGCTTGCGGATCATGGGTCCTCCATCGCTGACGTGGTGGGGCGCCTCATGATGCCCACGGCAGGGGACCGGTGCGTGCCGTGGCGTGGTCCGGCTCGTGAACACCAGGGAACCTCCGGCGGACAAGGGAAAGAGTGGGTGAATCCCTGTCCGGCGTCAACCTCCTTTCGTAGTGTCCACAATGGTCAGTCAGGGGTTTGACAGGTTGTACCCAGGAGGCTCACAGGAGCGGCGCCGAGACTCGATCCCATGGACCCCGAAACGACAGCCCGGACCGCCCGCCGCGAGCACGGCCGCCGCAAGGCCGCGCTGGTCACGGCCACCGCCGCGGTGCTCGGCGCAGCCGCGGCCGGCGCGCTCGGCTTCGGCCTGGCGTCGGCGAACGCCGCCGACGACACCACCCGGACTACCACCACCGACTCGACGAGCTCGCAGGACCAGCTGCAGTCCTCGGACAGCGGAGTCGACTCCGGCTCCGGCAGCGCCCACACCGGCTCGGGTGCGTCATGACGCCGGCGTCAACGGCGTTCCGCGCACTCGGCACCACGGCGGAGGTGCTCGTCACCGACCCGGCGCGGCTGGGCTCGGCGGTCGAGCTGCTGCACGAGGAGCTCGACGCGATCGACCAGGCGTGCAGCCGCTTCCGTGCGGACTCGGAGATCTCCCGGCTGCACGAGGCCGCGGGGTGGGAGGTCCGGGTCGGGCCGCTGCTCGCCGAGGCATTGTCGGCGGCGTTGCGTGCGGCTCGGCTCACCGGTGGGCTGGTGGATCCGACGGTGGGGGCGGCGGTGCGGGCGTTGGGGTACGACCGGGACTTCGCCTTGGTGGCCGGTGAGCCGGCGTCGGCGGGGCGGGCGCGGATCGGCGCTCCGGACTTCGGCAAGGTGGCCGCGGCCGGGCCGGCGCGCACCTTCGCTGCGGTAACCGTACGCGCATCCGGTTCGTCTCAGCTCGTCAGTGAACCGACCGCCGATGGCACCGTCACTCCGCTCTTTCCCGCACCCGGCTGGCACCGCGTCCTCTTCGACCCCGCCCAGCGCCTGGTCGTCCTCCCGCGCGGTGTCCACCTCGACCTCGGCGCGACCGCAAAGGCCCTCGCCGCGGACCGTGCCGCCCACCGCATCCACGCCGTGCTCGGCTGCGGCACCCTCGTCAACCTCGGTGGCGACCTGCGCACCGCGGGGCCCGCGCCCGACGGCGGCTGGCAGGTCGCGCTCGCCGACGACCACGCCGAAGCCGTCGCCCGGCCGGACACCACCGTCGCGCTGCACACCGGTGGTCTCGCCACCTCCGGCACCACCCGGCGGCGCTGGCGCCACGGCGGCCGGACCGTGCACCACATCGTCGACCCGCGCACCGGTGACGTCGCGGAACCGCGCTGGCGCACGGTCACCGTCGCGGCAAAGTCCACTGTGGACGCCAATGCCGCGAGCACCGCGGCGATCGTCCTCGGGGCGGAAGCGCCGGACTGGCTCCGGCAACGAGGGCTGCCCGCGCGGCTCGCCGGGGTCGGCGGCGACGTCGTCCGGACGCCCGGCTGGCCCGAAGAGCAGGCGTCATGAGCTCCGCCGTCTGGTACTTCAGCCGCGCGACCGGCCTGGTGTCGCTGGTGCTGTTCACCGGCGTCGTCGTCCTCGGCGCGCTCGGCGCCGGCCGGTTCGCGACGCGGGGGTGGCCGCGGTTCACCGTCGCCGCGCTGCACCGGAACCTCGCGCTGACCAGCCTCGCGTTCCTCGCGGCGCACATCGTGTCGGCGATCCTCGACGGCTACGTCCCGCTGAGCTGGCTCGACGTCGTCGTCCCGTTCGGCTCGGCCTACCAGCCGCTGTGGGTCGGCTTCGGCGCGGTCGCGATCGACCTGCTGCTCGCGATCGTCGTCACCAGCCTGCTGCGCACGCGCATCCCGGCGAAGGCGTGGCGCGCGGTGCACTGGCTGGCCTACCTGTGCTGGCCGGTCGCGCTGGTGCACGGCTTCGGTATGGCCGAGGACGACGCCGCGTACGGCTGGATCGTCGCCCTCGACGTGCTCTGCGTGCTGGCCGCGCTCGGCGCCGTCGCCTACCGCGCCGCCGGGAAGCACGCCGACACCGAAACCCGCAAGCTCTCGCCGCTGGGAGGCACCCGATGAGCACCCTGCCCCCGCACCGGCTCGACCTGGCCGGTCACCGGCGCCGCAACGGCGTTGTCCCCTGGGTCGCCTACCACGGCGACGGCGGCCGCGACCGGCTGATCGAAGCCGTCGAGGCGGCCGGCCTGCGTGGCCGCGGCGGCGGCGGGTTCCCGACCGCGGTGAAGCTGCGCGCGGCCCGGGCGCGGCGCTCGATCGTCGTCGCGAACGGGTGTGAAGGCGACCCGTTGAGCCAGAAGGACGCGGTGCTGCTCGCGCTGTCCCCGCACCTCGTCTTGGACGGCCTGCAGCTCGCCGCACACGCGATCGGCGCCACCGAAGCCGTGCTGTGCGTCCACGCCGGCAGTCCCGTGCTGCCGAGCGTCGCCGCGGCGCTGGCCGAGCGCGACGACCGGGTGCCGGTGCGGGTCGCCGAAGTCCCGCAGCGGTACGTCGCCAGCGAAGAGACCGCGCTCGTCCACTACCTCACCGCCGGCGACGCGCGCCCGCTCGGCAAGTGGCCGCGGCCCGCCGAACGCGGGGTGCGCGGCCGGCCGACGCTGGTGGACAACGTCGACACCCTGGCGCAGCTCGCGTTGGTGGTCCTCCTCGGCCCGCAGCACTACCGCGCGGCGCGGACGGACCTGGTCACGGTCACCGGCGCGGTCCGGCGGCCCGGCGTCGTCGAAGTCGCCCCGGGCGCTTCGATCGCCGCGACACTGGCCGCGGCGGGCGGGGAGGCCGAGCCGGTGCAGGCGGTGCTCGTCGGTGGTTACGGCGGGACCTGGACGTCGGATCTGCGCGGCGGACTGTCCGGAATCGCTGCGGTGTATGTACTTCCGGCCCGGGCGTGCGGGCCGGCCTACACGGCCGGCGTGCTCGCCTTCCTCGCGGCCGAATCGGCCCGCCAGTGCGGGCCGTGCATGTTCGGCCTGCCGGCCATCGCGGCGGACTTCGCCGAACTGGTCCGCGGCGGCCCGTCGGCAACCCGGCTGGCCCACCGCATCCCGCTGCTGACGGGCCGCGGCGCGTGCGCCCACCCGGACGGCGCCGCCCGCCTCGCCGCATCGGCGCTGCGGACGTTCGACGCGGACGTCGCGGCTCACCTGGCCGGCGGCCGGTGCCGGGTCCTGGAGGGAGTGGCGTGAAGCTTTCGGTGGATCCGATCGGCTGCCGCGCGCACGGGTTGTGCGCCGACCTGCTGCCGGAGTCGGTGCGGCTGGACGAGTGGGGATATCCGGTACTGGCACCGGGTGAGCTGCCGCCGGAACTGCTGGCGGACGCCCGCCGCGCGGTGGCCGCCTGTCCGGCGTTGGCGTTGCGGCTGCGGAAGGATTAGCGGGTCAGCTCCATGCGTCAGATGGCTGTGGCAAGGCGAGTGTCGGCTACTTCGGCCTGCTTGCAGACGATGGCCCACGACTGCAGCTTCTTGCACCGATCGTCGACCATTCGGTCGAGGTAGCCGTCGGGGTTGTTCGTGCCGCTCGCGGCGGCAGCTTCCAGCTGCGCCAGCATCACCCGCTGGTTGCCTTGGATGAAGTCGGTGTACCCGAGCTGCTTCAACGCGGGGACCACTGCGCCGACGAGCCGGCCGACGCAACCTCGTACCCGCAGACATTCGTCGCCGTGCCAGATGCCATAGAGGCGGACCGCGATGGAGCGTAGTGCGTCCTCGGTACTCGGGTGCGTGAGTGTCATCAGGATGAGCGCGTCGATCAGCAGAAGCTTCGTCTTGTCGCCAAAATGCTGATCCCAGCCGCCGTCGATGACACTGGGCCAGTGAAGAGACTGGCAGGAATTCAGCCGATGCGCGTTGCGGCACAGCAGTTCGGCCGCGACCAGTTGCGCGTTGGGTTTGGCCGTGAAACGCAGCGCGGCGTCGATGACCAGCACTGCTGTCTCGTGGGCCACTCGTTCGTCGTCTTCGTGGGCTTCCTTCCCGGTCTGTGACCACAAGTTGACCAAGAGAGCGACCGCGAGATCCGGGTGGCCGAGCCGGGTGAGGGCGAGCAGTCCCGATGCGATCGCGGCAGGATCGGCCGAGCCGTTCTCACTCGCCGAGAACAGTTCTCCGGCTCGCATCGCTGCGTCCAGTTTCAACCTCGCCATTTCGTCGTCGTGCTCCTGCCGCAGCCGATGGTTCGCCTGTCGAGCTGTGAGAACACTGGCCACCGTTCCGACCAGCGCGATTAGCGCGGTCACCACTATGCCCATCAAGCCGGAGTTCATAGGACTACCTCTCTCAGTCACGATTATCTGTGAGTCGTCGGGCGGGGCCGAGATGTGACATCCGGCGTTAATCCGGTCGTCCGGACGCGGATGTCTCGTTACCCTCCGGCACCATGGACGCGAAGCTCATCAACCGGATCCGTGGCGCGCGGCGGATCGCCGTGCTGACCGGTGCGGGCATCTCGACCGCTTCCGGGATTCCCGACTACCGCGGCCCCGACGGCGTCTGGACGCGCACGCCGAGCGCCGTGAACGCCTTCACACTCGAGAACTTCATGGCCGACGCCGCCGTGCGCGCGGAGTTCTGGCGCAGCTACGCCGGGCACGCCGCCTGGCGCGCCGAACCGAACGCGGCCCATCGCGCGCTCGCGGAGCTGGACGGCGCGGGCGCCGCCGTTCGTGTGCTCACCCAGAACGTCGACGGCCTGCACCAGCGGGCCGGCCTCGCCGCCCGCAAGGTCCTCGAACTCCACGGCACCATGCACACCACGCGCTGCACCGCGTGCCCGCTGCGGCTGCCGACGTCGGAGGTGCTGGCGCGCTTCGACGGCGACGATCTCCGGTGCCCGGACTGCGGTGGGATCCTCCAGCTCGACGTCGTCCTCTTCGGACAGCGGCTGGACGGCGACGTGCTCGGGCACGCGCGGAACATCGCCGCGGCGAGCGGGCTCTTCCTGGCCATCGGCAGCTCGCTGCAGGTCGAGCCGGCCGCGTCGCTGTGCTCGGTGGCCGTGCAGTCCCGCGCGACCCTGGTGATCGTCAACCGCGACCCGACGCCGTACGACGAGGACGCCGATTTTGTGCTACGGGACGACATCGAGACCGTCGTCCCCGAACTCTGCGCGGCGGTGGGGAACCCGTGATCCGCGAGGCCCGCGACGAGGACTGGCCGGGGATCTGGCCGATCATCAGCGACGTCGTCACCGAGCAGCGGAGGTTCCCGTACGACCCGGCGATGAGCGAACCCGACGCCCGGCGGAGCTGGCTCCTGGCCCCGCCGGCCCGGGTGGTCGTCGCCGTCGACGGTGACCGGGTGACCGGAACCGCGAACATGTACGCCAACCGGCCCGGGCCCGGCAGCCACGTCGCTTCCGGCAGCCTGATGGTCGCGAAGGCGGCGCGGGGCACGGGAGTGGGCCGCGCGCTCACCACCGACCTGATCACCTGGGCGCGGCGGTCCGGGTTCGCGGCGATCCAGTTCAACGCCGTCGTCGACGTGAACACGGCCGCGATCCGGCTCTACGAGAGCCTCGGGTTCGTCACACTCGGCACGGCGCCCGGCGCGTTCCGCCACCCGGACCTGGGCGACGTCGGGCTCCGCATCATGTGGCTGGACCTGCGTTAACGGCGTCCGCCGAACTGCCAGGCGTGCACCTCGACGACGGCGTACCGCTCCTGGGTGAGCACTTTGCGCGCGGTTTCCGGGTCCGGTGCCCGGAGCAGGGCGGCGGTGCCCAGCCAGGTGGCGCCGTCGTCGGACAGGAGCGGTCCGTACACGATGAGGTCGTGCCCGTCCGGGGCCTCGAGGTCGGCGGGTTCTTCGCCGAGGCCGAGCACTAGGAAGCCGGACGGCTCGCCTGGGGAATCCCCCATGGTGCGGCCCAAGGTGTTGCGCCATCGGCGGAGCAGCACGTCGCGGTAGGCGCCGGCCTGATAGGCGGGCTCGTCGAAGGCGAACTCACGAGCGGCGGCCGGGCCCGGCAGGTCGACGATGTGCACACTGCCGGTGGGAGTGTCCCCGTCGAGAGTCGGGCCGCGGGCGATCATCCGGTCGGCGTAGCCGTCCATATAGGACCAATGCGCTGCCAGCGTCCGCTCGCGCAGCGGCCGGGAGCCCGGGCGGTCCCGGTGGTAGCAGAAGAACTCCATGTCAGCCGAGCTGTCCGGCACCGACCAGGCGGCAGCTGCCCGCCCGGCAGTCGTCCAGGCACGCCGCTGCGTCGGCCCGGACCCGTTGCAGCCGCGCGATCCGCTCGTCCAGGCGCGCCACGACCGCTTCCAGGCGCCAGCGCTCTGATTCGCACGTCGCGTCACCCGTGTCGTGGGCCTGCAGGGCGTCCACCACCTCGTCCAGTGTGAAACCCAGGTCCTGCAACGCCTTCGCCGAGCGGATCCGGTCCGCCGCCGTTCGCGGGAACTCGCGGTAGCCGGACGGTCGTCGCGCCGCCGCCGGCAACACGCCCCGGCGCTCGTAGAAGCGGACCGTGTCCACGGTGACCCCGGCCGACCGGGCCACCTCGCCGATCTTCATGCGCACTCTCCCTTGACTCTGGAGCCAGGTCCAGACTTTAGGCTCGGCGCATCGAGACCACAAGGAGCCCGCCATGCAGATCCCACCCGCGTCGACGCCCGTCGCCTGCGACATGTCCCGTGCCCGCGACACCCCCGGCGAGCGGCTCGCCGAGTACCGCCGGCTGTTCGGCCGCGCCCTCACCGCACGGGAACGGACGGCCGCCGGCATCCGGTTCCGGTTCCGCGCCGAGCCCGGCGTCGAAGCGTGGGTCCGCGATCTCGCCGCCCGCGAAAAGGACTGCTGTCCCTTCTTCGGCTTCGAGATCACCGTCGAGGGTGACGAAGTCCGCTGGGAGGCGGCGGTGCCCGACACCGCCGCGGCCAAAGCCGTCCTCGAGGACTTCTACGCGCTGAGCTGAGCTCACTCGAAGGGATCGCCGGTCCGGGAGACGACGTGCTTGCGGACGTCGCCGCTCTTGAACGGCACCCGTGTGGTCGGGCGCGGGGCCTTCTTGCGCCAGGCGTCCAGGATCTCCTGCGACTCCCAGCACTCGAACAGGTTGACCCGGCCCGCGTCGAGCGAATCGGGGGAGACGGACAGGTCCAGGCAGCCGGGGTGCTGCCGCGCCCGTTCGACGACAACGCGGAGGCCCTCGACGAGGCGGTCGCGGTCGGCGGGGTCGACGTACACCGGCCCGGCGATGATCACGGTCATGCGAAGTCCCTTCCCGAGGTGCGGTTCACCCCACCGACGAACCGCACCCCGGGAAACCGACACCTCAGGCGGACGCCAGCGGCACCGTCGCCAGCAGCTGGCGCGCCGCGACACTCGCGCCGTCCGCGCGCACCTTGCCGGCGAACTGCCGTGCTGCCCCGGCCACGGACGAGGTCAGCGCGACGCCGAGCGCCGACGTCAGCGCCTCGGCCGTGGGCACACCCGGCTCGGTCGCCGCGCCGAGGCCCAGCTCGCGGACCCGGCCCGCGAAGTAGTGCTGGTCGTACATCTGCGGCACGACGACCTGCGGCGCACCGGCGCGGGCGGCCGCCGTCGTGGTGCCCGCGCCGCCGTGGTGGACCACCGCGCCGACCCGCTTGAACAGCGCCTGCTGGTTGATCTCGCCGATGCCGAAGCAGTCCGGCTGCCCGGCCACCGCGGCCAGGCCCGCCCACCCGCGGGCGATGATCGCCCGGCGGCCGTGCGCCCGCGCCGACGCGAGCATCACCTCGGCGAGCTCCCCCGGGGCGCGCATGCTGCCGAACCCGAAGTAGACCGGCGGCTCACCCGCGTCGAGGAACTCCGCCAGGTCGGCCGGCAGCGGCCGCTCGTCCGGCCAGATCCAGGCGCCCGTCTGGACGACCCGCGGGTCGGCCGGCTCGGGCCACGGCGCCAGCGCCGCGTCGGCGGCGAGCCACGGCCGGTCGGTGAAGACGTGCCGCGGCAGATCGTCGACCGGGTCCTGGCCGGCCGCCGCCCGGGAGGCGTTCACCTTTCCGCCGAAAAGCGCCATCCAACGCTTCGCGTCCTCGTCCCAAAGGGCGCGATTCCCGGCCGTTCCGGGTGCCCGCCACGGCATCGGCGGCGGCGCGTGCAGGTCCGAAGGCAGGGTGATCGGGCAGAAACTCGCGTAGACGTAGGCGGCGCCCGTCCGCTGCGCGATCGAGCGGGTGGCGAACTGCAGCGCGCCCGCGGCCACCAGGACGTCGCAGCCCTCGGCGGCCGCGGTGATCGTCTCGAACTGCGTCACGACGGTGTCCTCGGCAGCTTTGCGCAGCTGTTCCGGCGTGGGCCGGTTTCCGCTCGCCGACGCGGTTCCGCGCAGCTCGGGGCCGATCGGCACCACGTCGAACCCGAGTTCGTCGAGCCAGTCCCGGAAGTCCGGCGGCACGCACAGGCGGACGTCCTGCCCGAGCGCTCTCAGCTCCGAGGCCAGCGCCACGACCGGCTGCACCTCGCCCCGCGAGCCGATCGTGGACAGCAGCACACGCATGACGGAATCCCCTCCGCTGGAAAAAGGTGAGCCCGGATTGTGGACCCGCACCCGGGTCTTGCCACAAGCCCCGGGGTCCGATATACGTTTGAGTGGGGAGAGGGAAAGCCTGCCGCGGTCGACGTCGCTCGGAATCAGCCGGGAATCAGCCCAGCGTGAACGGGTCCCGCGTCCCGCCGGTCAGTTCGACCCACACCGCCTTGTCGACCAGGTACTCGTCGATCGCGTGCACGCCGTTCTCGCGGCCGAAGCCCGAATTCTTGACCCCGCCGAACGGCACCGACGGCGCCACGACGCGGTACGCGTTGACCCAGACCGTCCCGGCCTTGAGCTTGGCCGCGACGCGGTGCGCGCGGTGCACGTCCTTCGTCCACACGGCGCCGGCGAGGCCGTACGGGGTGTTGTTGGCCAGGCGGATCGCTTCGGCCTCGTCGGTGAACGTCAGCGCGGCCAGCACCGGGCCGAAGACCTCTTCGCGGACGACGGTCGACGCGGGTGTCACGCCGGTCAGCACGGTCGGCCGGACGAACAGCCCGCCCAGCGCGGGGTCGGCCCCGCCGCCGCAGACGACCGTCGCGCCCTCGGCCTTCGCCGTTTCGAGGTAGTGCAACACCTTCTCGTACTGCGGCGCGTTGGCGACCGGGCCCATCTCGGTGCCGGGCTCGTTCGGATCGCCGAGGCGGATCGCCGCGGCGCGCTCGGCGACAAGGCGCACCAGCTCGTCGTGGACGTCGGCGTGCACGATCAGCCGGGACCCGGCCATGCACGTCTGGCCGGTGGCGGCGAACACGCCGGCGATGACACCGTTGGCGGCCGCGGCGAGATCGGCGTCGGGGAAGACCACCTGCGGCGACTTGCCGTCCAGCTCCAGCGTCACCTTGTTGAGGTTTTCGGCGGCGGCCAGGGCGACCGCGCGGCCGGTGGCGGTCGAGCCGGTGAACGCGACCTTGTCCACGCCGGGGTGGCCGGCCAGCGCCGCGCCCGCCTCGCGGGAGAGCCCGGTGACGACGTTGACCACGCCGGGCGGGAACCCGGCTTCGGTGATCAGCTCGGCCAGCCCGAGCGTCGAAACGGGTGAGTGTTCGGACGGCTTGACGACCACCGTGCACCCGGCGGCCAGCGCGGGCGCGAGCTTCCAGGTGAGCAGCAGCAACGGCGAGTTCCACGGCGTGATGGCCGCGACCACCCCGACCGGCTCGCGGCGGGTGTAAACGAGGTAGTCCGGGTTCGGCGCCGGGATCTGGCGGCCCTCGATCTTGTCGGCCAGGCCGGCGAAGTAGTGATACCAGCCGCCGAGCCCGGTGAGCTGGCCGATCATCTCGCGGTAGAGCTTGCCGGAGTCGTTGACCTCCAGCCGGGCGAGCCGTTCGGCGTGCTCGCCGATGAGGTCGCCGAGCCGCCGCAGCAGGGCGGCGCGGGCGAACCCCGTGGTCGCGCCCCACTCGCCGTCGAGCGCCGCGCGGGCCGCGGCGACGGCGTCGTCGACGTCCTCCGGGCCGCCGTCCGGGACGATCGCCCACGGCTTGCCGGTGTACGGGTTCGGCGATTCGAAGGTGCGTCCCGAGCGGGCGCCGGTGGCCTTGCCGTCGATCAACAGCAAAAACCGGGGGAGCTGGTCACCCATGATCGATCCTTTCGACGCGCGGTACCCATCAGGGTGACACGCAAAAGGGGATCACGCGGCTTCGGCGGCGGAAACGCTTTCCGGCTTGATCAATTCTTCGGCGAAGATCGTGTCGATCTTCCGCGAGGCGGTCCGCAGTTTCGCGACACTCGCGACGAACAGCACCAGAGCGGCGGCGGGCACCACGAGCAGCACCGGCGGCCACCCGGCGCCGACCACCGCGACGACGGCCAGCACGGCCAGGACCAGGAAGACTGCCCGGCCGGCGACCCGCGGCCACGCGGGACGGGGCTTGGCGTGCCGGCCACGCGACGTTCGCAGCACCGGCCGCACGAGGGCAGCGTGGACACTCATCCCAACCTCCGGAAAATGGTCGAACCGGCCGGGACGGGGATTCCCGGTGGTGATGCCGGCACCCGTTCGGTGCGGCCGGACACGTGGGGTGTGTCGGGGCTTGGCCGCTTCCGGTTACCGGTCGTTATTGCTTCGAGTCCGAATCCGTTGAATCGAATTCGGGATGCACCAAGGTCTATTTCACCGGGGTTCCGGGCAGTAGGGCCGATGGGCCCGGTTCGTCGTGCCGGAGGTCCCCTCAGGAGTCGTTGCGGCCGGGGCCCTTGCCTTTGCCCTTGCCGTTGTTGCCGCTGTTGTCGATCTTCCCGGGCTTACCCGCCTTCGGCTCCTTCGCCGGGCCGGCGGGGCCCGTGTGGGTGACGGCGGCGGGCTCGAGGGACGCGGATTCGGTCACCCGCGGGTCGGGGTTCCCGGACCCGGCGAGCGGCGCGGACGCGGACGCAGGTGGCGCGGTCGTCGCGGCGGGGGAGCTGGGCGCGGGTGGCTGGGCGGGCGTGCTGGTGCCGGTTTCCGGCTCGGTCAGCAGCATGGTCGCGAAGGCGGCGAGGGCGACGGCGGCGACCCCGGCTGCCGCGACGAGCCGGCGGGGGCGTCGGCGGTGGGGTGCCGGGGGCTCGGCGTACTGGGCCGCGCGGGTACGCGTGACGGTGGTGCTTGGGGTGGCCGCTGAGGACGGGGTGGCTGCTGCCGGGGCCACCGCCGCTGCGGCCGGAGCCGCCGCTCCCTCGGCCGTGATCGCGTGGGGCAGGGTCGGCGCGAGCGGGGCGTCCGCTGCCGTTCCTCGGCGTCTCCCCGCACTCGCCACCAGCCCCGCCGCGATCCCGCGCCGCCACCACGAGTGTCCGGTCCCGGCTCCCCACGGGACCACCGGCACCGGTGCGTGCAGCATCTCCCGCACCTCCGCGGCCGTCGGCCGATCACCCGGCTCGCGTCGCGTCATCCGGCGAAGCGTGTGCGCCAGGGACGGCGGCAAGCCCTCCGGGATCCGGGGTGGCCTGGTCAGCCGGGCCATCGCCGCTTCGATCATCGTGCCGGCGTATTCGCGCTGGCCCGTCACGCACTCCAGCAGGATCAGCCCCAGTGCGTAGACGTCCGCCGGGGGCCCTGCCGGCTGGCCGCTGACCTGCTCCGGGGCCAGGTACGCCGCGGTGCCCGGGACCACGCCCGCGCCCGTGATGTGTGTCGTGTCGAGGGCGTGCGCGATGCCGAAGTCGCCGATCAGCGGGCCGTTCGCGGACAGGAACACGTTGGCGGGCTTGAGATCCCGGTGGACGACCCGCCGGGCGTGCACGTGGGTGAGCGCTTCGGTCAGGCCGGCGGCCAGCGTCGTCACCTCGGCCGCCGGCATCGGCCCGCCGAGCAGCCGCTCCGCCAGGTTTTCGCCCTCGACGAGCTGCATCACCAGGAACGTCCGGCCGTTTTCGGTGCCGCTGTCCAGCAGCGCCACCACGCCCGGGTGGGTGATGCCGGCCTGGATGTTCATCTCGCGCAGCCGGCGGCGCTGGTCCACCGCCACCACGTCGCGGTCGTAGATCTTGACGGCGACCTGGCGGTCGAGCCGCAGGTCGCGGGCGCGGTAGACGCGGGCCGTGCCGCCGCTGCCGATCAGCTGGCCGACCTCGTACCGGTCGGCCAGCAGCGCAGGCGGCCGGATCTCATCGAGAGCGGGGCGCGGCGCGGAGCTGAACTCGCCGAGTGCGAAGCGAGCACACGTCACGTCATCCGCGTCGTCGGCCACGGCCGCGGTGTACCCCGATCCCGTGACCGGCAAACGTCAGGAGATCACGAACGCGTCCACCCCGGTCAGCTCCGCCGACAGCGTCCACAAGCGAGCGGCCTGCGCCCGGTCGACGGCGTACGGGCGGACACCCGAAGCGGTCATGCCTTCGCCGTCCAGCAGCTCGGCGACGTCACAGTCCTCGAGGTACAGCCCGCCGAGCCCGGCCAGCTGCGGTGACGTCGCGGCCCAGACCGTGGTCGCCGCGCCCTGCTCCGGGGTCTTGAACTCCATGAGCATGGTCCCGGCCTCGTCCATCCACCCGCGCTCGACCATCTCGGCCCGCGAAAGGTGCCGCTGCAGCGGCGTCATGATGCCGCCCGGGTGCAGCGCGAACGCACGGATGCCCCGCGCCGAGGCGAGTTCGTCCAGGTGGACGGCGAAAAGCACGTTGGCGGTCTTCGCCTGCCCGTAGGCCTCCCACTTGTCGTAGCCGTGGGTGAACTGGACGTCGTCCCAGCGGATCGGCGAGTTGTGGTGGCCGCGCGAGGACAGCGAGACGACGCGGGCGCCGTCCGCGACCGCCGGCCACAGGCGGTTGACCAGCGCGAAGTGGCCGAGGTGGTTGGTGGCGAACTGGGCCTCCCAGCCCGGGCCGACGCGGGTCTCGGGGCAGGCCATGACGCCGGCGTTCGCGATGAGCAGGTCGATCCGCCGTCCGGTCGCCAGGAACCGCTCGGCGAACCCGCGGACGCTTTCGAGGTCACCCAGGTCCAGCTCGTCGACCTCGACGTTCTCGAGGCCGGCCAGGGCGTCCTCGGCGGTCGCGCGGCGGCGGGCCGGGACGACCACGTGGGCGCCGGCGCCGATGAGCGCGCGAGTGGTCTCGAGGCCGATCCCGGAGTAACCGCCGGTGACGACGGCGAGCTTGCCGGTGAGGTCGACATCGGCGACGGCTTCGGCGGCGGTGGTGGTGGCGCCGAAGCCCGAACCGAGCTTGTGCTGTGCAGTGGTCATGCCCCCGACGCTACGAGCTGGAGCGCACTCCAGCGCAAGTCGCGCGGCCGGGGCCGAAACGGGGGACAATCGACCACGAGAGGCGCAGCCGACCCAGGAAGGCTCTGATGTCCGACTACTACGGGAACCAGCCCCAGGACGTCCGCCCGGGGATCGATGCGCGCCGGCTGTGGGCGGGCGGGGTGGCCACAGCGGTGGTCGCGGCCCTGCTCGCGGTGGTCGGGCTGCTGATCGCGCGCGGGATCTTCGAGGTCGAAGTGCTCGCCCCAAAAGGCGAGGGCGTCTGGGGCAACGCGAGCACCACGACGTACGCACTGGTCGCCGCCGCGGTGGCACTGCTCGCCACCGGGCTGATGCACCTGCTGAGCGTCGCCACGCCGGCACCGTCCCAGTTCTTCGGCTGGATCATGGTGCTGGTCACACTGATCGCGGTGGTGCTGCCGCTGACCCTCACGGTCGCGCCGAGCGCGAAGATCGCGACCGCCGCCATCAACCTCGTCATCGGGCTGGCCATCGCCACGGTGGTGAACAGCATGGCGGCGAGCGCCCGGACGCTGCACCGGCGCCGCAGCCAGCAGAACGCGGCGCCCCCGCAGACCCGGCAGTGGCCGCAGCAGCAACAGCAGGAGCCGCCGACCCGCTACTACGACCGCTGACCATGGACGTGCAGGAGACGAACCGCCGCGTGATCCGCCAGTTCCGCGCGGGCGGCGAGGTCGACGGCATGCACCGGGAGCGGCTCGTGCTGCTCACCACGACGGGCCGGCGCACGGGCGAGCCGCGAACGGTGCCGATGATGGTCCACCGCGACGGCGAGCGGCTGCTGGTGGTGGCGTCGAACGTCGGCGCGGCCCAGCACCCCGACTGGTACCTGAACCTCGAGGCCGACTCGCGGGTCAAGGTGGAGGTCGACGACCGCGAGTTCGACGCGGAGGCGCTGCCGCTGCTGGGCGCGGACTACGTGCGGACCTGGGGGGAGCTGGAGAAGCACTACCCGTTCCTGGTGGACCACCGGGCGAAGGCGAAGCAGGCCAGGCGCGTGATCCCGGTCGTGGAGCTGTCCGAAGAGGACTGAGCGGGGCCGCGAGCCGGGCGAGGTCGGCGACTCGGACCAGCCGATCCGGGCGCAGCTGCTCCGCGAGATGCTGCTCGGGCGGCACGGTCCCCTGGACCCGCAGGGCATCAGGATCTCGGGCGCCCGGATCATCGGCGGGCTCACCCTCGACAACCTCGTTGCCGGTGTCGGGTTGAAGCTGGTCGGCTGTGTCTTCGAGGAGCGGATCTCCGCGTGGAACGCGCGGCTGCCGTGGCTTGATCTGTCGCGGTCGCGACTGCCTGGATTCCAGGCGAGCCTGAGCGAAATCGACGCGGGGTTGTGGATGACCGGCGCGGTCATCTCCGGCTCTGCCTCCGACAGCCTCGTGGGACTCAGCGGCGCCCGCATCCGAGGACAGTTCGACCTCGGTGAAGCCCGGATCACGAACAAGAGCGGAGCCGCTGTCCGGGCGGTGGGGCTCGACGTGGGTGGCAACGTGCTGATGTCCGGCGCGAAGCTGAGGGGAGCCGGAAGCAGAGGCGCGGTCCAGCTGTTCGGAGCTCACATCGGCGGCTCGCTGGTGATGAGCCGTGCGAGGATCGCCAATCGGAGTGGTAAGGCTCTTACGGCGGCTCAGCTCAGGATCGACGGAAGCCTGATGTGCGAAGGAGTCAAGGCTTCCGGTGACGACTTCGGTGGTGTGATCTCGCTCATCGGCGCCAGGGTCGCCGGAGACGCCAGCTTCCTGGAGGCCGAATTCATCACCCGCTCCGGTCTGGCGCTGGATCTCGAGCACGCCCAGGTGACGGGAAAGATCTTTCTCGTGCGCGCCGCCTTGTGCTCAGGACCGGAGGCCGACGTGGCGTGTGAAGACCCGACCCTGGTCGATCTGAACGGATTCGCCTTCGGGGCGTTGGAGTCGAGTCCGGGGCGCGCTGTCTCGTGGCGAGAGTGGCTTCACCTGGTTCGTTACCACACGGAGTCGTATCGCCCTGGTCCGTACCAGGCGCTGGCGAACGCCGAACGCGGTGCGGGGCACGACGGCAATGCCAGAAGAATCCTGATCGCCCAGCAGAAAGACATCCGGCGGCGTGCTCCGGAAGCCTTGGGGAACTGGCTGACGCGGCGTTTCCACTGGCTCTGGGGCGTGCTGGCGGGATACGGCTACCTGACCCGGCGAACCGCGGTGGCCCTCCTCTTCGTGTTGATGGCGTCCGGCGGGCTCGGGGTGTGGGCCGGCCGGGTCACCGATGGCGGGCACCACGTCGGAGAGCGCGTGAGCTCTTTCACCTCGCCCTACGGGCACCTGTGCACCACTGTGGAACTCGTCGGTCTCGGTCTCGACCGCGGGCTTCCGCTGGCCCCGACGGGTGTTCGTGCTCGCTGTGACCTCAATCCCGACACGAACTGGGCATCGGTGTTCACCGTCTTGATCTGGCTTCTCCAAGCCGCGATCTGGGGACTCGCGACACTCGCGCTCGCCGGTTACACGGGCCTGGTCAGGAAGCCCACCTAGACTTCCTCGACCAGACCCGGTCCGCCGAACTAGCTCCTACTTGCTCGCCACCCGGCGATACCGGGCCGTCGCGAGCGGGGCGAACACCGCGATGATCCCCACGCAGCACAGGATCGCGTACAGCGCCGCGTGCTCCGCCGGCCAGCCGGTCGGTGCGGGGCCGAAGCGGTTGCCGAACAGGTCGCGGGTCGCGTTGATCACCGCTGTGAACGGGTTCCAGTTCGCGATCGCCTTGAGGAACGCGGGCAGGGTGTCGGTCGGGACGAACGCCGAGGAGATGAAGCTCAGCGGGAACATCCAGACCAGCCCGAGGCTCTGCGCCACCTCGACGCTGCGCGCCGCGAGGCCGATCAGCGCGCCGACCCACGACAGGGCCCAGGCGAACATCAGCATCACCAGGTAACCGAGCAGCGCGTCCCAGAAGCTGCCGCGGATCCGCCAGCCGACGAGCAGCCCGCACAGGGACATCACGACCAGCGCGACCACGCTGACCACGAGGTCCGACGTCGTGCGCCCGAGCACCACCGCGATCCGGGACATCGGGAGCGAGCGGAACCGGTCGATGATGCCCTTCTGCAGGTCGTTGGCGAAGCCGATGACGGTGAACGCCGAGTTGAACGCCACCGTCTGGGCGAAGATCCCGGCGATGAGGAACTCGCGGTAGGCCGCGCCGCCCGCTTCGCCGCCGATCGCGTTGCCGAAGACGTAGGCGAACAGCAGCACGAACATGATCGGCTGCAGCGTCGCGGCCATCAGCCAGTCCGGGTTGCGGCGGACGTTCATCAGGTTGCGCCAGGTGACGATGCCGCCGTCGGAAATGCCCTTCGCGAACGCGTTCACTTCGCGGCCCCCTCGGCGCCGTGCCCGGTCAGGGACAGGAAGACGTCGTCCAGCGTCGGCCGGTGCAGGCCGACGTCCTGCACCGTGATGCCGTGGCCGTCGAGCTGCCGCAGCGCTTCGATGAGCGCCTTGGGTCCGGTGTCGACGAGGATTTCGGCCCGCCGCGTGTGGTCGTCGCCGGTGGGCTCGCCGGTGCCGACCGCGCGCAGCACCTCCAGGGTCGTCGGCAGGTCCGCGGCCGAGGCGACGACCAGTTCGAGGCGTTCGCCGCCGATCTGGGCCTTGAGCTCGTCGGCGGTGCCGCGCGCGATGACCCGGCCGTGGTCGATCACCACGATGGAGTCGGCGAGCTGGTCGGCCTCTTCGAGGTACTGGGTGGTCAGCAGCACGGTGGTGCCGTCGGCGACCAGCTCTTTGATCACCTCCCAGGTGTCGAGGCGCCCGCCCGGGTCGAGGCCGGTGGTGGGCTCGTCCAGCACCACCACGACCGGCTCGCCGACCAGCGCGCCGGCCAGGTCGAGCCGGCGGCGCATGCCCCCGGAATACCCCTTCGCCGGCCGGTCGGCGGCGTCCTCGAGCCGGAACCGCGCGAGCAGCTCGCGCGCCCGGGCCCGCGCCGACGCCTTCCGTCGGCCGTAGAACCGCCCGACCATGTAGAGGTTCTCGAAGCCGGTCAGGTTTTCGTCGACGGCCGCGTACTGGCCGGACAGCCCGATCCGCCGGCGCACCTGGTCCGGCTCGGCCAGCACGTCGTACCCGGCGACGTGCGCCTCGCCCGAATCGGGCCGCAGCAACGTCGTCAGGATGCGGACGGTGGTGGTCTTCCCGGCGCCGTTCGGCCCGAGCAGGCCGAGCACCTGCCCGGCCGGGATGGCGAGGTCGACGCCGTCGAGCGCGCGGGTCGACCCGTAGGTCTTGACGAGTCCGCGCACCTGGACGGCGAGGTCCGGTTCGGGCATGGCGGTTCCCCTCTCGGTGACCCCGCCAAGCTAGGCCACAGCGTCCGCTTTGTCCTCCGGGTTTCTCCCTGAGGCGGGTCAGTTCGCCGAAAGCGTGACGGCGAACTCCGGCGGTGTCCGCAGCGACTGGAACACGACGCAATAGCGCTCGGTCAGCTTCTTCAGCGTGGCCAGCTGGTCTTCGGAAGCGTCGGTGTCGAGGGCGAAGGAAAGCCGGATCGCGCGGAAGCCGACCGGCGCGTCCTTCGCCACGGCGAGGGTGCCGCGGAAGTCGAGATCGCCTTCGGCGCGCACCCGGCCGCCGCGGACTTCGAGGCCCAGCGACGTCGCGACCGCCCGCAGCGTCACGCCGGCGCACGCGACCAGGGCTTCGAGCAGCATGTCGCCTGAACAGGCGAGGGTGCCGTCGCCGCCGGTCGCCGGGTGCAGACCCGCCTCGACGACCGCGCGGCCGGTCTCGACCTTGCAGGAGATGCCGAGGCCGTCGAGCTCGGCGTCGGCGTGCAACGTGACGAGCGCGCTTTCCGGCGTCTCGCGGTACTTGTCCTTCAGCGGGGCCTGGGTCGCGCGCAGCTCTTCGGTGTCCATGGGCCGATTCTGCCCCGCGCACGGCGGAAAGCGAAAAGGCGGGGAATCCGGAATCCCCGGATTCCCCGCCCTTTCAGTGCGGATTCAGCGGTTTCAGCTCAGGGTGACGGCCACGTCGTCGATGACGAACGAGGTCTGCAGCGAGCTGTCCTCGGTGCCGGTGAACTTCAGCGCCAGGGTGCTGCCGGCGGCCGACGAGACGTCGATCGTCTTGAGCGCGTACCCGGAGGCCTTGTTCAGGTTGGAGTAGCTGCCCAGCGTCGCGCTGCCGTTGGTGACGGTCAGCTTGTCGTAGGCGGTGGTGGTGGTCGTTTCCGCGCTGTCGATGTGCACGTAGAACGTCAGGCTGGCGTGGCAGCCCGCCGGGATGCTGACCGACTGCGCGACCGACTCCGTGTGCGTGGAGCCGTAGCCGTCCAGCCAGGCGCTGTACGTGCCGCCGTGCGCGGCCTCACCCTGCGAGCTCCACTGACCGATGGCGCCGGTGGTGCCGGTCCAGCTGCCACTGCCGGATTCGAAGCCGCCGTTGACGATCTTCTGGCCGGAGCAGCCGGTGGTGGTGCCGACGGTCCAGGAGAACGACGCCGTGCCGGTCTTGTTGGCCGCGTCCTTCGCCGTCACCGTGACGTTCGAGGTGCCCGCGGTGGTCGCGGTGCCCGAGATCGTGCCGGTGGAGGCGTTGATCGACAGGCCGGCCGGCAGGCCGGTGGCGGTCCAGGAGTACGGCGAGGTGCCGCCCGAGGCCGACAGCGGCAGGTTCACCGCGGTGCCGGTGACGGTCGACTGGTTGCCCGGGTTCGAGACGGTGACGGTGCCGGTCGCCGAGCAGGTCGGGTCGGCCGACTGCGCCGGGACCGAGATCGCGTCCCACGCCGCCTTGACGGTGTTGAACTCGGTGCAGCTGCCCGGGAACAGGTTCTTCGCCGCGGTCAGCGTCCAGGTGCGGTACTTCAGGTACGAGCTGCTGGAGGTCTTGAGCAGCATCGCGTTGTAGAAGATCTTCACCGCGTTCTGGACACCGATGCCGGTGACGCTGGAGCTGTTGCACGTCGTGCTGGTCGGCTGCCCGTTGGTCGGGTTGGTGCCTTCGGCCAGCAGGTAGAACCAGTGGTTGCCGGGGCCGGCGGCCGCGTGCACCTCACCGTTGGGGACCGAGCTGTCGTAGCAGTTCTTGTCGCCCAGCGCCGACGGGTTGTACATGTTGCGGATCGGGCCGGAGCCGACGAGGTTGACCGTCTCGCCGACGAGGAAGTCCGGGACGTCGCCGCCCGACGGCTCGTTGGCGAACCACTCGGTCGAGGCGCCGAAGACGTCCGCGACGAACTCCTGCGTGCCGGCGCCGGAAATGCCGCCCGGGGTGTGGTCGTCGATGCCGTGGCCGTGCTCGTGTGCCACGACGTCGATCGAGCTGATCCACTGGCCGTTGGTGTTCTTGCCGATCTGGACCTGGCTGCCGTCGTAGTAGGCGTTCTGGTCGTTCAGGCCGACCCGGACCGGCCAGCCGCCGCCGTTGCCGTCGAAGCTGTTGCGGCCCAGCCACTGCGAGAGCATCTTGTTCTCAGTCTGGAGGGCGAAGAGCGCGTCGACGCAGCCGGTCTCGCGGCTGGTGGCGTTGCCGTTGCCCCACGCGTCGTCGGGGCCGCTGAACGTGGTGTTGTTGGCCGCGTCCTGGCAGGACTCGGTGGGGTGGTTCGGGTCCTTCAGCGAGTACGTGCTGCCGGACAGCGTGGTGTCGAGGTGCACCGGGTTCGGGCGGTTGTAGGCGCTGGTGCCGTCACCGTTCATGACGTGCTCTTGGGTCTTGAGCACCTTGCCGGTGGCGGCGTCGACGATGACGTCGAGCCGGCTCGGGCCTTCGGCGTCGCGGCCGACGACGGTGCTCTTCCAGGCCAGCGCCGGCGAGCCGAGCGCGTAGACGACCTGCTGGGCGGGGCTCACGCTGTCCACGGCGGACAGCTGCTGCCGCGCGGTCGCCTCGGCCGCGGCCCCGGTCACCTTCGCGGTGGTCGTGGCGAGGTTGATGGTCTGGTCCTGCGCGACGGAGGTGCCGAGCACCTGGCCCGCCGAGTCGGTCGCCACCACGAAGTCGCCGCCCACCACGGGCAGGCCCTTGTAGCTGCGCTCGTAGGGGATGTACTGCAGCCCGTTCGTCGAGGAAATCGCTTTCTGGGCCTGGAAAACGTCGTCCGCGCTGGCGTGCAGCGCGGCGGGCCTGGTCGCCACCAGGCCGGCGGCTGCGGACACGGCTTGGGCCTGCGCGCTCGGCGCGGCGGCGGGGGTGGGTTGTGCCTGTGCGGTGCCGGTGATGCAAAGCGCGCCGACGAGGACGCCGGTTGCTGCCAAGACGACAGGACGTCTCAGTTCCATCGAGGGATCTCCTCCGGGCAGGGTGAACCAGGCCCGGGTTCGAGGCCGGGCCGGATCAGGGGAACGAGAGGTGGTGCTGTGGAACGGAAATCAGAATCCGGTGCCGGAGGCTCGTGAACAAGCGACTAACGTACGGTCTTATTGACATATGGCGATACTTCCCAAAAAGGACATTCACCGTCTTTGGGATTCTGTCGGTTGAACGTCCACTCAGGACTGTCGGCGGCCCACCGCCGTTCGGGTGATCTTTGCTGCCGCTGAAACGACGAAGGCCCCTTCGCCGGGGATCGGCGAAGGGGCCTTACGTGGTGCGGGTGTATCAGGCGGTCGTCTCGCGCTTCGGCAGCTTCCAGCCCGGGCGCACGAAGTGGCAGGTGTACCCGTTCGGGATGCGCTGGAGGTAGTCCTGGTGCTCCGGCTCGGCCTCCCAGAAGTCGCCCACCGGGGCGAGCTCGGTGACCACCTTGCCCGGCCACAGCCCGGACGCGTCGACGTCGGCGATCGTGTCCACGGCGATCTGCTTCTGCTCGTCGTTCTCGAAGTAGATCGCCGAGCGGTAGCTCAGGCCGATGTCGTTGCCCTGGCGGTTCTTCGTGGTCGGGTCGTGCACCTGGAAGAAGAACTCCAGCAGGTCGCGGAACGTGGTCCGCGCGGGGTCGTAGACCACCTCGATGGCCTCGGCGTGGGTGCCGTGGTTGCGGTAGGTGGCGTTGGGGACGTCACCGCCGCTGTAGCCGACCCGGGTCGAGATCACCCCGGGCAGGCGGCGGAACAGCTCCTGCATCCCCCAGAAGCAGCCGCCGGCCAGGACGGCCCTCTCGGTTGACGTGGTCACGGCGTCACTCCTTCTCCTCGTGCGGTGCTACCACCTGTACAACTTCGGTCGTCAGGAGATGATTCCACGCGGGGATTACGGAAGGCTGACGTCACCCGGCCTGGAGCTTCGCGAGCGTGAGCACGTCGCCGCCGATGCCCCAGCCGCCGTCGGCGACCTCCTCGACCAGCACCATCGTGGTCGCGCGGGCGCGGTCGCCGTAGATCTCGGCGTAGAGGTCGGTGGTGCGGGTGACGAGCTGGGCCTTCTGCTCCGGGGTGAGGGTGCCGGCGGGGACCTTGAAGTTGGCGAACGGCATGGTGGGCATCCTTCGGTATCACTGGTTTCACTCTGACGTAATCGACGCTAACAGAGGGTGCGGATCGGCGCTACCTTTTTCTTGATATCGACGATAACGCCTGGTAGCGTCGTTAACGTGGACTTGAGAACGCGGATCCTGGAAGCCGCGGCCGACCTGCTGTCCCGCTCGGCCGAGGCCGACTTCTCGACGCGGGCCGTCTGCGAGGCCGCCGGGGTCGGGGCGCCGGCGCTCTACCGGCAGTTCGGCGACAAGGGGGGGCTGCTCGCCGCCGTCGTCGACCGCGGGTTCGAGAAGTACCTCGCCGGCAAGCGGGCCGCGAAGCCCTCCGCCGACCCGGTGCGCGACCTGCGTGACGGCTGGGACAACCACGTCGCGTTCGCGGTCGACAACCCCAACTACTACCGCCTGATGTACTCGGGCCTCTCGACGCCGCCCGGTGCGGCGGCCGAGGCGCACAGCCTGCTGCTCGCCGTCCTGGAGCGCTGCGCCGCGGCCGGGCTGCTGAAGCTGCCGCCGTCGCTCGCCGCGCAGATGGTCATGGCGGCCAACGCCGGGGTCGCGCTGTCGCTGATCACCCGGCCGGAGCTCTACCCGGATCCCGGGTTCTCGGCCCGCGTCCGGGAAAGCGTGCTGGCCGGCGTCCTCGCCGAGGAGCCTTCGCGGCCGGCGGACGACGTGGCGGCCACCGCGACGACGCTCGCCGCCCGGCTGCGCGAGACGCCGCCGGCGGACCTGACGGCGGCCGAAGCGACCCTGCTGCAGGAGTGGCTGGCGCGCCTGAGCGTCCACAGTGGACGCTGAGCCGGACGGCCGCACCGGCTGGTCCCACTGCGTGACGGAGGTTTCTTCTCGGTCCCCGGCAATGGGACGATGGTCGGTGGTGGCCCCGACCCGGCCCCGAGGAGGCGCGCGATGCGCGACCAGGACGGAATCCGAGCGGAACGGGCGGGTGGTGTGCTGGTCGTCGAAGTCCGCGGTGAGCTGGACATCACCACCGTGCTGCGGTGGACGGCGGTGCTCGAAGCGGCCATCTGCGAACTGACCGCGCCGCACCTGCTGGTGCTCGATCTCGCGATGCTGGAGTTCCTGTCGGCGAGCGGCGCCCACGGGCTGCTCCGTGCGGTCGAACGGTGCCCGGAACGGGGGATCGCCGGATGCCTGATCGCCACGCCCGGGAGTGTGGTCGACCGGGTGGTCCGGCTGGCCGGGCTCGCCGGCCTGGTGCCGATCTTCCCGAACCGCCTGGAGGCGATCGCCGCGTGCCAGCCGGAAGAGGTGCGGTGGCTGCCGGCGTGACGGCGGTCAGGCCGGCTCGCGCACGAGCTCGGCCGCGGCTTCGGTGAAGGCCCGCACCCGGGCCGTGGCGGCCCCGGCCCGCCAGACCAGCCCCCACTCGAGCCGGGGCGCGTCTTCGAGCGGGACGTACGCGACGTCCGGCCGCGGGTAGTACCGCCGGATGTGCGCGCCGACCGGCAGCACACCCTCACCCGCGCCGGCCAGCGTGAGCAGCTCCTGAAGCCCGGCCGGCGGCCGCACTTCCGCGCCGGGGGCGTGCTCGTCGAGCCACGGGTCCGGCAGCGCGCACCGCAGCACCGTCACCCGCGCCAGATCGGCGACCGGCACGGACTCCCGGCGTGCGAAGGGGTGCCCGGCCGCGACCGCCAGAAAACGCAGCTCCCGCACCAGCACCGGGCCGTTGACGAGATCCGGCCCGTCGAGCGGGAGGCCGGCCAGCACCACGTCCACCTCGCCTTCGCGCAGCCACGGCAGGACCTCCGCCGGCCGCACTTCGCGGAACTCGACGCGGCAGCCGGGTTCCCGCCGCCGGAACAGCTCCGCCACACCGGCGAGCAGCTGGCCGCCCGCCGCGTCGCCGAACGCGACCCGCAGCGTGCCCGTCACCCCGCGGCCGGTTTCGACCGCCTTGGCCAGCGCCGCCTCGACCGCCGACCAGGCCGGCCCGAGGTCGGCGAGCAGCTGCCGCCCCACCGGGGTCAGCTCGACGCGGCGGCTGGTCCGGGTGAACAGCGGCACGCCGATCCGCCGTTCCAGCTTGCGGATCGTCTGGCTGACCTGCGCGGTCGAGACGTGCAGGCGCTCCGCCGTGCGGCCGAAGTGCAGCTCCTCGGCCAGCACCAGGAACGACTCCAGCTCCCGCGACTCCGGCATGCCGCCCCTCCATCGTCAATCCCTGCTTCACGATCGTGGCACAGAAGCGCGTTGATCGACCTTCCAGGCCTGGCGACGCTGGGAGACATGACCACCGACCTGCACGACCGCGTCGAGATCGTCGACGCCCTGTACCGCTTCGGCCTCGGCCAGGACCTCAAGGACCGCGAGCTGTTCGCGTCGTCCTTCGCCGCCGACGCCGAACTGGACTTCCGGCCGGCGGCCGCGCGCTGGGGCGCCGAGCCGCCGCTGATGACCGGCCGGGACTCGATCGTCGACACGATCCTGGCGCTGTTCGCCGGCCGCGTCGACACCACCCACCAGGTGACGAACGAGCGGGTCACCGTCGACGGCGACACCGCCCACCTCACCGCGCTGGTCGAAGCCCAGCACCTGCTGAGCGCGGACCACACCACGCACGCGCTGCTGAAGAACCGCTACGGCGTCGACCTGGTCCGCGACGGCGACCGCTGGGTGATGCGCCGGGTCGTCATCAAGAACGCTTGGTACACCGGCGATCCCGGGGCCATCTTCAGCTGACGCCGTAGGTCTCGCGATAGTCCACAGTGCACACCAGCGCGTCGCGGCGGGCGCGGCCGCCGGGTGGGTCGGCCAGCGGGCTCGCGGTGTGCAGGAACCGGGCGTCCTCGAACACGATGAGCTGCCCGGGCTCGAGCCGCTGGGAATGCAGCGGGGTGCCGGGGGCTTCGGGCCGGAACAACGTCGTCTCCGCGCCGCTGCCCTGCCGATCCACGACGTAGACGAAGACGAACTCCTCACCGTCGGCGTGCGGCTGGGTCACGACGTTGGTGAACGTGCGGAAGATGTTGACCCCGAAGGTGCCCCGCGGCCGCCGGCGGTGGACCGGGATCAGGCCCAGCGCGGCGCGGATCCACGACGCGAACAGCGGGTCGTGCACCACCGGCGTCCGCGCGTACTCGCGGCGCTCGGGCCGGCCGCCGCGGCCTTCGATGGCGATCTCCGGGTGCTCGGCGAGCACGGGAACCCCGTCGTGCCAGGCGTATTCGACGACGTCGCGGGCGCGCTCGCGGTCGGCGGGGACGTCGCCGGGGTAGCAGCGGAGCACGTCCGGGGTGAAGTACGTCCGCAGCAGGTGGTCGCGGAGCCGCGTGCCGGGCAGGCCGAGCTCGTCGTCCGAGACCACCAGGTAGCCGTCGTTGCCGAGCCGCTTCCGGGCCAGCTCGAAGTCCTCACCCGCGGAAGCGGAAAAGTCGAGAGCCATGCGTTCATCCCAACGTGAAAGGGGAAAAGGGGACTGCGGCGGGTGGTTCAGCCGAACAGTTCGGCCTGGATCTTCCGGATGAGCGCGCGGCTTTCGCCGGGTTCGGGGGAGGCGGCCACCAGTTTGTCGTGGTAACCGCGGTAGTACCCGACCGTCTCGGCGGTTTCGATGTGCCGGAACCCCGCGTGGGTTTCGATGTTGACGATGTCGCGGTCGAGTTCGTCTTCGAATTCGAAGTAGGCGTACATGCAGCTCATCGAGAACAGCGGGGGATGGGCGAGCGGGAACACCCGTAGCTCGATGTTCGGCGCCGTCGACCGTTCGACGAGGTGGTCCAGCTGGGCGCGCATGATCTCGCGGGACCCGACGAACTGCCGGACCGCGGACTCGTGGGTCACCGCCACCAGCTTGAGCGGCGCCATGCCGTCGCGTTCGGCGAGCACGTGCTTGCGGCGCTCCCGGAGCTCGACGAGCCGGTCGACCTCTTCGGCGGACCACCACGGCTCGTGTGTCGAGTACTGGGCACGGGCGTAGTCCGGGGTCTGCAGGAGGACCGGCAGCAGCGGGATCGTGTAGAGGCGGGCCACCGTCGCTTCGGACTCGTACGCGAGGTGGGCGTCGAGCCCGGGGGTCGCGGTGGCCTGCGAGTAGTCGGTCCACCAGGCCTTCCGCCCGGACGCCTTCACCCACCGCATCAGCCGGTCGGCCAGCTGGGTGTCCTCGATCCCGTAGAAGCGGATCAGGTCGCGGACGTCCCTGGCCTGCGGGCTGCCCTGGGCGTTCTCCAGCCGGGAGAGCTTCGAGGTCGAGATGAGCAGCGTCTCGGCCACCTCCTCGAGGGTGCGGCCGGACTCGTCACGCAGGCTCTTGAGCGTGTCCGCGATCCGTCGGCGCGGCACGATCGGGCCTTGCGTGGGGGCCATGGGACCTCGTTCTGTCGTTCTGATGGGACCCGCTGCGTGGGTTTCCCATCGCGGCGGCGACGATACTCCATCCGGGACGCGGCGTGGGGAGCACACCCCGCGGCTAGGCTGATCGGGTATCCCTTGGTGGGATCTCTCTGTGGGAATTGCAAGACGGGCGTGTCAGCGCAACACTTGCAAGGATAAGGCCGGAGCCCGACGGAAGGACAACGCACCAGGTACGAAGACAGGGATGGGCCCGGCCGCGGACGGCACCGAGCGGAAGGGAACCACCATGCTTGTCGTACTGAGACCAGGAGCGCTCGCCCGGGTGGTGGCCACCACCGCAGTCACGGCCGGCGTGCTCGCCCTGGTGCTCGGCAACGGGCTCGTCCCGGGCCCGGCCGGGCCGCCCGCCGAAACCCCGCCTGCCGCCGACCGCACCTCGGTCGCACCGCCCACGCCGTACATCGTCACCGGGACGAGCGAGCGCGGCCTGAACGTCCGGTCCTGCGCGGCCGCGACGTGCCGCCGGACCGGCTGGGTCGGGGAGGGCGGCACCTTCCTGGCGGAGTGCTGGACCCGCGGCGCGCCCGCCTCCGGGGACGACCGGTGGCTGCACGGCACCGCGAACGGGCGGACCGGTTACGCGGCCGCGCACTTCCTCCGCGGCAACGGCGCGCCGGAGTGCGGCGCGGACCCGGCGCGGCAGACCTGAGCCGAGGTCACTCGCCGCGCATCGACCGGCGGATCTCGGCCAGCCGGTCCTTGGCCGCCTGGTCGCGGTCGGCGATCTGCTTGTCGAGGGCGTCGACGGTGTTGTCCGTGCCGAGCCCCGCCACCTCGGTCGAGCCGACCGAGGTCGTGTAGCGGTTCTCGATCTTGTCGCGGACGAAGTCGAAGCTGGGCACGCCGCCCTCGTTGTAGTCCGGGTCGGGCAGCGGCGGCGACGGGATCGCCAGTGCGGCGGTCGGGGTCTCGTCGACGACCTCGCCGTCCACGACGTTCGGGTCGTCTTCGGGTTTGGTCATCGTCGTCTCCTCGCCGCCGGGCCGCTCTCCCGACCTTAGCGCCGGTGGCGGCCCGCCGGCTCGGCCAGGGCGTCGCGGACGGCCCGTTCGACGAGGATCGGGACGAACGCGTGGATCCGCGCGGTGGCGAACCGGGTCCGTTCCCGTTCGACGAGCGCGTGGACCGAAGGCCGGTCGAGGCTCGTGTAGTCCTGGCTCAGGCGGTCCTCGACCACGTGCAGCTGGAGCTCGAGCTGGGCGGACGCGATCGTGTCGAGCGTCTGGGTAGTCATGCTTGGTCTAATACCGCGCCAGGCGTCCTTCAGGTGAACGTGAAATGAACTACAGGTGATGAAGTGCCAGTGGGTAATTCGGCCGTGGGGCGGCGCGGCACGGTGGGGAATTCTCGAATCCGCCAAGCGGAGTCCGGAGGGAGCAGACATGGGTGCCGGGGCCTACCACGCCGAGACGACGGAGATGGGGACGGTCGTCAAGGCGGTCGAAGACGTCGGGTCGTCCTTCCTGTCGACGACCCGCGACCTGGAAGGCCTGGTGCTGGACGCGTTGTCGTTCGCCGGCATCGGCAGCGGGGTCGCCGCCGCGAACTCGGCGCTGCACTCCTCGCTGGGCAGCGCCCTCCAGAAGTTCCTCAGCCTGATCACGAACGTCAACCAGAACGTCCAGACGGCCGCGAACGGGTACAACGCCGCCGACACCGACGTCGCGCAGGCCTACGGCGGCGGCCAGAACGCCGCCGCTCAGGGCGGCGGCGGGGGAGCGGCGGCCGCGGCGGCGCCGCAGCAGCTCGACCCCCGCGTCGTCGACTCGATCATGAACTCCGAGGGCGCGACCGGGGAGCAGGGCGGGGTGCCCGAGGCCTACGGCTTCCGCCAGAACATGCACAACGGCTACGACCGGATCATGGCCGCGCGGCAGCAGTACGGCATCGGCAGCGCGGAGGAGCGCGCGGTCGTCTCCGACCTGATGACCGCGAACGCCCGGACGGCCGGCGCGCTCAACTTCACCGACCCCGGCACCCAGGCCGCGATCATGTCCGGCGCCCACATGCGCGGCGCCGGCGGGGTCCGCGCGATCCTCAACCACATGGCGGGCGACGACATCGTCCAGAGCTCGCGCACCATCAACGACGCGGCGGTCCAGCACGCGCAGGGCCTGACCCCGCAGCAGTTCCAGCAGGAGTTCCGCGACGCCCGCATCGAGTACGACCGCCAGGTCTACGGCGACACGACCACGCGCCAGGGCGGGCACACGCAGAACTGGTGGGATCGCTACGGCAACGGGCTGACCCAGCGCTACGACCGTGAGCAGAACGAGTTCCTCCGGCTGTCGCAGCCGCAGAACTGATCTCCTGGTTCGAAGATCGGAAAACTGGGCACCCTACACCGTGTAGCCGAACGACAACGGGAGGCGCACGATGAACCGGAGGATGATCGCGCTACTGGGCGGGGTCGCCGCGATGGCGGGGACCGTGGCGTTCGCTGGAACGGCCGAAGCGGCATCTACGCCGTGCAGTGCCGAAGCGAAGGCCTGCGTCCAGCGCAGTTCGAATACGGCGTGGCTGACGGACGGCGCCGGCAACGTCACCTACGGCGGGGTCCCGATCACGGTCGGGCTGCCGAAGTACCCGACCCCGCTGGGCACGTTCCACGTGCAGTACAAGGACATCGACCACTACAGCAAGCAGTACAACGGGCCGATGCCCTACTCGGTGTTCTTCACCACCACCGGGGTCGCGTTCCACCAGGGCAGCCTGAAGGTGAAGTCCCACGGGTGCGTGCACCTTTCGCACGCGGCCGCGGTGACGTTCTACAACTCGCTGCACCCGGGTGACGTCGTCCAGGTCGTGCCCTGATCCGTCCGTTGTGGACGGTGCAGGAGCGCGCCGGTGACGGCGCCGAAGACCAGGTGGTCGAGGATCTGCGGCACGCGCGGCAAGGCCCGCACGGCGGGGTAGGAGCGTGCCACGATCCCGAGGTCGAGTGCCGCGATCGCGAGTCCGGCCGCCGCGCCTCGGGTAACACCGAGGCGGTACCGACGGTCGGCCGTGGCGAGGACGACGGTCCACGCCGCGGAGACGAGGACGTGTGCGACCAGCCCGGCAGTGATGCCGGGCCGGTCGCGCCGGCCGGGGAGCAGGGTGCCCGCCGCGCGGGTCGCGGCGAGGACGTCTCCGCCGGTGAACAGGGCGTGCGCGGTGGAGGGAACGCCGCTCACCACGGCGGCGATGGCGCCGGCTTTCACAGCGCCGGCTTTCACGCAGCGCCTCATGGCGTCACAGGGTGACCAGGTACGCGGCGACGCGGATCCGCAGTCCGCGGATCTGGGGCAGCCCGATGGTGAACCGCCGCGCCGGCCGGTAGCCCGGCCACGGATCGCCGTGGGTGCACGGCCCGGCGAAGTAGACGAAGTCGTCTTCGTCGTCGTACCGGCCGGGTGACCACCGTGCGGCGTCGCCCGCTCGGCGGTCCGCGCATTCGGCCCGCGCAAGCCAGTAGGCCTCGTGTTTCATGACGCGTTTGAGCTGTCCGGCGAACGCCGTCAGCTCGTCTTCCGGCAGGCCGAGACCGCGGCCGCTCCAGACCCGGGGCGTGCGCTCGGACGTGCGCAACGGGCAGCCGAAGGTGACCTCGCCACCTGTGCAACGGCGGGTCCAGCGACCGGGTTCCCTTGTCAGGGCGGAGAAAGAGGATCCGCCGGCGATTTCCAGCGTCATGGGGGAACGATAGTCGATCACCCGCCGAGGGGTACCGCCGCGCGGGTGTCGATCACTGATCCCATGGTGTATACAGTATGCAGTAGGCTACCGTGGGCAGAGGAGGCCGTCATGTACTCAGTCACCAACCCCGCCACCGGTGAACTCGTGGAGGAGATCCCGAACGCCACCGACGAGGAGGTCCGCGCGGCGATCGAGCGGGTGCACCGCGGTTTCGGGGCCTGGCGCGCGCGGCCGGTCGCCGAGCGCGCCGCGATCGTGGTGCGCGCCGCCGAGCTGTTCGCCGAACGCGCCGACGAGCTCGCCCGGATCATGACCCTGGAGATGGGGAAGCGGATCAACGAAGGCCGCGGCGAGGTCGGCGTGGTCGTCGACATCTTCCGGTACTACGGCGAGCGCGGACCGGACCTGCTGGCCGACGAGCCGCTCTCGCTCCGGGGCGGCGAGGCCGTGCTGACCAAGGAGCCGATCGGGGCACTGCTCGGCGTCATGCCGTGGAACTTCCCGGCGTACCAGGTCGCCCGGTTCGTCGCGCCGAACCTGGTGCTGGGCAACACGATCCTGCTCAAGCACGCGTCGATCTGCCCGCGTTCGGCCGAGGCGATCGAGCAGGTGCTGCGCGACGCCGGCGTGCCGGAGGACGCGTACGTGAACGTGTTCGCGTCGAGCCGCCAGGTCCCGTGGATGCTCGCCGACCCGCGTCTTGTCGGCGTCTCGCTCACCGGCAGTGAGCAGGCCGGGATCTCGGTCGCCGCCGAAGCCGGGCGGAACCTCAAGAAGTGCGTCCTGGAGCTCGGCGGGTCCGACCCGCTGATCGTGCTGGACACCGACGACCTCGACGAAACGGTCAAGGTCACCACGACCGCCCGGATGCGCAACTGCGGCCAGTCGTGCAACGCGCCCAAGCGCATGATCGTGCTGGCCGAGCTCTACGACGAGTTCGTCGACCGCCTGGCCAAGCGCGTCACGGAGTACTACGTCCCGGGCAACCCGGCCGACCCGGCGACGACGTTGCCACCCCTGGCCTCGATCGCCGCGGCGGACGAAGTCGCGGCCCAGGTGGAGAAGGCGATCAGCGAGGGGGCAACCCTGCGCGCGGGTGGCCATCGTGTCCCCGGCCCGGGAGCATTCCTGGAGGCGACGGTGCTCACCGACGTGACTCCGGCGATGGCGGCGTACCACGAGGAGATCTTCGGCCCGGTGGTCCTGGTGTTCCGCGCGGAGACCGAGGAGGAGGCGATCGCCTTGGCGAACGACACTCCGTTCGGGCTGGGCGCAAGTGTGTTCGGCACGGACCGCGCCCGGGCGGTTTCGGTGGCCCGCCGGATCGAGGCGGGGATGGTTTACCTCAACAAGTCGGGTGGCTCGGAGGCGGATCTTCCGTTCGGGGGGATCAAGCGGTCGGGGATCGGGCGGGAGCTGGGGGCGTTGGGGATCGAGGAATTCATGAACAAGAAGCCGATCCGCCTCTGACCTGCTGTTTTGTTGCTTTTGGCCCCGCCGGGCCGTCGTCAGGCCGTCTCGGAGTCCTGGGCCGTCTGCGGCGGGCGGCGGGGCTTGAACACTCGATTGGTCGCCGCGCGAGCCCGCTTGTGGCTCGACGGGACGAGGTGGGTGTAGATGCGGAGCGTGTAGCCGGGGTCCTGGTGGCCGAGGTACTCCGCGACTTCCTTGATCGACACGCCGTTGGCGAGCATGGTCGAGGCGAAGAAGTGCCGCATGGCGTGCATCCCGTCCCGGCGTTCGACGTAGTCGAGCCCCGCACGCGCGGAGCGCCGGTTCCCGAACATCCGGTACTGGAACGAGCCCGGCAAGGGCGGCCACTTCGCGGCGTTCGAGCAGCCGGCGTTGTTCGTCGACGAGGTCCGGTCATTCTTCCGGCTGGGTCCGCTGATGGTCACCCGTACTCGGTGAGCGGCTGGCTAAAGATCAACAAGTGCCCATCGGGTGTCCGTACGTTGAAGTCGCGCATCCCGTAGGGCCGGTCAGCCAGTGGCTCGACGATGTCGGCGCCGCGGGCGCGCAGCTCGTCGTGGCAGGAATCGACGTCGTCGACGACAACCGTCACCCTGGCTGGGCCGACGCTGCTTTCGGCGTACAGGTGGAACTCGGCGGTGTCGCGGATCACGGCCGCGTAGCTAGGTGGGGTCTCCCAGGTGAATATGGTGTCGAATCCGAGCACGTCCGTGAAGTACGACCGCGCTGCCTGCACATCTCGGCACGGCAGCACGGGAATCGCCACCCGCATGACCATTCCGTCACCGTACCTGACTTTGGCTCAAGATCGCTGATCTTGGGTAGGGTGCTGGCTGTTGAGCTGCGGTTTCGTCGTGTGAACGGCGAAAATCTGCGCACTAAGCGGCCGGTTCTAGGCTGTCTCTCGTGGCGTATGTGCGCACGGTGAAGACGGCGTTGGAGGCGCTCAAGGCGGTGGCGAGGCAGCGTCTGGCTGTGGGGCAGCCCGAGCTCGACTTTGGCCCGGACTTCGCGGCGTTGCAGGCCGGCAGTGGTGCTGGTGGTGGGCCGCTTGCGATCACGTCGTCGCGGATGGGGTACCTGTGGGACGCGCTCGGCCACGCCTACCAGCTGTTGGGGTTCGAGGAGGCCGCTGGTGGTGACGAGGTGTTCCGATTACTGGTGCTGGCACGGATCGTCGAGCCGACCAGCAAGCTGGAGAGTCTGCGGGTGGTCGAGGAGGCAGGTTTCGACCCGCCGGCGTCACTGGTTCTCTACGATGTGTGTCCACCTTGTACTTCGAGACCGATGCCGGGGACGGGCTCCGTGAGCCCGGGTTCTCCGAAGAACGCCGCCTGGAGCCGCAGATCACGATCGGGCTGCTCACCGACGCAAGCGGGTTTCCGTTGATGGTCAACGCGTTCGGGGGCAGCCGGGGCGAGACCACTACGATGCTGCCGACCATCCGTGCGTTCATGGATGCCCACCAGCCGGCTGATGTCACGGTCGTGGCCGACGCTGGCATGATCTCTGCGGCCGACCAGCAGGCCATCGAGGCCGCGGGGTTGTCGTTCATCCTCGGCGCGCGGATACCCGACGTGCCCTGGCCTGCCGGCCCCAAGGACCAGCGCCGCGACCAGATCATCTACTACCAGTACCGGGCGGACCGGGCTCGGCGCACCCTGCACGGCATCGACGAACAGGTCGCCAAGGCCGAGCAGGCCGTCGCCGGCAAGACCGCGGTCAAACGCAACCGGTTCATCCAGCTCACCGGCGCCACCAAGAGTGTCCACCGGACCCTGGAAGCCAAGGCACGCGCCCTTGCCGGCCTCAAAGGCTACGTCACCAACCTCCCGGACGTCACCGCCGAGTTCGTGATCGACGCCTACCACCGACTGTTCCACATCGAGAAGTCGTTCCGAATGTCTAACACGACCTACGTGCGCGGCCGATCTACCACCACAAGCGCGAGTCGATCGACGCGCACCTGACGGGTCGTGTTCGCCGCCCTGGCCGTCAGCAGGTGGATCGAGCAGACCACCGGCTGGTCGATCAAGAAGTTCGTGCGCACCACCCGCCGCTACCGCACCATCAACATCCAGGCCGGCGAGCACACCCTCACCGCCGTCGACCCGCTACCCGACGACCTCCGCGATGCGGGGACGAGGAAGACGGGGGAGGGCTGCCACCAGGCCAGACAGACACAGCGGCGGCAGAAAGCCAGGCCGTCTACAGGCCGTCAGACGTCCAGACAGGCCCGGACGCGACCGGATCCAACAGACACAAAAGAGCAGGTCAGAGGCGGTGTACCCAGGAACGTCCCCAGGCCCGCTGACCGCCTGGATAGTTCATGAACAAGAAACCGATCCGCCTCTGAACGGTCGTGCTCAGTCGACGCCCACGACCGGGCTGCGCCGCTCGATCAGGACCACGTCGCGCCAGCGCCCATGGTGTCGGCCTACCCGGTGCCGGGTGCCGACCTCCCGGAACCCCGCCTCTCCGTGCACGCGCCTGCTGGCTGTGTTCTCCGGGAAGATTCCACTTTGGATGGTCCAGATCCCGGCCCGCTCGGTGGAAGTGATCAACGCGCGCAGGAGGGCCGGGCCGATGCCGCTGCCGCGGGTGTCGGGGTGGACGTAGACGCTGTGCTCGACGCAGCCGGCGTACGCGCAGCGTGAGGACACCGCGCTGACCGCTGTCCAGCCCACCACCCGGCCCGCCGGGGTGACGGCGACCAGGCGGTGCGCCGGGAGGTGGGCGGCGTCCCAGCCGGCCCAGGCGGGTGCGGTGGTCTCGAAGCTCGCGTGGCCGGTGTCGAGGCCGGCCTGGTAGATCGCCAGCACCGCGTCCGCGTGCTCCGGGGTCATCGGGACGATGGTCACCGGGGTGGGCGCGGCGGCGCGGATGATCGCCGAGTGCAGTTTCTCGCCGACTTCGTGCGTCGGCCGGACTTCGATGGCGACGAGGCCGGCGGCGCGCAGCAGTGCGCGGTACCGGCCGGCGGTGAGGGCGCCGCCGACACATTCGACGGCGCCGGTGCGGGAGGCGCGCTCGGCGTCGGTGAGCGTGTTGTCGGCGAGGATGTCCGTGACGCCGAGGCGGCCGCCGGGACGCAGGACGCGGGCGATCTCGGCGAACACCGCCGGCTTGTCCGGGGAGAGCGCGATGACGCAGTTCGAGATGACGACGTCCACCGACGCGTCCGGGAGCGGGATCCGCTCGATCGTGCCCTTGACGAACTCCGCGTTGGTGACGCCTTCCCGCTCGGCGTGCCCCCGAGCGAGGGTGAGCATCTCGTCGGTCATGTCGAGGCCGATGGCCCGCCCGGCCGGGCCGACGCGCCGCGCGGACAGCAGGACGTCGAGGCCGCCGCCGGAGCCGAGGTCGAGCACGGTTTCGCCGGGACGCAGGTCCGCGACGGCAAGCGGGTTGCCGCAGCCGATGCTCGTCGCGGTCAGCTCCGCGGATACCGTCTCGCCGGCGTAGTGGACGGCACCCAGTCCGTCGGAGAGCGGGCCGGGGCTGTCGCCGGCCAGGGCTCGGCGGGCCGCGGCGGCGTAGCGGTCGCGGACGGCGTCACGATCGGGATTCACCGGTGGCCTCGCAGGAGATGTCGGCGAAGGGGGTGGCGGCGCGGCCCATGACAACGTCGGCCGCGCTGGGGAAACAGGACACACAACGCTGGTTGACCCGGTAGAGCCGGGCGGTGCCCCGGGGTTCGACGAGCACGAAGCGGGCTTCGGTGAGGACCTTCAGGTGCGCGGAGACGGTGGACTGGCCCACGTTCACCCGCTCGACGACCTCGCCGACCGTCATCGGGCCGCCGGCGGACGCGATCAGGTTGAGGATCTGGACCCGGGTCGGGTCCGCGAGGGCCCGGAACCACCCGGCGTAGGTCTCGGCGGTGTCGCGGTCCAGCATCACGCCCCTTTCATCGTCCATCGACGATAGACGATGAAAGGTCAGGAGAAAAGGGGCGCCAGTTCGGCGAGCAGGGCGCGGACGCGGCGGTCGATCTCGTCGCGGATCGGGCGGACCGCCTCGAGCGGGAGGCCGGCGGGGTCGTCGAGCTGCCAGTCGAGGTAGCGCTTGCCGGGGAAGATCGGGCACGCGTCGCCGCACCCCATGGTGATCACGACGTCGGCGGCTTCGACCGCGTCGGTGGTCAGGCGCTTCGGGAACTCGTGGGCGACGTTGATGCCGAGTTCGGCCATGACCGCGACCACCGCGGGGTTGACCTCGTCCGCGGGCGCGGAGCCCGCCGACCGGACGGTGACCCGGCCGGCGGCGTGGTGGTGCAGCAGTGCGGCGGCCATCTGGGAGCGGCCGGCGTTGTGGACGCAGACGAACAGGACTTCCGGGGTGCTCACGGCGTGACCTCCACCAGGCGGCGGCGCAGGGAGAGCGCCACGTAGACGAGTGCGACGAGCACGGGGACTTCGATCAACGGTCCGACGACCCCGGCCAGCGCCTGCCCGCTCGCGGCCCCGAACGTCGCGATGGCGACGGCGATGGCGAGCTCGAAGTTGTTGCCCGCGGCGGTGAACGCGAGGGTGGTCGTCCGCTCGTAGGACAAGCCCACGGCCTTGCCGAACGTGTAGGCCCCGGCCCACATCAGGCCGAAGTAGGCCAGCAGCGGCACCGCGATGCGGACGACGTCCAGCGGCCGGGCGGTGATCCGGTCACCCTGCAGCGCGAACAGGACCACGATGGTGAAGAGCAGCCCGTACAGCGCGGCTGGGCCGATCTTCGGCAGGAACACGGACTCGTACCAGGCGCGGCCCTTGGCGCGTTCGCCGAGCCGGCGTGTCAGGTAACCGGCGACCAGGGGGATGCCGAGGAAGATCAGCACGCTCTTGGCGATCTGCCACCCGGACACGGCGAGATCGGCCTGCGGGAGGCCGAGCCAGCCGGGCAGGACCGAGAGGTAGAACCAGCCGAGCAGCCCGAACGCGACAACCTGGAACACCGAGTTCAGCGCCACGAGCACGGCGGCGGCCTCCCGGTCGCCGCAGGCGAGGTCGTTCCAGATGATCACCATGGCGATGCAGCGGGCGAGGCCGACGATGATCAGCCCGGTCCGGTACTCCGGCAGGTCCGGCAGCAGCAGCCAGGCGAGGGCGAACATCAGCGCCGGGCCGACCAGCCAGTTCAGCACCAGCGACGACCACAGCAGCCGCCGGTCGCGGGTGACCGTGCCGAGCCGGTCGTAGCGGACCTTCGCCAGCACCGGGTACATCATCACCAGCAGCCCGAGCGCGATCGGCAGCGAAATCCCGTCCACCTGCACCGCGGTCAGCGCGGCCCCGAGCCCGGGCACCCACCGGCCGGCGAGCAGCCCGGCGGCCATCGCGACCGCGATCCACGCCGGCAGCAGCCGGTCCACTGTGGACAGCTTGGCGGGCGTCGTCACGCCGGGACGATCGTGTCGCCGGGAACCAGCACCGCCGACAGGCGCGCCAGGACCTCCGGGTGGACGCGGTAGTACACCCAGGTCCCGCGCCGCTCGCCGGTGATCAGGCCGGACTCGCGCAGCACCTTCAGGTGGTGCGAGATCGTCGGGCCGGTCAGCTCGAAGGCGTCCGTCAGGTCGCAGACGCACGCCTCGCCGCCCGCGTGTGACGCGATCAGCGACAGCAGGCGCAGCCGCACGGGGTCGGCCAGCGCCTTGAACAGCTTCGACAGCTCGACGGACTGGTCCTCGGTCAGCGGCTCCCGTGCGAGCGGGGAGCAGCAAGCGTCCATCGCGACGAGCGGCAGCTGTTTCGGCATGTGTCTATCTTGACAGACGTCTATCTAGAGAGCAATCTAAGTCTCGTCGCTGTTTAGACAAACATCTATTCAAGGAGGATCGGGATGTCACGCGTGCAGCTCGCCCTGCGGGTCGGGGACCTCAAGGGCTCGATCGACTTCTACTCGAAGCTGTTCGGCGCGGAGCCCGCCAAGCGCCGGCCCGGCTACGCCAACTTCGCGATCGCCGAGCCCGCGCTCAAGCTCGTGCTCCTGGAAGGCGAGCCCGGCCAGGCCACCGTCATGGACCACCTCGGTGTCGAGGTCGAGTCCACCGAGCAGGTCAGCGAAGCCAGCAAGCGGCTCACCGGCGAAGGTCTCGAGACGCTGCCCGAGGACAACACCACTTGCTGCTACGCCGTCCAGGACAAGGTGTGGGTGCACGGTCCCGGTCAGGAGCCGTGGGAGGTCTACACGGTCAAGGCTGATTCGCAGACTTTCAGTGGTGGCAAGGAATGTTGCGCCTAGGGAGTGTCCTGTAGGTGGTTGAGCCGCCTCTCGCAGGCTTTCGGCTTGCGGACGTGGGTGTAGGCCCGGAGCCGGTTGGCTGCGGGCCTTTCCCGTTGTTCGGTTGTTCATGCCGCGAATGGCAGGGGTTGATGAAGGTTGTTGCGCCGGGGTTTTCGGCGTTTGTCCAGGAATACTGGTGGTAGGAATTCGGGTAAGCCGTCGGCGGCGATGCGGACTTCCCATCCGGAGCGGTGCAGGAGTCGGTGGTGGTGGGCGCACATCAGGACCAGGTTGCCCAGGTCGGTGGGGCCGCCGTTGGCCCAGTGGCGAATGTGGTGACCTTGGCAGTGCCGGGGTGGGCGGTGGCAGCCGGGGAAGGCGCAGCCGCGGTCGCGTAGGTAGAGGGCGCGGCGAAGGCTGGTTGGGAGCGAGCGGCGTGAGCGGCCGAGGTCGAGGGGTTCGCTTTTGTCGCCGAGGACTGCGGGGATGAGTTTGCAGTCGCAGGCGTGGATCCGGGCTTCGGCTGCGGAGATGCGGCCGGTGTCGCCGAGGGTGGCCTGGCCGATGCCGGACTGAAGGTCGGCCAGTGAGATCGCGACCATGACGTGGGCTCGTTCACCGGCCTGCGTCGGCAGGTCCGGGGAGTTGAGGGCGAGGTCGATGGCGTCGGAGAAGGCGTCGCCGTAGCGTTCCTGTGGGGAACGCAAGTCCGGTCCCTCTTCGCTGCTACGGCGCTCGGCGAGGGAGTCGAGGAGGGCACTGGCGCGGGCGCCGGTCTCGTCGTCGAATCGACCGTTGAGTTCCCATATCCCGGATCTCTTCCGGCGCATCGAAAGCTCTCGGGCGGGCACAGACGGTTCGGTCTCAATCGGCTCGGCACCGTCGGGGTCGAGGTGCGCGACGATCCGCGCCCCCAACGCCGCAACTTGCTTGTGCCCGGCGTCGGAAGCGAAGGACAGCAGATCCCGTTCGGCGTCATCACGGTGCTCGGGCGGAACCTGCGCCAGAACCTCGACGATGGTGTCGATCATCGGGCTGCTCAACCGGCCCTCCAGGGCGGCGACCCCGGTGGCGGGAGCAACAGCAGGCACGGGACTGCCATCGAGAGCACGCCCGGGATTGACCGCCCGCGCCCGTTTCACCACACGTTCGGCAGCCACCTTGGGAACATCGGCAAGATGCTCGAACAACCGAGCAACAGACCGGTAGCCGAACAGCTCCATGATCCCGCGAGACTCGATTTCGACCAGCAGGGAACCGATCTCAGCCTCAGCAGACCGCACCACGGTGAGCAGCGCGGAGACACGGTCGGCCAGAGCCACCGCATCCGCTTGCCACACCGTTTCGCTGTCCACGCATCAAGATTACCGATGATCGAACGAATGTTCATCACACGAAAGGATGATCACGTCGAACACTCCGCCTCACGGAATGATGCCCCGCGAGTTCAGCGCATCCGCCAAACGCTCACGCAGTTCCTCGGCCGTCGCCTGGACGTCGATCTCCGCCGGTGGGGACAGCACCTTCGAAATCACCGTCGAGAGGTTCTGGTACGCGGGCGTGAGCGGCCGGACCGCCGCGTCCGTCAGCGCTGCCTGGATGTCGCCCTTCATCGGGTATTGGTCGGCCATCGTCGGGTTTTCCTTGGCGTCGGCCGGTTTTGCCGGGTCGAGCGGGGCCGCGTCGGTGTAGATCGAGGCGATGCTCGGCGGAATGCCGTCGACCAGGGCCTGGTACTTCTGGTTCGCCGTGTTGCGCAGGCACAGCGCGGCTTCGAACGCTTCCGGCTTGTGCTGCGAATACGTCGAGACCGCCAGGTTGAACCCGCCGATCGTGACGCGGCTGGCCTGGCCCGGCAGCACCGACGGGTACCGACTCCACTTGAGGTGGGCGATGTCCTGCGGCTTTTCCTTGGCGTAGGAGGCGTAGACGAACGGCCAGTTCAGCTCGGTCGCCGCCTGGCCGCGCTGGAACGCCTGGCGGATGTCGTCCTCCTTCTGGTTCGTCAGCGACGGGTCGGTGATGCCGGCCGTCGTGAGGCGCTTCAGGAGTTCCAGGGCGCGCACCGCGCCGTCGTCCATCACGACCGACTTGCCGTCGTCGGACAGGATGTGCCCGCCCGCGGAAGCGACCAGCGTGTTGTAGAAGACGACCAGGCCCTCGTACTGCGCGCCGGTGAACACGACCTGGTACGGCTTCCCGGCGGCCTTCAGCTGCAGCGCCTGCGTCATGAGCTCGTCGAACGTCTTCGGCGGTGCCGGCGTGATCCGGTCGTCGTACCAGAGCAGCTGCACGTTGGTGTTCTTCGTGGCGCCGTAGAGCTTTCCGTTCCACTTCGCGGTGGCCAGCGGCCCCGGCAGCACGTCGCGGGTGGCGGCGGCCGCGTTCGCGCCGGTCCACTCCTCGGCCCAGCCCGCTTCGGCGAACTCCGGGACCCACGTGACGTCGAGGCCGAGCACGTCGAGGGTCTCGTCACCGGCGGCGAGCCGGCGGACCATCTGCTCGCGCTGGCCGTCCGCGCCGCGCGGCAGCTTGTTGTAGACGATCTTGTAGCGGCCGGCGGCGGCCTCGCTGCAGCGGTCGACCACCGTCTGGAGGTGGTCCTCCGGCGAGATGTACAGGTTGATCGTCAGGCCACTGGCCCCGGAGCACGCGACGAGCGTGGTGCCGGCCAGCAGGGCCGCGCCCGCGAGCGGGATGAACTGGCGCATGTCGGCCTCCTTGCCGGACAGGCATTGCAAGCGCTTGCAGCGATGATTTACCGTGATCAAGGCAGGTGTCAATGCCGTACACGCAGATGGCTGCAAGCGCTTGCAATCGACTGGAGCAAGGATGCCGGAGAAGCTCGACGACGTCGCCCGGCTCGCCGGGGTCTCGGCGGCGACCGTTTCACGGGCGTTGCGGGGCGTGCCCGGGGTGGCCGAGCGCACGCGGACAAGGGTGCTGGCGGCGGCCGCCGAGCTCGGTTACGCGATCTCCCCGACGGCGTCGAGCCTGGCCACCGGCCGGACCGGCACGGTCGGCGTGATCGTGCCGTACGTCGACCGCTGGTACTTCTCGCGGATCATCTCCGGGGTCGAGCGGGTGCTGCGTGAAGCCGGCCTCAGCCTGCTGCTCTACAACCTCGGGGACGACGCCGGCCGCGCCCGGTTCTTCGCCGGTCTTCCGCTGCGCCGCCGCGTAGACGCCGTGCTCGTGCTCGCCCTGCCGCTGTCGGACGCCGAGCGGGAGCAGCTGCTGAACCTCGGCACGCCGCTGGTCACCGTCGGCACCGAGGAGCCCGGCGCGGACTCCGTCGGGATCGACGACCACGCCGCCGCGGTGACGGCGATGCGCCACCTGGTGCAGCTCGGGCACCGCCGGATCGGGTTCGTCGGTGAAGACGCGCCGGTCCCGCTGGGGTTCACCACGCCGCTGCGCCGGCTGGCCGCCTACCGCGAGGTCTGCCCGGAGCCCGATCCGGCGTTCGAGACCACCGGCCGGTTCACCGTGGCGGGCGGGGAACGGGCGATGGCCACGCTGCTCGGCCTCCCGCACCGGCCGACCGCGGTGTTCGCCGCGTCGGACGAGATGGCGTTCGGCGCGCTGCGGACGCTTCGCCGGGCCGGGCTCCGGGTGCCGGAGGACGTCTCGGTGCTCGGGTTCGACGATCACGACCTGGCCGACCTGCTCGAGCTGAGCACCGTCGCGCAGCCGGTGGCCGAGCTCGGCGAGCGGGCCGGGCACCGGGTGCTCGCCCGGCTTTCCGGGGAAAAAGTCGCACAATCGCGGACAATCGTCGGGACCCATCTGGTCCTTCGGGGTAGTACTGCGCCAGCACCAACGCGTTGACCTGCGATAATCTCGGCGTTGCTCTGTTCGGTCGATTGCGGCGGAGTCGATCACCGGGTCAAATAATCGCCGACAAGGATTAATCGCCGTTAGGAGCTGGCTGTGCACTGGGGGTCCGTGCTCGAAGAAGGCGGGGCCGGGATGGTGCGCCCGTACTTCCGCACCCATGGTCGCACCCGCCCGACCCGCGACCTGCCGGTCGAGACCCTGGTGTCGACGACGCAGCGGGGCCGGTCCGTCGTGCGGGGGAGCACGCAGGAGGAGTCCGAGATCTGCGTCCTGTGCCGGACTTCGCAGTCGGTCGCCGAGGTCGCCGCGCGCCGGCGGATCCCGCTGGGGGTGGCGCGGGTCCTGCTGTCCGATCTGGCCGACCGCGGGCTCGTCGCCGTGCACACCGTCCGGATGGGCTCGGGCAACCGCCCCAGCATCGACCTGATGGAGCGCATCCTGCACGGTCTCAGCCGGCTGTGAACTCCCGGACCAGCCGGGCGAACTCCGCGGGCTGGTCCAACGGCAGCAGCGTGTAGCTGTCGGCCACCTCGACGAGCTTTCCCTTCGGCAGCAACGCGGTCAGCCGCCGGCCGTGCTCGAGAGGCATGACGCGGTCCTCGCTCGCCCACACGAGGAGCACCGGCCGGTCGAAACTCGGCAGCCGTTCCGCCACCTCCAGCAGGAAGTCCGGCGAAGCCGCGGCCGCCCGCAGGACGCGGACCGTGTCCCGGCGGATCGCCGCGTCGGCCAGCAGCGGGCGGATCCAGCGGGCCGTCGCCGCGTCGCCCCGCTTCGTCAGCCAGCCGAACGCGATCGGGAGCCGGCGCACCGCGCGCAGCCGCATCTGCTGCATGAACACACCGAACAGGCCCGGTGCGAGCTTTCCCGTCAGGACCAGCGTCTTGCCGGTCAGCCCGGGCGGGAAGTTGTCGAACGCGTCGCACGAGGCGAGCACCACGCGGCTCACCCGCGGGTCCCCGTCCGCCATCAGCAGCTGCACCAGCGCGCCGCCGGTGTCGACACCCACCAAGGTCACCTCTCGCAGGTCCAGCCGCGCGAGGAACTCGCTCAGCAGCCGGGCGATCCCGGGCAGCGACAGATCGGCGTCGTCCCGCATCGGCTGCCGGTGCGCGCCCAGTGGCAGTGTTGGGACGACACACCGATGGCCGGCGGTCAGGTCCGCGACCGGGCCGTCCCACAGCGAGCCGTCCATCAGCAGGCCGTGGACGAAGACGACCACCGGGCCCGGCCCGCCGGTGTCGGTGTACTCGACGGTTCCCGCGGACAGCTCGATCTGCATGGTTCGAAGTGAACCACGTGGTTCGCAAACTGTCGAGGGCTCAGGAAGCGGCTTCCTCCCGGGCCACCGCGCGCAGCAACGCCTCGAACCCGGCCTCAGCGCCGGCGCCGTCGTCACTGGTCAACAGGTCGACGAGGAAGCCGCGCATCGTCGCGAGGATCATCGAAGCGACTTCGTGCCGCCGCTGCTCGGGCCAGTCCGGCGGGCAGAACGACATCAGCGTCGGCAGGTACTGCTGCGACGCGCCCCGGCCGAGCGCGGCGTACCGGCCCGGGTCGTACATCGCCAGGCCCATCGCCTGGTCGAGCACGCGCCGGAGCTGTGACTCCTCGTCGCGAAGGCTGTGCCAGGCGGCCCGGACGCGGTCGGTCAAGGTGGCCGGCGACTCCGCGACCGCCGTCAGCGCGTTGCCGATCCGGCGTTCCCGCAGGGCCAGGACCACCTGCCGGAGCAGGTCTTCGGCGCCCTCGAAGTGGTAGAGCAGCACCTTGTGCGTGGTCCCCGCGGCGCGCGCGGCGCGGCGCAGCGAGAAGTCCACCAGACCGTTCTCGGCGGCGTCATCGGTGATCTTCGCCAGCAGCTCCCGGCGCCGGGCTTCGCCGCGGGGCGACCCGGCCGACCGCCGGTAACCGGTAGCGTTCTCCATGCGGGACAGCTTGGCACGGGGAGGGGCGAGGGATGCGGGTGCTGGTGACCGGGGGCAACGCCGGGATCGGCTATTTCGCCGCCGAGCAGCTGGCTTCGGCCGGCGCGGAGGTGGTGATCGGCAGCCGCGACCCGGCGAAGGCGGAAGCGGCGCTGACGTCGATCCGTTCGCAGGTCGCCGGGGCCAAGGTGCGGCACGTCCGGATCGACCTCGCCGACCTGGCTTCGCTCGAAGCGGTCGACACCGGCGAACTCGACGCCGTCGTCTGCAACGCCGGGGTGGCGCTCGACCACCCGCCGCGGCGCGAAACCGCGGACGGCCACGAGCTGATGTTCGGCACCAACCACCTAGGCCACTTCGCCCTGGTCGCGCGGCTGATGCCGGTGCTGGCCCCAGCCGCGCGCATCGTCACCACCGGCAGCTTCGCCGCGAAGTCCGCGAGCCTCGACTTCGCCGACCTGCAGAGCGAGCGTGACTACCAGCCGAAACGCGCTTACGAGCGGTCCAAGCTGGCCCAGATGCTGTTCGCGCTCGAACTCGACCGGCGGCTGCGCGCCGCGGGTTCGCAGCGGCTGAGTGTGCTCGCCCACCCCGGCGGCGCGCTCGACTCGCTGACGCCGTCACGGCCGCGGGTGCACACCCGCACGACCGGCCAGTGGCTGCGCGGGCGGCCGGCCGGGGTTCTCCTGCAGGGCAAGGACGCCGGGGCGCGGCCCGCCGTCCGCGCGGTGCTCGGCCCGGACGTCACCGGCGGGCAGCTGTGGGGTCCGCGCGTGTTCGGCCTGCGTGGCCGCCCTCGGCTCGAACCGCTCTGGGCGAACCTGGCCGACAACGCGGCCGCCACGCGGGTGTGGGCGGAAAGCGTGACGCTGACCGGCGTGGACCCACTCGCCTGACCAGGCGACATGCACAGCGCCGAGGTGGTGGTTGTGCACATCGCACGGTGACGTCGCCGGGACCGCTGCTTACGGTGCGGGGAACCGTTTCCCTTCCCGGATTAGGAGGTCGGCGTGGCCTCAACAGTCGGTGTTGATGACTATGCCCTCACCAGAGTGCCGGACCACGCCCGGTACTCGTGGTGGTCGGTCGCCGTCCAGCGGTTCGGCCAGGTGTCCGCCCTGTCCCAGTTCCTGCTCGGAGCCACCGTCGGCTTCGGGATGAGCTTCTGGCCCGCGGTGCTGGCCTTCACGCTCGGCTCGGTCATCCTGGAGCTCATCACGATCCTCGTCGGCGTCATCGGCGTCCGCGAGGGTCTGTCCACGTCCATGATCGCCCGCTGGACCGGCTTCGGCCGCGGCGGCTCGGCGCTCATCGGGCTCGCCATCGGGATCAGCCTCATCGGCTGGTTCGGCATCCAGTCCGCCGTCTCGGCCCAAGGCCTCGTCGCGCTCATCGGCGGCCTGCCGGAGTGGGGCTGGGCGCTGCTGTTCGGCCTGCTCGTCACCGCGATCGTGGTGCGGGGCTTCCACTCCATGGCCTGGACGGCGTACCTCACCGTGCCGGCCTTCCTGATCCTGGTCGGCTGGTCGATCATCTCCGAACTGACCCGCCACGACCTCGGCACGCTCGTCTCCTCGGCCCCGCCCGGCCCGTCGCTGAGCCTGCTGCAGGGCACCACGCTGGTCGCCGGCGGCTTCATCGTCGGCGCCGTGATCACGCCGGACATGACCCGCTTCAACCGGTCCACTTCGGACGTCGTCAAGCAGACGCTCGTCGGGATCACGCTCGGCGAGTACGTCATCGGCCTCTCCGGCGTCCTGCTCGCGCACGCCGTCGGCAGCGCCGGGATCACCACCATCGTGACGTCGTCGGTCGGCTGGGTCGGGCTGCTGATCGTCATCGCCGGCACGATCAAGATCAACGACTGGAACCTGTACTCCTCCGGCCTCGGCGTGGTGAACTTCATCGGCACCGTGTCCGGCCGCCGCGCCCACCGCGGCCTCGTCACGGCGGTGCTCGGCCTGGCGGGCAGTGTGCTCGCCGCCGCCGGGATCCTGGCGAAGTTCACCGACTTCCTCACCGTGCTGGGGGTCGCGTTCCCGCCGATCGCCGGGATCATGGTCGCCGAGTACTTCGTCGTGAAGAAGTGGCGCGGGGACCTGGAAAGCGCTCGCGCCCGCGGCACGGTTCCCGAAGACGCCCCGGTGTGGGTGCCCGCGACGCTCGTCGTCTGGGTCGCCGCCGCGCTCTTCGGCGAGTTCGTCGAATGGGGCCTGCCGAGCATCAACTCGCTCGTCGTGGCCTTCGTCCTGTACGTCGTCGCCGGGAAGCTCGGCCTGGTGCGGGGGATCGGCAGCAGCCGGACCGCCGACGCCGAGCCCGCTCCCGCCGTCTGAGTCCTTCAAGGAGAATCTTCGTGCGCATCGGCATCGACGTCGGCGGCACCAACACCGACGCTGTCCTGCTCGACGGCAGGCAGGTCCTCGCCACGGTCAAGACCAGCACGACCGCGGACGTCACCTCCGGCATCGTCGCCGCGATCGACGGCCTGCAGCGGCAGCGCGCGTTCGACCCGGCGGCGGTGCGGGCGGTGATGATCGGCACCACGCACTTCATCAACGCCCTGGTGGAGGCGCACCGGCTCGCGCCGACCGCGGCCGTCCGGCTGAGCCTGCCGGCCGGGGCGTCGCTGCCGCCGATGGTCGACTGGCCGCAGCGGCTCGTCGACGCGGTGTCGGGGCGCAGCTACCTGGTCCACGGTGGACACGAGTTCGACGGCCGCCACATCGCGGAGCTCGACGAGAGCGAGCTGCGCAAGGCCGCCGACGACATGGGGGCGGCCGGGGTGCGCAGTGTCGCGATCACCTCGGTCTTCTCCCCGGTCAACGCCGAGTTCGAGACCCGCGCGGCGGAGATCATCGCCGCGCAGCTGCCGGACGTCGCGATCTCGCTGTCCCACGAGATCGGCCGGATCGGCTTGCTGGAGCGGGAAAACGCGACGGTGATCAACGCGGCGCTGCGCGAGCTGGCCGCGCACATCGTCGACGGCCTGGCCGCGTCGGTCACCGGTGCGGGCATCACCGCGCCGCTGTACCTGAGCCAGAACGACGGCACGCTGATGGACGTCGACTTCGCCCGCCGCTACCCGGTGGCGACCTTCGCTTCGGGGCCGACGAACTCGATGCGCGGTGCGGCCGTGCTGTCCGGTTTGGACACCTGTGCGGTGGTCGACGTCGGCGGCACGACTTCGGACGTCGGTGTCCTGCGGCAAGGCTTCCCGCGCGAAGCGACCACGGACGTCAGCGTTGCCGGGATCCGCACCAACTTCCGGATGCCGGACGTGCTCTCGATCGGCATCGGCGGGGGCAGCCGGGTGCGCGGGAACGTCACCGTGGGCCCGGACTCGGTCGGCTACGAGCTGACGTCGAAGGCCCTGGTCTTCGGCGGGGACACGCTCACCGCGACCGACATCGCGGTCGCCGCCGGCCGGGCGGACATCGGGGACGCGTCGCTGGTGGCGCACCTCGACCGCTCGCTGGTCCGGGCGGCGCTGGACCGGATCGCCGCCGACGTGTCCGATGTGGTCGAACGGATGCGGACGTCCGCGGAGCCGTTGCCGGTGGTGGCGGTCGGCGGTGGCTCGGTGCTGCTGCCGGACGAGCTGGCCGGCTGCGGTGTGGTGCACCGGCCGGAGAACTACGCCGTGGCCAACGCGATCGGCGCGGCGATCGCGCAGATCGGCGGTGAGGTCGACCGCGTCTACGTGATCGAGCCGGGCCGTCGCGACGCCGTTGTCGAGGAGGCGAAGCAGGAGGCCATCGACCGGGCGGTCGCGGCCGGTGCGTCGCCGGCTTCGGTCGGCATCGTCGACTTCGACGAGGTGCCCATCCCGTACCTGCCCGGCAACGCCACGCGCATCCGCGCGAAGGCCGTCGGCGACCTGCAGCTGGGGGCGTGATGCGCGAGATCACCGCGAACGACCTGGACGACATCGCGCGGGGTGCGGCGATCCTCGGCACCGGCGGCGGGGGAGACCCGTACATCGGCCGGTTGCTGGCCACTGCGGCGATCCGGTCGGACGGCCCGGTGCCGCTGGTTCCCTTGGCGGACCTGGACGACGACGCCGTGGTGCTGCCGGTGGCGATGATGGGCGCGCCGACGGTGATGGTCGAGAAGCTGCCGTCGGCCGAGCAGGTGGGCCTGGCCGCGCGGACGCTCGCCGGGTACCTCGGCAAGGAGCTGACGCACATCGCGTGCGCCGAGGCGGGCGGCGTCAACTCGCTGATCCCGGTGGTCGCGGCGGCGCAGCTCGGCCTGCCCTTGGTGGACGCGGACGGCATGGGCCGGGCGTTCCCGGAACTGCAGATGGTCCTTCCCACCCTGTACGGAATCCGGGCGACACCGATGTCGATCGCCGACGAAAAGGGCAACCGCGGGGTATTGGACACCGTCGACAACCACTGGGCCGAGCGGCTGGCCCGGTCGGCGACCATCGACATGGGCTGTTCGGCGATGATCAGCAACTACGCGATGTCCGGCGCGCAGGCCCGTGAGGCGCTGGTGCCGGGCACGCTGAGCCTGTGCGCCGAGCTGGGTGCCCTGGTGCGTTCCGCACGTGCCGCGCACGGCGACCCCGTCGCGCGGGTTGTCGAACGGCTCGGTGGCCGCCGGCTGTTCAGCGGCAAGGTGGTCGACGTCGCCCGCCGCACGGTCACCGGCTTCGCCCGCGGTGAGGCCCGGCTGTCCGGGATGGACGGTGACTCCGGTGCGGAACTGGTGCTGCGGTTCCAGAACGAGCACCTGGTGGCCGAGCGCGACGGCATCGTCGAGGCGTCGGTGCCGGACCTGATCTGCACCCTGGAACGCGAGTCCGGGGAAGCCGTGACGACCGAAGGCCTGCGGTACGGCCAGCGCGTCACGGTGATCGCCGCGCCCGCCGACCCGCGCTGGCACACGCCGGAGGGCATCGCGCTGGCCGGGCCGCGCTACTTCGGTTACGACATCGACCCGATCGGGGTGGCCGGGTGAGCTGGACCCTGACCGACGACGACCTGCCCGACCTCGCCCGCGGCGCCGCCGTGCTGGGCACCGGCGGGGGTGGTGACCCGTACGTCGGACGGCTCCTCGTCCGCGAGGCGATCCGCGAGCACGGGCCCGTCACGATCCTGGATCCGTCCGAAGTGGACGACGACGCGCTGGTGATCCCGACCGCGCAGATGGGCGCGCCGACCGTGGTGCACGAGAAGCTGCCCAACGGCGCTGAACCCGTGCTGGCGTTGCAGACCCTGGAGCAGCACCTCGGCCGCCGAGCTGACGCGACCATGCCGATCGAGTGCGGGGGCATCAACTCGATGATCCCGCTGCTCGTCGGCGCGCGGCTCGGGCTGCCGGTGGTCGACGCCGACGGGATGGGCCGGGCGTTCCCGGAACTGCAGATGGAGACGTTCGGTGTCTACGGTGTCCCGGGCTCGCCGATGGCGATCGGCGGTGAGCGGGGTGAGACGACGGTGATCAGCACCGGCGCCGACAACCGGCGGATGGAGTGGCTGGCGCGCGGGGTCACCATCCGGCTCGGCGGGGTTGCGCACATCGCCGAGTACGCGATGAGCGGCGCCGACGTCAAGCGGACGGCGGTGCCCCGGACGCTGTCGCTGGCGTTGACCGTGGGGCGGACGATCCGGGAGGCGCGCTCGCGCAACGAAGATCCGGTCGACCGGCTGGCTGCCGCGCTGGTCGAGACACCGTACCAGCACCTGCGGGTGCTGTTCCGCGGCAAGGTGTCCGATGTGGAGCGCCGGACCGAAGAGGGCTTTGCGCGCGGCCGCGCCGAAGCAGTGTCGTTCGACGGCGCGCACAAGCTCGAGATCCTGTTCCAGAACGAGAACCTGCTGGCCACCGTGGACGGTTCCGTGCGGTGCGTGGTGCCCGACTTGATCTGCGTGCTGGAGGCGGCGACCGCCGAGCCGATCACCACCGAGACCCTGCGGTACGGCCAGCGCGTCACCGTCGTCGGGATTTCGACTCCGCCACTGATGCGCACGCCGGAAGCGCTCGACACTTTCGGGCCCGTCGCGTTCGGGCTGCCGCACCCCTTCGTCCCCGTCGAGGAGATCGCGTGAACAGGCTGGAAGACCGGACCGTCGTGATCATCGGCGGTGGGTCGGGCATCGGCCTCGAGGTGGCCCGGCGAGCGGCTCTTGACGGGGCCAAGGTGCACCTCGGCGGACGCACCGCTGCGAAGCTGGCCGACGCGGCGTCGGCGATCGGCGCCACCTGGCAGGTTGTCGACACCACCGACCAGGACTCGCTGGCCGCGTTCTTCGGCGCCGTGGACCGGGTGGACCACCTGTTCACGCCCGGTGCGTCCTATGTGGTCGGACCGATACGTGAGCTGAGCGACGAGGATGCGGCGAGTCCGTTCGAGACGAAGTTCTGGGGCCAGTACCACGCCGTGAAGCACGCGGTGCCCCGGTTGGCTCCCGACGCGTCGATCGTGCTGATGTCCGGTGCGGCGAGCGTCCGGCCGCCCGGCGCCGCGCCCGCGTACGTCGCCTGCAACGCGGCGATCGAAGGGCTCGGCCGCGGGCTGGCCGTCGAGCTGGCGCCGGTGCGGGTGAACGTCGTCGCGCCGGGCACGATCGACGGCAATCTCTGGGCCGGGCGGCCGACGGCCGTGCGGGAGGCGAGCTTCGCGCAGTACTCGCGCGACACGCTGCTGCACCGCGTCGGGCGGGAGTCCGAAGTGGCCGATGCCGTGCTGTACCTGTTCGGCAACAGCTACACGACCGGGTCGACGCTCTATCCCGACGGTGGCTACGCGCTGCGCTGACCTGAAGCTAATGTGGTCGTCCATGCGCATCACGGCCGCGGACGTGCCCGCCCTCGAACGCGGCGCCGCCCTGCTCGGCTCCGGTGGCGGCGGGGACACCGCCACTGCCGCCGTGCTGCTGCGGCGGCAGCTGGAGCGGGCCCCCGAGCCGGTGGTGCGGTCCCTCGGCGAGCTGCCGCCGACGGCCCGCGTGGTGCCGGTCGGTGTGGTCGGGGCGACGGCCGCGTTCACCGAGAAGCTGCCGAGCGGCGACGAGTTCGCGTCGGCGGTGGCGGCGGTCGAGCGCTGGACCGATGAGCGCGCCGACGCGGTGCTGTCCATCGAGATCGGCGGCCTGAACGGGCTGATGCCGCTGGTGGTGGCCGGCGAGCTCGGGCTGTCCTACGTGGACGCCGACCTGTCCGGCCGCGGCCTGCCCCGGCTCGACCAGCTGGCGGTCGCCGCGACCGGCCGCGGCGTGGCGCCCGCCGCACTGGCCGAGCAGAGCGGGCAGGTCATGCTGCTGGCGGCGGGGTCGGACGCGATGGTCGAGCGCGGCGCCCGGGCGTTCGTCGCCGGCTCCGGCGGCTGGGCGGCGTTCGCCCTCGCCCCGATCCCGGCCGGCGAGCTGGCGGCGTGCTCGATCCCGGGAACCACGAGCGCCGCGCTGGCCCTCGGCCGCCGCGTGCTGGCCATCGGGGAGAGCCCGTCGCGTCCGGCACTCGAGGCCGCGCTGGGCGGTTCGGTGCTGGCCCGCGGCCGGGTCCTGGAGGTGGCGCGGCACGTCGGCCCGGGCCGGCAGGGCAACCCGGGCTTCGGCCGCGGCTGCGTCACCCTCGCCGACCACCCGGGTGGTGAGCTGCTGCGGCTGGAGATGGAGAACGAGTACCTGCTGGCCCTGCGTGACGGCGCGCCGGTGGCGTCGACGCCGGACGTGCTGTCGGTGCTCGACCACCGCACCGGCGTGCCGGTGTCCTGCGACGCGATCCGGGTCGGCCTGGAGGTCGACGTGGTCCGCTTGGCGGCGGCCCCGTTCTGGACCGACCCCCGGCGGCTGCCGGTGCTGCAGCCGCGGGCGTACGGCATCGACTGTGATCCGGTGGGAGTGGCATGAGCCTGCGGCGGGTGCTCGCACTGCCGGGCTGGGCCGAGCACGTCCGGCTGCTCGCCGGCGCCGCGGGCCTCGACCGTCCACTCACGACGGTCCAGGCCACTTTGGACGCCTCGCACCTCCCAGCCGCCGAAGAACTGACCGTCGTCGCGCGGCCCGTCGCGGGGACCGACTGGCAGATCGATGCCCTGTTACGCCGATGTGCCGACGCCGGGGCCACCGGAGTTCTGCTGCCCGGCACCGAGCCGCTCACCGCGTCGCGGCTGCTCGCCGAGCGGCTGGGCGTGCCCTTGCTGGGCACCGGTGCGCCGCCGCTGGATCTGCTTGTCGAGGCTCGGTTGTGGCTCGCCGCGCCCGAGCTGGACCGGGCCGGCCTGCTGCTGGCCACGCATCGCGCGCTCGGGGACCGGCTTCGGCCGCCCGAAGAGGTCGTCGCGGTGCTGCGGAGGCTGCTGCGGTCACCGGTCGCCGTGCTTGATGATCGTGGGGCTCCGCTCGCCGGGGATGTGGACGGGCGGGTGCGGCTCGACGAGCCGGTGCCGCAGCGGGCCGAGCTCGACGACGGTGTCCTGCTGGCGCATCCCGTGCTGCTGCAGCGGCCGGCGATGTGGCTGGCCGTCGAACTGCGGGGCACCGAGGCCGCCCGGGCCGACGTGGTGCCGCCCGCGCTCGCGGTCGCCGCCGGCGCCCTGCAGCGGTGGCTGCTGGCCAATCGGCTGGAGCTGGAACGGGACGCACGCTCGCGCACGGCGTTGCTCGGTGACCTGCTGCGGCTGGACACCGAGCCGGGTGCGGACCTGCGCCGCCGCGTCGCGGACGCGGGCTGGCGGCTCGGCGGCTGGCACGTCGGGCTGCACATCGGCGTGCCGGCGGCGGTCGACACGGTGGCGCGCACCCAGGAGGTGGTGCGCGCGCTGCGGGCCGGGGACGTCGACGCCGTTGTGGTCGAGCACGGTGACGGCTGGACCGGCTGGGTCACCTTCGACCACGAGCCGACCGCGGAACGGGTGCGGGCGCTGGCGAGCCGGCTGCAGGCGGTGCACCGGGCGCTGCGCCTGGGCACACACATGGGTGTGGGACGGCCGCACCCGCGTCCCGAAGGGCTGGCCGCGACGGTCGCCGAGGCGAACGACGCCGCCCGGCTGGCCGCGACCCGCCCGGAAACCGGGCACTTCCTGCACGTCGACCAGCTCGGCATGGCCCAGCTGCTGCTCGAGTGGACCCGCACGGACACGTTCGAACCCGCGGTGCGAGCCCTGGTCGCACCGCTGCGGCCGGCACCGGGCGACCTGGTCCGGACGCTGGCCGCCTACCTCGACGCCGAGTCGTCGATCGCGGAGACGGCCACGGTGCTGGGTGTGCACCGCAACACCGTGGCCGCCCGCGTCGCGCGGATCGAGCAGCTGCTCGGGGTGGACCTGTCCCGGCCGGACGAACGCCTGGCCCTGCACCTGGCCTCGCGCGCGGTGATCCTCTCCGACCCCTGACCCGTCAGTTGTCGTCGTCCCCGCCGGTGACGTTGCCGATGCTCGCGGGCACACCCTTGATCAGGTCGACGACGGTCTTGCCGGCCAGCCCGGACTTGCCGAACCACGGGTCGGTCATGACCTTGACCGCCGACTCGAACTTCTCGGCGCCCTCCTTGCCGAAGACCTTGCCGAGCTCGTGCACGGAGAAGTTGCTGATCTTGTCGAACTTCTGCATGATCTCCGGCGTCACACCGTCCATCTTGGACAGTTTGTCCCGGATGACGTTGGTCATCTGGTCGGTGAACGGCTTGTGCGGCGCCGGAGTCGGCGCCGGGGTGGGTGCCGGGTCGGGGGTGGCCGACGACGACGGTGCCGGGTCGGGCTTCGGCGGTGCCGGGTCCGGCTTGGGCGGTGCCGGGTCCGGGGTCGTCGACGACGAGGACGGCGTCGTGTCCGGCTTCGGGTCGGGCTTGGGCGGCGTGGGAGCCGGGTCCGGGGTGGCCGACGACGAGGACGGTGCCGGGTCCGGCTTGGGCGGCGCGGGATCCGGCTTCGGCGGGGCCGGGTCGGGCTTGGGCGCGGCGGGCGCCGGCGCCGGGTCGGGCGTGGCCGACGACGACGGTGCCGGGTCCGGCTTCGGCGGTGCGGGATCGGGCTTCGGCGGTGCCGGAGCCGGCGTCGGGTCCGGGGTCGCCGAGGACGGGGTTGTGTCCGGCTTCGGCGCCGGGTCCGGGGTCGACGGCGCCGGGTCGGGCTTCGGCGGTGCCGGCGTCGGGTCCGGAGTGGCCGAGGACGGTGTGGTGTCCGGCTTCGGGTCGGGCTTGGGCGGCGCGGGAGCCGGGTCCGGGGTCGTCGACGAGGACGACGGTGCCGGGTCGGGCTTCGGCGGCGCAGGGTCGGGCTTGAGGGTCGCCGGGGGCGGTGTCGCGCTGCTGTCGCCCGGTTTCGGCGGTGGCGGCGTCGCGTCCGGCTTAGGCAACGGAGTCGCGTCCGGCTTCGGGGTGGGCGTCGGGGTCAGGCTGCTCGCGGGCGGCTTCGCCCCGGCCAGCTCGTCGCCCGCCTTGCCCATCTTCGCCAGGGACGCCACCAGGTCACCCAGCTTCTTGGCCAGCTCGATGAGCTTGGTGCCGATCTTGCCCAGGGCCGTGGCCACCGTGCCGATCGTCGTGCCGATGAAGATCGCGATCGACGCGCCGAACGTCACCGGGGCGAGCGCCGCCGCGATCAGGGCGCCCTTGATGATCGTCGCCAGCAGCATCGCGATCAGGTCGCGGAAGATGCCGCGGAACGCGCCGACGATGCCGCCGGCGATCTTCATGTTCTTGCCGGCCTGGTCCAGGTACCAGCCGAGCGAGCTCAGCTGCTCGGTCACCGCGTCCATGTCCTTCTTGAACGCGTCGGCGGCCTTGCCGGACCAGTCCTTCATCAGCGCGTCGATCGCCTGCTGATGACCCGTGGACCACTCTTCGAGCTTCTTCTTCTCGGCGGTGAGCGCCTCGCTGGCCGCCGCGATGCCGATGGGGTCGCCCATCAGGATGTCCAGCGGCCACCGCAGGATCGTGATGTGCTCGATGAGCCAGCCGATCCCGGCGGTCAGCAGGCTGCCGATCGGGTCCAGCACCAGGCCGATGGTCTCCAGCGCCATGCCCGCCGAGCCGATGCCGATGGCGACCTTGTCGTTCTCCTTGACGGCCTTGTCGAGGCCCGTGGCGGCCTCGAAGAACCCCGCCCCGGCCGCCCGGTTGTCTTCGTTGAAGAGCTCGGAACCGTGGAGGCTGACGTCCTTGCTCTGGTAGTCGTCGGCCACTATTCGAACCTCACGATCGAGTCGACGGCGTCCTGCTCACCGGACTTGTACCGCTTCGCGGCCTCGGCGACCTTGTCCGCGAACTCGCCGATGGTCTTCGCGTAGTCCCCGAACTGGTGGTGCGCCTTGTCGGTCCAGGTGCTCGCGCCCGCGGCCATCAGCTGGCACGCCGGGTTGATGCCGAACATGCCGGGGTCGCAGGTCATGCCGCCGACCAGGTCGGCCGTGCTCTTGAGGTTGCTTTCCAGTTCGTCGAGGTGCTGGCCGAACTTCGCCAGCGGCTCGGAGTCGACCCGGAAGCCGCCGCCGCTCACCAGGGGTTCGCTTCGTCGTCGGGGTGGTCCTCGACCGGGGGACGGCGCCGCGGCGCGGGCCCGGCCGACGGCGGCCCGGCCGGCCGCGGGGGAGGCGGTGGTGGCGGCGGGGTCGCGGCCTGCGGCGGGGTGCGCTCGGGCTCGGCGTCCGCCGGCGCGGCGAAGTCGCCGTCCGGCGGCGGGTCCGGCGGCAGGAAGGACCGGACCATTTCGGTGGACTCGCCGTCGCCGTTGATGGTGGCGAAGGAGTCCGCGACGCGGCGGGCGGTCTGGCGCTGCGCGTCACGCACCGCGCCCATGATCGCCGCGGTCAGCCGGGCCGGTCCCATTTCGCACGCCCGGTGCCCGAGCTCGAGGTTCGTGAGCGCGCCGTTCGGCGCGAGCGTCACGGTGACGGCGCCGTCGCGGGTGCGGACCGTCGCGCCGGCCTCGGAAAGCGCTTCACTCAGCGCGGCGGCCTTCGACTGCATGTCCCGGACCTGCCGCTCGAGCAGCAGCTGGAAGTCTTCACCTGGCCCCAGGTTCGGTTGCACGAATTCGACTCCTCGCCACGCCGGGGTACGGGCCGGCGCGCACGGCCGGGCCCACGATCCGGCCAGGCTAGCGCACCCCGGATGTTCACCCGGGGATTACCGGCGATATGCCTTGTTTTCTCTCCATCCTTGCCCGCTTGTGCCCTCCGGGCAGTCCCTCGATCGGGTTTGACTCGGACCGCGCTCCGGGTTGCACGATCGAGGGCATGACCGAACTGGACGACTACCGGCCGCTGGGCCGCTCCGGCCTGCGGGTTTCCCCGCTGGCGCTGGGCGCGCTGACCTTCGGCACCGGATCCTTCTGCGCCGACGACGGCACCGCCCGCAAGATCTTCCGCGCCTACGTCGAGGGCGGCGGCAACTTCGTCGACACCGCCGACAACTACAGCGCCGGCCGCAGCGAAGAACTGGTCGGCGAGTTCCTCCGCGACGTCGACCGCGACGACGTCGTGCTCGCCACCAAGTACTCGGGTCCCGGCTTCAGCGGCGGCGCGCCGCGGTCGGATCCCCGCCACCGCAGCAACGGGCGCAAGAACATGGTCGCCTCGCTCGAGGCTTCGCTGCGCCGGCTGCGCGTCGACCACGTCGACCTGTACTGGCTGCACGTCTGGGACGGCTTCACCCCGGCCGAAGAGGTGATGGCCGCGTTCGGCGACCTGGTGCGCGCCGGGAAGATCCGCGCGGTGGGGCTTAGCGACGTCCCGGCCTGGTACGCGACGAAGGCCGCGATGCTCGGCGGGCCGCCGGTGACGGCGCTGCAGCTGGAGTACTCCCTGGTCGAGCGCGCGATCGAGGCCGAACACGTGCCACTGGCGCGGGAGTTCGGCATCGCGGTCCAGCCGTGGGGCGCGATCGGCGGCGGGTTCCTCACCGGCAAGTACACCCGTGACGGCGCCGGGGAGGGCCGGCTCGCCGAGGGCGCGCCCTACCGATCCCTGCCCGAAAGCCGCTGGGCGGTGCTGGACGTCGTCCGCGAGATCGCGGCCGAGGCAGGCGCAACCCCGGCGCAGGTGGCGCTGCATTGGGTGACGCGCCGCCCGGCGATGCCGGCGCCGCTGATCGGCGCGCGGTCACCGGAGCAGCTCGCCGACACCCTCGGCGCGCTCGCCCTCGACCTCACCGAGGCGCAGCTGGACCGGCTGACCGAAGTGAGCGCGCCGGAGTTGCCGTTCCCGCACGGCATCCTGGCGCGGCTCAACGCGGGGCTGCCGCGCTAGCCGTGCCCGCGATGGTCGTCGTCGGCGACCGTTTCGGCGTGCGGTTCGCCGTCGCGGCACGTCACGGCCACCTCGTTCTCGGTGCCGTCGTCCTTGAACTTCACCGACGCGGTGGTGGCCGGGCCGCGGACGACGTCGTCGGCGCGGTAGCCCGGATCCGGGCTCCACGACATCAGCTCGACCTGGCTCCCGGCGCACCGCGCGACCAGGGTGCCGCCGGGGACGGTCAGGCCGCGCGGCGCCGGGGCGGTCGAGGTGGTGGCCACGGTCGACGGCGGCGCGGACGGGGTTGTCACCGGCACGGTTTCGAGCGCGCGGGCGACGTCCTCCTGGGACAGAGGCTGGTTCTGCGGGCCGAGGATGCCCGCGCCGACCACGTCGAGGGCCGCCGTGCCGACCGCGGCGGTGGCGCCGGCGGCCAGCAGCCAGCCCGCCGTCATCAGCAGCGCACGCCGTCCCATGTGCCCACTGTGCCACCCGCGAGGGTTAAAGCACGGCTAAGGCGTTCTTAGCGTTCGCCGGGAAGCCGGCGGAGCGCCCGTGCGTGTGTAGCCTCCCGGAAATGGCGACGGTGCTGCTCGTCGAGGACGACCCGACCATCCGCACGGCCGTGCTGCGGGCGCTGACCGAGCGCGGGCACACGGTGACGTCCGCGCCGACCGCGATGTCCGGGCTGCAGGCGGCCGTCACCGACCGGCCCGACGTCGTCCTGCTCGACCTGGGACTGCCCGACCTCGACGGCCGCGAGGTGCTGCGGATGGTGCGGGCGGTCAGCGCGGTGCCGATCATCGTGGTCACCGCGCGCGGCGCCGAGGACGAGATCGTCCGGCTGCTCGACGCGGGGGCCGACGACTACGTGGTCAAGCCGTTCGGCGGCGCGCAGCTCGACGCGCGGATCCGCGCGGTGCTGCGGCGGGCCGAACCGGAGGAGACGACGGCGCCGGTGGTCGTCGGCGGCCTGTCGGTCGACGCCCGGACGCGGGAAGCGTCCCTCGACGGCGCGCCGCTGGACCTCACCCCGCGTGAGTTCGACCTGCTGCACTACCTCGCGAGCCGGGCCGGGACGGTGGTGAGCAAGCGCGAGCTGCTCGCCGACGTCTGGAAGCTGCCGTACGCCGGGGCGGACAAGACCGTGGACGTGCACCTGTCGTGGTTGCGGCGCAAGCTCGGCGAGACCGCGCAGGAGCCGCGGTACCTGCACACCGTGCGTCGGGTCGGCGTCCGGCTGGCCGAGCCGGGGGCCGGGGCGTGAGGCGGCGGCTCGCGGTGCTGGTCGCCGCCGCGATGAGCCTGGTGCTCGCCGCCTTCCTGGTGCCGCTGGCGATCCTGCTGAGCTCGGTCACGGCCGACCGTGCGGTCACCGCTGCCACGGCGAAGGCGCAGTCCCTCACTTCCCTGGTCGCGACGGCCGAGGCGGCGGCGCTGCGGCCGGCGGTCGACCAGCTCAACACCACTGCGGGCCACCCGGTGACGGTGTTCTTGCCCGACGGCACGGTGCTCGGCGCTCCGAGCCCGCGCACCCCCGGGGTCGCGCTGGCGGCGGCGCAGGGCAGCAGCTTGACCGTCGAGGACGCCGGCGGCCGCGAGATCCTCGTCGCGGTGCAAGGCCTGCCGCGGGGGACGGCGGTGGTGCGAGCCTTCGTCGACCGCGCGGAGCTGACCCGGGGGCTGGGCGCGGCCTGGCTGGTGCTGGCCGCGCTGGGCGTGCTGCTGCTGGCGCTCGGGGTGTTCGTCGCCGACTGGCTGGCCCGCTCGATCGTGCGGCCGGTGCACGAGCTCGCCGCGGTGTCGCGCCGGCTCGCCGAAGGGGACCTCGACGCGCGCGCCCGCCCCGGCGGCCCGGCGGAGGTGCGGTCGGTCGCCGCCGCGCTCAACCTTCTGGCCGCGCGGATCCGCGACCTCGTTCGGCAGGAGCGCGAGGCCGTCGCCGACATCTCGCACCGCCTGCGGACACCGCTGACCGTGCTGCGGCTGGACGCCGAGTCGCTCACCGACCCCGCCGAGGCCGAGCGGATCACCGGGCACGCCGAGAGCCTGGAGCGTCAGGTCACCGCGCTCATCGACCAGGCGCGCGCCCGCGACTCCGCGCCCGGTTCGTGCGACGCGGTCGCGGTGGTGGGTGCGCGGGCGGAGTTCTGGTCGGTGCTGGCCCAGGACCAGGACCGACCGGTGACGGTCTTGCTCGATCCCGGCCCGCTCCCGGTCGCGGTGGGGGAGCCGGAGCTGGCCGCGTGCCTGGACGCGTTGCTGGGCAACGTCTTTGCGCACACACCCGAGGGCACGGGGTATGCGATCCGGCTCGCGGCCACGCCCGACGGCGTCCGGCTGGAGGTCTCGGACGAGGGGCCGGGGTTCGACAACGGCGTCCTCACCCGGGGCGCGAGCGGCGCCGGGTCGAGCGGGCTCGGGCTCGACATCGCGCGCCAGACCGCACGCGCGTCCGGTGGGACGTTCGCCGTCACGCAGGTCCGGCCGCACGGGGCGCGGATCGTGCTGGAGCTCGGGAAGGCTTTAGGGATGCCTTAAGCAGCACACAGCGCGCCGCTATCACCTTGCGGGACAAGCTTCTCTCGTTGTCGGAGAACACGAAGGAGCAGTCATGCGGAAGATTCTGGTGATCGCGGCGGCCGGGGCGGCACTCGCGGCCGGGGGTACGACGGTCGCGCTCGCCCAGTCCGGAGCGGACGACGGGACCCAGGCGCCGACGTCGGTGCAGCCGACCTCGACGAGCGGGTCGTCGGCCACCCGGCTCACGGAGACGAGCGCGGCGACCAGTGCTTCGCCGGAGACGACGCGGCCGACCGGAACCTCGAGCCTGCCCGCGCCGAGCACGTATCCGACGCGGGGCGGTTACGACGACGGGCCGACTCACGACCTCGGTGACGACCACGGCGGCCGGGACGACGACCACGGGCGGCACAGTGAGTCCGACGACGACCACGGGCGCCACGGCGGCGAAGCGGGCGACGACCACGGCGGCCGTCGCTGACCATTTGTCCACAGTGGACGTTGCTCGGCGCCGCACCGGCCCCATGCACACATTGGGGCGTTTGAAGCGCGGGTCAGGGCTGGGCCGGGCCGGCGGTCACCGCGCTGACGGTCAGCTCGTGCGCGTCGGCGGACTTGTCGAGAGGGCCCTGGTTCCAGGGCAGGGTGATCGCCGGGTCGCTGGTGTCGCCGCGCGGGGTGGTCGTCTGGGGCGCGGTGACCGTGACGCTCGCCGGCTGCACCTGGTTCTCCGGGGCCTCGATGCCGGTCCAGTGCAGCAGCATCGACGCGGGCGCGCCGTCGGCGACGGTGACCGGCGGGGCGTCGGCGGCGGCCGGGTCGGGGGTCACCGTGACGCCGTCGGCGCCGGTGAGCGCGATCGGCAGCGCGCCCTGCAGCGTGCAGGACTCGCCGGGCTTCGCGGTGAACTGCACGTACGCGTAGCGCTGGCCCGCACCCGGCGAACCGGCGACCAGCGTGGTGTCGATCTGCGAAGACGCGCAGTTGAAGTCGGTCGGCATCGCGGACGCGGTCCCGGCCGCGGCGACTACGGCGGTCGCGGCGGCGCCGGTCACGGCCAGGGCGGTCACGGTGCGGCGGACGCTCGGACGAACGGACATGAGCGGGAACCCCTTCCGGTGGCGGGCGGTCCGGTGAGCTGTCCACCGGAATCCGCGGTCACCAAGAAAGATGCCCACAACACGATCAGGTTAGCTCCGAAGTGCGATTGCCCGCACAAAAGCAACCGTGGGTGATCTTGAACGTCCTCCCTAACGACCGGGCGTGGCCGCCGCGGCTCGTGCGGCCCGCTCGACCTCCGCGTGCCGGGCCGCCCAGAAAGCCGCGTCCCGCAGGTGGTTCGCGGACCCGGTCGTCCCGTCCAGCTGTTCCCGCCACCACGGCACGTGGCCGGGGGAGTCGACGGCGAGCGCGGCGATCGTCGTGTCGGAGTGGTCGCAGGCGCGCCGGTGTCGTCCCACCGCGGCAACGGTTCGGGGAACGGCCGGTCGAACACCTCGCCGAAGTAGCGGGCTTCCGTCAGCGTCAGGTGCTTGACCAGGCCGAGCAGGTTGGTGCCCGTCCCGGTCAGTGGTCGGCGGATGTCGTCGATCACGACCACGACTTTGCCAGATCAGCCCACCGGCACGCCGCGCACCGCGACCGGCCCGCGAGTCGGGTCGAGCTCGGCCGCCTGGTCCACCCCGGCCGGGGTCAGCACGTCGAGCGCCTTCGGGGCGGTGGCCGGGTCCGCGGTGCAGAGCGGCGCCGTGCCGCCCGCCGCGCAGAGGCCGAACGTGTACTGCCCGGCCGTCGGCGTGAACGGACGCGCCTGGTCCGGCGAGTTGCCGTCCTGGCCGGTGAGCACCACCGCGAACGTCCAGCCGGCGGCCGGTGTCCCCAGCGCCGCCTTCGCCACGCTGACCGTGATGTACCGCGTCGCCTGCGAAGCCTGCACTGACGGCGTTGCCAGCGAAGCACCCGAAGCGTCGACGAGGGACGGTTCGGCGAAGCCCTGGACCTCGATGCGCCGGCTCCACGCGTCCTGCGGCGCGATCGTGTACGCCCGGCTCGGGAACGGCGCCGCGGTCGACGTCGCCGTCGCGGCCGGGTCGTGCGCGTAGATCGTCAGCAGCTGGGCGCCCAGCGGTGAGCCGAACGTCGGGGACAGGTCGCGGATCTGCGCCCGGAACACCAGGTTCGTGCCCGAGTCGATGAGCTGGAACCGCTGCAGGTCGAACGCGCCGGCGTGGAAGTCGCCCGCCGTCGGGTAGGTGTACGTGCCCGGGCCGTTGTCGTCGCCGTCGGGGTCGGTGGTGTCGAGCAGCACGGTGCCGGTGACGAAGTCCGAGCTGATCGTCTTCTGCGCGTACCCGGTGCCCGCGCCGGTGGTGGCGGTCGCGGTGACGACGTTCGCGCCGAGCGGGGTCGGCACCGTCGCACCGAACGTCCCCGCCGCCGAAGCCCGCACCGACAGCACGGACGTCGTCCCGGCGTCGGTGGCCGACACGGCGAGGTCGACGCGGCTGCCGGCGGGCGCGGTGCCGGTGACCGCCGCGGTCGCGGTGGACACCGACGCGGGTGCGTCCAGCGTCACCGCCAGGGCCGCGGGCGGCGCGTGCGAGACGTACCGCGAGCGGACGTCGGCGGGCTGTTCGGGCAGCCGGCCGTCGGCCAGCGCGCGGGCGAGCCGCACCGACTGGGACTGCGCCCAGCTCAGCGGCGCGACCGAACCGGCGGGCTGCCCCGGTGTGAAGCCGATCGACGCCGTGCGCGGGTCGGTGCCGTAGGGCGACGCCGGCAGCGCCGGGTTTTCCCACGCCTGCTCGGGAATCAGCCCGGTGCCGCCGGTCTGGGCCCGCATCGCGCGCAGCAGCGCCGCCGCACCCGCGCGGTCGCCGGTCTGCACGGCCTGTTCACCCCGTTCACCGGCGAGCACCGGCCACAGGTGCCCGGACCCGGTGTTCGTCGACGGCCACGGCGCGCCGTTCGGGGCGCAGTTCGTCGGGTCGGGCTCGTAACAGTCGCCGTAGCCGTCCTCGCTGCCCGGCGCGGAAGTGCCGTAGCGGTACCAGCCCGGCCCGGCCGGGGTGTCCCGCTTGATCACCCGGTCCACCACACCGAGCGACGCGGTGACGTCCGGGTCGTTCGCCGGCAGCACACCGAGGCGGGTCAGCTCGAGGAACCCGGCGTCGACCACCGCGCGCTGGTCCGCGTCGATCGAACCGTTGCCCAGGTTGTAGAAGTACTCCGAGTCCGGGTCGCCGTTCTTCGTCAGCCGCAGGAAGTACCGGCCGCCGTACGGCCCGTTCTGCGTCACCGTCCAGCCCTTGATGCTGCGCTGGAAGTGGTCCGCGGTGGCGCGGTAGACGCGGGCGCGCGCCGGGTCGCCGTTGCGGTCGGCGATCACGCCGGCCGCGACGAGCCCGGCGATCTCGGCGGCGATCGTCGAAGGGGAGTAGCCGCCCTGTTCTTCCCAGCGCTCCGAGCCGAACGACGGCCCGTGCGCGACGACGAAGTCCGCGGCCGCCCGGATGTGGCCGGTGTAGAGCGTCCGGTCCCGGTCGAGCCCGGCCTGCAACGCCATCAGGATCGGGTACGCGCTTTCGTCGAGCTGGTCACCGCCGGAGTCGGGCGCCTTCTTGCCGTTGAGCAGGGAGTTGCGCGGGAACCGGCCGTCCGGCTGCTGCTGGCGTGAGAACAGCCACCGCACGCTCGCCCGCGCGGTCTCGCGATCGCCTGCCGCGAGCAGGCCGGAGAAGCTTTCGTAGAGGTCACGCGCGAAGATCTCGCGGTAGGACCCGAAGTAGACGGGTTTGCCGCCGGGCGCGTCACCCGCCGAAACCGCCTGGCCCCACGGACTGCCGAGCGACGCCACGACCGCGCCGGGGAACGTTTTGTCCTCACTGGCTTTCAGCACGTTGACGGACTGGAAGTACGTGTCGGAGTCCTTGCCGCGCAACGGGATCAGCCCGTTGTCGTAGTCACGCCAGCCGCGCGCGTAGTCGCGGTAGCTCTGGTCGAACGGCGTGCGCAGGCTCGCGCCCGCGGTCTGGACGGCCGCCCGCGCGTCCGCGCCGAAGCCCAGCGCCAGCACCGCCGGCCGGCGCGGCTCCAGATCCAGCTGGGCGGTCTGGACGACGTTGCCGTTCACCGCCGACGGCGTCGTGTCGGTGAGCCGGTGGTCGCGGTCCAGCTGGGCGAGCCCGTCACCCGCGGTGCCGGCAAAACCGCTGGCGGTGCTCAGAAAACGCCGGTCGGCACGCAAGGCGGCCGCCAGGGGAGTGCCGTAGTCGCGGGCCGGGGCGCTGGAGACGGTGTTGGTGTCGGCACTGACGAGCGCGGACGTCCCCGCGTCGACCGTGGCGGTGTCCCCGCCGCCGTTGGCCGGGCCGCCCCCGCCGTTGCCGTTGACACTCGCGTCGAACCGCACGTAGACCTTGAGGTCCCGGCCCGAGCCGCGCAGCGGCTCCAGGCGCGTCCGGATCAGCACGCCGGTCCGCGCCGGGTCGGTCAGGTAGTCGGTGACCAGCCGGTACTTCCCGCTGCGCGGGGTCGACGTCACCTCGCACGCCATCCCGCCCGCGCTGGTCCGCACCGTGTAGGTCATGTCGCGGGCCTGCAGGTCGGTGAAGCTGCGACCGTCGGTGACGGCGAACTGCAGCGTTTCGACGTTCGTGTTGTCGATCACCGGCGCGTAGACGTCGGAGAGCACCCCGCCCGCGACGGTGAACCACGCCTTGCTGGCCGTGTTCCGCGCGGTGCCCAGGCAGTCCTTGCGGGCCAGGCCGAAGTGCGAAACCGCACCCGGCCCCGGCGCGGGCGCCGCGGCGGCCACCGGCCCCGGCAAGCAGGTCGTGGCCAGCACCGAGCACACCACGACGGACAGCACCACGGACGACGTCGACCGAGTCATCCGCACATCCGATCACGCCGGTCCGCGCCGCGCCAGGTCCGAACGGCAGCAGGGAAGTGGTGACCGGTGATTGAAAAGCCGGACCGGTGGGTAGCAAACCCACAGTCCCCCGAGGAGGTGAACGTGGAAGAGCACGGAGCGGACAGCTGGCGGTACCGCGGAACTGTTTCCCCGCGCACTTTGCCCAGTCTGCGCAAGCACCTGATTTCGTGGTTGCGGCGGCGAGCGGGCGACGAGGTCGGGCGGCAAGCCGACGACGTCGTGCTGGCCTGCTGGGAGGCCATGGCCAACGTGCTGGACCACGCCTACCGGGGCCGGCCGGGGCTGATCGACGTCCGGGCGCGGATCGACGAGGACGTGCTGGTCATCACCATCGCCGACCAGGGCCGGTGGGAGTCGCTCGAAGAGGGCGGCGGGCGCGGCCGTGGGCTGCGGCTGATCCAGAACCTCGTCGACGGGCTCGACCTGCGCTCGACCGGCGACGGCACCATGATGACCTTGACCTGGCCGTTTCCCGTCCGTCGCACCGCCTGAACGCGCGCGTCAGCCGGGGGTGCCGCCCGAGGACAGCTGATCGACGAACCGCGTCGCGACGTCCCGGAGCTTGACGTTCGAGTGCTGTGACTCCGCGATGAGGCGCTTCATGGCTTCTTCGGCGGTGATCCGGTGCACGGCCATCAGGATGCCCTTGGCCTGCTCGATCACCGCCCGCGATCTCATCGCCGTCTCGAGGTCGGCGGCCCGCTGCCGGGCCTGGTGGTAGCGCCGCGTGGTGCGCAGGCCGAACGAGACGATCGTGGTGTACAGCGCCAGCAGCCGGGAGTCGGTCTCGGCGAACCCGTGGTCGCCGTAACCGAAGAGGTTGAGCGCACCGCCGAGGTGCTCGTCCACCCGCAGGGGCGCGGCGAGGTAGCTGCCGACACCGAGGCGCCGCGCGTGCTGGGTGAACTCGGGCCACAGCTGTCCGGCCGTGGCGAGCGGCAGCCGGACGATCTCCCCCGAGTCCGCCGCCCGCAGGCACGGTCCTTCACCCGCCGCGTACTGGACGCGGTCGATGTCGACGGCACGCTCGTCGGTGGAGGCCGCGGTCTCCGGCTCGCCGTCCCGGATCGCGGTGATGCTGGCCATGTCGGCGCCCGGGATCACGCGGACGGCCTCCGCGCACACGGCGTCGAGGATCTCGGCCTCGCCGGGTTCGGCTTCGAGCGTGCCGGCGAGGTCCGCCATCGCGGCGGTCAGCTCGTCGAGGTGCTCGGACGGAATCGGCTCACCGGTCACTCTGGTCATCTCCGTCCCGGGCGGCTGCGGTCGAGTGGTGGACCGCTGCTGCTTCAACGGAACGGCGAAACCTTACTCGGAGGTGTCGCGTGCTCCGCAACACACCGAGACTGGAGGGGGCGGTGGCTCCGGCCCGGCGCTCACTGCTGAACGTCGTGGGTTGGCGCCGGGAACCACCTCGCGGCGACCGGTGGCACAACCCACCCCGCGACCGTCGCTGCGTTCCTCATACCCGGTGAGCCGCTGCTCAATCCTTCAGCGGATGGTCACTTTCGAGACCTGGGTGAGGCCGGACACCCGCAGCACGCGGTCGAGCAGCCGCGGCGCCACCAGCCGCAGGTCGTGCTCGTCGGCCCGGTCGAACAGCACCGCGACCCCGGCGCTGTCGAGGTAGGCCACGCCGGTGAGGTCGACGGTGACCACCGGCCCGGCCGCCAGCTCGCGGTCGAGCGCCGCGCCGAACTCCGCGGCATTGCTCATGTCGATCTCACCCGTGACGGTCAGGACCCGGTCCCCGTTGTCACCCGGGGCGGCGACCAGCGTGAGTGCCGTCGTCACGAACCGATCCTCCATTCAAGCGTGACGGTGGTGCCGGCCGTGTCGTGCCGGAGGGTGACCGCGTCGGCCAGCGCCTCCATCATCGGCACACCGCGGCCGCGAAGCACGTGGTTGTCCGGCGGCGGCTGCTTCCAGTGGCCGCGGTCGGTCACCGTGACGACCAGCCGCGGGCCGGTGAGCTCGGCCGCCAGGTGTGCGTTCGCCCCGGCCCCGGTGCCCCCGGGGTAGGCGTGCTCGACGGCGTTGGCGCAGGCCTCGCCCACGGCGACCAGCACGTCCTGCGCGAGGTCCTCGTCGAGCACCGCGGTGGCCAGCCAGCCGCGCAGCCAGTGGCGGGTCGAGGCCAGGCTGTCCGGGTGCGCCGGGAAGTCGAGCGCCAGCCGGGGCACCGTCCGGCGGTAGAGCAGCAGCGCGACGTCGTCCTCGTACCCGTCGTCCGGCCGGAGGCGGCCCATCAGGGTGGCCGCCAGGTCGGCGAGGTCGGCGTCGCGCGCGCCGTGGGCGACCGTGGTGGCCCGGTCGATGCCGTCGTCGAGCGACTCGCGGCGCCGCTCGACCAGGCCGTCGGTGTAGAGCATCAGCAGCGAGCCGATCGGGACGACCGCGGTGGCCTCCGGGCGGCTGGCCGGGACGCGGACGGCGAGCGGCACACTGGCTCCCGCGTCGAGGAACTCCGCGGTGCCGTCGCGGTGCACGAGGGTGGCCGGCGGGTGCCCGGCGCTGCTGTAGGTGAGCGCGCCGGTGGCCGGGTCGAGGATCCCGCAGAAGACCGTGGTGCAGAGGGCGCCGGGCAGCCGGTCGGCGAAGCGGTCGAGCGCGGTCAGCGTGTGCGCCGGGCTGTTGGCCTCCAGCAGCAGCGCGCGGCAGGCGCTGCGGAGCTGGCCCATCACCGCGGCCGCCGCGAGCCCGCGGCCGACGCAGTCGCCGACGACGATGCCGATCCGGTCGCCGGCCAGTGCGACGACGTCGTACCAGTCGCCGCCGACCTCCAGGGGCGGGTTCGCCGGTTCGTAGCGCACCGCGAACCCGTCGGGGAGCTGGGCCGGGCCGAGGATGGAACGCTGCAGCGCGAAGGCGACCTCGCGCTGCCGGTCGTCGCGGTGGGCGCGGCGCAGGGCGTGCGCCAGCGTCCCGGCCAGCAGCGCCAGCAGCGTCCGGTCCTCGGTGCCGAGCGGGCGGTCCGGTGCGGGGTCGACCCAGAGGGTCAGCCGGCCGCCGGGGTGGTCGAGGGTGGTGCCGGCCCCGCCGTCGGCCGGGGTCGCGTGCAGCGCCGGGAGCGCGCGGACCTGGCCGAGCGTTTCGCGCAGCGGGGTCGCGAGGTCCGTCCAGTGCCGGTCGCCGGGATCGGTCGACGTGACGCCCGGCTCGCCGTCCGGCGCCCAGCTCACCGCGAGCACCCGCTCGGCCTGCCACAGCTCGCGCAGCAGGTCGAGCGCGGTGCGGAGCACGTCCGGCACCCCGCTGACGCCGGCCAGGCGCTGGTTCATCGAGGCGAGCGCGCTTTCGCGCTGGACGGCGTAGCGCTCCGCGGTGACGTCGCGGATCGTGCCGACGAGCCGGCGGCGGCCCTCGTCGTCGTGCAGCTCGTTGTAGGCGATCGCGGCCCACACCCGGTGCCCGGCCCGGTGCCGCAGCGGCAGCACGAAGCTCCCGGCGGGGTCGGCCCCGGCCCGGCCCAGCGCGTCCGCGACCTGCCGGTACGCGACGGGATCGGTGTCCCGGCTCGGCAGCCACGGGAACGGCGGCGCGTAGGGCAGGCCCTCGGGACCGAACCCGAGCAGCTCGGCGCAGGCGGCGTTGATCTCGACGACCCGCCCGGCGGCGTCGCAGACGAAGAAGCCCTCCTGCAGCGAGTCGATCATCGCCGCCCGCCACCGGGAATGCTGCGTCCGCAGCCGGGCGAGCTGGATGGTCGTGCGGACGCGGGCGACGAGCTCCCGCGCCGAGAACGGCTTCACCAGGTAGTCATCGGCGCCGGCGCCCAGCCCGTCGACGGCGGCCTCCTGGCCGGCCCGGGCGGACAGCAGCAGCACGGGCACGGCGGCGGTGCGCGGATCGCGCCGCAGCTCGGCGAGCAGGCTCAGGCCGTCCATCCGCGGCATCATGACGTCGCTGATGATCAGGTCGGGCGGCTCGGCGCAGGCGGCGGCGAACGCCTCGACGCCGTCGCGCACCGCGGTCAATGCGTAGTCGTCGCGCAGCAGCCGGGCGAGGTAGTCGCGCATGTCGGCGTTGTCGTCGGCGATCAGCACCCGGGCGCCGCCGACCGGAGCGGGTGCGGGCGGCGTGTCGTGGCCGCCGTCGGGCAGCCAGCGCAGGGCCTCCTGCACGTACGGTTCGGCGACCTCCGCCGCGATCCCGCCGCCCGAGGGCGCCGGCGCGAGGTGCTCGGCCCGCAGGTGCCCGGTGCCCAGCGGCAGCCGGATCCGGAACGTCGTGCCGGCGCCGGGCGTGCTCTCCACGGTGACACCGCCGCCGTGCATGCCGACCAGCTCCCGCACCAGCGCGAGACCGATCCCGCTGCCTTCGTTCGAGCGCGCCCGCACCGACGGGATCCGGTGGAACCGTTCGAACAGCCGCGGCAGCTCGCCGGCGTCGATGCCGATCCCGGTGTCCGACACCGCGACCACGGCGTGCCCGGCTTCCAGGGCGGTGCTCACCCGGATCGCGCCGTCGAAGGTGTACTTGACCGCGTTGGACAGCAGGTTGAGGACGACCTTCTCCCACATCCCGCGGTCGACGTGCACCGGCTCGGCGAGCGGCGGGCAGTCGACCTCGAACGCCAGCCCGGCCCGCTCGACGGCGGCGCGGAAGACGCTCGCCAGCTCCGCGGTGAACGCCGAGAGGTCCACCGGCTCGAAGCGTGCCTGCATCCGGCCCGCCTCGATGCGGGAGAAGTCGAGCAGGTTGTTCACCAGCCGCCCGAGCCGCAGCGCGTTGCGGTGGATGACGTCGACCTCTTCACGCACCCGCTCGTCGGCCTCGCTCAGGGCCTTCTCCAGCTCCGCGACCGGGCCGAGGATCAGGGTGAGCGGGGTCCGGAACTCGTGGCTGATGTTGGCGAAGAAGGTGGTCTTGGCGGCGTCCAGCGCGGCCAGGTCCTCGGCGCGCTGCTGCTGGGCCTGGTAGGCGAGCGCGCCGTTGACCAGCGCCGTCGTCTGCTGGGCGACCAGGCCGAGGAACGTCCGGTAGGACTCGTCGAGCGCGCGCCCGGCGCTCGCCGCGAGCACGATGACGCCGCCGGCCGCGGCGCCGGCGTCCCCGGGCAGCGGCAGCACCATCGCCTCGGTGGGCGGGGCGGTCCAGTCGCCTGCGGGCAGCTCGCCGAACGTCCCGTCCGACACCACCTGCGGGACGCCGTCGTCCAGCACCTGCCGCAGCGGCCAGGCCGCCGCGTCGCCCGCGCCTTCGCCGCCGGGCGTGACGGCCGCGACCCGGAGGTCACCGTCCCCGTCGCGGACGTGGATCGCGGCGTAGGGGACGTCGGCGCCGGCCCGCCCGAGCACGTTCGCGACCAGCTCGCAGGCTTCCCCGACGGTGCGGGCGATCCCGGCCTGCGCGCCGAGCTCCCGCAGCGTCGCCAGCCGCCGTTCGCCGATCACGCGCTCGGTGGTGTCGGTGACCGCGGTGAACACCGCCCGCACGGCGCCGTGGTCGTCGTGGACCGGGCTGTAGGAGTAGGTCCAGTAGGTCTCTTCCCAGTAGCCGTGCCGGTTCATCGGCAGCAGCAGGTCCTCCGACCAGGTCGCCTCGCCGGTGCTCATCACGCCTTCGAGCATCGGGCCGACGATGTGCCAGATGTCGTCCCAGACCTCCGCGCCGCGCTTGGCGAGCGCCGGGTGCTTGGTGCCGAGCAGCGGCAGGTACGCGTCGTTGTAGAGGAACCGGAGCTCCGGGCCCCACCAGACGATCATCGGGAAGCGGGAGGTGAGGCAGATCCGCACCGCCGTGGTCAGGCTCGCCGGCCAGTCCGCCGGCTCCCCGAGCGTGGCCGACGTCCAGTCGAACTCCCGCATCCGGGCCGCCATCCGGCTGGTCCCGGGAAAAACGGCGCGCTGGCCGGATTCCTCGCCGACGCTCATCACTCTCCCGGTTCACGCGGCCCCGGGCGAGCCTACTCGGCGGCGGAAGGTCCCGCCGGGTAAGGGGAAGGTCCGGCTTTGGTGGGCCGCCCGGATGTCATGAACGAGTCGTTCACGGCGTCGGACGTGGTGAACGGGTCGTTCACGGCGGCCGCCGGCTCAGACCGCCGTGGCGCCGTTGCGCAGCCAGGTCATCGTGACGGTCGTGCCGTCCTCGCGGTGCACCTTGGCGCTGTGGTCGGCGAGGCTGTCGATGAGCAGCAGCCCGCGCCCGCGCAACCCGTTCGTCGGGACCGGTGGCTGCCAGGTGCCGTAGTCGGTGACCGTCACCGTCAGCCGTCCGTTCAGCTCCTCGGCCCGGACGTCGATCGGGCCCGCGTCGCCCTCGCGGTAGGCGTGCTCGGCCGAGTTGGCCATCGCTTCGTAGCCCGCGAGGACGACGTCCTCCTGCTCTTCGAGGCTCAAGCCGAGGGAGTCCAGCCAGCCGGCCAGCGCCTCGCGCAGCTCCGGCAGCCGGTCGGCGATCGCCACCGCGCGCCGGTGGAACGTGGCCGGGGGAGCCGGTGCGCCCGGGGGGAGGGGGTCCGTCATGTGCCGTCCTCTCCACGGTGGCGGACGTGGATCACGGCGATGTCGTCGTCGTGGCGCCCGTGTGTCAGCTCGCCGACGAGCTTGTCCCAGGCCGTGTCCAGGTCGGCCGCGGTCAGCAGCGCCGGGATCCCGGCGAGCAGCCACTCGATCCCCAGCGTCAGGTCGCGGGTGCGGCTCTCGACCAGCCCGTCGGTGTAGAGCACCAGGTCCGCGCCCGCCGGGAAGGCGGAGGTGCGCTGCGGGAAGTCGGCGCCGACCCCCAGCGGCTGGGCCATCGCCTCGCCGATCTGCTCCGGCTCGCCGTCCGGGTGGACCAGGATCGCCGGCAGGTGACCGGCGTTCGCGTACGTCAGCGAGCCGTCGGCCGGCCGGTGGACGGCGTAGAAGCAGGTGACGAAGCTTTCGCCGAACAGCCCGACGGTCAGCGCGGAGACGTTGCGCAGCACTTCCGACGGAGGCAGCTCCAGCAGGGCGTAACAGCGGACGGCGGTCCGGACCTGGCCCATCACGGTCGCCGCCGTGACGCCGTGGCCGACGACGTCGCCGATGACGAACGCGGTCGCGCCGGACGGCAGCCGGATGACGTCGAACCAGTCGCCGCCCACCTTGCTGCCGGTGGCCGCGGGCAGGTACCGGGTGAGCACGTCGAGGCCGGGGATGTCCGGGGTGACCGGCAGCATGCTCCGGGACAGCTCGGTGGCGAGGGTGCGCTCGCGTTCGTAGAGCCGGGCGTTGTCCAGCGCGATGGCCGAATAACTCGCGATGCCCTCGGCGAGGTACTCGTGCCGCTCGGTGAACCGGTCCGGCTCCGGGTGGCCGAAGAAGAACCCGCCCAGCACCTCGCCGCTGGTCGGGCTCAGCACCGACACGGCGAGGTAGCTGCACACGGGCAGGTGTCCCGCCGGCATCCCGTGGTGCGGCGCGTTCTTGCCGAACCGCGGGTCCCGCGTGATGTCCGGGCTGCGGACGGTGCCGGCGCCGTCGAAGGTCGGCGCGAACACCGCGGTGTTGCGCGGCATCGGGAACCGGGTGAACGCCTCCCGCGGCACCCCCGAAATCGTGTACAGCGTGTACGACTCGCCGAACTCGTTGATCAGGTTGTAGAAGAACGCGCCGAACTGGGCGCCGGTCGCCTTGGTGGCCGCGTCGGTCGCGTCCTGCACGATCCGGTCGATGTCGAGCTGGGCGGTCAGCTCGCGGCCCGTCGAGTGCAGCGCGTCGACCACCGCGGCTTCGCTGCGCAGCCGCCGCACGGTGGCCGCCAGGTTCGCGGTGGCCGCCTCGATGGCGGCGGCGATCGGCGGCAGCCCGCGGTTTTCGTCCGTGGGGTAGACCAGCGCGGCCCGCTCGCCACCGTCGCCCGCGACGGCCAGCGCGGCGGTGACGCCCGGCACCAGGTCCGCGAGGACCGCCGGGTCGGTCACGGCCACCGCGACCCGGCCGTCGAGCACGGCCTGCGCTTCGACCGGCCCGAGCGCGCGGACCTCGGTGGCCACCGGCGCGCCCGTGCCGTCGACGAAGGCCCGGCGCACGGCATCGAGTACGGCGTCGAAGCCGGCGGGGGCGGTCATCAGGGGGCCAGCGCGTCGGGCAGCGACGGGTAGATCGCGAACTCGTCGGTCAACCGGGTCAGCTCCAGCGGGCGCAGGGTGATCCGGCTGCCGGCCACCACCCGCAGCGGCGCCGAGCCGGTGAGCCCGCGGTGCGCCCGCACCAGCTCGGCCATGCCGGCCGAGGCGAGGAAGGTGACGTCCGTGAGGTCGATGACGAGGACGGCGGGCCGCAGCCGCGTCGCACGTTCGGCGAGCTGCCGGAGCTTGGGCGCCAGTGCGAGGTCGAGGGCTCCGTCGACCCGGAGCACCGCTGTCCCGTCCCGGTCCTCCAGCGCCACCGAGCCCGGCGAGCCAGCCGCGCCGCCGGGCGAGTTCCCGGTCGTGTCCGTTTCGGCCATGGCCATCATCCTGCCTGCTCGCAGGCGCGGCGCAAAGCGGAACGCGCGCTGACACGGCGGCGCGCGGCGGGAGTTGGCATGATTGACCCCGGTTGAGCAGACAGCCTTCGTGATCACGCGCGCCCACCGGAAATCCCGGGGGTGGCGCCGAAGGCGGGGAGAAACGCCATGACTGACCAGGCCCACAATGAAGGCTCGACCACGGCTGTGCCATTCGGCGAGTTCCGGATCGCCCGATCGGAGCAGTCCGGCGCGATCGTCGTCGAGGTCGCCGGGGACGTGGACACGACCACGGCGCCGGCGCTCGTGCGGGCCGCGGACGAGGCTTTGGCGGCCGCGCCGCCGGTGCTCGTGGTCGACCTGACCAGGGTCGACTTCCTGGCCTCGCCCGGACTGACCGCCTTGCTGACCATCCACCGCAACGCCGGGACCGCCACCGCGGTGCGGATCGTCGCCGCCGGGCGGGCGACCCTGCGCCCGATCCAGCTCACCGGGCTCGAAGAGAGCCTTTCGCTCTTCCCGACCCGCGAAGCGGCGCTCGGCGCGTAATGAGGCGTGTCCCGGCCGGTCAGCCGCCGGCCGGGACGGCTTCGCGCCGGATGGTGACCAGGGCGACGTCGTCCTGGGCCGGCCGGTTGCCGATCATCGTGGCCATCACCCGGGCGCAGAGCCGTTCCGGGTCCTCGGCGTGCACCGCCTTCGTCAGCTCGGCCATGCCGGTGTCCACCGGCCGGTCGCGCCGCTCGACGAGCCCGTCGGTGTAGAAGGCGAGCACGGCGCCCGGAGGCAGTTCGAGCACGGTGGCGCGGCGCTCGGGGATCCCGATCGTCAGCCCGATCGGGGGATCGGGCTGCACGTCCACCAGCCCGGCGCCCTGCCCCGGCCGGGCCAGCACCGGCGGCAGGTGCCCGGCGAGGGAGAGGGTGATCGACTCGCGGCTCGGGCCGATCACGCCGTAGGCGACCGTGGCCATCGCGCCGTGCTCGAAGTGGTTGGCCTTGCGGTCGAGCTTGCCGAGCACTTCGGCGGGGCTCTCGCAGTCGAGGGCGTAGGCGCGCAGGGCGCTGCGCAGCCGGCCCATGATGACGGCCGCTTCGAGGCCGTGGCCGGAGACGTCGCCCATCACGACGCCGAGCCGGTCGCCCGGCAGCAGGAACAGGTCGTACCAGTCGCCACCGAGGCCGGATTCGGCGCCGGGCACGTACCGGGCGGCGAGCGAGAGGCCGGACACGTCGGGCAGGCGGTTCGGCAGCAGGCTCCGCTGCAGCGCCATGGTGGCGGAGCGGTTCTCTTCCAGGGCCTCCACCTGGATCGCCATCGCGAGGCGGTCGGCGAGCAGCTGCAGGGTGCTGACGTCGGCCTCGGAGAACCGCCGGGGCGTGACGGAGCCGACGTGCAGCACGCCGACCAGGTCGTCACCGGCGACCATGGGCACACCGAGCATGGCGTGCAGGCCCCGCTCCCAGAGCAGTGCGTTGACCACGGTGGTCTCGTCCACCTGGTCGAGCGCGACGGGCTGCCGTTCGAGCGCCACCCGGCCGGCGAACCCGCTGCCGACCGGCACCCGGACCCCCTGGTGCACCTCTTCCTCGATGCCCGCGGCCGCAGCGGCGACGAGCTGTTGCCCGCCGGCCTGGTAACGCAGCACGGTCGCGGTGTCGACGGCCATGACCTCGCGCAGGCGGTGCAGGGTCTCGGTGAGAACCTCGGTCAGGCCGAGGTGGCCCGCCGGGGCGCCGATGATCGTTTCCAGCAGCTGCAGCCGGTCCTGGGCGTCGAGACTCCGCGACATGGACAGAATCTAGCCGCAAGCCCTTTGCGCGCCTAACCATCCCGGGTTTCGTCGGCGGGTCACCGCGGGTACCAGGCGGGCGTGAACGTCGACTTGGAGTGGGTGGGTGTGCTGCGGCACGGCCAGAGCACCGGGAACGTGGCCCGGGAGGAGGCGGAGGACGCGGGCGCCGAGGTGATCGACATCGCCGAACGCGACGCCGACGTGCCGCTGACCGGACTCGGGGAGGAGCAGGCGAAGGCCGCCGGCGAGTTCTTCGCCGGGCGCCCGCCGGACCTCGTGGTCACCTCGACCTACCGCCGGGCCTGGGACACCGCCCGGCTGGCCGCACCCGAGGGCGTGGTGATCGTGCCGGACGAACGGCTGCGCGACCGCGAGCTCGGGGTGCTGGACCTGCTGACCTCGCACGGCGTCCAGGAGCGGTGGCCCGACGAGCTGCGGCGCAAACGGCGGCTGGGCAAGTTCTACTACCGGCCACCGGGCGGGGAGTCCTGGGCCGACGTCGTGCTGCGGGTGCGGTCGCTGCTGACCGAGCTGAGCGCCGAGCGGCCCGGCGCACGGGTGCTGCTGTCCGCGCACGAGATGACGGTCTTCGCCCTGCGCTACCTCCTCGAAGGGCTGCCCGAGCCCGACCTGATGCGCGCCGCCTCGGGCACCGACGTCCCGAACTGCTCCGTGACGGCCTGGGAACGCGACCGCGACGGCGGTTTCACCATGGTGCTGGCCCAGGAGGTCGGTCACCTGCACGCCACCGAAACCCCGCCGACGGCGGACGACGATGCCGCCGAACAGCTCTCCTGACCCGGCGCCGATCAGCCCGGCCCTGTTGCGGGGCAGCCGGATCGGCGTCGAAGACCGCGGCACCGTGCTCGTCCTCGGTGGCGCCCGGACCGTGCCCGGGGCGCCGGCGCTGTCCGGGACGGCCGCCCTGCGCGCCGGGGCCGGCACACTCCAGCTGGCGGTCAGCGAACGGCACGCGACGGCGATCGGGGTGGCCGTGCCCGAGTGCTCGGTGTTCGGGCTGCCGGAGACCGGCTCCGGCGCGATCGCCGGTGCCGCCGTGGACCGGCTGGCCGACGTGCTGCCCGGCGCCGGCACTGTGGTGGTCGGTCCCGGCCTCACCGGCGCCGCCGAGACCGAGGACCTGTTGCGGCGCTTGCTCCCCGCCATCGCGCCGGACGCCAGGGTGGTGCTCGACGCCTTTGCGCTCGGCGCGCTGAGCCGGGCGCCGGAGCTGGCCGAGCCCTTGGCCGGGCGGCTCTTGCTCACCCCGAACCGGACCGAGGCCGCTTTTCTCGACGGCTGCGAAGAAGAAGACGTCGACGACCTGGCCACCGCGGTCCGGATCGCCGAGCGCTACCGGGGTGTGGTGCTGCTCATGGGCGTGGTCGCCGAGCCCGGTGGCCGCACCTGGCGCGACGGCAGCGGCCACGTCGGGCTGGCGACGTCCGGCAGCGGGGACGTGCTGGCCGGGCTGACCGGCGGCTTCCTCGCCCGCGGCGCCGACGTCGAGCAGGCGGCCTGCTGGGCCACGCACGTCCACGCCGTCGCCGGGCAGCGGCTGATCCCGACCACCGGCACCACCGGGCTGCTCGCGCGGGAGCTGGTGGCCGAGATCCCGCGGGTCATCGCCGAGCTGGAACGTTGAGCGTCACCGCTGCCCGGTCGGCCGCACGACGAGCTCGTTGACGTCGACGCCGTCGGGCTGCCCGATCGCGTAGGAGATCGCCCCGGCGATGCTCTCCGGCGGGATCGCCACCGCGCGGTAGGCCCGCATCGCCTCCTTGGCGCCGGCTTCGGTGATGGTGTCGGCCAGCTCGGACTCGACCACACCCGGCGAGACGGTCGTGACGCGGATGCCCGGGTCGGCTTCGAGGCGCAGGCCCTCGGTGATGGCCCGGGCCGCGTACTTCGTTCCACAGTAGACCGCCGCGGTGGGGACGACTTCGTGCGCGCCGGTGGAGGCGATCGTCACGAAGTGCCCGCCGCCCTGCCGCCGGAAGTGCGGCAGGGCCGCGGCGATGCCGTGGAGCAGGCCCCGGACGTTGACGTCGATCATCCGGTCCCACTCGTCGACGTGCAGGGAGTCCAGGCGGGACAACGGCATCACGCCGGCGTTGGCGACGAACACGTCGAGCCGCCCGTGGGCGCGCACGGCGGCGTCGGCGAACGCGGCGACGTCCGCGCGGTCGGTGACGTCGAGGCGGTGCACGTCGGCAGTGCCGCCGGCGTCGTGGATCTCCTTCGCCAGTGCGGCCAGCCGGTCTTCCCGCCGCGCGCCGAGCACGACGTGGTGGCCTTCGCGGGCCAGGCGCAGCGCGGTGGCGTGCCCGATGCCGCTGCTGGCGCCGGTGATGAGGATGGTCTTCACGGGATTTCCCTTCAAAGTGCGGAGTCTTTTGATGTGCGGAGTCTTTCGGGGGTGCGGAGTTTTCGGGCAGGACGAACCGGCCCGTCCACTGTGGATCGGCCGGGAATCAGCGGCGGATGTGCTCCGGCGCGCTTTCGGTGGTGAGGCTGCCCAGCAGGGCCAGCGCCGACTCCGAGGGGCTGCCCGGCTCGGCCTGGTAGACGACCAGCTGCTGGCCGGGCGCGCTGTTCACGGTCAGGGCCTCGTAGCTCAGGACGAGCTCGCCGACCAGCCGGTGGTGGAACCGCTTGGTCTCGTGCGTCTTCTGCCGGACGTCGTGCCGGGCCCACAGCCGGCGGAACGCCTCGCTCTTGAGCGACAGCTCACCGACGGTCTCGATCAGCCGCGGGTCGTCCGGGTCGATCCCGGCGGCCGCCCGCAGGCCGCCGACCGTGTTCACCGCGACTCGTTCCCAGTCCGGGTAGAACTCGCGTGCGTCCGGGTCGAGGAACACCAGCCGGACCAGGTCGCCGCTGTGGGTGTGCCCGTCGAAGAGCGCCTTGCCGAGCGCGTTGTGCGCCAGCACGGTGAGGCAGCGGCCGAGGATCACGGCGGGTGTGCCCGGCCAGCCGTCCAGCAGGCGCAGCAGGTTCGGGCTGACCTGCTCCCGCCGCCGCGGGCGCCGCCGTCCGCCCGGCGCCGGGCGGGCCAGCCGGTGCAGGTGGGCGGCGGTTTCCTCGTCCAGCGCCAGCCCGTGCGCCAACGCGTCGAGGACCTGCGCCGACGGGTGCCGCTCCCGGCCCTGCTCGAGCCGGACGTAGTAGTCGGTGCTGACCCCGGCCAGCAGCGCGACCTCTTCGCGGCGCAGGCCCGGGACCCGGCGCGCGCCGCCGGCGGCCAGGCCGAGATCCTCGGGCCGCACCTGTTCGCGGCGGGCCCGGAGAAACTCCCCGAGCTGGTTGTCCTTGGCCATGATCCGAGGTTAACGCTGATCAGCCGCCCGAAGGTGGCCGCGCCGCACCCACCTTCAGGTCAGCCGGACCGACGGCCCGTCGGCGAGGGTGTGGCCGTCCGGCTGCAGCAGCGTCGCGGTGGCGGTGCGCCCGTCGACGTCGACCGACATCACCGCGTTCCCGAAGTGCGGCCCGGAAACGCAGCTCCACGTCAGCGGCGCGTCGGGGACCCCGGCGCGCCGGGCCCGCCACTCGCTGACCTTGGTCAGCGGCCGTGACCAGCCGGCCCGGAACAGCCGGTTCATGTACCAGGGCACGGTGTTGTGCACCGGCGAGCAGGTGAGCTGGTGGATCGGCGCGGCGGTCTCCGCGGGGAACCGGGCCCGCGCGACGTAGGCGTGGTGGACGTCGCCGGAGAGCACGTTCACCGAAGCGGCGCCTTCACCGGCGACGCGGGCGACGAGCTTCGCCAGCCGGTCGAACGAGTCGCGGAACGACGGCCAGTGCTCGAGGTCGGCGAGCTGCCGGAACCATTCGGACACCCGGCCGCGCAGGCCCGGCCGCGCGCAGGCGCGTTCGTTGACCGACTGCGCCGCGGCCAGTGCGTTGGGCAGCAGCCACGGCAGCGACGTGCCGATCAGCAGGTGGTCGAACCCGCCGGCGGCCTGCTCCTCGATCCACTCGAACTCGGCGTCGCCGATCATCGAGCGCTTGCCGCCGTCGAGGATCCGGCCCGCCCGCGAGTCGATGACCAGCAGCCGGACCGGGCCGAAGTCGCGCCGGTAGGACCAGCGGGTGCCCTTCGCGCCGTCGGCCTCCTCGTCGGCGTGGTCGGCGAACGCGCGCAGCCGCTCGGCGTTGTCCTCGCCGGACTTGCTGACCTGCTGGTAGAGGTCGTTCGTGGCCAGCTCGTCCGGCCCGAGGTTGCCCAGGTGCTGGTAGACCCAGTACGACACCAGCGCGCCGCGGATCCGTTCCGGCCACCATGACGTCCGTGCCATCTCCTCGCGCCACGCGTGCGAGGTGTTCCAGTCGTCACGCACGTCGTGGTCGTCGAAGATCATCGACGTCGGCACGGTCGACAGCAGCCAGCGCACCGAAGGGTCGCACCACGCCTCGAAGTACAGGTGGCAGAACTCCTCGAAGTCGGCGACCTCCGTGCCGGGCGGCTCACTGGTGTCGCGTCGCCGGGCCAGCCACTCCTGCGTCGCGTCGGTGGTCTCGTCGGCGTAGACCTGGTCGCCCAGCAGGAGCAGGGACTCCGGCCATTCGGCCTCGTCGAGCCGGGCCATCCGGTGGGCGTAGGCGGCGAGCGCGTCCGGGCCGAGTGCGTCCTGCTCCCGCGGCTTGCGGCAGGACCCGAACACCAGCCGGAACCGCGGGTCGCCGGGGGCGAGGGTGCGGATCCGGCTCGGCGGCAGGTCGCTGTCCGGCTCCGGCCACACGACGTCGCCGTCGAGCCGGACCTCGTACGGCGTGCTCCGCCCCGGTTCCAGGCCGGTGAGCACCACGAGCGCGTAGTGGTGGCCGGAGACCTCGAACGTCCGCGCGGCCGCTTCGCCGACCCGGACCTCGCACGGGCCGCCGGTCTCGACCCAGATCGTCGCCGAGGTGGCGTCGACGTGCCGCAGCAGCGGTCCCAGGAGCAGCTCGGTCATCGGGTGATCCTCCCAGAAGTACGCCGTCCCGGCCGTGCGGCAACTCCTCGGTGACCCGTTCGAAAGGTCCCGAAACATTTCGATAATCGTTGACCGGCTTCGCGCCGCGACGAACCATCGTCGCAGCTCCTCTCCTGCCCCCGGAAAGGATTTCCTCGAGTGCGAAGACTCCTCACTGCCCTCCTCGCCGCCGTGGTGCCGATCGTCGCGGTGGTCGTGCTGCTCGCCGCACAGCCCGCGTCGGCGGCCACGCTGACGCGCGTGACCGGCTTCGGGAACAACCCCAGCAACCTCAACATGTACACCTACGTCCCGGACCGGGTCGCGAGCCGCCCGGCGCTGCTGGTCGCGATCCACTACTGCACCGGTTCGGCTTCGGCGGTGTTCAACGGCTACGCCCGCGACTACGTCACCGCGGCCGACCAGTACGGGTACGTCGTCGTGTTCCCGGAGGCCACCCGCAGCGGGCAGTGCTTCGACGTCTCCTCACCGCAGGCCCTCACCCGCGGCGGCGGCAGCGACCCGGTCGGCATCCTGTCGATGGTCGACTACGCCAAGCAGCACTACAACGTCGATCCGGCCCGCGTGTTCGTCACCGGGTTCTCCTCCGGCGCGATGATGACGAACGTGCTGGCCGCGGAGTACCCGGACGTCTTCGCCGCGGGGTCGGCGTTCATGGGGGTGCCCGCCGGCTGCTTCGGCACGACCGACGGGTCGAGCTGGAACAGCCAGTGCGCCAACGGGCAGCTCACCAAGACCGCGCAGCAGTGGGGTGACCAGGCCCGGCAGATGAGCGGCGGCCGCAGCGGCCCGTACCCGCGCATGCAGCTGTGGCACGGCACCGCCGACGACACCCTGCGCTACCCGAACTTCGGCGAAGAGGTCAAGCAGTGGACCAACCTCGCCGGGCTGAGCCAGACGCCGTCGGCCACCGACCAGCCGCAGTCCGGCTGGACGCGCACCCGCTACGGCGGCGCCGGCACGCAGCCGCCGGTCGAGGGGATCAGCGTCCAGGGAGCCGGGCATTCGCTGCCGCAGAACGGGATGGTGCCGTACGCGATCGCCTTCCTGGGCCTCAACAGCGGTGGTTCGAGCACTCCGACCCCCACCACGACGACGTCCGCGCCGCCGGCCGCCGGCACCACGCTGGGCAGCGCGGCCGACCGGACCGGCCGCTACTTCGGCACGGCGGTCGCGGCGAACAAGCTCTCGGACAGCGTGTACACCGGCATCCTCAGCCGCGAGTTCTCCATGGTCACCCCGGAGAACGAGATGAAGATCGACGCGACCGAGCCGAGCCAGAACCAGTTCTCCTACGGCAACGCCGACCGGATCGTCAGCCAGGCCACCAGCCAGGGCGCGCGGATGCGCGGGCACACGCTGGCCTGGTACTCGCAGCAGCCCGGCTGGATGCAGAGCATGGAGGGCTCCGCCCTGCGGTCGGCGATGCTGAACCACGTCACCCAGGTCGCGACCCACTACCGCGGCCGGATCTACGCCTGGGACGTGGTGAACGAGGCCTTCGCCGACGGCAGTTCCGGCGCCCGGCGTGATTCGAACTTGCAACGCACCGGCAACGACTGGATCGAAGCGGCGTTCCGCGCCGCGCGAGCGGCCGACCCGGGCGCGAAGCTCTGCTACAACGACTACAACACCGACGACTGGAGCCACGCGAAGACCCAGGCCGTCTACCGCATGGTGCAGGACTTCAAGACCCGCGGCGTGCCGATCGACTGCGTCGGCTTCCAGTCGCACTTCAACAGCAACAGCCCGGTGCCGGCGAACTACCAGACGACACTGCAGAGCTTTGCCGCTCTCGGCGTGGACGTGCAGATCACCGAGCTGGACGTCGAAGGTTCGGGCACCACGCAGGCGAACAACTTCCGCACGGTGACCCAGGCGTGCCTCGCCGTCGCGCGGTGCACCGGGATCACGGTGTGGGGCATCCGGGACACGGACTCCTGGCGGGCGTCCGCCACACCGCTGTTGTTCGACGGCAACGGGTCGAAGAAGGCGGCCTACACCGCGGTGCTCGACGCGCTGAACAACGGCGCGCCGCCGGACGGCGGCCCGACCACGACCACCCCGCCGCCCCCGACGACGACCACCACGACCCCGCCGCCGGGGAACTGCACCGCGACCTACAGCAAGACGGCGGAGTGGAACGTCGGCTTCAACGGCCAGGTTTCGGTGTCGGGCACGAACTCCTGGGTGCTCACGATCACCTTCCAGGCGCCCCAGAAGGTGATCGGCAGCTGGAACTACACCGGGACCTGGGACAGCACCGGGTACGTGCTGACCGCGAAGCCCAACGGGAGCGGGAACGTCATCGGCTTCACCGTCGAGCACGGCGGGAACCTGACGGCGCCCACCGTGACCTGCCGGACCGGCTAGAACAGGCGGCCGACCTCGTCCGCGGGCGGTTCCTCGAGGCTCAGCAGGAACCGCTTGCGGGTGAGGCCGCCGGCGTACCCGGTCAGGCTCCCGCTCGTGCCGACCACGCGGTGGCACGGCACGATGACGCTGATCGGGTTCCAGCCGTTGGCGTTCCCGACCGCCTGCGCGGCGCCCGGGTCACCCAGTTCGGCGGCGAGCTGCCCGTAGGTGCGCGTCTCGCCGAACGGGATCTTCGTCAGCAGCGCCCAGACCTGCCGCTCGAACGCCGAGCCGCGCGGCGCGAGCTCGAGGTCGAACTCGCGCCGCGTGCCCGCGAAGTACTCGCCGAGCTGCTTCTCCACGGCTTCGAAGCCGTCGTCCACCCGGGGCCCGTGGTCGGTCAGGCGAGGGGTGCGCAGGTGGCCGTCGAAGTACAGGCCGAGCAGCGCGGCGCCCTCCCCGACCAGGGTCAGCGGCCCGATGGGGGAGTCGATGACGGTGTGCCGGACGCTCATGGCGCCAGCCTACCGTCAGGTGGTGCTGACCTTGACCGAGAGCGAGTCGATGCTCATTTCGGCGCCCGGCGTGATGTCCGCGGACGGGCTGGTGCAGCCGCACACCTTGTTCGGGTACGAGCCGCCGATCGCGACGTCGAAGATGACGAAGAACCCGTGGTCGACCGCGGCCTTCCAGGTCGCGTCGGACACCTGGTTCTGCTTCACCGAGAACGTCTGGTTCCCGTCGAGGAAGAACCGGAGTTCCTCGGCGGTGGCGTCCCGGCGGTCGACGACGACCGAATAGGAGTGGTAGCCGTCCTGGCAGCCCGCGCAGTCCTGCAGGTCGCTGGTGATGCCGTCCGGGTCGTGGCACTCGCCCTGCCATTGTCCACAGTGGAACGTGGTGGAGTGCTTGCTCAGCGCGTTGACGTCTTCCATGATGTCGAGCTCGCCGATGCTCGGCCAGTTCGTCGCGCCGACCGGCCGCGCGTCGGCGCCCATCGCCCAGAACGCCGGCCAGTAGCCGAGCCCGCTCGCCGGGGACGGCTGCTTGAGCGACGCGCTGATCTCCAGCTGGCCGCCGGCGGGCGCGCCGAAGTCGGTCCGCTGGGTTTCGATCCGGCCGGACGTCCAGTTGCCCGCGGCGTCGCGCAGCGGCTTGATCGCCAGGTGGCCGGCGCCGTCGTGGTAGACGTTCGCGGTCGAGTCGGTGGCCGTCTCGAGTTCGCCGGTGCCCCAGTTCGCCGCGCCGCCCGGGTAGCCGGTTCCCCTGTCGTAGAGCCAGTCCTGGGTGTTCAGCCCGGTGCCCGCGGCGCCGTCGAAGTTGTCTTCGAACACCGTCGTCCACTCCGCGTCGGCGGCCGCGGGGGCGGCCGAGAAGGCGAATGACAACGTTGCCACCGCGGCGGTCAGCCGCAGGGCGCGCTTGGTGGGGTGCATGGGTCCCGCTTTCTGTGGGATGAGCCGAAATCTGGTCGTCCACGACCTGCGAGGCCGTCCACTGTCACCGGACCGGCGTGGTGCCGTCAAGGGGTGTGCCCGGAAGTACTTTCGACCCGGTACGCGGAGGCAGAGCCGCGCGGGTCGCGTTTGGAATTTCCTTGCGCTGGGCAGCGCGCGGGCCGTGGGCTGAGGTGGTCTGGACCTCCTTTCGAGGGGTTGTCAGGCCGGATGCGCGCGGTCATAGTTTGTTCACGTCCACAACGAACTGCGAGAAATGTCCATTGTGGAATACGTTCCCCATCCTCAACGCGGAGGACGCATGATCTCCCGTCGCTCGTTCCTCGGGCTCTCGGCGGCGACGCTCGCCACGGCCACGGTGCTGCCCCTGGCGCGGTCCGCCTACGCCGCCACCCCGGACACCTTCGGGCTCGAGCTGGTGAACAACTCCGGCTCCGGCACCGTGTACGCCTACGTCACCGGCACCACGCCGGACGGGCGGCTGGTGCTGCTGCGCGCCGACGGCACGCCGTACTACCCGGACTCACCGTCCGCGCCGACCACACCGCTGCCGGAGGACTGCGCGATCCCGGTCGCTTCCGGGGCGCAGGTCGCGGTGCCCAAGATGGGCGGGGCGCGGGTGTACGTCGTCACCGACGCGAAGCTGGACTTCTTCCTCGACCCGGGACCGAACCTGGTGCACCCGAGCTTCCTCAACTCCGGTGATGCGAACTTCGGCAAGAACTGGTCGTTCAGCGAGTTCACGTTCAACGACGAGCAGCTGTTCGCCAACATCAGCTACGTCGACTTCGTCGGCATCCCGATGGGGTTGGAGCTGACCACCAGCGGCTCCGGCACAAAAACGGTCAACGGGCTGCCATCGGGCTCGCTGGACGGGATCGCCGCGGAGCTGTCGGCACTGGGCGGGAACTGGCCGGGCCTGGTGCAGACCGGCGGTGGCGGGAACCTGCGGGTGCTGTCGCCGCACCACCACGCCGACCAGTTCGGCGGTTACCTGGACGGCTACATCGACCAGGTGTGGCAGAAGTACGAGGGCACGGACCTCGTGGTGGATTCGCAGAACCCGGGCCTGGGCACCTTCACCGGCCGGGTCAGCGGGGGACAGCTGACCTTCGGCGCCGAATCGTTCGCGAAGCCCGCGACGGCGGACGTGTGGAGCTGCGACAGCGGCCCGTTCGCGATCCCCGGGGGCGCGAGCGACGCGCGCAAGAGCATCGTCCCGCGCCTGGCGGCGGCGCTGAACCGGACGACGTTGCTGGACAACCCGAACCAGCCCACCGCGGAGGACCCGGCGAAGTTCTACCAGGGCGACGTCACCAACCACTACGCCCGCATCGTGCACTCGAAACTGCCGGACAACCGGGGATACGCGTTCCCGTACGACGACGTCAGCCCCGGCCCGGACTTCAGCGGGGCGGTCTTCGCGGGCGACCCGCAGGTGCTCACCATCACCGTCGGCGCCACCCACGGCTGAGGCAGTGCAAAAACTGTCGGTGGTGGCGGCTAGCCTCATCACATGAACACGGACGACGCGACGGTCCCGGCGCACCAGCTCACCAAGGGCCAGTGGTTCTGGCACGAGCCGGCGCCGGGACTGCCCGCGTGGCAGCTGCAGGTGAATTCGGCGGAGCTGGTGGAGGATTCCGTCGAAATCTTCACGACGGACGAGGAGCGGGAGTTGGTTTCTTACCCGAGGAACCGGCTGGTGCGGTTGGCCGGCGCGGCCTGAGGGTGTGAGCTGGCACACTTTTTGGGGTTGAGGGGAAGGCTGCAGCAGGGGGAATTGCTGTAGCTGACGTCCAGGCGAGTCCTGCATCTTCGTGCTTCGGTGCAGGCAAAGCCTTGTGGGGCACTTTCTTCGGCCGGTTTCGGCCACTGGACCCGACGTGCCGGTGTGCCGCGCGTCAGGTGCGGCACTCGGTCCGCAGTGCCGCCGGGTGCCAGGTCATCCGGATTTCCGTTCCGTGGTCACCGGTGTTGATGTCGGACCGGTCCGCCACCTTCTCGATCAGCAGCAGCCCGCGCCCGCCGGAGGTCCGCAGGCCCGGCTGGGGCCGCCGGGTCGCCGGGATGCCGCAGCCGGTGTCGGTCACCGTCACCGTCAGCGCGTCGCCGCTGCGGGTCGCCTGCAGCCGGGCCCAGCCGTGCCCGTCCGGGTAGGCGTGCGCCGCGACGTTCGACAAGGCTTCGTACGTCGCCAGTGTTATGTCGTGCTTGCTGTCCGGGCCCAGCGGGAACTCGCCGAGCCAGCGGGTCAGCTTGCGGCGCAGGTCGGCCATCTCGTTGGGCAGGGCCGGCGCCTGTTCTTCGAAAGTCGAGGCGACCACGGTCCCGGCGGTGACCGGGGACGTGGTCCCGGTTTGGTCGGCGTCCGCGTCGGCGCCGCGGTCCGGGATGTGTCGAGGCACGATCCGCTCCCATCGGTTTGCTTCGTTGGAGGGCTACCCACCGCCACCGGGTCTTACCCGTTGTGCTTCGTGCGGCGGCTCGCTACAGTGATGGTGCTCCTCGCGGATGTCGGCCCTGCGGCCGCCCGGAGGAAGCTCCCGGATCCAGGCCGATCGGCCTCTTTCCACTTTTTCCCGGCCCCGCCGTGCGTGTGCGGGCCGGCCACCTCATCAGGAGACAACCATGTCCTTTCACGGAATCCTTGACCTGTCCGGAAAAACTCCGGTCGTCCGCACCGGCCACGCGCCGTCGCCGGACGACGTCGCCCTGCCGCTTTCCCTCGTGCGCAAGCACAAGCTGCGTCCCGGTGACGAAATCACCGGCACCACCGAGAAGATCACCAGTGTCCACGGCGCCGATCCGGCCGAACCGCGTCCGCACTTCGCCGACCTCGTGCCGGTGCACCCGGACCGGCGGCTGCTGCTGGAAACCACGCCGGGGCGGCTGCTGTCCCGCGTCATCGACCTCGTCACCCCGATCGGCACGGGCCAGCGCGCCCTGGTCGTTTCGCCGCCGAAGGCCGGGAAAACCACGGTGCTGAGCGAAATCGCCCACGGGATCGCGGTCAACCACCCGGAATGCCGGCTGCTGGTGCTGCTCGCCGACGAACGCCCGGAGGAGGTCACCGAGCTGCGCCGGACCGTGCGCGGCGAGGTGATCGCGTCCACTTTCGACCGGCCGCCCGCCGAACACGTGGCGGTGGCGGAACTCGCCGTCGAGCGTGCGAAACGCTTGGTGGAGCGCGGTGAAGACGTGGTGCTGCTGCTCGATTCCCTCACCCGGCTCGGCCGCGCGTACAACCTTTCGGCCCGGCCTTCCGGCCGCACGCTGTCCGGCGGGGTCGACGCGGCCGCGCTGATGCCGATGAAGCGAATCCTCGGCGCCGCGCGGAACGTCGAGGGCGGCGGCTCGCTCACCATCGTCGCGACGGCGTTGGTGGAAACCGGTTCGCTGGCCGACACAGTGTTCTTCGAGGAGCTGAAGAGCACCGGCAACGCCGAGCTCAGGCTCGACCGCAAAACCGCCGAGCGCCGGGTGTTCCCCGCGGTCGACCTCGCCGCCTCCGGGACCCGGCGCGAAGAGCTCCTGGTCACGCCGGGCGAACTCCACGCGATGCACGAGGTCCGGCGCGCGCTGCAGGGACCGCACGCGATCGAGCAGCTGCTCGACCAGCTCCGCAAGACCGGCTCGAACGCCGAGTTCCTGCTCAGGATCACCGGTGCGGCGCTGCCGCAAGCCGCCTGAGCCCTCAGGATTCGCGACGCTCCCGGAGTTCACCGATCACCTTCTGCCCGACACCGTGGGCCGCGTCGGCGCTCTCCGGCGGTTCGCCCTCGCCGGGTTCGTACAGATCGTCTTCCGCCCGCCCCGGGTCCGGCGTGCCGGGCCGCGCGATCTCGGGCTGTTCGTTCGGTTGGGACACTCCCGCGTGTTACCCGCGCAGCGGCGCCGCCAACCCCGCCGGTCATCGTGGCGGCTGGTACGGCATGGCCCGCGGATAGGCCGGGCGTTCGGGCCCCGGTTCAAAGCGGCCACCAGGAAACCGAAGCCGACCACGGCGACGACCAGCGGCGCGGCGCCCGGTGCGACCGCCCACCAGGCTGTCCCGGCGGCCGCCACCAGCCAAGCCACGACAAGAGTGCGCTTCGCAGTGAGCGGATACGGCTTCCGCAGCTCCCGGGCGGCCCCCACGCCGAGCACGAGCACCCCGGCCAGGGTCACGAGCAGCACGGTCAGGTACACGGTGATGTCCTCCTTCGCGGAGTCGGGCATCTCGCGTACCGGTTACCCGCGCTCGTGGCGGCCACGCCGTGGCGCCGCGCACAGCGGCACCCTCAGGCGCCCCGCCCGGTCGTCCGCTGCAGCTCGTCGATGCGTTCCGAGGCCTCAGCCTTCGTGAGACCGTCCGGAACCTCTTCGCCGGCCTCCTGGGCCAGCGTCTGCAGGTACGACTTCTGCGGCCCGGTCATCGGCTCGGCGCCGGTGGTCCACTCACTCGGGTCCTTCTCCGGGTTCGGCTCGACAGCGTCCGTCATGACTCCTCCAATCGAACATCTGTTCGTCCGCGCTCGACTGTAGCGCAGGGGTACGACGATCGCCGGTCACGCGCCGGCGGGGGGAGTGCTCGGCGGACCCGCCTCGTGACCCGGCCGGCCCGGGGTGCGCCGCTCCGCCTTCATCTGCTGTTCCTGCAGGTGGCGGCGGCCGTCGGTGAGGTCGGCCAGCAGTTCGCGCTCGAGGTCGCGGCAGGTCTTGTAGTACCCGTCGTCGTACTCCTCGACCACCTGGAACGTCCACCGATCGGGGAGCACGTTGAGCCCGACGAGCTCTTCGGAGATCCGCCGCGCCCACTCGGCGTGGCCGGCCTGTTCGAGCTGCTTGACGGCGTCGCCGAACGTGAGGTCCGCCCAGCCGGTCAGCTGGTGGAACGAGTAGAGGTGACCGCGGGCCCGCTCGATCGTCTCGAGTGCTTCGGTGACCTTGCCGACGGCATCGAGGGTGGCGGCGTCGTGTTTCTCGACCATGCGCGGAAGATGCCCCGTTCCGGGATCTTTACACCTCGGAACGGGGCATCCGCGTCAGGCCGTGGGGCGCGTCGCGCCCGCGTACTGGCTCTGCAGCGGCGAAATCTTGACCACGTCGCCGCTGGTCGGCGCGTGCACCATCTTGCCGTCGCCGAGGTACATCCCGATGTGGGACACGGGGGAGTAGTAAGCGACCAGGTCACCCGGCTGCAGCTGGTCCCGCGAGACCGACGTGCCGAACCCGGCCTGCGCCGAGGACGTCCGCGGCAAGGAGATGCCGGCCTGCTTGTACGCCCACTGCATCAGGCCCGAGCAGTCGAACGTGCTGGGCCCGGTGGCGCCCCAGACGTACGCGCTGCCGAGCTTGCTCAGCGCCGCGTCGACGGCCTTCTGCGCCGCCGCGGTGGGCGCCTTCACGGTCGGCGGGACGCCGCCCGTGTCCTTCTGGGCGGCCTTGTCCGACGTGCTCAGCGTCCGGCTGGTCGCCTCGAGCTGGTCGATCTGGGCCTGGAGTCCCTTCTTCTTGCCCTCGATGTCCGACGTCAGCTTCGCCGCCGCGTCACGGGCGTCGGTCGCCCGCTTCGCCGCGTCGGTCGCCGTCTTCTCGGCGGCCGTGGCCTTGTCGGCCGCGGTGGTGAGGCCGTCCATCGCGCCGTTCTTCTGGGTCGCGATGACCTCGAGGGCGGCCGAGCGGTCCAGGAAGTCCTGCGTGGACGTGCCGGCCAGCAGCGCCGACAGCTTGTTCATCGCGACGCCGCTGGTGAACGACGCGCCGGCGAACTTGTCCACCTGGGACTGGTACTTCTGCTTCGCCTCGATGGCCTGGGCGCCGGAGTCCTTGGCGGCGGTGACGTCGGCGTTGGCCTTGTCGAGCTGGCCCTGCTTGGCGGCCAGGTCGTCCTGGGCCTTGAGCAGGTCCTCGTTGAGCTTTTCCGCCTGTGCCGCGAGGTCGCGGTACTTGGCGAGGGCGTCCGACCCGGTGGGCGGGGCCTGGAGGGCGGGGATCGGGGCGGCGGTGGCCGGCGGCTGGGCGACGGTGATCACGGTGATCACCGCGGCGGCCGCGAGGGCACCTGACACCACGCGCTTGACGGGATGCGAATGCATTCTCGCGCGGGTCTCCTTTGCTGTTCGGCCGCCGTCGGGCACCGGGCGGCGAGTCGGGGGCCTCGTCCGCGCTGACCTGGCATCGGCCGCGCTCCACCGCATCAGGTGAAGCGCGAAATGGGGTCCGGTCCCCGGCAGGGGGGTATCGGCGGCGATCTCGCGTCGCCGTCTTGGAGACGACCGGGGGCCGCGAGATCTCGGACAGGTTACGAAAAGAACACGACAGCGTCCAGTGGCTGCTCGTTGCCACTCTCCGTGACCGGGAGAAACACGCTTGGACCAGCGGTGTCCGAAATGGGTGTGGCGTGGATTACACCGCGGGTGACACTTGCGTACCCTACCCCCCTAGGGTATCCATGAGGCATGACAGACACGACCTACACCGTCACCGGCATGACCTGCGACCACTGCGCGCGGGCGGTCGAAGAGGAGATCGGCGAGCTCGACGGCGTCACCGGCGTCGCGGTGGACCTGGCCACCGGTGCGGTGACCGTCCGCAGCAGCCGGGAACTGGCCGCCCCGGACGTGCGCGGCGCCGTGGAAGAAGCGGGATACCGGCTGACATGAACACCGCAGCGAAGCTCTCCGCCTACGGTGCGGCGCTCGCCCTGGTCGCCGGGGGCGCCTGGGTGGCCGGCACCGCCGTCGGCCCCTTCCCCGGCCCGGCGGCCGAGGCGCACGGCGGCGAGGAAGCCGCGCACGGGGACGTCCACGGCGGCACCGTCGCGGCGGTCGCGGACCACCAGCCCGGCGGGCTGGCCTCGGCCGCGGGTGGTTACACCCTCACGCCCGCCGGCACGACGCTCACCCCCGGCGCCACCACGAAGTTCACCTTCACCATCACCGGCCCGGACGGCGCCGCGGTGACCGCCTACGACGTCGAGCACGAGAAGCGGATGCACTTCATCGTCGTCCGCCGGGACAACGCCGGTTACCAGCACCTGCACCCGGACCTCGCCGCCGACGGCACCTGGACCGTGCCGGTCACGGTCGCCGACGCGGGCAGCTACCGCGCCTTCGCCGACTTCACGCCGTCCGGTGGTCAGGCCCAGACACTCGGCATCGACCTCGTTGCGCCCGGGCTGTTCCAGCCGGTCGACCACCCGGAGTCGCGCGTCGCCGACGTCGACGGCTACCGCGTCCGGCTCGACGGCGACCTGATCCCCGGCCGCTCGTCCCGGCTCACGGTGACGGTGACCAAGGCCGGCCGGGCGGTGACCGACCTGCAGCCCTACCTGGGCGCGTTCGGCCACCTCGTCGCGCTCCGCGGCGGCGACCTCGGCTACCTGCACGTCCACCCGGACGGCGAGCCCGGTGACGGCAAGACGCCCGCGGGGCCCGGCGTGACGTTCTTCGCCGAGGTGCCCTCCGCCGGGACCTACCGGCTGTTCCTGGACTTCCGCCACGACGGCGTGGTCCGCACCGCCGCGTTCACCGCGGCCACCGGGGCAGGGGACCGGCCATGACGCTGCAGTTCGAAGCGAAGACCGGCGAGATCGAGCTCGCCATCACCGGCATGACCTGCGCGTCCTGCTCGGGACGGATCGAACGCAAGCTCAACAAGCTGGCCGGCGTCACCGCCACCGTCAACTACGCCACGGAGAAGGCGAAGGTCGTCCACACCGGCGACGTCGTCCCGCAGGACCTGGTGGCGCAGGTCGAAGCGGCGGGCTACGGCGCGACCCTGCCCGCCGACGAACCGGAGGAAGTACCGGAAGGAAACCCCACCCGGGTATTGCGGCAGCGGTTGCTGGGCTCCGCGGTGCTCTCGGTCCCGGTGGTCGTGCTGGCGATGGTGCCCGCGTGGCAGTTCACCTACTGGCAGTGGATTTCCCTCACCCTGGCCGCGCCGGTGCTGGTCTGGGGCGCGTGGCCGTTCCACCGGGCCGCGTTCGCCAACCTCCGCCACGGCGCCGCCACGATGGACACGCTGATCTCGATCGGCACGCTCGCCGCGTTCGGCTGGTCGCTGTACGCGCTGCTCTTCGGCACCGCGGGCATGCCGGGCATGACGCACCCGTTCGAATTCACCATCGAGCGGATGGCCGGGGACGGCGCCATCTACCTCGAGGTCGCCGCCGGTGTCACGACGTTCATCCTGGCCGGGCGCTACTTCGAGGCCCGCTCGAAGCGCCGCGCCGGCGCGGCGCTCCGGGCGCTGCTGGACCTCGGCGCGAAGGACGTCGCCGTGCTGCGCGATGGCCGTGAGGTGCGGATCCCGGTCGGCGACCTGGCCGTCGGCGACCGGTTCGTGGTGCGGCCGGGGGAGAAGGTCGCGACCGACGGGGTGGTCGAGGACGGCGGCTCCGCGATCGACGCGAGCCTGCTCACCGGCGAGAGCGTGCCGGTCGAGGTCGGACCCGGGGACACCGTGGCCGGCGCGACCGTCAACGTCGGCGGCCGGCTCGTCGTCCGCGCCACCCGCGTCGGCGCCGACACGCAGCTGGCGCAGACCGCGCGGCTGGTCGAGGAGGCGCAGACCGGCAAGGCCCGCGTGCAGCGGCTCGCGGACCGCGTCTCGGCGGTCTTCGTGCCGATCGTCATCGCGCTGGCCGTGGCGACGCTCGCCTTCTGGCTCGGCGCGGGCGGTTCGCCGTCGGCCGCGTTCACCGCCGCGGTCGCCGTGCTGATCATCGCCTGCCCGTGTGCGCTCGGCCTGGCGACGCCGACGGCGTTGCTGGTCGGCACCGGCCGCGGCGCGCAGCTCGGCATCCTCATCAAGGGCCCTGAGGTCCTCGAGTCGACCCGGCGCGTCGACACCGTGGTGCTGGACAAGACCGGCACCGTCACCACCGGCCGGATGGCGCTGGTCGAGGGGGACGGCGAGGTGCTGCGGCTCGCCGGGGCCGTCGAAGCCGCCTCCGAGCACCCGGTGGCCCGCGCGATCGCGGACGCCGCTCGGGAGCGCTTCGGCGAGCTGCCCGCGGTCACGGACTTCCGCAACACACCCGGGCTCGGTGTCGAAGGTGTGGTCGAGGGGCACACCGTCGCCGTCGGCCGGGCGGAGTTCGTGGGCGGCGAAGCCTCCGATGCCGCCGCGGTGCACGTCGCTTGGGACGGCGAGGTGCGCGGGCGGCTGGTCGTCGCGGACACGGTCAAGCCGACGTCGGCCGAAGCGGTCCGGAAGCTGCGTGAACTCGGCCTGACGCCGATCCTGCTGACCGGGGACCACGCCGGCACGGCCCGGGCGGTGGCCGCCGAGGTCGGGATCGAGCACGTGATCGCCGAGGTGCTGCCGAAGGACAAGGCCGACGTCGTCCGCGGCCTGCAGGCGGACGGCAAGGTCGTCGCGATGGCCGGGGACGGGGTCAACGACGCCGCCGCGCTCGCGCAGGCCGACCTGGGCCTGGCCATGGGCACCGGCACCGACGTCGCGATCGAGGCGGCCGACCTCACGCTCGTGCGCGGTGACCTGCTCGCGGCCGTCGACGCGATCCGGCTCTCCCGCCGGACGCTGCGGACGATCAAGGGAAACCTTTTCTGGGCGTTCGCCTACAACGTCGCCGCGCTGCCGCTGGCCGCCGCCGGCCTGCTGAACCCGATGCTCGCCGGGGCGGCGATGGCGGTCAGCTCGGTCTTCGTCGTCACGAACAGCCTGCGGCTGCGCGGGTTCCGGGCGGGGTGATTGCCCCTTTTGTACGTCCCTTGTATCCGGTCGGGTGATCCTGATGGCCGAAGTGATTCCGACCAGTGGAGGACAGGGATGTTGACGAAGGCCGCCGTGTTGACGGCGCTCACCGCCGCGGCGTTCGCCGTGGCCGCACCGGCTCAGGCCGAGCCCGCGGTCACGGCGGCGCTGCCCACGGCGAACATGGAGGCCGTGCTGAAGGCGGCCCAGATCGACCCGCGCCGCGCCGACGACACCCAGACGCCCGGCGCGCACGACAGCGTCCTGCTGGTCGAGCAGGCGTTGCAGGCGAAGGGGTTGCTCGACAGCAAGTACGTCGACGGCTATTTCGGCACCACCACGATCACCGCGTACTCGACGTACCAGAAGTCGTTGGGCTACACCGGGCTCGACGCGTCGGGCCTGCCGGGCAAGACGTCGCTCGAGAAGCTGGGCGAGGCCCGGTACACGGTGACGAACGCGGTGTCCGCGGGCAGCCGCATCGCCTACCGCGGCGTCACGACCAACACCCGCACCAAGTCGATGCTGCTGGCCGCCGAAGGGATCGCCGGCCTCACGGTCAGCCTCACCCAGGGCGGCTACAACCCGGGCGGCGTCGACGCTTCCGCCGGCACCCACGACGGCGGCGGGGCGCTGGACATCTCGGTGTCGGGCATGTCGTCGACCACCCGCACGAAGCTGTTGACGGCGCTGCGCAAGGTCGGGTTCGCGGCCTGGTACCGCACCCCGGCGCAGGGTTTCGCCTACCACGTCCACGCCGAGGCGATCTCCGACCCGGACCTCTCGTCGGGCGCGCAGCACCAGACGGGCGACTACTACCTGGGCATGAACGGCCTCGCCGGCCGCGGCGCCGACGACGGCCCGTCGGTCACGAAGGTCACCTGGGAGGAGTACCAGCGCGGCTGACACCGGGCGCGCGCCCGGCCGTGGTGGCACGGCCGGGCGCACCGGTGGTTTGATCGGAGGCACCGACACAGCGGGGGTGCGTTCCATGGTGAAGAAGCCGTTCCGGTTCGGCGTGGTCGCGGCGGCCAATGATGCCGCCGGTTGGCTCGCGACCGCCCGGCGCGCCGAGGAGCTCGGCTATTCGACGCTGCTCTCCCCGGACAACCTGAACCTGCCGACCCCGACCGCGTCGCTCGCGGCCGCCGCCGCGGTGACGACCGACCTGCGGGTCGGGTCGTTCGTGCTGGCCAGTCCGCTGCGCACGGCGCGGGCCGCGGCGTGGGAGTCGCACAGCCTCACCGTGGTCACCGGCGGCCGGTTCGAGCTCGGGCTCGGCACCGGGTTGCCGACCATGCGGCAGCAGGCCGAAGAGCTCGGCCTGCCCTACGGCTCCGGGCAGGAGCGCCTCGACTCCATCTCCGAGACCATCGACCACGTCCGGCGGCTCGACGGTGACACGCACACCCCGGTGATGATCGCCGCGGCCGGCCCGAAGGCGCGCCGGCTCGCCGGGGCGAAGGCCGACATCGTCACCCTCGCCGGCGGGGTGCTGACCACCCGGGACGAGACGACCGGCTACGTCCGGGAAATCCGCGAGGCGGCCGGTGACCGGGACATCGAGCTGGCGTTGAACATCTTCGTCGTCGGCGAGCAGGTGCCGCCGTGGATCCGCGGTTTCATCGGCGTCGACGCCGAGACGCTCATCGAGCACGACTCGCTGACCATGATCCGCGGCAGCTTCGACGACATGGCAGCGGAGCTCGAACGCCGTCGCGAAGAGCTGGGCGTCTCCTACTTCAGCGTCAACAGCGCGTTCATCGAAGAGTTCGCGCCGCTGGTGGCGCGGCTGTCGGGGAAGTGAGCGTCGCGGGATCGGTGTTGGCTCCGCAGAGCAGGACGGCGACCCGTTCGCCGGGTGCCGGCCGGTAGGCGCCGCCGGCCAGCGCGGCGTAGGCGGCCGCCCCGCCGGGTTCGACGGCCAGGCGGTAGTGGTCCCACAGCGCGGCCCGGGCGTCGAGGATCGCGGCGTCGTCCACCAGCACCGAACCCACGTCCGTGCGGGTCGCCACCGCGAAGGCGATGTCACCGAGGCGGCTCGCGCCGAGGGAGTCGGCGGCGGCACCGGACACCTCGACGGTGACCGGCTCACCGGCGGCGAGTGCCGCGTTCAGCGTCGGGGCCGTGGCCGGTTCGACGCCGACCACGCGCGCCCGGCCTTCGACCGCCGCGGCGATGCCGGCCAGCAGCCCGCCGCCGCCGACCGCGACCAGGATCGTGTCCAGTCCATCCACCTGCTCCAGGAGTTCCAAACCGATGGTGCCCTGGCCGGCACAGATGTCGGGCTGGTCGTAGGCGTGGCAAAAGAGCGCGCCGGAGTCCGCCGCGTGCTTCACGGCGGCGTCGTAGGCGTCCGCGTACTTGGCACCGACCAGCTCGACGGCCGCGCCCAGTTTCCGCAGCTTCGCGACCTTGACCGCGGGCGCGTTCGCCGGGACGTACACCCGCGCGGTCACCCCGAACTCCCGTGCGGCGTAAGCGATGGCGAGACCGGCGTTGCCGCCGGACGCGGCCACGACTCCGGCGGCCGAGAGCGCACCCGCGGCGATGATCCGGTTGAAGGCGCCGCGGGCCTTGAACGACCCGGTGTGCTGCAGCTGCTCCAGCTTGAACCACACACCGTCGTCCGCCGCGAGCACCGGCGTCCGGCGGATCCGGCCGTGAATCCGCGCGGCCGCCCGCTCGACCTCGGAAGTGCTGATCATGGCACCAGCATGCGCGCGGACCGCCGTAAGCACCAGCGACGTCTCCTATGCTGGCGTTAGCGACGCTTACGGCTGGAGGCCCCCGTGCTCGACGCCCACCGCCTGGCCCTGCTCGCCGAGGTCGCGCACGCCGGATCGATCGCCGGCGCGGCTCGGAGACTCGCCTTCACACCGTCCGCCGTCTCGCAGCAGCTGGCCAAGCTCGAACGCGACGTCGGCGCGAGCCTGCTGCACCGCAACCCGCGCGGCGTCACGCTCACGCCGGTCGGGGAGGCGCTGCTCACCCACGCCGAAACCATCGTCGGGGAGCTGCGCACCGCCGAGCGGACGGTCCGCGCCCTGCTCGACGCGGAGCCGGCGCAGCTCACCGTCGGCACGTTCGCGAGCGCGGGCATGACGCTGGTTCCCACCGCGCTGGCCGGATTCCGCCGCGACCACCCGGCGGTCGCACTGCGGCTGCTGGACCTGGAGCCGCCCGACGGTTACGGCCTGGTCAGCTCACGCGACCTCGACCTGCTGATCACCCACCGCTACCCGGGCGCGCCGCTGCCCGACCCGCGCGGGCTCGAACGTTCCCTGCTGCGCTCGGAGCGGTTCCGCCTGATCCTGCCGGCAGGACATCCGAAGGCCGGCGTCCGCCGACTGACGCTGCGCGCGCTGTCCGGGGAGGACTGGATCTCCGGCAGCCCCGGGGTGCCCAACCGGGCTTGCCTCGAACAGCTCGCCGACGCCGCGGGGGTGCAGTTGCGCGTCGCCTACGAGACCCGGGACTACCAGGTCATCCTGGCGCTGGTCGAGGCCGGGCTGGGGATCGCGTTCGTGCCGGAGAGCGTGCTCGCCCGCGCGGGTTCGGCGCGGATCGAGGTCCGCGACACCACCGACGCACGGCCGGCGCGAGAGATCTTCCTGGTGCACCACAAGCGTCCTGGCCGGTTGGTGACCGAGATGGCCGAACGCCTCAACCGTCCACAGTAGATCCTATCCAGGTTCTCCCGCCCGCACTGCTGATTCTTCCGTGGCGCTCGCCATGAGAGCCGCCACCCACGCGTTGGCGACAAGTCCCAGCACCAGAACGGCCACACCTACGCCCAGTGTCGCAGCAAAGAGCCGGTGGAAGCGACCCCCCAGTTTCCCCTTCGTGGTGCCATCGTCCTTTTGTGCATCACTCGTCCCATTACCGCCGGCACGTTACCGCCGCCGGCTCAGCCGACCGGACGGCCCGCACCCTCGAAGCCCGCCGACGACGCCCGCAGCGCGTCCAGGCAAGCCCGCACCGCGCCGTGGTCCTCCTCGCCCGCCCGGCAGATCGCGTAGATCGTCCGGGTCAGCGCCGGGCGCGTGGTCAGGATGCGGACCCCCTCCGGCAGCCGCTCCCGGGCCAGGCGGGGGACCAGTGCCGCGCCGACGTTGCCCGCCACCAGGGCCAGCTGGGTCGGGTAGCCGCCCACCGTGCAGCTGATCCGGGGCTCCAGCCGCTGCTTCCGCAGCACCTGCACCAGCCACTCGTAACAGCCGGAACCCGCGCTCCAGCCGATCCACGGCAGATCGTCCACTTCGGACAGTTCGACCGTCTTGCGGTGGGCCAGCCGGTGGCCGGCGGGCAGGGCGAGGTCGGCGACGTCGGAGAGCAGCTCGATCCGGGTGGTCGACGGCGGGAGCACCGTCGGGCGGTCCGCCCAGCTCTCCAGCACCGCGACGTCGAGATCACCGGCCAGCACCCGCGGCATCGTCTGCTCCGCCTCACCCTCGTGCAGCGTCACCGCCAGGCGCGGGTGCTGCGCGGCGAGCGTGGCCAGCGCGGGCGGCAGGAGCGCGTGCACCGTGGTCGGGATCGCGCCGACCCGCAGCGGCCCGATGACGTCTTCGCGCAGCAGCTCCAGATCCGCCTTCGCCTCGGCGACCTGCGCGAGGATCCGTTCGGCGTGCCCGGCCAGCACCTGGCCCGCCTTCGTCAGCCGGACGCCGCGGCCGCGCGGCTCGAGCAGCGGCTGGCCGGCTTCGCGCTCCAGCTTGGCCAGCTGCTGCGACACCCCGGACGGCGTGACGTGCAGAGACGTGGCCGCCGCGGCGACCGAGCCCTGGGTGGCGACGGCGTGCAGCGCACGCATCCGCTCGAGTCCGAACACGGTAGTAATGCTACCGGAATCCACGCAGAAACATTCGCTTGTCCTTGACAGTCGAAGTCCGCAGGCTGGAGGACGTGACCACGACCGCGCTTCGTCCCGACACCACGACCACCCCGTTCACCCAGCGCTTCGACCCGCGCCTGCTCGCCGCGCTCGGCGGCTTCTGCATCTCGCTGTCGTCGGTCTTCATCAAGGTCTCGCACACCAGCGGCGCCACCAGCGCGTTCTGGCGCTGTCTGCTGGCACTGCCGGTCCTGGTCGTGCTCGCCGCGCGGGAACGGCGGACGGCGGGCCCGGAATCGCGCCGGCGCACGCTCCTCCCGCTGCTCGCCGGGGTCGGGCTCGGCCTGGACTTCGTGCTGTGGGGCGAGGCGATCCCGCGGGTCGGCGCCGGCATCGCGACGGTGCTGCTCGCGGTGCAGGTGATCATCGTGCCGGTGCTGGCGTTCGTGTTCCTGTCGGAACGGCTGGCGAAGCGGTTCCTCGCCGCGGTACCCGTGCTGCTCGGCGGGGTCGTCCTGGCCGGCGGGTTCGCCGGCACCGGCGCGTTCGGCCCCGACCCGGTCACCGGCGCCGTCGCGGCGCTGCTCGCCGGCGCCGGGTACGCGGCCTACCTCTTCCTGATCCGGCTCAGCGGCGGCCGCGGGGCGCAGGCGCGGTCGCTGCTCCTGGCGACGCTCTCCGCCGGCGTGGTCGCGCTGGCGCTCGGCATCCCGTCCGGGACGCTCGACCTGGCGCCCGGATGGCCCACGTTCGGGTGGCTCGTGGCGCTCGCCCTGGTCGGCCAGCTGCTCGGCTGGCTGCTCATCTCCGCCGCGCTGCCGCGGATGTCGGCGACCGCCGGGGCGACGCTCATGCTGCTGCAACCGGTCGGCGCGGTGCTGCTGGGGATCGGCCTGCTCGGCGAGTCGCCCGGGGTGCTCCAGCTGGTGGGCTGCGCGGGTGTGGTCGCCGCGGTCTGCTTCGCCGGCACCGGACGTTCTGCGGCCGGGCGGAGCCCCGGCTAACGTCGCGGACATGAGAGTGCTGGTGGCCGGGGCTTCGGGGTTCGTCGGCAGCCGGTTGTGCCCGGCACTGGAAGACGCGGGGCACGAGGTGCTCGCGATGACCCGGCACCCCGCGAAGTACGAAGGCGCCGGGAAGGCCGTCCGCGGCGACGTCGCCGACGTCGGTTCCCTGCGTGACGCGCTCAAGGGCGCCGACGCCGCCTACTACCTCGTGCATTCGCTCGACAGCGCGGACTTCAAGCGCCGTGACTCCGACGCCGCGCGTGCCTTCGCCCGCGCGGCGGCCGACGCGGGCCTGCGCCGCATCGTCTACCTCGGCGGCCTCGGTGACGACGACGATTCGCTGTCGGCGCACCTGGCCAGCCGGCGCGAGGTCGAGCGGCTGCTGGGGGAGACCGGCGTGCCGGTGACCGTGCTGCGCGCCGGGATCGTGGTCGGCCACGGCGGCACGTCGTGGGAGCTGACCCGCCAGCTGGTCGAGCACCTGCCGGCGATGGTCACCCCGCGCTGGGTCGGCACCCGCACCCAGCCGATCGCGATCGCCGACGTCGTCCGCTACCTCGTCGGCGTGCTCGACCACCCGGAGGCCGAGGGCCGCGCGTTCGACATCGGCGGCCCCGAGGTGCTGGCCTACCGGGACATGCTGCAGCGCGTGGCGGCGATCGAGGGCCGGCCGCTGCTGATCGTGCCGGTGCCGCTGCTGTCGCCGAAGCTGTCCTCGTACTGGCTTTCCCTGGTGACCGACATCGACGTCACCACCGGGCGCGCGCTGATCGACTCGATGACCAACGAGGTGGTCGTCCGCGACGACGCGATCCGCCGGATCGTCGAGTTCGAGCCGATGGGTTACGACGAAGCCGTGCTGCAGGCCCTGGGTGAGCGGGCGAAGAACCGGCGGCCGGCGTGAAGGGGTTCCTCGCCACGGTCACCGCGGGCGGGTCCGGGCTGCTCGGCGCGTCGCTGGCCAGCCGCTCCGGTTCGCGCCGCTTCCACACGCTCACGGCGTCGGTCGCCGCGACCTGGTTCGCGGGCGCGACGGCGGCCGGCCCGGTGCGGCGGGGGCGTCCCGACGTCGTCCAGCCGGTGCTGGCGGGGGTCGCCGCGTTCGGCGTGTTCTACGCCGGCGCCCTGGTGTCCCGCCACATCCCGCTGCTGCGCCGCGCGATCGCCGGGGTGCTCGACCACGCGCACCACGGTTCGACGCCGTCGGTGGCGGTGACGACGCTGGTGACGGGTGCGGCCGAGGAAGTCTTCTTCCGCGGTGCGGTGTACGACGCTTTCGGCGCGCGCGGCTCGACGGCGGTGTACGTCCTGTCCACCACGGCGACCCGGAACCCCGCGCTGGTGCTGGCTTCGGCCGTCATGGGGACGCTCTTCGCGGTGCAGCGAAGCCGGTCCGGCGGGGTGCAGGCGCCGCTGCTGACGCACGTGGTCTGGTCGGCGCTGATGCTCGGATTCCTGCCCCGCCTCTTCCCGCCTGCGGAGAACCTGCCCGGCAGCTGAGCCGGCTGGTACGTTTTCCGTTGTGAGCGAAGCGGAATCCCGGTACGTCGTGTTCGACATGGACGGCACGCTGATCGACTCGATGCCGGCCCACGCGGCGGTCTTCGCCACCATCCTGAGCACCCGGTTCGGGCTGCCGGTCGAAGGTTCCCGCGCGCACTACCACGCGACGGCGGGGCAGCCGCTCGACGACCAGTTCCGGTCCGCGGCCGCTTCGGTGGCCGGCGGTCCCGTCGCGGACCTCGTCGAGGACTTCTGGAAGGGCGTCGAGTCCGAGCCCGTGGTGCCCTTCCCCGGCACCCGCGACCTGCTCGACGAACTGCGCGGGCGCGGGAAGAAGCTGTTCGTCTCCAGCAGCTGCACGACCGGCGTCGTCCGGGCCAAGATGGCGAGCGCGGGCCTGACCGGCCGGTTCGAGCTGCTCCTCGGCGCCGAATACGGGCACCCGCGCCGGACCAAGGGTGAGGACCACTTCACCGAGATAGCCGGGCACCTGCGCGTCCCGCGGGACGAGTTCAACCGGTCCGGCGTGATGGTCGGCGACGCCCCGCATGACGTCAAGGTCGCGCTCGAAGGCGGCCTGACGGCGGTCGGCCTCGGGCACACGGAACCGCAGCGAGCGCAGCTGAGCGCCGCGGGCGCGGACTTCGTCATCGACAAAATCGGGAAGCTCGGCGCCCTGCTCGGTTAGCACCCCGGGTGACCGGTCTGGGAAACCCTTGTCCGGAACGAGCCAGAACCGGGCGGAAACCTTCTGGATCGCGCCCTGGTTCCTTACCCTGGAGCCAACCCCGGTGCGTGGAGAGGGATGTCGATGCGGACATTGCTCGTGGTGCTGCTCGTGCTCGGTTCCCTGGCTCCGATCCCCGCCGCGGCGGCGACGGCGGTGTGTGTCACGTCGTGTGACACCCTCGATCCGTCGAAGGCCGCGCGGGAGAGCTTTCCGTTGCCGGACAAGGTGATCAACGGCCGCGTGCTGCGGCTGCACGCGTCCGACCCCGACGGCATGGCCTGGGCGAGCATCGACAACGGCGCCGCCGGGGACGCCGTCTGGCTCGACCGGTCGTGGGACGGCGGCGCGAGCTGGGAAGGCCTGCTGGGCAAGGCGACCGTCCCCGGCTCGTGGACCGGCACCCGCACGCTCATGTACAACCTCACCGATCCGGCGCACCACCGCCGAGGCCTGGTCCGCGCCTGCGGGGACGCGCAGGGGGTCGGCTGCACCGCGTGGATCTACCCGGCGGTCTGCGACGCCGCGTGCGACGGCTCCGCGCCCGCCGCCGGTGACACCCAGCCGGTGGCGCCGGCCACGCTGTTCGGCCGCTCCATCCGGCTGCACTTCGACGGCCGCGGCCTCGCCTGGGCGGGCATCGAGGCGGGCGGAGCCGGGGACGAGGTCTGGCTCGACCGCTCCTGGGACGCCGGGGCGAGCTGGCCGGACGGCTCGTCGCTGGGCCGCACGAGCGTCGCCGCGGGCGCGACCGGCGTCGGCACCACGGCGTTCGCGACCCGGGATCCCCGCGGCCGGCTCTACGGCGGCGCGGTGCGCGCGTGCGGCCGCGAAGCCGCGCACGCACAGGGAAGCTGCACGGCCTGGGCACGCCCGGCCACCACCCGCGCGGCCGGGGCGCTCGACGCGCTGATGTGGTCCTACGACCCGTATACCGCGTGGTGGCCGTCGAGCTGGTGGAACTCGGCGGTCGCGGTGACGGCGGTGGCGGACGCGGGTGGTTTCGACACCGCGCTGGCGCGTTCCTTCGACGTCAACCGGGCCGCGTTCCCCGCCGGGGCGCGCAGTTCCGACCCGATCGACGGGCACTTCGTCAGCCGGGCGATCGACGACAGCGCGTGGTGGGGCCTGGCCTGGATCGCCGTCTACGACCGCACCCACGACACGCGCTACCTCACCGAAGCGACGACGATCGCGAACTACGTCAACGGGTTCTGGGACACGGGCACCTGTGGCGGCGGGGTCTGGTGGGACCGCGAGCGGACGTACAAGAACGCCGTTACGGCGGGGTTGTACCTGCGGCTGACGGCGTCCCTGCACACGCGGATCACCGGTGACACGTTGTGGGGCCGGCGAGCGAAGACCGCGGGGGACTGGTACCTGAACAGCGGCCTGGTCAACTCCGCCGGCCTGGTGAACGACGGCTTGACCTCGTCGTGCGCCAACAACGGCCAGACCGTCTGGACGTACAACCAGGGCCTCGGCATCGGCGGCCTGGTGGAGCTGTGGCGCGCCACCGGCGTCGTGTCCTATTTGGACGCGGCGCGGCGGCTGGCGGACGCGGCGATGACCCGGCTGACCGCGGGCGGCGTGCTCGTCGAGTCCTGCGACACCGGCTCGGGGTCCTGCGACGACAACCAGAAGCAGTTCAAGGGCATCTTCATGCGCTACTTCGGCGACCTGGCCACGGCGACGGGCTCGGCCACCTACCGCGCCTTCGCACAGCGGCAGGCGGACGCGCTGTGGGCGGGGGACCGGGACCCGCTGAACCGGATCGGCCAGCGCTGGACCGGGACCACCCCGAACGTGACGGACTGGCGGACGCAGGCGTCCGGGCTCGAAGCGGTGCTCGCGGCTTCCCAGTGACGGCTCCCGCACGCCAGAATGGGCCGGTGCGGATCATCCTCGCGGCCGTGGCCGTGCTCGTCACCGTCGCCGGGTGCCAGTCCGAGATCGTGGGGCAGGCCGCGCCCACCGGATTTGTCGTCAAGGACGGCACGCAGCTGCGGTTCCGGCCGGTGCTGACCGAGCTGCCGCCGGGGCCGCCGGCCGGCTCGGTGACCGAACGGCAGAGCACCGACCCGGCCGCGCAGCAGGCCGCCGCCCAGGCGCTGGACTGCGTGCAGGGGACGCCGGATCCGCTCGGCGGCCGCGACGACCCGGCGCTGCCGCTGGTCAGCTGTGACCGCGCGCAGGGCACGAAGTACATCCTCGGCCCGGGGTTCCTCAGCGGCGCGGACGTCAGCCGGGTCGACGCCACGGTCGACCCGCAGACCGGCAGCTCGATCGTGCAGCTCAGCTTCACCGCCGCCGGGGCGCGGAAGTGGGCCGAATGGACCGGGCAGAACATCGGCAAGCAGGTCGCGATGGTGCTGAAGAGCCGGGTGCTGACCGCGCCGACCGTGCAGTCCGCCATCACCGGCGGCGAAACCCAGATCACCGGGAAGTTCACGCTGCCGGAAGCCCGGCAGCTGGCGCGGGACATCGCCGGGGGCTGAAGCCTCAGCAGGGTGTGCTGGGCAGGGCTTCGGTGCAGGCTTCCGTCTCGGTCTTGTTCGTCACCTGGTGCAGCAGTTCGTAGAGCTGCTCGCGCTGGTCGTCGCTCAGCCCGCTGAACACCTCGTTTTCGACCGCCGCCAGGGCGAACTCGGCCCGGGCGAGCAGCTTCGCGCCGACGTCGGTGAGCTCGACGACGTGCCGGCGCCGGTCGACGGTCGAGCGGCGCCGTTCGATCAGGTTCTCGGCCTCGAGGTCGTTGAGCAGCCCGACGACGTTCGTGCTGTCCATCTCCAGGGTCTTCGCCAGGTCCTGCTGCGAGCTGCCGCCCTGGTCGCGCAGGACGGTGAGCGCGATCAGGTGGCGCGGCCGCAGCCCGAGCGGGGTCAGCACCGATTCGCTGCGCAGCTGCAGCCGGCGGGTGACCTGGCCGAGCAGCGCCCCGCAGCGGTGGGGCGGCTGGTTGACGACCGGCAGCGAGGTCATGCGCCCAGTATATGGGCAAGCTGATAACTGATGTGCTATTAATGGTTTGTCCTACACCAACGATCTATGGACGGCTAACGACATGGCTCATCTCCTGCACATCGACTCGAGCATCCAGGGCGAACGCTCGGTGAGCCGCCGGCTCAGCGCCCGCGCCGCGGCCGCCTGGCGCGCCGCGCACCCCGAGGGCACGGTCACCTACCGCGACCTCGGCGCGAACCCGCTGCCGCACCTCGACGCCGCGGGCGGGGCGGCCCGCGCGGTGCCGCCCGAGCAGCACACGCCCGAGCAGGCCGCGTCGTGGGCGCGGACCCTGGAGGTCGTCAACGAGGTGAAAGCCGCCGACACGGTGCTGCTGGGCCTGCCGGTGTACAACTACGGCGCCCCGAGCAGCGTGAAGTCGTGGGTGGACCACCTGATCGCCCCCGGGCACTCGGTCGACCACGAGACGATGGCGGGCCTGCTCGGCGGCCGCGAGTTCATCGTGCTGGCCAGCCGCGGCGGCGGGTACGGCGAAGGCACGCCGCGCGAGGGCTGGGACCACGCCGAGCAGTGGCTGCCCCACGGCGTCTCGCTGACCGGCCTGGAGCCGCGCTTCGTCACGGCGGAGCTGACGCTGGCCCACGTCAACCCGGCGATGGCCGAGCTGATCCCGCTGGCCGACGCGAGCCTGGCGACGGCGGAGCGCGTCATCGACGAGCTGTGGGTCCCGGCGCGGGTCTGACCCGGCCCGAACGCCCCAATGTGGCGTTGGGTGCGTCCAACGCACCGAACGCCACGTCGGGGCGCTTGCGTCAGGACTCGGCGGCGCTCGGGCCGATCGTCAGCAGCTGCTCGAAGAAGCCGCCGATCTCCAGCTCCCGGTCCACGAGGTGGACCTCCAGGATCCAGTGCGACGTCTGCCCGTTGCGGTCCGGCCGCCGCATCGGGCCGTCGCTGCCCGGGGTGATGTAGGAGTCGATGCGGGTGCCGTCGATGGTCTCGTGCGGGAACTGGCCGACCAGGTGGCCCGCGATCGTGCCGCCGAACTCCCAGCCCGCCTCCCGGGCCAGCTCGACCATGTGCGCGTACAGCTCCGCGCCCGTGATGTCCGGCCGGGCGGCGAAGTACGCGCGCCCCGCGTCGAAGACCGGCGCCAGCGCGGCGCGCAGCCGGTGCTTGACCGGGTCGTCGCCGAGCACGAACGTCCGGCCGAAGTCCGCTTCCCAGTCCTCGAAGATCGGGCCGAAGTCGGCGAACACGATGTCGTCCTCGGTGAGCACGCGGTCCGGTGGGTTCTCCCGGTAGGGCCGCAGCGTGTTGACACCCGCGCGGACGATCCGCTTGTGCCAGTAGCGGCGGATGCCGAGCAGGTCACCGGCCAGGTCGCGGATCGCGTCGCTCGCCTCGGTCTCCCGGACGCCGGGTGCGAGGATGCCGCGTTCGGCGACCGCGTCGAACAGTTCGACCGCCTTCGCCTGCGCGTCCAGCAACCGTTCGGCGCGCAGTTCTTCACTCTCGACCAGCTCACCCATGGCCCCGACGGTAGCAACGCGGGCACAGCCGGTACCGTGCCGCCGGAGGCCGGGTGATTCAGGACCCGGACAGTCGACCTGGGCGAGGAAGGTCAGGTTTGAGCGCGCACACCTCCCAGATGGACGATATCCGGCTGGTCGCGCAGCCCAGCGCGCTGCCGGTCACGGAACTGTTCGTCCGTCTCATTCTCAGCGACTGGTCCCTGCTGCCGATGCTGGAGCAGGTGACCGCGACCGCGAAACGGCTGGTCGAGACCGTGATCGAGGCCGGTGACCCGAAGTCGCCCGCCTTCGTCACGCTGCGGCTGCGGCTACGGGCCGAAGTGCTGTCCGTCGAGGTCGACGACGACGTCCCCGGGCTGCCGGAGCCGAAGGTCGCCGGGCCCGGCGAGCGCGTGGGGGTCACCCCCGGCGCCGGCGGGGCCCGCACGACCTGGTGCGAGCTCGAGCTGCCCGGCGGGATGAACGCCCGGCAGGTGCGCCTGCCGCGGCGCCAGGACCGCCGGAGCCTCGTCGACGAGCCGGTCTCGGGCGATCCGGTGGCCGCGGACCCGCAGGTGCTGGAGCGCCTGCTGTCGCGGCTGAGCGGCTGGTCCGCCGACGGTTGACGGCGTGGTGAAGTCCCGGCCCGTTCTCATGGTGCTCTACGACGGCGTCCGGCTGCTCGACGTCTCCGGGCCCCTGGAGGTCTTCGCGGAGGCCAACGAGCACGGCGGGCGGTACGAGCTGCGGACGGCATCCCCCGGCGGCGCGGACGTCCGCGCCAACACCGGGACGCGGCTGGGCGCGGACCTGGACCTCGCGGCGGCCGACCCGCGCGGGGCGACCGTGCTGGTGCCCGGCGGGCCGGAGTGGGTCCGCACCATCGCCGACGCCAGGCTCGTCGCGCAGATCCGCCGGCTCGCCGACGGCGCGAGCCGCACGGCGTCGGTGTGCGCGGGCGCGTTCGCGCTGGCCGCCGCCGGCGTCCTCGACGGCCGGCGCGCCACCACGCACTGGGACCTCACCGACCAGCTCGCCCGCCGCTTCCCGCTCGTCCGGGTCGACGGCGACGCGATCTTCGTCCAGGACGGCCCGGTCATCACCTCGGCCGGCGTCACCTCCGGCATCGACCTGGCGCTCGCGCTGGTCGAGGCGGACCTCGGCGCCGAAACCGCCCGGCTGGTGGCCAAGCACCTGGTCGTCTTCCTGCAACGGCCGGGCGGCCAGTCGCAGTTCAGCGTCCGGCTGGAGACGGGCCGCCCGCGCACCGAGGTGCTGCGCGCGGTGCTCGACGCGGTCGCCGCCGACCCGTCGGCCGCGCACACCCTCGGCACGATGGCGGACCGCGCCGGGGTCAGCACGCGGCACCTGACCCGCCTGTTCGCTGACGAGCTCGGCCGCACCCCGGCGCGGTTCGTCGAGCAGGTCCGGCTGGAGTTCGCCCAGCAGCAGCTGGAAAGCACCACCGACTCGCTGGACGTCGTGGCGCGGCGGTCCGGGTTCGGGTCCGTCGAGACGTTGCGACGCGCCTTCGCCCGCGGCCTCGGCGTGACGCCGAGTGACTTCCGGGCCCGGTTCCGGACCACCGGCATCGGCTGAACCGGTCCCGCCCGCGCATCCGTACACCAGGCAGGGGAAGGCGTGGACACGAGGAGGCAGCCGCCGTGCGGATCGTCATCGCGGAGGACGACGCCCTCTTGCGGGAGGGACTGGTGCTGCTCCTGCGCAGCGAGGGGTTCGACGTGGTCGCCGCCGTCGACCACCCCGGTGACCTGGTGGCGTCGGTCGAGACGGCGGCGCCGGACCTGGCGGTGGTCGACGTCCGGCTGCCGCCGACGTTCACCGACGAAGGGCTGCGCGCCGCCCTCGAAGCGCGGCGCCGCGTGCCGGGGCTGGCGATCCTCGCCCTGTCCGCCTTCGTCGAAGACGGCTACGCGGGCGACCTGCTCGCCGCCGAAGGAGGCGGCGCCGGCTACCTGCTCAAGGAGCGGGTCGGCCGGCCCGGCGAGTTCCTCGACGCCCTGCGGCGCGTGGCCGCCGGCGGCACGGTGCTGGACCGCGACGTGGTCGCCGTCCAGCTGGCCCGCCGCCGCCCCGGCGACCCCGTCACGTCGTTGACCGCCCGCGAACGCGAAGTCGTGGCGTTGCTGGCCGAAGGCCATTCGGTGCCGACGATCGGGCGGCTGCTCGGCATCGGCACCGCGGCGGCTCGGCAGCACGCCGGGGACGTCAGCGCGAAGCTGCGCGTCCCCGACGAGGCCCAGGCGATGCTCAGCTATTTACGAGCGTGAGCAGCTCGGCTTGCTTCTCCCGGTACTTGGCGACGTTGGCGAGCTTGACGTCCTCGTAGCCGCGGACCAGGTCCGGCAGTTCGGCCAGCGCCAGCACCCGCGCCCGGTCGACGTCGTCGGCCCGGAAGGCCTGGAGCACCGTCCCGCGGTAGTCGTCGACCAGCTCGCGCTCCACCCGCCGCACCTCCGCGTGGCCGAACGGGTCGAACGGCGTCCCGCGCAGCCGGCGCAGCGCGTGCAGCAGCCGGAACGCCGGCCGGAACCACGGACCGAGGCTGATCTTGCGCTTCATCCCGAGCGCGCGCAGCACCGGCGGGTGCAGCCGGTACGCATAACGCGTGCCCGACCCGAACTCCTCGGAAAGCCCGGTGAGGAACGCCGGGTCGAGCGACAGCCGGGCGACCTCGTACTCGTCCTTGTAGGCCATCAGCTTGTACAGGTGCTTCGCGACCGCTTCGGTGACCTCCGTCGGCCCGTCCTCCAGCACCCGCACCTGCTCGACGTACTCGGCGTACGCGCGGGCGTAGGCCTCGTCCTGGTAGGCGACCAGGTCCGGGATCCGGATGTCGAGCAGCCGCGCCAGCTCGGAGCCGGGCTCGGCGTGCACCAGCGCGCGCACCGCGGGCTGCGCGACGGAGGCCGCGGGAGCCGGCGACGTCGTGAGCGCGTCCGGGTCGGCCACCAGCTGGCGGCCCCGCCGGAACGCCTGGATGTTCGCGGCCACCGCGGTGCCGTTCAGCTCGATCGCGCGCTCGATGACCGAAGCCGGCAGCGGGATCACGCCGGTCTGGTAGGCGGCGCCGAGCTGCAGCACGTTGGCGAACTGGTCGTCGTCGAAGAGTGTCTCGGCCAGGCCGCGCGCGTCCAGCGAAACCGTGCGCGCCGCCGCGGCTTCCAGCGGGGCGAGCACACTGCCGGGGTCCGGGAAGGACACCGACGTGTCGACGACCATCCGGCCGGTCGGGACCTCCGTGGTGGAGACGACGGCGGTCGTGCGGGCCGGGTCGGCCACCCCGAGGTTCGTCGCGTCGGCGCCGACGAGCGCGTCACAAGCCAGGTAGAGGTCACATTCGGCGGCGGCCAGCTTCGGGGCCTGCTCGACCGGCTCGGCCGTCACCTTCAGGTCGGACACCACCGCGCCGCCCTTCTGCGCGAGCCCGGTCTGGTCCAGCGTGCGGACGTGCCGGCCGTCGAGCACCGCGGCGGTGGCGAGGATCTGCGTCACCGTGACCACCCCGGTGCCGCCGATCCCGGTGATCCGGACCGTGAAGTCCTTCTGGTTCGTTTCCGGAGCGGGCACCGCGTCCGCGGCCAGCTCGCCGAGCTTCCGGCGCTGCTTCTTCCCGGTCGGCACCACCGTCACGAACGACGGGCAATCCCCGGCCAGGCAGGAGTAGTCGACGTTGCACGACGACTGGTGGATCGTGGTCTTGCGGCCGAACTCGGTCGGCTTCGGCTGCACCGACAGGCAGTTGGACTTCGTGCCGCAGTCACCGCAGCCCTCGCAGACGCGCTCGTTGATCACGACGCGCGTCGCGGGCGTTTCCTGCTTGCCACGGCGGCGCTTCCGGCGCTTCTCGGCCGCGCACTCCTGCTCGTGGATCAGCACGGTGACGCCCTTGATGGCGGCCAGTTCTTCCTGCGTGGTCAGGAGCTCGGTGCGGTCGCGGACCTCGACTCCGTTCGGCAGCTTCCGCCGCCGCAGCCGGCCGGGCGCGTCGCTGGTGATCACGACCCGCTTCGCGCCCTCGACGAGCAGCAGCTCGGCAACCTTCTCGACGGGCAGGCCGCCGACCGCGTCCTGGCCGCCGGTCATCGCCACGGCGGAGTTGTAGAGCAGCTTGTAGGTGATGTTCACGCCGGCGGCGACCGCCGCGCGCACCGCGAGGCTGCCGGAGTGGGTGAACGTGCCGTCACCGATGTTCTGGACGAAGTGCCCGGCCTCGACGAACGGCGCCATGCCGATCCACTGGGTGCCCTCGCCGCCCATCTGCGTCACCCCGAGGACCGTGCCGACCTGGTCGGGCTCCATGAACAGCGCCATCGTGTGGCAGCCGATGCCGCCGCCGACCAGCGTGCCTTCCGGGACCTTCGTCGAGGAGTTGTGCGGGCAGCCGGAGCAGAAGTACGGCGTCCGCGCGAGCAGCGGCACCGAGATGCGCTCACGACGGCGGCGCGCCTGGTAGGCGTCGACCGACGTGATGCCTTCGGGCAGCCGCCGGGCCAGCCCGGCCGCGACGCCGTCCGGGTCCAGCTCGCCGAGCTCGGTGAACAGCGTCCGGCCGTCGAGGTCCTTCTTGCCGGTGATGGCGGGCGCGCCGGGGACGCCGTAGAGGACCTCCTTGAGCGCCGTCTCGATGAACGCCCGCTTCTCTTCGACAACGACGATCTCGCCGAGGCCGTCGGCGAACTCACGGACGATCGACGGCTCGAGCGGGTGGATCGCGCCGAGCTTGAGCACGCGGATGCCGTACCGCGACAGGGCTTCCGCGTCCAGGCCGAGGGTGCGCAATGCCTGCCGGAGGTCCAAATAGGACTTTCCGGCGGAGACGATGCCGATCCGGTCGGCCGGTCCGCGCGTGGTGATCCGGTTGACCCCGATCGCGCGCAGGTACTCCAGGGCCAGTGGCAGCCGGACGGTGAAGAGGCTGCGTTCCAGGTCGGCGAGGCTGGTGCCGAGCAGCCGCGACGTCGGCGTGTGCCGGTACGCCCGCTCGATCTCCGGCGCCGTCCACTCCGGGCTCACGACGGCGGTGCCCGACGCGTCGGCGACGTTGGCGACCACCTTCAGCGACGTCCACAAGCCACTGGCCCGCGACAGCTCGACGGCGTGCATCCCGAGGTCGAGGACGTCCTGGGAGTCGACCGGGTAGAAGATCGGGATCGCCAGGTCGGCGAGGGCGAGCTCGGACGCGCAGGGGACCGTCGAGGACTTCGCGTTCGGGTCGTCGCCGACAAACGCGACCGCGCCGCCACGGGGGTCGGTGCCGGCCAGGTTGGCGTGGCGGAGGGCGTCGCTGGCCCGGTCGAGGCCGGGGGCCTTGCCGTACCAGAAGCCGGTGACGCCCCGCTGCCCGCCGGCGCCCGCAACGAGCTGGCTGCCCATGACCGACGTCGCGGCGAGCTCCTCGTTGAGGCCGGGCCGGTGCACGACGTCGTGCTTCTCGAGCAGCTTCGCGCGGCGGCCCAGTTCGAGGTCGTAGCCGGCCAGCGGCGAGCCCTCGTACCCCGAGACGAAGACGGCGGGGTCACCACCGCGGGCCCGGTCGTGGCGGACGCGGTCGAACAGCAGCCGGACCAGGGCCTGCACCCCGGTCAGGTGCACGGTTCCCGCCTCCCGCAGGTAGCGGTCCTCCAGCGTGAACGTCTCCACGGCGCTTCCCTTCGCCTCGGTGTGCTTCCGGGCACAGTGCGATGCGGGCCACAGCCACGCAACAGGTCTGAGCGGTTCACCCTCTCAGACGCAAACTTCGGGGTGATTTCGGCTCCGGTGGCCCCGATCTTTGCGCGAAGTTACGCTCCGGCGCATGACCGAAGAGCCACTCGACGCGACCGACCACGAGATCCTCGGCCTGCTGCGCGAGGACGCCCGCCGCACGCTGTCCGACATCGCCGGCCGCGTCACATTGTCCACGGCCGCGGTCAAGCGCCGCATCGACCGGCTGCGGGAGACCGGGGTGATCACGGGGTTCACCGTCCAGGTGGATCACGCGAAGCTGGGCTGGGGCATCGAGGCGTTCACGGAGCTGCGGTTCGTCGGGAACACGAAGGTGGCCGAGATCCTGCGGACGACTACGCGGATGCCTGAGGCTCAGGCTGTCTTTACGATCGCTGGTGATCCGGATGCGCTGGTGTGGTTGCGGGTGCGGGATATGGCGCACCTACAGAAGACCATCGATGAGATTCGTCGGCATCATCAGGTTACCGGGACAAAGACGTTGATCGCTTTGGAGTCCTGGTCGCGGGGGAGTTGAGGGTTTTCGAGATGCGGCTTCGCCGTTGCTGTGGTCGACGTGATCATCCTTTCGTGTGATGAACATTCGTTCGATCATCGGTAATCTTGGTGTGTGGACAGCGAAACGGTGTGGCAAGCGGATGCGGTGGCTCTGGCCGACCGTCTCTCCGCGCTGCTGACCGTGGTGCGGTCTGCTGAGGCTGAGATTGGTTCCCTGCTGGTGGAGATCGAGTCTCGCGGGGTTATGGAGTTGTTCGGGTATCGGTCTGTGGCGCGGTTGTTCGAGCACCTGGCTGATGTTCCCAAGGCGGCAGCCGAACGTGTGGTGAAACGGGCGCGGGCGGTCAATCCCGGGCGTGCTCTCGATGGCAGTCCGGTGCCTGCTGTTGCTCCGGCCACCGGGGTCGCTGCGTTGGATGGCCGGTTGAGCAGCCCGATGATCGACACCATCGTCGAGGTGCTGGCGCAGGTTCCGCCCGAACACCGTGATGACGCCGAGCGGGATCTGCTGTCCTTCGCCGCCGAGGCCGGGCACAAGCAGGTCGCCGCCTTGGGGGCGCGGATCGTGGCGCATCTCGATCCCGATGGTGCTGAGCCGGTTGAGACCGAACCGTCTGTGCTCACCCGGGAGCTTTCGTTGCGGCGGAAGAGATCCGGGGTGTGGGAGCTCAACGGTCGCTTCGACGATGAGACCGGCGCTCGCGCCAGCGCCCTGCTTGACGTGCTCGCCCAGCGCCGCACGGCTGACGACGGCGGCGACTTCCGTTCCCCGCAGGAACGCTACGGCGACGCGTTCTCTGACGCCATCGACCTCGCCTTGAATACTCCGGACCTGCCGACGCAGGCTGGTGAACGAGCCCACGTGATGATCGCAGTCTCGCTGAAGGACCTTCGGTCCGGCATTGGTCAGGCGACTCTCGGCGACACCGGCCGCATGTCGGCGGCTGAGGCTCGGATCCATGCCTGCGACTGCAAGCTCATCCCGGCGGTGTTAGGCGACAAGAGCGAACTGCTTGATCTCGGCCGCTCACGCCGCTCGGTCCCGACCAGCCTTCGCCGCGCCCTCTACCTACGCGACCGCGGCTGCGCCTTCCCCGGCTGTCATCGCCCACCGAGGCACTGTCAAGGTCACCACATCCGGCATTGGGCTGACGGTGGCCCGACAGATTTGGGCAATCTGGTGCTGATGTGCGCCCATCACCACCGACTCCTGCACCGCTCCGGCTGGGAAGTCCGCATCGCCGCTGACGGCCTACCGGAGTTCCTACCCCCGGTGTTCCTGGACAAGCGCCGAAAACCCCGGCGCAACAACCTTCATCAACCGTTGCCGTTCGCGGCGTGAACAACCGAACACGGGAAAGGTCCGCAGCCATTGGCTACGGGCCTACACCCACGTCGCGAACCGCGCGGCGGCCGAGGAGCCTGCTGCGAACGCTGTGGAGTTCGCTGCGGGTGACACCGACGCTGAGCAAGTACTGCTCGACATCGAAGCCGTCGAGGGTCGCCATGACGGCCTCCTCGGTGGTGGTGCCCCGGTCCGCGAGGACACCCTGGATGAACGGCTGTTGGTCGGCGGTTCCCATCGCGGCGTACAGGGCCTTGAGGGCTTCGGCGGACATGGCGTAGTCCGCGGCGATCGCCTGGGGCTCGACATCGGCCAGCGCCAGCAGCAGAAGCGTGATCAGCCCGGTTCGGTCTCGGCCGCCGCCGCAGTGGAACAGGACTCCGTCGGGGTCGGTGTGGGCGGTCGCCTTGATGACGGCGGCGCAACGCTCGGCCTTCCGCTGGAGGAAGACGGGATAGTAGAGCGGGGTGCCGTTGAGTCGCTCGCGGTTGATCTGCTGCCAGAACTCGATGTCGTTGATGTCGTCGAGCGGGACTTCGAGCCGGTTGACGCCAGTCGGTGTGGTGGGTCCTTCCGGGGTGGCAGCGAAATGTGCCGAGCCCGCCAGGGTTGTCAACGAGGTTTCGGCAGGCCGGATTTCGTCCGCGTTGCGGAGGTCGATGACGGTGCGGACGCCGGACTCGCGCGCTTGGGCCCACCCTGTCTCGGTGACAAAACGAAGGTCCGCTGCCCTGAAGAAGGCTCCGTAGTCGGTCGTGTTGCCGGACTTGGTGGGCAGTCCGCCGAGGTCCCTGGTGTTGAAGAAGCCTTCCCAGGTCACTGCTCTGCTCGTGCTCATCGTCCTCACCGGAGTTGTGGTCACCACATCCCCCGGAGCATTATCCGCGCACCAGCACCCCGGACGCGCGCTCCCGCTCGAAGAAGGTCTCCGGCCACTCGAGCCCGCCCGGCGGTGTGTCCAACGCGGTCGCTCGGCGACGGAGTTCGTTCAGAAACTCGGTGTCCAGGATCGCGCGCGCCGACAAGGGCTCCCGCAGCAGCAGATCAGCCGGACCCTCGTACAGGTACGCGTCCACGCCCGGATACCCACGCGTCCCCGGCGGGTAGTCGCGGTTCGTCGGGAAGTACTTCGTCTCGAGGCCGCTCAGCCAAGACCCCTTCAGCGGCACCAAAGCAGGCCACGCACCCAACCGCTGTTCGAGCCGCGTGTTGTCCGACGTGAACCCGCGGTGGTCCGCGACGACGTACGCCGCTCCCGGGTACTCCTGCTCCAGACGGCCGACCGCGCTTCCGGTGTCGTGGGTCAGGTGGCCCAGGCCGAACAGCATCAGTGCCTTGCGGTGCTTCTGCAGCACCTGCGTCTTCACCACCGACACGATCACCGGATCGCGGTCGTAGAACGGTTCCATGTCGGCCGGCGTATGAATCCGGCTCCAGTCGACCGGTGGGTCGCACGCCAGCACGCGGATCTTCCTCGCCGCCGGCAGTGTGGTGTTGACCTGCCGGACCAGGGCGAAGAGCTGTTCGTAGAACGTCGAGAACCCGCAGCTCGGCTGGGTCGTGTCGCGCCAGACGCGGCTGATGTCCGGGGCGTTGCCGCCCGCGAGGTAGGCGTCGAGCAGCGGCTGGAGGCGGGAGTTTCCGCACTCCACGGCGATGTCGTTCACGCGGCCCGGGAAGCGCGGGTCGCGGATCAGGTCGAACAGGAACGTTCCGACGTCCGGGCTCGACTTCGCGACGATCGAATGGGTGTCGAACTCCGTAAGCAGCGCGCCGACGGGATCGGACGGGGGCCGTGGCTGGCCCGCGTCGGCCGGGACGGCGACCAGGACCGCGGCCGCGAGCACGGTCAGGAGAACACGAAAGACACGCATGGCCAGCTCCCCAGAGAGACAGACTTATTGTCTTACGACTGTAGGACAACTCGGTCAGCATCCAGCTCCGACCAGACGCTGTCAAGGGCGGGTCAGTGCCGGAACGCCTCCGCCAGCCACCACGAGCCGCCGTCGTCGGCGATCTTCGCGTCGATCACCAACGGCGCTGTGCGCGGCCCCGCGAGCCATTCGCGCACCGCGAAGAGGTCCTCGGCCGACCGCACGGTGACGCCGTCGCAGCCGAAGCCGCGGGCGATGGCGGCGAGATCGGAGTCGGGGAAGCGGACCGTGGTCATGTCGGCGTCGCCGAAGTGGTGGACCTCCGCGCCGTATGCGGCGTCGTTGTAGACGATCACGACCAGGGGCAGGCCGAGCCGGACCGCGGTGTCGAGTTCGGACAGTGCCATGTGGAAACCGCCGTCGCCGGTGCCCAGCACCGGCAGCCGGTCCGGGCGGGCGAGCGCCGCTCCGATCGCGGTGCCCAGGCCCAGTCCGATGCTCTGGAACGCCTGCGTGAAGCAGAATCCCTGCTCGTCGGGCACCGAAAGGTACGCGCTCGGGTAACCCATGAAGTTGCCCGAGTCGATCGACACGATCCGCTCCGCGGGCAGCAGCTCGTCGAGGAGCTTGCTGAGCGTCCGCGGGTCGATCCGGCCGCCGCGGGAGAGATCCTCGTGCTCGACGTCGTTCCAGCGGCCGGCCGCGATCCGGGCGGCGACCTCTTCGGTCCGGTAACCCACCGCCTTGTGGTCACCGAGCTCGCTCAGCACGTCTTCGGCGGTGCACCCGGCGTCGCCGACCACGCCGAGGTCGATCGGCCGGTGCGCCCCGAGCGCGGCCTGCTCGAGGTCGACCTGGACGAGCTTCGCGTGCGGGCTGAGCAGCTTCCCGTGGCGGGTGGTCCACATGTTCAGCGCGCAGCCCCACCCGACCACGAGGTCCGCGCCGACGATCAGCTCCGCGGCCACCGGCGAGGCGAACCCGCCCGAGATGCCCAGTGCGAACTCGTCGTTGTGGAAGAGCCCGTGTGCGACCGCGGACGTCGCCAGGAGTGCCCCGCTGCGCGAAGCCAGCTCCCGCAACGGTTCCCGGCTCCCGCGGGCGCCGCGCCCGGCGACGAACACCGGCCGTTCGGCCTCGATCAGGAGGTCCGCCAGGTCGGCCGCCGCGCCGATGTCCGGGCGCATCGGGGCCGGTCCGGCGATCGGCGGCAGCGTGCCCGGCGGTGCCGGTGCGGGCTGCGCCTGGACGTCGAGCGGCAGGTTGAGCACCACCGTCCGGCGCTCCTGCCGGGCGGTCCGGAAGGCGCGCACGGTGTCGGCGACGGCGCTCTCGGCGGAGTGCACCCGCTCCGGGACCGCGCCGACCGCCGTGGCCAGGCCGTCCTGGTCGATGCGGAAGTTGGACAGCACCGACGCGCTCGCGGAGTCGGCGGTGAGCACGATCATCGGCGTCCGGCTCTTGGCCGCTTCGGTGATCCCGGTGACGGCGTTGGTCAGCCCGCAGCCCTGGTGCAGCGACAGCACCGAAACCTTCCCGCTCATCCGGGCGTAGGCGTCGGCCATGCTCGCCGCGCCGCCCTCGTGGCGGGCGGCGACGAACCGGACGCCGCCCGCGCGCAGCGCGTTGGTCACCTCGAAGTTGCCGCTGCCCACCACGCCGAACGCCGTGCCGGCACCGAGGCCGGCCAGCGTCCGGCCGACCAGCTCGGCGACGTTCACCGCTCCACCAGGGCGAGCACCCGGGCGGGGCTGCCGGACCCGCCGACGATCGGCAGCGGCGAGACCACCAGCAGCACGCCGGTCGGCGGCAGCGCGGCCAGGTTCCGCAGCTGCGTCAGGCCGTGCTTCCCGGCGCCCAGCAGGAGCTCGTGGCACGGGAACATCGGCTCCAGCGCGGGCGCCTGGCCCGCGTCGGTGCCGACGGTCTCCACCCCGAACCCGGTGATCGGCGCCTCCTCGGCGAGCCACCGCGCGCACTCGGCGGAGACGCCGGGGGTGTGCGAGCCGGCTTCGTCGGCGTTGAGGAACTCGTCCTGGTCGGCGCTGCGCGCGTCCCAGCCGGTGCGGTAGAGCAGCCAGCCACCCTCGGGCAGCGGCCCGTGCTCGCCGGTCCAGGCCTGGATGTCCTCGACCGAGAGCAGGAAGTCCGGGTCCTGCGCCGCCTTCGCGGAGAAGTCCAGCACGACCGCGGGCGCGACCAGGGTCTTCAGCGGCACCTGCGAGACGTCGTGACCGTCCTTTCCGGACACCCAGTGCACGGGGACGTCGAGGTGGGTGCCGGTGTGCTCGCCGGTGTGGATGTCGTTCCAGTACCAGCGCGGGCCGCGCTCGTCGTAGCGGCTGATCTCTTCGAGGCGGAACGGGATGGTGTTGGCGAACGGCGCCGGGAGCTGCAGGATCGGCGTGCTCGAGCTCAGGGGAGCGGTGAGGTCGACGATCTCGACCGACCCCTCGGTGATCGCCTTGCTCAGCCCGTCCAACAACGACATGCCTGCCTCCCGGTGCCGGTGTGCGTCTCGATCAAGACCCTATGCCCGCGAGGTCCTCCTTGACAGCGTTGTGGTCCCCGGTGTTGTCTTAATGTCGTAAGACAATAGGAGGGTGTGGGGTGATCGAGTTCGTCCTGGACGGCCGCTCGCGGGTCGCCACGTACATGCAGCTCGTCGTGCAGGTGAAGCAGGCCTTGCGGGTCGGGCTGCTGCGTCCCGGCGACCAGCTGCCGAAGGTGCGGGATGTGGCCCAGGCGCTGGCGATCAACCCGAACACCGTGCTCAAGGCCTACCGCGAGCTGGTGCTGGAGGGCCTCGCGGAAGGCCGGCCGGGGGTGGGCACGTTCGTCACCGGCACCCTCGCGGGGCCGTCGCTGGGGAACCAGGCGCAGCTGCGTGACGAGCTGGTGGCCTGGCTGGAGCGCGCCGAAGCCGCGGGGATGTCGGGCGACGACATCGCCGCACTGATCGAGACCACGTTGCGCGGCGCCCCGGTGCCCCGCGACCTTGCGTAGGGAGTTCCGAAATGGAGCCGGCGATTCGAACCCGGGCGCTGGGCAAGCGCTACGGGCGCACCTGGGCGGTGCGGGACTGTGCGCTGGAGGTGCCCGCCGGGCGGATCGCCGCGCTGGTCGGGCCGAACGGCGCGGGCAAGACGACACTGCTGCACCTGGTCGTCGGGCTGCTGCGGCCCGACGCGGGGGAGGTGCGCGTGTTCGGCCGGGACCCGCGCGAGGGCACCTCGGTGCTCGCCGACGTCGGGTTCGTCGCCCAGGACACCCCGCTCTACCGCGACTTCACCGCGGCGGAGCTGATCACCATGGGCGGCAAGCTGAACCGCCGCCGCTGGGACGCCGCGCTGGCCCGCGAGCGGCTGGCCATGCTGGGCATCCCGCCGGGCAAGCCGGTGGGCAAGCTCTCGGGCGGCCAGCGGGCGCAGGTCGCGCTGGCCCTGGCGCTGGCCAAGCGCCCGCGGCTGCTGCTGCTCGACGAACCCATCGCGAGCCTGGATCCGTTGGCCCGCCGGGAATTCATGCAGGCGCTGATGGGCGCGGTGGCCGAGAGCGAGACGACCGTGCTGCTGTCCTCGCACCTGCTCGCCGACCTCGAACGCAGCTGTGACTACCTGGTCGTCCTGCAGGGGGCCCGCGTCCGGCTGACCGGGCCGGTCGACGAGCTCCTCGACACGCACCGCACCCTCGTCGGCCCGCGGGCCGGGAGCGATTCCGTCACCGGGGTCGCGGAAGTGGTCCGCGCCAGCCACACCGAACGCCAGTCGACGTTGCTGGTCCGGCGCGGCGACGGGCCGATCGATCCACTGTGGACCGAACACCAGGTGACGCTGGAGGACCTGGTGCTGGCCCACCTCGCCGAAGCCGAAACCGGTGTGACGACGGAAGAATGGGGGGTGCCGGCATGATCTGGCTGACCTGGCGCCAGCACCGCAGGGAGGCGCTGTTCACGCTCATCACCCTCGGCGTGCTCGCGGGCATCATGGTGCCCACCGGGCTGGCGATGCACACGAAGTACACCGACCTCGGCCTGCCCGCGTGCCGGGCGGCGCTCGGCAGCGCGTCGATGATCACGCAGACCGAGGCGGTGGCGAACTGCGAGAGCCTCGGCCACCAGTTCCAGCAGCAGTTCGGTGGCCTGGTGTTCGTCGCCGTCCTGTTCGTGATCCTCCCGGTGCTGGTCGGCGTGTTCTTCGGCGCGCCGCTGGTCGCCCGCGAGGTCGAGCAGGGCACCCACCGGCTGGTGTGGACGCAGGGGGTCAGCCGCCTGCACTGGGGGCTGGTGAAGTTCGGGCTGGTCGGCGCGATCACCGCGGTGCTGGCGGTCGGGTACGCGCTGGGCGTGTCGTGGTGGTTCGAGCCGCTGGTCTCCGCGAGCACGGGCCGGCTGACCTACATCTCGTTCGACGTCCAGGGGATCGTCCCGATCGCGTACACGCTGTTCGCGCTCGCGTTGGGCGTCTTCGTGGGGACGTACTGGAACAAGGTCCTCCCCGCGATGGGGATCGCGCTGGTCGGGTTCGCGGTGGTCCGCGTCGCGATCGAGGTCCTGGCCCGGCCGCGGTACCTGCCGACGCAGACCTTGACGTTCGCCCCGGAAGGCACGCAGACGCCGAACCCGGGTTCGGGTGACTGGGTGATGTCGGAAGGCGTCCGCAACGCGGCGGGGGAGATGGTGCTGCCCGACGCCCGGATCGGCCCGTGCCCGCCCGGCGGCTGCGGCAGTGGCGGCGCCGGCGCGGGGCCGGGCGCCTACAACTGGATGGAGTACCAGCCGGGGGACCGGTTCTGGACGTTCCAGGGGATCGAGACCGGGATCTTCGTGCTGCTGACGGCCGCGCTGGTGTACTTCGCGGTCCGGCGGCTGCGCACGATCGCCTAACCCTGGCGGCGCACCATCTCGGTGATCCAGACGGGCGCGAACGGGGACGTGCAGTTCGGCGGTGTCGGGTAGTCCTTGAGCACCTCCAGGCGCTCCCCGATGGCGATCGCCCGGGCGCGGAGCCCGGCGTGCTCGATCCCGATCTGCGCCAGGCAGTGGTTCATCGCCCACTGCAGCCGATCGGGCGCGTCCTTCATGTCCGACTCGATGAGGTCGAGCAGCCCGGCGAGGTCAAGACCGCCGGGCTGCTTCGCCACCCGTTCGGTGGTCAGCGCCCAGCCGGCGCTCGCGACCACTGGGTCCGGGTCGGTGAACCAGGCCAGGCGCAGCTCCTCGGCGTGCGGGTTCTTCTTCACCACGTAGCCGACGAGCCAGTCGTGCACCTTGGGCGTGCGCGCCTCGCGCAGCATCTTGTCCAGCTCGGCCCGCTCGAACGCCTTCGGGCGGCAGATCAGGAGCGCCAGCAGTTTTGCCGCGGTGTCGCCGGTTTCCCAGAGCTCGCGCGCGAGTTCCTGCTGCGTCTTCAGCCGCTTCGCGACCGCACGCAGCTTGCCGAGGTTCACGCCGTGGTCGTCACCGTGCTTCTCGTTGATCGCGCGCGTCTTGGGGTCCTCGAGCGCGGCGAGCTCGGCCGTCACCTCGGCCACCGTTGTCCCCGTCACCGTTGCCTCCTGGCCGTTCCGTGTGGGGTGCAGCCTACGAGCGTCGCGCGGGTCTCCGGCGAACGGCGGATTTACAACGTTGTATCCACCGGGTAAGACTGCTTTTACAACGTTGTAAGGACTCGCGGAGGCTGATACCCGTGTCGCTGAGCCGCAGGCAGTTCGTCACCGGAGCCGTTGCCGCCACCTTGCTGACCGGGGCGAACACCCAGGGAGCCGGGGCCGCCGTGCTCCGCGGCCGCCGGGTCGCCCCCGCGGCCGGCGGCCTCTACACGCCGAACGCGGCGCCGCTGAAGCCCGCCGCCTTCCTCAAGCTCCCGCCCGGCGCGGTCACCGCCTGGGGCTGGCTGGCCGGGCAGCTGCGGCTGCAGCTCGACGGGCTCTGCGGGCACTACGCCGAAACGTCGCACTTCCTCGACTTCGCCACCAGCGGCTGGGTCCACCCGGAGCGCGGCGGCTGGGAAGAAGTGCCGTACTGGCTGCGCGGTTACGTCGACCTCGCCGCGGTGACCGGCGATGCGACGGCCCTGGCCACGGCTCGCCGCTGGATCGACGCGATCCTGGCCACCCAGCAGTCCGACGGCTTCTTCGGGCCCACCACGCTGCGCACGGCGTTGAACAACGGCCCCGACTTCTGGCCGTACCTGCCGCTGCTGCAGGCGCTGCGGTCCTGGCAGGAGTACACCGGCGACACCCGCGTCATCGGATTCCTCACCCGGTTCCTCCGCTACATGAACGCGCAGGGCAAGAGCGCGTTCGACTCCAGCTGGGTGTCCGTCCGCTGGGGTGACGGGCTCGACAGCGTCTTCTGGCTGTTCAACCGCACCGGCGACCCGTTCCTGCTCGACCTCGCCGACAAGATCCACGCCTACGGCGCCAACTGGGTCGGCAATCTGCCGAGCCTGCACAACGTCAACATCGCCCAGGGGTTCCGGGAGCCGGCGCAGTACGCGCTGCGCAGTGGCTCGGCGGCACTCACCCAAGCCACCTACTCCGACTACAACACCGTGATGGCGGCCTACGGCCAGTTCGCCGGCGGCGGGTTCGCCGGGGACGAGAACGCGCGGCCCGGCTTCGGCGACCCGCGGCAGGGTTTCGAGACCTGCGGGATCGTCGAGTTCATGGCGAGCCACCAGCTGCTCACCCGGCTGACCGGCGACCCGGTGTGGGCCGACCGCTGCGAGGACCTGGCCTTCAACTCCCTGCCGGCCGCGCTCGACCCGGCCGGGCGCGCGGTGCACTACATCACCAGCGCGAACGGCGTCGACCTCGACAACGTGCCCAAGAGCGAAGGCCAGTTCCAGAACGGCTTTGCGATGCAGGCCTACCTGCCGGGCGTCGACCAGTACCGCTGCTGCCCGCACAACTACGGCATGGGCTGGCCGTACTTCACCGAAGAACTCTGGCTGGCCACCCCGGACAACGGGCTCGCGGCGGCGATGTACGCGGCCAGCAGCGTCACGGCGAAGGTCGCGGACGGCACCTCGGTGACGATCACCGAGGACACGACGTACCCGTTCTCCGAGCAGGTCACCTTCACCGTTCGGACGCCGCGCAGCCTGGCTTTCCCGCTGTACTTCCGGATCCCGGCGTGGTGTGCGGCGCCGCGGCTGATGGTGGCGGGCGCGCCGGTGACGGCGGCGGCCGGGCCGACGTTCGTCAAGGTCTCCCGAACCTGGACCGACGGCGACGTCGTCACGCTGACGCTGCCGCAGAAGACGTCGTTGCGCACGTGGACGGCCAACCACGACTCCGTTTCGGTCGACCACGGCCCGCTGACGTATTCGCTGAAGATCGGGGAGCGCTACGAGCAGCTCGGCGGGACCGCGCAGTTCCCCGAGTACGCGGTGCACCCGACCACGGCGTGGAACTACGGGCTGACCCCCGGTGCGGCGCTGACCTTCTCCGCGGCCGGTGGCGCGCTGCCGGCGAATCCGTTCACCCCGGACGCGGTTCCGGTGAAGATCACCGCGCCCGCGCGGAAGATCGCCGAATGGACCACGGACGACCAGAACGTCGTCATGCCGCTGCAGCCGTCACCCGCGCGCAGTGAGGCGCCGGTGGAGACGGTCACGCTGATCCCGATGGGTGCGGCCCGTCTGCGCGTGACGTCGTTCCCGACGGCCTCGCCGGACGGGCACCCGTGGTCGCCGGGCGGCGGCGGGGCGGGGTTCCGGATCGTGAACCGCAACTCCGGCAAGGTGCTGGGGGTGGACCGGATGTCCACCGCGGACAGTGCGCGGGTGGTGCAGTTCGCCGACAGCGGCACGGACGACCACGTCTGGCACCTCGTCCCGAACGGCGACGGCTGGTACCGGATCCGCAACCACCACTCCGGCAAGGTGCTCGGGGTCGACCTGATGTCCACTGCGGACGGCGCCTCGGTGGTCCAGTTCACCGACAACGGCACCGCGGACCACCTGTGGCAGCTGCTCGACAACGGCGACGGCTGGTGGCGGCTGAAGAACCGCAACTCCGGCAAGGTGCTGGGCGTCGCCGGAATGTCCACTGCGGACAGTGCGCAGGTGGTGCAGTTCGCGGACTCGGGCACCGCGGACCACGTGTGGCTGCTGGTGCCGGACGGTCAGGTCCGGATCGAGAACCGAAACTCGGCCAAGGTGCTCGGGGTGGACCAGATGTCCACCGCGGACAGCGCGCGCGTGGTGCAGTTCGCCGACAACGGGACGGCCGACCACTTGTGGACTTTCTCGCCCGCGGCGGACGGGTCGTTCCGGATCCGCAACGTCAACTCGGGCAAGGTCCTGGGGATCGCGGGGATGTCCACTGCGGACAGTGCGCTGGTGGTCCAGTTCGCGGACAACGGCTCGGCCGACCACGACTGGCGCCTGCGCGACAACGGCAGCGGCTGGTTCCGGATCGTGAACCGCAATTCGGGCAAGGTGCTGGGCGTGGACCGGATGTCGACGGCGGACAGCGCGCAGGTGGTGCAGTTCGCGGACTCCGGCACCGCGGACCACCTCTGGCGGCTGCGGTAGCGGCGGTCCACTCCTGATGGCCGGGCACGGGACATCGGCGCTACCGCCGCGCGCCGCCGCAGCCGGACAAAACCGGCGTTACGGCTTGCGGCCGACGATCCCCGCCACGCACCGCGCCGAGTTGCTGAGCGGGGTCAGCCGCGGGCCGTCCGGCCACCACTCGTCACACACCGCCAGGCCCGGCTGCGACGTCGCGTTCGGCTGGACGAACTCCAGGCCCGCCAGCATCGCTTCGATCTCCGTGCGCGTCCGGAACCGGCCCGCGCCGAGCGGTCCCTGGACCAGGATCTGCTCGATGCGCTTGGCGATCTCCGTCAGCTCCGGCACCTCGGGGTCGAAGAAGTGCGACAGCACCACATAGGAGCCCGGGGCCAGCGCGTCGATGTACTCGCGCATGATGTCGACCACGCCGTCACCCTCGAAGTGGTGCATCGTGCCGACGTGCAGCAGGGCGACCGGTTCGGAGAAGTCGATGTGCTGCAGCACTTCCTGGTTGCCCAGGACCTGCTGCGGTTCGAAGATGTCGGCCTCGACCATGTGCGTGAAGTCGTTCTCGGCGAGCAGGGCGCGGCCGTGCGCGAGGACCACCGGGTCGTTGTCGATGTAGACGACGTTGGTGTCCTTGTCGATGCGCTGGACGATCTGGTGCGTGTTCTCCGCGGTCGGCAGGCCCGAGCCGCAGTCGACGAACTGGCGGATCTTGGTCTGGCTCGCGAGCATCCGCAGCGCGCGGTTGTGGAAGCCGCGGTTGCCGCGGGCGATGTCCACCGCTTCCGGGACCGCCGTGCGGATCTTCTCCATCACCACGCGGTCGACTTCGTAGAAGTTGTTGCCGCCGAGGAACCCGTCGTAGATCCGCGCGATGCTCGGCCGGTCGGGATCGACCCCCACCGGCTTCTGGCTGGGGGACAGCGCGGACGGGGTGTCGGACATGGCGACCTCGCAGGGACTTCGGCGGGCGGCGTGGCACCACCGAGCGTAGTAGGTCGCGTCCGGGGGGTGAACCCGAGGTCAGCCGCTCGGCCGGAGCCGCTGGTCCGGGATGTCGTCCCAGGCGTGGTCGGGACGTTCGCGGCGCAGCCGCTCGAGGTGCTGCTCGATGCGGCGGTCGAGGTCCCGCGCGGCCTCGGACAGTTCCGTCAGGTCGCGACGGGACGCCGGGTGCCCGACGGCTCCCGTGTCCACTTCGTCCCCTGCCCTGTCCACTACCGGCACCTCCCGGATCGGCCTGGCCCGCGCCCTTCCTTGCGTTACTGCCCCACCGGACGCTCGCCAAAACCCCTCGGGTCGTGAGCTCTGGCACGCCGCTACCGCCGTCCGGTGGACCGGCCCCGAAACCCCTGGTGTCAATTTTGACCAAGTGGTAGAAATTGAGGGCCGTGCCACCGTGACCTCAGGAGCTGGGGATGAGTGTTTCCGTGCAGCTGTACTCGGTCCGCGACGCCTTCGCGGCCGATCCCGCCGACACCCTGCGGCGGCTCGCCGCGATCGGCTTCACCCAGGTCGAGCCGTACGGCGTCGTCGAGAACGTCGAGGCCCTGCGTGCGGGCCTGCCCGCCAACGGCCTGACCGCCCCGACCGCGCACGCCCGGCTGATCGGCGCCGACCAGCCCGCGGTGTTCGCCGCCGCGGCCGAGCTGGGCATCGGCCTGGTGATCGACCCGCTCGTCAAGCCCGAGCAGTGGCAGGACCCGGCCGACATCGCCGCGACCGCCGACGCCCTCAACGCCGCGGCGAAGGTCGCGGCCGAGCACGGTGTCGGAGTCGGCTACCACAACCACTGGTGGGAGCTGGAGTCCCGGATCGACGGCCGCAGCGCCTTCGAGGTGTTCGCGGACCAGCTGGACCCCGCCGTCGCGCTCGAGGTCGACACCTACTGGGCCACCGCCGGCGGTGAGGACGCCCCCGCGCTGCTCGGCCGGCTCGGCGAACGCGTCCGCGCGATCCACGTCAAGGACGGCGGCCTCGCCACCGACGCCTCCGGCCAGGTCCCGGCCGGACAGGGGCAGGTGCCGATCGCCGAGGTCCTCGCGGCCGCGCCGGACGCCCTGCGCGTGATCGAGTTCGACGCCTACGACGGCGACCTCTTCGAGGCCGTCACCGCCAGCCACGCCTTCCTGACCGGCGCCGGCCGGTGACCGGCGGCCCGGTCGGCGTCGGGCTCGTCGGCGCCGGCGTCATCAGCGGCACCTACCTCGAGAACCTCACGAGCTTCCCGGACGTCCGCGTGCTGCGGATCGCCGACCTCGACACCGGCCGCGCCGCGGCACAGGCGGAGAAGTTCGGCGTCCCGCACGCGGGCACGGTCCCCGAGCTGCTCGACGACCCCGAGATCGAGATCGTGGTCAACCTGACCATCCCGGCGTCCCACGTCGACGTCGGGCTCGCCGCTCTCGAAGCGGGCAAGCATGTCTGGGCGGAGAAACCCCTGGCGCTCGACCGCCAGACCGGCCGCAAGCTCCTCGATCGCGCACGGGAGAAGAGCCTGAGGGTGGCCAGCGCGCCCGACACCGTCCTCGGCGCCGGGCTGCAGACCGCCCGCCAGGCGCTGGACGCGGGCCGGATCGGGCAGCCGCTCACCGCGCTCGCGCTGTTCCAGGTGCCCGGCCCGGAGAGCTGGCACCCGGCGCCGGAGTTCCTGTTCCAGGCCGGCGGCGGGCCGCTGCTCGACATGGGCCCGTACTACCTGACCACGCTGGTGCAGCTGCTGGGCCCGGTCCGGCGCGTCACCGGCGCGGGCGGCCGGGCCCGCGAAACCCGGGTCATCGGGTCCGGGCCGCGCGCCGGCACGGAGTTCCCGGTGACGGTGCCGACCACGGTCACCGCGCTCGTCGAGTTCGAGGCGGGCGGCTCGGCCCAGCTGGTGCTCAGCTTCGACTCGGCCCTCAAGCGGACCGGGTTCGTCGAGCTGACCGGGACGCTCGGCACCGCCGTGCTCCCGGACCCCAACCGCTTCGACGGGCCGACCGTGCTGCACCTGCTCGGGCAGGAGGAGCCGGAAGAGCTGACGGCACACGGCCACACGGCGTCTCGCGGCACCGGCGCGCTGGAACTGGCCCGGGCGATCCGCGCGGGCGTGCCGGAACGCGCGTCCGGCGAGCTCGCCTACCACGTGCTCGACACGATGCTGGCGATCGAGGAGTCCCTGACCCGCGGGCAGACCGTGGAGGTCACCAGCAGCGTCGAGGTGCCGCCCGCGCTGCCGGCGGCCTGGGACCCGTATGCGAAGACCCTCTAGAGCGGGACGGTGAGCAGGTTCTGCAGGTAGAAGCGCAGCGAGCCGACCAGGTCCACGTCGCCGGGGACGGTCAGCCACTGCACCTGCAGGCCGTCCATCAGCGCGATGAACGTCAGCGCGGCCATCCCGGGCTCGACACCCTCTCGCAGCTCACCGCGGGCCGACAAGACCTCGAAGGACTCGTGGACGCCGTCGCGCGCGGCCCGGTAGTGGCGCTCGAAGTACGCGTGCGCCGGGTGGTCCGCGGTGACGGCTTCGGCGGCCAGCCGGGAGTAGAGGTCGACGATGCCGGGGTGGCGGACGTTGTGCTCGGCGAGCGCGACGAAGTGGCGCAGGACGTCGAGGCCGGGCTGCACCGTCAGCTGCTCGCGCTCGGAGTCCTCGGCGTCGCGCCGCTCGAGCACCGCGGCGAGCAGGGCTTCCTTGGTGGGGAAGTAGTACAGGAGGCCGGCGTGGGAGATCCCGACGCGCTTGGCGATCTCCCGCAGCGACGAGCCCTGGTAACCGAGCTCGCCGTAGGCCGCGGCCGCCGCCGTGATGATGTCCTCGCGGCGGATCCGGCCCTTCAGGTAGCCCCCGGTCACGGGGTTGTGGTGGTCTCGGCGGCGTGCACGGCACCATCATGCCGCAGCGGGATTTCGCACAAGTCACGTGAGCGGACGAACAAATCAGTTGTGCGAATGCGGGCGGCTTGCGAGCATCGCCGAGTGAAGAGCGCGGAACGCCAGCGGATCATCGTCGAGCGGTTGCGGGACTTCGACCAGGTGGCCGTCGCCGAGCTGGCCGAGGCGACCGGCGCGTCGGAGATGACCGTGCGCCGCGACCTCGACCACCTGGCCGCGAGCGGCGTGCTGCGGCGGGTGCACGGGGGCGCCGTGGTGGCGTCGCCGTCCGGGATCGAGCCGCCCTTCGCGGCTCGCGCGACGGCCGCGACCGCTGCGAAGCGGGCCATCGCGGCCGCGGCGGCGGAGCTGATCCACGACGGCGAAACGATCATCCTCGACAGCGGCACCACCGCCCTGGAGCTGGCCCGGCTGCTGCGCGGGCGCGCGGTCACCGTGATGCCGCTGTCCCTGCACGCGGCCCGCGAGCTGGCCGACGCGCCGGGCGTGCGGCTGCTGCTGCCGGGTGGTGAGCCGCGGCCGGGGGAGCAGGCCCTCGTCGGCCCGCTGACCCTGGCGTCGTTGCGCGCCCTGCGGTTCGACGTCGCCGTGCTGAGCCCGTGCGCGTTCGGCCTCGACGCCGGCCTCACCGCGTTCGACCTCGGCGACGCCGAAGTCAAGCAGCAGGCCCTGGCCGTCGCGGCCCGGGCGATCGTGCTCGCCGACGGCGCCAAGTGGGGCCGTGCCGCGCTCGCCCACGTCTGTCCCGCCGATCGCGCGGACGTAGTGATCACCGACCCGGGCGCGCCCGAGGACCAGCGCGCGGCCCTCGCCGAACGTGGCGTGCTCGTGCACGTCGCCGTCCCCACCCCCACGGAGAGCCGATGACCACCGCCCCACCCCGCCCGCGTGCCGCCCGGTTCGCGACCTTCATGTTCTTCGCCCTCAACGGGTTCGGGATGGGCATGTGGGTGGTGCACATCCCGAGCGTCGAGCGCGCGACCGGCATCTCGCACAGCACCCTGGGCGCGCTGCTGCTGGTGCTCGGCGGCGCGGCGTTCGCCGGCATGCAGATCTCCGGCCCGCTCGTCGACCGGCTCGGGCACCGCAAGCTGGTCCCGGCGGCCGGGGTGTTCCTCGGCCTCGCCCTGTGCGCGCCGGGGTTCGCGAACTCCTGGTGGACGCTCGGGCTCGCGCTCGCCCTCTTCGGCTTCGGCAACGGCGCGATCGACGTCGGCATGAACGCGCACGCCGTGGTGGTGGAGCGGGCCTACCCGCGCCCGATCATGGCGGCCTTCCACGCGATGTGGTCGATCGGCGGCGCGTTCGCCGCGGTCATCGGCGCGGCGACGCTCGGCGCCGGCGTGCCCACCGGCGTCACGCTCACTTGTACCGGCCTGCTGTGTGTGCTGCTTTCGCTGGTGTCCGCGCGGTTCCTGATGGAGCCGTCCGACGCACCCGCCGAGGCCTCGGACTCCCCGGCCGAAGCGGAGCCGGTTGCACGCCGCCGGACGCCGGGTCGCGTGGTCTGGCTGCTCGGCGGGCTGGCGCTGGCGCTGATGCTGTCGGAGGGCGTGGCGAACGACTGGGCCGCGCTGCACATGGAAAAGGTGCTGGGCACCTCGCCGTCGACGGCGGCCTTCGCGTACGGCGCGTTCGCGGTGGCGATGACGACGGGCCGCTTCCTGACCGACCGCGTCGCGGCCTGGGCCGGCCCGGCGGCGATCGTCCGCTACGGCGCGGCACTGGCGGCGGTCGGCCTGTCGATCGCCGCGGCGGCGCCGTGGGTGCCGCTGTCACTGGTGGGCTGGGCACTGTTCGGGCTGGGTCTCTCGGGCGGCGTCCCGCAGCTGTTCACGGCGGCGGGCAACCTGGACACCCGGGCGTCGGGCGCGCTGATGGCCCGGGTCGTCGGGCTGGGTTACGTGGGCCTGTTGGCGGGGCCGGCGCTGATCGGCGGGCTGACCCGGTGGATGCCGCTGAACGTGACGTTCGTGGTGCCGGTGGTGCTGTGCGTGCTCGCGGCGGCGTTCGCGGGTGTGCTGAGCCCGAAGCCGGAACCGGCGGAGCAGCCCGTCGGCTGAGCGCCGGCGGACCCGTCCGGCGGTGGGCGGAACGGCGGACGAGGTCGGGAGCGGCCGCGAAGTCCGCGATGAGCGCGGCGTCCATCGGCGTGAGGACACCGACGCGCAGTGAGCGCAGGTTTCTCCCACCGCGGCAGGTCCCGGACGACCGCCGCGAGCGGTTCCCGGGCGAACCAGCCGAGGTCGACGTGACGGATCGTGCGGACCTGCGGGTGCTTCCGGGGATCCAGGAACGGCGGGCCGGTCGTGCCGATGTGCCCCGGCTTCGCCAGTGACCGCGCGAGCCGCGGCCCGGCTGCGAGTGCCCGCGTGCAACGCCGCGAGCCAGGACCATGGTGCTTCGCGCGTTTCCGTCGGGCCACGACGCGAGCCGCCGTTCACACAGCTCGACGAGGTGCCCGTGGCTGCCCGCGCGGCCGAGGATCGCGCAGAGCGCGCGGAAAGCGAGCGAGGGCCACCGACAGAAACCGCCCGGCGATCTTGTGCGTGAGCGCCGTGGCGAAGTGGCTAGTGTCGACAGTTGACGTCAAAACTCTTCTTGTTCGATTCCGACTCCTTGACATCACCTCGGTCACAGCCGCAGACTCTCCCGAAGTGTCGACACCTTGCGATCCGCAGTGCAGCCATCGGCAAGGAGGAGCGGTAGTGAACAACCCAGAATCCCCGGACCAGGCGAGGACGCGCTGATGTCCGATCCGAACGTCTGCCTGGACGCGCGGGACCTGCTGCTCGGGCACAAGGCCCGGCGCGGCGGCGCGTTCTCCACCGCGTGCCTGGACCTGAACCTGCAGATCCGCGACGAGGAGTTCGTGGTCATCGTCGGGCCGAGCGGCTGCGGCAAAACCACCTTCCTCGAGGCCGTCGCCGGGCTCGTCCCGGTTGCCGGCGGCTTCCTGGAGCTGGGCGGCCGCCCGATCACCGGGCCCGGGCCGGAGCGGTCGCTGGTGTTCCAGCACGCCTCGCTCTACCCGTGGCGGACCGTCCTCGACAACGTCCTCTTCGGACCCCAGGTGCAGGGCAGGCTCACCGCGGAGGCCCGGAAACGGGCCGAAGACCTGCTCGAGATCGTCGGGCTCGCGAAGGTCGCGAAGAAGTACCCGCACGAGCTGTCCGGCGGGATGAAGCAGCGCGTCAACCTGGCGCGCGCCCTGGCCACCGACCCGACGCTGCTGCTGCTCGACGAGCCCTTCGGCGCGCTCGACGCGCAGACCCGCGAGAACCTGCAGGACGAGCTGCTGCGGATCTGGCAGGCGGGCGCCGTCGGCACGAAGAAGACCGCGATGTTCGTGACCCACGACGTCAACGAGGCCGTGCTGCTCGCCGACCGCGTGCTCGTCTTCTCCCCGTCACCCGCGCACGTCGCGCTCGAGGTTGTCATCGACGTGCCCCGCCCGCGGGACGCCGCCTGGCGCCGCAGCGCCGAGTTCCTGGCCTACGGCGACAAGATCCTCTCGGCCCTCCACCACGAACCCGTCCCCGCCTCGGAGCCGAACCATGACCACAGCGTCACTCCCGCGCACAACACCGACCACACCACCGCCGGCACGACCGGCGAACTCCGCCTGGGTGCAGCGACACCGTAGCGGCCTGCTCGGCGCGGCCGGCATCCTGATCGTCCTGGTGCTGTGGCAGCTCGCCACGGCGTTCGGCCTCGTCGACGTCTCCTTCAGCAGCAACCCGCTGCGCATCGCCGCGGCCGAAGGGAAGCTGTTCGGCAGCGGCGAGATCTACCCGGCGCTCGGCGCGACCGGCCTGGAACTGCTGTGGGGCCTGGGCATCACGTTCGTCCTCGGCATCCCGGTCGGGCTCGTCCTGGGCCGCAGCAGGGTCCTGCACGACATGACCGAGCCGATGGTCAACATCCTCTACTCGGTGCCGTACGTGATGTTCCTGCCGATCATCATCTTCTGGTTCGGCATCGACAACACCTCCCGCGTGATCGTCATCGTGTGGGCGGCGATCCTGCCGCTGATCATCAACATCACCGCGGGTGTCCGGAACCTCGACAGCGACTACACCCGCGTCGCGACGGTGTTCTGCACACCGCGGCTGAAGTTCTTCTACACCATCGCGTTGCCCGCGACGCTGCCGTACATCCTCGCGGGCGTGCGGCTGGCCGTCGGCCGCGCGCTGGTCGGCGCGATCGTCGCCGAGCTGTTCCTGGCCAGCCAGGGCCTCGGCTACTTCGTCCAGACGCAGACCTCGAACTTCAACATGGACTCGGCGATGGCCGGGATCGTCATCCTCGCCGTGCTCGCCCTGGTCCTGAACTGGGCCGTCCGGCTCGTCGAACGCCGTTTCACCCACTGGGCAGGTGCACAATGAAACTCCGGGGCACATTCCTGGCCGCCAGTCTCCTGCTCGGCCTCACCGCGTGCAGCGGTGGCGCGGGCGGCACCGTCTCCGCCGACGCGAGCGGCGCGCTGCCGGTCACCATCGGCTACACCGCGCTCGGCGCCGGCTACTCCGACCTCTACACCGCCCAGGACTACGGCATCTTCGCCAAGCACGGCCTGAACGTGAAGCTCACCCGGCTCAACGACAGCTCGCAGCTGGTCGCCGGGCTGGCCAGCAACAGCGTCCAGGTCGGTGTCGGCGTCGCGGCCGACACGGCGGCGGCCATCATGAAGGGCGCGGACCTCAAGTACGTGGCCATGTCCGAGCCGCACTACAACCTGGAGATGTGGGCCAGCCCGGACGTCAAGTCGGTCGCCGAGCTCAAGGGCAAGAAGGTCGCGATCACCTCACCCGGGTCGGAAAGCGACTTCGGGCTGACCGCGCTGCTGGAGGCGAACGGCCTCAAACGCGAGGACGTCACGGCGGTGTTCGTCAAGGGGGTCCCGGCCGAAGTGGCGGCGCTGGGCAGCGGCGCGGTGTCGGCGATCCTCACCCAGCCGCCCAACGGCACCGAGAGCCGGAACAAGGGCGCGCACCGGCTCGCCGCGCTGTCGAACATGCCGTTCCCGCTCGGGGCCTACACCGTGCAGTCGAAGTACCTGCAGAACAACCGCGAGGTCGTCAAGCGGTTCGTCGCGGCGGAAGCCGAGGCGCTGCAGTACATCCGCGGCCACAAGAACGAGACGGTGAAGAGCATCCAGAAGTACAGCGGGGTGCAGAGCACCGAACTCGCCGCCTACGCCTACGACTTCTTCCTCGACGTCTGGGCGAAGACCCCGGTGGTGGACGAAAAGGTGATCAAGCAGGCCTTCGACGAAGCCGCGGAGAACGCCAAGACGGCACCGCCGGCCGACATCACGAAGTACATCGACAACAGCTTCACCACGTCATGAACTTCGAAGCCGAGTGGACGAAGTACCTGACCGAACGGGACCGCGCGCTGCTGACGGCGACGTCGTGGGCGAAGCGGCGCCCGTTCGGGCTTGGTGCCAGCCCGGCCGTGGTGGTCGTCGACCTGTACTACGCGGCGCTAGGCCTGCCCCGCCAGGACATCTTGGACGCGGTCGGGGAGTGGCCCAGCGCCTGCGGCGGTGACGGCTGGGCCGCCGTCGACCGGACCGTCCCGCTGCTGCGCGCGGCCCGGGACGCCGGGGCGCCGGGGCGCCGGTGATCTACTTCCACGCGACGCCGCCGCGGTACGGCCGGTGGAACCGGAAGCCGGGCTCGGCCCTCCGCCCGAAGTCCACTGTGGATCCGAACGCGATCGTGTCCGAAGTGGAGCCGTGGGCCGGCGACATCGTCCTGGAGAAGATCGGCCCCAGCTGCTTCCACGGTACCCCGCTCGACACCATCCTCCGAGCGGGCGGGCACGACACCCTGCTGGTGGCCGGCGAGGCCACCAGCGGGTGCGTGCGCTCCACCGTCGTCGACGCCTGCACCCGGGGCTACCGGGTCGGCGTGGTCGGCGACTGCTGTTTCGACCGGTTCGAGGCCTCGCACTGGCTCAGCCTGTTCGACCTGGACCAGAAGTACGCGGACGTGCTCACCGCCGAGGCGGCCATCGGCCACCTCCGCCAGACCTCACGAAGGACTCCGGTATGACCGACCTGCGGAAATGGCTGGCCGAAGCCGAGGCAGCCGGGGAGGTGCAGACCGTCGAAGGCGCGCACTGGGAGCTGGAGATCGGCGCGCTGTCCCAGGTCAACTACCGGCGTCCGCACCCCAAGGCCCTGATGTTCGACGGGATCAAGGACTACGCGTCCGGCCTGCGCGTGCTGTCCGGCTCGGTCAGCAACCCGCGGCTGCTCGGCTCGGTGCTCGGCCTCGGCTGGGACAACACCGACGAGGACCTCGTCGAGAAGCTCGCCGTCAAGCCGGGGGAGTGGATCTCGCGCTCGGGCGACTTCCGCGCGGAGACAGTGTCGGACGGCCCCTTGCTGTCCCATGTGGACGACGAGGTCGACCTGCTGAAGTTCCCGGTGCCGCGCTGGCACGAAGGTGACGGCGGCCGCTACATCGGCACCGGCTGCGCGGTCGTCACCCGCGACTACGACACCGGCCGGATCAACCTGGGCGCGTACCGGATGCAGGTGCAGGACGACGGCCGCGCGGTGAGCGTCAACATCGAAGCGGGCAAGCACGGCGCCCAGCACCTGCGCCGCTGGTTCGAGGCCGAGGGACGCGCGCCGATCGCCGCGTCGCTGGGACACCACCCGGCGTACCTGGTGGCGGCCGGCGTCGAGGTGCCCGGTGACGTCTCGGAGTACGACTACGTCGGCGCGATGGCCGGCGCCCCGGTGCACACGATCGCCGGGCTCGCGACCGGGCTGCCGCTGCCGCACGACGCCGAGATCGCGATCGAAGGCTGGGTGCGCCCGGACCACAAGCGCCCGGAAGGCCCGTTCGGCGAGTGGACCGGCTACTACTCCGGCTCGCGCGACCCGATCCTGACCATCGACGTCGAAAAGGTGTACCACCGCGACAACCCGATCCTGCTCGGCGCCCCGCCGGGCAAGCCGCCACACGACTACTCGTACATGCGCACGGTGATGAAGTCCGCGATCATCACAGACTCCCTGCGCAAGACCGGCCTGCCGGGGCTGCGGGGCGTCTGGGCGCACGAGGCGGGCGGCGGGCGGTCGCTGCTGATCGTGGCGATCGAACAGCGTTACGCGGGGCACGCGCGCCAGGCCGCGTACCTCACTTCGCAGCTGCCGAGCGCGGCGTACATGAACCGGTTCACGGTGGTCGTCGACCACGACGTCAACCCGCGTGACCTGGGCGAGGTCGTCTGGGCGATGTGCGGGCGGACCGACCCGTCACTCGACATCGAAGTGATGAAGCGGACGTGGGGCAGCCGCGTCGACCCGCTGACGCTGCCCGTCGCGGTGGCGTTCAACAGCCGCGCGATCATCGACGCGTGCCGCCCGTTCGAGCGGCTGGGCGACTTCCCGGCGGTGGCCGAGTCGAGCCCGTCGTTGATCGCCGACGTGAGCCGGCGCTGGCCCGAGGTGCTCGGTTAGTGACGGCGGTGGACCTGCCGGACCTGCGGCGGGAGCTGCTCTTCACCGCACTGCGCGGGGTGGAGGGCAGCTCCTCACTGGCGTTCACGATCTTCCAGGAGGTCGCGATCGGCATCGTCGAGGGCCGGCTGCCGCCCGGGCACGAGGTGAACTCGGCCGAGCTGGCCCGCCGGTTCAGCACGTCGCGGACACCGGTGCGGGAAGCGTTGCTGCTGCTGGAACGCGAGTCCCTGGTGATCATCCCGCCACGCCGGCGGCCGTACGTGTCCCCGGTGGACATGGCGCAGGTGCGGGAGATCTACGAGATCCGGGCTTCGCTTTACGCACTGGTGAGCGAGCTGCTGGTGGCGCGGGCGTCGGACGAGGAGATTTTCGGATTGCGCCGGTGGCAGGGTCTGCTTTCGGCGGACGCTTCCGGCGGCGACGTGGATGCGTACTTCTGGCACAACGTGGGATTCCGCAATGCGGAGGCGAGTTTGTCGAAGAACGGCGAGCTGCAGCGGCGGTTGAGTTCGCTGGGCCTGCAGATGCACCGGTTCCGGCATTTGAGCCTGTCGTTGCCGGGTCGGCTGCTGCATTCGGTGGCGGACCACGAGAGGCTGGTGAACGCGTACGCGGACCGGGACGCCGGTCTGGCGGCGGCGGTGAGCCGGTCGCTGGTGATGCGGGGTTACCGGGCGATCGAGCGTTCGGGCGGGGTGTAAATCACTCCGGGATCGGGCGTTTGAAGTACCAGGTGAACTGTGCAGGCACTTCGGAGTCTGGTTCGCCCGCATTTCTGACAGTTTTCGCAGGCAGTACGGTGATGGTCACGAGCTCCCAGCCTTGGCGGCCGAACCCGTTCAAGAGATCCATCGGGTTTTTCGGTTGCGGCTGGACCGGAACAAAATCTTCTTTGGTCGGGTCGTACCACTTCCAGACCCACTTCGACCGACCCAGCCAAACGGGCTTGTCGAGGATGTACACCACCGACGTGTGCTGCCAACCGCGACTCATTGGGGGAGGAGAAGCACGAGGTCGCCGGGCCAGGCCTGGTTTGGAGACATGATTCCTCCGGTGCACCGGGCGCGAGGCCCGGGCTCTGCGGGTGGTTGCGATGGCAACACGCGGACATTCGTCCCAGTCGCCGCGCGCCGGTCATCCGTTACGCCTCGTCCGCCACTTCGAGCCCTGACCACCCGGAAGCCTCGATCGACCGCAGCCCGGTCATGATGATCGACCGCGTCAACGCCACCGCCAGCGGCGCATCCCCGTCGGCATACGCGGACAGCAGCCGTTCGTGGTCCGCCACCGAACGATCCAACCGCCCCGGCAACGACAAACTCACGTGCCGCAGCTGCAACGTCCGCAGGCCGAGCGAACTCAGCAACCGCGTCAGCTGCCGATTGCCCGCCACCTCCGCCTCCGCCTGCCGGAACGAGACGTTGTGCCAGAAATACGCGTCAACGTCACCGCGGGCAGCATCGTCACGCAGGTGCGCCTGCCAGGTGGCGAGCACCGAGAGATCCGGAGAACCCGCCACGATCAGCTCGCTCACCAGCGCATGCAGCGAAGCCCGGATCTCGTACAGCTCCCGCGCCTGGGACAGCGTCACCGGCGCGACCCGCGGCCGGCGCCGGGCCGGGATGTCGACCAGACCTTCGCGCTGCAACGTCAGCAGCGCCTCGCGCACCGGTGTGCGCGACGTGCTGAAGCGGCGGGCCAGGTCGACGGAGTTGACGTCCGCGCCCGGGGGGAGCGAGCCGTCGATGATGCGGCGGGCCAGGTCCTCGACGATGCGGTCGACCAGCGAGACGTCCGCGCGCCCGTCGAGCAGCATGCGGCGCAGGACGTCGGGCGGTTCGGTCACGCGTGATCCTCCGGGTCGGTGGTCGCTACCACCCGCAATACTTCCAGCATCTGCCGCGCGGCGGGGGGATGACTCGCCTCCAGCAGGCGCACGGCCGCGATCCGCCGCCGGGGCGCGGGCCCGGCGATCGGCACCGCGACGACGTCGGGGCGCTGCGCCACCAGGGCGAGCCGCGGGGCCGCGCCGATGCCGATCCCGGCGGCGACCAGGCCCTGCACCGACAGGTAGTCCTCGGTCGCGAACCCGATCCTCGGCTCGAAACCGGACAACCGGCACAACGTCGTGAACGCCTCGTCGTACGGCGGCCGGTGGCTGCGCACCACCCACGTCTCGCCGGCCAGCTCGCGCAGCTCCACTTCGGACTCCCCGGCGACCGGGTGATCGAGGGGCACCAGCACGCTCAGCGGGTCGTCGGCCAGGTGGACCCACTCGACGTCGGCGGGCACCGACCGCGGGTCGAAGTCGTAGTCCCAGACCAGGCCGAGGTGGATCGAGCCGTCGCGCAGGGCCGCCGTCATGTCGGACGCGTGCGCCGACCTCAGCACGATCTTCGTCTCGGGATACCGGCGCTGGTACTCGCGCACGACGCGGGGGATGAGGTCGGCGCCGGCCGTCGGGAACGCGCCGAGGCGCACCGACGCGTGCTGCGCCTTGAGGTCCGACATCTCCTGCTCGATGTGGGCGATCGTGCCCAGCAGCCCGGTGCTGCGCTCGGACAGCAGCTTGCCCGCTTCGGTGAGCTCGATCCCGCGCGGCCCGCGGATCATCAGCGGCACGCCCAGCTGCCGCTCCAGCAGCGCCATCTGCTGCGAGACGGCGGAATGCGTCATGAACAGGGCCTCGGCCGCCGCGGTGAACGAGCCGTGCTCGGCCACCGCGGAGAAGATCTGCAGCCGCCGCGCTTCCAGCACTCCGGTCCCTTTCGTCACCGCCCCAGCAGCTCGGTCGGATCGGCCCTGGTCAGCTCGCCGTCCCACGGTTCGGGCGCCAGCTCCCATAGTCCCACCCGGGCCAGCGCGCGGCGAGCCGTGTAGTCGACGAGGTCACCGACGGTCTGCGGCCGCGGGTAGAACGCCGGCACCGGCGGCGCGACGATCGCCCCGGCCTCGGTCACCGCGACCATCGACCGCAGGTGCCCGAGGTGCAACGGCGTTTCGCGGACCATCAGCAGCAGCGGCCGGCCCTCCTTGAGGCAGACGTCGGCGGCCCGGCTGACCAGGTCGTCGGTGTACCCGGTGGCGATCGCCGAGAGCGTCTTCACCGAGCACGGCGCCACCAGCATCGCCGCGACCGGGAACGAACCGGACGCGATGGTCGCGCCGATCTCACCCGGCCGGTAGGTGACGTCGGCGAGCGCGCGGACGTCGGCCACCGTGAGGTCGCATTCGTGGCGCAGGGTGAGGATCCCGGCCTTGGACAGCACCAGGTGCGTGCGGAACTCCGGCCGTTCACGCAGGAGTTGCAGGATGCGCACGCCCAGGCACGCTCCGCTGGCGCCGGTGATCGCCACGACCACGTTCCGGGTCTCCGTCACGGCCGTCACCTTTCCTCTGTGGACTCGTCCCGCCATCGCAGCACGAACGCCCGCCGGAAGCGAGACCCCGGCTGTCAGTTCTCCTTACGCCTGCTGCCAGGAAAGCGCGCTGGTGACCCGCGAGGCCCCGGCTTAGCGTCAGGGCACCAACCCGACCGGTGGAGGTGAGTCGGACGGAAGTCCTCGACACACACGCGCACATCGTGCCGCGCTCGCTGCTGACCGCGCTGGAAAAGACCCCCGTCACGGGTTTCTCGGCGCGGCGCACCGACGCGGGCTGGGTGGTCGCGGTGCCCGGCGCCGGCGAAACCCGGCCGATCGGCGCGCGGATGACCGAAGCCGCGCCCCGCGCGGCCTGGCAGCGGCAGGCCGGCGTCACGCGGCAGATCCTCTCGCCGTGGCTGGACATCCAGTCGGCTGCGCTGAACCCGGCGCGCGCCCGGGACTGGGCGCGCACGGTCAACGACGCGATGGCGGAGTCGGCGGACGGCACCGTCGCCCTCGCTTCGGTGGCCACCGACGACGGTGACCAGGCCGCCGAGGACCTCCTGGAAGCCTGGAAACGCCCGGAGTTCGCCGGGCTGATCCTGAACACCGACCCGCCTGCCGGCCCGGCCCCGCACGAGCCGTCATTTGCTCCACTGTGGACGCTGGCGGCGGCCGAGGGCATCCCGGTCGTGCTGCACCCGCCGACGTGCGGGCCGTCCGGCGACCTCGCTTCGCTGGGCACGATGGGCAACGTCCACGGCCGGCTGATCGACAACACGGTGGCGATCACCAAGATCATCCTGGCCGGGGTCCTCGACCGGCACCCCGGCCTCCGGCTGGTCCTGGTGCACGGCGGCGGGTTCCTGCCGTACCAGGCGCACCGGCTCGACGGCGGTTACCGCACCAAGGAAGCCTTCGCCGGGGAGCTGCAGCGCGAGAAGCCGTCCGCGTACCTGCGCGACTTCCACTACGACACGGTCGGGCTGTCCGGCCCGTCGATCGGCTTCCTGGCCGGGCTCGTTGACCCGGGCAAGGTGCTGCTCGGCAGCGACTACCCGTTTGCGCTCGGTGACCCCGAGCCGGTGCGGACGGTCCGCGAAAGCGGGCTCGACGACAAGGGAGTCGAAGCGATCCTGCACACCAACGCCGACTCGCTCTTCCGGAGGCCCGCATGAGCAAGCCCTTGGCCGTCCGCCGCCGGGGCGCGGGGGAGCCGCTGGTCCTGCTGCACCCGCTGGCGCTCTCGGGCGAACTGTGGACCCCGCTTGTCGAGGCGCTGGCCGACGAGTTCCAGGTCTTCACCTTCGACCTGCGCGGGCACGGCGACAGCGCGTGGGACGGCAAGCCGTTCAGCATCGAGGACCTCGCCGACGACGTCGCGCGCACCCTCGACGCGCTCGACCTGCCCTCGGCGAGCCTGCTCGGCCTGTCGATGGGCGGCAGCGTCTCGGTGAACTTCGCGGGGCGGTACCCCGATCGTGTCCGCTCGCTGGTGCTGGCCGACACCACGGCCTGGTACGGCGAAGACGCCGTCACCACCTGGGCCGAACGCGCCGAGAAGGCGGTCGCCGTGCCGCGGGCGAAACAGGTGACCTTTCAGCTCGACCGCTGGTTCTCCCCGGAGTTCCTCGACCGGCATCCGGAAGAGGCCGACCGGGTGGTCAAGATCTTCCTGCGCACCAACAGCGAAGCCCACGCCGCGGCGTCGATCGCCATGGGTGCGATGGACTCCCGGCCGCTGTTGCCCGCGGTCACCGCGCCGACGCTGGTGCTGGTCGGACGGCACGACTACGCGACCCCGCCGGCGATGGCGCGCGCGCTCGCCGACGGCATCGGCGGCGCCGAGCTCGAGATCCTGCCCGACCTGCGGCACCTGTCGCTCATCGAACGCCCCCTGCTGGCCGGCCGCGTCCGGCGGCACCTGCGGCACGTCACGGAGACCCGATGAAACCCGCCCGCTTCACCTACCACGCGCCCCGCGAGCTCGACGAAGCACTGGAGCTGCTGCGCGAACACGGCGACGAGGCCAAGGTCCTGGCCGGCGGCCAGAGCCTGATGCCGATGCTCAACTTCCGCCTGGCCCACATCGACCACCTCGTCGACATCAACCGCATCGGGTCGCAGTGGGGGAGGCCGGCGTTCGGGGAACGCACGGTCACCATCCCGGCCCTGGTCCGGCAGCGGCAGCTCGAACGCTCACCCGAGGCCGCCCGGCTGCTGCCGGTGCTCACCGAAGCCCTGCACCAGGTCGCGCACCCGCAGATCCGCAACCGCGGCACCATCTGCGGCAGCCTGGCCCACGCCGACCCGGCGGCCGAGCTGCCGAGCGTGCTCACCGTGCTGGACGCGCGGTTCACCCTCGCCTCGGCCCGGGGCGTCCGGACCGTGTCCGCGGCGGACTTCTTCCTGTTCCACCTCACCACCGCGCTGGAGCCGGACGAACTGCTCCTCGAGGTGAGCGTCGACCGGCCGGGGGCGAACCAGTTCGCCGCGTTCCGCGAGTTCGCCACCCGGCGCGGCGACTTCGCACTGGCCGGTGTCGCCGTGGTGTGCGAAGTGGACGACGGCGTCGTCACGGCGTGCCGGATCGCGGCGGCCGGAGTGGCGCCGACTCCGCAACGGCTCACCGACACCGAGCTGCTCGTCATCGGGCAGCCCCTCGGACCCGACCTGGGCGCGGCCGCTGAGGCCACCGCCCGTGCCCAGGTCGACCCCACCGGCGACATCCACGCGAGCGCGGCGTACCGCGCCCGGCTCACCGGCGTGCTGGTCAAGCGCGCGCTCGCCGACATCCAGCACAAGCGGGAGAAAGCCGATGCCTGAAGTCACCCATCCGGTCCGGGGCACGGTCAACGGCGAGCCCTTCGACGAGGCCGTCGACCCGCGCATGACGCTGGCCGACTTCCTGCGCGAGAAGCTGCGGCTCACCGGCACGCACCTCGGCTGCGAGCACGGCGTCTGCGGGGCGTGCACGATCATCGTCGACGGCGCCGCGACCCGCTCGTGCCTGATGCTGGCCGTCCAGGCCGACGGCGCAGCGCTCGAGACCGTCGAAGGGCTCGCCGAAGAGGGCGAGCTGGCGCCCCTGCAGCAGGCGTTCAAGCGCAACCATGCCCTGCAGTGCGGGTTCTGCACGCCCGGGTTCCTGATGAGCGTCACCGCCGCGCTGCGCGAGGACACCGTTCGCGACGAGACCGAGGCACGCGAGGTGCTGAGCGGGAACATCTGCCGCTGCACCGGCTACACCGGGCTCGTCCAGTCCGTTTTGGACGTCGCGAAAGGACAGCGTGGTGCCTGAAAAGATGATCGGCGTCCGGCTCCCGCGCCGCGAGGACGAGCGGCTGCTCACCGGCCGCGGCCGGTACCTCGACGACCTCGATCTGCCCGACGCCCTCGCGGCGGCGTTCCTGCGCTCGCCGCACGCGCACGCCCGCATCACGGCGTTCGACGCGACCGAGGCCCGCGCGCTGCCCGGCGTGGTCGCGGTGTTCTCCGGCGCGGATCTCATGGAGATCCAGAAGCCCCTGGCACCCAAGGTGCTGCACCCGCAGCTGCGCGACTACCCGCGGCTGCCGATGCCGCCGGAAGAACTGCACTACGTCGGCGAACCGCTCGCCGTGGTCATCGCGGAGTCGCGGTACGTCGCCGAGGACGCGCTGGAACTGATCGACGTCGACTACGAGGTGCTGCCCGCGGTCGGCTCCACCGCCGCCGCACTGCGGCCCGGCGGCCCCCTCGCGCACAGCGGCGACGAGTCCAATGTGGCCGTGCTGCTGACCCAGAGCGCCGGTGACGCCGCGGCGGCGTTGAGCACCGCGCCGCACACGCTGAGCGAAGAGTTCTACCAGATGCGCGGCGGCGGCCACTCGATGGAACCGCGGGCCGTGGCGGCACGCTTCGAGCCGGCGACCGGGCAGCTGACCATCTGGGACACCACGCAGTCACCGCACTACGCGCGCCAGCAGCTGTCGATGATCTACGAGATGGCCGAGGACGACCTGCGCGTGATCGCCCCGCCCGACGTCGGCGGCGGGTTCGGCCCCAAAGCTCAGTTCTACGGCGAAGAAGTCGTGATCCCGTGGGTCGCGAAGAGGCTGCGCCGCGCGGTGAAGTGGGTCGAGGATCGGCAGGAGAACTTCGTCTCGGCGATGATGGAACGGTCGCAGACGCACCGCGTCGAGGTCGGTTTCGACGACGACGGGCGGCTGCTGGCGGTCAAGGACGTGATCGAGCACGACCAGGGCGCGTATTGTGCCGGACTGCAGGTCCCGTCGATCACGACGTCGACGGTGCCCGGGCCGTACAAGGTGCCGAACATCGACATCGAGCTGCGAGCCTGTTACACCAACATGGTCCCGACCTCGTCGGTGCGGGGCGCGGGCCGGCCGCAGGCGGTGTTCGTGATGGAACGCATGATGGACCGGATCGCGGCGCACCTCGGCCTCGACCCCGCGGAAGTGCGCCGTCGCAACCTGATCCAGGCCGACGAGTTCCCGTACCGGGTCGGCATCATGTTCCGTGACGGCAGCCCGCTGACCTACGACAGCGGGAACTTCCCGGCGCTGCTGGAAGGCGCGCTCGAGCGCATCGGCTACGAGGACGCCCGCCGCGAACAGGCGAGGCTGCGCGAGGAAGGCCGATATGTCGGCATCGGGCTCGCCGTGTACGTCGAAGGCTGCGGCCTCGGCCCGTACGAAGGCGCGAAGATCCGCGTCACCAACCGCGGCCGCATCCTGGTGACGCTCGCCGCGGCTGGACAAGGCCAGGGTTACGAGACGATCTACGCCCAGATCGCCGCCGACGGCCTCGGGCTCGGCATGGAGTACATCGAGGTCACCACCGGTGACACCGCGCGGATCCCGTTCGGCCAGGGCACGTTCGCCTCCCGCATCACGGCGACCTGCGGGCCCGCGGTGTTCGACGCGGCCAAGCAGATGCGGGCCCGGCTGCTCGATACGGCGGCGGTCCTGCTCGGCTGCGACGCGTCCGAAGTGGATTTCGACGGCGACCACGCGTGCCTGGGCGGCGACCGCGAGAAGTCCGTTTCGCTGCACCAGCTCGCGCAGGTCGCCAACATCGGCAAACACGGCATCACGCTGCCGCGAGGCATCACGGCCGGTCTGGAAACAGCGAGCTACTTCTCGCCGGAACGCGCCGCGTACGCCAGCGGCGCACACGCCGCGCTGGTCGAGGTCGATCCGGAGACCGGCGAGATCACCATCCTCAAGTACGTCATCGGCCACGACTGCGGCACCGTGATCAACCCGCTGCTCGTCGACGGCCAGGTGCTCGGCGGGTTCGCCCACGGCCTCGGCAACGCCATGTACGAAGAGGCCGTCTACGACGACGAAGCGACTCCGCAGGCCACCAGCTACCTCGACTACGCGCTGGTGTCCTCGGCCGAGGTGCCGCCGGTGGAGCTGTTCCACATCGAATCGCCCAGCCCGCTCAACCCGCTCGGCGCGAAGGGCGCGGGGGAGGGCGGCACGGTCCCGCCGCCCGCCGCGATCGCCAACGCCGTCGAGGACGCGCTGCGCCCGCTCGGCGCGCGAGTGACCCGGGCGCCGGTCACCCCGGCCCGCATCGTCGACGCCCTGGTCGCCGCCGCCTCAGTCACCGACTCAGTTGCCGAAAAGAAGGTCTCCTGATGCTGATCGAGAACTCCTTCGAGGTCGCCGCCGACCCGGACGAGGTGTACCGGTTCCTGCAGGACGCGCACAACGTCGCCGCGTGTTTCCCGGGCGCCGAGCTGACCGAGGACCTGGGTGACGACTCCTACCGGGGCAAGGTGAAGATCAAGGTCGGCCCGGTGACGGCGGCTTACCAGGGTGTCGCGAAGGTGGTCGAACGCGACGCCGTCGCGCGCACCGCGGTGCTGCTGGCCGACGGCAAGGACACCCGCGGTTCCGGGACGGCCAAGGCGAAGGCGACCATGCGGGTCACCCCGGCCGGCGACGGCGCGAACGTGGTGCTTCAGACCGACCTGACGATCTCGGGCAAGCTCGCCCAGTTCGGCCGCGGCATCATGGCCGACGTCTCCGGCCGGATGGTCGGCGAGCTCGCGTCCCGGGTGCGGGAGCGGATCGAACAGGGTGACGAACCCGCGCCCACCGTGTCCGCGCCCGCCGCGCCGCCGGTGAGCAAACCGCGAACCGAAGTCCCGCCGATGAAGGCGGCCGACCTGATCCGCACGGTGCTCGCCGGGATGCTCGAACGCTGGGCCGCCCGACTCCGCGCGCCGCGTCCCGCCCGGTGAGAGCCCAGGAGTTCCGATGACCACGCGCATCACCGTCCCGGCACCGGCCGACCCCGTCCCCGTCTTCGACGTCGGCATCAACGACAAGGTCCGCCTCGGCAGCGCGGTCGGGCTCGGGATCCAGAACATCCTCGGCATGGCGGGCCTGCTGATCTTCCCCGCGCTGATCGGCACGGCCTTCAAGCTGTCCGCCGTGGACACCGCTTACCTCTACGGCGTCACGTTCATGACGTCCGGGCTGGTGGTGATCCTGCAGTCGGTGCTGCTGCTGCGGTTGCCGATCATCCAAGGGCCGTACGCGGGTTCGCTGGCCGCGCTGCTGGCGGTCGGGCACGGCCGCGGCGGGCTCGGCGCGGCGTTCGGGTCGATGGTCGTGGCCGGGCTGATCTGGTGTGTGCTCGCGATCCCGCTCAAGCGGTTCGGGCCGATCACCTACCTGGCGAAGTTCGTGCGCGACCCGATCATCTCCGGTGTGCTCGTGCTCATCCTGGCCACCCAGCTGACCAGCACGGCCCTGCCGAACTGGCTGGGCACCCCGGGCGGCCCCGGCTTCCCCTGGGTGAACCTGCTCGCCGGCGGGGTCGCGGCCGCGTTGGTCATCGCGCTCACGTTGCTGCCCAAGGGAACCCTGCTGCGCCGCGGCGCGGTCCTGGTCGCGGTGGTCGCCGGCACGGTCGTCTACGCGTTCCTCGCCCCGACGAGCTTCGGCGCGGTGGGGGAGCACCTCGGGTTCACCGTGCCGCGGATCTTCCCGTTCGGCTTCGAGGTGCACGGCGACCTGGTGCTGATCTTCTTCATCACGCTGCTGCCCGCGATCGCCGAGAGCATCGCCACCTACGACATCGTGGCCGGCTGGGGCGGGCAGGAGCTGTCCGGCCACCGGGTGGCCCAGGGGGTGTTCGGCGAGGTGCTCGGCAGCACGGTCGGCGCGGTGTTCGGCGGGCTGTCCACGTTGGCCTACCCGGACAACATCGGCCTGCTGCGCGTGACGAAGGTCGGTTCGCGCTACGTAACGCTCGCCACCGGGGTGATCCTGCTGGTGCTGGGCGGGCTCGCGCCGTTCGACCGGCTGCTGCAGGCGGTCCCGCTGCCGGTGCTGGCCGCGGCCGGCACGGTGCTCTTCGGTGTGCTGTTCGCCAGCGCGATCGACGTCCTCTCGGGTGTGCACTGGTCCCGCGACAACCTGATGCTGGCCGGCTTCCCGTTCATCACGGCGATCGGCGGCCTGTTCGTTCCCGCGCCGACGCTGAAGGTGATGCCGGCGGTCGTCCAGCTGATCCTCGCGCAACCGCTGATCCTCGGCACCGTGCTGCTGGTGGTGCTGAAACTGGCGTTCGGGCTGCGCCGGAGCTAAACCGCGCGGCCGCCTCGCGCGTGCACGGCGCGGGGTGATGCGAATGGCGGGGTTCGGCGGTGTGCTGCGCGTCCGGGAGTTCCGGGCGCTCTGGCTGGCCGAGGCGCTGTCGGTGTGCGGCGACCAGATCGCGCGGGTGGCGCTGGCGCTGGTGGTCTTCGACCGGACGAGCTCGGCGGCGCTGACCGCGCTGACGTACGCGCTGACGTTCGTCCCGGCCGTGCTCGGCGGGGTGCTGCTGTCCGGGCTGGCCGACCGGTACCCGCGGCGCGCGGTCATCGTGACGACCGACCTCCTGCGTGGCCTGCTGGCGGCGGCGATGGCCGTGCCCGGGCTGCCGTTGTGGCTGCTCTGGACCCTGATCGGGGTGCTGACCCTGGCGGCCGCGCCGTTCAAGGCCGCCCAGCTGGCGCTGCTCCCGGACGTCCTGCCCGGGGCGCTCTTCCAGGCGGGCATGGGACTGCGGCAGATCACCACCCAAGCGGTGCAGGTCGCCGGGTTCGGGCTCGGCGGGGTGCTGGTGACGGCGACCGGGCCGGCCGTCGCGCTGCTCGGCAACGCGGTGACGTTCCTGGCGAGCGCCGCGGTGGTCGTCGTGTTCGTGCGGCCGCGGCCGGCGGCCCGGGCCACGCGAGCGTCCGGCCCGCCGGCGAAGGCGGGCCCGGTGCTGGTCGCGGTCTACGCGTTCGCGGCGATGATCGGCTTCCTGGTGGTGCCCGAAGGACTGGCGGCGCCCTACGCGTCGGCGGCCGGGGTCGGCTCGGCCGGCGTCGGGATCCTCATGGCGGCGGACCCGGTCGGCAGTGTGCTCGGCGGCTGGTGGGCGGCCCGCACGGCGTCCCGGCCACGGGCGGCGCCCCGCTCGGTCGCGGTGCCGGCGGCGCTGGCCGGGCTGCCCCTGCTGGCGGGCCCGCTGCTGCCGGGGCCGTGGTGGGCGGCCGGGTTCTGGGCGGTGTCGGGCGGCCTGTCGACGGTGTACCTGATCCGCCTCCAGGCCGCGGTGGTCGACCTGATCCCGGACGACCGCCGCGGCACGGTGATGGGCCGGCTCAGCACGTGCCTCTACAGCTCCCAGGGCGTGGCGATCGTCGGCGCGGGCCTGCTGGCGGAGCAGGTGGGCCCGGAAGTGGCGATCGCGGTGTCCGGCAGCCTGGCCACGGTGACGGCCCTGACGGCCGCCGCGGTCTGGCGCTCGACAACACGCCAGGAGGCCCTCGCCCCGGCGGCCTAGCCGCGTGATGCCCCTCCGATCACGCGTGATGCCCGCCCGATCACGGATGATGCCCCGGCTAGTGGTGGTGGGCCAGGGTTTTGTGCACTCGTTCGGCTCCGACGGCGGGCTCGGTGTGCACCACGACGGCGGCCAGGCGCGGGATCGTGTGCAGCAGCCGGTGCTCGACGTCGTGGGCGAGCGCGTGCGCCGCCGCGACCGTCAGGTCCGCGGCCACCGTCACCGCCAGTTCGGCCCGCAGGTGGTGGCCGATCCACCGCATCCGCAGGTCCCGCGTGCCCAGCACGCCGTCCACCTCGCGCGCCGTCCGCTCGGCCAGCTCGACCGACGCCGGGTCGACGGCGTCCAGCAGCCGCCGGAACACCTCCTTCGCCGCGTCGCGCAGGACGAACAGGATCGCGACCGTGATGCCCAGCCCGACGATCGGGTCCGCCGCCGGGAACCCGAGCGCGACCCCCGCCGCGCCCACGACGACCGCCAGCGACGTGAAGCCGTCCGTGCGGGCGTGCAGTCCGTCGGCGACCAGCGCGGCCGAGCCGATCTCGCGGCCGACCTTGATCCGGTACCGCGCCACGAGTTCGTTGCCCGCGAAGCCGACCACCCCGGCCACGGCGACCACCCACAGGTGCCCGACGGGCCGCGGGTCGAGCAGCCGCAGCACGGACTCGTAGCCGACGGCCGCCGCCGAAGCGGCGACCACCAGCACGACGACCAGCCCCGCCAGGTCCTCGGCCCGGCCGAGGCCGTAGGTGTACCGGCGGGTCGCCGCGCGGCGGCCGAGCAGGAACGCGATGCCGAGCGGGACGGCGGTCAGCGCGTCGGCGAAGTTGTGGATCGTGTCGCCCAGCAGCGCCACGGACCCGGTGATCAGCACGAGCACCAGCTGCGCGACGGCGGTCGCGAACAGCGCGGCGAACGACCACACCAGCGCCCGGACGCCACGCCGGCTGGTCTCGAGGGCGTGGTCGACGCGGTCGGCGCTGTCGTGGCTGTGCGGCCGCCACCGGGAGTGCCGGTGCCCGTGTCCGTGTCCGGTCATGGGTGCGATTCTATCTGCGCACACACGCAGATACGCAAGTAGTAAGGTAGCTCGCATGCACGCGTCGCTGCCGGAGTTCGACATGCCCACCGAAGAGCAGGTCCACCTGGCCGCGGAGTCGTTCCGGCTGCTGGCCGACCCGACCCGGATCAAGGTGCTGTGGGCGCTGCTGCAGGGCGAGTCGTCGGTCGCCTGCCTGGCCGAACTGGCCGGCGCGGCCCCGACCGCGGTCAGCCAGCACCTCGCGAAACTCCGGTTGGCGGGCCTGGTGAAGGGCCGTCGCGAAGGCACGTTCGTCTACTACTCCGCGGCCGACAACCACGTGCGCGGCCTGCTGGCCCAGGCCCTGCACCACGCGGACCACGTCGACCGCGGCATCACCTCGGGTGCGCACGCGCACCACCCGCGAGCGGAGTAGGTCAGGGCTCGAGCGGGGCGACGAGCCGCGCGACCAGCTCGTCAGCGATCTTCTCTGCTTCCTGGTGCAGGTCCTCGAGCGAAAACACGTCCTCGGGACCGATCCGGATCCGCCCGGGACTGGTCAGGGAGGTCTCACTGCTCTTCGTCGTCGCGGTGATCGGATCCAGCCCGATCCCCGGTGCGAAGTGGCCGGGTGCCGGCAGGCCGATGGCGAGCAGCGTGGTCAGCCGGACGGCCACCTCCCGCGCCAGGGCCGTTGTGTCCGGCAGCGGGAACCAGCAGGTGCGCTGACCGGCTCGCAGCACCGCGAGCCCGCACTCCCCGGCCGGCCCGTCGGTGGAGAAGGCCCAGGCGATCTCCGGCGACGATCCGACCCGCGACGACCCGGCCCCGGCCAGCTCGTCACGAACCTGCTCGAGCTGGTGCGCCTCGTAAGGTGTCGCCGGATCGGCCGGGACGAGGTGCACCTCGACGAGCGGACCCCGCGGTTCGTACCCACGCGGAAGGATCGCCGAGCGCCAGATGACCGGGACGTGCACGGGCGAGTCCATCGCGGAACGATAGCAACGCTCAGCCGAGCGGCTCCTGCAGCTCCGTCACCCACCCCGCCGGATCCTCCGGGCAGTCCAGGTACAGCTCCCGCTGCGGACCCGCCGAGGTGAAACCCTGGTCGTCGATCCACCGGACCACCGCCTGCCAGCTCGGCAGGACACCGTCGATGGCGCCGTGGTGCACCAGCGTCGCCGCGCGTGCCGCCGGGAGGTCCGCCACCGCCAGGCCGTTGAGGTCCCCGGACCCCACCGACGCCGGGATCGCCGCGTGCACCACGACTTCGTCCTCCGCGCGCTGCTCGTAATAACACGTCAGGCGCCCCGCCGGCGTGACGTCGGCGAGCGGCAGCCGGCGGCCCAGTTCCGCGCACAGCGGCCGGACGACCGGGCCGATCGCCTCCGGCGCGAACCCCGCGGCGACGCCCGTCAGCTCGACCACCCGCATCGCCGGCAGCTCCTTCACCACGACGTCGTGGAGCCGGCCCTGGTCTTCGATCGTCCGCAGCCGGGCCTCGACCTGCGCGAGCCGGGCCGCACCCTCGGCCAGCGCGGTTTCGAGCTTCGCGCGCCGCAGCGCCAGCATGCCGCGCACCTGCTCGGCCGTGACCTCGTCGGCCAGCAGCGTCGCCACCTGCTCGAGGGTGAACCCGAGGTCCTTCAGCGCGACGATCCGGTTGAGCCGCGCCAGCTGGCCCGCCGTGTAGCTGCGGTAGCCGGACGCGGGGTCGACGCGGGCCGGCCGGAGCAGCCCGATCGCGTCGTAGTGGCGCAGCATCCGGACCGACACCCGGCCGTGGCGGGCGAAGTCGCCGATCGAGAACACCCGCCGATCATTCCCCAGGCGCGGTGAATCCGCCGACGACGTCCGCGGCGAGTTCCGCGAACGTGATCGCCGTGTCGTCTTCGTGCGCCGGCCCGATCACCTGCAGCCCGACCGGCAACGCGCCGCCGGCCGGTGCGCTCACCGCGGGCAGCCCGGGCAGTGACGCCTGCGCGATCCAGAACACCTGGTCGTCGTAGCGGTGGCGGTCCTCGTGCCGGAACGCCGTGGTGAACACGGTGGGACAGAGGAAGACGTCGACGTCCCGGAAGTGGCGGGCCCAGGCCGCTCCCGACTCCGCCCGGCGCCGCTCCTGCTCGGCCACCCCCGCGAGTTCACGGCCTTCCTGCGCGGCGAAGAACAGCTCGACCTGGAAGCCGAACGCCTCCGCCTGGTCGGCCGGGTCGACGCCGTCCGGCCAGCCTTCGCGGATCCGCACTCCCGCCCGGGCGAACGCGTCGACGGCGTCCGAGAGGACTTTCCCGACCTCGTCGGTCACCGGGCAGCCCGGGTCGTCGAGCACAACGCCGACACGGAACTCCGCCAGCCGTGACCGGCGCGACGGCGCGAGCGCCGGGTCGCAGGTGGCGCGCAAAGCGAGCCGCAGGTCGGCGGCCGACCGCGCGAGCGGCCCGACCGTCGAAGGGAACTCCCGGACGAGCTCGGCGGGCGGCCCCGGCGGCTGGAAACCTCTCAACGGCACCGTTCCCGGCGTGGGTTTGAGGCCGTAAACACCGCAGTACGCGGCCGGAATGCGGATCGACCCGGCCAGGTCGGACCCGTACTCCAAAAAGGACAGTCCGGCGGCGAGCGCGGCCGCCGCGCCGCCGCTCGACCCGCCCGGCGTCCGCGCGTGGTCCCACGGGTTCACCGTCCGCCCGTACACCGGGTTGGCGGTCTGCCCGAAGTCGGCCAGCATGTGGTGCACGTTCGACTTGCCCACGACGATCGCGCCCGCGTCCTGCAGCCGCTCGACGACCGCGGCGTCCCGGTCCGCCACGGCGTCGGCGAACGCCGGCTCGCCCCAGGTCGTGGGCAGTCCGGTGACGGCGAAGGCGTCCTTGACGGTCATCGGGACGCCGTGCAGCGGCCCGCCGCTCGTCGTGTCGGCCTTCGAAGCGGCCTCGAGCGCGAAGTCGCGGCGAGTCGCGACGACCGCGTTGACCTCGGAGGCGTCGATGCGGGCGAAGAGCTGTTCGGTGAGTTCACGTGCGGAAAGCGTGCCGCGGCGGATGTCGGCGGCCACCTCGGTGGCGGTGCGGAAGAACGTCATGGGTCCGGGATAGGACCTGACACGGTGTCAGGGTCAAGTGTCGAGTCCGCGCGCGCTCGTTCGTCCTCGAGGGGAAGAACCACCTCGACGAAGGAGCGAAATGGACACGATGGACTTGTACGGACGCGCCCAAGACGGGTTCGACGCTGTGCTGGCCGCAGTGCGCGACGACCAGTGGGAGACGCCGTCGGCGTGTGCGGAGTGGACGGTGCGCGACGTCGCCGGCCACGTCGTCTGGGGCCAGCACCAGCTGCGGGCCTGGGCGACCGGCGAGGACTACACCGAGACCGCGGGCGCGCCGGGATCGCCGCACCCCGCCGTGCTGGCCGGGGCGGATCCCCTCGAGACCTGGCGGGCCGCGCGGACGGCGCCGCTGGCCGACGAGACGTTGCGCCGCACGATTTCCCTCACCGGGCTCGGCGAGATCCCGCTCGAAGGCGTCGTCACGCTGCTCATCACCGATCTCGTCGCGCACAGCTGGGACATCGGCTCGGCCCTCGGCCAGGACGTCCGCCTCGCGCCGGACCTCGTCGCGGTGGCCCACGACTGGGCGCGGGCGAACGTCGTGCGCCGGCCCGGGTTCTTCGGCCCGGAGCTCGTCCCGCCCGCCGGGGCCGACGAGCAGACCCGGATGCTGGCCTTCCTCGGCCGCCGGGTGGGGGCGTCGGTACCGGCCTGAGGGTTTCCGTTTCGCTCCGCCGTGGTAGCTCAAGGTGATCGTCGTCCGAGAAGCGGACGGCGCAGCGTGGCGGAGGGACATCCGATGCCGACCGCACCTGCTCACCTGACCGCACCTCCGGCGCCGCCCGAGCCGGCGCTGCCCGACCCCGTCGTGCCGGACCCGGCGCCGCCCGGCCCGGGCCGGGAGCGGCCGACCCCGGAACCGGGCACCGCGCCCGTGCCCGACCCGCTCCCGCCGGAGCCTCAGCCCGGGCCGGAGCGAAGCTGAAATACGGAACGCAGATGATATGAGTTTCGTATGACTTCGTGTACCGTGGAGGCATGACAACAGCGCAGAACTACCGGCGGATGGTCAACGCCGGGAACAAGATCGTCGTGGGACTGCAGCGGCTCGGGGTCGCCTTCGGCCCGATGCAGCTGCTCACCGTCGCCGGGCGGCGCACCGGTGTCCCGCGCACGTTCCCGATCGCGGTCGTCAGCGTGAACGGCGGCCGGTACATCTGCCAGGCCTATCCGAAGGCGGCCTGGGTGGCGAACGTGCGGGCCGCGGGCGAGGTGACGCTCACCCGCGGCCGGCGCACGTCGGCCGCCCGGCTGACCGAGGTGCCGGTGGAAGAACGGCGCCCGCTCCTGCACAAGCTGGTCGCGCAAAGCCCGGCGAGCGTGGGGAAACGGCTCGTGACCACCGGCCTCGCGGACGCCCCGACCCCGGAGGCGGTCGCGGCCGCGGCGGACCGCATCGCGGTCTTCCGGGTCGAGCCGGCGTGAGCTCAGGCGGTGTGGCACCGCGCCGACAACTGGTCGAGCCCGGCGCCGGTCAGCCACTCGAGCGCCGCCTGGCGGCCGGTCATCACCATCACGAGGGCCAGCAGCGGGCCGCGCACCTCGGGTCCGGCACCGGTCGACCATTCGGTGTCGCTCGCCCGCAGGGTGAGCCCGGCGATCCGGTTCTTCGCGCCGATCAGCAGGTTCGACCGGCGGTAGAACTCGGCCACCTGGACCAGCGTCGCGAGGGGAAAGGCGCGGTCGAGCCCGAGCGGCCACCGGATGTCGGTCCCGTGCACGACGATCTCGCCGAGCCACGAGTCGGCCGGCCCCGGCGGGCCGGTGGTGGCGTTCGTGCAGGCCCGCAGCTGCGCGAGCGTGGCTTCCGGGCCGCCGGCGGTCTCGCGGGTGATGTTCCCGGCGGTCATCGCGGCGAACCGGAACCCGGAGCCGGCCAGCCGGGTGAAGAACGTCACCGGTGTCAGCTTCGCGGTCGCGACGACGTGGCCGAGGACGTCGTGGACCGTCCACTTGCGACACAGTGACGGTGTTGACCACGCGGTCGCGGACAGGTCCGCGAGATCGTCGGCGAGTGCTGCACGTTCCCGGTGGATCTCGGGCCAGGGGCCGGAGTCCGGCATCGGACCTCCTCTTCGGACGTCCGGGATCGGTGATCCCGGTGCACGCAGGTCGTCCGCGACGCCGAAGGTGTTACAGGTGTCAGCCCGACGGCGTCAGGCCGACCTCGCCGTCGAAGGCCCGCAGCACTTGGTGGGCAGCGGCGCGCGCGGCGGCACCGGGGCGGATCGTGCGTTCGCCGTCCGGCTGGGGCGCCGGCGCTCCGGACAGCAGTTCGACCAGTGCGACGGCGAGTTCGCGCACCTTGACGTTGAACTGCTGGCTGGCCCGCCGCAGCGTCTGCCAGGCCTCGTCCGGATCGCAGCGGCGCAGGGCGATCACGATGCCCTTGGCCTCTTCCAGCGCGGCGCGCGACTGCAGGAGGTCGAGCATCTGCGTGGTCCGGTCCGGCCGGGCCGCTTCCGCGACGACCATGGCCAGCGCGGTCAGCCGTTCGTGGCGCCGCAGCGCCGCCAGCGTCTCGGCGGTGGCCGGGCGGTCGAGCGTCACCGACAGCACCATCGTGCCTTCGGCGTCCCACGCGGCGGGCAGGGCCGCGACACCGCGCACGCGTGTCCAGTCCGCCGCCGTCAGCGGGTGGTGTTCGATCAGACCGGTCAGCGTCAGCCACGGCCACCGCTCGTCGGCGAAGACGTCGGCGGTCACCACGGGCTCGCCGGTGCGGCCGGCGGCCGGCACCGGGCCGCCGAGCCCGGTCAGCTGGACCGAGACGAAATCCGCCGAAAGGCCGTAAGCCGCCGCCAGGTACGGCGGACCTTCGTCGTGGTGCACGGACACCGCCGTGCCGAGCGCGCCCGGCACGTCTTCGGCGATCCGCTCGAGGAGCTCCGCCAGCAGTGCGGTCACCGGAGCGCGCTCGTCCGTCGTGGTTGTTTCGGTCATCACAAACCCCTCTTCGACGCCGTGAAGGCGGGGCCGGGCGCGGTGCCCGGCCCCGCCTGCGGCGGGGTCAGGCCTTGATCTCCTTGCGTTCGCCGGAACCGGCGATTTCGATGCGGCGCGGCTTCGCCTTCTCGGCGATGGGGATGCGGATCGTCAGCACCCCGGCGTCGTAGTCCGCGCTGATGCGCTCGGTGTCGAGGGTGTCCCCGAGGAACAGCTGGCGGGAGAACACGCCGAGCGGCCGTTCGGACACCTGCATCTGGACGTCTTCACCGGTCGGCAGGGGCCGGCGTTCGGCCTTGACGGTGAGGACGTTCCGCTCGACGTCCAGCTCGACGGCGCCGGGGTCGACCCCGGGCAGGTCGAAGCAGACGACGAACTCGTCACCCGCGCGGTAGGCGTCCATCGGCATCGCGGCCGGCTTCGACCAGGTTCCGGCCGTCGTGGTGCCGAACACCTGCTGGGCGAACCGGTCGAGGTCGCGGAACGGGTCGGTGCGCATCAACATGGGGATCCACCTCCTGGGGCTCGAAGAACACTGGTGTCAACACGCACTGCTGTTCTAGCATGTCATCAGATCGATGACAAGTGACGGGTCGTCGGAAGGATGACGGAATGGATGTACCCGATCCCGCCGGAGCGGTGCGCCGGATCCACGAGGCGGTCACGGCCGCCCGCGGCGGCGCGGCGGACCAGGACAGCCTGCTGGCGGCGCTGGCCGGATTGCGCCTGCTGCGTGAGGAACTCGCCGCTTGGGAACCCGAGCTGATCACGGCGGCCAGGGCGGCCGGGGCCAGCTGGGTGACACTGGCGCCGGCGCTGGGCGTCGCGAGCCGGCAGGCCGCGGAACGGCGCTATCTGCGGCTGCAGCCGTCGAACACGGGGGAGCGGACCGGCGAAGCGCGGGTCGACGCGGAACGCGACCGGCGCGCGGGCGACCGCGCCGTCGCCGACTGGGCCCGCCGCAACTCCGCCATCCTGCGGCAGCTCGCCGGCCGGGTGAGCGCGCTCCACGGCCTGGGCCCCGCGGCCCAGGAGACCGCGGACCGCCTCGGTGCGGCCCTCGGCGACGACGACCCGGCAACCTTGCTGCCCCCGCTGGCCGAGGCCCGTCCCCACCTGGCCGCCGAGCACGCCGGCCTGGCCCACGAGCTCGGCGAGATCTCGGAGCAGACCGACCAGCTCCGCCGGGATGCGGCGGGAAACCGGCGGTCCCGGGACTGAGTGAGCGGAGCCCGGGTGTCTGAGACCGCGCCCCGGCGGGTACCAGCCGGGCATGGACCAAGAGCACAACAAGATCCCCGAGCGCTCCGAGACGCGGGCCGAACTGCTGCCCGAGGAGCAGGCCGTCGAGAGTGACGACCCGGAAGGCCAGGCCCGAGAAGTGTTGCGGGACTCCGACCGCCGGACCGAGGACCCGGAGCCCACCATGCGGCGCCGGCCCGAGGAAACGGCCTAGCCGCGGAACTTCCTGCCGCCTCCACCTCCGGGTAGCTCGGCTACCCGGAGGAGGGCAGCGTCAACTGCGCAGCGCCACCGGCTCTTCCCTGCGCGCGTCGCCGCGCAGCGCCAGCACCGCACCCAGGCCGAGCGCGGCCACCACAGCGAAGAAGTAGAAACCCCACGGATAGGCCACCCCGGCGGTCACCAGCGCGCCGGTCACGAACGGCCCGAGGATCGAGCCGAGCCGGCCGACCGCCGACGTCAGCCCGAGCGCAGTACCGCGCATCCGCGACGGGAACACCTGGGCGACGTACCCGTAGATCAGCACCTGCGCGGAGAACACGAACACCCCGGTCAGCAGCACGACCGTGTTGAGCAGGAACGCGTTCCCGATGCGCAGGCTCAGCACCGCCAGCAGCACGGCGCCGGCGCCGAACCAGATCCGGGCGATCGGGCGGATGCCGAACCGGTCGGCGATCGTGCCGGCCAGCAGCAGCCCGAGCACCGCGCCGATGTTGAGCACCAGCAGCAGCGTGATCGACGTCGAGATCGGGTAACCGGCGGTGCGCATCAGCTGCGGCAGCCAGGTGTTGAGCCCGTAGACCAGCAGCAGCCCCATGAACGAGCCGGTCCACACCGCGATGCTGATCCGCCGGAACCGGGCGCCCAGCAGGTCGCGAAGCCCGACCCGCTCGGCGTCCGGCTGCTCCTTGGCCGCCAGGTAGGCCGCGGATTCCGGCAGCTTCCACCACATCAGCGGCACGGCCAGCAGCCCGACGATCCCGCCGCCGTAGAACAGCAGGTGCCAGTCTTCCTTCGCGTACAGCGCGAGGATCGACGTCAGCACCGCGCCGACGTGGTAGCCGGTCATGGTGAACGTGCTCGCGCTGGCACGCCGCCGCGCGGGCAGGTTCTCCGACATCACCGTGAGCGCCACCGGCATGCACGCGCCGAGACCGAGGCCGGCGACGAACCGGAACACCCCGAACGTCGCGACGTTCGGCGCCAGCGGTGTCAGCAGGGTGAACAGCGAGAACAGCAGGACCGAGCCGATCAGCATGCCGCGGCGGCCGAACCGGTCGGTGAGCGGGCCGAGCCCGGCCGCGCCGACGGCCACGCCGATCAGCGACACGGTGGCGACCGCGGTCGCGCCGGCCGCGGTGAAGCCGAGGTAGCCGCTCTTCAGCAGGGTCGGGATGGTCGCGCCGAGCGCGACCAGGTCGTACCCCTCGAGCAGGACGGTCAGCCAGCACAGGACCGCCGTCCACACGGGACGGGGAGACGTCGTCATCGTCGTTCTCCTTGGCGAGATCAGAAGGGGTAACCCGCGATGTCCGCGCGGACGGTCAGCCACTGCGTTTCGGTGAAGGCCTCGATGTTGGCCTGCGCCCCGCCGAAGCGGGAGCCGTTGCCGGAGTCGCCGACCCCGCCGAAGGGGGCGGTCGGCTCGTCACCGACGGTCTGCTCGTTGATGTGCACCTTGCCCGAGCGGACCTCGTCGGCCAGCGTCATCGCGGTGCCGACGTCGCCGAGGATGCCGACCGACAGGCCGTACTCGGAGTCGTTCACCAGCCGCGCCGCCTCGTCGAGGTCGCGGTAGGCCCGCACCGGCGCGACCGGGCCGAAGATCTCCTCACGCCACGCGGGCGTGTCGTCGGAAAGTCCGAAGAGGACGGTCGGCGGGTAGAACGGCGCGTCCGGCTTGCCACCGGCCAGCACCCGGGCACCCGCCGCGACACTCCGGTCGACAACGTCGGTGACGTGCGTGAGCTGCCGGTCGTCGATGATCGGGCCGAGCGCGACGTCGCCGGTGGCGGGGTTCCCGACGGGCAGCCGCCGCGCCTTCTCCGCCAGCGCTTCGACGTATTCGTCCACTTGGGACTCGTGGACCAGGTGGCGGCCGGTGGTCATGCAGATCTGGCCCTGGTGCAGGAACGAGCCGAACGCGCCGGCGGAGGCGGCCTTGGCGACGTCGGCGCCCGGCAGCACCACGAGCGCGTTGTTCCCGCCCAGTTCCAGGTGCACCCGCTTCAGCGCCCGCGCGGCGGCTTCGCCGACCTTCCGCCCGGCCGCCGTCGAGCCGGTGAACGACACCACCGAGACCTCGGGCGCTTCGACCACCGCGGCGCCGACAGCGGCGTCCCCGGGCAGCAGCTGCAGCAGGCCCTCCGGCAGGCCGGCCTCCTCGAAGACACGCACGATGCTCACCCCGCCGGACACCGCCGTGCGCAGGTCCGGCTTGAGCAGCACCGCGTTGCCGAGGGCGAGCGCGGGCGCGACCGAGCGGATCGCCAGGATCAGCGGGAAGTTGAACGGCGAGATCACCGAAACCACGCCGGCCGGCACCCGCCGGGCCAGCGACCAGCGAGGCTCGCCGGTGCTCAGCACCTCACCCCGCGGATGGGTGGGCAGCGCCGCGGCCTCGAAGCAGATCCCGGCCGCCATCTCCGTCTCGATCCCGGCCTTCGGCCGTGTCGAACCGGCTTCGCGGACGATCCAGTCCTGCACCTCGGCCGCGTGCTTCTCCCACAGCTCGCCGGCGCGGCGCAGCACGGCCGCCCGCTCGGCGGGCTTGCGGCGCGCCCAGTCGCGCTGGGCCTTCGCCGCCGCGACCGCTGCCGCGGCAACGTCGTCCGGGGTCGCGATGCCCACGCTGCCCAGGGTTTCCCCGGTCGCCGGTTCGACCACCCGGTGGGTGCCGCCGGTGCCGTGGCGGAAGTCGTCGTCGAGCAAGGTCATGATCACTCCGGTGTGGTCGGTTCGGTGTCGACCTGGATCAGCCGCGGGCCGTCCGTCGTCGACTTGAGCTGGGTGTGCAGGTCGTCGAGGCCGGTGACGGTGGTGGCCGGGACGCCGTATCCGGCGGCGATGGCGGTGAAGTCCAGCCCGGGGATCTCCGTGCCCGGCACGTCCGGCGTGCCGAGCAATTCGCCGAACCACTGCAGCGCGCCGTAAACGCCGTTGCGCAGGATCACGAACGTGACGGGGACGCGGTAGTGCGCCGCCGTCCACAACGCCGTGATGCCGTAGTTCGCCGAGCCGTCGCCGATGACGCCGACCACCGGGCGGTCCGGGCTGCCCAGCGCCACGCCGACCGCGGCGGGCAGGCCGAACCCGAGCCCGCCGGCCGCGGGGAAGAAGTACGAGCCTTCGCGGCGCAGGTCCATCTGGCGCCACCACGCCGAGTTCGTCGATGTCGACTCGACGACATAACGAGTGTCCTCGGGCTGGGTGTCGCGCAGCGCGGCGAACACCTGCTCCGGGTGCAGCGCCGTGGTGCCGGCCCTCGGCTCGGGATCGGGGACGGGATCGCCGCCCGATTCGCGCGCCGGCACCTTGGCCAGCAACGCTTCGATCACCGGCGCCGGGTCGGCGACCAGCGCTTCGCCCATCGGCGCGCGGGTCGCCGCGCCGAAGTCGTCGGTCACCTGCACCAGCCGCGTGCCCTCGGGCAGGAACCGGCCGGGGACGTGCTGGTGGTAGCGGAACACCGGCGCGCCGAGCACCAGCACGAGGTCGTGCCCGGTCAGCGCGGCCGAAATCGGCGCGATGCCGGCGGGCAGCACCCCGCGGAAGAGCCGGTGCCGGTTGGGGAAGGGCAGCCGGTGCGGTGACGGCGCCACCCAGGTCGGCAGGCCGAGGTGCTCGGCCAGGGCGACGGCGCGGTCGAACAGCCCGGTGGCGTCGATGTCACCGCCGAGCACCAGCGCGGGGTTGCGCGCGGCGGCGACCTGCGCGACGAGGTCGTCGAGCTGGGCTCCGCTCGGTGCGAGTCCTTTGTGGACCTTGCGGTCGAGCGTCACGGCGGCGTTCGTGCCCAGCTCCACGGCCCAGTCGTCGTAGGGCACCGACAGGTAGCTCGGCCGCCGGTGCAGCTCGGCTTCGAACACGGCTTGCGCGAGCGAGCGGGGGACGTCTTCGGCGCAGCTCGGCTCGCCGGACCAGGCGGCGAGGGGCCGCATCAACTGCGTGGCGTCGACGTTGGCGAGCATCGCCTCCATCCCGATGGCCGAGCGCACCTGCTGGCCGGCGGTGAGCACCAGGGGCGAGCGCGAGTAGACGGCGTTGGTCAGCGCGCCCATCGCGTTGCCCGACCCGGCGGCGGCGTGCAGGTTGACCAGCACCGGGCGGCCGGTCGCCTGGGCGTAGCCGTCGGCCATCCCGACCACGGCGCCTTCGTGCAGGCCGAGGACGTAGCGGAAGTCCTCCGGCAGGCCGGCGAGGAACGGCAGCTCGTTCGAGCCGGGGTTGCCGAAGATCGTGGTCAGGCCACGGCGGTGCAGGAACTCGTGGGCGAGCCGGCGGGCGGTGGGCATGCGCGGGTCCTCCTCGGGCGGGTTGGCCCAGACCCTAGGGACGCTTGCGGGTGTGTTCCAATAAATGTTGTCGCGGTGGTTCATAGACGGGATCGATGATGCGGGACTTCGACCTGAACCTGGTGCGCACGTTCGTGCTGCTCTACGAGACCCGCAGCGTGACCGCGACCGCCGAGTCCCTGCACGTCACGCAGCCGACGATCAGCTACAGCCTGCAGAAGCTGCGGCGCCGGTTCTCCGACGAGCTGTTCCGCCGCACCGGCGGCGGCCTGGTGCCGACGACGACCGCCCGCGCGCTCTACGAGCCGCTGCACAGCGCGTTGTCGGAGATCGAAACGGCGGTCAGCGGCGCGTGGTCGTTCGACCCGTCGACCGCCCGGGCGGCGTTCACGCTCTGCCTGTCCGACCTGGGGGAGATCTCGCTGCTGCCGCGTCTGATGGCGGCGCTGCCCGTGCGGGCGCCGGGGGTGACGCTGACCGTCCGCCCGCTCGACGTCGACCGCGCCGCCGACCAGCTCGGCCGTGGCGAGATCGACGCGTTCATCGCGTCCCCGCTGATCAGCTCCCAGCGCGTGGCGCGGATCCCGCTGTTCTCGGAGGGCTACCTGGGCATGGTGTCCCGTGACCACCCGCGGCTGGGCTCTTCGGTCGGCTTCGACGCGCTCGCGGCGGAACGCCACGTGACGGTGTTCGGCCCGACCGGCCACGACGGCCCCCGCCGCGCGCTGGAGGCGCACGGCCTGCTCGACCGCGTGGTGCTCGAGGTGACGCGGTTCGCGGCCCTGCCGTACCTGGTCCAGGACGGCGAGCTGGTGGCGATGGTGCCGCGGCTGGTGGCGGAGGTCTTCGCGGCCGAGCACCGGGTCCGGCTGTTCGAGCTGCCGATGGACGTCGAGCCGGCGCAGGTGTCGGTCTACGCCCGGCACCCGCACGCCCGCAGCCCGGCCCAGTTTTGGCTTGTGACATTCATGCGTGAAGTGCTCGGCTGATTTAACACGCATTTTTCACGGGTGCCCTTTTCCCGCCGAAAGATCTGGGCCGAACGTGTAGTGCTTCGTGCTCAACCGATCCAGCGCTGCCTAGTGTCGATCACGGTCCTGACAACCGAACTAGGGAGGAATCCGGTGAAGCTCGTCCGTCTGGTGAAGAAAGCGCTTCCCAAGAAGAGCCTGAAGGCTTACGCCTGGTACGGCTGGATCTGATCACCGCGGCCGGTCCCGGTCACCGGGACCGGCCCGTTCCCCTCGAGGAGTGCCGAACGTGGTCATCGCCCCCGCCCGCCGCGAGGTCGTCTTCGCACCCCGGCTCGACCGGCTGCTGCACGAGCACCGCACCGACGGGTTCTTCCGGCTCGAGCCGGACACCGTCGGGATCGCGGACCCGGACCTGATGGACGCGGTGCTCCGCGCCCGCCCGGCCAACGCCGAGGAGCGGCCCACGTTCAAACCCGTGCTGGGCCGCCAGGTCACCCGCGCCGAGTCCGCGAGCCTGATGCAGGCGCTGGGCGCGGACGTGCGGGCGGCGCTGAAGCGGCCCGCGGACCGTCCCGACCTCACCGGAGCGTGGCCGGCCGTGCCGCACGACTACCTGCGCCGGTTCGTCTTCGGGCCCGAGACCCGCCGGTTCCGCGTGCTCGTCGACCGCCGCCTGGAGCTGACGCCGAAGCTGACTTGGTCGGCCGTCGCCGCCGGCGCCGCGCTGGTCCGCCCACCGCGGGAGGACACGCCGCTGTCCGTGCTGGCCCGGCAGGTCCTGGCCGCCGACGACTTCGCCGAGCGGCGCTTCCGGATGTACCTCTACCGCCGTGTCGCCGCGCCGATCTGCTTCACCGTGGCCGCGTTGGTGACCAGCGCGGTGTGGCTGGGCGCGCCGTTCGACGACGACGTCCCGAACGAGCACGTCATCAACGAAGCGCTGCGGCTGCTGCCGCCGTCGTGGAACGTCCTGCGTGTCCGCTCGCCGGAGTTCACCGAGGTGGACGCCCGGATCACGGCAGGCGACGACGTCCTGCTGCTGCCGCTGCTGAGCCACCGCTCACCGGAGCTGTGGGAGGCGCCGGACGAGTTCCGGCCCCGGCGCTGGGCGGGGCTCGACGCCGACCGCCACCGGGGTTACCTGCCGTTCGGGCACGTCAGCGAGCGCTGCTGGGGCCGGCACCTGGTGCTGCCGCTGGCGAGCCGCCTGCTCGACGTCGTCCGCGCCGAAGGCCTGGTCCCCGACCCGCGGCGCACAACCGCGCGGGTCGAGCTCGACGGGTTGCTGGAGCCGTCCGACGTGAAGATCGTCAGGCCGCGTCGCAGCGGGAGCCGTTGAGCGCGAACCCGCCGGGTGCCGGGTTGCCGCGGTCGATTGCGCCGTTGAACCCGGTGGTGACGCTCGCGCCCGGCGCGAGGGTCGTGTTCCACGATTCGGCGGTCACCGTGACCTGGGCGCCGCGCTGGCTGTACTTGCCGTCCCAGCCGTGGGTGACGCGCTGACCGGCGGTGAAGGTCCAGCCGAGCGTCCACGGTGACAGCGTGCCGCTGCCCTTGTTGGTGATGGTGACTTCCGCGGTGAAACCGTCGTTCCACTGGTCCTTCACGACGAACCGCACAGCGCAGGTCGCGGCGGGAGGCGGCTCGGACTTCGGTGCGGCCACCGACGAGGTCTGCCGCAGCACCGTGGGGCTCGGCGTGGGAATCGGCGTGGGACTCGGCGTCGGTGAGGCGGCCGTCGTGGTCCGCGGGGTCGTCGTCGCGGGCGCGAGCAGCCCCGGCGCCGTCGCCTCCTGCCGCTCCGGCGAGCCCTCCGACGTCACCGCGATGAGCACCAGGCTGCCGAGCACCACCACGGCGCCGCCGAGCGCGGAGATCCACCGGATCCGCCGGCCGGCCCGTTGCTGACCGGCAGCGGCCTCGCGTGCCCGCTGCTCGAGCCGTTCGCGGTAACCCTCGCCGGTGTCGTCTTCGCGGGTCCGCACGTCCGGCGGCTTCTCGCCGAGTGACCGCGGCGTCGCCCCCGTCTCCCGGAGCAGCTCGCTGACCGAGATCTCCTCGTCCCGCCGCCGACCGGCGCGCGCCATACGCGAAACCTCCCGTTCTGCGGCCCGACCGGCGAATCCTAGGAATCCGGAGCGGTCTTGTAAACCGTGTGCACGCCGCGTGCATCCGCCGTGCACAAGACGCTGACACCGCGGCGGTTTCCTGGGCTGGTGGCCGGACCACCCGGCCGGACCCCAGGAGGTTCAGATGACCGACAGGAAAACCATCGCCGTGGTCGGCGCCACCGGCCAGCAGGGCGGCGGGCTCGCCCGCGCGATCCTCGACGACCCGGAGCAGCGGTTCACGCTGCGTGCGCTCACGCGGAACCCGGACTCCGCGGCCGCGCGGGCGCTGGCCGCACGCGGCGCCGAGGTCGTGTCCGCCGATCTCGACGACGAAGCAAGCCTGACGAAGGCGTTCGAGGGCGCGTACGGCGCCTACCTCGTCACCGCGTTCTGGGAGTACAACTCCGTGGAGCGGGAGCACCAGCAGGCCCGCGCGATGGCCGCGGCGGCCAAGGCCACCGGGCTGCGGCACGTGATCTGGTCGACCCTGCCGGACACGCGCCTGCACCTGCGCGACAACAGCGTGCCGACGCTGCACGAGCGGTACAAGGTCCCGCACTTCGACGGCAAGGCCGAGGCCGAGGCGTTCTTCGTCGAGGCCGGCGTGCCCACGACGTTTCTGTCCACGACCTTCTACTTCGAGGCGTTCGTGGACTTCTTCCGCCCGGTCCGCGACGACGACGGGGTGGTGGCGCTGCACCTGCCGATGGGCGACCGGCGGCTCCCAGGCATCGCCGCCGAGGACATCGGGCGGACCGCGTTCGGCGTTTCCTCCGCGGTCCCGAGCTGGCGGGGGAGACGGTCAGCATCTCCGGCGAGAACCTGACCGGCGAGGAGTATGCGGCAGCGTTCTCGAAGGAGCTCGGCACGGAGGTCGTCTACCGGCCGGCGGGGGTCGAGGACGTGCGTTCGTCCGGGGCGCCCGGCGCCGACGACCTCGCGAACATGTTCTTCTACTACGCCGAGCACGAGAGCGTGTTCGCCGGCGCACGCGACCCGGAGGCGGTGCGGCGGCTCAACCCGCGGCTGCAGGACTTCGCCACCTGGCTCGCCGAGCACCACGACGCCTTCAAGGGGCTGTGATGCAGTTCGGGATCTTCGGGGTCGGGGACATCGCCCCCGACCCCGTGACGGGACAGGCGCCCACCGAGCACGAGCGGATCAAGCGGATGGTCGAGACGGCCGTCCGCGCCGAGGAAGCCGGCCTCGACGTCTACGCGACGGGGGAGCACCACAACCCGCCGTTCGTGCCGTCGTCGCCGACCACGCTGCTGGGTTTCATCGCGGCGCGCACCAGCCGGATCACGCTGTCGACGTCGACGACGCTGATCACCACGAACGACCCGGTGAAGATCGCCGAGGACTACGCGATGCTGCAGCACCTCGCCGACGGCCGCGTCGACCTGATGCTCGGCCGCGGCAACACCGGGCCGGTGTACCCGTGGTTCGGCAAGGACATCCGCGACGGGATCGCGCTGGCGGTGGAGAACTACGCGCTGCTGAGGCGGTTGTGGCGCGAAGACGTCGTCGACTGGTCGGGCAAGTTCCGCACGCCGCTGCAGGGCTTCACGTCGACACCGCGGCCCCTGAACGGTGTGCCGCCGTTCGTCTGGCACGGCTCGATCCGCAGTCCGCAGATCGCCGAGCAGGCGGCGTTCTACGGCGACGGGTTCTTCCACAACAACATCTTCTGGCCGGTCGAGCACACCCGGCGGATGATCTCGCTCTACCGCGAGCGCTTCGAGCACCACGGCCACGGCCCGGCCGACACGGCGATCGTCGGCCTCGGCGGCCAGGTGTTCATGCGGCGCCGCTCCCAGGACGCGATCGCCGAGTTCCGGCCGTACTTCGACCACTCGCCGATCTACGGCCACGGGCCGTCGCTCGAGGAGACGATGGCGCAGACGCCGTTGGCGGTAGGCAGCCCGCAGCAGGTCATCGACCGCACGATGCGGTTCCGCGAGGACTTCGGCGACTACCAGCGGCAGCTGTTCAACGTCGACGGCATGGGCCTGCCGCACGCGGCGGCGCTGGACCAGATCGACCTGCTGGGCGCGGAGGTGGTGCCGGAGCTGCGGAAGGAGTTCACGAGGTTGCGCCCGGCGCACGTCCCGGAATAGCCGTTGACCGGCGCGGGTTGCGCTGTGCGTGACGGGATCACTGCGGTTCGAGGTGCTGGGCCCGGTCCGCGCGTGGCGCGGCGACGTCGAGGTGGAGTTGGGGCCGCCCCAGCAGCGGGCGGCGCTGGCGGTCCTGCTCCTCCAGGAGGGCACGCCGCTGTCGCCGTCCCAGCTGGTCTCGGCCCTCTGGAGCGGCGCCGAGCCGAGGGCGGCGGTCGGCATGGTGCGCTCGTACGTGTCCCGCCTGCGGCAGGCGGGCGTCGAGATCGAGTCCGTCAGCGGCGGCTACGCGCTGCGGGACGCATCCCTGGACGCCACCGAGTTCCAGCACCTGATCCGCACCGGCGAGCCCCGCGCGGCGCTGCGCCTGTGGCACGGAACGCCCCTGTCGGGCCTGACCGGCGACTTCGCGGAAGCGGCACGAGTCCGCCTCTCGGAGCTGCGGACAACAGCCCGCGAGGACGCGGCGGCGGCCGACATCGAAGCCGGCCGCCACACCGAGGCGATCTCGGACCTGACCGACCTCATCGCTTCGGAGCCGCTGCGAGAGCGCCCCCGAGAGTTGCAGATGCTGGCCCTGTACCGCTCGGGCCGCCAGGCGGAAGCCCTAGAAGTCTTCACCCGCATCCAGCGGCTGCTGGAGACCGAGCTCGGCCTGTACCCGGGCCCAGAGCTCCAGGAGATGCAACGCCGAATCCTGGCCGGCGAAGCAGTGTCGTCGTCCCACCCCACGCAGCTGCCCCCCGACCTGCCGGAGTTCGTCGGCCGGGAGTCCGAAAAAGCGGCACTTTCAGCCTGGCTGACCCGCCCCGGAGCGGTGATCGGCATCGAAGGCCTGGCCGCGATCGGCAAGACAACACTGGCGGTCCACGTCGGCCACACCCTGGCCGACCGTTTTCCGGACGGCCAGCTGTTCCTGGACCTGTCAGCCTCCCCGGACCCGTTAGCCGAGCTGCTGCGCGGCATCGGCGTCCCGAACCCCCCGACGTCATCAAGCGAGCGAGCGGCCCTGTGGCGCACGCGCACAACGGGTCTGCGCCTGCTGGTCGTCCTGGACAACGCCCGCGACACGGACGCGGTCCGCCCCCTCATCCCGGCCGCAGGCGCGGTGATGATCACAGCCCGCAGACGCCTGTACGGCCTGGCCCACTGGACAAAGTTGAGCGGCCTCAGCCCAGCGGCGTCAACCGAGTTGCTGGAACACCTGGTCGGCGCGGACCGCATCCACCACGAGCCGGCGGCGACCAGTGCGCTGGTAGCCCGCACGGCCGGTCTGCCCCAGGTCCTCCAGGCGGTGGGCGCCCGCCTGACATCCCGCCCGAGCTGGACGATGGCCGAGGCAGTGGACCGCCTGGGCCGCCCAGCCCCAGGCTCACCGGTGATGCCGCCGGAGTGCGGCGCGATCGAGAAGCCGTACGAATCGGCGCTGGCCGAGCTGTCCCCAGCCCAGGCGAGAGCATTCCGCCTGCTGTCGGACACCCCGGAGATCTCGATCCCGGCGGCGTCGTCAACGTTGGGCCTACCCCTGGGCGACACGGCCCTGTTGTTGGAGTCCCTGGTGGACGCGCACCTGCTGGACCCATCCGGCACCGATCGTTACCGCTACCAGGAGCCACTGCGCATGTTCGCCCGCGGCCAGGTCGTGGTGGCTGAATCGATGCAGAACGTTTGATCTTCCCAGATGCGGGGCCCGGTCGGATCCGGCCCCCCTGCGGGAGGGTGCGAAGACGCCGTAGTACTCTTTCTTCAGCAGGTCCGAGTGGCGGAATGGCAGACGCGCTAGCTTGAGGTGCTAGTGCCCTTAACGGGCGTGGGGGTTCAAGTCCCCCCTCGGACACTTACCATAACCCCACCAGTGCGGATCGAGATTAGCCTCGATCCGCACTTGTCGTTTACCGGGGTGGTAGGTGGCCTGCAGCTGTAGCTGGCGGTAGACCTCTCGTTTGCGGACGGGGTCGGCATCAGCCAGCACCTTCCTGATGTCACCGAGCCGCTCGACTAGTTCGCGGATCTGGTCCTTGGTCAACCGCTCCTGCTTTGGCTTCACGTTGACGCGCGCCTTCGCTTCGGCTCGTCGGGCCTGGGTCTCGGTGATCCATCCGGTGACCAGTTGGACGTCGGCTCCGGCTTCAAGAGCGGCGCGGTGCCTTTCGAGCGCGCGTTCGCATTCTGCGATGACCTTCTCGGCGGCCGCGGCGGCGGGATCGACGTCGACGTCGGGCTGCGCGGCGTAGAGGGCATCGATGGTGTCGTGCAGCCGATGCGGGGCGAAGCTGGTGGCGAGCCAGCTGTCGATGGGGCCGAGCAGGTCCCGTTCGGCCAGATAGACGTTGCGGGGGTGCTCGGTCTTGTTCGCCAGCCCGTATTCGGTGGGGTAGCGGCAGCGGTAGAACGGCCGCTCGTGGTTGCGCTGGCCCTGCATCCGTCGGCTGCAGACCCCGCAGTGCAGCAGGCCACTGAGGACGTAGGGATGACGGGTGCGGGTCCGTTCCCGGGTCTTGCGGCCGGCGCCCTTGGCCGCGGCGATCTCCTGAGCGCGCTGGAACGTCTCGACATCGATGATGGGCTCGTGGACCATCTGCTCGGAGAAGATCCACTTGTCGCGGGTGTTCCAGCGCATCTTGGTCTCATGGCCCAGTCCGACGTCTTCGACGTCGATGAGGACCTCGTCTTTGCGCTGCTTGTTCCAGACCTGCCGCCCGGTGTAGCGGGGGTTAGTGAGGATGACGGCGACCGCGCCCTTGGCCCAGGCGACGCCGGTGCGGTGACGGTTACGGGCGGGGTCGTTGCTCGAGGGGGAGAGGATGCCGTCGCGAGTCAGCGCTTCGGCGATGGCGAACTTCCCGCGGCCACCGATGTACTCGGCGTAGATCCGCTGAACGACAGGCGCGGTATCGGTATCGGGCTCGAGCCGATGCAACCGTTTGCCTTCAGCGGCTTTGGCTGGGTTGGGGTGCGGTCCGGCGTCGGCAAGTCGGTAGCCGTAGGGCGGCCGGCCACCGAGGAAGCGGCCTTCGACGGAGGCTTGGGCGGCCATGGCGGCGCGGACGCGGATCTTGATCCGGTTGCGTTCGCCCTTGCTCATCCCGCCGAAGACGGACATGACGAGGTCGTGGGCTTCGGACTCCGGCTCGATCGCGCCGCCGACCTCGGGCACCCACAGGCCGACGCCGTAGTGGACGAGGACGGGGAAGGTCAGGCCGTACTGGTTGCCGTAGAAGGCGCGCTGGGGTTCTCCGATGACGACGGCGTCGAACCCGCGGTCGGGTTCGCGCATCGCCGCCAGCAGCCGGATCGCCTCGGGTCGGCGCTTCCACGGGATCGAGCGGGACTGCCCGATGTCGAAGAACTCCGTGACGATCTCGCCGTGCTTGCCGACCAGGGCTTTGGCTCGGGCGAGCTGCCAGTTCCGGGATGCCTCGGGGTCCTGCTGGTCCTCGGTGGAAACCCGGCCGTAGAACGCGAACCGCATGATCAGGCCGCCTTGTCCGCGTCGAGCAGCAGTCGCAGCAGAGCGCAGGCGGCACCCGGCGACAACTGCGGCGGGGACGCTGGCAGCAACACCGTCGGCGTAACGTCGCATCGACGTCCAGGTCGAGGCCGACTACCAGCGGCGTCCTGGCGTGTCGGCGGTCGTGACCGGCGCGGTGCTGGGCTTGGTCGCGAAGAGGTGTTCGGAGGAGTCGTCATGTTCGCCCCAGGGGTTGGTCGGTGTGCACGGATCGTCCACGACACCGTCGTAGTTGCCAGAGGGGAAGTACCTACTCAGGTCGACTTTGACGGCGCTTGTCTCGCCGACCAACTCCGCTTGAGAAGCAGCAAGGAGACATCACGACGCCAAGTTGTAAAGGTCATCTGGTTTGATGTCGCCGCTGTCCAGCGCCGCCGGGTGGTCGCCCTGGTCCGGAACCCATCGCCATTTCGTCGCCATCCGACAACGGAGCCCTTGCTTCGCGACGATAGCCGGGGCCTCTGACCTGCGTGTTCAGGTGGTTTGAGGGGCCCTCGCTACCGGGTGACCTCTTCCGTATCAGGGAAGTGCGATACACGGCTCGACTAGGAGAACGCGTACTACCGCAGGTTGGGCGCTTCTGTTCCTTCCCGGCGGAGCAGCTTCGGCCCCGATCCCGCAGGTTGTCATCGCCGGGCGATCGCCATGAATGCGGATGGCCGATGTATAACGCGTGCTCAGGTTAGGCTGGTCCGGGTGACCACGCTCCGGCCTATGAACCGGTTGAACGTGGACGGCAGCGGTACCAGATCGGAGGAGCGAACGGTCGCTTCTTCGAACCGAACGGCGCGGCCCGCATGAAGGTCGGGTTGGCCGGCCTGCAGGGCGCTCAGGGCCTCAAGCTCGTGAGGATTCGGGCGGGTAGCCTCTCCTCGGCAATATCGAGGACCTGTTCGAGGGGTACTGCCATTTCCGAGCGGTCGAGGTCGACTGCCTCGGACCAGGCTGCTGGCTCGTACCGGGTGAGACTCGACAAGCCGAGGAGCAACGCCCACCAGAGCATGAGCGGGTGAGGAGATGGCCCACCGGCGACCTCGGGCAACGCGAAGCCCAGGAACTGGCGGGGTACATCGTGACGATGTTCAGGATCGACCTCGACGATCGACACGAACTCGCGCATCCGGCCCCAGAGCACGCTCGGCGTCGTCACCCGTGGGCAGCTGAGTCCGATCGCCGCCAATGACATGCCGTCGAACGCGGTCGTCCGGACGACGATGTCGGTGCCACTGGCTTTTTCAGGGCCTATTACGCCCTGCTTGACACCGAACGCTGGTCGAAGAGACGGGTAGTTGTTGAGCGCGGTTGTGACCTCGGCTGCTGTCTTCCCTGGCACATCGACCGCCGTCTCAACCATCCCGTGCGTTTGAAGCTCGCGCTGGGCATAGCCTGGATCTGATCCTAGAGGACCTTGCATGGTCCCTAGCGGAATGGTGATCGGACGTGGCCAGGCACCAGTGGCCGCCGGAAAGTGGACCTCTCGGAGGTCCGGATTTGCGGCCCACAGCGCGCCGAGCGGTACCGAGGAGCTCAGAGCGGGTGATCCGGTCGCCGCGGCCGTACCTTGAAACGAGTTCTGGGCACCGGATGCGGGCCTCACGACGCTGTCGAGAATGCGGTCAGCTTCCGATCGAACACTGAGGCCGTGTCCATGCAACTGCCATGGATCTGGTAGGTGCGCGGCCGCGATCGCTCGTCCCGCCTGGCTTAACGCGTAGAACAACGGCAGCGCTTTCGTGGCGTAGCTGGCCGACGCGGCGGCTTCCGCGAGTTCTTCGGCCTGACGCAAAGCTGCGACGAAGGCCCGTCTGCGGTCGACATCGGCTGTGGCAAGGCCGGGGGGTGTTGCGCGGAGAGCTCGGATGTCCTGCCAAGACGTTAACCGCGTCATCGTGGCATCCTTACACGATCGAATCCGAAGACGTTAGACCCCTCACTGCCAGTGCGTTTCGACCTGCGTGCTGGCCGACCCGGCTACCTGCGGCTACCCGTTGAGTCGCCGGTCGGAGGAGTCAGGCCACGACGCCCAACTGTTAGCCATCTGGTTCGACTGCGAGGCTGTCTACGCGGAGTGGCCGATCTCAGTCCGAAGCCGATCGCCATTTTCATCGTCATCCGACCGCGGAGCCTTTGCTGTGTGACGAAGGTTCGGGACGTTGACCTGCGGTTCAGGTCCTGCGCTGCGGCTGGCGTGGTCGCGGGATGACCCCTTCCGTATCAGGGAGAGCAATGCGCTGTTCGAGCAGGCAATCGCCTACTTTCTGCAGGTCAGCGGCTCCGGTGGTGCCTCAGGAGGGTGGCTTTGGCGTCCTTGCGCCAGGTTCCTAGGCCGGCCAGCCGGGAGCGTCGGTTTCGATGGGATTCGGACACCTTTGACATATAGTTCGTGACTATTTTGCCAGTCGTGGGCGCAACTGAATTTACGGTTCTTCGCTGTCGTGAGCATCCTCGGTCTGGTCGACCGCGTCGAGCGCGGGAGAACCTTGCCGACCCGGTGCACCTGCAGCGCTCTCATCGATCTGGCCTGGTTGCTAGCCCGGGCGTTTCCGCAGGTCAAGGGATTCGTCTAATCTATGGGTAAACTAGTGGAGGTCAACTACATGGATGTCTACCAGCTTTTTGGTGAGCGAGAACCGGAGTCGGCGCTGAAGTCGTCCTGGAAGGTGTTGGCGACTGAGCGGACGTCTCCTGCGGCAAAGGAGTCTCGAGAGACCGAAACCAGAGTTGTCGAAACGGGGGACGAAGGAGGTCGCGGCGCTCTGCTTGGCCAGGTCGCTCCCTGACGGGTAGTGTCGAGATGAGTTTGATCACGCCGACGTCCGCGACGTTCACTACGCCTCGCAGGGAGGAGCGCAGCATGGACCTGTACAGACATCTCGCAGAAGTATCGGGCCAGGAGCTCGAGGTGCCGTCTGGACGGCAAAGGCGGGCTGTCTCAGCCTCGTACAGCACCGAGACAATCACATTGACGGCCGAGACGGCCGATGGTAATGATCGTGCGCGAGTCCTACTTAGCCAAATCGCTCCGTGATCTCAGCCGCGTATGCGATCATCATCGGCGATCTCAAAGATCCCCACGTCGAAGCTGTAGTCGAGGCGTTGCCCACGTCCGGCCTCATAGTCTTAGACGCCGAGAGTATTTCAAGCGTTCTCTTGAGTCTTGATAAATCTGGCATGCTCCTGGCAGATGTCCGCGGTAATACCTGCCGTGTCAGTGTTGATAAGCAGGTCCGAGGCTGGGTGCGAAGACTGGCGCCGGCGGGTTGGGATCATGGCGTTGTACTGGGCAGTCACGCGAGCGCTGTTCTCGCATCGAGGCTAGCATTGCTGGCTTCGGTGCTTCGCGACCCGACTGTGAAGTGGCTGACGGCGGTCGACGACCTATTTGCAGCAGAAAATAAGATTGTGCAATATCGGGCGGCTCTCGCAGTAGGGATTCGAGTGCCGGACTTTATTGTAGACGGTGCCTCGTCCAAACTTGGTGAAAAACTGGGTGAACCGTTCGTTCTGAAGCCGCTGGGGCCTGGAAACTTTGTCGATAGCGACGGGCGGCAGAACGTCGTTTTTGCTCGCTCTGTTCGGGTTGACGATCTTGAAGAGGTTGACTTGCTCAGTGCGCCATTTCTTGCACAACGCATGGTTCGAACGGAGCGTCACTTTAGGGTTGTGACAGTTGAGGACAAGGTTTGGGTTGCTGAGTTGGAGGCGGAAGAATTGCCGATGGACTGGCGAGCCCATGCGCCAGCGCATCACTCCTTCCGAGGAATCTCGGGTTGCTCTGAAATTGAAGGCGCGGCGACGAAGTTGGCTGCAACACTTAGGGTGGGATTCAGCTCCCAAGATTGGGTTCTCGACCACGACGGGCCAGCTTTCCTGGACCTCAATCCCGCAGGTCAATGGCTCTTTCTGCCTAGTGCGACCTCCGAACCAGCAACTGCGGCTTTGTCGGAATGGCTGCGAGTTGATTGATGAAGACGATCAGCGGTCGTTTAGCTGAGGCACGCCTGTATCTCTTTTACGTCTATGCTGTCCTTCGGCCTGGTATTCGAGTGCCGACTTTCACTTCTCCGCCGGACGGCGAGACCACGATGGTGGGTCTTTCGGTAGAGGACCTGAAACTCGTCCTGGAAGAAGGGCGGCGCGCCCTGGATCAACAAGAGATAAATCTGGAACGCATTCGCTCTCGCGCCTCTACGTCGCTCACGCTTGGACTTGCAGAAATCGCAGCACTGTCCGCTTTGGCGCCGCGTGCATTCGCGAAGGGGCCTGTCATTACGATCCTGTGGTGTGTTGGTGCGGTCGCCGTCATTCTTGGTATCGGCGGCGCCGTAGCAGTGCTGACTGCGCAAGCAATCATGGGATCCATAAATCCCCGGCAAGTTGCGGCCACATCGTCACCCGTATTGCCTCATCTCGTGCAAGAACTCCTGCGATCACTCGGTGAGAGTGAAGTTACAGTACGCACGAGACTCACCGTATTTCGAGATGCTATCTTGCTGGAAACTGTGAGCGCACTACTGCTAGGCGGAATATGGCCATTCACTCGTTAGGTTCTGCTGGGTGTCAAGTGTTGTGAGTTGGAGGAGATATGGCCCTCGATCTCTATGGTCTACTGGGTGTGTCGCCGGTACATATGGAAACTATACAAGAACTTGAAGAGTCTGCAGCGGTAACTCATACAGAAGCGGTCGAGACCGTGGATAACGATCGGGCTTGCACGCTTCTTGGCTGTGTCGACCTCTAGGGTGCCGGCGTTCGGCGCGGCGGGCCCAGCTGTGCTCGACGGCGGTCGGCGGCTGCAGCGCGGAAGGCGCCGGCGAGTCCGTGCCGGTGGTTCAACTCGGTGTAGAAGACGTTCTAGAACGGGGCGAACTGAACTGGCCGGGATGCGGTGGCACGTGGCCAGGCTCGAGGACGTCGAGGTCCCGGAGAAGAAGCACGGGGGTTTCGCGGGCGGTGGCCTCGTACGCCTGGTGGAAGGCGTTGATCTACGTGCGTTTGCGGGTGGTCTTCGCCTCGGTGGTGTTGCGGGAAGGGACGTAGGCGCCGAGGTTGGTCCGCAGTCGGTGTGCACCACCTTCCGGCCAGCCGGGCCGGTAGGTATGTCATCGCCGCGCTGATCGAGTCCACTGGGGACTCCGTGCCGCAAAAGCATCGGCCGGACCCGCTCGATGACCGCTGTCGAACTTGCGTTGGCGAATGGCGGGTACGTCGTTGACCAGCGTGAACAGCGTAGGTGACCCCTCACTGCTTCTGGAAGGTGGTGATCAGGATGGCGCGGCTGGCGAGGAAGGCCGGGTCTTCATGCCGCTCGGCGGTCGCCAGCCCCAGCCGCGCGGCCTCCTCGCGCACCCGCGCCGCGAGGTAGTTGTCGGGGGCGAGGTAGACCGCTTTCCCGACACCCTCGTTGAGGGTGTTCTGCGCGATCAGCAGGCCCACCACGGTCTTGCCGCCGCCGGTGTTCTGCTTGATCACCACGTCGCGGTCGTTCTTGCGGGCGAACCAACCCTCCAGCACCTCGCCTTGCTCCTGGCGCAGGTAGGAGTAGGACAACGGCTTGTTCGGCAGCTCCGCGAAGATGTCGCGCGGCTGCACGAGCAACTGCTGGCCGGTCGAGCCGATCCGGGGCCAGTCCAACGACGCGAGAGCGTCCTCTCGCCAAGGCAAGACGTCGAGGTTACCGGGAGCGAAATGGTAACCGGTCGGCTGCATCTGCTGTTGCCCTCTCGGCGGATGCAGCCTGAACAGGGAAAACGATCACGACCCGCGCCAGACGGTGCGCGCGAGAGCCAGAACCGGCGCGAGGTCGAGCTGCCGGGCGCGCACCGGTGCGGCCCCCACGACCGGGCCGAGCTGCCTGGCCGAGTCGAGCGGCAGGCTCGCGGTTTCGGCGTACTCGTCCGGGTCCGCACCGGAGGTCCGGTGCGACTCGATCAAGCTGTGACCAGTGCCGGGCGCCGGCCGACCTTGGTTTGCACGCCCGCTTTGCCTTGGCGAGCATGTCGCCCACCGCCGAGTCGGAGAAGCCGTACACAAGGTCGGCAAACGCACCGTTTCGCAGCTGCTCCGCCGGATACGCCGCCATCCTGAGGAACCACCGGTGCTCCCGCAGGATGGGCACCAGAGCAGGCTGAACGGATGCCGGAACGCGAGGTGGGCTGCTGCCCTCTTCGGCGCCGAGCGGTAGGCCGAATCCTTAAAGATCATTTCGATCGCGGACTGTCCCACCGCATCCAAGGAATTCCATGACCTACGAGCGTCGTTGCCCGCCATCAGCTCGGCCCGGTCACCCGGGACCTTGTAGCGAACTCCCACAACGGGACGACTTCCACATGTGGACAGTTTGCGGCTGATGTCGCGGCAAGCCGCAGGGCGCGGGCTGGTGGTCGGCGTGCTTGTTCTCCTGCTGGCCGCCTACGTGCTGGCGGTGGTGAACGCCCCCGCTCTGCTGCTAGACGAAGACCAGCTGCGCACGACTCCGGGCTTCAGTTTCGGCGACCGGCTGGCCGCGGAGCACAACGCGCGTGTGGTACTGGCTTCTCTCGGCGGTGCCCTTGTCGTCGCGCTGGGGCTGCTGTTCACCGGGTTCAACTACGCGCTGGCCCGCCGGGGACACGTCAGCGACCGGTTTACGACCGCGCTCGAGCGGATCGGGGCCACGGAAGAGTACGTCCAGTCGGCTGGCTTCCGTGCGCTGCTGCAGATTAAGCGCGAATCCTCGGCGCATCGCGACGAGGTCGTCCAGGTGGTCCTCGCCTACATCCGGCGGCACGCGAGGGCCGGGACGAACGACGTCTGGACCGGCCTGCAGGGGGTGGCCTCTCCCGATCACCTCCACGAGGCGCTCACCGTACTCAGGCTGGGGCCCGCCACGTCGAGGCGTGCCCGAACTGAGCTGGATCTCGCGCGCATCTCCTACCCGGGGGCGAACCTGCGGGGTGCCCGTCTGCGGGAAGCGAACTTCCGTCGGGCCGTGCTGGAAGGAGCCGACTTGCGGGAGGCCGAACTGATCAGGGCCGACTTCCGCAACGCCCTGCTGCTCGGTGCTCGCCTGGAGCGCGCCCGACTAGCCGGAGCCAAGGTCGGCGCCGCCGATCTCACCGAGGCGAAACTCCAGGAAGCCGTTCTCACAGGCGCGTCGATGGTCAAGGCGGTGCTCCGCTCCGCGGACTTGCGGTTCGCCGTGCTCGTCCGAGCAGAACTGGGCTTCGCCGACCTGCGGGATGCCACCATGTGGCGGGCGAAGCTGATCAAGGCGAAACTTCCGGGCGCCGTCCTCGAATCGGCGCAACTCAACGAAGCCTGGCTCACGGAGGCGAACCTCAGCGCGGCCCGGCTCTCCGGCGTGAACCTGACGCGAGCGCGGATGCGGAGGTCTCAGCTGGACGCCGCCGATTTGAGCTCGGCGAATCTCGCGGGTGCGGACCTGAGGCAGGCGAACCTTTTCAAGGCGGACCTCGATTCAGCCGACCTGCGGCAAGCCGACCTTCGCGGCGCGAACCTCGACAGCGCGAACCTGCGCGCGGCGAATCTGCGTGGCGCGGACCTGCGCTCGACCGGCGATGTGCGGCCGAACTGGCGATCGTCGTATCGGCGACTGCGTCGCGCGCGCCAGGGAAACATGTGATGGCCCGGAAGCGGACGAACCTGCGAGGCACGAACCTGAGTCATGCCGATCTTCGCGACGCGGACCTGCGCGGTGCGTGCCTCGACGAGGCCGACCTGACGGGTGCCAACCTCCGTCGCGCGGACCTGCGAGGGGCTAGCTTCGCCGGGGCGGTTCTTCGCGGCGCCGATCTTAGTGACGCGATTCTGGACCCGGCTGCCTTCTCCCGTGCCGACATCGAGGGTGCGCGGGTCGACGGAACCGCCCTGGTGGCCCTGCGCTCTGAAGATCCGATCGCCGAAGACGCCGGTCCCGCGAGCGCGGCGCGGCTGCCGGAGCGCGAACCTGCCGATGCCGTCGGAATCGGCCCCAAGCGGCTTGTCGTGTGCTGTGACGGCACGTGGGAGCGCCGGTCCGAAGCGCCCACCAACGTGGCGAAAATCTTCCGTTCGGTCGCGGCCGGCGACGCGGTCGGCCGCGCGCAGCTCGTGTTCTACAACGAGGGCGTCCGTTCGCTCTTGGGTGGGCTCTTCGGTTGGCAGGCAGGGGCGAGGCAAGTCTGCGAGGCGTACGCTTTCCTGGTCCGTAATTTCTCGCCGGGCGACGAAATCTTCTTCTTCGGCTTCAGTCGCGGCGCTTACGTCGCGCGCAGTGTCGTGGGACTGATCCGCAACTGCGGCATACTCCGGAACGAGCACGCCGACCGCATTCCGGAGGCGTATGCGCTTTACCGCGGCCGGACGATCGACACGGGCCCGGACAGTGTTGCGGCGCGGACCTTCCAGCAGCACTACTCGAACGAAGCTCGGGTGCGTTTCATCGGTGTCTGGGAAACGGTAGGCGCGCTCGGTGTCCCGCTGGCCGGCTTGCGGAAGCTCTTGATGCTCGGTCGTCGGAACCAGTTTCATGACGTTTCTTTGTTGTCGATTGTCGAGTCGGCGTTCCAGGCGCTGGCCATCGATGAACGCCGGGCGTCGTACGTGCCGGCGCTGTGGCAGGTCGCGGACTGGAACCAGCAGCTTGTCGAACAGGTCTGGTTCTCCGGCGCGCACGGCGATGTCGGGGGAGGCTACGCCGAGTCCGGCTTGAGCGACATCACACTCGCCTGGATGGCAAGCCGGGCGAAGGCGATGGGTTTGCAGTTCGACGCTGGCGCTTTCAATTCCCTTGAGCCCGATCCACACGGCCACGTTCACGAATCTCAGTCGTCTTGGAGTCGGCTGTTCGGGTCGGCGCGCCGCACGATAGGTGTGGAGAGCCCAACAACAGAATACGTTGCAAGTTCGGCGCTCGAAAGACTCGGTGCGGACGCCCATACACCCGATCTCCGGGTGATGGAAACCGCTAGCTGAGTACGGCACCGGCGCGGCCCGGCCCTTACTCGACGCCGACGCGTTCCCCTCGGGGCCAGCGTACGGGACTATCGCACGCACCATTACATCTCATACGAGATGTTTCTTGCTGGCGTGGGCACTGCGCGCCCGAACACCAGTCGTTGTAGAACGAGACCATCCGCGGACGTGCGCGGTGGTGACCGCGTCCATAGCCAAGGCGGTCAGCTCCGGCGGCGGCATGCGCTCGACGAGCGCCACCGGAACGTTCAGCGATCCAGCTAGCGCAGCAGGTCCAGGGCCCCCGGCCGCTGGTGGCCGGGGTGACCAGCTGCGAGGGCAGGCGAGGAAGAGCGAGGGATGACGCAGACGACATCGCGGCAGGTGGTCGAGCCGAGCGCCGACGGCAGCTGGCTGATCGTCGACCGCGGCGAGGATCGTACCGGCCGACGCGCGATCGAACGCTTTGCCGACGAACCGACCGGCGGCCGTGAGGCCGGCGCGCTCGTGCAGCTGGAGGACCTCGCCGCCGCGCTGCCCGCCCGGGACCGGGACGAGGGCTTCGGCGCGATGTTCGCTGCCGCACAGGAGCGCGGCCACGCCGGCGACGCCGTGCACGACTTCGACCATCTGCTGCCGCCGGGCGCCTGACCTTGGCTGGCTGCTGGACCGGCGTCGCGCCGCCGCGTCGGGTGTCAGCGACCGATCATCGCGGCGAACCGGACAGCGTCGCCGCCGCCCTTACCGCAGCTGAGGCAGTGGAGGTGCCGAGCGCCGGGCGGACGATGAATGTCGGGGCCGGGGATCGGCAGAACGGGCAGTCGCCGCGCAGCCGGTGACCGGCGTGCGGCTCCAGCAGCACGTAGCGAGCGACCACCACGACGATGTCACCCGGATCGTCCGAGGCCGAATTGACGGCGTTGGTGGCGGGCACGCGAAGGATGCTGGCGGTCACGCTGGCTCGTCGTCGGACCGGTCTGCCTCGCCGCGTTCGTTGGTGCGCGGAAGCTTTGTGCGGAAGAACGCGGCCTTCCCGGCCGATTCCCGGTCCGCGAAGATGCCGTAGGAAGCAAGGAGCGCGTCCTGCTCCTTCCGGTTCAGCCGTGTCGACTGCAAGATCGCCCGCTCTACGTCGTCACAGATGTCGTACTGCCGGTCAATCAGGGCGGTGACGTCGAGATCTAGGACGCCCGCCAATGCCCGAAGCTGCTCGAACGACGGCGTCTTCTTGCCCTTCTCCCAGTTGGAGACCAGGCCCTGAGACACCCCGACCGCGTCGCCGACGTCCTTCTGTTGGAGCTGCTGGCGATCGCGGGCGTTGCGCAGGTGCTCACCTAATGAACTTGTCATATCGCGATATTACACCCACATGAGTCGCGGTCAACCCGCCGGTCTGTCGCTCTTGGACACTTCGTGTTCGAGGGCCAACGTGACCGTCGGGCCAGGCCATCCACCCGGCCACTCCTCGACCGCTCGCGGGCGCCGGAACTGCCACCAGCGGGTACGCAGCTTCTTCGCATAGCCGAGATCGCGTCGCGCGACCTGGACGAAGTCCTTCTGTGCCTCGCCGAGCTTGAGCATCCACTGCCTGGTGTGCTCGATCTGGGTCGCGCGCTCCGGGGCCTTCTTCGAGGTCGGAAGGACCGCGAACAGCTGGCCCAAGATCGCGCTGATCTCCTCGGCGGCCGCGCGCGGCTCCGGATTCCCGACCAGGCGGATCTCCGACAGTGCCGCAAGGTACGCCGCCATCGACTTCCGCGCGTCAGCGGTCTGGTGGATCGCGGTCGTGGTGTGTCGAAACGCGAACAGCTCCGGCCGCTGCATCACTACGGCGATCTCGCCGAGGTACATGTGCCACGTCATGAGGTCGCCGGTCGCGACCAAAAGTCCCTGGTAGGCGCGTCGGCGGTCGTCCTTGCTCTTCGCTCCCTTGTCCCGTCCGGGAGGGATGATCGAGAACACGGCGTGGCCGGCCTTCAGGCTGGTGGCAATCTCGCCGCTCACCTTCGCGATCTCGTCCACGGGCACGCCGAACACGTTCATCGGCACATCCAAGTCCACCGCGGAGATCGACAGCGGTAGGCGCGGGTCGCGTGTCGACCGTCACCACGACTGCGGCGATCGACAGATGGTCCGCCGCCGGCCCCTGGCCGGCTCAACCCGGCGAAGTGGGGCGCAGGACCAGCGTGTTCCCCTCGACCGCTACCGAGCGTCAGCTAACGTCTGGCCGATGAAGGACACGATCGTCGCTGCGCTCGCGGGCGGCGGGCTCACCCTGCTTGGCGCAGTGGCGACGGCCGGTTTGACGAGCCTCCGTGAGCGCAAGAACAGGTCGAATGTCCACTTGTCACGCCTAATTGAGCGCCGATACGACCTCTACCTGGCCTATCTGGACGTCATGACGCGCAACGCCTCACTCTTTCGCGGCGAACAGGACCCGCGCACGCCTGACATCGATGCCCTCTACGTGGAGCTGGCGCGCCTTGAGGAAGACATGCAGGTGTTCGCCAGCCGCATGGTCCTCGACGCATTCGAGGAGTATCGCGAGTGCATACGGAAACTCGTCTCGTGGAACGACGCCGATGAAGAGGAACAAGCTCTTCTGCTTGAGCTCGAACGAGCCGTCCACACGCTGTCACTCGCGGTGGTTCGCGAAGATCTGGGCATCGAAGGTTTCGAACCGAGGTGGCGTGGACGCCGCGTCCGTCGTGCCGCGAAGCTCTTCACGCGGAGGATGGAGCAGAACACCCTTCTGCCAGGTCCAGCCGACACCAAGGCGAGGCTGGACTCCGACCAGCCGTAGCGCGACGCCGCACTCGTCCTGCTCGCTGATCGCGTCCCGCAGCACTCAATGACCATGCGCCACGGCGCCCTTGCTCGGCTCGCCGGTCCGGTACGCTACCCCACCCGATCAGGTGGCTAGTCGTCCGGTCCCGCATCTTCAGCGTGGCCGGCGTCCGCGTCGGTGGCGAGGCCGCGCTGGAGGGCGGTTGTGTCTGACAGCGGCGGGACGACGCCCCACGAGTGGCCGTGCGGCGCGCCGGCGCCATGGACGTGGGTCCCAGCGTGTGGGCGCGATCGCCGACGTGCCGGCGCCGTCGAGGTACTGGGTAGCCGGTGGGTGGTGGTCGTGAGCTAACGGCGATAACCCTGTCGGGCTCGCTACGGTCGTGGTGTGACGTTGCTGGGGTTCTTGGAAGACGACGAGTACCAGCCCGAGTACGGAACCTTGGTGGTTCGCGGTCGTCACGCCGTGGACGGGTTGGAGCCGCTGGAGAACGAGCTGCTCGGCGAATTGGCGACCGAAGCTCTCTCCGGTACGGTCGCGACCGCGGGGGACGGCTGGGTGCACGGTCATGCCGGCGACCCGTTCCAGGCCGTACGCCTCGAGGCCCACGACGCGCCGCCTTCGGTGGTGGTCGGCGACACGCGGTCAGAATGCCCTGGTGTCGGGGAAGATCCGGCGCTTGTCCGGGCCAGAGATGTTGGCGTTGAACTCCCGCTTGCGGGAGGACGCGCGGAGATGGACCTCGTGGCCGGTGCGCGGGCAGGTGTAGTGGACCGATCGGTGTCGTGACCTTTGCTAGCCGTGGCTGCCTTTCTCGGGCAATGGACTGCCGTAGACGATGAGGTCGGCTGCGAACTGGGTGACGTTCTGCAGGGTGTCGCTGAGAATGGTCTTCACATTGGACGACGAATTGACCCTGCTGGTGATCAGCCCCGGCTGGACGATGACGACGGTCCAGTCGATCTGCCCTCGCCCGGTGAGCCAGAGCGCGAACAGATCGTCGAGCTGCCCCGTCAGTCCGGTCAGCAGGCTGCTCCCAGAGCTGAGCCGGTCGGTGAGCCGCCGGGCGAGCCGGGATCCGCTCAGCCACGCCACGCTCCGGCTGGCTTGGGCCGCGACTTCGTAGAGGTCGCCGACCCGGACCCCAGGGAAGTTCTTTTCCGTGTACTTGAGGTGGACGAGTGAGACCGGTCGGCGACCGCCGGATTCCTTGCCGATGGCAATCAGATCGGCCACTTCACCGGCGCGGTCGTCGTCGATTACGAATTCAATCGTGGGTTCTTCGGTGAACCGCCGGGCGGTGTAGGTCTTGATGTTCACCAGTCCGTCGCGAGGTGTCTCCGCTTCGCGTCTGATGTCGACCTTCTCGAACGGCCACTCCTTCAGGACGTCGGGGCCGAGATCGTCATAGCTCGTTTGCGGCTGAAACTTGACAGAGCCAACGCTGCTGGTGCCATCCGCGTAGAACACGGTGGGCAGGAACTCGGTCAAGAACTCGGACATCGGTGCTTCGATCAGCGCGCCCGGCTCGACTACGCGCAACTCGGGTGTCGTGTACCCGTGGACTCGCCCGTTGAGGTCCTGGTTGCCTCGCCAGGCCGGCACGTCGTCGATGACCGCGCACAGCTGGAGGCTGTCGTCGGCTACACGGCTGACGGTAAGGATGACTTCTTCGAGGGCGTGCAGCCGGTTGTCGGCGAAGGTGCGGATTTGCAGTCCGGTGCCCAAGAGTGTCGGTTCCCACTGCGCGAGGTACGGACCTGGGGGGAAGCTGTCGAGCCGTCGCGGGCTCAGCAGGGCGAGGCCGGGAAGGCCAGCGGGCGATGTGTCCGCGGCCGCGTGCGCCAGGTCGCCGAGCCGCAGGCACCAGTCCCGGAACGCCAGCAGTCCGACGTGGTCTGGGCTGAAGACCTTGGCGCGACCGTAGGACACACCGAGTGAGGTGATGCTTGCGGAAGGTGGTTTCTTCCCGTCCGCGACCATGTCGGCGGTGACGATCATCGGATCGTATACGCGCGCGATCCCGTGGCCCGTTCCGTAGGAGCGTGTCTCCGCGGGGAGCACCGCGTCGCCGACTTTGGTCCCGGCCACTGTTCGGTAGGCGGCGAGCCGACCACCGGCGGCGCGCGCACTCCGCATGCCGACCGAGTGGTAGTTGTCCACGGCAAGGCTGTTCATCAGCCGGTCCAACCAGATCGGATCGATCATTCGCGGGGCATCGACGTTGAGCGCTTCAAGCAAGTCGGCGACCGTTTTGTCGCGAGTTCCGTGAACGAAGACCAGTCCGCGTTTCCGGTGGTGGACGGCGACGTGGATCTCGTACCCGAAGCGGTCGAGCGTGTCGGCCGCGAGCCAGTCCGGACGGATCAAATGCTCGGTGACCACGACGAGCACCTGGCCGTCGGCGTCGCAACCTTGGTAGACGACGTCGCCGTCACCCAGCTTCGCCAGGCTCGTGCGGAGGTCGAGGAGATCCTCCCGGACTCGGAAGACCTGGACGTCCTTCCGGGGGTGGATACCGGCCAGGCTGAGTGGTTCAGTCGGTTCGGGATCGAAGGAACGAAGATATTCCCGCCGGCGCGCTTCGTCGGCGACGGCGGCGTCGGCCAGCGCCGGAACCAGGGTGGCCCACGCGACATCGCTGTTGTAGAGGTCCCTGGTCTCGTCGTTCACGTCTTCTCGGATCGCGAGTAGTCCGGCGGGCAAGAGGCGGGTGATGCGGCCGAGGAATTGCAAGGTCGCCGGCAAAGTCGAGTGTGGCCGGTGGTACGCCGCTACCTTGAGCCGTGGCATGTCAAAGCCTTCGCCGAGAACTCCGACGCTCACCAAGCCATGCAAAAACCCGTCCTCGACCTGGCGCAAGGTCTTACGGGCTTGGGAGATGGAGGTTTTCGCGGTGATGAGACCCATCGGGGCGCCCAGGCACCTATAACGCTCCACCAGGTCTTCGGCGTGTTTCACGCTGCTGGTGCGAGCGATGATCTTGCTCTCGCTGCGAGCGTGCTGTGGCGATTTCACACGGGTGATCGCCGCCGTGGCCAGTGCGGTGTCGCGTTCCTCGGCACCCGCGTGGGGAGCGACCTCGACGGGGTGGAAGTCGATGGGCGAGAGGACTTGGTCGGCGAGTGCTTGGGTGAGGCTGTAGGTGTAGACGGGAGTGGCAGGCAATGGTTGCTTATCGCGTCGCATCGGGGTGGCGGTGAACAGGACCATCGGCGCCGGTCCGAGCGACCTGAGGAGCTCGAGGTAGGTGTGTGCGGGGGTGTGGTGTCCTTCGTCGAAGACGATCAAGTCGAAAAGTTCCGCTGGTGGGTCGACGATGCTTTGGTACGCGGGTGACAGCACGTTCGGTGTGCCGATGACGACGTCGAAGGCGCGGAGATCCTCCCACGCACCCTCCTCGCTCAGTCTCTTGCTCACGGCTGTCGTTCGCGGGCCGGGAAGCCCTTCCTGGACGACTCCTGTGCGGCGGAGTACGCGCAGCAGCATGAACTCCGTCTCGAGCTGGTCGCGCAGCAACCTCGACGGGGTGACGACGAGGATCCGTTTACTGCCAAGCAGGAACGGCAACAACGTCATAACGGCACTCTTCCCGCTTCCGGTCGGCATGCTTACCAATGCCGCGTCCTGACTGGACGTGAAGTGCGCGGCGACCGCGAAGGCAGCACCGAGCTGGGCTCGGCGGAGAGTGCCACTGTCTTGAGACTGGCTCACCATCCTCAGTGGACCGGGGATGGTCAGGCGAAGTGACGTTTTGTGGTGTTCGAAATACGAGCCGTCTTCGGTGTCCATGGCAGACTCACAGTGCGTCGAGTGCTTTCCCCATGAGTCGGCGGAGCCGGTCAACTTGCTACTGTCCGGATTGGAGAGACACCCTTTCGGGTGAATTTCTGTCCGGATGCTTGCGGTTGACCGCATATTGCATAGGGCTATCTGGTGTTCGAAGGCGGCGCGCGAAACGTGCTCTCTTCACAGGCGCGATTTCGTCCCCGACCAGCGAGCTCCGCTCTGGTGCCGTCAGTAGTGAGCTGCACTCGCGCGCCCAGTATCCGGCCACTACAAGCAGGCGTCGGGTACGGGGGGAGTGATAAATTGAGGTTCTGTCGTCCGCGCCAGGGCCGCCGGTTTGCGTTCGTCATCGATTTGGACGGCCAGTGCGACGTTCGACCTCCACCCCCCTGGCTGCCTGCTCGGCGTCTGTGTCGCGGAGGGCGTGGTCGACTTGCGCCGGCTCACGGGCACCCGGGCGTCGGCTTGATCGTTACGTTGGTAAAGCGACCACGGCGCCATGCTCCTGCGAAGATGCGGAAGCGCTCGAGCCCGCGTGCAGCGCGACGGCCCCTGAGATGCTTGTGCTGGCCGGGGATGGAACCGAGGTACCGATGCGGCGATTCGACATGGACGACGTCCGGTAGTGACCTTCGAAAGCGCGGTGGAACTCAAGATGTCGCAGAGCGCAACCATCGGTAGGGTGGGCGTATGAAGCCGCCGGCGTTCGATGACTGGCTCAGCCACGAGTGGGGTCTTGAAGTTAAGACACCGCATCAGCTTTTCAGGATCATTAGTCATATCGCTTTGCTGGGGCAGGACCGCACGTACGCATGGCGAGGCCAGAACGACGCCTCCTGGGATCTGAGCGCGTCGTTGTTTCGAGAGATTAGGAACAAGGGTGGAGAAGTCACGGAGGAACGAGTCCGTGCTCGAGAGTTGGAGATCCTGGAGGAAGCGCGTCGTTGGGGGCTCGGCCGTGACCTTGGATCGTCTGCCACCGATATGCACATGCTGGCGGTTCTGCAACACCACGGCGTGCCGACGCGCTTGCTCGACGTGACCGCCAACCCGATGACCGCGCTCTGGTTGCGACCGAAGAGCATGCACCTGGGAAAAACGGCAAGGTCCGCCGGAGTCCGGGCGTTCTGTTCGCTATCGATGTGACCGACACGACGTGGTACGAGACATTTTCGCACGGGCCGCAAACCCAGACCTGGGCTAAGGTGTCCGACCCGCTCAGCGGTCCGTATGAGGAAGCGTTGAGGAAGTCGGCAACGGATAAGGAGATCTTCCGCGCATTTCCGGCATTGCCGGACGAGCGGATGAAGGCGCAGGAGGGATTCTTCGTCGGCAGTGCTGTACCCAAGCGGCATACAGCGCCGGGTGTAATGGGATTCAACCCGACCGGCAAGGCGCCGGGACCGGCTAGACTTGCCAAGCTGCTCAGCGTCGAACGAGGGCGAGGGCGACCGACGAGCCTCTCGTTCTGCGCGATCGTTATCACCGCCGCCGTGAAAGACAAGATCAGGGATCCGCTCAAGCACACTTACAACCGGCGGCGACGTGTGCTGTTTCCGGATGTCGATGGGTTCCGCGAAGGTCTCCTTCGTGGGCAGCTGGACTAACGTGGTCTCGCCGCCGGAGGCGATGCGCGGAAGCCGCGCGCAGGTCGCTGCCAAGCGCCGGACCTGGCCACGATGCGCCGTCCGCTGGCTGCAAGCACCTCGCGCATCCGCTAAACGGCTGCTTCGCCAGCATCAGCTCGTAGCCTCGCAGTTAGCTGCTGAACCACTTGATCCGAACGATTGATTCCGTTCTCCGCCAGGACAGTGCGCGCCGCGGGCAATACTTCAAGGGGGTCCCTGATGTCGCCGAGAGCGGTGGCGAGTCGCCGTGCCGTCCGGAAACCACCGACCAGATCATCAAGCGCTGGCTCAAGTTCCCAACCGAGCAATGCCAAGTTCGCGAGGGCCTGACGCTGCTCAGCCGGTGTCGGCTGGGCACGGGCGGCGCCGAGCATGGCCGCACGTTGCCAGTTCGGCAGCTGAGCCGGTTCGGCTTCGCGTACAGCCGGGTAGAGCCGATTCATGAGCAGCCCGACCGGATCCTGCTGCCACCCCCACCACGACGGACGTTCTATGGCGAGGGCGGCCGCAGCGGGGACCCAGCCGTCCGCCTCGGCCTGGTCCAGGAGCTGCTCCTCACTCACCGGCAGGTCGACCACGAATTCGGCGTGGAGCTCACCTACTGTCTTGGCGGTGGCGTCGAGCACCGCGTCGATCTCATCTGAGGTGTGCGCGGATTCGAGCCGGGTGTCGCGCAGCACTTCGGCCATGGCCATCGTGGAAAAGCACGAGACGCCGACGCTCCGGGCCAGTCTGCGCACGGCCAGGTCATCGCACCATAAGGGCATTCCCTCTTGGGCGGCGACTTCGATTGCGGCCAGCCACGGTACGGCTCGCGCGCGTTCGGAGTTGTCGCCGAAAACGGAGGTAGTACCGACGGGGCGGATGGAACAACGGTGCGCGAGCGCCTCGACGGCGGCCGTGCGGTCTCGTACGAACTGATAGTGCTCCTCGTTACGCTCGTAGAACGTCAAGCTTCCTTCTGCTGCGCTCGAACCCAAACTGCCGACGCTTCCGGCGAGGGTGCGTGCTTGGAGCGCGGCACGCAGCACGTCATGGTGGGCTGGAAGAGCTAGGATCAGTTCGCCGACCTGTCCGGACACGGCATCGGCGTCCGTCAGTTGTGACAGCACCAGCAGGGTGGAGATGTCGACGACAGCGGGCCGGCCTGCCGATGCCGTTGCCGCGTCCACCTCGGCCTGATGTTCGGCGTCATCGACCGCGACGGCGACCAGCAGGCCAGCGGTTCGCTGAACCAGCGCTGATGTGTAGCTGCGGCCGATGCTCAGGGCGAGCATGCCCGCGGGTACCTGAGCACGGGATATCTGGTCGGCCAGGCCGGCTAGGTGCGTTTGGTCAGGTCGGCGAACGATCGGCTCAACCTCGGCGAGGAACTCCTCGGGGGAGGTCGTGGACAGGATCCGCATCCCTGTGGCATCGCCGTGTGTCTCGTAGAGCGTGTTAAGAAGTTCGAACGCTCGCCGGTGCAGATTGCCTCGTACAACTGGCCGATCATCTGGAGGATCCGGGATCGCATCGAGGGCATCGTCGTCCGTGTACTCGCCGCCGTTCTCGGGCACGGTGCCACGGGTGGCGGTCACCAGGTGGGAGAGTAGAAAGGTCGCCAGCTGTGCGTTGTCGGCGAAGTCCGAAGCAAGCTCGATAGCTCTTTCGGCGAGTTCGTCATCCCAAGCGAGGGAAGCCATCGCCTGTGCCCAGAGCTGCGCTTCTTCCTCGGATCTGACTCGAGGCTGGTGACGGGCCACAGTTGCCGCAGCGCGGGTTTCTCCGCCACCGTTCAGTTGAGCCCGGACGAGGTTCCACACCACCCCGTCGGGCGGCGGCGTCTGGTAGGCGACTACCTGCGCCAGGGTCGACTCCGCCCGTGCCCAGTCCTGGGCTGTGGCCGCGATGTCGGCCAGCCGGGTAGCCAGTTCGACTCGTTCCGCGGGGCGGTCCTCAGCCTGCAATGCGTCCTGCAGCGCGCGGTCAGCTCGTTCGGCCGTCGCGTGCTGGAAGACGAGCAGCGCGTGAAGGGTGAGGAACCTAGGAGAGCGAAAGCGCTGGGCGGCCGACGCGCTGGCTGCTATCGCCTCGTCCGGGCGCCCGACCTCGACCAGAGCGTGGACGAGTTGCTCGGCTGCGGCGGGATCTTCGGTCGAAAGCGAGCGCAGAAGCGAAAGGCCTTCCGCCGTGTTGCGGCGGAACGTAGCGATGGCCCGGGGCAAACGGTCCGTTCCTAGCGGGAGGGCTCCGGCCCGGATGAGCTCGTCGAGTTGCGCTGTTGCGTCGACGCCCAAAGCGGCGAGGCGGTGGGTTGCCATGACGGCCGCTTCGCCGTCGTAATCGGATCGGGCACGTGCGAGGTGCGGTGTCCAAAGCGCTTCGGCCTCGGCAGCCGGCAGCTCGAGGAGGCCGAGCCGGAGGCGGGCGATTTGATCCTCGACGTTGTCGGTCATCGCGGCTTCGATCGAGGCGACGAGTTCGCTGTCACCGGACCCGTGCGCAGCAGTGAGGGCGAGGCGCCGCAGGACCGGATCGTCGGCCTCGTCGGCGTTCGCAGTGCCGAGCGGTGCTGGGAGCAGCATGTTGAGGACGGCGCCGAACTGGCCTCTGATCATCAGCACTCGGGCCAGCAGCGCCAGGAGGCCTCGGGTTTCGCCGCTCCATTGTCGGCGCTGGGTGACTGCCGCCTGCAGCAGTTCGGCGGCTCGCGCCAGGTCACCGGCTTGGGCCTCGGCGGTTTCGGCGCGCCGCGCGCAGATCAACGCGACTTTGGACATGGCTGCGGCATCATCCGGTTCTAGAGCAAGCGCACGCTCGGCGTGGCGCGCAGCTTTGGGCAGGTCGTCACTCTGGAGAGCCTGATCGGTGAGAAAGTGCTGGACCGTCGAGTTCGCCTTCGCCCCTGCCGCGGCCAGAACGGTGTCGGTGCGCCATGGCGAGAGGTCGCCTTCTGGTACCTCCAGGATTGCCTCGACGACTGCCACGACGACCTCGGCGCCGCCACGTCGTCGGGCCTCCTCCAGCAGTTCGGCTGCTCGCGTCCGATCCACCGCGGCGATGTTGGCGGCCGCGGCGGCCAGGCGCCCCCCGGCCTGGTCACCGCCATCTTCGGCGGCGATCTCCCACGCCGCGGAGCTCTCGGTCATGGCGTCGTGGTGCGAACAGAAAGATGCCAAGGCTCGCCACGGCCAAGCGTTCGAAGCCTGCATCCAAAGCGGTCTGGTGGAGATCAACGCCTGCGCGGTTCCGGAGGGATTTGTCCGGCCTTCGGCCAGATGCTGCGCAACGAGAGCACGTTGGAGGCGAGCAGCAGACTCGTCCTCGAGCAGCCGGCGGACAGGAGGCGGCAGGAGCTCGAGGTTGGACTCGTATCGCTCTATGGCTCGCTGCTCGACGCCGCTCGCGGCCAGGAGCCAGGGCTCGGCGGCGGTACTCAGTGTCTGGTTCTCGGGCACGGTGACGGCGTAGCGCTTCCCGGTGCGCCGTTCGACCGAGGTGTGGATCCGCTGCCAGTAGATCGCGTCGCTTTCCAGGTCGATGAACACAACCATTACCGGAAGTGCGTGCCCCAGCCATAAGCGGCGTTTCGTTTCGTCGTAGTAGAACGCCCAACCACCTTTGACACGCCTGAAGTGCGAGGGCCCGGACTTGATCTGCACGGCGATCAGGCGCCCGGTGCCTCGTCCGTCCTCGTCGGCGATCTCGACGTGGCCGTCGATTCCCTGGTCGACGACGGTCTGTTCGCGGAAGATCCACCCGAGATCCCGCGTCACGGCGCGTTGGAAGAGCCCGAGGCCCTCGCGGTCGACCAAGGCGGTTTTGGTGTTGCCTGGCACGGGAGAATCCTAGACTGCCTGTTAACCGCTCGATCATACGAGCCGACGGCAATCGTCGGAATGATCGTGTTTTACAACCGGCCGATGGCGCTACGGCAACCCGGCCGGTGTACGAAGCGGTCGGCCGTGCCTTACGCCCGTTCCGGATCCGCGCGCAGCCGGCCGCCGTCGGGGTTGGCCAGCATCGGCTGGACTCGGTTAGGCGCGTCAGAGGAAGCACAGCAGCCATGGCCGGCCTCCCGAAGTGGGGGCCATCGCCTCGCAGGACGGCAACCCGGTTGGCCCTATACTCGCCGTGTTTACCTGGGGCACCCCCTATCGGTGACGGTGGGTACGGAGCTGAGCGCCGTGCGCTGCGGCGGCCTGGCGGGGTGAGGTTGCCCGGCTCGACTTGACAGCGCCCGCGCCGTCTCGCAGTATCCGAACAAGTGTTCGATGTGTGTTCGGGTGCGCTCGTGTCTTCCCTGCGGGTGTCTCCGGTGCGTGTTCGTGGTGCTGGAGGTGCGTGGTGGCGGTGCCGGAGGCGGTGGCCGGGCTTGCGGCGATCCCGGGTGTCCGCACGGCCGCCGAACTGAAGCAGCCGAGCTCCGAGGCGCCGGCCGCGGCCGCGGCCGGGTCGGAGCCGGTGACGCCTGCGCTCGCCGAGCTGCTGCCGGGAGGTGGGCTGCGGCGTGGCACCACGTTGTCGGTCTCGGGCTCGACCGCTCTGGTTCTGGCTTTGCTCATCGAGGCGACGCAGCAGGGCTCGTGGGCGGCGATCGCCGGGATGCCGGAGCTCGGGGTCACCGCGGCGGCCGAGCTCGGTATCGACCTGGAACGATTCGCGCTCGTGCCCAACCCCGGGGCCGAGGTCGTCGCGGTCGTGTCGGCGTTGATCGATGGGTTCGACCTGGTCGTTCTAGGCCCGGGCGCCGTGCGAGGAGTGCAGCCGCAGCTGGCCCGCAGGCTGGCCGGGCGGGTTCGCAACCGGGGTGCGGTGCTGATCGCCGCCGGCGCGTGGCCGGGAGTCGACCTTGAGCTGCACGTCTCGCGACGCAAGTGGCGTGGCCTGACCGACGACGGGTTCGGCCACCTGGAGTACCGCGACGTCGTCGTCACCAGCCGCGGCCGCGGCGGCGCAGCTCGTCCGCAGACCGTTGCTCTCCAGCTGCCCGGTCCGGGAGGTGCGACCGCCGCGGGCCGTCCGCTCGCCCGGCGCGGCCTAACCGAGGCCGCCGGATGAGCCCTTCAGTCTGGTCAGGTGCTATCGGTCAGCGGCGCCTCGCCCGATGATCGGCGATCAAGCCGGCGGCGCGGTCCGATCGGGCGCGCGCAGGGAATTCGGTGAGCTGATTCCGCTTCGGCCATCATCCGGCCAGCCGGCTACCTGCTTGCGCGGGCATTGGCTGAACCTCGATCTCTACGACAAGCTTGCGCCCTACAGCCATCGCTACCGGCTGCACGCCACCCTGTGCGAGGTCTGCCGCTCGATGGAAGCCTGCGACCCCTCCAAGCGGCGCCTCGCCGAATGGGCCCACTTCGACGTCACGAGCCCGCGGGCGTTCGACCCAGCGTTCGGCGACGGACTGCTCCTCGTCGTCCGCGAGCCACCGCCTGGGACGCTGGCCGGCCAGATCGACCTCCACCTCGACCGCGCGCAGGTCGCGACCGCGACGCTTAGCATCTGCGTCCCGTGCCGGACCGCCACCCTCGACTACGTCCACGTCGTCGCGGGTTACCGGTTGCTCGGCTACGGCCGCACGCTCGTCGCGGCCGCAGTAGCCCGCGCTCCCGCCTACCGGTGGACAGCCCCGCTACCCGACGGACCGGTGGCCCAGTCGTTCCGGGCGCGCATCGCCATGCGCCGTGCAGAACCACCGTGCACCCACCGCGGTGACGGCGAGGTCAGGCGGTAAGAGCCGGGGGAGTATCGGGGAACCGGTCATCGAGGAGAGCCTCGAGGAGCTCCGGCAGCTCGGCCGGGAGCAGCTTGTCCTCGCACCCGCCCAGCGCGACGGCCGGCCACCAGCGGCGTTCGATGAGGCCGGCGCGCTCGTTGGCGGTGTGCCGGAGAGCGACCTGCGGCGCGTCGTGGTCGGTGTGGGCGAGGTAGACGTGGTCGAGGCGGTGGTGCTCGCGGCCGCGGTAGGTGAACCGGCTTTCGCGTGTCCAGAGCTTGCGGCCGATCTCGTCCAGGACGAGCCCGGTTTCCTCGGCGATCTCGCGGCGTGCGGTGTCTTCGAGCTTCTCTCCGGGGTCCTGCCCGCCGCCGGGGAGTTCCCACCAGCGGTGGCCGGGGTCGTCGGGGTCGCGGGCGTGGATGAGCAGGACCTCGTCGTCACGGTTGAGGAGCAGGACGCGGGCGCCGACCCGCAGGGCCGGTTCGCTGGCGGCGGTCATCCGGTGGGTCCTCGTGCTCGGCGGCTCCATGGCGGCCGGGCGCGAGTACCCCAGGTTCAGAAGAGCGTTGCCTCGTGGTCCGCGGCCGGGTCGGACGTTATCAGCGGAGCGGTCGCGGTCAGTGTCAGTTCGACGGCGAGTCCCGAATGGTCCGTCAGCGCGGCGCCCCCGGATCGGGTGTCGTGCACGTAGGAGCAGTGCGCGACGTGTTCGAGCAGCGCGGTCGAGGCGTGGGCGTGGTCGTAGCGGTAGCCGAGGTCGGCGCGGCGGGCCCAGCTGTGCTCGACGGCGGTCGGCTGCAGCGCGCGGAAGGCGTCGGCGAGTCCGTGGCGCTGGGTCAGCTCGGTGTAGAAGGCGGTCTCGAACGGTGCGAACTGGCCGGGATGCGGTGGGACGTGGCCAGGCTCGAGGACGTTGAGATCGCCCAGGAGGAGGACTGGGGTGTCGTCGGCGGTGGCCTCGTAGGCTTGGTGGAAGGCGTCGATCCACGTGCGTTTGCGGGTGGTCTTCGCCTCGGTGGCGTCGCGGGAAGGGACGTAGGCGCCGAGGATCCGCATCGGCCCGCGGTCGGTGTCCACCACGATGCCGGCCAGCCGGGCGGGCAGGTAGGTCATCGCGGCGCCGATGGGATCCACCGTGGACTCGAGCTTGGCCAGCAGCATGACGCCGCGTTCCTTGTCGGGGTGCTCGGGGAAGGTGACTGACCAGCCGGCGTCGGTGAACGAGTCGGCGATCAGGCGGGTGCCGGGCCCGGAGCCGGTTTCGGTGAGCACGAAGACGTCCTCGCCGCGACGGGCGAGCCAGTCACGTTGACGGCGGGCCCGCTCCGCCGCGGGGTTGCCGACGTTGAGGGTGAGGACGGTCAGGGGCATGCCGGGTTCTCCGTGAGGGTGCGGTGGATCAGGTCGATGATGGTGCCAGCTGTCGTGCGGGGATCGTCGGCGCACTCGATGACCTGGACGGGCCAGCCCTGGTCACGCAGGAACGTCGTCGCCGCCAGGTAGCCGTACGTTTCGCGGAAGCTGCTCCCGGTGGCGCGCTCGAAGCGGCTGTGCCCGCCTCGAGCACGGAGGCGTTGTTCGACGGCTGCCGGAGCGGCGCTGAGCGTGCAGACGAGGTCGGGGCGGTACACGTCGTGGTTGAGCGCCCAGACGACATCGAGGGGAATGTCGTCGAGCCCTTGCAGGACCAGCGACGATGCCACGTAGCGGTCGCAGAGCACGATTTTGCCTTCGGCCAGGGCTGGGAGGATCTCGCTGGTTAGCTGGTGGTGCCGGTCGGCTGCGCAGAGGCAGGCTAGCGCCATGTCGCGGTAGGTGTCGGTGCCGTGGCGGGCCAGCTCGCCCAGGGGAGAGCGGGACGGTTGGATGGTGGCGTGCGCGGGGATGCCGTCAGCCTCGAGGAGCTCGGCGACCAGGGCGGTGATCGTCGTCTTGCCGACGCCGCCGGGTCCTTCGAAGGTCACCAGCTTGCCCGGCAGGCGCGGCGCGCTCATGCGACGTCCAGGGGCAGCAGGCGGCGGGTTTCGGCGGTGACCGGGCACAGCTCGGCGTCGACGTCGCCGATGCGTCCGCCGGCCGCGACGACCGCAGCCGGGCATCCTTTGCCGCAGTCGGATTCGAGGCTGCAGGACGTGCAGGTCGGGTTCGCACCGACTTTGAATCGGTCGTGGAAGCCGTAGTTGTCGAGACGGGCCGCCAGGTCGCGGTCGGTGAAGATGTTGCCGACGATGAAGTCGGTGTCGGGATGGCGGGAGATCGGGGTCCGGGCGGCGAAGACGAGGTACGGGCAGACGGTGACCTCGCCCGGGGTGAAGACGTAGATGATCGTCCCGGCCTCGCACCCGGCCAGAGGCTTGCGGCCCGTGTTGGGGAAGCGGATGTGAGCGATGTCGAGGTCGGGGCCGTCGAAAGGCGCGGTCAGCTCGAAGATCTCCTGCATGTGCATGGTGGTCTTGGCCAGTTTCCGCTGGGATTTCACGCCACGTCCCATGCTGCCGAGAGGGTTGAGCAGGACGTAGCGGGCCCCGTTCTCGCGGGCGAAGGCGCACAGCTGCACGTACTCGTCGTTGGCGGCCAGGGAATTAGGCGTGCATAGCAGCCCCTGAAGCAGGCCGGCGGCGGCGAGCTTGCGGACGTTGGCCACGGTGACGTCGAATGAGGCGCGGTCGCCGCGGAACAGGCCGTGGGAGTCGGCGGCGAACCCGTCGAGGGAGACGTTGACGTGGACTCCGGCGGTGGCGAGTTGTCGGATGAGCTTGTCGTCGAGTTCGGTGGCGTTGGTGCAGATGCCGACGTCGATTCCGGCGTTGCGGAAGGCGTGCACGATGCCGAGAAAGTCCGGGTGGATGGTCGGTTCGCCGCCGGTCAGTGTCACCCGCCGGACTCGGGCGTCGGCCAGTCGCGGGACGACCTTCTTCACGACCTCGGTCAGTGGCATGTCTTTGCCGTGTTTGGTTGCGGAGACGAAGCAGTGCGCGCAGCGCAGGTTGCACCGCTCGGTGATCTGGACCAAAGCCTTGCGGTACGGGCTGTCGACGGTGGTGCGGAAGTAGCAGCTCGACGCCTGCTCGTCGATGGCGATCGGACGGACGGTCATCGTTCGGTCCTCCAGTGTTTCAGCGGATGCGAAGCCGGTCCTGCTGGAGCGGGATACCTTGGTCGAGGCGGTAAATTCGGTCGCAGCTCTCACATTGCCGAGGGATCTGGCGGCTCCGGCGCGCATGCGACGGCCGGAACTGGACAGCTCCGGACGCGCCGCAGAGCATGGTGATGGGCTGGCCGGGTTCCGAGAACTCGGCGATCTTCATCCGGTGCCACTCGCCGTCGATGACGGGACGGGTGGTCTGCTGATCGACGTAGATCACCGCGGTCGTCACGACGCCTGCCTTTCGACTGAGTCGCTCCACTGCTCCACAGTCATAAAGTCCTTGATGCCTTGCCGCTGAAGGGCCCTTGCGGTGTCGCTGTATCCGCCGACCAGGACGGCGTCCGTCAGGTATGAAGTGCAGTAGTTGTGCCGCAGTGCGACGGCGAACGCGCCTGCCCCGAGCTCGAATAGCGTGAACGGGGACATTGACCGTGATGCGCGGACGGTCGTCGGAGCGACCCGGATGGTGATGTGCTTGAGCTTTTCCGACGCGCGAAGGTGCGCGATCTGTTGCCTGGCAGCGTTCGGATCGTTGCGAAGGTTGTCGAGCGCCTGCTCTCCGATCATGAACACGTACTGGCGGGTGCCCTCGTCCAAGGTCTCGTGGCGGAACTGGCGATGAAATCGCTCTTGCTCCAGACGGTCCGAGCGCGTCAGCGGGATATCGACGACGGCGTCGCCACACGTGGGCGTTTGGAGGAGATCCGGGATGGCGAACGGCGCCCATTCGACGATGCGGCTCGCCAGCTTTTCGTATGCCCACAAGAGGTTTACGAGGCGTGACGACGACTGATCGATGAAGTTCCGGTCGCTGAGGTGCTCGGAGATCTCCAGGATCTGGTCGAACTCGGAACCGCCGACTTGCAGGCTGCCGAGCAGTCGCGCCGCGACTGTTGGCTTCGGCTCGTGGGTGCCGAGTTCCCAGTTCGAAACACGTGACGGGGAAACTCCAAGCTGGCGGGCAAGTTCTCGTACGCCGAGCCCTTGGCGTTCACGGGCTTCTCGCAAGCTGGTGCTGACAGCAAGCAGGGCAGGCTTGGTTATGACTGGTGCCACGGTGATTCCTTTGCTGAGCGTCGCCAGATGGCATGAGGCGGCTTGTGTTTGTGGTTCAGGCTGCCGAGTTCGCATTCGTGGTAAAACTTCCACGCTGATCGTCGGGACCTGGCAGGCGACGCAGTCCGTGAACCACCCGGCTGAGAAGCACATGGTGAGGTTGCTCGGCCAGAGCGAGGTCGCCTGCATTCGGCCATCGATGAGCGGCAGTAGAAGACCTGCTCGAAGGCTGTCGCCCGCGTGCCGCTGGTACTCCTTGATGCGGCGGGAAGAAGGTTTCGGTGGTCTCGTCATCGGCCATGGGGACTTCGTGTTTGCACCAGCCCGCCTGCGTGTATTCGGGCAGGGTCGCGTTCTGGCGAAGGAGCTGGGCGACCGAGGTGTGGTCGTCGAGGTTGTTGTGCTGGCCGTGCGGACGAGCGAACCGGGCCCACAGCCACCAACCGAACAGCAGGATGGCCGCCAACCCGACAGCGCATCCGCAGGCCACGCCTGCGACGTTCACTGTTCGGGCCGCGCTGTCCATCGTTAACTCCTTCGGGTGGATGGCGTCGGTGCCTACGTGGTCCGTCGCCGGGGTGTATGGACCACAAAACAGCAGATCAGGCCGGTGAACCACCCAGTTCGACGGTGATCTTGTTGCGCAATTTGTCCCTGTTGAACCGGGAGATTCTGCGCCATAATCCAGGTCGGATACGGTGCACGGAAATCCAGATGAGGAGCCTGCTCGATGCCACCCGCAACACGAAGCCTGCGACAGGAGCAGCGGCAATTGTCCGCTGAACTCCGTACCCAGTCAAAGACATGGGTCGAGATCGCACAAGTGTTTTCCAAGCGGTACAACGTGAACATGCGGGTGGCTCTTCGTCTGGCGCGCGATTGGAGCCAACGCGATGTCGCGGAGCACTGGAATTCCCGATGGCCCGAAGACCCCAAGACCTTCAAGAACTTCTCGTATTGGGAGCTGTGGCCGGCCGAGACCGGGCACGCGCCTTCTCTGGTCGTTCTTGGGAACTTGGCGGCGCTCTACGAATGCAGTGTCGCCGACCTGGTCGCCGACGCCGCGGACTTTCGCGCATCCGATCTCGCGCACAAGGCACGTCAACAACTGATTGATCTCAGGCCACCGGAATCTGGAGGGCTACAGGATTTCGTCGACCGCCTCGATGGCATCGACGTTCGTGATCTTGCGCAGATGGCGTCGACTTGGTCGCATACCGGGGGAGACGGAGTCAGCCGGCGATCGATGCTGTTGAAGGTGAGCGCGGCCTTGTCGCTGGCGTCGGCGGGATGGGCACTCGGGATGGAGCCGACGGCCGCCGCTGATTCATCGGAAGCTGGGCAGCTGGCCGGGGACGGCCTCTCTGGAATCTGGTTCAGCCAGTACAAGTATCCCAGCTCGGGTCGACAGAAGGTGCTTACGGGCGAACACTACGTGGTGTTGCGGGAGCACGGCGCTCGTCTGGTGGCCCAGGGCCTGCCGCATTCGACGGGATCACGCTTGCGGATCGAGCTGAACAAGGACATGGCGGTCGCCACCGGTACCTGGCGTGAGCAGACCTCACCGACCGGCTACTACAAGGGCGCCGCTTATCACGGCACCCTGCAGCTGGTCGTCGATCCGGCCGGGCGGCGGATGAGCGGGATGTGGCTCGGTTTCGGACGGGATTTCGCCATCAACAGCGGAGAATGGCGCCTGGAGCGATGCGGGTCCGACACGTCGCAAGCCGCCCAGGAGATCTTCCACGGCAAGGTGTAGCGGCTTAGCTCAACACCGCGACAACACGTGTCCCTGGTTTGAAACCGCCGGCTTCTGCGCGCGCGAAGAGCCCGTAGAGCATCTTCGCCTCGTAGACCCAGTCGAGAGTGATTCCGTGGCGATCACTGAAGTCTTCGATGAAGCTGTCGAGCGTTGGACGACGCTTCGCGTAGCCGCCGAAGTGGAAGTCGACGTCCACGTCCCAATTCGTCGTAGCAGCGCCGAACGCATCGAGCTGGAGGCGGCGAACCTCATCCTCGAGGAACCGACCGCCCTTCAGTACAGCAAAACCGAGCGCGCGTTGCGGGCCTGATAAGGCGGCCGCGATCCCAGCGAGGGTTCCGCCGGTTCCGGTGGCGCAGCAGACGAGGTCGAAGTCCGTCGCGATCTCGCCGACGAGCTCTGCGGTGCCCCGTACAGCCAGGCCGTTGCTGCCTCCCTCGGGGAGGACGTAGCACGGCCCGAACTCGCGGTTCAGCTCAGCCACAACGTCGGTTTCGTCTTTGCGTCGATATGTCGTACGGTCCAAATAGGTCAGTGTCATCCCGTGCGCACTGGCGTAGGCGAGCGAGTCGTTGAGCGGTTCGTGCTTCTCGCCGCGGATGACGCCGACGGTCTCGAACCCCAGGTGCTCGCCTGCAGCCGCCGTCGCGCGGATGTGGTTCGAATACGCGCCGCCGAACGTCAAGAGTCGCGTGAAGCCTTGGCTCTCAGCTGCTTCGAGGTTGTAACGGAGCTTCCGCCACTTGTTTCCCGGTATGTCCGAGCTGATCAGGTCGTCGCGCTTGACCCGGAGGTGAACGCCATGGTGGTCGAGCCGCTCGTCATGCAGCTCCACGACCGGGGACGGCAGTTTGACAAGGCCGGCCATCCTGTCTTCGATGCTGCTCACGCAGGACACTTTAGTGCTGTCTATCGTTCGTGCTGCTCTAGTGGATCCGTGACGACCTGACCTTGAGCCACCACGAGCTCGAGACAGCTCAGTAGCCCCAGGTCGCTCAGGGGGTCGCCTTCCACGACGAGCAGGTCCGCCGAGAGGCCGGGCGACAGCTGTCCCGTTGTGTCTCCGATGCCCAGCGCTTCCGCGCTCGTCATCGTGGCCATCTCGATGACGTGCTCGCGGTCGAACCCCAGGTGCTCGTAGAGCTGGAGGGCGCCGGCGAAGTCATCGAACCCTGAGCTCCCCGCGCCGGCGTCGGTGCCGGGAATCATCCGAATGCCGTGCTCGGCCATCCACGTGAACCGGTCGGCCACCAGGTCGGCGCGGGCGGCCCCGAGGCGGTTCATGAAGCCGCGCCAGTCCGAGGGCCAGGCGACGCACGCAAAGATGCCGCGCTCGGCGATCTTCGCGGCGACGTCGTCGCGCAGGTCGTAGCCGCCTCCGCCTTCGCGGAGCCAGGTGCAGTGCTCGATGGTGGTGACGCCGGCATCGGCGGCCGCGGCGATCGCGTCCGTGCCGTGCGCGTGCGCCGCGACCGGCAGCCCGGCCTTCCCGGCTTCGTCGACGATGGCGGCCAGCTCGGCGGTCGTGAACTGGCAATCCGACATCGAGGGGGAGTTCGGGGTGACCTGGCCGCCGGACGCCATGACCTTGATGACGTCCGCGCCCAGCGCTGCGTTCTTCCGGACCTGCGCTCGGAGCTCGGCTTCGCCGTCGGCTGCGCCGCCGAGGAACCAGCAGTGCCCGTTCGGCACGGTGATCGGCGGTCCGGACGCGACCACCCGCAGACCGTGCGCCTGTCGGTCTCGGAACTCGATGGCGAGGCCGTCGCGGTCACCGAGGTCGCGGGCCGTGGTTACGCCAGAGCGCAGGAGCTGGTCGGCGCGGCCGGCCAGCTCCGTGTGTGTCGCCTCGGCAGAAGCCTTCACCGGGTCGCCGGCAGCATCGAATACGAGGTGGACGTGGCAGTTGATCAGACCCGGCAGGATGGTCCCGCCGGGGAAGTCCTGCCGTTTGGCGGTGGGCGAGGCCAGACGTTCGACGTCCGCGCGCGGGCCGACAGCGAGGATCGTGCCGTCCTGGAAGAGCACGGCACCATCGCGGATCCGCTGTCCGGCCGGGCCAGGGAGAACTTGGTCGGCCGTGAGGAGCTGCTGGAGCACAGTCGGGGACCTCTCAGGCGGGAACACACAGCTGGAACACGGCGATCTGCCCCATGAAGGGCAGCACCTGTTCCGGTGGCGCGTCGCCGGGGAACGGCCATTCGTCTGAGACCCGGGGAAGGCGGCCCAAGTATCCGGCGACCGCTGCGGCGCCGCTGGCGTCTTCCACGAGAAGAGCGTCGCGAAGCTCGTGCTCATCGGGCTCGACGGTGCACCGGCCGGCCGCGAGGAGGTTGCGGACCCAGTCGCGGCGGCGGTCGGGCGAGCAGACGTACTGGATGCCGTCGAGCTGCATGAGTGCGATCGGGACGGTGCGTGGCTCGCCGCTGGTGCGGCCGGCCACCGTCAAGACACGCAGCGCGTAGTAACCCTCGCGGTGAGACTGCGGGTCCCGTGCGCGGATGCGGTTGAGCATCTGCAGGTTCCGGTCACGGATCTCGGCCTTCGAAACCGCGGTCACTTGGCTCCTTCCCGGGCCAGGGCCCGCGAGAGGTGGATGAGTTGCCGGACATCGGAGTTGATGCCCGCGTCTTCGGGAGCCGCGACGAGCACGCCCGTCCGGCTGGTCGGCGTCCGGCCGCTGGCCTGGAGCTGGAGTGCGCGGCGGAACGTGCCGAGCTGCTGGTCGGCCGGTCGCTCTGCGTCGAAGCCCGCATCGACGAGCTGCGGGCTGAGTTGCAGGAGGCCGTCCCGGATTTCAATCACACGTCGCCAGTACCGGTGGCCGACCTGGTGGGGAAGCAGCGTGTCCAGCCAGCCTCGGGTTGGGGCGTGGTCGAGGGTGTCCGCGGGGAACACCGCATGCAGCGCCCGCCACAGCGGCCACAGCTCGGCGTAGGCGCGTCGCCGGCGTAGCCACGTCCTTAGCGCGGCGAATCGGGCCGAGAGCCCGACCGAGAACACGCCGACGAGGAACACGAAAGTGCAGATCGGGACCAGCCGGGTGGTCACCTGCATGAGCGTGGCGCCGTATCCCGGATGGCCGGCCCAACGGATGATCACGACGATCGTCCGGATGCCCGTCGTGAGGGCCACGGCGACGAGCGCAACGGTGAGGACGCGAAGCCCGAACCGGGCGCGGCGGCTGGACTCGGCGGCGTAGCGCAGAGCCCAGCGGGCCGTTTGCACGGCGGCGTAGAGCATGTAGCTGCCGCCGATGATGTAGAAGGGTGCTACGCCGGGATGGCTCATGTCGTTTGGCAGGTTCCCGGACAGCGGGTATGCGCTGTCACGAGCTCCTGGCGGAAGTACGAGGACCGCGGCGGTCATCGCCGAGCAGACGCCGATGAGGATCGCGGTCTCGATGCGGACCCGCCGCCACGAACCACCTGCCGAGAGCAGGAAGAAGAGGAGGAGTGCGTACCGCGAGGTGTTCAGCGCGACGTTGGTGAGCAGCTTGACCGTGCTGGATGGCGGCAGCTCGCCGAACACCGTCCGGGCGAAGGCGACGAACGTCGACGCGCCGAGCAGTTGGCAGGCGATGGACACCACGACGGCCCAGAGCGCCGGGTCGCGTGGCGACCGAGCCAGCCGGTAGAGGAACCAGGCCAGCACGAGCACCAGGAAGTTCGTGAGGTTCACAGGACGTCCACCGGGTCACCGAGCGACGTCTGGGCCCGCCGAGCCCGTGGTGAGCGCCCCGGCAAGGTGGTCTCTTGCGCCTTGGTCGTCGCCTCCAAGAGCACGGTGGCGAGTGCTTCGGCTTCCTGCTCGTACTCGTTCGCGTAGGTTGTGCGCCGCCGTAGCGCGCTGCGGATGGCGTCGGGCGGGATGTCGGGGAGCAGCTGGCGCCACATCTCGTCGTCGCCCTCGTCCGACGGGTGATCGGCCAAGAGGTGGCCGAGTTCGTGGGCGATGATGTGCTCCTGGTGGAACCGCGTGGTTCCCGTGCGCTGGTACAGGATGACGTCAGCGGCTGTCGTCTTGATCCACAGGCCGAACGGGCCGGGCACCTCCATCGGCACGCCCATCAGCCGGATCGGCTTGCCGCGGTGCTCGCCGAGCCGGGCGCAGATTTCGGCCATCGGCGTCGGGCCCTCAATGCCCGCGGCGCGCAGTTCGGACCGCAGGCGACGGCGCAGGCCGGCGGTTCGCCGGTCACGGCGCACGCGTTGAACCAGGCTGCTCACGACGGTCCTCCCAGCCCGTTGATGATCACCTCTGGAGATCGTTGCAGATCAGGCGCGGTGTTCGGCCGACTGGACATCAAGTCACCCAGACGTGTGGTTCTCGCCGCGGCTGGCTTGGAATTCGATGAAGTCCAGGACGCTCGACAGGACGTCCGGCGAGAGCGCGCTCGCCCGGTACGCGATGTCGCGGACTCCCTGCTGGGACAGCCGCTCGAGGAGGGCGTTCTGCTCCTGGATATCACGGGCTCGCTCGCTGGTTCCGAAGTACTCCAGCTCGACGCCGAAGTAGGTCGCGAGCTCCTGGGCGAGTCGCAACTTCGGTTCGTTCGCACCCTTGATCAGGTTGTAGAGCTGACTTTTCGAGGTGCCGATTTCTTCGGCGACCTCGGACACGGTGTACGAGCGGCCGTCGTCGTGCTTCTTGAGGTGGATCAGCCGTTCGAGAAGTCTGCCGAAAGGTTCAGGTGGCTGGAGCTGCTGATCTTCGGGCTCGGACACGGTCACCCCCTTCGGTTGAAATTCCAACTTCTTGGAATTTCGACCGCTATGCGTCCGATTTGTTTGACTCTGAGTTCAGGCTTTCGTACCGTTGAAGTTGATCATTCCAAATTACTGGACGCAGAGCGGTGGAGGAACCGCCCGATCGAGTGTCTGCCTCGTCGTCCGGTCAAGATCCGGGTCCCCGCCCATGAAGACGCGTCAACCGGCGCGTCCCGATGCGCGGGGAGGCGCGATGCGAACCATCGACAGCTTCGCGGCGGCGGTGCACCGCAAGCGGAGAGAACGCGGTCTCACGCTCAGCGAGGTCGCCGAGAAGGCCGGCTACAGCGCGAGCTATCTCTCGAAGCTGCTGCACGGCCACCGCACCCTGCTGCCGGCCGTCGTGCACGATCTCGATACCGCGCTCGAGGCCGAGGGCGAGCTGGACAAGATCGCCGCGGAACAGCGCGGCGACTCCTGCGCTGTGACCCGTCCCGTCCAGCTTCCTCCTGTTGCCCCGGATTTCGTCGGTCGCGTGGAACAGTTGCAGGCGATGGATCGCGCACTGATCACTCAGGGGCGCCCCGGTGCGACCGTGACCATCGTCATCGAAGGCGGGTTCTGGACCGGTAAGACAGCACTCGCGGTCCACTGGGCGTCCGGCGTGCAAGCTCGCTTTCCCGGTGGCTGCCTGTTTGCCGACCTGCGCGGTCTCGCGCCCGGCGCGCCGGCCGAGCCGGAAGAGGTCCTGGACGGATTTCTCGTGGCGCTCGGTGTAAGCGCCGCCGAACTCGGCACGTCCAGCCTGCAAGCTCGGGTCGCGCGCTATCGATCGCTGCTCGCCGAGCGGCCGGCGGTCGTGATCCTGGACAACATCGCCGACTGCCGACAGGCGGAATGGCTGCTTCCGGGCGCCGGTAGCGTCTTGGTGGCGACGAGCCGGGAACGGCAGTCCGGTTTGCTCGCACGCACGGGCGGAACGGCGATCGAGCTTGCGCCGCTCCCGCCAGGACAGGCGCTCGAACTGCTCGGGCGTCGAGTTGGTGACGCTCGCGTACGGGCTGGCGCGGCTGCCGCGGAAGCTGTCGTCGACCGGTGCGGTCGCTTGCCGATGACGATCCTCATCGCAGCCGAGCACCTTCAGCGCTACCGGGACACCACGCTGGACGAACTTGCCGACCGCCTCGACTCCGACAAGACCCGACTCGACCTCTTCACCTCGAACGACCCGGCGGTGAACATTCACGGCGTCGTTGATGTCTCGTATCTGACCTTGCCTGCGCTGGCGAGCAGGGTTTTCCGGTACCTCGGCGTCGGGCCTGCCAATGTCGTCGGCATCGAATCGGTCGCCGTGCTCACCGAGCTGGACCTCGAACGCACCGGAGAAGCCCTGCGACTGCTCGCGGAGGCGCATCTCGTCGAGCCACTCCCGAATGGCCGATACCGGATCAGCCACCTGCTCCGCGCCTACGCGCACCAGCGCGCGCTGGTCGAGGAACAGCTGTGCGAAGTCGAACGCGCTCACGACCGGGCCCTGCGCTGGTACGCCGCGACGGCCTGGAACGCGAACAACACCCTGATTCCCAGCTGGGCGGACAGCGGCGTCACCCTGGACCACCTGGCTGGCATCGAGCCGATGTCCTTCAGGGAAGGTGGCTTCGACGCAGCTATGACGTGGTGCGAGCAAGAGGTCGCCACAGCGCTTCAGGTGGCCCGGAGCGCGCGGACACACGGGGCGAAGGACGTCCTGTGGGTGCTGCCCACGGCGTTCCTGCCGTACTTCGTGCTGACTCGTAGCTGGAACACCTGGCTGAGCGCAGCGCACGACGGCCTCGCGGCCGCCCGCGCCGCCGGCAGTGATGCCGGAGTCGCGCGGAGTCTGGAAGCCCTCGGCTGGGTGGAACACGAGCTCGGCCGGTCCGACGACGGCATCGCGCACCTCGAGGAAGCGCTCCGGCGCCACGGCGAACTCGGCGACGATCGATCGCGCGCCTGGACCGCGTATGGCCTCGGCCAGGCGTGCGCCGGCCGCCGCCGGACCGCCGAGGCACGTGAACTGCACGAGCTCGCCGACCAGCTGTTCTCGGACTCCGGCGTCAAGATCGGAATCGCGGTCAACCGGGCTGCGCTGGCCGAGGTGTGCGACCAGCTTGGCTTCGTGGACAAGGCGATGGAGTACGCGCTCGACGCACTGAACCGGGCCCAGATGTTCACCTCGAAGGCAGTTCTCGGCATCGCCCACCAACGGCTCGGCGTGCTGCTCAGCCGACACGGCCACCACCGCACGGCGCTGAAGCACTTCGACGAAGCGCTGGCCGTCCGTGGCCGGAGCTGGCAGCGCTGGGGAGCAGCCGAAACCTTGATTTCGCGAGCAGAGGCGCTTTCCCGGCTGGGACAGGCCGAGCGAGCGAGGGAGGCATACCTGCGGAGCCTGCAGATCCTCGACACCCTTCGCGACGTGCGAGCCCTGGAAGTCCGCACGAGGTTGGCCTCGCTGGACGCCCGGCTCGCCGAATCGTCGAGCTGGGGTGGCGCAACGTCGGTCACTGCATAACAGCCGTCCCGGCGCGAGCTCCGCTCGCGTACTCTCGAACCGGTGAGGATCGTGGGGGTGGTATGCCTCGCGGCGCTGTGCGCGGCGACGTTGGTCGCGTGCGCTCCGGGCAATTCGCAGACCGACAAGGACGCTCGGCTGGTCGCCGAAGAGATCGATTCTCCGCCACAGACCTCTGCTGCCAAGTACGCGCGGAAAGCTCTCGAAACCACGCTGGGCCGCTCCTCCGGTTTCGCTGTGGTCGAGATGCGCGACACGACGTCCGACGACCCGGATGCGGTGACGATGCACCTCGTCTTCCAGGTGCACGACTTCGGCAATCAAGACGAGTTCTTCCCACAAGAACCGGTGACGGCTTGCTACGACGTCGGCTTCAACTTCCGGGGGCTCGCGGAAGAGCCGCGCCGCAGGGACTGCCCCGCCGGAGCGACACCGCTGAACCCGCCGCAGATCCCGCCTTGGGAAGTGCCGGAAGGCTTCGATCCGACCCTGCAGTCCGTGCTGACGGCGCTGCCCGTGTCCGTGACCAAGGACGAGCTGCTCGCTCGCCTGGCACGTTCGATGCCGACCTTGTCCGTTAATCCGGACAAGCAAACCCCGTGGCGGCCGCCCGCGCAAGACGTTGCCCTGCGCGGAAACGACGTCGGCGTCGCCTATCAGGCGGGCGATCGATCGACCGGCGGCATCGACTGCCTGCTGGGCTCGCGCGTGCAGGGTGCGACGTTGGTGTGGCGCCCCACCTTCGAACAGGTCCAGCCCGGCGAACTCCCGTGCACGGCGCAGACCGCCCTCGATCGGCAGGGAATCACGCCACCTCACTGATCAAGTTATTGGAAAGGCTTGTCGTCTTGACAAGACCAGCACAGAAACGGCACTGAAACAGCACAACCCTGGGTCGCCCAGACAGTTCCCTGAGTGTGTTGGCAGGTCCAAAGTGGATTCAACAGAGCCTTCGATCTCTTCGGCTCAAGAATCCATGGAGGAACAATGGAACCGCGCACTCTGCGTGCCACGGCCATCCGCGCCCTGTGTGCCCCTGCGCTCGCGTTCGCCGCATGCGTCGTCGCGGCGGGATCCGCCGGCGCCGCACCCGGCGTCGAGCTCCGCGAGCAGTGCGGCTACCTCAGCTGGGGCGAGTACCGGCATTGCGACGGCGGCACCGGCTCGAGGGTCGACTTGGACGTCGAAGACGTCTGGGGCAACCTCTATCGCTACTGCGTAGGGCCCGGCAAGACCGACCTCCAGCCGGTGATCCGATGGCGAGTGACGGGCGCTTGGTGGAACGGCGGCGTCGGCTGCATCCCGGGCTTCGAAGGGCCCGCGTAGTCGTTCGAACTCGAGGACGTCTCCCAGTCCTCGGCCAGTCGGCCCGGCGGGCGCCCCTGCCCCCTCAGCGGTGCCCGCCGCGCCGACGTCCCCTCGCTCAACCGGCGATCACGACCACCACTGCCATTTCCGCTACGAGGCAAGGCCCGAACGGGATGCCTTTGCGCCGGGCGCCGTCGTTCGGCACAAGCAGAAGAAACAGGGCCAGGACGGACGCGAGCACCAACGCGCCGGCGAGTTCGGTCCAACCAGACCAACCAGTTACCAGGCCGACGACGGCCGCCAGGCTCACATCGCCGGAGCCGACTCCGCCCTCGACCAAGACGGCGAGCAGGAGGTAGAAGCCCGCCGCCGCGAGCGCCGCCCAAAGTGCCCGAAGACCTGGTAACGGGTCCGAGTGCGCGACGCACAAGAAGCCGAATCCCAGAACGCCGCCGGCCAGCTGGGGCAGCACGACGATACGAGGTAACCGATGTTCCACCCAGTCGACAACCGCCAGCGGAACGCCCAGCGCCAGTACAAACGCGTACACCGCCAGCTCACCTCGAAGACCGATGCGCCAGCCGAGAGCGGCCAGGAGCGGCGCAGTAAGGAGCGCGCCCAGCCACCACGACTGCGCGACCCGAGCCGGCTGATGCAGGACGCGTCCAGTGATCAAGCTGCCCGCAGCACCCAGCAGCAAGCCCGCCAAAGCACCAGCCGCGCCAAGCCAGGGGTTCATCTCGTCACCGGCCCGTCGGCGGCGCTCGTTCCCTTCCCCACGACGCCATGCTGGCCAGCTCGACGCCTCAGCGCACCGGTCGTCCTTCCAACGAGTGAACCTCCGCCGAGGTGGTGTTCCCGACCGGACAGCCAGCTGATCATTCCAATGGGAGGGGAACCCGTGGATCTACGAAAAGCAGCTCGCGTCACCGCAGCGTCGTCCGCCGCGCTTGTCCTGCTCGGAGGTTGCGCCTCGAGCGAGCCGAGCGCGCCGCCAGCGTCGTCGAGCATGGCCACGACGACTGAGCTGCCCCAGCTGGGCGACATTGCACAGCAGCGCGCTACCGCCGCGTACCTCGGGATGTGGAGCGACATGGCCGATGCGGCAGTGACCTCGGACTGGCAGTCGCCCAAGCTCGCACAGAACGCGACCGCGGACGCGCTGCAGACCATCTCCCGAAGCCTCTACGCCGACCACTACAACGGACTCGTCACCAAGGGCCGGCCCCTCAACCACCCGCATGTCGACGCCGTCGAGCCGGAATCTGACCCGAAGACTGTCACGATCTCCGACTGCGGGGATTCGACAAGCTGGCTCAAATACCGCGCCGACAACGGTCAGCCCGCCGACGATGGGCCCGGTGGTCGCCGCCGGATCGAGGCCCTCGTGAAGAAGGCTGTCGACGGCTCCTGGAAGGTAACGACCTTCGCCGTCCACGAGGTCGGGTCATGCACCGGGTGACGAAGGCGGCGGCCTCGACTGCGGCAGCCTTCGGGATCTGCTTGTCAGCGATGCCTCTCGCGGCCGCCGACGGCTGGGGAAACGTCCATTGCGGACAGAGCGCGAATCCTTCCTGCGACGTCGGCGCCGGCCGCAACGGCGGGAAGGCGCCGCAGCTGCCAGCAGATCCGGGGAAGCCAGGGCGTCCCCACTCAGCACCTGATCAACAGCCGCCTTCGGGCGACAGCATCCTCGGGGACAACGACACCGCGGCGAAGTGCTCGTACGTCCGGAGCAACTACCAGCCACCGGCGAACGGAGTGCAGACCGTCGCGTACCACGACGTCACGGCGCCGCATGTGGTGTTCGCGCGCTGGTCGCCGTCGGCCGTTGTCAGCGCGCAGCAGGACGGAGGCTCCTGGTACGTCTACCGGTGCTCCGGACCGGGCGTGCACGACGGTCTTTACCGAGCGCCGATCTGGCTGCCCGACGGTCAGGCGTCTCCCGCGGCCGCATTGCCCTCGCCGCAGGAGCTGGCCGACCAGGCTCGGGCGCAGCTGCGGCTGCCCGTACCGCGGATCGAGGCGAACCCGGCCGGCGACAAGCTCGTAAGCCTGCCGACCTGGCTGTGGCTGGAGCACGGCAGCTGGGGAACGCGGCAGGCAACCGCGGCCGTACCAAGTGTCTCGGTCACCGCGGTGGCCACGCCGACCTCGGTGACCTGGAAGATGGGAGACGGCGAGAACGTCAGCTGCTCCGGCCCCGGAACGCCCTACTCGGCCACCGCCGAGCCGACATCAGCTTCGCCTGATTGCGGCCACACCTACCGTCGTTCTTCGGCCTCAGCCCCTAGCCAGCACTTCGCCGTTACGGCGACGGCCCACTGGACGGTGACGTGGTCCGGTGCCGGAGCGAGTGGGACGTTCCCCGACCTGACGACCTCCGCCACGGCTGCGTTCCGGGTAGCCGAGGTTCAAGCCCTCGGCACCGGTCACCGCTAGCCCAAACACGTTCTCGAATCAATCTCTGTTGTGCGTCAACGAATTCGACGATGCATGACGCGGTCGAACCATGCCTGGAGGAACGTCGTGACGAGTATCCGCACCGGCGAACGCGGCGCCGGAACCGAAGTGGGTTCCGAGTCGTGGCTGGGAAAGAAAGGCCACCTCACCGCGGTGCCGACAGGACGCCGGACGCGCCGACGCCTGCCGCACCTACTGGTCGGTGTCCTGCTCATCGTGGTGTGCGTCGGCGGGGCGCTCTGGTGGTCGAGCAGCGCGCAGGGACGCGTGCCAGTGCTGGCTATCGCGCGGCCGGTGAGTGTCGGACACATCCTTGAGCGAGCGGACCTCCGCGAGGTCGAGCTCTCGGCTGCCGACGCGGTCGTGACCGTGCCGGTCGAGCAGGCGACCGTCGTGCTCGGGCGGCCGATGGCGACGAGCCTCGACCCGGGAGCGTTGCTAACCCCGGGCAGCGTCGGCCCGGCAGCGATCCCCGCCGCCGGGCGTGCGATCGTGGCGGTCGCGCTGAAGCCGGGGCAGTTCCCGCTCGAGCTTGCGCCCGGCGCTCCCGTCCGCGTCGTGACCACCACGCCTTCGACCGTTGGGTCGTCGGCCGGGCTGGAGAGCGGACAGACGTGGCCGGCCACGGTGATCGGGCTGGTCGAGGCGGAAACCGACCCGACCGCGGTGATCTCGCTGCAACTCCCGGGAGACGCCGCGTTTGCGCTCGCCCGGGTGCCCGTGGGCCAGGTGGCGCTGGTCATGCTCCCGGGCGGTGAACGCTGATGTTGATCGCGCTTGCCAGCGTGAAGGGCTCGCCGGGCGTCACCACCTTCGCCCTCGCCCTGGCCGCGAGCTGGCCGACCGAAGTCCGGCGTGTGGTCGTCGAGTGCGATCCCGCCGGTGGGGACCTGGTGCAGCGATTCGGTATGGCCGCGTCGCCGGGACTTCTCAGCCTTGCGGCGGCAGCACGGCAGCCCGTGGATCCCGATGTCGTCTGGAGCCATGTCCAGCGGCTTCCGGGCGGCGTCCAGGTCATTGCCGGTCCGCCGGGCGGGCATCAGGCTCGGGCCGCGCTGAGCACTCTGACCTCGGCGGCCTCACCGCTCTACGGCACTGCCCGTCGGCCGGCGGTGGCGATGTTCGCCGATTGCGGGCGCCTGGACCCGGGTTCCCCTGCTGAGGCGGTGATCCGTCACGCGGACGTCCTGCTGTTGATCTCCGGCACGTATAGCGACGAGCTCGCCCACCTGGCCACTCGCGTTCACGACCTGGGCCGGACAGCCGCCCGCGCGTGCCTGGTACTCGCCGGACGCGGGCACGCGACCCACGAAGTCGCGCGCGAGCTGGGCATCCCGGTCATGGCAAGGATTCCCCACGACCCGACTGCCGCCGGCCGCTACACCGGGCGAGCGGCGCCTGGTCGACGGCGAGCAGGTGGGCTTGCCCGGGTCGCGACCGCCGTTGCTGAGGCCCTCTCTGGTGAACCCGCTCGCGAACCGTCACCGCCATCGCCGAGCGTCGTGCAGCAGGCGCCGGGTGTACCTGCCCAGCCCACAGCAGCGTCCGGCGTTCGCGTGCTGCCACCGACAGCCCTGCACAACGGCCACCTCCACAGCACCGCTCCCGGGAAGGACGTCCGACCATGACCGTGCTCGACGAGCACCGCCGGCCCGACCCGGCGGCTGATTCCGGTCCCGAGGCACGCCTTCGGGAGTACCTGAGGTACATCCTCGCCGATGAGCTGCCGAGCCGCGCTGGCGCCGGCACGGAGCCAATGACCGGCACGCGGCGCCGCGAACTCGCCCGCGAGGTGCTCCGAAGCGCGGGCGCGGCGCACAGCGAGTCCGAGCTGCAGGCGGGCCGGTTGCTGGTGTCACCGGACACCGAGGCCCAGCTCGTCGAAGCCGTGCTCGACGAGGTCTTCGGGCTCGGCGGGTTGCAGCCGCTGCTGGACGACCCAGCGGTCGAGACGATCAACGTCAACAGCTTCGACCGCGTCTTCGTCCAGTACTCCAACGGCACCCGCGCCCAGGTGGCGCCGGTCGCCGCGTCGAACGACGAGCTGACCGACCTCGTCCGCACCCTCGCCGCGCGGGCATCCTCGGAGGAACGCCGCTTCGACCGCGGCTCGCCCGCGCTGAACCTGCAGCTTCCGGGCGGCGAGCGTCTGTTCGCCGTGCTCGGACTCACCGCCGGCGGGGTCACCGCGTGTTCGATCCGGCGTCACGGCTACCTCACCACCAGCCTCGCCCAGCTGCGCCGCCGCGGCACCCTCGACGTCGGCCTCGAACGGCTCCTGCGCGCGCTGGTGCGAGCCCGCAAGAACGTCCTGATCACTGGCGGCGCTGGGTTCGGCAAGACGACGCTGCTGCGGGCGATGGCGGCCGAGATGGACCCGCTGGAACGCATCGTCACCATCGAGGATGCCTTCGAGCTCGGCCTCGGTCTCGATCCGCGCCTGCACGCTGACGTCACGGCGCTGCAGGCCCGTCAGCCCAATGTCGAAGGCGCGGGTGCGATCAGCCAGGCCGAGCTCGTCCGTTGGGGTCTGCGGATGTCCCCGGACCGGGTGATCGTCGGGGAGATCCGTGGGCCGGAGGTCATTCCGATGTGCAACGCGATGTCCCAAGGTAACGACGGTTCGATGGCGACGCTGCACGCGAGCAGCTCGAAGATCGCCTTCACCCGGCTAGCGTCCTACGCCGCGCAAGGCGCCGAGCGACTGTCGCTGGAAGCGACCGCGCTGCTGGTGGCGTCCAGCGTGCACTTCGTCGTGCACCTGGCCAAGGCAGCCGACCGCACGACCCGGGTCGTGTCCTCGATCCGCGAGGTCGTCGACGCCGACGGCGGAACCGTCGTCTCCAACGAGGTCTACCGCCCCGGCTCCGATCTTCGAGCGCGCCCGGTCGCCGGCGCACTGCGCGCGGACACGCTGAACGACCTCGTCGATGCCGGCTTCGATCCCGACCTCCTGACCCAGCCCGAGGGGTGGTGGGCGACATGACCAGCATCCTCATCGGCTGTATCACCGGGCTCGGCACCGCCGCGGGCCTGCTGCTGACCCTCGTCGGCTTTCGCCGGCCGCAACCGCTGTCCCGGACGCGGCCCGCCCGGCAGACGCGGTGGCGCGCCGACCGAACCCACGCACTGCGCGCGGGCGCGGCGCTCGGCGTCGGCCTGGTGGCCGCGGCGGCGACCGGATGGGTGGTCGGCGGGCTGCTCGCCACGGCCGCGGCATGGTTCCTGCCCGCGTTGGTCGGGCCCGACCGTGCGCATGCGCGGCGGGTGGCGCGGATCGAAGCGGTGGCGTCGTGGACGGAGATGCTGCGCGACACCCTCGCGGCCGCGGCCGGGCTCGAGCAGGCGATCCTCGCGACCGCGCCGCTCGCGCCCAACGCGATCAGCGACGACGTCGGCCGCCTCGCCGCGCGGCTGCGCAGCGGACACCGGCTCGCCCCCGCCCTGCGGCACCTGGCCGAGGAGCTGGCCGACCCGACTGCGGACTTGGTCATCGCGTCCCTGGTCTTGGCAGCCGAACATCAGGCGCGCGGGCTCGGCGAACTGCTCGGGTCACTGGCGGAGACCGCGCGGGCGCAGGCCGCGATGCGGATGCGCGTCGAGACCGGCCGCGCCCGCACCCGGACTTCGGTGCGGGTCGTCGTGGCCACCACGATCGCGTTCGCGGTCGGCGTCGTGGTCTTCAACCGCGCCTACCTCACCGCCTACGACAGCCCGCTCGGCCAGACCGTCCTACTCGTCATCGGCGCACTGTTCAGTACCGGGTTCGCCTGGCTGAACCGGATCGCCGCTGGCCGCCCCACCGCCCGCGTCCTCTCCCTGAGCGACGGCCGGGTCGCCGAGGCGGAGTCACGTGGCGGTGAACGGGCGTGACCGCCGCGATCCTCTTCGGCGCCGGAGCTGGCCTCGGCCTCTGGCTGGTCCTGACCTGGGCGATCCCGCCGCAGGCCACCCTGCGCGGCCGTCTCGCCATCGTGACGGACGACCTCGTCCCGATCGCAGCGGTCGCCGACGCCCCGTGGGCCACCACGCTGGCCCGGCCCCTACACGCCCTCGGCCTCCCCGGAGACCGGCTGACCCGGGACCTGCGAGTGCTGGGTCGCGGCGCCGACACCCACCTGGCCGTGAAAGCCGTGCTGGCCTGCGCCGGGCTACTGACGCCGCTGCTGCTCCAGGGTCTGCTCGTCCTCGTCGACGTGCACCTCGGCGTCGAACTGCCCCTGGCGCTCGCGGTCCTGCTCGCGGCGGCCGGATTCGTCGCACCCGATCTCGAGGTCAGGGCCAAGGCCGCGCGTGCACGTGCAGAGTTCCGCGCCGCGCTCTCGGCGTTCCTCGACCTCGTCTGGATCACCCTGGCCGGCGGCGCCGGAGTCGAAGCGGCACTCCTGGCCGCCGTGAACGTCGGCCGCGGTGGCGCGTTCGACCAGCTGCGCCGCGCGCTCGACGCCGCCCAGCTGACCCGCACCGCACCGTGGTCGACCCTGCGCCGCCTCGGCGACGAGCTGGACATCAGCGAACTCGCCGAGCTCGCGGCATCGATCTCCCTCGCGGGGACCGAAGGCGCCAAGGTCAGAACCTCCCTGGCCGCGAAAGCCGCGGCGCTGCGCACGCACCTGGTCGCCGACGCCGAAGCCGACGCGCAAGCCGCGACGGAACGCATGGCGCTGCCGGTCACCTTGCTGTTCCTCGGCTTCCTCGGATTCATCGCCTACCCGGCCATCACCCAGGTCCTCAACGGCCTCTGACACCGTCCACAGGAGACACCATGCTGACCTACTGCCGAACCCTCTGGACCATCCTCGCCGCACGGATCCTGCTGCTGCGCCGCGACAACAGCCGCGGCGAGATCACCACCACGGTCATCGTCACCGCGCTGATGGCGGTCCTGGCCATCGCGCTGATCGCGATCATCGCCGCCAAGCTGACCGCGAAAGCCAACAGCATCGACCTCGGCAGCTGACATGCTCTCCGCTGCACGTGGTCGTCTCGCCGCTGTCCGGCGACGGATCCGGCGAGCGTTGGCGGGGGAGCGCGGGGAAGTCACCGTCGAGCTGGTGATCGCCACACCGCTGCTTCTGCTGGCGCTGCTGGCGATCGTCCAGTTCGCACTCTGGTCCCACGCGACCCACATCGCCCAGGCCGCCTCCACCGAAGGGCTCGCCGCGGCCCGGACCCAGGACGGCACCGCCGCGGCCGGCCACGCTGCCGCCCAACGCCTGCTCGACGACCTCGCGCAGGGGCCGCTGAGGTCCTCGCACGTCGAGGTGACGCGCACCGCGACCTCGGCGTCGGTGAGCGTGCAAGGCGAGGTCGTCGCCGTCCTGCCCGGTGTGCACCTGCACGTGCACGCCGAATCCGCAGGCGAGGTCGAAAGGTTCGTTCCCGACGCCTGATCGAAGAGGGGAAGAAACCATGCCATTGCTGGAAAAGCCGGATCCGGTGGCCGCCGGCGACTTCGCCGACGGTCCCGACATCATGCTGTGGAATCCTGCTATCACAGAGAAACGCTGGCGACACGAGGTCGTTCGCGCGTTCCTCCTCCGGTCCTGCTCGATTCGCTGTGTCGCCGGGCTGCTGACGCTCGCCACTGCCCTGGGGACCGACGTCACGCGGACCCTCGCGGGCGCGCTCCTGATCGCCAGCGGCATCGCGCTGCTGCTGAGCGGCCTCTGCGATGCAGTCATCACTGCGGCTTGCTTGACCAGCGATCACCAGCATCCGCATGGACGCCGATGCCGTCTCGAACGCCCGCCCGGCGAGTTCTTCTACCGCAGCGACGACTTCGCCGACCTCGGCGATCAGGCTCACCAGACGGCCGGCCTTCTGATCGATCTCATCGGCGAACTCCACGACAGCACCGCACGCGACTGGCTCGAACCCGACCTGCCCCGCCGAGCTCACCACGCCGTCTGGGACGCACTGACCCGCCTGGCCCGCACGCGCACCGCGCGTCGGCACACCGCGCAGCTCGCGGCGGCACCGGGGGAGACCGACCTCGCGTCGGCGACCGCGAGGGCGATCGCCGAGTTCGACACCCAGCTCGGCGAGCTGCTGTTCCACCTGCAGGGCTGTGTGACGCTCACCCGGGAATGGGACGCCAAGCTCCGCCACGCCGACCTCGTCGAGCGAACCAACACCGTCCGCGCCGAGCTGCACGCCACGTCTCTCCACGCGACAGTCGACGCCGCGGCGGAGTTGCCGAGGTCCGTGTTCGCGTACGTCACGGCCGCCCGCGACCTGACCGGAGCCGGCCCGTTCCCCTGGGAACCGGTGTCCGCGGAGCCGAGCCGGTGACCGCCATGCAGCTCGGCCGGGTGGTCCGCTGGTGGCGAGCCGAGTGCGGGTCGGTGACCGCCGAAGCGGTCCTGATCGCACCGGTCCTGGTCATGCTGCTGGTGTTCGTCGCGGTGGTCGTCCACCGCGGCGTCGACGCGCGGCTGCGGCTGGACGACGCCGCACACCAGGCCGCACGGGCAGCGAGCCTGCAGCGCACCCCAGCGGCCGCCAGCACCGCGGCGGAATCGACCGCCACCTCGGCGCTGGCACATGCCAGGCTGGTTTGCCGCGACGCGTCGGTCACCGCGAGCACGTCGGCGAGCCCGGGTAGCACCGTCGTCGTCAGCGTGAACTGCACCGTCGACTTCGGCCGAGCACTGATATTAGGTGTCCCCGGCACCCGGACGCTCAGCGCCACGGCCAGCGAAGTCATCGACACTTACCGCTCCCAGCCCGCCGCCGGAGGCGCGTGATGGACGCCCGCCGCCGCGCGGCGTGGTGGCGAGCCGAAGAGGGCCGCGTTTCAGCCTTCGTCCTCGTGCTGATGCTCGGGCTCCTGGCTCTGGCTGGCCTCGGCCTGGACGGCGGCCTCGCTCTTGCCGCCAAAGTTCGCGCCACCGGCCAAGCCGAGTCCGCCGCCCGCGCCGGCGCACAGGCGATCGACCTCTCCGCCTACCGAGCCACCGGCGCACTGCGGCTGATACCCGCACACGCCGACGAACTCGCTCGCCACTACCTCGCCGGAATCGGCGCCACCGGCACAGTGACCGCCACGACCGACACCGTGACCGTCACCGTCACGACCAGCCAGCCCACGCAGCTGCTCTCACTCATCGGCATCCCGGCGATCGGTGCCCACGGCAGCGGTGCCGCACATCCTCAGCGCGGCATCACCGCGCTCGAGCCATGACCCCTCGAAGGAGAAGAGCATGATCACGACCGACGAGATCGAGCGCCGTGTCGAGAAGGCCGACGCGGACAAGAGCGCCAGGAGGACGGCCGCAGCCCGCGAGGTCGGCGAGCTCGCACACCGCCGAGCCACGCTGGCCGAGGAACTGGCCGAGGTCGAACGCAAGCTCGGCACCGTGCTCGCCGCGGCGTCGGACGTCGTCGGCGTCGAGGAGCTGGCCGAGTTCACCGACGTCCCGGCCGCCGACCTCACCCGGTGGCTCACCGCCGGCAAACCCCGCGCGCGGCGCGGTCGCCCGCCCGGAAGCCGCCGCCCGAAACCAGACACCCAGCCCGAGGCCTCGCCAGCACCCGCACCGCCGGAACCCCGCCCTGGGCCGTTAGCGCTGGGTACGCAGCCCCCGATTGCGCAGGGCCAGCGAAGCTGAGCCGGGGACGCTGTGGTGCCGACACATCGTGCGGTCCTGCTCGGCGCGCGACGGCTGCTGCAGGCCGGCGTGGCGTTCACGCTGCTGTCCGGGCTGTGTGCCGGGCTGCCGTGGGTGCTGGCGCGGTTCATCGGCTGGCCCCTCCCAGATCATCTGCCGACGACGGCAGAGGTCGGCGAGGTGCTGGCGGGCCCGCTGTCGACGAGTCTGCTGCTCCACGTGCTCGCGTGCGGCGCGTGGCTGCTGTGGGGCGCGTTCATCGTCGAACTGGTCGGCTGCGTACGCGAGCTCGTCCTCGCCGCCGGCCGGCCGGACCTCGCCCGGGGCGGCAGCCCGCTCCGCCGGATCGCCGCGATGCTCATCACCGCCGCCGTGGTGTCGTTCCTCAGTCGCACCGCCCTCGCCGCACCCGTCGGAAGCAGCGCGATCCAGGCCGGCGTGAATACGTCGGTCACCGCGACGTCGGTCGTTGGCGAATCGGAGGATGTCGAGCTGGTGCGTCCGCCCTGCGACGGTGTCTACGACTCGCTGTACCGGATCGCGCAACGCCGTCTCGGCGACGGTGACCGGTGGCCGGAGATCTGGCGCCTGAGCGCCACAAGCACCCAGCCCGGCGGTCGCAAGCTGACGTCGCCCAGCCTGATCCATCCCGGCGACCAGGTCCGTCTGCCGCCGACCACCAAGCCCGTCCAGCCGAAACCATCGCCGCTGCCTCCGCCTCCGAAGCCCGCGATGGTCTCCCCGCCGAGCCCGGTAACGAATCCCGCCGCTTCTCCAAGCCCCGGCTCGGCGTGGGGGCCTGGCGTATACGTCGGTCTCGGGCTGGCGGGCGCGGCCAGCGCGGCGCTGCTGGTCGCCCGACGACGGCAGCGCGCCGGCTACCGGCCCGGCAGCGGCCGGCGCGGCGACGACCTGCCCGTCGCCCCAGTCGTTTACCAGCTGCACCAGGCACACCAGCACGCCCGGGCCGAACTCGACGAGGCCGATCCGGCCAGTGCGGAAGTAGACGGCGAAGTTGCCGAGCTAGATGCGACGCTCGAGCTGAGTGACGTCGTCGATGAGACCGCCGCAGAACTGGCACTGGACCTCGCGGCGACGCACGGCCTCGGTCTCATCGGACCCGGCAGCCACGCCGCGGTCCGCGCGCTGCTGCTCACGGCCATGACCTCCTCTCGCGACCCGAAGGTCGTCGCGCCGGCTCGGGATCTGCGCAGCTTGCTCGGCGTCCCGGAGCAGGTCGACGACCTGCCGGACCGCGTCCACGTCGTCGATGACCTCGCGTCCGCGATCACACGCCTCGACAGCACGCCGGAGAGCGTCCGCCGAATTCTCCTGGCGAACGTGCCGGCAGGCGAGCCCGATCGCACCCGGCTGCAGCAGGTCCTCGGGGAGGGCAACGCGACCGTGCTGCTGCTCGGCCAATGGCACCCCGGCGTCACGGTCTACGTGGACACCGCCGGCGCCATCACCGCGACGTCACCAGGTCCGGGGGAGCCGTTACGCGGCCGGCGAGCCTTCACCCTCCCCGAATCGGCAACCCGCGAGCTATTCGCTCTCTTCGACGCCGCACACGGCGTCCGGGACGACCACCCCGAACCCGCAGTCGAGTCAAGCCACGGGTTGGAGATCGCAGGCCCTCCCGCACCAGACCAAGTCGAAGCAGCACCTGAGCCGGTCACGTCACCTACCACCGAAGCCCAGCACGACGTAGCCACGCCGCTGGTGCTGTCGGTCTTCGGACAGCCGACGTTGGCATGGCGACCGGACGTCACTCGCGCGGACGACGTCGTCGAAGTCACCGGTAGCCTCTCGCGGCGGCTGTGGGAGCTGCTGATCTACCTGGCTCTCCATCCGGAGGGCGTTCCGCGGGCGGCGATCATCGACAGCCTGTGGGCCCACCGCCCAGCGCGGGACCCGGCCGCCGTGCTGCGCACCGTCCTGTCCCGCCTTCGCAGCACCATCGACAAAGCAACCTCGCCCGACATCGGCGACGTCGTGGTTGCGGCCCACGGCCGGTATCGCCTCGAACCCACCGTCGTCGAGGTCGACTATTGGGCATTCGCTGGCGCGCTCGCTCGCCGCCGCACCATGACCGACGAGCACCACCGTTCCGCGGCCCACGCCGCGATCGTCGCCAGCTACGGCGGCGAGCTGGCGGCCGGCGTCGAAGCCGAATGGCTCACCGCGCTGCGGGAAGGCGTCCGCCGCGACGCCCTCGACGCCGTCGCCGCCCTGGCCCGCGCCCAGGTCCAGAGCGATCCCGAGTCCACGCTGGAGCTTCTGGAATCGGCGCGGGACTTGGACCCGCACAACGAGCTGCTCTACCGCGACATCATGCGCCTCGAACACAACCTCGGCCGGCACGACGCGATAGCCGGGACGCTGCGCCTGCTCGAAGCCCGCCTCGCCGAGATCGACGAAACACCCGCTGCCGCGACAATCGAGCTCGCCGAGCGACTGCAAGACCTCCACGCCGGAATCGCAACCCCGAAGGTCCGAAACACCGTGTCGACACCATAGAAGAGCCTCTACAGCTGAAATGGCAAGCGGCCGCGACGGATGTTAGTGTCGACGCACTGATAGTCATCGCGCAGAAAAGTATCTCGGTGTTTCCGTTCAGAGTCGGTGTCATTGACCGCGCCGCCGTCGAGGTTCCGCAACGTTTCTCATGGGCGGACGCAGCACTGCATCGACCCTCTGATCGACCTGTTCGCTGGAACCGGCCGTCCAACGGCCCCGCCTTTCGCGCGACCGCCCGCCGCCGGGAGTGCCCATCCGGGTGCCGATCGCCCTGGCGTTCCGTGGACCGGCTAAGACGGATCCTCCGTGCGCGCGGATACACGCAGGTCAGCGCTGGTATGCGGGGATCCGCTGATATCCCAGACTCGCTTGGCGACAAGCAGGTAAGCACATCAGGCCCGCCCCGTCGATCCGGCTCCCATGATCAGGTCTCCGCGGTCCAGTTCCGACGGCTATCTCACCTCGTGTCAGCAGTCATCTATTCCTTATTTTCATTTCACATGAAATGGCAATTACTGTTGGGTTACCGGGCGTGCCGGCGGCCGCTAGGTGCTGCGAACCTGCGCAAACGGTTTGGCGGAAATGCTTGAGATTCTTCTATTGAGTGCGAATTCGTCACCCGAATGGGACGTGGAAAAGGATTGCGCGTGGCCGCTTTGTCGAGTTACTTTTGTTGTGTCGCCGAGGAAATCCGGAAATCAATCAAGAATCGTGACGAATCATTCTGATCCGCCGCATCACCCGCGCCGCCCACTTGGAAAGGAATACCCGCGATGACCACACCCACCCCGCCCGCCACGGCACCCACCACCGGGCCGACCACCCCGGCAGGTGGGACGGCGACCCGGCTCCGCAACGGCGAACTCCGCGCGATGGTCGCCAAAGTCCTGGCCGACGACCCCGCGACCACCCACACCCCGGGCGGTATCGCGGCGACCCTGAACCGCTCATCCGGCGCGGTCGGCAACGCCTGCAAAGCGCTCGCCGACCGGGGAGAAGCCGAACTCACCGCCGCCGCACCACTGGGCTACCGGGCAACCGCGACCACGGCGGCGGCCGCCGCGCCCGCCATCACCCCCGCGCCACCCTGTACCCCTCGCGCGTCACGCCCGAAGACAACCGCGCCCCCGACCAGCCCCGCTCCGTCCGCGACGGGCAGCGCCACCACACGACCGGCGCGCGCGGTGACCGGGCCGGTCAAACGTCCGAACGGGATGGACTACCACCCCCGGCTGCTGTCCGGGATGCCCGACGTGACCGCACTGGCGCGCCTACGGGACGCCGGGGTCGCCGCACTGCTGTACGGTCCGCCCGGCACCGGCAAGACCTCGGTGGTGGAGGCAGCGTTCAACGACTGCCTCACTGTGCAAGGCGACGGCGACACCGTAGTCGCCGACCTCGTGGGCGACTACACCAAAACCCCCGGCGGCGACTTCGTGTTCGTCCACGGGCCGCTGGTCCGCGCCATGCGCGCCGGGGTTCCGTTGTTCATCGACGACGCGACCCTGATCCCGCCGACGGTGCTGGCCGTGGTCTACCCCGCGATGGACGGACGCCGCGAAATCCTGATCAAGTCCAACGGCGGCGAAGTCGTCACGGCCGCTCCCGGGTTCTACGTCGTCGCCGGACACAACCCCGGCGTCCACGGGGCCATCCTCACCGACGCGCTGTCCTCCCGGTTCTCCGTGCACATCCAGGTCTCCAGCGACTACGCCCTCGCCGAACAACTGGGAGTGGACAAGAAGGCCGTGCGGGTGGCGCGCAACCTCGCCACCCGGCAGGAAAAGGGCGAGATCGGGTGGGCACCGCAGCTGCGAGAGTTGCTGGCGTTCAAGAAGCTCGCCGACGCGTGGGACCTCGACGCCGCCGCCGGAAACCTGGTCGGGATCGCGCCGGAAGAGGACCGCGCCACCGTCGCCGCCGTGGTGCGTGACGTGTTCGGCCGCACCGTCGCCCCGCTCGCCCTCGGTGCCCGCATCCCCACCAAACCCTGAACCGCCACGACCCGCCAACCGTCGCGAAAGGACCTGCCATGAGCGCCCACGTCACCACCGACCCGACCGCCGCCGGTGCCGCCGTGTTTCCCGCGCGCCCGGAGTGGCTGGCCCTGTCCGCCGCGTTCGCCGACGAGGTCCCCGTGATCGCCGACCGCGACGACCTCGTGGTCACCGTCGCCCCCGGCGCGGGTGCCGGTGCCCCCGCGTGTTTCTACCCGCACCGCGCGCTGATCGAGGTCGACGGCGACCACCTCGGCGTGGACCCCGCGACCGTCGACCCCGCCAACCTGTCCGACCGTGCCCGCTACGCCCCGGTGTGGGGCGCGCTGACCCATGAGTGCGGACACGCCAAACACACCGCGTGGGAACCCCCGAACGACGCCCCGCCGGGGGTGGTCGCCGCTGCGATGCTGCTGGAAGAGCCACGGATGGAAGCGGCGCACATCCGCCGTCGTCCGGATGACCGGCACTGGCTGCGCGCGTGTGTGAGGGGCATCGTCGCCACCGACTTGCATCTGTACGCCGACCCAGCCACGGCCCCGAAGATGACCCCCGCCGACGCCGCGCACACCGCTGCGCTGCTGCTGGGACGAGCTGACGGCGGGGTGCTCACCCACGCCGAGGTCGCCCCTGTCGCCCGGGTGATCGAGGACGTGCTCGGCGCGGAAGTCCTTGCCAAGCTGCGGGCGGTGTGGCGGCAGGCGCTGCGGACCGCCGACGACGCGGGCGAGGAGATGCTCGACCTCGGGCGGCAGTGGTGCGAGATCCTCGGCACCGACCCGAACAGCCCGGATCCGGCCGCGCAGCCTGCCCCGTCCGGCACGCTGGATCCATCCGGCAGCCCGTCAGGCCCCGGTGCCCCGGCCGTCCCGTCACCGTTGGCGGATGCCATTGCCGCCGTGCTGGGCGGGGTGGCGGCAAACGTCGCGGGGGAGAAGGCACCCGAAGACCCGGCCGCCGTCGCGGCAGCCGAGAAGGAACGCGACGACGCCGCAGAGAAGAAAGCGGGGGCCGTGGCGCGGCGGGTGTTCGGCACCGGCGGCCCCCGTGGTGGCGACACCAGGACGACGGGCACCCGTCCGCCTAGGCCGGAGGAGTGCACGGCCGCGCGGGTGCTTGCTCGGGCGCTGGACACCGCCGGGACCCGGGAACGCGTCGCCGTGCGATCCACTTCGGAGGTGCCGCCGGGACGGCTGCGGATGCGCGGGGTCCGTGCGGCCGAGGCTCAGCGTGCCGCTGGGGCCGTGGTGACCGCCGAGCCGTTCACCCGCACCACCCGGACACCGGTCACCGTGCCGCCGCTGCGGGTCGGGATCGCGTGCGACGTGTCCGGCTCGATGGGCTGGGCGCGCGCCCACGTGGCCTCGGCCGCCTGGATCCTGGCCAACGCCGCCCGCCACACCCGGGTGCCCGCCGACACCGCGAGCGTCATCTTCGGGCACCACGTCCGCCCGCTGACCCGCCCGGGCAAGCCGCCGGCCGAGGTCACCGAGTTCCGCTCCAACGACAACTACGAGGACATCCCCCGCGCGCTCGACGCCCTCGACGGCTCCCTCGGCCTGTCCCGCCCGGGCGCGGCCCGGCTGGTGGTCATCGTGTCCGACGGCAACTACCGCGCCGACCCGCGCCGCGACGGGCAGAAGAAGCTCGACCGCTTGCGCGCGTCCGGGTGCGCGGTGCTGTGGCTGACCACCAGCGACACCGACACCCCGCTCGACGGGGCCACCGTCCACGTGCTGACCGACCCCACGACCGCCGCCCGCGCCATCGGACACGCCGCCACCACCGCATTGCGCGCCGCTGCCCGCCGGTAAACCCGTGCCGGGCCAGCACGCGCGAAAACCTAGCTACCACCTATTTACCGGAAATATCAACGAAAGGCGAACCATCATGGTTACCCGCGAAGAACGAATCATCAGTGCAGTACTCGGCCTGACATCCGAACTGGAAGGATCGTGGGGCCTGGCGACCTACCTGCGCCATTCTGGCTACATGAAGAGTCTGTACGGCGGCACGGTGCTCCTGGGGCCAGCGGGCGAAGCCCTTCGCGTTGATCCGGTCAGGAACCTGCGGCCGTGGGCCTACACCCTCCAGGCAGTCCTGCCGTACGACGAGGACGAGTCTTCAACCGGCTGGTCCGAACCCGACGGTTACGTCCACCATCGTCCGAACTACCCACCGGGCTGGTTCTTTCCGAAGGAACATCAACCGCGCCCGGTACTCGTGGAAACTCGCACGCCGATCAAGGAGGTCGCCGACCGCCTCGAAGAGGATGTGCTGCCCTCCTATCGATATTGGGCTGGCCGCATCCGGGAGCGCAACGCGCAACGCCACGAGCGACTGACGCAAGAACGCGCGGCCATGCTCGACGTTGCGCAAGCGTTCGGCGGCCCGGTACGTGTCCTGCCCGGAGTGTCGAGCCTCACCGTCTGCCGCCTCGACGACGGGGAATCGCGCATCCAGTTGAACACTCGTTCGCCGTACGTGGAGATGTCGTTACTGGTGCCTCGTGATCGCGCTGCTGTGATCGCGCCAGAGCTGGCTCGCCTGTTGGGGTTTGTCTCGACCTGACGACCTGAGCGGACCCCGCACGACCAACAGATCGCACACGAAGACGGAGGAGACCACGATGAACGCCTCGATGACCGAACGCGACGAAGCGACAGGCGCTACCCCGACCAGCTACCACCACATCCGCGTAGTCGAGTTCGCCGGACGCACGCTTCGAGCATGCGTCGAGCGCGGCTACTACATCAACCAGAGCTTCGCTGTCGCGGAGGTGCTCAGCGACCAGATGACGTGGACAAGCATCGCCGCTGACGCTCCCGGCAACTGGTGGCACGAAACTCCGCGACCGAGCGCTGACGTCCACGCCGCCACTGCTCTCGGCGCGCTGACCGAGCGTCTCCTCGGTAGGGCCGCCGAAATCCTCGCCGCCCCACCGTCCACCCAGATCGTCTCACCTCATGTTCACGGTGCGATCAGTGCGTTGCTGGCCACGACCTACGGCTTCGATGGCGAGAAGCGCATCGACCCGGACGACGTCGTTTGGGCGTACCACCATGGCGGCGCGCTGCACATACTCGAGCATCCTGACGGCAGCGTCACCTTCACCAAGGCCCACCGAGGCGACTGTCCGTTCATTGCCACTGCTGGTGCGCAGGACTGCGACGACGAGTGCGTCTTTCCCCATCCGGCCGAGGTGAACCAGCAGGCGACACACTGACCTTCTTTGTCGGGTTCCAGCACTAACGGGGGCGGATCACCATGATGGTGATCCGCCCCCGTTTGGTTGCGTGACGGTCAGTTGGAAGTGAAGCGCTTCGGTGCCTCGCACGTTTTTGTTGCCAGTCCGTTGGTGACGAGCTTCTCGAGGGCGTTGTTTACCGCGCCGCTGGAGCGGGCCAACTCAGTGCCGATCTTGGCGGGTCCGAACCTTTCGCCAGGACGGGCCTGCAGAAATTCCCTCACGAGCTCGTAGAGCGCGCCCTTCGGCAGGCGTTCCTTGTTCGGTGTGTCGGCCGTCGGGTCCCCGGAGGGTGCCGGGTCGGAGACAGTGCTGACGCCGGTGGCAGGCGATGGTGAGGGATCCGCTTCTCGTTCTCCGGTGTCTCCGGCGGGAGCGTCGCCCTTCTGATCTGCCATGGGGGCCACGTCTTCGCCGGTTGCTGTGACTTCGGCGGCAGCGTCGTCGTTCTGTTCGTTGCGCAACGTCCACGTGACGGGGACTGACTGGTCCTTGCCGGTGGTTCGAATCACCAGTCCTTCGCTGGCCCAGCGTGAAAGAATCTTCGTGGCCGTCGACCGTCCGATTCCGGCCGCGCTGGCTAGCTGGGCGGCGGTCGTGCCGGGGCTTGCTTCCAGGGCGCGGCGTACCTTCGTGTCCGCGGGTTCGGGTTTGGTGTCGTTCGACGGCGGATTCTGGGTTTTGGGCATGACGGGCTCCGTTTCGGGAGAAGCGGTGGATGGTCATGCCCCGGCCGGGGCGTTCGCCCGCCGGTGCGCATCCGGTGGTTCGGGCTACGTGTCTATGGACGCTCCATCAATCGCTTCATGTCAAGCCATCGTCCAAACAAGACACACGTATCGCCCAGAAGTGCATACGTGCGCTCCATCAACGGGATGTGGTTGGCCTGGTTGCGCCGACGTAGTCGTCACCGGGGTGGCGATAGGGCTCCACCTTGACGGTCTGTCCGAAGTCGGGGGCGTCGATCATGTTGCCGCCGCCGATGTACAGGCCGACGTGGTGGACGCGCCCGGAGGTGGCGTAGAAGACGAGGTCGCCGGGCAGCAGCGGTGCGCCGGCGGGTACGTGCGGTCCGGCGGCGTACTGCTCGCGCGAGGTCCGCGGCAACGGGACGCCGGCGGCGCCGTAGGAGGCTCGGGTCAGGCCGCTGCAGTCGAACCCGGCGTCGCCGTCCAGCGGGCCGTTGCCGCCCCACACGTACGGCAAGCCGCGTTGCCCGCAGGCGTAGTTGATAGCGGTCAGCGCGGCGGGCGTCGGCGCGGCGATGTTCGCGCAGTCCCCGGCGCCGGTGTGCTCGCAGGTCACTCCGGCGACCGCGGCGACGATCGCTTCGGCGGTCGCCTCGTGTTGGCCGTAGGCGTTTGGTGTGCCGGAGCGCTGGACGGCCTGGGCGGCGTCGTTGAGGCTCAGCTGCTGCCATCCGGACACGGCTTGGAGGTGCTGGTAGAACTGCGTCGCGGCGTAGGTCGGGTCCATGATCTGTGTGGGCGTGCCCCAGCCTTGGGACGGGCGTTGCTGGAAGAGGCCGAGGCTGTCCCGGTCGCCGTGGTCGAGGTTGCGCAGGGCGGATTCTTGGATGGCGACCGCGACCGCGATGATCCAGCCGGGTTCGGGGACCTGCAGCTGCTTGCCGACCGAGGTGATGATCGCAGCGTTGGCGAGCTGGTCCTGCCCATAGCCAGGCACACTGTCGGCAGTCGTCTCGCTCGGCGTGCACGTTGTGCTCCCTGTGCCGGTGAGCGAGGTGACCACCGCCAGCGGCACGGCGCCGAGCAGCATCGGCAGCATCGCGAGCGCGACGGCGATGCCGACTGCGATCTTCGATCCCATGAAATACTCCTCGCGAGATCAGGACCCGCGGCGGCGAGTTCGGCTGGGCGTGGAGACCGGCGGAGTGGGCGAAGGCGGCGGCAGCCGGTAGGCCACGGTCTGCCCGGAGGCCGAGACGGTCGCTTCGTCAAGGTCAGAGGCCGCAGCGGGGGCATGGGCCGGCCAGGCGTGCGTCAGCTCGCCGAGCGCGTACCGCGGGGAAGTGCGACTCGAGGACCTCGCGTTGAGCGGGAGCCAGACCTCGTCTGCCGGGCTCGGGCAGGCGGCGCCGGGCTCGAGGAGTTCGGCGGCTGCGGTGGCGACGGGGACGTCGGCGATCTGGTCGAGGTCGGCGTGGATGCGGGCGAGCGCGGTGCGCGCGCCGGCCTCGCGGCGGCTGGTCGGCAGCCAGAAGAGTACGGGTGTGGCGATGCCGGTGGAGTCGGCGAGGCGGGCGTAGGCGAGCAGCTTGCGGGAGACCTTGGTCAGCGACTCGCTGTCGGTGTCGTATTCGAGGAAGAACTCCAGCTCGCCGGTGGCGCCGTGCCAGCGGCCGTAGGCGTCGGGGATGACGAGGTCGCCGAAGTGGCGGGCGCAGCGGGTCTCCGACCACCAGGCGGTGACCCCCTCACCATCTCGGGCAGGGTCACGCCGTTGGCTGCGCGCGATCAGGGAGGTGAAGAAGTCGCCGACGCCGACGGTGTGGGCGAGGCGCTGGTTGTGCGCGATGGCCATGGCGCGGTCGTGCCGGTAGCCGAGGTCCTTGACCTCCAAGCCGTGCTCAGCGGACAAGACGGCGGCGCCGGCGGGCCCGAGGACGTAGTGCATCGGCGCCGAGCCGAGCTGACGGAACGGCTGGAACCGGCTGACCGCCCGCCAGAGGTACAGCTCGCGCAGCCGCTGACGAGCCGAGCGCCCGGAGGGGAACGCGGCCTCCTGCACCTGGGTCGAGGTCAGAACGCGGTGCTCGTAGAGCAGCGCCAGCAGCCACTTGTCCCGCGGCGTGAGGCGCGTCGCGAGCGCGGCTTGGTGCTCGATCGAATTGCCGGCGCGGGCGGTGGTTGCCCCGGGAAGATGCTGGCGCAGCTGGTGCTGCCGGGTGGTGGTGGTGATCAACGGGAACCTCCGCGGGTCTCAGAGCCGCGCGCGGCGCGGGTCGGTCTTCCGGCCGTGCGCAGCCGGCCTCGTGGTGTCCCGGGTCGTCCGGTCCGGCGGAGCCGTCCGACCCGTGGGGTCGGACTGACGGCGGCGGAGTTCGGCCCGGATTTGCTTGGCTCGCCCGGGAACGGCGGGGCGCAGGGGAGTGGTGGTCATGGTGAAAGGCTCGGTTTCGGCGCTGTTGACGACGAGGCGGGCGGCGACGTGGTAGACGCCGAGGTGCGCGAGGTCGTGTTCGGACAGCCTCGGTGCGGTGTGGCGGGCGAGTTCGCGGGCGTCTTCGGGGGAGGCGTTGAAGAAGATCTTCGACCGGGCGTTGGTCGAGATGCCCTCCTTCAGCTCGCGGGGTAGCTGGCCGAGGTGCTGGTGCGCGAGCGTCATGGCGACGCGGAAGCCGCGGGCCTCGGCGAGCATGTCCTCGAGCGGGTAGGGCAGGTTGAGGAAGTTGTGGCACTCGTCGACGATCAGCGAGGCGTCGGGGCGCTCGCGCTGAGGGACGCGGGCGCGTCCGGTGGTGGCTTGCCAGGTGCGGGCGACGACCAGCGAGCCGACGAGCCGGGTCGTCTCGTCGCCGAGCGAGCCTTTGGGGATGCGGACCAGGCAGATGCCACCCTCGTTGAGGACCTGGGTCATGTCGACGGTGGAGCGGCCACCGGCGATGGCGTCCCGGACGAACGGCCGCAGCAGAAAAGCGCGGAGCTTGTTCATCAGCGGGGAGATGACCTGGCTGCGGCTGGAGTCGGTGAGTTCGTCGTACCACTCCCAGAAGCCGGTGAGGACCGGGTCGGTCAGCCCGCTGGTGATGCGGGCGCGGAAGGCCTCGCTGCTGAGCAGCTTGGGCAGGTCGGCCAGCGTCGGGACGCTGTCCTGGGCCCGGAGGGTCAGGCAGGCGGCGCGCATGAGGTCGTCGGTGCGCGGTCCCCAGAACGCGGAGTAGACGCGGCGGAACACCGAGACGAGGTTGTCGACCTCGCGGTCGGTCTCCCCGCCTTCGAGCGGATTGAGGCACGGCGGGCGCTGTTTGGAGTCGGCGTCGAAGAGCACGACCCGGTCGGCGGCGTCGCGGGGTAGCCGGGAGAGGACGTCGGTGACGAGGTCTCCCTTGGGGTCGATGAGCACGATGCCGCGGCCGGCGTCCGCGTCGTCGAGGATCAGGTTGCCCAGCAGCGTCGACTTGCCCGAGCCGGTAGCGCCGAGCACGTGCAGGTGGTGGCGGGCATCCGGCACGCGCAGCCCGACGCCGCGAGCGTGGCCGCTGTCGGCCACCCCGAGCGGCTTGACCTCGGGCCCAGGCACGGCCACGCCCGGTGGCGGCGCGACGGCTTTCGCCCCGGCGCGCTCGATACCGGGAATCTCCGCGTCGACGGGCAGGTGCGCGATAGCGGACAGCTCGGGAACGGACAGCAGGTCGCCGCGGCCGAGACGACGCTCGGCGAGCGCGCGCTGCGGGTGGCGGAGGCGGGTTCGGGTGAAGTAGTTGTGCTCGGTGTAGGCGGCGAAGCTGGCGGCCAGGGCGTGGGCGCGACCACGCGCAGTGTCCCGAGCCCGCCGTACTTCGGTGTCGGGGGCGTCGGCGGGCAGGTGCGTGGTGACGGCGTAGCGGATGACGGTCTCGTACTGGGAGCCGCGTTGCTTGCCGACGATCGCCCGGTTTTGCGCGGAGTACTCCAGCGACAGCTGCGGATCCTGGCTGATCCGGCGGGCATCACCGGCGCGTCCGGGTCGAGTCGCCGCCGCGCTCGGCGTAAGCAGGTCGAGGACACGACCACCGACTCGTCCGGACGCGCCGGTGTGCACTCGCCGGGCCGCGCGACGTGCTTGACTGACTCGCCTGCCGGTGACCGGCCGGGCGAGGATCTGGACGCTGGCGTAGTCCTCGCGTCCGAGTCCGACCGGCGCGCCGAGCAGACCGCGGATCGGGTCAGCGTCGAACCCGGTCCGGATCGGCAGCGCCTCGGGCCTGGCGAGCCGCAGCTGGCCGCCGACCGTGACCGCCCGCCGGCCGTCGCCCGGCTCGGGCAGCGGCGGGTCGGCGGAGACCGCGCGGGTGTGCGCGCCGGGCCAGGCGGCTTCGATCGCCCGCTCGACGAGGCCGGGCGGGATGACGCCCGGGACCCACAGCCGCGGAGCGACGCCGTGCTCGGAGAAGCGGTACTCCCACGTGAGGTGCGGCTGGCCGGCGAGCCAGCGTCGCCAGCTCGGTCGCAGCAGTCCGACGAGGTTCGACCACAGCAGGGCGCCGCCGGCGGGATCGACGGTCGGCGGGGCGAGCACGGTGACGCACCGCGCGTCGGCGAGGAGCGCGACGTGGCCGCGGCGTCGCCACCACCGCCGGCCGACCACCCGACCCGCGACGACGGCAATGAGCAAGGGCACGACAAGCGGGCTCCAGCGCACCGCCCACTCACCAGCGTCGACAAGCAGCTGATGCACGGCAGCCCAGGGGTCGGTCAGGTAGCCGCCGACCCAGCTCTGGTGGAGGCGAGAAAGGTGTCGGTTCATGTCGCTGCAGACCTCCGACGCAAGCGAGAAGAGGACGAAATTCGCTGTCCCGCGGAGTCGTGGTGTCCGAGAATCGGGCCCGGAAGGAATCGGCTGGGGAAGCCGCGATCACGACGAGGAGCGGGGACGGCATGGTCGGCGGTGACGGAGATGACGAGCTTGAACGGCTGGTTCGCCGGCTCGACGCCGACAGCACCGACGACGCGATGGACGCGCAGGGGGCCCTGACACATCGCGGCCGCGACACCGACGTGATCACGCCGCTGCTGCGGTGCTTGCCCACGCTGACTCGCTACGGGCAGCTGTGCGCGATCGAGATCATCGAAGAGCTCGGCGATGCCCGCGCGGCGCCGTCGTTGATCGAGCTGCTGACCAGCGAGCACGACACCGTGCGCGAATGGGCCGCGCTCGCCCTCTCCGATTTCCCGGTGCCTGAGGCCGTGCCGGCTCTGTGGCGGGCCTATCACGCGTGCCGGAGCCGAGGTGTCGATCCGGATTGGAGCGAGCCGGTGGGGTATCGGTTCGCGTTGACGGCGCTCGGCGCGCGGAGGCCGGTTGTCCCGCCGCTGACCGCCAGCCTGCGGCTCACCACCGCCGAGGGGGTCCAGGCGTGGCCGTCGACGCGGCTGCCGGAAGTTCTCGACGATCTCGCGTCGCATGGCCAGGTGACGCTGTACTTCCAGCTTTGGCGCGTCGAGTCCGACACGAGGTACTGGACGTCGGTGCCGGACAACGAACCGGCGCTGGACTTCGCCCTGCCCTGGCCTTCGCTCATCGGGAAGTCCCTTCGCCGCGCCGCTGCCATCGCCGTGGGGGCGACGTTGAAGGACGACGTGGTCGCGACGATCAAGTGGATCGACGAAGCCGACCGCTGAGGCACCGCAGGCCGCGCTCACAGCTCGACCCAGCCCGGATTCGACTCTGAGTTCTGCAGCGTCGCCAGGAACTCCGGGTCGGTGGTGACGAGGACGTCCTCGGTTGGTGACGCGAGGGCCTGGAAGGCGACCCATTCGGTGCCGGAGCCGAGCAGGCCTTGGCCGCGTTCAGCGGTGAGCAGAAACTGTCGCTGGCCTTCGGAGAGGTTGAAGGTCGCGGCGACCTGGTCGATGGCCTGCGGGGATTGGCGCAGCAACACGCTGGTGGCGGCGTTGGCGACGATCGCGCGGCCGAGGTCGCTGCCGAGGACGTCCTCGATGTCCTGGGTGGCGACGGTGAGCCCGGCCCAGTGTTTGCGGAAGGTCTTCGACATCCGGAAGAGATATTTCGCGCCCTCCTCAGATTGCATAAGCAGCCATGCCTCGTCGACGATGACCAGCCGACGGCGGCGGTCGGCGGGGTTGGAGACGCGTCGCCAAACGGCATCGAGGGTCAGCAGCGTGCCGATCGCCTTGAGTTCGTCGGGCAGATCGCGCAGGGAGAACACGACGAGGTGCCCGTCGGGCGTGGTGGTCGTGGGTCCGGCGAAGAGGTCGGCGAACGCGCCATCGACGAACGGGTGGAGCCGGGCGGCGAGGTCTGCGCCGTCTGCGCCGTCTGCGGTGGCCGCGAGGGTGTCGCGCAGGTCGCGCATCAACGGCGCCGGGCGGGTCCAGGTCCGCGGATCGGTGGTGATCCCGGCCGCGGCGTAGGTCGCGACGATGGCGGTGTCCAGGACGGCGCGTTCGCTGGCAGTCAGCTCGGCGCCCAGGCATACGGCGAGCACGGTCTGCAGGAACAGTGCACGCCGGTTGAGGGCGTCCTGCGGAGCGGTGCGCCGCCCGGCTGCGGTGGTGTGGATGGGCAGGTCGAAGGGGTTGAGTCGGACGCCGCCGGCGCCGAGGTGAACGTAGGCGCCGCCGACCTGCGCGGCGAGGCGGGCGTATTCGTCTTCGGGGTCGACGATGAACGCCTGGATGTCGCGGTAGAGGCTGCGCAGCGTCTCGAGCTTGACCAGGTAGGACTTGCCGGATCCGGAGCGGCCGAGCACGACGGAGTTGTGGTTGTCGCAGGCGAACCTGTCCCAGTGCACCAGCCCTTGGGAGCCGACGTTGTAGCCGTAGAGCACACCGCTCGGCGCAGTCGACGTCGGGTCGACCGCCGGCAGGTCCGGTGACGTGAACGGGAATGCCGCGGATGCGGCGGCGGTGTCGAACGTCCTTTTCAGACCGAGGGAGTCGAGGCCGAGCGGCAAGGTGGTGACCCAGCCTTGCAGGGAGCGGTAGGTGGCGGGTTTGGCGTCCAGCAGTAGCGACGCGCACAGCGACCGCAGCGCCGACACCTCCTCGGCGAGCGTTTCTTCGTCCGGTGCGTGGATGGTGAGGTAGAGGCCGAACTTGAACAGCCGGCCTTCGCCGCGGGCGACGCGGCGGGAGAGGTCGGCGGCGTCTTCGGCGGCCGCGTCGAGGTCCGGGTCGTCGAGGTGGTCGTGCCGGGCATGGTGGCGGCGGGATGATTCGAGGCGGGCGCGTTGCTTCTTCAGGCCGCTGGCTGCGGTGATCGGGTCGACCGGTTGGACGTGGACGGACACGTCGAGCCGGGCGGGGTAGGTCAACAGCGGGGCGAGCCAGCCGGGGTAGACCTCCTGCGGGTAGCCGGTGACGCCGAACGAGGCGACCCATTCGTTGCCGACTTCCAGGTGTCGCGGGCCGATCGACAGCGCGTCCGGGGTGAACGCCTCGGCCGTCGACCCGAGGTCATGGATGCGGGACATGCAGGTTCACCTGTCTTCGAAGTCGTCGTAGAGGTCGGTGATCGGTGCGGCGGTGACGATGTCGTCGGCGCCGGCGAGCGCGGCCGACGGCGGCAGGAAGGTGTCCGGGTTGCACGCGGCGGCCAGCACACCGGTCGCGGTGGCGGCGTCCAGGGCTGTGACGACGATGCCGGCCGGCGCGAGCAGCTCGGTGGCCTCGTTCAACCGTCGCGTGAGCCGCTGTTCGGCCGCCTGGCGGGCGGCAGGATCGATCGGCGCTGCCGCAGGTTTCCGGCGAAGCTGGTCCAGCGCCGAGCTCACGACGGCGGGCCGCGCGGGTTCCCGCAGGACCAGCAGGACTTGCCGGCGCAGGAGGTCGGCGTGCCGGCTGAGCTGGATGAGGTAGTCGGCGTGGTCGAGCGCGGCAGCTTCGAGCGCGGGGTGGGGGAGCCCGCCGGCATGGGTGCGCAGCTCGTCGATCTGCGGGACGAGGTCGAGGCGTTCGGCGCGGACGAGGAACTGCACCGGCGCGGTCAACGAGTGCAGGTAGCGCGCGAAGGAGCCGACGAGGGCCTCTTGCTCGGCGGGCGTGCGCAGGGAGAAGTTGACCGTGGAGCAGGCGGCGATCACCGCGAGGCCGTCCGGTCCGAGGTCCACGACGCCGGCGGTGCTGCCGCTGGTGACGCCGCGCGCGGGCAGTTCGAGCGGCGTCGGCGCCACCTCATCGTCCGCGGAGTCGCGTCCGGCAGTCAGCCACGCCGGCGCTGGTTGGATGCCTTCGGGCGCGGAGACCTGGCGGCGCGGCCTAAGACGCTGCCGGACCGCGGCCAGCAGCAACCGATCGAGGGCGACGCCATCCCGGTGACCCAGCGCCAGCACCGTGACCGCCAGCGCAACCGGCGTCGCGACGAGAAGGAACAGCGGCAGTGGGAGGAAGGCGCGGGTGGCGCCGTAGAGGGCATACAGCAGCAGGCCGGTGACGCCGAGGATCGCCAGCTGCCGCGCGGTGAGCGGGCCGAGCACGCGGTCGGGGCGGTCGACGTCGGCGGGAATGCGGACGGGACGGGACATGACGTCGCTACCTCACTTCTTGGGACGACGCCGCCGAGACGGTAGATCCAGCGGCAACGGCAGCTGCCTGCCGGCCAGCTTCGATGGCGGCGCAGGCTTGGCCGGCGGTGCCGGTTTCTGCTGGCGGTGCACGCCGAGGGGCAGCGGGTACTGCCCGGAGGCAAGCGGCCGGTTGCGGCTGTAGGCGTCGGGGGCTGGACGCCGGTGGGCGCGGGCCGCGCGGTTGATCTGCCCCGACGAGGTGAGCAGTCCCGGGCCGGTCTGCGGCACGTGGTTGGTGCGAGTCGGCTCGTCGGCGAGGGTGCGTCGCGTCGGCTGCGGGGTCTGGGGTGGCAGGTGGATCGGCAGCATGCCCGTGCTCGGCGCGAGCAGCGCGTTCGGCAGCTTCGCGGGTGGACGAGCGTTGCGGTTGATCCGCCCGTCCGGCATCAGCAACCCGGCCTGCCGGTGAGGCGCGGTCGCGGGAGTGGCGAGCTCGTCGGCGAGGGTGCGCCGCGGCGCGCGATCGGCATCTCGGCGGACGGTCATCGGCAGTCCGAGCTGGTCGGCCGGCAGCGCGTTTGGCAGGTCCTTCGACGGCAACGCGCGTGGGTTCGCGCGGACCGTCGTCTCCCCGTCGCGCACGGCGGCGCTGAACATCGACAGTTGACCGGACCCGGGTCCGAGCTCGTTCAGCGCACCCTCGCGCAGCGGTTCGTCCCACCCGCGACGCCCGGTCCGGAACGGGCGGGAAACCCGTCGCACCCGCATCGGGAACATGAACTGGCCGGAGCGCGTCGTCGGCGGATCAGCCGGTGCGCTCGGCCCGCCAGCGCGAGGTCGTCCGCCGCCCCGGCCGGCCGCGGCGCCGCCGAGCAGGCCCATCGTCTTGTAAGCGATGACACCGCGCGCGATCCGCCCGAGCAGGCTGGGGCGGCCGGAGCGCAGCGGGGCGAGGAACCAGAACGGGATCTTGATCAGCACGTAGAACAGCGCCATGCACAAGAGCAGGTTCATCAGCGCCGAGAGGGACGGCCCGAAGATGGTGAAGCCGCCGGGCGCGAAGAAGATTCGCACGGTCACCACGAGCGTGAGCGACTGGCCGACCTGGATGGCCAGCACGCCGCCGGTGCCTTTCCACCACAGGTAGGCGATGCCTTCGGTGTGGGGGAGTGCGTGCAGCATCAGCGCGATCGGTGCGCCGGCGATAAGCAGGACCGTGGCGATCACCCGCACGACGAACACGACCAGCAGGACCAGCAGCATCGCCACCAGGCCGATCCCGAGGATGCCGAGAAACAGCCCGCCGCCGTGCAGGGAGCCCTGCACCATGGTGATCAACCTGCGGGTCATCTCGGCCGGGTCGGCACCGATCCCGAGGATGGCGGTGGAGACCGCGTTGGCGATCTGGATGCCCTTGGTCGCGAGTAACAACGACAGCGTGCCAGCGAGGAACCCGACGACGAGCCGGGGCGCGAGCTCCTTGACGGTGTAGCGGGCCTGCAGCGTCTGGTAGCCCATGATGATCAGCCCGGCCAGCAGCACGAACACGACGTAGGAGGCGAGCAGGATGTGCCACGAGCCGACCCAGATCGCGCCGAGACCGGGCAGCTGATCCGGTTCTGGGGTGGTCAGCAGTGTCTTGCCGAGCAGGTCCAGCAGCGGGTTCAGCCCGGCCGCGACGACCGCGGCGAATAGTGTGCTGGCGGCGACGATCATGCAGCCCGCGAGGTCGGTCAGGCCGCACTCCGCGACGTCGCCGACGCCGTCGGGAATCGGTGCCGGCGGTGGCGTGCTCGGGACCAAAGTGGAGGGCTGCGGGATGCAGTTCGGTCCCTGGCACGGCGTCACCGAGCTGGCTGGTGGCGTGCAGTCAGGCGCCATCGAACCCGGGAAGCAGGACGGCGGCGCGGGCAGCGTGGTGATCGGTGGCAGGGGAGAAGCCGGAATCGACGGGCCCGAGGTCGCGCTCGGGAGGTGGCAGGCAGGTTCGGCCGAGCCGGGTGCGCAGCCGGGGTTGGGCCGTAGCGGTAGCGGCGGTTGCGCGGGATCGAGTTGGCCCATGGATTCCGCGGGACGTGGGTGCGAGGCCGCCGAGGCCGACGTGATCAGGCCGAGTATGACCACCAGCGACGCGGCCACCAGGCCAGCTCGGCGGGCACGACAACGCCACCGCGATCGTCCGTTAGCGCAAGTAGGTTCTGGAGGTGTGACCATCCGGCGCTGGGCAGACATCGCCTACACCCCGCCGACGATCGTCTTGAGAATTTCGACCACGAGCGGCGCGAGGGCGGCCAGGCCGAACCCGATGCCGGCGGCCTTGAAGGCGCCTTTCGCTTTCTCGATCTCGCCGGGGTCGTTGGACGCCATCAGGTAGCGCAATCCGCCGATGGTGAGGAACACGAGAGCGACGCCGGCGAGGATGCCCATGATCCACGACCGGATATTCGACAAAACCTGGTCGACCGTCTGGGCCAGCGCGACGTAGTACACGGTCTCGGCGCGCGCCGTCGACCCGGTAAGCACCAGCGCGGCGGCGACCAAGATACAGCCGAGCAGAACAACTGACCGGCGTCGCGGTCGTGGAGAGGTCGGAGCTTCCAGCACAGGACGGTCGCGTCGGCAGCTTGTCGCGTGGGTTCGAGTCCGGGCACTCGTTCGACGGTCGCGCCGGTTCGACGGCCGGCGAGCGCCGGTAGGGCGACCGGTGCGGTGCGAGATCAGTCGCATGAGGACGCCTCCTGAACGGCGCCCGGTTCCACTTCGGACCGGGATGGGTGAGGGCATGCGGGCCATCGGGCCGCGCGATCACCAACTCCGGAATTCGAGGGGCGGGGAGACACCGGCCGCCGCGTCTTCTCAGCACCAGGCCGGCTCCGTCGTGCCGTTCGACCTCGCTGTGGGAGGTCCGCGTCGCCATCGCGGAGGGCGCTGAGGTGGTCGGCGAGTTTGCGCTCGGCGCGGTGGCGCGCTTGCTGCGTCGCCTTGTACGTCTGGCCGCGCGCGTTCGCGGCATCGGCCAGCGACAGCTCACCGAACCGGGTTTCGCCGATCAATGCCGCCTCCGCCGCGGTCAGGACGCCGGCTTCGACGGCGGCAAGCAGGACGAAGTCCGGGTGTCCGCCGACGTCGTGCGGTCCGGGCGCGCGAGCGCCGAGGTCAGCCACTGGTGTTGCGGCGTCGAGGGCATCGCGCAGCGCGCGGTGGCCGGCGCGGCAGGCGGCCCAGCGCAGCCGCACGAGGATCGCCGGCCGGGTGAGATCGACGTCGGGGAGTGCTTCGAGGAAGCCGGTCAGCACTGCGGCGTGGATGTCGTGGACTTCGCCGCGGAATCGGTTGGTGAGCTTGGCCGCGACCGGGATCAGCACCGGCAGCGCGAGCCCGACGCACGCTACCGTCCACGTGCCGCCCTCGGCCCGCGACCGCGTGACGAGCGCGGTCCACACCGCGTCCCGCGTCTCTTGTGGACATCCCTTTGCGATCAGCGCGGCGCCGATTTCGTCCAGCGGCATCAACCGCGGCGGCAGTCCGAGGATCCGGTGGCCGTCGAGGGCGACCGGGTGCGGTCCGGTGACGAGCCAGGCGAAGGCGGTGCGGGCGGTGTCGAAGACGCCGGACTCGGTACGACGACCGCGAGCTGACGGCGTCCGGGGTTCGGGCTTCTTCGGTGACGTGGGCAAGTCCATGACGGCACTCCTGAACGAGAGGGAAGGTGACGTCGTCAGGAAGTCAGCCCGACCGCATCAAAACCGCCTCACGCCCAGTTCAGAGCCGTGTCAAAGTCGCTTCAAAAGCGTTTCATGCGTGCGTGTGCGCCCGGATTCATGGACTTCATTCGGTGCCGCGGACCTTGTCACGCGGCCTCTCAGGACGGTTCGTCATCGGCTGACGGAAATCTTGTTTCGGTGCGACGGTGTCTCTTGCCGATGCAGTTCACGGAGTTAGCCGGTGACAGCGCAGGAACCGCCGGCGTGATCGTCGGCGGCTCGCTCCCGGAGGTTCTGCTCATGGTCCGACGTCCGCCGTCTTCGAATAATCGACCGTCCAACCGCGACGACTCGACCAGTCCACGACGCACTTGCCCGGCCAATGGTATCCCGTACCCGGGCGCACTCGACCCCTGCAGCTCGGGTGCGCGACCGCGCCGCTCTGCGAAGACGAATACGGCGGCGAAACGCACGCGCGAGCTCACGCCCATCCCGTCGACCGTCTGGACGACCGGCTCGAACCCGATCGGATCGGCGGCGACCTGGCCGGTGCCGATCGTCGAGCCCATCACGACCAGCTTTTCTGCGGTCGGTGATCGCGTGCTGCTCGCACCATGGCCGGCCTCCGAAGCGCACCGCGCGGCCCGCGACCGCGATGTGCGCGTCGCGCGCGATGCCGGGCGCGCGCTGGGACGGGACGCCACGGTGGCCCAACTCGTCCCGGACGCCTCGTCGCCAGCAGACGCCGTCGTGCTCGACGGGCCAGGCTCGGCTCAGACCGCTGGTCGTGCACGGGCGGACCTGATCATCACGGTGCTGCCGTCGAACACAGAGAACGACGACGGCAGCTCGCTCGAGACCTTCGCGATCGCGGCCGCTCGCCTTCTTGTCTTCGGCGGCATCCTCGCCGTCTACACCCACATCGATGCCTCGGCCGGGCGCCTGATCGACCAGTCAGGGGCGATGGTCGCCGCCGCGCAGAACGCCGACCTGCTCTACCTCCAGCACATCGTCACCCTGCACACCCCGATCCGGAACGGCCGCCTCCAGCCGCCACCGCGAGTCGTATGGCCGGTGCGCGACGACGTCGACCACTGTGCGCAGCAATTCGGTTCGCCCGCGCCGCACACGCGTGTGCACGGCAACGTCCTCGTCTTCGGCCAGGCGCACGCCGACGCCGCAGACCTCCGATGATCGAACAGCAGAAGGACAGGTGCATCACCATGACCATTACACCGCCGAGTACCTCGCCGTCGCAGGTCGACGAGCCGACCATGCCGCTGTCCCGCGCGTTCCTCGACACCCTCGACACCCGCTCGTCCATGCCCGAGGGCTCCGTGAGCGCCCCGCCCGTCGACGTGCCGACGGACCGCGACGAGCTGCCGGTCTCGGTGTGGGCGACGGCACAGACGTCGCCGGCCGCGCAGCGCAAGGGCCGGTACGTGCCGGAGTCAACCGCGCACCCAGCCAAAATGCTGCCAGCGGTCGCCGCGCACGCGATCGAGCACTACACGAGGCCGGGCGAGGTGGTGCTGGATCCGATGTGCGGAATCGGCACTACGCTGGTCGAGGCGATCGACCTCGGTCGCCGCGCGGTCGGCGTCGAGTACGAACCGCACTGGGTTGACGTCACCCGGACGAACCTGGAATTTGCGCGCGAGCGCGGCTACGACCACGACGGCCAGGTCGTCCGCGGCGACGCTCGCCAGCTCGCGAAGTTGCTGCCGGAGCGATACGTCGGTCAGGTCGCGCTGGTCGTCACCTCGCCGCCGTACGGCCCGTCGGTGCACGGTCTGGTCAGCACGGACCGGGAGGCCGGCGTCGACAAGGTCAGCAAGCGCCATTACCGCTACGGCAGCGCGCTAGACCGCGGCAACCTCGCCAACATCGGCCATCACCGCCTGCTGGCCGGCTTCACCCGCATCCTCACTGCGTGCTCGCGTGTCCTGCGCCCAGGCGGCTACGTGACGATCACGGTCCGGCCATGGCGCGAGCACGCCGAGCTGATCGACTTGCCTTCCCAGGTCATCGCTTGCGGCGCCGCCGCCGGGCTGGTGCCGGTCGAGCGGTGCGTTGCACTGCTTGCACGCGTCGCCGAGACCGACCTGGTCGCGCGCGGCAGCTTTTTCCAGCGCGACTTCATCCGCAAGCAGCGTGACGCTGGCCTGCCGCTGCACTTGATCGCGCACGAGGACGTCATCGTGTTCCGCAAAGCCGTCAACTGTGGTCCTGTCGAAGGCCTTCGCCGCGGGGCAGTTCGCGGGAGGGCTGTGGCGCGAGACGAGTACGGCGCGATCGGGCCCGGCCGATGGGCGGCGTGAGGCGCGCTTGATACCGGTGTCGGCGTAATCGAATGCGACGCCGTGCCGGGCAGTTCCGGTAGGTCTGCTCCATCTGGGTACGAGCGGATATTCATCGCCTTGCACCACTCGAAGGCGGGCGAACGACGGCATGTGCACGCCCGTGGACGGGACGGTGATCGACAGCATCACGCGGCCTCACCCATGGGCGCCGCGGACCAAGCCCTCGTCAATAGCCTCGCGGCTGGCGAAGCCGGATTCGAGCATCCGGATCGCCGCGAGGATGAACGGGATCAGCAGCGCGTTGACCACGAAGCCGGCGCGGTCCTGGCAGAAGATCGCCTGCTTGCCCAGCGTGTCCTGGGCGAACGTCCTGGCTCGTTGGACGGTGGCGTCGGCGGTCAGCAGGCTGGGCACGAGTTCGACCAGGGGGAGTACCGGCACCGGGTTGAAGAAGTGGATCCCCATGACCTGGGCGGGCCGTTGCGTCGCGGTCCCGAGCTTCATGATCGGGATGGACGACGTGTTCGACGCCAGGATCGCATCCGGCGCGGCCACGATCTTGTCGAGCTGCCCGAACAGCTCCGCCTTGACCTGCTCGTCCTCCACGATCGCTTCCACGACCAGGGTGCGGTCGGCCAGATCGTCGAGGGTTTCGCTCACGCGGATCCGCTGCAGGACCTCGCCGGCGTCGGGGATCTTGCCCTTCTTCTCGGCGCGGGCCAGCGAGCTTTCCAGGCGCCCGCGTCCCGCGGCTGCGGCGGCCGGATCGGCCTCGACGACCACCACGTCGAGGCCGGCCCGGGCGCACACCTCGGCGATCCCCGCCCCCATCTGTCCACAGCCGACCACGCCGACGCGTTCCATCATCGCCACCTCTCTGAGACTGAGTACCATCAGAACGGTACTGAGTACCGGCGAGTAGGTGAAGGTGCCCGGGTATGACGGCCGCCACGCCTTAGGCTGAGCCGCGACGAGAGGTGCGTGATGTCGGCGAAGGAACGTTTGAGCGAGGCGGCGTTCGAGCTGTTCGGCGAACGCGGCTACGACCAGACGACGGTCGACGACATCACCGAGCGGGCCGGCGTCGGGCGCACCACGTTCTTCCGCGCGTTCCGGGCGAAGGAGGACGTGATCTTTCCCGATCACGACGTCCTGCTCGGCGCGATCGAAGCCAGGTTGACGGGCTCGACCGACCGCACCGCCCTACTCGCCGTGACCGAGGCGTCCCGGCTCGTGTTGCGGCACTACCTCGCCGAGGGGGAGCGGGCGTTGACCCGGTACCGCCTGACGCGCAGCGTCCCGGCGCTGCGGGACCGTGAGATCGCCGGAGTCCAGCAGTACCAACGCCTGTTCCGCGGCTTCCTGCACCGCTGGATGGGCGGCGGCGAGGAGAACGCGCTGCGCGCCGAGCTGATGGCCGGCGCGGTGGTGACCGCGCACAACCACGTCCTGCGACGATGGCTGCGCGGGCAGACGAGCACACCGGAGCAGGAGTTCGACGCCGCGATGGCCGAGACCGTCGACCTGTTCGCGCGGTCCGGCGGGGACGAGGACGGCTCCATCGTGGTCTTCCGGACGAAGAAGGACATCGGCGCCGTGCTGCCGGAGCTCCACCGGCTGCTCGGAGAGCCGCGTTCAGCGCAAGCCGGCCCACTAGAGCCATGACAACGGCATCGCGGGACTGGCCGACCTCTTCGCCACGCACTGCGAGGCCATCTCCGATCGTCGCACCGCGGCACGCCTGTGTGTAGTTCTCAACCGCCCTGCCCAGGCCGCTTACGGCGTAGGTCGTCACCGGCAGGGCGGTCTTGCCGGTGAGGTCGAGACGCTCGGCGAAGGTCCGCATGATCAGGGGCGGCTGGACGTTCCAGAGGCCGCTGGCCAGGAGCACGACGTCGTAACCGGTGATGTCCGGGAGCGGTCCGGCGATGGCGGGCCGGGCGTTGGCGTTCTGCTTGCGGACGTTGCGCGCCACCGCCCCCCGTTTGCGGCCTTCGACCGCGCAACCTGCGTGGGTCGGTGGCTCGGGCCGCTCGACCGTTGTCCTCGTTCACCCGATGAGGGCTGCTGTGCGGTGCGGGCGTGTTGCCGGGCTCGCTGTGCGTTCCTGATTAGCCTGAAGCGATGACGAGCACGTGGACGCGAATCCATGAACACCTTGGGCTGCGTCCGGGACCGCTCAGCTTCGAGCACGTCGCCGCCGCGGCCGCGGACGCTCTGTCCGAGGCGGACGTCCTGGACTGGAAGGAAGCCCTCCCACAGCCACCCCGGGACGGCGCGTGGAACGAGTTCGCGAAAGACGTCACCGCCATGGCGAATACCCGCGGCGGTCTGCTGATCTACGGCGTGACCGATGATCATCGTCTGGAGGGGATCGACGCGGACGCTGTGGACGACCGGCAATACGGCCAGTGGCTGCGCAACCACGTGCGCCCCTTCCTAGCCGATGTCCGCTGCACGGTCCTTCGGTCGCCCGACGCGGCAAAGGCCGTCCTGGTGGTTGAGGTCCCGGCGAGCGAGCTCGCGCCGCATTCGGTCATGGGCACTTCGGCGCGCGACAAGCAACAGAACGCCTTCGTGGTCCCGTATCGGGACGGAGACCACACGGCGTGGATGGAAGAACACCAGATCGCGCGCGTGTACCGGGACCGGTTCACCGCCCAGGAGCGCTACGGTGAGGAACTGCGGAACCTGTGGGATTCGACCCACGCTTTGGTGGTGCAGCCGGGCGTGCACCAAGGCTGGGCTATCTTCGCGGCGCAGCCGGTCCGGCAGGTGCCGCGGCTCGCCGGCCGAATCGACCGCACCGACGTTGCGCACATCCTCGAGCGAGCGCTCGAAGACAGCGCGAGCCTCCGGACGCGGCCTGGCTTCGGTGTTCAAGCGCTTCGAAACCTTGGCGACCAGAGGCACAACGCGCGCGTCGGCTTGCGCTCGTGGGTAGTGAGCAACACGCTCGCGGCCGCCGACAGCAACGGTTTGCGCCCCGTCTACCTGCAGCTCGGCCACGACGGCACCGTCGCCTTCGCCGTGCACGTCAGCTGGAAGACCATGGAAGACCGCCCCATCGACCTGAAGGTGGTGGTCAACGCGGAAGCAGTCGATGTCGCGGCCGGGGAGTTCTTGGTGTTGGCGCAGCTGCTGAACCTGCACCTGCACCACGACTCACCGATCGGTGTTCGCGCCGGTATTGGCGGCGGGGTGGAGCCGACATGGAAGTACTTCTGCGCCGAGCGGAACGACATCAGCCAGTTCGCCAAGTCCGACAGGTCGCGGGAACTTCATCGAATCCAACCGTGGATCACGGAGATCTCGGCCGCCGCAGCGGTCGAAGAAACCCGTGAGTCGGCGGAGAACTTGTCGTCGGCGATGCTCAACCAGTTCGGGGTCGTCTCGCAGCTGTACCGCTCGTCCTGACCTAGTGGTGCCAAGTTTGCGGCGGGCGCTGACCCGGTGCCCCGTAGATGCCAACGATGTCCGTAGTGGCGGCCGCGTCGAAGGGCACTTCCGAGAAGTAGTTTCGGCCGCGTTCGTTGGCGACGAGCTGGCACCGTCGCCCGGTCAACAGGGTCGGCCCGGCCGGCGTCGGTAACCTCGAGATGATGAAGCAACGGCTGCTCGGCTAGCAGGTCCCGAGGCTATTGCGGAACCCGAGGGAGACCCGCGTGCGCCACCTCTCCGGTGCCAGCCGCCACGCTTCGACGGCGGTCTCGTCGACTCGCCCGTTTGAGCTGTGAGGCATGCTCTATCGCCATCCGCTACGCCGAACCGGTGTTGCACGGCAGCTCTTCGGCCGCACGAGTCTCCTGAGTTGAGCGCCTTCGCTTGTCCGTGAGGTGTCTCGTGCCCGTTTCGGGTGCAGTTTGATGATCACGTCGACCACGCTGGACCGCGTGCGCCTACGAGGCCTGGTGTATGTTGAGGTTATGCCGAAGAGGGATTTCGACAAGGCGGCGAGCCGGTTTCTTAGCGCGTTGCGGCGCACCGGAGCTGGCCTTGAGAAACAGCGTCATCGAATCCTCGATCGATCGGCCAATGCGCCGCGAATTTTGCCCGACAGCCCGCATGAAGTCATCGACTTGACCGGCGACGACGGCAACGACCTAGATTACTATGTCTACGAGCTGGCGCGTCTACGTGCCGTAGGGATATCGATCATCAAAATCTTCGGTCAACCGCAGGAGCTCCTCGACGCTCAGCGAAGTTTCGAAGCCAGCATCCCCCACCTGCGCGATATACGCAATCCACTCACTCATCCGAACGACAACGACGAGTTAGACGAGGTCGCGTTCTTCAGTGCCGTCGTCAAGCTCCAGTCTGACGGTAGTGCTCAATACCTCGTCGACCCGCGGTACCAGCATCACGACGCCGCGGTGGCTTATCACAAAGCATTGACATCATTTTTGAGGACTTGCGTCAGGGATGCGATTGCGGCAGATCCGCCTCGACCGCCCCGGCGGAAGGTGACGCCGGCTGAAGACGATGGCGCTGGTCTATGACTCCCTGTACATCGGCGGCCGGTGGGTCGCGCCTGCCTCGACGAAGACCATCGACGTGGTTTCCGCCAGCACGGAAGAGCCCATCGGGCGGGTGCCCGAGGCGGTGGAGGACGACATCGACGCCGCGGTGGCCGCGGCCCGGGCCGCCTTCGACGACCCGGCGGGCTGGAGCGGCTGGGAACCGGGCGCCCGCGCGGACGCCATCGAGCGCCTGGCGGTCGCTCTGGACGCGCGCAGCGACGAGATGGCGCGTCGGGTCAGCAACCAGAACGGCATGCCGATCACCATCGCCACGGGTGCCGAAGGCGCGTTCCCGCAGCTGGTGCTGCGCTACTACGCGAACCTGATCCGCACGGCGGTGCTCGACGAAGTCCGCGACGGCATGCTCGGCGGCAAGATCCGCGTGCGGCGGGCCCCCGATCGGCGTGATCGGCGCCATCGTCCCCTGGAACTTCCCGATGACACTGACGGCGTTCAAGCTCGGGCCCGCGCTGGCGATGGGCTGCGCGGTCGTCCTCAAACCGAGCCCGGAAACAGTGCTTGACGCGCAGCTGCTCGCCGAAGCCGTCGAGGAGGCCGGATTCCCGCCGGGTGTGATCAACGTCGTTCAGGGTGGCCGGGAAGTCGGTGCCCACCTCGTCGCGCACCCGGGCGTGGACAAGGTCGCGTTCACCGGCTCGACCGCGGCCGGCCGGCAGATCGCGGAGACCTGCGGGCGGCTGCTGCGGCCCGTCACGCTCGAGCTGGGCGGGAAGTCCGCGTCGATCGTGCTGGACGACGCCGACCTCGTCGCGAACCTGGACAGCCTGTTCGGGGCGACCCTGATGAACAACGGGCAGACCTGCGACCTCGGCACCCGGGTCCTCGCGCCGGCGTCCCGCTACGACGAGGTGGTCGACACGCTCACGGCCTTCGCCGGCGGGCTCTCGGTCGGCGACGCGCTCGACCCCGCCACCCAGATCGGCCCGATGGCCTCCGCGCGGCAGCGCGACCGCGTCGAGGGCTACATCGCGAAGGGACTGGGGGAGGGCGCGCGGCTCACCACCGGCGGTGGACGGCCCGCCGGGCAGGCGCAGGGCTGGTTCGTCGAGCCGACGGTGTTCGCCGACGTGGACAACCGCTCCACCATCGCGCAGGAGGAGATCTTCGGCCCGGTCCTGTCGGTGATCAAGTACCAGGACGTCGACGACGCCGTCGCGATCGCCAACGACTCGGCGTTCGGGCTCGGCGGGTCGGTGTGGACCACCGACCCGGCGCGTGGACAGGCTGTCGCGCAGCGGATCCAGACCGGGACGATCGGCGTGAACACCTACCAGGTCGACCCGGCCGCTCCGTTCGGCGGTGTCAAGGACTCCGGTCTCGGGCGGGAACTCGGTCCCGAAGGCCTGACCGCCTACCAAGCGGTGCAGTCGATGTACCTGTCCCGCTGATCGTCCACAGTGGATCAGCAGAGCAAGGCCGCGCGGAGGTCGAGGCGGTCGTCGAGCCGGGAGAGGTCACGGCCGACGGCCCATACGGTGACCGATTCGTCTGGAGAGCGGTACGTTGCACGTACTACGTAACGCGTAGTAATGTGCGGTCGACCGGAGGGGCCGACCATGCCGAACGACGCTCAGATCTTGGTGCTCTACGCGCTGACCGACGGCCCGCTGCACGGCTACGCCATCAACACTGCAATCGGCGAGCTGACCGGCGAACGGCTGGGGCCGGGCAGCCTCTACGGCGCGCTCGCCCGCTTGGAGGCGAAGGGGCTGATCGAGGCACTCGACGGTGAAGGTCGGCAGCGTCCGGTGCGGATCACCGAGCAAGGTCGCGCCGTGCTGGAGCGCGAGCTGCGCGCCATGGCCCGGGTGGCCGACGCGGGTCTGCGGCGGCTCGGCGTGCGGCCGGCATGACCGTCGCGCAGCGGCTGGTCCGGCTCTATCCCCGTGCGTTCCGGGACCGCTGGGGCGCGGACCTCGCGGCGGACGTCGGCGCGTGCGGCGCCCGGTCGTGGCCGAACCTGCTCGTGAGCGCGGCCGATGTGTGGCTGCACCCCGCTGTCTGGCCCGCGCGCTCGGAGGCTCAGCGCCAAGCCCGGGTCACGGCGATGGCGGTGATCGTGACAGGCCTCGGCTGGTTCGCCGTCCACCTGACCGTCGAGGACGCTCGCGGACTTCCCCGGGTGCTCGACGCTTGTGCGGTGGTGGTGGTCGCCGGCCTGGTCCTCGTTGCGCCCCGGCCTGCCGTGGCCACGCTGACGGCCCTCGGGCGACGGCTCCTGCGCGGGCTCGCCGGGCCCGCCGTGCTGTGCGGGCTCGTGGTCGCCGTTGTCCACACGACCGATGGTTCCTTCGCTCCGCCGTTCCGGCTCACGCTGCTCCTGTGCTGGTGGGGTGCGTGGGGCCTGGCCGTGATCCAGGTCGCCAGAGCGTTCGCCGGGGTCGGCCCCGTGCCGGCCGTGCCCCCGCGGCGCTTCCGGGTCGGGGTCCGGGTGATGGCCGCGGCGGCCGCGGCCATCGGCGCGACGCAATCGGTCGCCGCGGTCGTCAGTGCGGCGCCCGTGTCGGCAGTGCTCGGGCTGTGCCTGCTCGCGACCCCTCTGGTCCTGCGAGCCCCGGAAACCGCGGCCTGAAAGGCGGACACGATGCGCATCACCGCACCGCTCTACGCCCTGTACGCACGGCGCCTGCGCAAGCAGCTCTCCGGCACCGAACTGCCGGAGCACGTCGGGCTGATCATGGACGGCAACCGGCGCTGGGCCCGGCAACAGGGCATGGCCAACCCCAGCCTCGGCCACCAGTACGGCGCCGAGCACGCCGAACGTGTGCTGTCCTGGTGCGAGTCCCTGGGTATCCGCTACGTCACGGTCTTCCTGTGCTCGACGGAAAACCTGGCCAACCGCGCCGGCGGCGAGGTGGCGTTCCTCATGGACGTCGTCGAGCGGCTCGCCACCGACCGGCTGGCCCGGCCGGGCGCACGCTGGCGCGTCCACGTCGCGGGCGCCGTCGACCTGCTCCCCGCCAGCACTGCACGTGCGCTGAAACACGCCGCCGAGGCCACGCGGGACTGCTCGACCGGTGCCCACGTCACCTTGGCGATCGGGTACGGCGGCCGTCAGGAGATCGTCGACGGCCTCCGTGACCTCCTCATCGAACGCGCGAGCTCCGGCAGTTCGCTCAGCGAGGTCGCGAACACCCTGACCGTCGACGACGTCGCTGCCCACTTGTACGCGCCGGAGCACCCGGAACCCGACTTGATCATCCGCACCAGCGGCGAGCAGCGCCTGTCGAACTTCCTGCTCTGGCAAGGCGCCTACGCGGAACTGCACTTCTGCGACGCCTACTGGCCGGCCTTCCGCGAGATCGACTTCCTCCGCGCCTTGCGCAACTACGCGGGCCGGCAACGCCGGTTCGGCGCTTGACGCCGCACCGCCGGCGGTGAGCTGTCGTACCGCAGTACCACCCGCCGCGCCGGATAGCCTCCCGCGGTACCACGTCGCGGCCCGAATTCCTTCCTGCCGTTGAGGAGAACGGCCGGGACGACCGGTCCGCGGATCCGGGGCATGAACGATGATCGAGGCACACTCGCCGTCGGCAGCCGGTGAACCCCGGCGAGATCGCCGAATGTCCGGTGCTGTCGGAATCCACGGTCAAGACCCGGCGTCGGCGCTGTACATGCAGACGTCCTATGTGGACGCGTACAAAGACGTCGTGCAGAAGCTGGCCAACGCGTTCGTCAAGACTATGAAGTTCATCGCCAAGAGCAGCGCCGGCCAGATCACCGACCAGATGCCGCCGGAGTACTACACCGGCGTCGGCCGGGCCGCCTACGTCACGGCGCTGACCGACGAGAAGGGCATCTACACCCCGGACGGGATCATGCCCGAGGCGGCCCGCAGACCGTGCTGAACGTCCTCTCCGCGTTCGACCCCAACGTCAAGGGCCACAACGTGGACCTCGCCAAGACGTTCACGACCGAGTTCGCGCTGCAGGCCAACAAGAACGGCAGCTGGGCATCTCCGGCTATGGTGGGTGGTGAACCGGAAGGGCGGGTGCCATGCAGCCGTATGGTGTGTTCGCGGTCGCGTGTGCGCTCGCCTTGGCGGGGTGCTCGGCGGCGACCCCGGGGAGCAGGGCTCCCGCGACGTCGGCCGCACCGCCCCCGAGCCCGTCGGACACGGCGTCCGGCTCGACGGTGAACCCGGACCCGGCGAAATTCGTCCCGCAGGTCATCGCGCGGGCCCGGGAGGCGGGCGTCGATCCGCAGCTGGTGCTGGCGATCCTCTACAACGAGGACTACAAGCCACACGACCCGCAGCTCGAGCGGGCCTGGCAGAACCTCAAGCCGGACTCGGCGTTCGGGGTGGCGAACATGCACCGCGCGACGTTCGACGAGACCCGCCACGGCCGCCCGTTCGCCTCCCGGCAGTGGACGGAGCTGCCGGATGACCCGGACCTCGCCATCCAGGCCGAAGCGTGGTACCTGCACGACTTGGCCGCCCAGCTTCCAGCAAAGCACAGCGGCCAGTACACGACTGACGAACTGCTGGCCCTGGGCTACAACGCCGGGCCCGGGAACATGAAAGCGTTTGCCCGCGGCACCAAGCCCGGCGCGCAGGCCCAGACCTACCTGGTGGACCTGCGCGCCGCTTGGGCGAAAGCCGGTGCGGCCGTCGGAAAGCCGTGAGCTCAGCCGATCGCCGCCAGCAAGGCGTCGAGGGCGGCTTTTTCGGCCGCCCGGTCCGGACTGGTGGCGCGGAGTTCGCGCAGGACCTTGTCGATCTTGCCGTCGACCCGCGTCCACTCGGCTTTGTCCTTGGGCTTCAGCCGGGCTTCGGCGTTGTCCCACTGGATTTCGAGGTCGTCGACGCGGCTCGTCGCGCCCGCCTGGTTGCCGCTCTCAAGCAGGTTAAGGGTGTCCTGGGTGATGTCGCGGAACGTCGAGAGGTCACCGAGCGGCGACGTGCGGGCCGGGGCGGGCTGAGCCGGGCCGCCGGGCACGGGCTGCGGCGCGACCGGGGCCGAGGCGTCGGCCTGCAACGCCGACGTGCGCAGTCCGTAGCCGACAACGCCGGCGGTCAGGACCACGGCCAGGAACACGAGCGTCTGCCACCCGCCGCCCCGCACCGGCTCGTCGGTCTTGCCCGTGGTGACGTCGGACTTCGTGACCGACAGGTAGACGACGGTGACGATGATCGCCACGACGAAGATCAGGCTGGTCACCGTCGCGCCCAGGCCGAGCCCGCCCTGATCCGTCGGCTGGGAGAGGTAGTCGCCCAGTGAAGCACCGAGTGGCCGGGTCAGGACGTAGATGAACCAGAAGGCCAGCACCGGGTGCAGGCCGAAGCGCCGGCCGAGGGCGGTGACGGCGACGAGCGCGACGACGATGGCGCCGGTGACGAGGTAGCCCAGCCCGAGCACCTCGGCCATCAGGTCCCCGGTCGCGGTACCGAGGGCGAAGGTGAACAGGATCGCCAGCCAGTAGAACGTCTCGCGGCGGCGCGTGACGATCGAGTGGATCGACAGCGTCTTTTCGGAGGCGTACCAGACCGCGAAGGTCGCGGCCAGCAAAGCGCCGAACAGGATGGTGCTGACCTCGAGCGGCAACCCGGCGTTGTCGGTCAGATTGTCGGTGACGAGGGTGCCGAACACGCTCACGATCGCGACAGTGAGCCAGTACAGCCCGGCGACGTAGCGGGTCGCGCGGAACTGGAAGACCAGCGCGACGATCAACAGCAAGCCGGTCACGGCGGACACCCCGGTCAGCCCGAGTCCCAGGTCGACGTTGAGGAAGTCGGCCGCAGTCTCGCCGACTGTCGTGCACAGCACCTTGATGAGCCAGAAGTAGAGCGTGACTTCCGGCACCTTGTTCACCAGGGCACGGCTGGACACGGGGACCCGTACTGACGTCATGAGGCTCGCAATCTTCTCGGATTCGGCTGAAGGGCATGAATCGGACGAAATCGTGATTGTCTACAAAGGCCGGTCGACGGCGCGGCTCGGCGCACCGTAGCGAGAACCGGGTTCCCGTCCGGTCAATGTGACGTGAGCGAATGGCAAAATCCGTTTTGTCCGGCGGGAATCTCGCCGAAGTCGAGGCCTCGGCGGCGGCAGTCGGCGATGATGCCGGGCAGAGCGCCGAGGGTGGCACGCCAGGCACCGTTCCCGGTGGTGATGTCACTGTCGTGCAGCAGAATCGTGCCGCCGTCGCCGAGGCGGGATGCCACTCGCCGGCGGACGGAGGCCGGGGTGCAGCCTTCGGTCCAGTCGAACCCCCAGGTGCTCCAGAGCACCGGGGTGAGCCCGAGGCGGCGCGCGGAGAGCAGCGACGCTGTGCTGAACACGCCGTAGGGCGGACGGAACCAGCGCGGTGGGGCGCCGGTGAGCCGGTGCAGGAGATCGCGGGTGGTGCGCAGTTCGCGTTCGGTGGCACGGGGTGTCCGCCGGAGCAGGCAGCGGTGGTCCCAGCCGTGCACGCCGAGTTCGTGGCCGGCCGCGGCGATCTCGCGGACCAGCCGGGGTGACCGCTGGGCCTGGGAGCCGAGCAGGAAGAACGTCGCGCGCACGTCGTGCTCGGCCAGTACCCGGAGGAACTGCGGAGTGGACGCCGGGGCCGGGCCGTCGTCGAAGGTCAGCGCGACCCGGCCGGGGACCGTCGCCCCGGCCAGCCGGGGGAGGAGGGCGCGCCGGGGCGCGGGCAGGAACGCCGCGGCCGGGGCCGCGTGGGCAGCCACGGCGGCAGCGGCGAGCGCGAGGGCGGTCTTCACGCCGCCTCCACAAGCTTCTCCAGCAGGGGAACGACGTCCACTGCGGGGACGGGCCCGGTCGGGTGGTCGGCCGTGGCGAGAGCGACGCGAAGCTCGTCCCGGCCGCGCGGCCACGGAACCAGCCCGATGCGGTCGAGCACCTGTGCGTTGGCGCGGCCGTGGCCGGGCAGACAGCGGTAGGTGAGCACGGGCAGTCCGGAAGCGAGCGCCTCGGACGTCGTCAGCCCGCCGGCGTTCTGCACCACGATGTCGACGGCCTGCAGCAGCCGGGGCATGTCGTCGACCCAGCCGAACACGTGCGGGTACCCGGCGGCCGCGAGGCGGTCGCGCAGCACGGTGTTGCGCCCGCAGACCGCGACCGGGAGGGCCGTGCCGGACGCCGCGATGTCCTCGGTCGTCTCCCGAACCTCGCCGACACCCCAGGAACCGGCGACGACCAGGGCCAGCCTGGCGGTCTCCGGGAGGCCGAAGGCCTGCCTGGCGCGGGTTCGCTCGGTCGCGGTCGCCGGCCGGAACCGCGTGCCGACGAGCGGGGCCGCGACGGCCACCTCGCCGGCGCCGAGGGCGCGCGCCTGCACGCGGGCGTGGTGGTTCTGGGCGATGTGCAGATCGGCCTCGCGGTGCACGCACAGCCGGTGCACGGAGGGATCGGTCAGGTACACCGCGATCGGCGCGGCGACCGCGGTCCGGGTCCGCGGTGCGGAGAGGGCCTGGGTCGCGAGCGGATAGGTCGAGACGACGAGACCGGAGCCGCCGAGAGCCGCGCCCAGCCGGTCACCGGCGAGCGTCGCGGCCCGCGCGGCCAGGGCCGCACCCCACGGGGTGCCGAGCAGGCTCAATGTCCAATCCCAGCTGCGCGGCAGGACTTCCAGCTGCCGGTGGTACACGTCGCACAGCCGGCGACCGAGGGAGCCCGGGAGGAAGTCCAGGAAGTCGACGACCTCGACGTCGTGCCCGGTCAGCCGGTCGGCCAGCGCGTGTGCCGCTCCGTCGTGGCCGGCGCCGACGCGGGCCGAGACGATCACGATGCGAGTCATGCCCCACTCCTGTCTACGACACCTATGTAGAAGTTCTACACGCTCGTAGTTTAAGGTGGTGTCGCGGGCTTGGGCGGCGATCGATCGCCACGTGTCGGCGCGACCGGGAGTTTGTCCGGAATGGACGAATGGGCGCCCGGTTCCTCGTGCACGCCAGCAACCGTCCACAGTGGATCGTCGGCCGAGGTCTGTTCATCTGCTGTTCGCTCCGGCGACTCCCCGAGGCCGGATCGGTGGCGTGGGATGCCGGGGACGCTCCGCCCGGGGCGTGCCGAGGAGGAAACCTTGTCCCCGAACCGGATCCGCATTCCGGCCGCGCTCGCCGCGCTGAGCCTGCTCACCGCCGTCCCCGTCGCCGCGGCGGCGGGCCACCCCGGCGGCCGCCACGTCCTGCTGATCTCCGTCGATGGCCTGCATCAGGCCGATCTGGCCGCGTACGCCGCCGGGCACCCGCAGTCGGCGCTGGCCGTCCTGCTCGCCCGGGGCACGGCCTACACGGGTGCGCGCACGCCGGTGCCGTCGGACTCGTTCCCGGGCCTGATCGGACAGCTCACCGGCGGCGACCCGGTGGCCACCGGGATCTACTACGACGCCACCTACAACCACGGCCTGCTGCCGGCGGGCACGACGTCGTGCGCCGGGGTGAAACCCGGGGCGCAGGTCGACCTCACCGAGGACCTCGACCGCGACCAGAGCCGCCTCGACGCCGGGCAGGGCCTGGCCGGGCTGCCCGCGTCCGTGCTGGGGATGACCGGCACCCCGCAGACCCTGCTGAACCCGGCCGGCCTGCCGGTCGACCCGCGCACGTGCCGCCCCGTCCAGCCGCACGAGTACCTGAAGGTCAACACCGTCTTCGAGGTCGCCCGCCAAGCAGGGCTGCGGACGGCGTGGTCGGACAAGCACCCGGCCTACGAGATCCTCAACGGCCCGTCGGGTACCGGGGTGCAGGACCTGTTCACCCCGGAGATCAACAGCACCGCCCCGGCCGGGGGCGACTGGACCACCGACAACGCCGCCACCCAGCAGTACGACGGCTACAAGGCGCAGGCCGTGCTCAACGAGATCGACGGTTACGACCACGGCCGCACCCACCGCACCGGCACGCCGGCGGTGTTCGGCCTCAACTTCCAGTCCGTGTCCACCGCGCAGAAGCTGCCGACGTCCGGCGGGAAGGCCGGGGGCTACCTGGCAGGCGGCGTGGTGCCCGGTCCGGTGCTGAGCTCGGCGCTGGACTTCGTGGACGGCCGGATCGGCGCGTTCGTCGCCGAGCTGCGCCGGGAGCACCTCGACCGCTCCACGACGATCATCCTGTCCGCCAAGCACGGCCAGTCGCCGACCGACCCGCGCGCGCTGACCCGCGTCGACGACGGCAAGCTGCTCGACGGACTCAACGCGGCCTGGCGAGCGCTGCACCCCGGCGCCGGCGACCTGGTCGCCCAGTCGACCGACGACGACGCGATGCTGCTCTGGCTGACCGATCGCTCGCCCGCCGCGACGTCCTTCGCGAAGCAGTATCTGCTGGCGCAGAACGGAACGGGCACCGACAGCACCGGCGCGGCGAAGGCGTTCACCCGGTCCGGTTTGCAGACGGTGTACGCGGGCTCCGACGCGGCCCGTTACTTCGGGGTGCGGCCCGGCGACGACCGGGTACCGGACCTGTTCGGTGTTGCGCAGTACGGCGTCGTTTACACCGGTGGGATGAAGAAGATCGCCGAGCACGGCGGCGTCGCGGCTGACAACCGGGCGGTCCCGCTCGTGGTGAGCGGACCGGAGCGGGAAGCGCGGACGATCGGCGCCTCGGTGACGACGACGCAGATCGCGCCGACGATCCTGCGGTTGCTCGGGTTGAACCCGGCCGCGTTGCAGGCGGTGCGTGCGGAAGGCACGCGGGTGCTGCCCGGTCTGAACTGATGTGCGCTCAGGGGTGCCGACGTTCCGCCGGCACCCCTGAGGCCGGTCAGCCGACCTGCTAGATCTTCGCGTGCCGGACGAGCTGCTTGCCGGGCTCGCGGATCTTGGCGAACGCCGAGTTGCTCAGCAGCGCGCAGCTGCCGGACGTCGCGGGACCGGCACCGTGACGGACTTGTTGTTGTCCGGATTGGTGACCTTCAGCATGGTTCCGACCGGGAACTGGTTGCTGGACGCCGCGGGGGAGCCGCCGTCGCCGGAGAGGGTGACGGTCGAGCCGGAACAGACGACGCCGGTGGCCTGGCTACCGGTGGCTTGGGTGTCGGTGGCTTGGGCACCGTTCACGGAAGCTTGGGCAACGCAGCCGGCGGCGATGGCTGCTGCCTGGTCGGCCGCCTGCTGATCGGCGGTAGCCTTCGCCTTCTGGTTGTCGGCCCCGTTCTGACCGGTCGCCATGCCTAGCTGGTTCGCGGCCGTGTTGGGGTCGGCCTGGCCGACGTAGCTCAGAATGGCGGCGCAGTCCTGGCCCGCGGTCGCGTTCTGCTGGGCCGTCATGCTGTTCTGATCAGTGCCGTTTTGGCCGGTGGTGCCGGTCTGGTTGCCCATGCCCTGTCGGCTGGTGCCGCTTTGGTCGGCGGCGCTGCTCTGCGCGTCCGGCACCGTCTGCTGGCTCGCGATGAAGCCGAGGTTGTGCTGCAGTGCCGTGTCGAGACCAGTGTAGCTCTCCGTCGCCGCGTTGCTCGCCGGGCTGCTCAGGGCGATCGCCGTGGCGGTCGGTGCCTTCCGGCCGCACGCAAGTGGGGCATCGGCCCTTTCTTTCAGGTCGCCACCTCACCACGGCACACGGCGGATCGCCCGCAATGGGTCAAGCGCATTGCCTTTTCGCAGATGATTGTTCGATGCCAGAAAGAAGACGCTCGTGAATCGAACGCGAGGTTAGCGTCGGCATAGCAGACTTTTGCCTGACCGCAGCGAAGGTGCGGTGAGCAGCGGCTCGGAACGCCCGCCGACCACGTGGTCGAGGAATGCGTCGAGGTACGTGCTGGTGATGGTGAGCGCGTCCCGGCCGTCGACGGAGCCGAGCGCGATGAGGAAATCGGCAGGAGCGGCGAGGTAATAGGCGCCGTAGTCGGTGAAGTTGAAATGCTCGGACCCGGTGATCCGGTAGCACCAGACGGGAGCTTTGCCGGCGTCGATCAAGGATCGGGCCGTCGCTTGATCGGCACGTTCGCCGGCATCGGCAGGCTCGCAGGCCCCTGTCACGCAAGAGCTCTCGCTGCCGATGAGCATCATCGGCTTGGCGAGCCCGGTGTGGACGACGGTGCCGTACTGGGTGCCGTCGACGTCGGCGGCACCGGCGCAACGCGCGTCGGACCGGCAGGCCTCCAGCGCGGCCGCGCCGCCGAAGGAGTGACCGATGTAGATGGTCGCGGTGGTGTCGACATGGCCGGCGAACCGGCCTTCTGTCTGCAGATCCGCGGCGCGGGACGCGGCAAAGCGAGCGTCACCCGCCCAGACGTCGACCAGTCGGTCACCGGCGGCCTGCGCCGCACCGGCGTGCAGGTCGCCGCCCTCGAACACGGCGGGGTTGCCCGCCTCGTCCGCCGGGATGGTCACGCCGCCGATGACCGTCAGGTTCGCGCTGTAGGTCGGGGTGACGCCCACGACCAGATATCCCCGGGACGCGAGGTCTTCCGCGATCGTGGTGTACTGCGCCGCGGCGAAACCCAAACCGGGCAACAGAACCACGACGGGGAACCGCCCGGCCGCGACCGGAACGTCGGCGGCGGCGTGAACCTGGATCTTGTCGAAGCTGGTTTCGCTCCAAGCGAGCACACCACCGAGCTGCAGGCCGGCCCACAGTCCCGGGGCGTACTGCGCGGGCGCGGCGTTCGGCGGCGGCGCGGCCGGGTACCACAGCCAGATCGCCAGCCGACGTGGCGTGCCGGCCTGAGGTGCCAGCGGATCGGCGCGGCCGGGGTCGGCCCATTCGGTGATGGTGCGGCCTACGGCGTAGGGCCCGGTCGGAGCAGGCAGGCTGACCGGACGCGACGCTCGGACCGCGGCGTATCCGACGTAGGCGCCGAGGCACAGCATGATCGACAAGGTCACGACCAGCAGAATCCGGATCAGGCGGTGCTTCGGCTGACGTCGAGATGGCGCAGCCGTCCCCTTCTCGTCCATGGCTGGATAGTACACGGCGCGTACTACGTGACGCGTAGTACTCCCTGAGACGTGCCATCCTTGGTCGATGAGCCGAGGTCTGACCCGACGCGCTGCGCGTTCGCTCGCTGCCGAGCCGATCTGCCCGGCCGTACTCGCCGTCGCCGATCACGAGGCGGATCTGCTGGGGCACCCCTACATCGGCGCAGAGCACCTCGAGCTCGCCCGGCTGCTTCTCGCCGGACGCCACGGCGAACTCCGGGAGTACCGGGAACGGCTGGTTCCGGGGGTGCCACCGCGGTGGTGGCGGCCCCGAGGACCTCATTCGGCGCTGCGCCGGGCCGGCCGGGACCGGACTGCCGCTGCCCAGCGCGCTGCGTGGGAGCGGGAGGCGCTTGCTGTTCAGCGGGTGCTTCCGGAACGACTGCGGGTGGGCCTCCCCGGGAACGGGCGAATCACCGCTACGGCGAGCTGGCTGGGCGCCGTCTCCGTCGTTCTGTGGGCGGGCAGCTGGATCCTCGTGTGGCACGAGATCTTCCGCTGGCACCACATGACGAAGACCCTGCGGTTCCAGGTACGGGACATCCCGCCGGGAATGCCCGAGCCGAAGCCGGGCCTGCCGGTCATCGCACTCCGGGTGGTCGCGATCGCGTCGCCGGTCATCGCGGTCGTGAGCTTCGGCGTCGCGAAACGCGGTAGAAGGAGGGACGGCGGCAATTAGCGGCTGTCGGCCTGGGCGATCTCGATGCCGTCGTGGAGGTCGGCCGCGCTGTCGAGGGCGGTCTGGGCCGAAAGGCCCGCGATTCCGATGACCACCGCGCTCAGCAGCACCACGGGAAGCAGGCCGTGGGGCCCGGTCGAGGGATTCAGCAGCGCCGATACGCGGCGGGGGACCGGTCCGCCGGTCGCGGCGAGCGCGAAGCCGTGGTGCGGGCGACCGGCGAGGGCGGCCTTGGCGACCGCGTGCGCGACGACCGTCCGGTCGCCGATCCGGTGTGCCGCGGTTTCGTCGGCCCAGCGTTCGAGGGCGAAGCTCGCGGCCGAGCACAGCGGGCGCAGCAGCGGGTTCAGGGCCGAGGACAGGGTCAGCGCCATCAGGAAGAAATGGTGACGTGAGGCGAGGTGCGCGCGTTCGTGGGCCAGCAGCGCGGACCGTTCGTGCGGGGTCAACGCGGCCAGCATGCCGCTGGAGACCGCGATGCGCCCGCCGCGGCCGGGCACGGCGAACGCGACCGCTTCGTCGCCCGGCAGCAGCACGACGCCGTCGCGGCCATGCTCGTCCAGTTCGCGTGACAGCCGCCGCGCCCATCGCACGTACCGGACGATGGTGCGCGCGAGCAAAGCCGTGAGGACGGCCAGCGCGACGCCGCCGGCGATCGACGCCGGGACGTCGATCCCGCTCTCCGCCCGGAACGCCTGGGGTGACCAGCTGCCGAGGTCGGCCACCGCCGGGAGCAGGGACAGCCCGGCGAACGCGAGCAGCGCCAGTGCCGCGGTGCTGCCCGCGGCGAGGACCAAGCAGGCGCCGGTGAGCAGCCAGCTCGCGGCCCGCGGCGGCAGCCCGGGCGCGACCAGCCGCGCCGCCGGCCACGCCAGCAGAGGCAGCAGCAGCGGGATCACCAGGTCCGTGGTCACGGCCGGCCGCGCAGGAGGTCGCGCAGGACGGCTTCGTCCGATTCGGACAGCTGGGTCACGAACCGGGCCAGCACGCTGTCGCGATCCGGTTCGGCGTCGAGGACCTTGGTCATCTTCCGCGCGGCCAGCCCGGCCTCGTCGTCGACGGCGTGGTAGCGGAACGAGCGCCCGTGCTTCTCCCGGGTCGCGACGCCCTTGTCGTGCAGCCGCGTGAGGATCGTCACGACCGTGGTGTAGGCGAGTTCGTCTTCGAGCCGGGCCTGGACGTCAGCCGGGGCGAGGGGTTCGGCGGAACTCCACAGCACGCTCAGCACTTCGGCCTCGAGTGTGCCAGGCGCTCGTCGTGCCGTGTCCTTCCGCCGGTCTCGCATGCCCTGAATCTACACCGCTGTCGTAATCAGCGGAGGGTGAGCACGGCCAGCGCGCCCGCTCCGGCGAGCACGCAGTAGATCGCGAACGGCATGAGCGTCCGGGTGTGGAAGTAACGGGTGAGGAACCGCACGGCGAGGTAGGCGCTGACGAAGGAGGCGAGGCTGCCGACCAGGACCTGGCCGTGGATCCCGGCGCCGAGCGGGCCGAAGAGGTCGGGGATCTTGAGTACGCCCGCCGCGAGGATCACCGGGGTCGCGAGCAGGAAGGAGAATCGCGCGGCGTCTTCGTGGGACAGCCCGCGCAGCAACCCGGCGACCATCGTCACGCCGGACCGGCTGATCCCCGGGAGCAGGGCGAGCACCTGGGCGCTGCCGATCAGGACGCCGCGGCCGAAGGACATGCGCGACAGCCGTTCGTCGGCGGCGACGTCGCTGTCGGTGGCGGCGCCGGGCGAGTCGGCCGGAACCGGCGCCGCTGTCGCGTTCGCCCGGCGCCGGAGGAGCTCGCCTCCGTAAAGGACGACGCCGTTGGCGATCAGGAAGGCGGCGGCCGGGATCGGCTTGCCGAGCGTGGTGCGGAACAGGTGCTCCAGCAGCAGGCCGCTCACCCCGACCGGGATGGTCGCGAGGACGATCAGCCAGGCGAGCCGTTCGCCGGACGTCTGGACCCGGCGGTGCCGGATCGAGCTGAAGAACCCGCCGATGATCCGGACCCAGTCTCGCCGGAAGAACAGCAGCAGCGCGGCGGCGGTGGCCACGTGCAGGCCCACGATGAACGCCAGGTACGGCGACTCGGGCGTGGACACGCTCAGGTCGTGCGCCCACCGCCCGCCGATCACCGCCGGGATCAGGACGGAATGCCCGAGGCTGGACACCGGGAACAGCTCGGTGACGCCCTGGAAGGCGCCGACGACGATCGCTTCGAAGTAGTCCAGCACGGCGCCTTCCAGGGGAATCTCTACGATAATGTAGAAATACTACCCGACTGTAGAAGTACGTTTACTTGGCCACGACCTCCGCGACCTTGCTCAGGGGTTCGGACAGCGCATCGACCGCGGCGGCGAACTCCTTGACCTGATCTTTCGACAGGTCGGTGTAGAGCTTGAAGGTGTCCCCGGTGCGCTGGGCGTCGAGCAGCTTCTGCACGTCGGCGAACCGGCTGTCGATCGCGGTCACCAGCGCGCGGTCGCGCTGGGCGAGTACGGGGCGCAGGGACTGGATGGCCGCCTTCGAGCCGTCCACATTGGCCTGGAAGTCGCTGAGGTCGGTGTGCGAGAAGGCTTCCTCTTCTCCGGTGATCTTGCCGGTTGCGACTTCGTCGAGCAGGCTCTTGGCGCCGTTGGCCAGGTCGAGCGCGCTCAGGTGCAGAGCGGCGGCCTTCTGGCCGAGTGAGGTGACGTCGGTGACGAGCCGGTCGGCGACGGAGCCCGAGTCCGGTTGCAGGCCGGTGACCCACAGGTCCTTTTCAAGGCGGTGGAAGCCGGTGAACTTCCGGCCGGGTTCGAGGTCGGCTTCGCGGACGTCGATGGCCGGGTCGAGGTCGCCGAACTTGGCCGCGACCGGCTCGATCCGCTCGTAGTAGACGCGCGTGCGGGCGTACTGCGCCTTGGCGCCGGCCACGTCCCCGGCTTTGACCGCCGCGGCGAACTTCTTCGACTCGTCGGCGAACGCGCCGGTCTGGCTGCCGATGTAGCGGGCGTAGCTGCGAGTTGCGTCGGCCAGTTCGGCGTTCGCGTCGGTGCCCTTGGCCGCGCCGCCGGTCACGGTGAACGTGCCGCGGATCCCGGTGCCGGCCATGCCCGGTTTGCAGGCGGTCTGGTAGGTGCCACCGCCGGTGACCTCGACGATCAGCCGCCGGTTCAGGCCGGGTGCGATGTTTTCGACTTCGCCCATGATCCGGTCACCCTCGCCGTAGAGGTAGAACTCGGTGACCTTGGTGCCCTGGTTGACGATCTGGAAGGTGATGTTCCCGGCCGGCGCGGTGGTGGCCGACACCTGGCAGGCGGTGTCCGTGGCGGTGACCGTGATCGGCCCGCCGGGCGCGTCGGCCGAGGGCTGGGCGTCGCACGCCGCGACGAGGGCGAGCGCGGTCACCGCGACTCCGGTCCGCAGGGCGGTCGACATGGTCACTCCTTCGGTTCGGCCGCGGCCGGGGACGGGGTTGCGTTGACTCGTGCCGGACGCAGGAAGAGCGGCAGCACGATCGCGACGTAAAGCACCCAGGCGATTGCCTGGAGTGCGGTGGTCTGCTGGGAGTAGTTGAAGATGCCCTTGAGCAGCGTGCCGTACCACGAGGTCTCCGGGAGGACGCCGGAGGCGTCGAAAGCCAAAGTGGACAGGCCGGGGAGGAAGCCGCCCTCCTGCAGGTCGTGCAGGCCGTAGCCGAGCACGCCCGCGGCCACGAAGACGAGCAGCACGCCGGTGATCTTGAAGAACTTGCCCAGGTCGAACCGCAGCGCGCCGCGGTAGAGCAGCCAGGTCAGGGCGACCGAGATGAGGATCCCGATGGTGAAACCGAGCAGCGGCACGGCGGTCTCACCCCGGGCGGTTTGCACCGAGGCGTAGAAGAAGACCGAGGTCTCCAGTCCCTCGCGGCCGACGGACAGGAAGGACACCAGCACGATGGCGAGCGGCCCGAGCCTCAGCGCGTTCTCCATTTTCCCGCGCAGCTCGGCGGAGATGTGCCGGGCGGCGGTGCGCATCCAGAAGATCATCGCGGTGACGAACGCCACGGCCACGATGGACAGCGTGCCGCCGACCAGCTCTTGGTGGGCGAAGGTCAGGTGTGCGGTGGTGTAGGTGAGGATCGCGCCCACGGCGACCGAGAGAAGCACGGCCGCGGCCACGCCGGGCCACACCCAGCGCAGCGCCGATCGCCGGTCGGTCTTGACGAGGAACGCCACGAGGATGCTCACGACGAGCGCCGCCTCGAGCCCTTCCCGTAGGCCGATCAGCAGGCTGGAAAACAACAACGCGCGACTCCCTGGCGATCCATGGGTGAGGTGAACGTCGCCAGCATTAGGTAAGCCTCACCTTCAAATCCAGGTGCGGGTCAAGAGTTAGTGAAACTTTAGTAATGGACAAAACGGGCATGGATGACTGAGGCGCTGATGAGAGCGCCGGTGGGCAAAGATCCTCCAGCGCACGGCAAAGGCGCGGTTAACGGTGCTGTGTCGGGCGTATCCCGTGGCGCATCCTCACGTCATGAGGCGAGTGGACGACGTGGTGGGGCGAATGCGGCTGTTCAAGCCCCTCTTCCTCCGGTCGGCCCGTGGCCCCGACCGGCTCGAAGCCGTCGTCGCGCTGCTGCTTGGCCTGCTCGTCCTCGCGTCGGTCGCGGTCATCTGCGGACGTGTCGTGGCCGACTACGACCAGTTGACCGCCACGGCCGCTGCGGACGGCCGGTCGCGGCACCAGGTCGCCGCGACCGTTCGGCCGGACCTCCCCGTGCCGTCCGCTGCGGCACCGGCAGGAGGTGGGCTGATCTCCGTCACCGTCACCTGGGTCGCGCCCGGCGGCCGGGTGCGCAGTGGCGTGGTCCGCCTGGGCGCGGGTTCCGCACTGCCGCCGCAGGTGTGGTTGTGGGTCGACGGGACGGGCGCCCAGGTCGCGCCACCGCTGAGCGGTTCGGAGGCGTTCACCACGGCCATCCTCGGCGGTCTCGTCTGGGAGTCCGTGGTGCTCGTCGTCCTCGGCGGCGCCTACCTAGTCACCCGAAGGGCGCTGGACCGGCATCGTGCCCGGCTGCGGGAGCGCGACTGGCTGGGGCGGCGAGGTGGCGCGACCACGCCGTGAACGGGGCGGGTGGCAGTCGAATACGACATCAGTGTAGAACTACTACATAGCTGTCGAAGTAAGCTTCCCGCGGAAGGCGGAGGTCCGATGAACCCCTTGAGCGCGACGTCCTGGCTGTCGAGCCTCGGCACGGCCGGCGTCTTCCTGGCCTTGTTCGCCGAGACCGGCCTGCTGATCGGGTTCTTCCTGCCCGGGGACTCGCTGCTGTTCACCGCAGGCCTGTTCTGCACCACCAGCGCCACGGCCACGGTCCACCTTTCGCTGCCCGCGGTGCTGGTCGCATCCGTCGCCGGCGCGCTTCTGGGTGCGCAGACGGGATTCTTCCTCGGCCGCCGCGGCGGACGGGCGCTGCTCGCGAAGTCACGCAACCCCCACCTGCATCGCGGAATGGCGAGGGCCGAAGAGCTTTTCGGCCGCTACGGCCACGCGAAGGCCATCGTGCTCGCGCGATTCGTCCCGGTCGTGCGGACCGTCTTGAACCCGCTGGCCGGAATCCTCGAGGTGCCCGCGCGGACGTTCGCGCTCTGGCAGGTCCTGGGTGGTGTCCTGTGGTCGGTCGGTGTCACGATCGCGGGCTACGTCCTGGGTTCCAGCATTCCCGGCATCGACCAGTACCTGCTGCCGATCGTGGCCCTCGTCGTCGTGGTTTCGCTGATCCCGCTCGCCCTGGAATTGCGTCGCAGCCGCAAGCAGCGCACCGGCGACCGCGCTTAGCTGTTCGCTTGCAATTCGATGGACTGGCTCGAACCACGGTCTCGTTACGGTGACTTATGTTCGATGCCGCAAGCCAAACCGGAAGAACACCCGTCGCGAAACCGCCGGTCAAGCGTCGCCGAAAGCGCTTGCGGCGAGTGCTTGTCGTGTTGTCGTTGCTGATCATCTACCCGGGCGTCACCTACGTCCAAGCGCTCACCGCCCCCGGCGCCGCGACGTTCGCCGCGCGCACCGCGGACTGGGCCCGCCAGATGGGTGCCGGACCGGTCGTGAACGCGGTGGAAAACTGGTACTACACCAGGCATCCGCCAGCCAACAGCGCGCCGAACGCGAACGCGGTCCCCGTGCCGGTCGGCTCGACGGCACCGGCCGGTGACCTGGCGAACGCACCCGCTCCGCTGCTCACCCTGCCCGGCGGACTCCACGGTGAGGGTGCCTGGGCGCCGGGTGCGCGAACGGCCGGTGGGCAGCCGGCGGACTACACGACCTTCCTCCGTCCCGATCCCGCCCACACCAGCGTCGTGGCGGCGGTCGTGGCTTTCGACCAGAAGTGGACCGGCCTGCACCTGATCGCCGGCACCAAGGAACCCGGCGGCCACTGGCCCGAGGGCGCGCAGGTCCCCGACGCCCTGCGTCCGTCGTTGCTGGCGACCTTCAACTCCGGCTTCAAGTTCCGCGACACCCCGGGCGGGTTCTACGCCGACGGTCAGGCCGGGATCCCGCTCAAGAACGGGATGGCGTCGTTGGTCATCGACAAGTCCGGCGTGGCCGACGTCGCACTCTGGGGCCGGGACGCCCGCCTGACCCCGGATGTCGCCGCCGTGCGGCAGAACCTCGAGCTGGTCGTCGACGGCGGCCGCCCCGTGCCGGGGCTGTCGGGCAACCCGGCCGGGCAGTGGGGGAGCGCGAAGAACCAGTTCCAATTCACCTGGCGGTCGGGCGTGGGCGTCGACGCCCAGGGCCGGCTGATCTACGTCGCCGGGGACCAGCTGACCCTGACCGCGCTCGCGAGCGCCCTGTCGACCGCAGGCGCGGTGCGAGGTATGGAACTGGACATCCACGGCGGGATGGTGAGCGCCAACCTGTTCCGGCCCGACATCGCCGGCTCGTCGCCGAAGACGCTGACGCCGGACATGCCCACGGCGCCGGACCGCTACCTTTCCGCGGACCAGCGCGACTTCTTCGCGGTCACTGCTCGAGCGGGAGCCCTGCACGCGCCGACGGCAGCAGGAGGGTGAACGTCGTCGGCACCGATCCGCTCAGCTGCAGCCGGCCCCCTTCGGCCTCGGCTAGATCCCGGGCCAGCGCCAAGCCGATGCCGGACCCGCCGGCGCCGCTGTGCCCGCGGGTGAACATGGCGGGCACGTCGACGGCGCCCCGGCCCTCGTCGGCGACGTCGATCGCGAAGGCGTCGGCGCTGTCCCGGGTCGTGACCGTCACGGTGCCGCGGCCGTGGACGACGGCGTTGTCGAGCAGGACCCCGAGGATCTGCCGGACCGCGGCCTCGGCCGCCCTCGGCCGTCCCGACGCCTGACGGTCGACCCGCAGCCGGCGGCCCTGGCCGGCGAGCAGGCTGCGCCAGCCGGCGTCGACGTCGCGCAGCAAGTTCTCCGGCTCGATCACGCCCCGGTCCTCCGGAGGCCGGTTGGCCAGCGTGACCAGGTCGTTGATCGTCGTCTCCATCCGGTCCATCCGCGTGAGCGCGGCTTCCACTGCGGCTTCGAGGTCCTGACCGGGGGGATCGAGTGCGGACTCGAGCTGCAAGCGCAATCCGGCCAGCGGCGTGCGCAGCTGGTGTGACGCGTCCGCGGCGAGCGCCCGCTGGCGGTCGAGAGCGTCGCCGATCCGGACCCCGGCCTGGTCCAGAGCTTCGGCCAGCTGGTCGATCTCGACGATCCCGCTGACCGGGGCGTGCACGGTGAAGTCGCCGCCGCCGAGCCGGGCCGCGGCCGCGGACAGCTGCTCCAGGGGCCCGGCGACCCGGACGGCGAGCCGCGCGGCCAGCAACCAGGTCAAGGCGAGCGCGGCGACCGCCAGCCCGGCCATCGCCAGCCAGGAGACCGCGACCTTCTGGTACCACTCGGTGTGCGGCGTCGACACACGCACGATGCCTTGCAGCTCCGAATCACGCAGGATCGGCACGGCGACCACGAGATCCGCGCCGACGTCACCGGCCACGATCTCCCCGGAGCGGGCGCGTTCCACCACCGCGTCGCCGGTCGCGGGACCGTTGCCCGTCTTCAGGGTTCCTTCCGGCGTGTAGAGGCCGGTCGTGTCCTCTTCGGACACCGGGAACCGCGGCAGGGTCGCGTGGCTGAACACGTCGTCGGCGACCGACAGTGCGGCGGCATCGGCGGTGCGCTCGAGTTCCGTGCGTTCGTCCTGCGCGAAGTAGCTGGCGACCCCGATCGCCAGCGGTACTCCGAAGAGGCTGGTCGCCAGCAGGGCAGCAGCGACGGCGAGCAGGATGATGCGTCTGCGCATGGCGATAGTCTGCCCGCGCGGATGCGATTCCCGCCAAAGCTGCGCGTCAAGGTTAGCGTCGGGTTAGCGCGTGGCTCAAACGGGTTAAAATTTCGATTCTCATGGTTCTCTAACGGACATTCGCTAGCATTTCCCCATGGCGGCAGTTCTCCTCGTGGAAGACGATGAAACCATCGGAAGCCTGCTCGAATCCGCGCTCCGCATGCACGACTACGAAGTCATGTGGTCGCGCACCGGTGGCGAGGCGCTGCGCCGGATGACCATCGACGAGTACGACATCGTCCTCCTTGACCTGGGGTTGCCCGACCTCGACGGCATCGAGGTGTGCCGGCGTGCCCGCGGGATCACACCCACCGCCCTGATCATCATGATCACGGCGCGGACACAGGAGATGGACGTCGTCATCGGGCTGGAGGTCGGTGCAGACGATTACCTGACGAAACCGCTCCGGCTGCGTGAACTGCTGGCGAGGTTACATGCGCACCTGCGGCGCGGGACGTCCTCGAACGTGGTCCCGTTGCGGTTGGGTGACATGGTCGTGCAGGTAGCTGCCCGCCGGGTGACCCTTGCCGGCGACGAGGTCGCGTTGCGGCCGAAGGAGTTCGATCTGTTGCAACGCCTGGCGCAGGAGCCCGGTGCGGCGGTCAGCCGGGACACGCTCATGGCCGATGTGTGGGACACCCACTGGCGGGGTTCGACGAAGACGCTGGACGTCCACATCGTGACGCTGCGCCGGAAACTCGCCGAAGCCGCCACGAACAGCGTCACCGCGCCGACGATCACGACCGTCCGCGGGTACGGGTACCGCCTCGAAGTGCCGGCTCCGTGATTCGTTCTTGCCCGGTGTTAACCCGGCCATAGCAGGTGGCGAACGCGGGCCTCGATAGTTTGACGACGGAATGCAGGGACACATGATCGATCCGGGACGTGCGATGGCTGATCCGAGCGGGATCCGGTGCTCGGACGCCGAGCGTGAAGAGGCACGACAGCACCTGGCCGAAGCCGCAGGCGAAGGCAGGCTCACGGTCGATGAGGTCGAGGAACGCCTGACCCGGGTTGCCGCGGCCCGGTATCGGGACGAGCTCGCGGAGACCACCGCGGACCTGCCCCCGCCGGCGGCCCCGGCGAGCTCGTCCACCGGTTGGCTACCGGTGCTGGCGTCGGCCAGGAACCAGCTGGGCGCGGACCTCGCCGCACTGGTCGGCCGGGGCGGACAGGTCATGAGCAAGCGGCGCCGGCTGGCGATGCTGGTCGCGGTGCTGGCGGTGGCTGTGCTGTTCGCCGCACTGGTCGTGGCCGCGTTCCACGGCTTCGGAGACGACGGCTTCGAGCACCACGGAGCCGACCGAGGCTGAGCAACGCCAAGAGGGTTTCCATCCCGTCTTGGCAGGCACCCGGGGTTCCCCCTCGACCCCCTTCCGGGTGCCTGCCATTCCCCAGTGAAGGACCGTTCCTTGAGCGTGATCGACCTCGGCCAGTCCGTGATCCTCGGCATCGTGGAGGGGCTGACCGAATTCTTGCCGGTGTCGTCCACCGGGCACCTGAAGATCACCGAGGGGCTGCTCGGCATCCCCGTCGACGACCAGTCGGTCGTCGGCTTCACCGCGGTGATCCAGGTCGGCGCCATCGCGGCGGTGCTCGTCTACTTCTTCCGCGACATCGTGCGGATCGTCGGGGCCTGGGGACGGGGACTCGTGAAAGCCGAGGCGAGGGAGGAGTTCGACTACAAGTTCGCGTGGTGGGTGATTCTCGCGACGGTGCCCATCGTGGCCGCCGGCCTGCTGTTCCAGTCCCTCGTGAAGGGGCCGTTGGCGTCGCTGTGGGTGGTTGCGGCGTCGTTGATCGTCGGCAGCGCGATCATGTGGGCGGCCGACCGCTTCGGCACGGGCAAGCGCACCGAGGCCGACACGACGTTGACCGACGCGATGCTGGTGGGGTCCTCCCAGATCTTGGCGTTGCTGTTCCCGGGCTTCTCTCGCTCCGGCGCGACGATCTCCACCGGCCTGCTGCGCGGCCTGGACCGGGTCGCGGCGACGCGGCTGTCGTTCTTCCTGTCGATCCCGGCGTTGACCGGAGCGGGGCTGTACGAGCTGAAGGATGCCTTGGGCGGCAGTCTCGACGTGGTGCCGTTGGTGGTCGGCACGGTGGTCTCGTTCGCCGTGGCGTACGGGGCGATCGCGTGGCTGCTGAAGTTCGTGGTCGGGCACACGTTCACGGCGTTCGTCGTGTATCGGGTCATTGCCGGGGTCGCGCTGCTGGGCTTGCTGACCACCGGAGTGCTGAGCGCCTGAGCCGTTTCAACAGGCTGGCAGGGATCGGGGCTACTCGCTTTCGGGCAGCTTGGACACCAGCACGTGCGCGATCTCGGCCACCGTCGCCGTCGCGGCTTCGCGAGTGGCGGGATCGAGGTTCTCCACCACCGCGTGGCTGGGGCCGGCGAGCTGGAGGATGTTGTCCGCGCCGGCGTGCCTGGCCATCCGGAGGGAGACAGTCTGCCCGCCCGGGAAGGAAAGCTGTAGCGCGGTGGCGTCGACCTTCGAAGCGGCTTCGGGATGTCCGTGACCGGCGGCCCGCTCGACGATCGGGTCGCCATGGCCCTCCGCGATCAGGGTGTCCAGCGTGGCCTGGACGATGCCCTCCCCGCGTGCGGCGAGATCGGTCAGGCTCGCGAACCGCGCGTCGGGCTCGTCGGGGAGCTGGAGCAGTTCGACGACGCGGTGGAGCGCGTTCATCGCGTGCCACGCGGCCAACGTCAGGGAATCGGGTCTCGGTGCGTCCTCCGCCCGCATCGACGGGCCGAGACACGCTGCCAGCCGGTCGGCGAGATCAGCCAGCTTCGCCGCGTCGATCAAGCTGCGTTCGGGCATGCCGCACTTTCACAGGGAACGGGTAAGCGCCCGACCAACCAGCGTTGGCCGAGCGCTTACCCGGGTCAAGCGGCCTGGCCGAGCACGGCCGGCGTCGACGCCCCCAGCAGGATCCGGTACTGCGCCTCGAAAGTGGCCAGCGCGTCGTCGATGTCGTGCCGTGCGACGATGGCGCGGGACACCTCGCCCATGCGAGCGCGCGCGTCCGGATCCGCGGCCAGGTCGGCGATCCACCGTGAGATCGTCGTGATCGCACCGGGTTCGAACAGGTAGCCGTTCTCGCCGTGGTGGACGAGGTGGGGCAGGGCCAGCGCGTCGGCGGCGACGACCGGGAGGCCCGCGGCCATCGCCTCCATGGTGGCGAGGCTCTGCAGCTCGGCCGTGCCGGGCATGCAGAACACGTCGGCCTCGGCGTAGCGGCGGACGAGCTCGGCGTCGGAGACGAACCCGTGGTACGTCACGCGGTCGGCGACGCCCAGCTCGGCGGCGAGCTCTTCGAGCTCCTGGCGGCGGGTGCCGTCCCCGACGAGGTCCGCGCGGACGTGCGGCAGCGGGGCCAGGGCGCGCAGCAGTTGGTCGATGTTCTTCTCCGCGTCGAGCCGGCCCACGAACAGCACCGACATCGGCCGGCCGGTCGGGCGGGCGGCCGGCACGGCGTAGTGGGCGAGGTCGATGCCGCAGGACACGACCTGCGCCGGCCGGCCGAGACCGATTCCCGCGAGGACCTCGGCCGCTCGCGGCGTCGGCGTGGTGACCAGACGGGCGTCTCGGTAGACGCGCACGAGGTCCTTCCACGCCCAGCGGGCGATCGCCTCCTTCACCCGGCGGGGGAAGGGCGTGTAGCCGAGGAGGTTGTCGGGCATGAAGTGGTTGGTGGCCATGCCCGGGACAGCGCGTTCGGCGGCGGTCTCGAGCAAGGCGCGGCCGACGCCAAAGTGGGCCTGGACGTGGACTACGTCTGGGCGGACCTCGTCGAGGATCTCGCCGACGGCCGGGCGGGCGCCGCCGGGGGTGCAGAACCGGTAGTCGCCGTGGAACGGGATGGCGCGCGAGCGGAGCCGGTGGATCGTGTAGCCGTCACGCTGTTCGGTGCGGGCCGGGCCGTCGTCGGACGGACAGACGACGTGGACGTCGTGGCCGCGGCCGGCGAGGCCGCGGGCCAGGCGCTCGGCGAAGAAGGCCGCGCCGTTGATGTTGGGCGGGAACGTGTCGGCGCCGATCAGGACGCGAAGGCCGGTCGGGTGCTCGGGCACGGATTTCTCCTCGATCGTCGGATGGGCTTGCGGAACGGCACCGGCGAGCACACGCACACCGGCGAGAGCGACGACCGCGGCGAGCGCGGCCGCGGGCTGGGGGACTTCGCCGTAGGCCAGGGCGGCGACGGCGACGGCGGTCAGGGGGTCGAGCACGGTGGTTGTGCCGACGACGACGGCGGTGGGCCCGGCGGCGTAGGCGCGGTGCAGGATCACGCCGCCCGCGCCGAGCAGCAGCAGGGCCTGGCCGCCCAGGAAGGCTGCCGTGGTCAGCGGTTGCGACGCGGCGGCGTGCACGACCGACGAGCCGAGTCCGAAGAGGACGGCCGACGCGGCGGCCAGCGCGGCGCAACCGGCCCGGGCGAACCACACGAGCGCCGCGATCACGAACCCGATGACGGCCACCCCTTCGGCCGTTCCCGCGCTGATCGCCCCGGCCGGGGCGGCCGAGGCCGCCAGCGACACGAACCCGGCCACGCCCGCCACCACGAGCACGACACCGGTCACGACCCGGCGGTTGCGGGCGCGCCGTCCGAACAGGACGGTCAGGACCAGGCTGAACACGCCGAGCGGCTGGACCACCGAAAGCGGGGCCAGCGACAGGGCGACGACGTGCAGCAGGCTGCCGCCGGTCGCCAGCCCGGTCCCCGTCCACCAGCCGGGAGAGCGCAGGAGCCGGGTGAGGGTGCGCAACCCGGGCGTGCCCTCGACAGCCAGCTCGGCGACCTCGGCGTGCTGCCGGGTCGCGGCCACCGCGAACAACACGGCGGCGGCCAAGGCGCACACGATGGCGAAAGCAGTCATCGGATGGCCTCCGAAGCGACGGTGGCCGGGGAGCGCAGTGGACTGCGCGCGGCGCGTCGCAGGGCGAGCGCCATCGTGACCACGATCAGGAATTCGGCCAGCAGCGCCGCGCGTTCGAGCAGGCCGGCCGGGAGCCAGCCGACCACCTGGGCGGCGCCGAACGCGGCCGCGGTGACGACCCCGGCGATCGCGCCGCGCCGCAGCGCCGGGGCCGCGGCGGCCCAGCGGGGCTCAGCTCGCAACCGGGCGCTCAACGTCCAGGCCGCCAGCGGCAGGCTGGCGAACAGGACCGCCCCGCCCGCGCGGTGGATCTCGCCCGACACGGTGGGGTCCGCCGCGCTGAGATTGCTCCGGAAGACCAGGACCACCAGGAGCCCGGCCGTCCAGAGCAGGAACAGCGTGCTCACCAGCGGGCCGCTGGGCAGGGCCGCCAGCTGCGCGGCGACCGCGAGCGCGGCCGCACAGGCGAGCAGCAGCAGGATGGCGACCGTGAACGGCAGCCGGCCGCCGCGGTGCCAGGCGTAGTCGCTGACCGGGTCGCGCCAGGGGCTGACATGGCCGGCCAACCCGAGGGTCAGCCCGGTCATGATCGCCTGCGCGATCGCGGCCATGACCAGCGTCAGTGTCGCCAGTGGGGTCGGCCGGAGCGCGGTCCGTGGAGTCACTCCTCAGACAGTGCTGGCCCTGCATGAGAGTTCGATGAAGATCGCGCTGAGTTTCCTTAAGAAGCGACCAGCGGGAAGACGAGATCGAACCGGGCGCCCCCGCGGTCGGCGTGGTCGGCCGAGGCCCGCCCGCCGTGCTGGGTGATGACCTGTTCGACGATGGCCAGCCCGAGCCCGGAGCCGGGGAGCGCGCGGGCGGTGTCGGCCCGGTAGAACCGCTCGAACACGTGCGGCAGATCCGCCTCGGGGATGCCCGGGCCTTCGTCGTCGACGCGCACGCGGACCGTGTCACCCTCGACCGACATGGTCACCTGCACGCTGCCACCCGGCGGCGACCACTTCGCGGCGTTGTCGAGCACGTTGAGCACCGCCCGCTCGAGGGCGGCGGGACGCGCGAGCACGTCGGCGTCGGCCAGCTCGGCTTCGAACGCCACGTTCGGCCAGCGAGACCGGGTGCGTTCGACGGCCGTGCTGACGATGTCGGCCAGCGCGATGCGCTCCTCGGCTTCGGTCGGTCGTTCCCCGGTGGACAGCTCGACCAGCTCGCCGATCAGGGCCGTCAGCTCGACGGCTTGGGTGTCGAGGTCGGTCAGCAGCCTGGACCGGTCTTCGGCCGACAGTTGCCGCTCAGGGTTCGCGTCGGCGTGGATCAGCAGCTCGATGTTGTTGCGCAGGCTCGTCAGCGGGGTGCGCAGCTCGTGGCCGGCGTCTTCGACCAGTCTCCGCTGCTCGTCGCGGGAACGGCTCAGCGCGCCGAGCATCGAGTTGAACGACGTCGCCAGCCGCCCGATCTCGCCGCTCGCGGTGACGTCGATCGCCGCCGACAGCTCCTGGGTGCGGGCGACGTTTTCGGCAGCCGCGGTGAGGTTGTCGACCGGCTGCAGCGCCGAGCGGGCGATCGCCCGGCCGACCACCGTGGCGCCGAGCACCCCGGCGGCGGACACGACCAGCAGCCAGAAGCCCAGCCGGGCCAAACTGTCCTCGACGTCTTCGGAGTCCTGGGCGACCTGGACCGTCCCGCCGTCGGAGCCCGAGACCGTCCACATGCGGAACCGGTCGCCGTCGCCGCGGTGGACGTTGGACGCCCGGCTGACCGAGAACGGCGCTTCCGGCGGCGGAGGCGGGAGCTCCGGGATCGCGCCCGCGGTTCCGGTGACGACGCCGGCGGCCGAGCGGAACTGGACGGTGAGGCCGTTGTTCCGGTCGGGCCCGGGCTTGCTGCTGGTGGAGCGCAGGGTCGAGAGCGCCTCCTCCGGCGAGGCGGCTTTCGCGGCGAGCTGGGCGTAGGACTGCAGCCGGGCGTCGAACTGATCGTAGAGGTCGGCCCGGGTGATACCCCAGGAGATCGCCGAGACCGTCACGACGGCGAGCGCGACCGCGGCGGCCACCAGAGCGCCGAGCCGGGCGCGCAGGGACAGCTGCTTCCAGCGAGGCCGTTTCACAGCGGTTCCTCGCGCAAGACGTATCCGACGCCCCGCACGGTGTGCAGCAATCGGGATTGGCCATCGGCTTCCAGCTTGCGCCGCAGGTAGCTGACGTAGACGTCGAGCCCGTTGGACGCGGCCCCGAAGTCGTAGCCCCAGACGTGCTCGAACATCGCGGAGCGGGTCAGCACGATCCGGGGGTGGCGCAGGAAGGTCTCGAGCATCGCGAACTCGGTGCGGGTCAGGTGCAGGGCCCGGTCGCCGCGGAACACTTCCCGGGTCGCCGGGTCGAGGGTGACGTCGGCGAACTGCAGTGCCGGGGGAGCGGCGGCTGCGGGCGGCGCGTTGTATTCGGTGCGGCGCAGCAGCGCGCGGACGCGAGCCAGCAGTTCCTGTAGCGCGAACGGCTTGACGAGGTAGTCGTCGGCTCCCGCGTCGAGGCCCGCCACCCGGTCGGTGACGGCGGTCCGCGCGGTCAGCATGAGAACGGGCACGGTGTTGCCTTCGGCTCGCAGCACCCGGCACACCTCGAGGCCGCCGAGCACCGGCATGGTGACGTCGAGCAGCACGCCGTCGGGGCTCTCGTCGCGGATCAAGGCGAGCCCGGCGGCGCCGTCGCCCGCGATGGAGACGGTGTAGCCCTCGAACCGCAACGTCCGCGAAAGCGAGTCCTGCACGGCGGTCTCGTCGTCGACGATCACCAAGTGCACTCGGCGTCCTTTCGTCCCGTTATCGATGACACACGGTAACTGTAGTTGAGGTTCTCGGCGGGGCGCCGAACTCTCATCGAAGATTAACGTTCGCCCCGATTTTCGCGGTTAGCCTCGGGAGAGGTCATTTTCGGACGGGGAAGAGGAAACGATGAGCGAGAACGCGACAGGCACCACTGTGCCCGAAGGGATCCGCTGCTCGGACGCGGAACGTGAGCAGGTCCGGGCCGCTCTCTACGCGGCGGCCGGGGAAGGCCGGCTGACCATGGACGAGGTCGAAGAACGGCTCGGCCGCCTCGAGCAGATCCGCTACCGGCACGAACTGGCCGCGGTGACCGCCGATCTGCCGGCGCCGGAGCAGACTGCCCCCAGAGGGTGGCGGCAGATCCTCGCTGCAGCGGGAGCGGCCCTCGCGGCGGAGGTCGCGGTGCTGCGTGGCCGGGCACCCGAACCCACGCCCGGCCGTCGCCGGCTGCTGATCGTCCTTACCGTCCTCATCGGACTGCTCATCACCGCGGCGATCGTGGTGGGTGCCGTGCACGGCTTCGGCGCGGACGGCTTCGAAGGTCACGGACCGGACGCCCTCGAACATGGCCACGGCGGCTGACCCCGCTGCTTCGTTCGTGCGGTAGCGAGTGGTCAACCTGTTCGGCTGAGTTTCCCGGCCGCCACCAGCTGCACGGTCACCAGGATCGAAACGGCTTCGGCGGCGAGCAGCCCGATCAGCACCAGCACCTGGGTCATGCCCGCTTGGAGGGGCCCGGCGCCGCCCAGGAGGACACCGACGTAGGCGCCCGGCAGGGTCACCAGGCCGACCGTGCGGGTCTGGTCGAGTGCCGGGATCAACGCGTGACCGGCTGACGGGCGGCAGATCTCCAGCGCCGCCGGCCTCGGCGTGAACCCGAGCGCGAGCGCGGCCTCGTACTCGCCGTAGCGGGACTTCAGCTCGTCGAGGGCGCGGCGGGCGGCCTGCGAGGTCGCGGTCATCGCGCCACCGATGACGATGCCGGCGATCGGCACGACAGCGATCGGGCGAAGGGGGACCACGCCCGCCACGAGGACGAGCGCCAGCACCGGGGCCACCCCGGCCGCGATGGCCGCCGCGGTCCACGGCAGGTTCGCCCAGGTGCCGACGCGGCGTGCAGAGGTCATCGCGGCGATGCTGAACATCAGCAGCACGAACAGGCCGGTGAGCGGGGCCGAGCGCAGGACGGCGGTGATCACCAGGGACACCAGGGCGAGCTGCGCGACGGCCCGGACGACGGCGATCAGCACGGCCCGGCCCTGGCCGAGCTCGCCCCAGCGGACCACGGCGGCACCGGCCACAGCGAGCAGGGCCAGCACCGCGATGAGAGCGGGCCCGAAGGTGATCGCGGCGTTGTTCACGCTGCCGATTCTGCCCCACTTCCCAGTGCGTGCAGGCTGATCGCTCAAGTCGTCCTCAGTAGACGGTGGAAGCGGAACGCTCGCGGCCGGTTCGAGCAAGGCGAAGTCACGCGAGGTACGACGAGGTCGCCACCCGCTCGTCGAGCCGCTGGAACACGAGCGCCCCGGACAGCCACGCCGTCACGAACGCCAGGCTGCCGAGCACGTCGGTCGGCCAGTGCACACCGAGGTAGACCCGCGTCCAGGCGATCAGCAGGGCGTAGCTGGCCGCGAGCGGCCAGACGAGCCACCGCGGAGCACGATCGAACCGCCGCACGACGAGCCAGGCGATCAGCCCGGCGGCCAAGGCGGCATCGGAAGTGTGGCCCGAAGGGAAAGAGAAACCGCCGGCGTAAACGGCCCAGTCCACCATCGCGGGCCGCGATCGCGCGAGTAGTTCGGAGATGCCGAAGCGGAGCAGGACGGCGAGCAGCATCGTCAGGAGAACGAGCACGGCGCGGGTCAGCCGAGCCGAGATCACCCCCGGAGTCAAGGCTGCGGCGACCAGGAAGACCAACGGAGCGGTGAACGTCGAGGAGGCCGTCGAGGTGACCACGGCTGCCGCGGAAATCCAGCCGGGTGTGCGATTCGCGAGGATCCAGGCATGGACGTCGTGGTCCAAACCGGCGGCCCAGGGGAAGATATCGGTCGCCGACAAGAGGAAAACCACGAAGACGCCCAGTGCGGCGACGGCGCCCCAGACAGGCTTTCGGACACTCAAGCCGGCGGTGTGCTCCGGCAACGACATCGACGCCACCAGCTCAAACTATGGCGGCGGGGGCCAGGAACCGGTTTTCGGCAGGCTAATGCGCGTTAACCTGGCGGTGGCTCAGCGGACGCTCGTGATCGGCGCGATGAGGGCCGCGCCGAGGGCGCAGGCGAGCATGGCGCCGAGGAAGGCGGGCAAGAATCCGGCGCCCAGGCCGACGAGCAGGGAACTGGCGACGGGGGCGAGGACTTGGCCGCCGGTGTTGGCGATGTTGAGGATGCCCAGATCGTGCGCCCGGGAGCCGGAACTGGGCAGGACTTCGCTCATGAGTGCGGTGTCGACGGCACAGTAGATGCCGAACGCGACGCCGCCGACCAGCGCGAAGCCGATCATGCCGCCGACGCCGTGTCCGGTGCACTGCGTACCTGAGGACGTCGCGTCCTGGCGTGCGGTTACACCCTTCACCCGGATGCCGCGCGTGGGTGAGCTTGACCGGCTTGGCTTGACAGAGGCCGCCGCTTCTCGCAGTATCCGAACAAGTGTTCGAGGAGTGTTCCGGGTTCGCTCGTGACTTCCCCACGCGGGTGTCTCCGGTGCGTATTCGTGGTGCTGGAGGTGCGTGGTGGCGGTGCCGGAGGCGGTGGCCGGGCTGGCGGCGATCCCTGGCGCCCGCACGGCCGCCCAGCTCGGCGAGCCGAACCTGGACGCTGCCTCGGCTCCTCCTGGGTCCCTACCGGTGACGCCCGTGCTCGCGGGGCTTCTGGCCATGACCGGAAATGAGGTTGTCGGCCATGTCACGCTGCCAGCCCTGTGACGACACGCGGTCTTGGTGACGGAAGGTGGAGGTGCGTCCGTAGAAGGCGAACCGCAACCCGTCGTTGACCTGCACTGGAGGAGAAGTACGGGTGGATTTGCCGGTGGTTATCCACCGTGCGATCAGGTCGGCCGTCCCGCCGGTGGAGTCGGCCACTTGAGGCGAGGATGTGTGGGGTGGGGTCACCCTGGACGGATGTCGCGCCCGCCGAGTCATGACGGCGGGCTTCGAGCCGTTCATCCGATCAGTGCAGTCGCAATCCGCCGTCGCCTGTATAACGTCCTATGCGGCGACACGTAGTCGATGTCGGTGCCGGTGGCCTTGAAGAACGGTGACAGTCGCGTCCGGCGCAGAAATTGTGCCGCCGCTACCCGGGTCCGGGATTGGATCGGATGCTGAGCTCGGCACTTGCGCGCTGCGGCCGCGCCGAGCAACTCGACCTGGCTGCCCGGCGTGGAGGCGCTACGCCCCTGGTTACTGCCGGAAGAGGATTCAGAGTCGGGTTGGCTGCTCAAACCGGATATCGCATACGATGGGCCGATGGTGCGGTCAGTGACCGCCTGCACACAAGTTGAACGCCACGACAAGCTCCCACATCAAACCAAGATCGCTGTGGGAAGTCAGCGACAACAGATCGAACACAGGTACGACTACGTGGCCTGATCCTGAGGGAAGTGACCGGCGCTGTCAAACCGAGAGTGGGCGACATTGCTCCTGTAGCAACAGGTGGTTCAGGCGAGAACAAACTGGCCGAAGGTCCGCGCTGGAAGCCTGAATTCTGATGGCCATACAGCTGGAGCGGGCCGATAGATTGGTGAGGCCTTGTCGGGGCGAGTTTGCAGATGGACAATCTCAGGAATCCGTCAGCCATCGTGATCGTCATGCTGCTACGCCCAACGGAACATCGTGCTGCCCTGTCACGATCCGCAAACGACAAGCGATGATGTCTGTGTGCCTCGTCGTCGATGGTTCCTATGGGTCGTTGCGGGCCTCGCTGCGGTCCTGGCCGGTGGTGGGACCTTCTGGTTTGGGCTGGAGACTGCGGACAAGGTCGGCAGCGTGGTCGGCGCAGTGTGTGGGGTGCTGGGACTTGGTCTCTCGGCGTACGGCGTGCTGCGAATTCAGCAAACTGAGCCCCCGACAATTTCGATCACCGGTTCGACGTTCACCGGGCCGGTGACGGAGGCGGCACAGCAGCAGGTGCGGGCGCTGCCGCAGCCTGGGGCAGTGCGGTCGCGTGTGTTCGGTTCGATTCCACACCGAGCGTGGCGGTGGCAGCCACGGCCACGAGAAGAGAGGGCGGTGCGGAGGGCGCTGGGGCGGCATGGCCAGGCGGCGCTGGTCGCGCTGCCTGGTGCGCGGGGTGTGGGGAAGTCGCAGCTCGCCGCCGGGTACGTCCGGTTGTGCCTTGATCGGGGCTACGACTTGGTCGCATGGATCAACGCCGAGTCCGGTTTGTTGCCAGAACTATTTGCTCTGGCTACTCATCTGGAATTGCCGGGGGCGGCGGAGATGACCCCGAAGGGGGCGGCGGCAGCAGTCCGCCGGTGGCTCGAACAGGACAGCCGGGCTCGACGGTTGCTGGTGTTCGACAACGCCGACGATCCGGAGGCGCTGCGTCTTTACCTCCCGGCGGTGGGGTCGGCGAAGGTGCTGATTACCACCAACCGGCAGGAAGTCACTGCGATGGGCGGGACCGGCGTCGTGGCAGTCCGGACGTTCACCTCGGCCGAGGGGATGGCGTTTCTGACCCGCGCGACCGGGCTCTCTCCAAGTGATGACGGAATGCGCCTGGGTGAACTGCTGGGATGGCTGCCGCTGGGACTGGCTCAGGCGGCGGCGTTCATCGCCAGGACGGGAGCCACTTACACCGAGTACGCCACGCTGCTGCAGGGCCAAAACCTGGATGAGTTGCTGCGTCAACGGGCCGGGGCTGACCACCCGGGGGTGCTGAAGGCGACCCGGCTAGCCCTGAGCAGGCTGGCCAAGGTCGACGGTGGCCATGACGCGGTCCGGTTGCTGAACGTCTTGTCGTTGTTGTCGCCGGATGGGATGAGCCTGGGGCTACTGGTGTCGGCCGAACCGCAGCTTGGCTTGCACGGCGGGATGTGGGCGGCAGTGGGAGCTTTGGTCGATGCGTCGCTGGCCACGATCGGCGGCGATAGCCGGAAATACGCCGGCGGCGTGGACCGTCGGGTCATCGCGGTGCATCGACTCACGGCGTCGGTCGTCAGACATGAGTTTGGCGCCGCCTCGGGAGGCAATGGACCCGCCGTTGTGAACACGTCAGCCCGAGTCCTGGAGGCACTCACCAACCGATTCCCTCGCGACCAAGTTGCGCTGCGTCGCGACGAGCTGGACGAGATCGCCGCCCACCTCGATGCCGTTCTCAGCAACACCGACGATCCATCGCATCTGCTGCTGGAGCAGATCAATCGAATCGCTCTGCTTCTGCGAGACGCGGGCGACCTAACCCGTGCCCTAGTTCTGTTCAGGCAAAATCTCACGGCGTGCGAGCGGGTGCTGGGCGCCGAGCACCCGGATACCTTGGGATGCCGCGTCAATTTCGCCTCCACTTTGCGGGAGGCAGGGCGGCCGGATCAGGCGATCCCCATGCTCGAGCAGGCTCTCGCTGAATCTCGCCGGCTGGTGGGATTCAAAGAGCTGGACAGGCTGATTTTTCAAAGTAACCTTGCCAGTGCCTATCGGTTAGCGGGGCGGTTGAATGAGGCGGTTGCCATTGGCGACAGGACTCTCGCCGACCAGCAGCGACTGTTTGGGCCAGTGCACCGGGACACCCTAAACTCGTGCAACGACCTCGCATCCGCGTACTGTTCGATCGGGCGATTTGACGAGGCGATCGCCCTTAGTGAGGAGACTATCGGCGCATGTGAGTCGGCGCTGGGTTCCGAGCACTCGCAGACCTTGCGGTCGCGGGTCAACCTCGCCTTCATATATAGGTGTTCAGGGCGGCTAAGCGTCGCAATCCCCTTGTATCTGAAGAATATTGCCCTCCTGAAGCGGGTATTGGGAGAGGATCACCCGGACACCTTGAATGCACACAATGGCCTGGCCATCGCCTACTGCTCGGCGGGGCGGGTGACTGAGGCGCACATGCTGTTTGTGGAGACTTTGGCAGCAAGGGAGCGGGTGTCTGGAGCTGACCATCCGGATACCCTGAATCTGCGCAATAACCTCGCCATCGCCTATTCCTTGGCTGGACGGCCGGGTAAGGCAATGGCCTTGCACGAAGAGACCCTGGTGGCAAGAGAGCGAGTGTTGGGAGTCGACCATCTGGACACCCTGCGCTCACGCAATAACCTTGCCATCGCCTACTGTGGGATGGGGCGGGTGCATGAGGCAATAGACCTGCATCAGCAGACTCTCTTCGACCAGCAGCGGATTCTGGGATTCGAGCACCCGGACGCCTTGAACTCGAGTAATAACCTCGCCAACGCATTGCGGTCGGCGGGGCGGATGACTGACGCGATTGCCCTGTGCGAGAGAACCCTCGCCGCATGCGAGCAGGTGCTGGGCTCTGCTTACCCCCTTACGGAAACCGTTCGGGGCAATCTCGAGGACATGCGCTGCCGTCGCAGCGCGCGGGAATGACGTATCAGATCGAGGCGCTGTCGACGCGGGCTGTGATCGTCGCACACCGTCGTGGCCGGCGGGTGAGGCTGTCCCGGAGAGCGAGAGCACGAGTCGACGGCGCGCTACAGATAGTGATCCATGGTCGCACGGTCGACGTTGCCGCGACGCCTCTCTATCACTCGGTCGGCCTGGCGGCGCTCACGGCGATAGATTGGATGTAACGTATCTGTTCAGGTCATTTTCTGGCTGTGAGCGGGCGTGTGGGATGATCTTTTTGTGGGGGAAGGTGTTCGTCCGTCGTATGACGAGCTGGCCGCGCTGGTCGCAGCGCAGGCGGTGGAGCTCGCTCGTGCACGGGAGGACATCAACCTTCACCTCCGCCGGAAGTCACTGAAAAGGCCAGGTAGCTCGATGTAGAAGTCGGTCAGCTGCGAAGGAGGATCTGTCCCGGCTCTGCTCAGCGGGCTGGACCAGCTCAAACTTCAGTCCCTCGACAACGACGTGGGACGGCGACGACGCGCCGGACCTCACCAGGGCCACCGCCTACGCGGTGAAGGGCAGCACGAGAGGTGACCGCTGGTACGTCCTGCCCGACGGCACCGTCCGCTATCGACGAGCTGACGGAACCTTCGCCACGCTTGAAGATGCCGGTGGTGCCGCCGCTGTGGATCACCCTGCCGATACTGCTCCGCTATCCGATAACTGCCTGGTAGGCAGCGTCGTGGTTCAGGTGCGGCCGAGTTCGTCGAGTTGGTGTTGGACGCGCTCGGCGTCGGCGTCGCGGCCTTGGTCCCGGTACAGCTCCAGCGCCTCCCGCCACACCGTGCGGGCCTGCTCGTGCCGGCCGAGGGCGACGTGGGAATGGCCCAGGCTGTCGAGGGTGTCCGCGACCTGGTAGGCGTCGCCGAGGCCGCGGTACAGGGTGAGGGAGTGGTGGTAGTGGTCGAGGGCCTGGTGGTGGTCGCCGGTGTGGTGGGCGACGTAGCCCAGGCTGTCCAGGGTGGTCGCCTCGCCGTCGGGGTCGTGGTGGTGGCGGTGCAGGGTGAGGGCGGCCTGGCAGTGCTCGCGGGCGGTGTCGAACTGGCCCAGGCGCGCGGCGTACCAGCCCACCTGGTTGAGCGCGTCGGCTTCCCACACCGGCAGGTCGAGGGCGCGGAAGCGGGCGAGGGAGTGGTGGGCGTGCTCCAGGGCCTGCCGGTCGTCCCCCCGCTGTCCCCAGGCGAACGCGAGTATCCGGTGGGTGTGGGCCTGTTCGGTGGGGTCGTGGTGGCGCAGGGCCAGGTCCAGGGCCTGCTCCAGGTGGGTGGTGGCCTGTTCGTGCAGGCCCAGCCGGGAGAAGGCGCCGCCGAGGTGCCGGTGGGTGCGGCTGCGGGTGGCGGGGTCGAGGAGGTGGTCGGCGGCGTGCAGTGCGGCCTGCCACGTGGTGACCTCGTCGTGCCGGTGTCCTCGCCGGTGGTGGAAGGTGGTCAGGTTCCAGGCCAGGTGCCAGACGGTGTGGTGGTGGCGGAGGGTGGCGGCGGTGAGCTGGGTGGCCAGCAGGGTGGAGTGCTCGGCGTCCAGCCAGGCCAGCGCCGCGGCGGTGTCGGGCAGCGGGTGCGGGTGCACGCCGGGCGCGGGCGGCTCGGGCCGCACGAGCACGCGGTGAGGCCACAGGAGGCGGTCGGCGGTGTGGGCGGTGTGCAGGTGGAAGTCCCCGACCCGGGTCAGGGCCGCTTCCCGCACCTCCTCGGGCAGGGTGGTGTCGGCGGTGTCCGTGGCGTAGCGGCGGACCAGGTCGTGCATCGCGTAGCGGCCGCCCGGCCGCCGTTCCAACATGGAGGCGTTCTCCAACCCGCTCAGCGTCCTGCGGGCGAGGCGGTCGGGTAGGCCGGCGAGGGCGGCGGTGGCGGGTGGGGTGGTGTCGGGACCGGGGGCGATGCCCAGCAACGCGAACACGGTGCGCTGGGTGTCGGTGAGGTAGCGCAGGGACCAGGACAGCACGGTGGGCAGGCTGGCGGCCGGGTCGGTGTCGTGGTCGAGCGCCTCCAGGCCGAGGTCGCGCAGTTCGGCGGCGGCCTCGGCCAGCGCGATGTCTTGGCGGGTGCCGGCGGTGCGTGCGGTGATCGACAACGCCAGCGGGTGGCCCCCGCACAGCCTGATCAGCTCGTCCACCGCCTCGGGTTCGGCGGCGACGCGGTCGGCGCCCAGGCGGGCGGCCAGCAGGCCGCGGGCCTCCTCGGGGGACAGGACGTCCAGGGGAAGGTGGCGGGCGCCGTGCCGGTCGATCAGCGAGTCCAGCCGGTGCCGGCTGGTGACCAGCACTGTGCAGCTTGGCGAGCCGGGCAGCAGCGGGGCGACCTGGTCGCTGGTGGCGGCGTTGTCCAGCACGATGAGCATCCGCCGCCCGGCCACCAGGCTGCGGTAAAGCGCGGCCTGGGCGTCGAGGTCGGTGGGGATGCGGTTCGGGTCGACTTCGAGGGCGTCGAGGAACCCGCGCACTGCCGTCGCCGGCTGCACTGGTTCGCCGGTGGGGCTGAAGCCGTGCAGGTCGACGAACAGCTGCCCGTCGGGAAACCGCTCCAGATGCCGATGTGCCCAGGCCAGGGCGAGCCAGGTCTTGCCGATGCCCCCGGCACCGCCGATCGCCGAGACCAGCACCGTCGCGCCCTGCCCCGCACCCGCCGGGCGGGTGGCTGGGGCTGCGGTGGTCGGTTCCTGCGTGTCGGTGCCTGGTCCCCGCGGTGCGGCGGCGTGGGTGAGGGCGCGGTCCAGGCGGGCTAGTTCCGTGGTCCGGCCGGTGAACAGTCCCGGTGCGGCGGGCAGCTGCCGCGGGATGACCGGCGCGGGTCGCGGGGGTGGCGGGTGCAGGTTCAGGTTGCCGTGCACCACACCGACGGCGGCACCGTGATCGGTAGCGACGAGATCACCGTGGATGCTCGTGGTCACCCCGGTGCCGGCGTCCGAGGTGGTGCCGGGGTCGGGCGGGTCGGCCGCCGACGCGGTGTGCCCGTGGTCCGCGTCGGCTAGCGGGGGTTGTGCGGCTGCTGCGCAGAAGACGGTGGTGTGCTGATGGTGAAGTGGTCGCCGGTGGCCGCACCGATCGTGATTCCTGCTCCAGTGCCGTGCACGCCGCCGGTGACGTTCACGCCGCGCGGCCCGGGAGCGTCGGTGATCGTCGTGTCCTGGGCGCTCGGCGGGCTTGAGGCCGCCAGGGCGAGTGTGGGCTCGACTTCACACAGCTGGTGGATCAAGGCGCTGACGTCGGAGCGGGTATGCCGCCGGCGCACGGTCACGGCCTGGCAGCGCGCGAGTGCCTGCAGGTCGGCGGGCAGCTGCCCCTCGGTGGGCGTGTCCGTGTCGTCGACCAGAACCGGTACCACTCGGACTCCGGCGGCGAATGCCTCGACGATCTCGCGGCGGATCCAGTCAGCGGGGTCGTCGATTCGTCGACCGCCGGCAGGTGTGGTGAGGGTTAGCCAGTCGCGGTCGATCACGACCAGCAGCACCCGGCAGCAGCGGACTCGTGTCATCAGTTCTTGGACGAAGTCGGCACCTGGCTGGATGGAGTAACAGTCCAGGAACACCTGCTCCCGGCCGAACGTCGCGGCGAGATCGCGGTCGAGCAGCTCGCCCATGGCGCGGCTGTCGTCGCCACGGTAGTTGATGAACACCCCGCCCACGGCGGCTCCCATCCGTACCTGTCCTGTGTCGGCCAGCTGCCGATGATCAGGATGCCCTACCACACACGTAAACGCCCGCTTAGCAACCTCGGCGGGTAGTAACTGTCCACTATTTGACCAACAGCTGACGGCTATCTACATGCGGCTATGAGGCGTCGAGGACAGCCCGGCCCCAGCGAGGACCTCGATGAAAAAGGTGGCCTGTCGCAGCTCGCCGTGCCGCGGCAGGCCAGCCTTACTGTCGGTCGACAGGGGGCGACGGTCTACGAGGCCGCGGAGCGTCCGAGCCGTATTCGCCGCGGGCGCCGGAGCGCGGACCGCCGACGCCGACGGCGGGCTGGCCGGCGGTCACCGGAAGTCGCGGGACGGCGCGGTCACCATCGACAGGTCAAGCGCTTCGATCCGATCGGCGACCAGCGTGACGACACTTCGGCGGCCTGGACCTGCCCGCGGATGAGCAGCTCCGAGCTGGCGCGAGCGACCAGGCGGTTGCGCTGCCACACCGTTGACCGGACTAAGCAGCAACATGCCGATCCAACGCTGCAGGTCACGGGATGCTCGGCTTGAGACTGCGCAGCCAGTGATCGAAGGGCAGCATGTGCGCAGCAGGTACGCGAGCGATCGATCCAGTTCGGTTGCCGAGGTGCCCTCACAACGACGGACCTCCAGGTTTGCGCAACGACCGCGCTTGCCGCGACGAGGGTGTTCGCCGATCTGGTTAGGCCAACGTCAGGCAGCGGTCCTGCGAACTGGTTCGGCGGATGTCTGCTCTGCCTGTATGAGGCAGAGGTCCCCGACTCCGGTAACACCGGTGTTTGGGCTCGGCCAAGCGGGATGACTGGATCTATCACTGATCCATTTCTAATACGGCTTGCGGGCTATAATAGGCGCCCACGGCAGTGATCCGGTCGGTGATGCACGTCACAGCTCGACGGTTCAACCGCTGCAGCGGAGTCTGGCAAGTCAGTCCTGATTGGAGTCAGTTGGTATCAACCGAGCTGTACGACGAATTTGCCGATAGATTGAGTGGTATAGATCCCATCGCGAGCGATCCCGCTGTCGATGGCAAATACCGAATGGCAGACTATTACTCTAAGAGACTAGATGACGAGATCCTCGAAGCCATCCGAAAAGTGACTAGCATTCACCTAGGCGGACGTCGTCTCGTGGTGGACGATGAGACAACCACGCTTGCCTTTCTGTCCAGGTTGCGCTGCGTAGACAGTCTCTCTGATTACCTGATTCTTGCGTTGCAGGCGGTTGTCGAGGGCCGGAGCTACAGCCTGGGGCAGTGGGAACCAATAAATTTTCAGACCGAGGAGACAGGGTTCCTGGATTACGACTTCGAATCACAATATGCTTCCGAAGTGGCTCTCGTGCACATATCGGATCTGATGGCGAATCACAAATTTAATCTCAAAATTCCAGTGAGACGATTCCGCCTCGACAAAGAGAGTCTGTCGAATGATCCAGCTCCGCCATACTGCTTTGTGTCGCACTCGTGGGTTGACAAGGGCATGCCGGATACCGAGGATGGCAAGTTCTACAGGTCGCTATTATTGATGGTGCTCGCCATATATCTCGACACCGGAATCGAATGGTTCTGGGTTGACTATTTGAGTGTGACGCAGAATCCTGACGCCAGGGAACTGAAGGCCAGGGAACTCGAGCAGATTCCGGGAATCGTACAGCTGTGCTCCTTATACGTCAGCATGTCTTTAGAGATCTACCAGTACTTCTCAAGTGCATGGTGCGCCCTGGAAACGCTTAGCTTTCTTGCTTGGAATCCGCGATGTCGTCCACTCGATTTCATGGCCCATGCCAATCGAACGACCTACCGCTATGGAATGAACGTGGTTGACCCAACCAAGGTCAACGCAAACGAAATGATCATATACTCGTTTACCGACCAGCCGTTCACCTGCGGGGCCGCCGAGGACCTCGATTACTTGACCGAAGCGATCATTCGGGCACGAAATTATTCACTGGCCCGCGTGATGAGGCATGTCAATCGGGCAATCAAAAGATCGATCGGAATGGCCGACAATGACAAACTTGGAATAGTGATATTTTCGGAAGTGCAACAGTTCTTGGCGAGCATGATGAACAAGGGCGCTAAAACTCCAGTGCAGTTTCTAGAAAATATCAATGACGTTGCCGTCTCTGTCGGATTCAAGGCAATTTCACCTGATATAACTCTGGAGATGCTCCCGTTTCTAGAGAAATATCGGGCAATGTGTTTCGTTCTGTGGTCTATGGGAGTGATTTGGCCCGGGGTCAGACTCCGCCAAGGTGGGGCCTATGACCTGGATACGTCGGAGCTCACGACTGAATATGCGTTTCACAATCAGCGCTGACTTCTAAGGCGGAGGGTTGAGGGCTGCTTCGCAGCCTGCGAACCCAGCCAACACTGCGTTGGTCGTCACCCGAAGACAGGCGCTCGCGGTCAAAGATCAAGCACAGTAGGCACTGACGTTGAAGTGCGTCTTCCCGCGCCGAGTTCACGACCTGCGCTGTTCGGGCCGATCGTAGTGACCAGGGGCCGTGGTCGGCCACGCTCAGCTGGGGTGGAGGGGTGGGTGAGGGTGGTGTGGCGGCGTCCGGCGTGCTGTCGGCTCGCGTGCTCTTCCGGGGTGCGTTCGCCAACTTCAACCCCGGTGCCGCGACGAAGATCGACTTCCGGAACGGGGAGCGAGCCCCGCTGCTGTTCATCGCGGGCGGCGCCGACCACATCGTGCCGGCGAAGGTGAACAAGGCAAACTGGCGCCTGTACCGCAAGTCATCCGCCGTCACCGGGTACCACAAATTTGCCGGCCGCTCGCACTTCACCGTCGGCGAGGACGGCTGGGAAGAAGTCGCCGACTACGCGCTCGGCTGGGCGGCCGGCCTCGAGCTCAGCCACGTCTGAGGGCGCGGTCAGCGTGCGGTCAGGAGAGCGGCAACGCCGTGCGCGAGGGTCTCGCTTGCTTTCCGTGGATCGCCCAGGTAGCCAGCGACCATCGCTCCGTCACGCATGGCCACCATGGCGTCCGCCGAGTGGGGCGGGTCGGCCGCGCCCGCTTGCTCGAAGGCGTCCTGGAGCTTCTGGTGAAACCACGCCCGGTGCGTCAGTGCCGCCTGACGGACGACGCTGTCCCGCTCCGGGTATTCGGCGGCCGCGTTGATGAACGCGCAGCCCCGGAATCCCGCGCTGCACAGGTCTTCCGATTCCCCGCGCCACGGCCTCGAGAAAGGCGGCGGAGTCGGGGATCGACCTGCTGGCGGCCGCCAGCAGGTCGCGGACCTGGAGATCCGCCGTTTCCAGGTAGGCCCGCACGAGATCGTCCTTGCCTTCGAGATGCCGGCAGAAGGTACCGCGGGCGATTCGGCCTCGGCGATGACACGGTCGACCCCGACCGCGCGGATGCCCTCGGCATAGAAGAGCCGGCTCGCCGTGCTCAACAGCCGCTCACGCGCCTCCGACTGGCGTCCAGGGCTGGTCACGAGCTTCGCCACACCGTGAGTGTACGGAACGTTCTCTTCATTCGGGTGTGAACAACCCGGCCGGGCGTGCCAGCCGCGCCTGGTGCGCATCCAGGGGCTCCCTCGGGTCCGACGCCGTCGTCACCCCGCTGCTGGACGGCGGCCGCGGCCCGGCCGAGCGCGTTCGCCTGGTCCCGTGGGGCGAGCCGCGAAAGCCGGTGATCCTGCTCCGCGTCGAGATTCGGTGCGGGGTGGCTTGTCGAAGAACATCAGGACGTATCAGGCTCGCTCGATTCGCACTTCAGCTTCACGTGCTTTACCTAACCCGCGCCGCGCCGCTCCGAGGAGCGGCTTTGAGCACGTTGTTGAGGTTCTTCCGGTCCGCGACTACGTCCTTGACTTTCGGTGTGTTGGAATCTTTCGTCCGGCAGGTCGAATCGCAACGTGCGTCGCACCCGCTAGAACGACAACAAGCAGACCGTGCGTCCACGTGGGAATCCGATTGCAAGTAGTTCTGAGAGTTAGAAACCGGTTCGACATTTCTGCTCACGCGAGTGCCGGTGGCGACACAGTTGGGTCACGACCGGGTCACCGCAGCCCGCGGCCGCGTAACAGAGCGAGGGCGAAGGCCTACTCAATCTGTGAGTGGGGAGGTGCGTGATGAGCACCCAACTTGACGAAGGTGATGCCGCGTTGTGTCGATTCGACGGCATCGCAGCTTTGTCCATTTTTAACGAAGTCATCGGCGAAGATGGCGATGATCTCCGTGCATTGACGGGACGTGTGCGCGCGTTGTGGATGCTCCGACGGTGGAGCGATGCACGCGACCAGCTTGCAGAGCTGGGTGAACGGGACGACTCTGTCCACGTGGCACTCGCGCGCGGCCTCGTCGCGCTCGGTCAGCCGGACGACCCGTCGTACCTCGCCGTCGACTGTGGATCCGCCGAGCGGGACGACGAAGCGGCCATCGCCGCTTTCGAAAAGGCGGTCCAGCTGGACGAATCTTTGGTCGAAGCGGTCACCGGCCTCGCGACGGCATACCGGATGTCAGGCCGTCTTCAGCAGTCCGAAGAGATTTTGGAGAACATGCGTCCCCGGCTGAGCTCGACGGCACCGGCGCTGGTGGAACGGGCGATGTGCTGGCTGGAGCGGGACAATCTGCCGGCGGCCGAAGACGCCGTCCTCCGGGCCATCAAGGACGACCCCCAATTCCTGCAGGCGGAATTGCTCCGGCTGGAGCTGCAGCGGCGCCCCGAAAGTGGCGACGAAGAACTGGTCACCCAGGCGGAGGGGCTGGTGAACCGGCAACCGGACCCGCCTGCCGTGGTTCTCGAGCTCTACGGCTGGGCGCTGCTCCACCGCGCGGAGGTGACCGGTGATCGAACCCTGAGCGAGCGGGCGATGGAGCAGTTCGACCGTTCCGAACGGGTCGGCCCGCCCTTGCCCGGGGCGACCAACGGAAAGATCCTGATACACCTGAGCAACGACCTGTTCGAATCAGCTCTCCAGGAGGTCGACGCCGCGATCGCCCGCGAACCGACCAGTCCGCAGCTGCACCTCTGCCGTGCGGAGATCATGGTGGCCGCGGGGGAACAACCGCGAGCGCGGCTCGAGTCCTACCAACCCGTGCTGGATCGGGATCCGCGCGATCTCAATGCCCGGATCGCGAAGGTGGGCGCCCTGATCAGCCTGGAGCGGATCGCCGAGGCGGAGCAGGTCGTCGCCGTCCTCTGCACGGAGCTGCCCGGCAACCGCAAGGTGGACGCGGCCGCGCGGTGGCTCCGGGAACCGTGGCGCATGCTCGAGGCGCCCACGATCGAGATGAAGATCGATCGGCCGTGGGAGAACGGCAAGGACGACCCGGAGCAGGTGCTGGAACTACTCACGAACGAGGCGTGCGTGAAGCTCGGACTGGCACGGCCGGTCGTGAGCCGGTTGCGTGAGCGCGTGGTGGAGGACCGCCGAGCGCTGCTCCAGCGGGCGTTCGAAGAGGAGCAGAACTACCTGCATGCCCGAGCCCAGTTCCAGGCGAGGGCGGATCGCGCGCGGAGTGGCGTCGTATGGCGTCTTCTCGGCCGGGCGCTGTTCGAGTCGGCTTTCGCGTTCGCGGCCGGCGCGATCGCGCTGCTGGTGTGGCTGGCGACCGGGCACGGCGACCCGTTTTCAGGCTGGCGGCTGGCGCTGACAGCCGGTCTTCCGGTGGTGTTCCTCACGGTCGCCGCGCTGAACCGGTTTGTCCGTCTCTCGGTCGATCTCGGCCTCGTCCTCGCGACGCTGGGCAGCGCTTCGGTGCTCGCCGCGTCGGTTTGGCTGGGGGGCCGGAGGTTCGGCGCCGTGCCCGGCGGCGTCGCCGGCATCGTCGTGGCGGTCGTGCTCATCGGTACGGTTCTGGGCGGCAACCTGCTTCGTCTCCGGTTCGCGAAGCCGAGCGCAGGTGTTCCGCAACGAGCGTTCGACCGGTGGCTGAACAGTATTTACGGCAACGGGTTGCTGCACCTGGCGATCGGCGCACGGGCGAGCCTCAAGCCGGTCTACGGCACCTGCCTGCCGGTCCTGGACGGGACGTATTCGGACGCGCCGGTGGAGATCGACACCCCCGCCTCGCACGAGTTGCGGCGGCTGCTCAGACAGCGCAGCAAGGGGAGTTTCGCGCTGGCCGGTCCTCGAGGAGTGGGCAAGTCGACGCTGCTCGACCGGTGGTGTGCCGGACAGTTCCTGCGCGACGCAGGGTCGGAGCGCCGGGTGCGTCGTGACCTGACCGTCAAGGTGGACGCCCCCGTCGGCTACCAGTCGAAGGAGTTCCTCACCCATTTGTTCGGCAAGCTGTGTGATGCCGTCGAGGAATACGCGCGCACCTTGTCAGGCCTGGCGAACCACCCGGGTGAGTCGGCGCCGAGAGGCTTGCTCAGGCTGACAAGCCCGGCCCAGCCGGACGCGAGTGTCCGGCCCGCCGACTTGGCCGTACTGGCCAGAGAGGAGCGGGAGAAGATCCGCTTCCTGCAGAGCCACACCAAGGAAGGCGAGTTTTCGCTGGGGTTCACGCCACTGAAGGCGACGAACGTCGGGTACAAGAGCAAGGCCAGCGTGCGGCGGGACGACGTGCCACTCAACCACCCCGAGCTGGTCGACCGGTTCCGCAACTTCCTCGGGCTGACCGCGCAACTTGTCGCGGAGTACGACTCGAAAGTACTCATCGGCATCGACGAGCTCGACCGGATCAGCGACGGCGAGGGTGCACAACGCTTTCTGAACGAGCTGAAGGCAGTATTCAACGTACCCAACTGCTATTTTCTTGTGTCGGTCTCGGAGGACGCACTGGCGGAGTTCGAGCTCGCCGCGATGGGGATGCGAACAGTGTTCGACAGTGCCTTCGACACGATCGTGCGGGTCGACTATTTTACCTTCGAACAGGCCAGGTCACTGCTCAATCGGCGAATCCGCGACCTACCTGAGCAGTTCGCCGCGCTCGCCTACGTATTCTCCGGTGGCCTCGCGCGGGAGCTCGCCCGGACCGCGGAGACGATAGCGTCCGACAAGTCCGAAGAGCAGCTGGCTGTTGTCGCCGCACACCTCGTGCAGCGCCAGCTCGACCGCACCACCCGTGCCGCGATGGACCGCGTCAGCCGGTCGGCTGCCCGCCGCGCCGGCGCGGCCCTCATCCCCGTGCTCGACGAGCGCCCGGCCGGGAAGCTGACCAGCGGGTTACTGCGCGAGTACGCCGCGAAGGTGGCCGGCACGGGCTATGTGAAGGCGGAGCCCAGGGGGCTCGCCGGCGTCCGGCTCGACGTCGTCGCGATGGTGGAGTATCTCGCCGTCCTCCTCGACGTCTTCGACGAGCGGCTTGTCAAAGACCGGATGGCCGCTGGGCTGGAAAGAGGGCTCGGCGCCTTCGAGAACCTCGCCCGGGTCCGCCGTTACCTCGGGGCGAATTCCTCGGGGGCACGGGAGCTCCTGCGTGGGTTTTGCGCGTCCTGGATGATCGCGACCGCGGCGCCTACGTCGACGTCGCGAGCCTGCATACTTCCCCCGCGGCGCGATGGACGTGCAAGCGGTTTGGCCCGTCTTGGGCTATCTCACACGAACGGTATCGACCGGGATCTGAAACAGTTCAAAAATCCAAAGGCGATGTAGGAGGGTCAGGTCGCGGACCGCTCCTGCGGATCCGGTGACTCTACGCTACAGAGACGACATGATCTCTCCAAACACGGGAGATATCCCACGCGTGGGGGTTCAAGTCCCCCTTTGAACACGTAAACGTGGGAGATTTCCCGCATGGAAGTGGGTCACTCAAGCTGCAGGTCAGTGGCGAACTTCAGTGTGGGGTTATAGATCAACTCGGTCCTCGGACACTTACCATAACCCCAACTGTGCGCATCGAGCTTAGTCTCGATGCGCACTAGTCGTTTTCCGGGGTCGTAGGTCGCGTGCAGCTGGAGCTGCCGGTAGACCTCTGCCTTGCGGTCGGTGTCGGCGGTGGCCAGCACGTTCCGGATGTCGCCCAGTCGCTCGATCAGTTCGGTGATCTGCTCCTTGGTCAGCCGTTGCGGCAGGGGGCGCGCGACGAGGCGTGCCTTGGCCTCGGCGCGGCGGGCCTGCGTTTCGGTGATCCATGCGGTGACCAGCTTGGCGTCGGCTCCGGCTTCGAGGGCTGCGCGGTGGCGTCCGAGTGCTCGGTCGCACTCCTCGACCGCCTTGGCGGCGGCTACTGCCCCCGGATCGACGTCCAGTTCAGGCTGGGCTTCGTAGAGGGCATCGATGGTGTCGTTGATCCGGTGCGGTGCGAAGCAGGTGCTGAGCCAGCTGTCGAGTGGCCCGATGAGGTCACGTTCGGCGAGGTAGACGTTGCGGGGGTGCTCGGTCTTGTTGGCCAGCCCGTACTCGTTGGGGTAGCGGCAGCGGTAGAAGAGCTGGTCGCGGCTCTTCTGGCCCTGCATGCGACGGCCGCAATTCCCGCAGCGGAGCAGACCGCGCAGGACGTAGCGGTGCTGTGTGCGGGTCCGTTCCCGGTTTGTGCGGCCGGCGCCTTTGGCGGCAGTGATCTCCTGGGCGCGCTGGAAGGTCTCGACGTCGATGATCGGTTCGTGGACGATTTCCTCGGAGAAGATCCACTTGTCGCGGTCGTTCCAGCGCATCTTGGTTTCGTGGCCGAGCCCGACGTCTTCGACGTCGATGAGGACTTCGTCTTTGCGTTGCTTGTTCCAGACCTGGCGGCCGGTGTAGCGGGGGTTGGTCAGGATGACCCCGACCGCGCCTTTGGCCCAGGCGACGCCGGTGCGGTGCCGGTTACGGGCGGGGTCGTTGCTCGAGGGGGAGAGGATGCCGTCCCGGGTGAGTGCCTCAGCGATGGCGAACTTCCCGCGGCCGGCGATGTACTCGCCGTAGATGCGCTGCACCACCGGCGCGGTGGTCGGGTCGGGTTCGAGGCGGTGCAACCGTTTGCCTTCAGCGGCTTTGGCCGGGTTGGGGTGCGGCCCGGCGTCGGCGAGTCGGTAGCCGTAGGGCGGCCGGCCGCCGAGGAAGCGGCCTTCGACGGAGGCTTGGGCGGCCATGGTGGCGCGGACGCGGATCTTGATCCGGTTGCGTTCGCCCTTGCTCATCCCGCCGAAGACGGACATGACCAGGTCGTGAGCTTCAGACTCTGGCTCGATCGCGCCGCCGACCTCGGGCACCCAGAGGCCGACGCTGTAGTGGACGAGGACGGGGAAGGTCAGGCCGTACTGGTTGCCGTAGAAGGCGCGCTGCGGTTCGCCGATGACGACGGCGTCGAACCCGCGGTCAGCGTCGCGCATCGCCGCCAGCAGCAGGGTCGCCTCAGGGCGGCGCTTCCAAGGAATCGAGCGGGACTGCCCAACGTCGAAGAACTCGGCGACGATCTCGCCGTGCTTGTCGACCAGCGCTTTGGCCCGGGCCAGCTGCCAGTTTCGAGATGCCTCCGGGTCTTGCTGGTCTTCGGTGGAGACTCGGCCGTAGAAGGCGAACCGCATGATCAGTCCACCTTGTCCGCGTCGAGAAGCAGCCGCAGCAGAACGCTGGCAGCGCCGTGCGACAATTGCGGCGGAGACGTGGACAGCAGCACCGTCGGCCCGGCGACGTCGCGCCGACGACCAGATCGAGGCCGCCTGTCGGCGGCGGCCTGGCGTGTCGGCGGCCGCGAACGGCGCGGCGCCGGGCTTGGTCGTGGAGAGGTGTTCGGAGAAATCGCCATGTCCGCTCCGGGCGGTCGTGTTGCAGGGATCGTCCACCAAACCGTCGTAGCGGCCGGAGCGGAAGTACCCGCTCAGGTCGACTTCGACGGCGTGCCTGTCGACGACCAACTCCGCTCGAGAGGCGGTATGGAGACAACAAGACACCAAGTTGTGAAGATCATCTGCGATAGGGTCGCCGTCTAACGCTGAGTCTTCCCGAAGGGGCAGCTTCAGCGCGGATGCCTTAAGTTGCCGTCGCCGAGCGACAAGCCAGCTGAACCTGGCTTGTCGCTCCGCAGCATGCACTGAACCGTGTCGAGCGGCGTCTCGGTGGCTTGCGGTGATGGAACGTCGCACAGTCGCCGACGTGTTCTCCCCGTCGAGGAATGATGTTCGGGATCCAGCTGAGTCGTCTGCAGGCGCGATCACCGCGAGGTGACGAATCGCTGATTGGTCACTAGCGAAACCTGTCGATCGCCGCATCCGTGATGCGCCACCCGCGTGAGATGAGCCGGTACCGAGCGTGGAGAATCGACGGCGAACGACGTGCAGGCAGGAGGATCTCCAAGGTGATCGACCGGGATGAAATCGACGCCACCGGGAAGCAGCTCGGGGTCCATCCGGCCAACGTGCAGCGCGACTATCTGTACGGATGGCTGCTGGCCGGCCTCTACGGCAATGAACCGTTGACGTGTGACCGGCTCGTGCTGAAGGGCGGCAACGCGTTCCGCAAGGGCTACTTCGCCAACACCAGGTTCTCGGGAGATCTCGACTTCGTGGCACCGACCGGGTTGCGGCCCGACCGGTTCCTCGAGACATTGAACAACGTATGCCGGATGATCCAGGCGCGTACCGGCGTCGAGTTCGACTTGGACCGGAACGCGCAAACAGGCCAGCGCGCCATCGACGCCAACAAGACCGTGCATAAGTTCGCGCTGTACTTCGAGGACTTCTACGGCAAACCCGGGAAGATGTCGATCGCACTGCGCATGGACGTCACCGAGTTCGGGCGCCTGTACCTGCCGATTCAACAACGTGACCTCATCCACCCCTACTCCGACCGGGCAGACTGCGCCGCCACACTCGCGGTCGTCAGTCTCGAGGAAGCCCTGGCCGACAAGCTCAAGTGCCTGTTGCAGCGCCACATGTCCAATGACTTGTTCGACCTGGTCTACTCGATCTTCGTGAACAACGATGTCGCTGTGGATAAAAAGCAGGTCGTGACCACCTTCCTGCGCAAGACGATCTTCGAGCCCAGTCCGCAGGCTGCGCTCGGGCTGTTGCTAGCGGTGCCATTCGAGATCATGCGTGGCTACTGGAACAAAATCGTGTGTATTGCCGCCAGTCGCATGGATTTCACTGCCGCCGTCGAGGCGTTCAAGGAGGAAATGCGGTCGCTGTTCTCAGCATTCCGGCATGGCGAGCGCAACCAGCTGGCGTTCTTTCCTGCGGAACTGCGCACGCCGATTATGCGCGCCGGACAGGAGCAGACCCTGCTCCGCATAACGTACGACGGAGCATCCCGGCTCGTTGAGCCGTACTCCCTCGAGTTCAAATGGCGCAAGGACGGTAGCGGCCAGGAGTACCTCTACGTATGGGATCAGACCGGCGGCCGGTCCGGGCCTGGCATCAAGAGCCTCTTCAACTGGAAGATCACTGCGCTGGAGAACACCGACGTGAAGTTCGAGCCGAGGTTCGAGATCGAGCTCGCTAAGGCGGGAGAGTACGGTCAAAGCACTACGTTCGCCGCCCAACGGCGTCGCGGTCGGCGCGTGGCAACGGCTAGCACGCGCAGGCGAGCCCGTCGCTGAGTTCGCCTGTGCCTGCTGTGAGCGCGACGTTGTTCGGATCGGCCTCGGCGAGTGGGACGTCCACTGGAACTGCCAGCAGCAACGGGACTTGGCGAGGAGCGGCAGCGCGATGATGCACGGGCCGGCACTGCAGGGCTGCGTGCGATTATTGCCGGACCGGCTGGGTTGAAATAAGTCGGATTACGTGGTCGGGTTGTGTCAGTGTCGAAGCCATGGACGCGAAGCACAAGGCGTAGTCGGCGTCATCCACCGGCGCGTGCGCGGTGCGCCAAGCGCGAAGGGCGGCGGTGAAACGGTCCCTACCTGGCTGCGATACGCCCGCCAGGTACTCGTTTTCGAGCAGTTGGCAAATCTCGTAGGGAAGAGCGGGTTGCTGTCGGTGTGGACCTATCCCAGATGAATCCGGCGATCGAGCGGCGGCTTTGCGAAGCAACAGCTCGAGAGGACTTGGTTCCGTGTCGGCGGCAGCGTCGGCGCGAGCAACCTCCTGTCGCACGCGGTCGATGTTGGCCAACAGGGCCGCGTTGATGACAGGTCGCGCCGTGGGAACCGGCAGGGGAATCCGCTGGAGCGAGGCGATCGCTGCAGGTCGGACGGCAAGTGAGATCGAGCCGGGGGATTCGTGAACGTTGAGGTATCGGACAATATCGGCGTCGTCGAGCTCTTTTTGGCTGATTTGGGCGGCCTTCTCAGAGTTCTCGTCTCGCCAGCCCGGTTCTATTGCCAGGCCCTCATGCCGTAGTGCAATGCGGTAGAGGTAGAACGGTGTTCCGCCGTCGTCCTGACTGCTCATCCGGCGCAACATCGACTCGATGGCGGCTTCGTAGCTCCCGAGATGTAGTGCCTGGTTCTCGTGCAGGGCACGGACGCGATGTGCGGACACTTCCGGCATCAAGCGTCGCAGTGACTCGACCGTTGCGTCCGGCATCGCGCGGCTGCCGTGCGGCCAATCGGGAAAGGTGCTGGTGTGGTACCACGCAGCGTCGAGAAGGTAGCGGTCGTCGAGAACGGGGTCTTCGGGGTCACGTAGTGTCATCGCCGCGAGTCCGAAGTGGATCTGCGCTGCGCAGCCAGCACAAGCGACGTGGGCGCCATCAGCCTGGCGATAGTACTCCGCGCTCGTGAGTGGCGTGGTGGCCGGACAATGAGCGCATCGCATGTTGTAGCCATGCTCGAAGGACACCGGTCTCTCGACGAGGTCGCGCATGCCTCATTGTGCCTGCGACATGGTGATCGATGCTGGCGGGCCTGGTCGGTCAGCGGAGACATCCGAACGAGTGAACCAAATGTGGGTGCGGCGCGGCGCAGGGTGTGGCATTCTGTCGTGTTCGCCGCCGGCGGCCATCAGCCCGATGTCACATCCCGCACGAGGGAGACACGCATGCCCTGCCGCCGACCAGAGTTTCACGACGCGCTCAAGGCCTTGATGGAAGTCGCCCTCAACGACCTCCTGCGGCACGAGGATGCTCCTGTGCTGGGTCCGCTCGTCGACATGCGTGACTGGCGGCGGTTTTCACAGTCGTCGTTTGTGGCCCTGAAAGCCGCCGCATGGCACATGCCGCATCGAGCTTCCGAAGTCGGCTGGCTTGACACATTCCCCGAGATGGCCGCGGTCCGAGAGATCGCCAACGCCGATCCGATCATCGGTTCCCGCGTCGACACCGTGGTCGGAACCGAGTTCGCCAAGCAGTTCCAACGCTTCAGCGGGCTGCTCGTCGAGCATCTGCTGGAGCCGATCGTCCTGGCTACGCGCGCCTACCACCTGGACAATGACGCCTTCGAAGAGTCTTACGCGCGCCTGGAGGACGGTCTTCTCGCGGCGGAAGTCCGGATGGTGGAGTTTGTGCCGCTCAACGCGTTCATCACTCCGGGTTCCGACGGGATCGCGCTGCCCGGCGGGTTCGTGTTGCGGCAGATGACAGATCCGCAGCTCAGCGCAGCCATCCGGGTGCAAGCGGTCCCCGGTGAGTTCGGCGGCGGCACGACATCGTTCGAGGTCTCCTGGCTCAACCAGTGGGCGCTGGTCGTGGAACGACCCTTCCCAGTGCGCTCCGGTGCAAGTGATCCGTCTTGCGCTCCGACCGCCGGCCCGTTCCCCTCCCTGTCCGAACCGTCCGAGCAACTCGTCCGGGCTCTTCGGATCGTGTGCGGCGGCTCGGCAAGTGTGACGCGCCCAATCCACATCCAGCACGACGAAGACTTCCCCCTCGACCTCGGAGCGAGCGCAGTGCTCTCGCCGGTCGGACTCGCCGACCTCGACCGGCCGACTCGATTGGACCCGCACCAGATAGATGATCTCTGCGAGGTTTTCCAGCTACTCGGAGACCCGGATGTGCAGAGCAACCGCGCGCTGCAGACCGCGCTACGTCGCCTGGTCGCATCCGGCTCACGAAGCGTGACCGAGGACCGCTTGGTCGACCTCATGACCAGCGCGGAAGCAATGTTCATCAAGCTCGACGGGGTGAAGGGCAGAGTGAAGGGAGCCGTGATCGCGGAGGGTGCCGCGGCGCTGCTGGCTGACGACGTCGCGCTCGCGACCAGCCAGGACAAGATCAAAGCGTTCATGTCGCTGGCCTATCAGCTCCGCAACGACGAAATCCACGGTGATGACCTCTCACAGCGCTCGGCGCACCTTCTGGATGGGACACCGGCGACCAGCCTCGAGGCGATCGTCGGCGACATCGAACGGGTCATGCGGCGTGCGACGCACCTGACCCTGCGAGGGGCTGTCTACCCTCGTGTGAAGGGGCAGTGGGCGGGTATCTCGGACCAGGAGACGATCGAGCGGTTCGTGGTCCGGGCGCGACGGATTGCTGCACACTCTTTGATGCAGGATCGCGAGTCCTTCGCCAAGCTGATGCAGGACACCTTCACGCTGCGGATGCAGTTGGATGGCACGGCCACCTTCAGCCGCTCGCTGCCAGCTGATCAGGAGATCTTTGAGTCTTTGGCGGCGCGGGTTCGGCCGTTGACGCTTGAATCAGAGTCGATCTTCTTTGCGAAAGTCCTTGCCGCCTTGAAGCGAATGATCAAGGCGGCACCAGCGGCCGGGAGCCGTGAACTTGAGCAGCTCACCGAGCTGACGTCCAGCTGGGCGACCATGCGGCTGGGCCGGGATGTTCAGATTTACGAGGTGCTGCGGAGCAACGTCGAAGGCACGGAGACCGCGGGGCGGGCGACCGACGGTCAGCTGGCCGCCGGATGGATCTACGCCGACTTGGTCCATGCTGATGCGCAAGGCTGGAAGGAGGACCCTCTGGCCTTCTCGTTGGAGGAGCGGTACGCGGCCGCGGTCGGCGTGGTTTCTCGGCTCGCGTCGCTGGTCGATCACGCGCTCGTGTTAGTTCGCCAGTTGCACGACTCGAAGCTGGTTGAGCTTGAACAGGACGTGTGGGACACGGCCGTCGTCGTGGCTTCGACAGAGGTCGTGTTGGCGTCAGCGACGGCGTTTGTGGCGCCGGTGGGCACCGGGCCCGACTGGGATCAACCTCTGGCGAATTTCGGTGAGCAGTGGCAGCAGGTCACACTCACCAGCCAGCTGCGTCGCGACCCGGCTAGCCGGGTCCAGGTCGACCTGTTCGACGCCGCCGGCGGCATCGTCGTGTCGTACGACGCCGTCGTGCTGGACCGTCACCAGGAGGATGACATCTTCCACTGGCGAGTGCTGCTGGCGGACTGCGTGGTCTGCCACGTCCAGCTTCGCGTCGAGGGTGAGGGTGCCCGACCGATCGCGTTCAACCTGGCCCGTGTCGGCGAGTCGAACCGAGTCAGTCTGGCGGCACACCGCCTGCTGCAGAAGATACAGCAGGCTCAGACGATGACCTTCCTCGTGCAGGGCGAAGAGGTGGTGTCCTGGCGGACAGCGCCAGGCCGAGCGGAAGCAACCGATCAGCTACAGCAAGTGATCGAGGTACTGGACGACGTCGTCACGGTCGAGGAGCTCAGCGGTCGCAGCGTCGAACCAATCACCGGGACGATCACGTTGTTCCAACGAGTCCGACTCCGGCAGATGCGACTGCTGTGGGAAGGGAAAGCCGTGCAGTGGGATCGAGCTCTACCCGATGACCCAGTCTCGCCGAACGGTACAGCGCCGGACGGAATTCGCGTTGAAGCAGATTTCGTTCCTATCGGTGGTGTCCGGGTTCCTACGCCGGAGATCGTGATCGGGCATCCGGGCGCGACTTGGCTTGACCAAGGGCCGGCGCCGGAGGCGGGGTCGACTGCTCGGCGGTTCTCGGCGTCACCGCCCGAAGGACAGCGTTTCAGAGCGTGGTCACCCGCTCGGACGGATCTGATCAATCAGCAGCAGACGGAGCCCACGCAGTGGTGTCTTACGGGTATCGACGAGGAAACGTGTCATTTTTGAATCGCGGACGGCAGGAAGTACCGCTCAAAATACCAACAGTCGGGCATGCGCTGCTGTTGTTGTGTGCTCACGTATCGGCAGCTAGATCTTCGGCCGGCACCTGCCAGGAATGCCGGTAATCCGCCGGAATGGCGGTCGCAATGGAGCCGACCGGTAGTCTGAGTTCTATGTCAGCTTCGTCGGTGGAAGTGAACATAGTCCACGACGACACCTGCGGTGACGGGTAACTACTCTCCGGCCCGATCTCCGCGAGCCACGCGAAAGGCAAATGGGCTGTCTCGAGCAACGCTCGATACTGCATGGTCGCGACGTCTACTTGAGCGACGACTGGGTGAATACGGATTCGGCTAGTTATCACCAGTGAAAGACGGAGCCGAATCTCTTCGGGTAGCTCGTGTGCGACGTCCTCAAGGACGATGTGACGCAAAATTGGAAACGCTTCGCCGACTCCGGCGCTGCCACTCATTGCCATAATCATAAAGAGGGCCTGCCTGACGACTGCTCCTGGAAAGAACTCTCCGTGCGTCGAAAATCTGATGGACTCGGGCGGGCCTGAATCGTCGTCCTCGGGCAATGTTCCGATGAATTCCCGTAGGGCGAGGCATGCGGCAGAGGCGGCATCGCTATAGGCCGGGACATAGAGTTTACCGCCGAGCGAGTTGCATGACGTGCACGTCGCGTAAGCCCCCGCGCCTCGTTGCTGCTGGATCCAGCCAGAGCGAGGCATCACCCCGGGAGCCGACTGCAAATCAGTGGCGAGGTCGACGCCGCGTCGAGGCTGTCTATTACCGGCCGACCGAGGAGGCACATGCTCGAATGTCAGCTGCGTGGTCACGCCACAGATTCGGCAAGGACCACGTCCGCCCTTGCCGACTGCGTGGCCACCGGCGGGTGCCGGCCCGAGCAGGGTCGAAACGTACGCCGCAGCTTGCTGGCTCAGTGACAGCTGAGCAGGCGTCATCTCCGCGAAGGCGTGATCGTTGATGAACATCCGAAAATCGGTCATCGCCTCCTCTTTCTAAGGGCGGCAAGCCTACGCTGAGGGGGCCTCGTGAGCCACCGAGTTTTCTCCGAGGAGATCTCGACGGCTCACGTCGTCCGACGACAGAGGCATGAGGAGTCGAGCAGCTCGGGGGCGACCCCGCCCGGAGGACCTTCCTGCGCTAGAACTCACTCCGGCGCGGGTGGTCTTCGCCGGTCTTGAGCGCCGGATGCGCAACGACGTCTGGGCCACGGAGAGGAGCCCAGCTGGGCTCCTCTCCGTGGCTCTCGTGGTCACTTGATCAACCAGTGAAAGAACCTGGTGGCTCCGGCCGTCGTGACGATGCCGATGATGATGCCCTCGTACGGTGAGTCGGGCCACGTCGGCCACCGGCAGCGCCTGCTCCAGCGGCGGCGTGGTGACCGTCAGCTCGGGCAGGCGCAGGTCGCCGGGCCAGGTGTTGTGCATGAAGTTGCAGCCGCCGCCCGGGACGCCGATGTTGCCGGTGACCGCGGCGAGGAAGGTCAGGACGCGGTAGGTGTCGAAGGCGCCGAGCTGGTGGGAGATGCCGGCGTTGCAGAAGATCGCGGCGGGCTTGGCCGTGGCGTAGTCCTCGGCGATCTGCCGGATCGTCGCGGCCGGCACGCCGGTGACGCCGGCGGCCCAGTCCGGGGTGTAGTCGGAGCGGTTGAGGTGGTCGCGTAGTTCGGCGAACCCGAGGACCCAGCGTTGCACGAACGCCTTGTCGTGGAGGTTGCGGGCGATGATGTGCTGGAGCATGCCGAGCACGAGCGCGAAGTCGGTGTGCGGCTTCGGCGCAATCCAGGTGTCGGCGGCGGCTCCGGTCGGTGTCCGGCGGGGGTCGACGACGACCTTCGCGTGGGTCTTCTTCCTGGACCTGAGCAGGTAGTCGAAGGTGACCGGGTGGGTCTCGGCCTGGTTCGTCCCGAGGAACAGGAAGTACTTCGCAGCGCCGAGGTCTTCCCGGCCGGTGGCGCCGTCGACGCCGTAGCCGTTGGTGAAGTTCCCGAGCCCGAAGGTGGCGGCGAGGGCGTTGCCGCCGGCGTCGTTGCAGACTGGTCCGACGTCGGTGTTGTTCGGGCTCCCCAGCAGCGCGAAGAGCCGCGCGACCAGCGAGCCAGTTCCACGGGGGAGCCTGCCGGTGGTGCGGTTGGCGATCGACTTCACCTGCCCGCTGTCGCGCAGCTGCAGGAGCCGGTCGGCGATGAGGTCGAGGGCGGTGTCCCAGGAGATCGGTTCGAACTTCGAGTCCTTCGAACCCTTGGTGCCGGACACGCGGCGCAGGGGAGTTCTCAGCCGCAGCGAACTGTAGGCCAGCTCCGGCATCATCGACGCTTTCACGCAGAAGTTGCCGGCCTGGACCGGATCGTCCGGGTCGCCGGAGACGCTGATGACCCGCCCGGCCCGGATGCCGACCTTGAGGCGGCAGTTCGAGTTGCAGAACTGACAGGCCGTCGAGACGACAGTGTCCGGGTGGAGGGCGGCCGAGTCGGTGGTGAAGCTGAGCTCTCCGCCGCCGCTGTTCCGGGCGTCGGGCATCGCGGCAACCGCAGGATCCGCGGCAGTGACGGCCGGGTTGACGAACAGGGAGGCGCCGCTGATGACGGCACCTTGGACGAAACCTCTGCGTGACAGACCGGTCAGATCGTCGATAAGGACCTACCCCCAGAAGACGAAACGGACACAGCGCGCGACTCCATCGACACGCGTCGATCCACGCTAGAGACTGCCGGAACCCATGCATAGCAACGAATGTCGTAATCGATCGGTGCCAATCGGTGTTCGCCGGTGGTTCGCCGCGAACGCGGCTACAGGGCGCCCACGGATGTGCGGATGCGGCACTTTCGAGTGGATCTCGGTAGCTCCGTGAAACGTCGGCAACTTGATCTGCGACTAACCGTCACTACTTTCAGTGACAGGGAGGAGTTACGGTGGACGCAGCGAGCGCTCCTCGGCGCGAGCATCGGCCTCGCGGGCACCCTGGTGGCGCCCATCGTTACCTCTTACCAAGCTAGGCGCGCGAAAAGCCAAGAACTCATGCGCGACGCCTACGCACGCGGCTTTGCCTGCTTGGCCCGGATTCCCCGCTGCGACACGCCGGACGATCACCGGAAGCTACGCGACAAGATGTTGGAAGCCCTGGCCCACATCGAAATCGTCGGGGTCAAGACGACCAGTGACCTGTACGGCACGGTCGTCGAGTCGTACGAGGCGTGGAAGATCCAGGGAGGCGCTAACGCCGCCTTCGAGGCGAGCGCAAAGAAGTTCCAGCAAGCCGCCCGCTCGGACATCGCGTCGAGCGACGCCAATGGGGCGTCGAAACCCACCTTGATCCTTCGAAGTATTGTGGTTCTTGCGCTCCTCGCCTTCTACTGGTGGGTGCGGTTTCCGAGTCTGCTTAGCTCCGGCAACCGCGTCCTCGGCGGATTTGAGTTCGCTGGCGCAGTCGTGGTGACGATCTGCGGTGCTTGGTTGACCGTGATCTCGGTGATCAAGCTGCGCAGGTTGGCGCATTCAACCTAGCGTTGGCCTCTACTTATGGCTTCGAAGGAAGCTGCGGAGATGGTCATGAGCAAAGCGTCGCCTGAGGGCATCAAAGCCGCCGTTGAATTGTCCTGTGAGTGGCTGGTCTCTTTGAGGTTGTGGACCGATAGCTCCTTGCTTCAGGAGATCGATGGCGACGGTGGATGTGGCACAAGAATTTCCGGTGCGACGCGGGTCGGTAGCTTGTCCAACCAGTCCGCTAGGTCGGCAACGCGGCGTGGCACGAACGTGGATAATGACCGTAGCTCGCGAGATGCGAGCAGTGCATTCCTCACCTCTTTGTCTGTAAAAACAACATCACAATATGCGTAGGCTGCTGAGATGGCGTCGATGTCAGTCACATGATTAGCTTTCCAGACGTGTCTCGAGTTCTGGTGAAACCGCGTCTTAATGCTGATTGCTACCTGAGTGTGAGGCATTGCACTCATAAGATTTCGCATCTGTTCGCTGGTTGGTTCGAATGCTGCTTGACCTGACTCGATACGTGCCATTTTGATGCGCGTGAGCATATCGAGCCACTCGTGCGCGAACTCCCGTGCTCCAACGACATCCCGCAGGCGTCCGCGGCGCCACTGCGGATTCTCGTCTAGGAGTCTGGCGGTCTCACGCTCAAATGCGACCCGGCTCTCGTGGCTCGCTAGAGCGACTTCCGGTCGATAACCATAGCGTTCGCGGAGGTCGTCGATCTCGTCATCGGCTGGCCCGCGGAGGGCGTGTCGCTCGAACTCCAGATTCAGGGCTGCCATCTCGCGATCAAACTCGGCGGCGCCCATGGCTCGCCGAGTGTCGTCAGTCGCATCGACGCCAGCTTTGTCGACAATTTTCAGTCCTCCGGCAAAACCAAACGCATGGCCAATCGTCGGCCTTATGAGCGGGTAGCCAACGACATCAGCACACTCACCGGTAATCGCGGCGATTCCTGCTGTGAACTCAAGGTTGGCCAGGGTGGTTCGGCCGAGCATGTACTGATACCTAGAGATCGGTTCGACTACATCGACGAGGACTTCTCGTTGTTTTGGATCAGTGATCTTGGCAATTTCCCAGACGTGGGACTCGCTCAGTGGGAATACTGCGCGTTGTTCTGACGCTGCACGCTGCGCTGAATCGAACAGGCGGCCGTAGATCGCCTCGGCCCCTGGATGTTGAGTTTGGACCCTAGCCATCCCGATGATGTGGTTCAGATCGAGATAGACTAGCGGGATCTTCGGGCGCATCACTCGCGCCCATACCAGCTCCCGCGCCATGGGCACCATCAACTCACCGGTCAACGCTTCTCCTCTAGAGGTCTCACTCAAGGTTACGCCCGCCGCGGATTGACGCTCCATAGTTTATCTGGAGTTGCCCCGTGGGGCCGGACACCTTGATTCCAGACAGTGGTCTGGAGGGAGGATGTCTTGGTGTCTCGCAGGTCGAAGTATCCGGAGCAGTTCCGTCGTGACGCGGTCGAGCTGGTGAACTCGAGTGACCGGCCGTTGCGGCAGATCGCCCGCGAACTCGGGGTCAACCACGAGACCCTGCGCTCGTGGGTCAACGTCGCCAAGCAGGCCGCCGAAGCCGGGCCGCCGGCAGAGGACCCGGCGGTGACCGGTGAAGTCGAGCGGTTGCGGCGGCAGGTCGCTGAGCTGCAGAAAGAGAAGGAGATCCTGCGGAAAGCGGCCGCCTATTTTGCGCGCGAGATGGATCGATGATCTACCGCTACCGGTTCATCTCCGAACACCGTACCGAGTTCGGTGTCAAGCGGTTGTGCCAGGTCCTGGGCCTGCGACGGCAAGGTTTCCACGAGTGGATCGCCGCCGAAGCCGACCGGGCCCGGCGGGCGGAGGCCGAGGCCGAACTGGTCACCCTGATCGCCTCGATTCATGCCGAGCACCGGGGCGCTTACAGTGTTCCGCGGATCACCGCCGAACTGCACCGCCGCGGGCACATCGTCAATCACAAGCGGGTCGAGCGGCTGATGCGCGAACACGGCCTGGCCGGGATCACCCGCCGCAAACGCCGCACCCTGACCCGCCCCGCCGCCGGGCCGGTCACCCCGGTCGGTGATCTGATCCGCCGGAACTTCACCGCCGAAAAACCGGGGACACGGCTGGTCGGGGACATCACCTGCCTGCCCACCTTCCAAGGCTGGCTCTACCTGGCCACCGTCATCGACCTGCACACCCGCGAAATCATCGGCCACGCCATGGCCAGCCACATGCGCACCGACCTCGTCTGCGACGCCATCGACCTCGCGACCGCCCGCGGCCTCATCGACGACGATGCGGTGTTTCATTCCGACCGCGGCGTCCAAGGCGAATTCAACCGGTCGTCGCAACACCTTGATCGCGGAGGTGTGCGATGGGCGGCAACACGAAGCTGGAGCGGGTGCCCGAAGGGGCGCGGAGGCAGTGGGCGGCGGACCGGGCGTTGCGGTCGCCGATGCGGTCGCCGGGCCGGCCTGAGCCCTCGCGCGGTGTGCAGCGGGAGTTCTGGCGCCTGATCGCGACGGGGGTCACGACGGTCGAGGCCGCGCTTCACGTCGGCGTGTCGTGGCCGGTCGGGGCGCGGTGGTTTCGCCATGCTGGCGGCATGCCGCCGATCAGCCTGGACGAACCCTCCGGCCGCTATCTGTCATTTGCCGAACGCGAGGAGATCGCGCTGTTGCGGGCGCAAGGCAAGGGCGTGCGGGAAATCGGCCGCAGCATCGGACGCGATGCGGGGACGATCTCGCGCGTGTTGCGGCGTAACGCCGCAACACGCAGCGGCAAACAGGAATATCGGGCCACGGTGGCGCAGTGGAAGGCGCAGCAGGCGGCCAAGCGCCCGAAGACAGCCAAGCTGGTGTCGAATCCGCGGCTGCGCGAATACGTCCAGAAGCGCTTGAGCGACAGCGTCCGCCGACCCGATGGCACGGCCGTCGCCGGGCCCAAACCGCCTGCGTGGAAGGGATTGAACAAGCCGCACCGGCAGGACCGGCGGTGGGCGACGGCCTGGAGCCCGGAGCAGATCGCCCATCGTCTCAGGATCGAGTTCCCCGAGGATGACTCCATGCGCATCAGCCACGAAGCGATCTACCAGGCCCTGTTCATCGAAGGCCGCGGCGCGCTCAAGCGGGAGCTGGTCGCCTGCCTGCGAACCGGACGTGCGTTGCGTGAGCCACGCGCGAGGTCCCGGAGCAAGCCGCAGGGCCACGTCACCGCGGACGTGGTCATCAGCCAACGGCCGGCCGAAGCCGACGACCGTGCCGTTGCTGGGCACTGGGAGGGAGACCCAATCATCGGCACTGGCCGGTCGGCGATCGGCACGGTCGTGGAACGCGCCAGCCGTTGCACGCTGCTGGTGCACCTGCCACGACTGGACGGGTGGGGCGAGACGCCCCGGGTGAAGAACGGCCCCGCACTCGGCGGCTACGGCGCGATCGCGATGAGCGCCGCCTTGACGGCGTCTATGACCCAGCTACCCGAGCAGCTGCGCAAAACCCTTACCTGGGACCGAGGCAAGGAGCTGTCAGCCCATGCGCAATTCGCGCTCGAGACCGGCACGAAGGTGTTCTTCGCCGACCCGCACTCCCCATGGCAGCGACCCACCAACGAGAACACGAACGGGCTGCTGCGTCAGTACTTCCCGAAGGGCACCGACCTGTCGAGATGGACCGCCGACGACCTCGAAGCCGTCGCCCTGGCACTCAACAATCGGCCCCGCAAAATACTCGGGTGGCGCACCCCGGCCGAGGTGTTTGAGAAACAGCTACGCTTGACCGAACGGGCCGGTGTTGCAACGACCGTTTGAACTCAAGGAGTTCACGGCGCACCTGACGGCGCGAGCGTGTTTCGGTCACGGGCTGCGCCGGTCGATGGGCGCGACTGGGATCTGTTGGGACAACAGCCCGGCGGAGTCGTTCTGGTCGACGTTCAAGCACGAGGAGTACTACCGGCACGTGTACGCGACGAAGTCGGAACTCGTTGCTGCAATTGACAATTGGATGAAGCTCTACAACAGTGTGCGGCGGCACTCCTCGCTCGGGATGCTCAGTCCCGACACCTTCGAGCTGTCACTCCGCACGGCCGCCTGAACCCTCTTAAGCCCCTGTCCACCATTCGGGGTGAACCTCACCTGACCAAGGGCCACGTCACCGACATGGTAAGCACACGCACGGCTATAGCCCACTGAGTGACGCTTACGTCGTGGCTTAGTACTGCAACGGCAGTTAAGTGAGTGGGTAGCTGCGTCGTTTGTCGTGGCTGAGGCGAGCTTGGTGCTGTCGCCGCCGACGGAAGCAGGACCAGGCCCAGACATGGTCGGCGGCGTCGGCGACACGCAGGACGAGTTTGGTGAGCAGGCGCCGGATCTCCGGTAGCGTGAATCCGAACGGACGCCGTCGACGTCCCAGTCCGCCCAGGGCAGCAGCCGCTGCATCCCGTCCGGTGACACCTCGCCGGCCTGCTCGGCCAGCATCCACCCGTTCTTCCGCTCCAGCCCTGCGACCAGCCCGGACACATACTCCCGCGCCCGAGCCCGCGGCTCCGACCGCGCGAACCGGCCCGCAATCCGCTCAGGCACCCGATCCAGCTGATCCATCACCACATCGACCACCACAGCGATGATCTACCACAACGCTGCTAACTGCCGTTGCAGTATTGGTCTGCGCGTCGCCACGGCGAGCGGTTTGTCGACGATGCGGATCTCGTGGCAGTGCGGCCGAAGTTCTCAAGGAAGGGGACGGAATCCGACTCTTTCCGCATCTTCCACATTAATAAACCACAACTCGGCCACCATACGGCTGAACTTCGGATTGTCATCAGCGCAGTAGCGCAGAGCGGTGATGCTGGCCTTCACGCAGAACTCCTCACTGGGGCGCCCGCCGCCCGGTCTAGGCATCGCAGAACGAGGCCCGCATGGGCCCGGTGGAACCGACTCCGGATGCGGTAACTGCTCTCGAAGCGCATGCCGGCCTGAGGTCGGCTCGGCAGTGGAGGAGACGCGTTCCCCCAGGATTTCGGTGGCGGGAAGGGACGGCCTGAACAGCTCGCTGCCGGTCAAGGTGGCCTCGGCGGTCGGCGGTACTGCCTCGGCTACCTCGATCAGGCTGCCGGAAGCGACTAACTCTTCGGGAGTGGCGACGGACGTTTCAGCCGTCAGAAGCGGGGCCTCGGTGTGCTCAGGCAACGCAGGGGGGCGGTGCTCGAAGGCTGCGGTCCACAGCATTTCGACCTTGTCGCGGACCTGCCGCCCGCCTCGGATTTGGCCAAGTTCGATGAACGCTTCAACAACGCTGATCATGGTCGGACGGTTGGGTAGTGCGGGACTGCACAGCGTGCGGTGAATGTAAGTGTGGGAGGGCGTGGTCCAATCCTCGAGGGAGTTTGGCTCTGTCGCGGCGCGGGCTTTCAACCACTCGGCGATCTGATAGGTGCTGCGGTAACCGGAGTAAGCGTGCAGCCGGTGCAACTCGTCGTTCAGCTCCCGCAGCGGTCCGTCGGGCAGCTCAGGCTTTCGCCACTTCGGCATTGCGTTCCTCGCGTCTTCTCAACTGGCAGCCATTGGCACTCAGTATAAACAGACGTAAATGATCAAGCTGTGAGCTTGTTTGCGAGCTCGCGCGCTGAGACGGCAATAATCGGACAAAAGTCGCCTATTCGGGCGCCTTTGCATGTAAATAGGTGTCACATAACTAGCTGACCTGCGTAAACGTTGCATCGAGAATCACGGCGAGTGCGGCGTGAGCGAAGATGCCAAGTAGGTCGGAGGACGGCAGGGATGAACTGGCTGTGGATCGGCACGTCGGTCACGGCGGTGACCACCGCAACGACACGATGCGTGCTGGCCAAGATCCGTGCCGCGAGTCGTCGCCGGACACTCGAAGCCGCGCTGAAAGATGCCACCCCGGTCGAGCGGGTAGCGATCCTACGTGCGCTGCGGGACTGGACGAAGTTGGAATGACAGCCGGACCGATCGAGACAATCAGCCTCAGAACGCGCGGGGTCCTCACTGGTCAAAACCAGGGATTGCGCTCGACCGCGTTGGGCCGGACGTCCTTCTCGACGTAGCCGTTGCGGAAGGCGACGGTGAGCCGCTCTTCGATGAGGAAGTTGAGCTCGCGGGACACGACGTGGCCTTCAGTACCGGCGTACACGCGCTTGAAGATCGCGCCGCCGAGGTTCTTGGTGCTGCGTATGCGTTCGCCACCTTCGTAGCGGCAGGAGTACTCGCTCCACTGGAAGGGTTTGCGCTCGGCGGGCTCGGGCTGCGCCGCCGAGCTGTCGCCGCGGCCTTTCGAGATGTATCTTCGGATCGGCCGAAGGGTCCCGGAGTTCTTTTAGTCGTAGTCGCCTTCGATCGTCCACTGCGGATCGGCGCCGACAGCTGCTCTCAGCAGCAGCGCGTCGTCGCCGTCGTCGCCTTCCATCATCACCTGAATGCGGGCTAGCGCCCGGCCGCCTCGCCCGGGCAGTGACGTGTGCATGATCCACGGCCCCGCTGACGCCAGTACTCGCCGCTGCGGGCCACCGTCTACGCCGACGGAGGCCGGCGGATAGCTCAGCTCGCCGCGCTCACTACACCAGATCACGTCACCCACGGAGTCAAGAACGACGGTCGGCACCGAGCGCCGTGGTACCACCGTCGGCGAGGGTGCTGGTAGCCGGCTGGTCCGCGAGGACCGGGCGCCGCGGCGGTAGCTGCGTTGTCGATGGATTCTGCGGTCTCTGAGGCTGTCGACGCGGTTCTGAGGTCAGGTGGTGCCGGCATCCGCCTAGCCGCCCTCGGGTTCGGGGGGTGTCCCTATGTGGTTGTCAAGCCGCGACGGGGGCGGGAGCCGGTTCGGGATGGCGGTAGTGGGTGCCGTTGCGCAGCATGGCGTAGAGAACGTCGCAGCGGCGGCGGGCCAGGCAGATGGGCGGCGTTGTGTTTCTTGCCCTCGGCCCTCTTGCGGTCGTAGTAGGTGCGGCTGGTCGGGTCGGACAACGCAGCGAACGCGGCAAGGAAGAACGCGCGTTTGAGCTGACGGTTGCCGGTCCGGGCCGGATGTTCGCCCTTGATGCTGGTGCCGGAGCTGCGGGTGACCGGGGCGATGCCGGCGTAGGCCGCCAGATGCGCGGAGGATTTGAAGTTCGAGGCGTCACCGACCTCGAGCAAGATGCGGGCGGCGGTCCTGACCCCGATGCCGGGCATCGAAGTCAGGACTCCGGCAAGAGGGTGCGCATCGAGTATCCCCTCGACCTGCTCCGCGACGGTTTTCCATTGCTGGAGAACCGTTTTCAAGCTATCGGCCAGCCGCGGCAGCACGGTGTCCGCGGCGGCAGTGCCCGGGACGGTGACAGTCTGCTCTCCCAAGGCGGTCGTGATCGCCTCGACCAGCCGCTGACCCATGCGCGGCGCGTGGACCTTCGCGATCGCGGTGAGCTTGCGGCGGCCGGCCTTGGCGATCCCCGTCGGCCCACCGCAGCGGGAGAGGATCTCCAGCACCGCGGGATGGCCGACCCGCGGTCCGATGGCGTGTTCGAGGGCGGGATGGATGCCGGTGAGCAGACCCCGGATGCGGTTGCTGATCCGGGCGGCCTCGCCGGCCAGGTCGTCGTCGAACCCGACCAGCACCTCCAGCGCGGCCAAGGCCTCGTCGCCGACATCGACCGGCCGCAGCGTGTGCGGCAGGGAGCGGGCGGCGTCGGCGATGACGAACGCGTCCCGGGCATCAGTCTTCGCGCGGCCGGGGTAGAGGTCGGCGATGCGGCGCATCGCCAGACCGGGCAGATAGGCCACCTGATGGCCCGCGGCGCGGGCAACCGCGACCGGCAACGCCCCGATGGTGGCCGGTTGGTCGACCACGACCAGCAGCGTGCCGTGCCGGGCGAGTTTCTCGAACAAGGCCCGCAGCTTCGGTTCGCTGTTGGGCAGCGGCGCGTCATGCAGCCGCTTCCCTTCCGGGTCCAGACCGACCGCGTGATGGGCGTCCTTGCCGACGTCCAGGCCGAGAAACACGCTGAAGCTGCTGCTCATCCACCCTGCCGTTCGTTCGCCGCGACGTGGTCACCGGTCAGGCATCGAGCGCCGGCACCCACGTTACGACGAGACCTACCCAGTGGTGGCCATGTCCCTATCAGCGGTCCCTCGATGCCACCAGGCCCGGTGACACCACCCCCCGGATCATGCCTGCGACTGGGGGCGTTAGTCATGCCGGGCCTGGTGACCACAGCTCCTTGATCAGGAACTACGAAAAAGGTAACGGGGGAGGTCGCGCTCACCATCGGACGGCTCCTGGACAGCCAACCCCTGCGGCGGGCGCTTGCTGAGCGTCCGGACATCGCCGTCGCGGCGATGGTGTCGGACCGCCTGCACGGCTATGTCGTCGGTGAAGGCGCGCCGGGTCTCGACCCCGCCGACTTCGCATCGACGGACATCGTGGTGAAGACCTTCCAGGCTCGGGCTTGGCTGTGGACTGCCCGCTGAGCGACCGACCTCGGCTGCCGTCAGGCGCCGCTGTGGATGTGCGCCGCCCAGAGCACCGGTGCGGTAGGGCGGGCGTTGCGGGCAGAACGCACCGCGTGGTGCAGCGCGTGCGCACTGCGGTTGGTGTCCGGCGCCCCGGCGCGGGTGAGGTGCGCGTAGAAGGCGTTGGCGACGCGTGCGGCACTGCTGTCGTTGATCGTCCAGAGGGTGCCGATCACATGCCGGTAGCCGGCGAGTTGGAAGGCTGATGCCAGGTGAATGGCCTCGTCGACCAGTTGACTGTTGGTGCTGATGGCGGTTTCGCACGCTGACAGGTAGGCGAGTTGAGCCTGGTCGAGGTGCAGTGGCGACAGCGCCGCGACGGTGAGCGGTGCGGTGGCGTGGTCGTGCAGCAGGAGGCGGCTGTTGGAGGGGTTGTGCGGGTCGTGCGTTCCGTGGCACGCGAAGTGCGCGATCGGGCATTTCTCCAGATGGGACAGCACCGTGGCCAGGAGAGGCAGGCTGTCGTCGGCCGCGGCGACCAGGTCCAGCGGATCGGGTTCCACGAGCATGATCGAGCGGGCGACCAGCTTGGCCAGGTTGGCGGCCTCGCCGCCTACGTGACGAAGGCGTCCGTTACCAGGAAGTCCTGGCGTGACGGGCATCGCGACGATCAGCGCCGAGTCGGGGACACGTGGCAGGGCTGTGGTGCGGCGTGCATGGCGCAGTGCGGCGATCGTCGGCGTGTAGGAGGAGATGACGCGGTCGATGACGGAGCGTGCGCCCGGCCCCGGTGGGTCGCTGTGGTGACCGGCCGCATGGATCGGGAGCAACGCCAGCAGCCCGCCGGGGATCCACCACACCCTCGGCCACTCGCCATCTTCGTGGCCGGCGTGGTGACCGAGCGCGTGTAGGACGGGACCAGCGGCGCAGTCCCAAAGCCATTGCAGGATCCCGTTGAGGGTGTGTTGTGCGGACTTCCGGTCCGCCTCTGTGGCCATCCCGTCCCCTGCGGTGCCCAGCGCTTCGTAGAACGTTCGAATCTGCTCGACCAGGGTGTGGTGGCCCAGGTCGGGCAGCGGCAGGCTGGTGACGCCTGTCGGTGTCACCAGCAGCGCGTCGCTGCGGTGGAAGCTGATGTTGAATACGACAAGTGGTCCGTCTTCGGCCTGCCCGAGCAGATCGCCTTCCGACAGCGGCCGACCGAAGGAGTCGAAGCCTTGCTGCGCACGGATCTCGTCCAGCACCTCGGCCAATTCATCGGCCAACCGCAGTCGGTCGCCCGCGGTTCGGGCGGCGTCCACCGGCGATCCGGGGCCCACACCGGGGTCTTGGTCGAGGAGCACGCGAATCCGGGTCAAGCGCTCGGCCAACAGCGGATGGCGATCGGCCAGGTCGGAGAGATCGCTGCGAACCTCCAACGCCTGGCTCAGCAACACCGCACGGCCCGCCTCCGCGAAGCGCAGGGCGAGGCTTGCCCGGCTCTCCGGCGCGAGCGAGGGATCAGACAGGGTCAGCGCGGCCGCGTCGGCTGCCAGCCCGGACAGTCCTGACAGCGCCGAGGTCAGCGCGTACCGCTGATCCGGGGGGACTATCTGCCGCGGCGTCACCTCGGGTAGCAGGAGCACCGCTCGTCGCAGGAGGTCCGCCGCCAGAGCGGGCTGTGCGGCCGCCGCCAGCGTGCTCGCGACCCGAGTTGCCCGGATGCGCACCGACGGTGCCGCGGTTTCCAAGGTGGCGGCTTCGGCGTACGTGGCGACCGCGAGTTCCAGATCTGCCCGCGTTCCGGTCCGCTGGTGTTGGATCCACAGCGCCTTGCCCAGGTTCGACAGCCGGGTGGCGCGGGCGGGGTGGCCATCGGCGGTGGCCGCCACCGACTTCCGCAGGTTCTCGACGGCCGACTTCAGATCGGCCTCCAGCTCCCGCAACTGGTAGCGGATCAGCAGGGCGTTGCCGAGGTTGGAGCAGGCCGGGGCACGGTCGGGGGCACCGGCGGGGTGGGCTGCGACCGCCTCGTGGCCGACCTCCACGGCGGCGTCCAGGTCCGTCGTGTCCTCGGCCGTTCCCGTGCGTTCGAACCGGGTGCGCAGAGTGTCGGCGTGGTTGGACAGCCACGCCGCCCGGAGCGGGTCGTGGGGCTGGGTAGTCGCCACCGCTTCCCCGTTGGCGTCCACTGCCTCGTCCAGGTCCTCCACTGCACCGAGCCGATTGAACCGCGTCCGAAGGGCGATGCCGAGGTTGGACAGCCACGCGGGCCGATCCAGGTCACCGGGCGAGGTGATAGCCACCGCCTTCCGGTGCGCGTGAACCGCCAGGTCGAGATCCGCCAGCGCCCCTCTCCGCTCGAACCTGCTGTGGAGGGCGGTGCCGAGGGCGGACTGGGCGATGTCGTCGTCCGGATCCGCCGCAGTCGCCCGCAGGCAGGCGTCGACTGCCGCGTCCAGTTCCGCCAGCGCTCCGGTTCGGGCGAACCTCATGCGCAATGCGATGCCCAGCCTGGCCAGCCGCCTGGCTCGGTTGAGGTCGGTGGTCGTGGCCGACACCGCGCTTTCGAGGGCCTGCACGGCACCGTCGAGGTCTGCGGGCAGTTGTGTCCGCTCGAACCTGAGCAGCAGTGCCGCGCCCACGTCGGACAAGGTCAAGGCGCGGTCCGGTCCATCGGTCGAAGCGCACGACACCGCTTCCCGGGTGATCTCGATCGCCGCGTCCAGGTCCGCTGGCACGTGTGTCCACTCGTACCTCGACGTGAGCGTCTCGCCGAGGCCGCTCAGGCGTCGGGCCCGAAAGGGGTGGTCGGCCGAGGTGGCGGCGATAGCCTCGACGCCTGCCCACACCGCCAAATCCAGATCGTCCAGAACGCGGGCCTGGTCGAACCGGCTTTGCAGAACGACCCGGAGATTGGCCAACGCCATGCCCCGGTCCGGGTGATCGTGCGAGATCGCGGAAACGGCGCCCTCCGCGAACCGCACTGCCGCGCTGAGGTACGGCACTTCCTTCGCCTGCTCGAACTGCTGCCGCAAAGCGATGCTGATGCGGACAAGCGCCGAAGGTAATTCTTCTCGAGGTGTCCGACTCAGATCGAAGCCGAGTGTCAGGGCCAAACCACGCAGTTCGGACACCTGTTCCAGTCGAACCGGCGCCTTCTTCCTCAGTCCCGAAGGCACGCTTGCACTTCCACCAGTCCCCACTGCCGCTCCCACGGTCCGCGTTGTCCAAAGGACGTTAGCGGAAAACCGCGGCGCTCGCGGTCACCTGATCAGGCCTGCTCGGTAGGCGATCAACGCTGCGCCCACCACTGCATCTCGTGGAGACAGCCGCGGTCAACGACCTCGGCCATCCACACCACGTCTAGTACGGCAGCAGCACGTAAGTTTGTAGATCTCGGGGTTGAAGGCCGGTGGCCGACCGCCCTTCGACCCCTTGGCCTTGCGATGCGCGTCCTGATCAGCCTTGCTCGGAATAGTCGCCTTGATCCCACGACGACGCAGATGAGCCCGATTGGCCTTCGACGTGTGCGCCTTATCCGCCAGCACCCGATCCGGACGGGTGCGCGGCCGGCCGACACCCGGACGGGGCACCCGGATACCGGCCAGGACCGGGATGAAATGCGGGCTGTCGCCCCGCTGTCCCGCGGTCAGCACGATCGACAATGGCTTCTGTCCCTGCTCGCAGCCCAGATGCAGCTTCGTGGTCCATCCGCCCCGGGACCGGCCCAACGCGTGATCATCAGGTTCGGCGGTGGTCCCGCCGGGCGGCTCGGCACGCGGCAGGCATCGCAGGCGGTCCCACTGAGGAAGAGTTGGCATCGGTGATCTGGGACCGCTGCGATTCCGCCCGCACATAGACGACGCCGACTCCCGCGGGCGAGCAACTCCGGGCGTGCCGGCCGTCAGAGGGACTCCAATCGTCCGGATACTTGAGCCATCTCTGGACCGACCTCAGGTCGTGGCGTCAGCGGTACCGAACGAGCCCCTTGCAGCTGTCTGTCATCTGTCGGTTTGGGACATACACCTGGACCCACGTCATCGATCTTGACCTGCCCGCGACAGTCGCAGACAGACCGGAGATCTGACAGCAACGTTCCCTCAACAGACGATCGTCGGAGACGACCGCCCAAAGATCAACTCCGCCTCGACCACGGCGCCTTGTGGGCCACCCAGGTCGGCCGAACACCGTGGTTCAAGATCGCTCCGTTCGGCTACGCCCTTGGAGAGCCGCAGGCTGAGCACCGTCTTCCACAAGGGGGTCACCTACGCGTCAAGTGACGAGGTCGGCAATACAAGTCTCCGGCAAGGTGGCGGTGTTGCCGGGGCGACTTCGGTCAGGTTCAGGCGACCGGCTGCCCGGTGGGCGGAGAGGGTGTCCACGATGGTGTAGATCGGTGCCCGTCGGCATGTGGCTCTTTAGAAGAACACGCTCGGTGAGTTCGTCAAAGTTCCCGCCGCTCCGTATCCTCGTCTATGCTGTTGGCTGACTCGAGGAAGGTGCGTTGTACCAGATCACACTTCAATCATGAACGATCGGTCGCGAAAACCCCAATTCGAGGCGTTAGTCGCGGACCTGCGAGCCCGGTTGGGGCGTATCGCCGAGGCGGGAGATCCTGATCTTGCCGAGGATCCGGACACGCTTGGGGTTGTTGACCGGCTGATCGAGGTGTTCGATACTCGTGGTCAGACTCGCGACGCTCGCTTGCTCGCCGATGCGGCCGTCGAACTGGCCGCCGATCTTCTCGATCGAGCGCGTCGCTCCCTAGATCCGGATCCGATGAGTGCTGCTGTCGCCGTATGGCGGTTCATTGTCGACGCGACTCCCCGCGACCATCCCAGCCGCCCTGGACGTCTTTCCGAACTGGGGTTCGCACTCCGGTCGTGGTTCGCCAGTTCCCTGGCATTGACCGATCCGGACGAGGCTATCGAGGCAGGCCGGGCGGCAGTGGCGGCAACTCCCGCCGGTCATCCTCATCTCGCATCGGTGCTTGTCTCCCTCAGCACCGAACTGCAGGCGCGGTTCAGGCGGGTCGGCGCTACGGTTGACCTCGACGAGGCGGTCGATACGGCTCAGGCGGCGGCCGCGGCCGCGGCCGCGGAATCGTATCGTGCGGTATTGCTGTGTAATCTTGCGATCGCCTTGTGCCTCCGGTACGGAGACTCCGGTTCGATGGCGGACCTGGACAACGCGATCCGAGCGGCCACTGACGCGGTCGCTGTCGTCCCGTCCGGGAAGCAGTACTTGATTTCGCTCACCATTCGTTGCGCTGCGTTGCAGAGCAAGTTCGACAGCACCGGCGCGTTCGCGGACCTGAATCACCTCATCGACGCCTATCGCCTCCTTGTTGCCGCTGTGCCGGCTCACGAGGCCGATGGTGCTGTTCACCGATCGAATCTCGGAACGGCGTTGCAGGCCCGGTTCGAGCACACACACCGTCTGGCGGATCTGGACGAGGCGATCGAGATGGGCCGGGCGGCCATCCGAACGACATCCGATCCGCTGTCGCGTGCCTTGCACCTATCCAACCTCTGCAGCGCGCTGCAGACGCGATTCGAACGTACCGGGATGCCGGCCGACCTCGATGAGGCGATCGAAGCCGGTCGTGCGGCGACAGCCATTTCGGCGGACGACGACAGCCACGCGGGGCGTTTGTCCAGCCTCAGCAACGCGCTTCGAAATCGGTTCGGCATGTCCGGGTCGCTGGCCGACCTGGCCGAGGCGATCGACCTGAGCCGCAAGGCAGTGGCGGCCACCCCCTCCGAACACCCAGACCGTGTGAAACGCATGTCCAACCACGCGACCGCTGTGCTGTGCCGGTTCGGGCGATCGGGAACTCTTGCCGACCTCGACGAAGCGATCGGCATCTTGCGCGCGGCCGTGAAAGACTGCATGGTCGAAGTGCCCGGGATCATGATCAACCTGCTCCTCGCGTTGCAGCTCCGGTTCGAGCGCACGGGAATGATTGCCGACCTCGACGAGGCGATCGAGGTCGGTCGCGAGGCCGTGGCCACTTGTACGCCGGATAGTCTCGATCGTCCGGCGTTTCTGTCGAGTATCGGCATCGTGCTGCAAACTCGGTTCGAACGGACCGGCGCGCTGGCTGACCTGGACGAAGCCGTTGAGGTAGGCCGTGCGGCAGTCACCACGATCCCGGCGGATCACCGTGATCGGGCAGGATGGTTGTCCAACCTCGGGGCCACTTTGCTGCGGCGTTTCGAGCGCACCGGCGTGCTGGCCGATCTGGACGAGGCCGTGGCAACGGGCCGCGCTGCGGTGGCAGCCACCGCACGCGACCACTCCGACCGGACGATTATGGAGTCCAACCTCGGTGCCGCACTACGTCTGCGCTTCCAACACGCTGGGATGGTGTCCGATCTTGATGAGGCTGTCGAGGCGGGCCGTGCTGCGGTGGTGGCCACCCCATCCGACCACCCCGACCGCGCCGCTCGCCTCTCCAACCTCGGGATCGCGCTCACTGCCCGTGCTGAGCACACCGGGGTGGTGGCGGATTTGGACGAGGCCGTTCTGCTCGGCCGCGCGGCGGTGGCAGCTACCCCCTCCGGCCACACGCAGCGAGCTGTTCATCTGTCCAACTTGGGCCAGACGCTGCGCACCAGATTCCGACAGGTCCGCAGGCACACCGACCTCGCGGCGGCCGGCGCGTCTCTGATCGAGGCGTCCGAAGTCGAGACCGCCGCACCTTCGATGCGGGTGCGGGCGGCGAGGGCTGCCGGCCTGCTGCTCGCGGAGGTCGATGTCGGCCGGGCGGCGCAAGTCCTGGAGTCCGCGGTGCGGCTGCTTCCCGACATGGCGCCGAGAGACCTCGTCCGCGCTGACCAGCAACACGCTCTCGGAGGTATCTCCGGACTTGCGGCCGACGCGGCGGCAACAGCACTCTCGCTTCCCGAGGGCGTGGAGTACCGCCCCGCGGTGCGGGCTGTGCGGCTGCTCGAGATGGGGCGGGCCGTGATGCTCAGCCAAGCTTTGGACACCCGCGACGACCTTACCGAACTCCGTGCGCAGCATCCGGGACTGGCGGCTCGTTACGGAGAAATACGTCAGCTGCTTGATCGGCATGCGTCGGCGCCCGGTACGGCCGGGAGGCCGAAAACGGCGGGGTTTTCCGTCCATGCTGTCGATTCCGGAACATGGGATCGCAGATCGATCGCCGCAGAGTTCGGCGCTGTCGTTCGACAGATTCGTGAGCAGAAGGGCTTCGCGGGGTTCGGATTGCCTCCTGAACTCGACGGGCTTCTCGCCGAGGCTCGCCAAGGTCCGATTGTGATGTTCAACGTCAGTGACCTGCGCTGTGACGCGCTCGTGCTCACGTCGGACGGCGTCAGACCGGTCGCGCTGCCAGGACTTACCCGGCCGGCGTTGGTCGAGCAGATCAATATGTTCTATCAGGCCCTCGCTGCGGCGCATGACACGGACGCCGACCGTGAAACGCGACTCGCGGCGCAGGGCACTCTGAACAAGATCCTGGCCTGGCTATGGGACAACGCCGCCGAACCCGTTCTCGACGCCCTGGGTTTGAACAGTACGCCGGTTGCGAGCCATTCTGGAACCGGCGACTGGCCCAGGGTCTGGTGGGCGCCTGGTGGCCTGCTCGGCATGCTTCCGATCCATGCCTCGGGACACCATTCCGACGCGCTTGACGATCCACATCGGCGCACCGTCCTCGACCGGGTAGTTAGTTCCTACACACCGACGGTGCGTGCGTTGAGCTACGCTCGTCGCAAGGCGTCACACTTGGGGCAGCCGTCCGGGCACTGATCGTCGGGATGCCCACCACACCTGGTCTGCCCGACGCCCGGCTTCCGCTCGTTTCCTCCGAGATCGCCGTTGTGCGCCGGTACTTCCCGGATCACATCGAACTGTGCGAATCAGGCAGGACCAGCGAAGACGCCGACGCGGAAGACCTGAACGCGGAGTGCCGGGTTCCGACCCGGGCGGCCGTTCTGGCGCACCTACCCACTCACCCGGTCGTCCATTTCGCTTGCCATGGCGTCACCGACTTGACTGACCCGTCACTCAGCCGGCTGATTCTGCACGACCACATCGAGAACCCGCTCAGTGTCGCCAGTCTGGCGCCGCTGGCTCTCGATCAGGTCCAGCTGGCTTACCTGTCGGCTTGTCAGACAGCCGCGATTCACACACCCCAGCTCGTCGATGAGGCCATTCACCTCGCCAGCGCGTTCAACCTCGCCGGTTATCCCCACGTCATCGGGACTCTGTGGGAAATCAGCGATCGCCGCGCTGTGGCCATCGCCGAAGCCTTCTACGCTGGTCTCAGGCGAGCTGATGGCTCACTCGAATTCGAACGTGCGGCCTCTGCATTGCATCACGCGGTCAGGAACGTCAGCCGTCGACGGCCTTGGGCGCCGTCGCTATGGGCCGGGTACCTTCATACCGGTGCCTGACCTGTGCAGCTTCTCACCGGGCTCTCGGCGCTACCAGGGAACTCCTCGAGTACCGCTGATCACCGCGTAGTTCGCCCACACGAACGGCGACCGAGACGCCGAAGCTGATTCGAGGACGGCGAACACGTCTTCACCCGCAGCGACCGCCTCGATCACCTTGCGGTCCAGCGCGGACACCGCGTCGGGATGCGGCCAGAGCGTCGACACCACGGTCCGCGCCCCCGCCGCGATTGCGGCGGCGGCCAGGCCGTACCAGTCAGTAGTGCCGAGGCCGCCCGAGGAACACGACACGAGCACAACCGTGGTCGGTAACGGGAAGTCCTCGCGACCGCGGACACTCAGCCATTGGGCGGCGGACAGTTCGGCGTCGGCGAGCCGGAGCACCGCGCGATCCGCATCACGCGCTGACGTCGTGTGACCTGCGTATACGAAGGTGACGGGACCGTCGGCGCGGGTTCGCAGGTCTTCAAGTAATTTGCCGAACTTCTCCGCGGTGGCGTCCGCGCCGATCAGCGAAGGTGGGAACGACCTGGCGAGGCGGCGGGCACCGGGCAGGTCGCCCTGGGTATCCGCAACGGTCAGCGCCACCGGCCGCGGACCAGAATCCGGGGGTGGGGCTTGGACGGCCGCTGCCGGGGAAGGAACGTACACCGGGTGAAGCCACCGCAGCAGAGGTGTGCCGTTGTCGTCGAGCGGCAGGGCGGCCAGCGGCAGTCGTGCGACTTCGGCGGCCGGTACCACTTGCAGGCGGCGAGGGCTGTCTTCGGCCGCTGCCTCCATCCAGTTTCGCCGGATCCGTTCCGGGACCAGCAGCGCGGCGAGCCTCGCTCCGGGAGCACCGGACACCACCGCCCGGCCGTTACGCACGCGCTCGGCGTAGTGATCCGTGTCGGGCAGGGCCCCGGTCAGTTCGGCCAGGGCATCGCCGAGGGCTGAATCCGGTCCCGCCTCGACGGCACCGCCGATGGTCAGCCCCGTCTCGATCACGTACCAGTAGAGACTCGAGCGAAGCTGGATGGTGCCCCACAGTACTTCTCCCGGCCTTTCGGCCAGCAGCCGGAGATCCGCTTCCCCGGTCTCCTGGGTATTTTCGAGACCGGCTACCTGACGCAGGGTGGCGCGGCAGGCCAGCTGCTCGTTCGGATCCGCGGTCAGGCCGTCGGCGATGGACGCGACTGCTGCGGCGTAGTCGAGCCGGGCATCGCCGACGGTGAACCGGGGCAGCGGGCCGAGGGCCATCCGATGTTCGGCTTCGGTGGCCTCAGCGGAGGGAAGGAGCAGGTGCACAGGTGCGCCGTCGGCGATGGGCTGCTGAGCCCGGGTGGTTTCGATCGCCACGGCCAGACCGGCCCAGTCCTTGCGCCGCACCAGGAGCTCGCAAACCAGGTCGAACACCTCCGCTTGCCGGGCGCGCCACTCACCGCGGGTTCGTGGCCGGTGCAGGCCGTGCAGCGTCCGGGACGCCAGGCGAGAAGCGAGGAGTGCGAACGGCCAGGCTTCGTCGGGTGATCCGGTGCGCAGGTGCAGCCGTGCCGTGTTGCGGAGCACTTCCTGCACGTAGCTGATGGTCAAGGTCGGGGCCGTGAGGGTGTGCAGCAGCGCCACGTGCTGTTCGGGCAATGCCCCGCGGTAGTCTCCGCGCCTGGCCAGCGAAGCGGCCCGACTGTGAGAGATCCGGCCGAGTTTGTGGCGGCTGCCGATGCGCCGGGCCAGTTCGTCGCTCTGCTGCCGGAGCGCTTCGGCGTCGTCGGTCCGGCCCAGCAGGTCCACCGCGATCGCGGCGTTGAGCAGGCAGTCGATGACACGCATCTCGGTCCCGGTCAGGGTGCCGAACAGGCGCGCGCCGCGCCGGGCATGTGCGTGGGCCCTCGCCAGATTGCCGAGACTCCGGTGCACGGCGCCGAGATTCATGTGTGTCATGGCGGTCTCGAACACACGCTCGGGGTACCTGGAGAACACACGGCGTGCCGCGTTGTAGGCAGCCAGCCCCTGGTCGAGCCGGCCCAGCAGGCGGTAGTTGTACCCCAGGTTGGTGCCCACCTTGGCCGCGCTGATCTCGTCGCCGAGTTCGAGGTAGTGCCTCACGAGCTGCCGGTTGATCTCGATCGCGGTGCCCAGATCCCCGCTCGTCGCCCGGACCATCGCCTGGCGCTGCCGCGCGGCCAGTGCCCGGGGCCGGTCTCCGAGCTGTGTGAACAGATCCTCCGCTTCCAGCGATCGGTTCAGGCAGCCGTCGTAGTCTCCGGACTCGTACGCCGCGACCGCTTCGCGGAGTAGCCGTTCGCCGTGTTCCCGTTCAGCGTGCACCGGTTTTCTCCGCCGCTACGCCGGCCGCGTCCGGCCAGCAGGTGACCACCCAGGACGCAGCGAAGAACTTGGGACGGCCTGCCCAGGCTCGCTGCACCTTCGCCAATGCGCGCGGAGGAGCCGTTCCTGCGGCCAGTTCGGCGTGGTAGGCGGCCATGAACCGGGGCGTCGCGGCGTCGCCCGCCGGCCACAACGGTGCGGTGACGGCACCGGCGCCGGACAGGAGAAAGGCGGTCGCCGCGCTCAGCGCTTCATCGGGCAGCGTGGCGCTCGTCAGTGCCGCGTCGCACGCGCTCAGCACGATGTGCGCGTGGCGTGCTCGCCGTCCGGGCGGTGCGGTCCCCACCCTGAGCGGCGGCGACAGGTGCAGCACGGTCTCCTGTGGCCGCTCCGCATCGACTTCGCAGTGGCAGGCGAGGTGCAGCAGATCGGCGTCGAACAGAGCGGTCAGCGCCGCGGGGTCATCGGTCGGCTCCGGTTCGGTGTCGCCGGCCGGCCGGTCGTGGACGACCAGTTCGGCGCCCGGATGACTGCCGGCCACCCGACGTGCCTCGCGGGCCGCGCCGGGAATGCGCGCGTCCGCTGGTCCGGTGTCGGCCCAGACCACCACGCGGCGCGGACCTGCTGGGACCTCGCCGTGCCGCCCGGCGGGCGTGGCGCGAATCAGGAGGAGCGGCTCGAGGCGGGAGAGGTCGGCGTCCGTGCCCGGGGCGGCGGCCGCCGTGAGCGGTAGCCATGCGAGCCGTCCCAGCGGAAGCACAGCCACCCGGCGGACGTCGGCGAGCAGCGGCCACAGCGGGTCGAGCACCGTCTTCGCCGTCCATCGACACAGGACGTCGGCTGCGTCCCGCCGTCCGGCGGCGGCGCTGTCCGGAGTCGCCGAGATCGTCTCCCGGAACGCCGCCACCCGGCCGGCCACGGCGCCCTCCGTCAGCCCGGGCAGTTCCGCGTGCGTGGCTCGCCCGTCGGGCCCGACCAGCACCGCGATGCCGCCGGCGGCCGTGGTGCCGAGCAGCAGCACGTGCCGGTCCATCAACCGTGCCCCCGCGACGACGCCGTCGAAGGTCACGCCGTCCGCGGCGACGCCGACCGCCTCCGCGATCAGCGTTGCGGAGGCTTGTTCGAGGTGCACGGCCGCGGCGGCGACGTTTCCGTCGCGCGCCGCGCACAGCGCCGCCAGGGCGCCGATGCCCTGCACGCCGGAGCGGGCGCGTTCCTTGTCCTGCCGGTGCCGCCGCAGGCCGGTCAGCCGGCCCGCCGCGGTGAGCGCCAGCCGGAAGGCGTGCTCACCTTTGTCCCACAACGAAAGCCGCCAGGCGATGTCGCCGAGCAACCGGCCCGTCGGTACGGACAGGTGGGGGTGGTCCGCCCCGAGCGCCTCGTCCAGCTCGTCGATGGCTCGCTGCAGGAGAGCGAGGTCCTCGGTACCGGCGGCGAGCCGCAGGTCGAACACCTCCAGCAGCCGCGCACCGAGGTTGTACCGGATGCTGGCGACGAGCACGCTCGTCTCTCCGAATCGGCCTCTCGCGGCCTCGAACGCTCGCTCCAGCAGCGCGATCTCACGGGCCGGCTCGCTGTCCGGGGCCGTGAGCTCGCGGACGCGCTTCAGCAGCATCGCCCAGTTGTTCAGGTACAACGGCCGGTCGGCCGAGCCGGGCGGACAGTGATCCACTGCGGCCTCAGCGTGTTGCCCGGCGATGGCGAGAGCTTCGCGGGTGTCCCGGTGGGCCCATAGCCGGCTCGCGGTGGAGTGCCGGGCGGCCAAGCCGGCGCTGCCGGGCGGGGTGGCCTTGATGGCCTGCTCCACCAGTTCGATACCCCGCAGGAGATCCCCGGCAGCTCCGGCGGGATCGGGGCGGGTTCGCAGCTCGGCGCGAGAGAGCAGGGCCGTGGCCTGGTTGGTGGCGATCGCGGCGAACTCGTCCGCGGCCGGCCCCCGTGCCAGTTCCTCGTCCACGAGGACGATGGCTTGATCGAGGTGCTCGCTCGTGCCGAACAGGTCGAACCGCTCGGCCAGGAGCAGCGCGACCTGATTGGTGTATTCGCCGGTCTCCGGCGTGGTGCTCCGGGCGAGGGCAAGTGCTCTTTTCGCGTCCGCGATCGCCGCGTCGGTCCGGGTGCGGTCGTCGAAGACACGGCCTGCTTCACCGTGGACCGTGGAGCGCACGGAAAGCGCCTGGGCGAGCAGATCGGCATTGCCGGCTGCTTCGGCAGTGCGCACGGCGTCGTCGCCGGCTTCCGCCGCCTCGGCCAGAACTTCGGCCTCGCCCGTCCACTCGTGACGCGTGAGCAGAATCGCGGCCAGCAGCCGGGCGACGCTGACGCGCGGCTCGCCTTCGACGACGGCGAGCGAGCGGCGAGCGAGTTTCTCCGCCTCGGCCAGCAGCGCGAGGTCCGACGACTCCTCCGCCACCTCGGACAGGAGGCCGATGACGTTGGCGGCACCCGCGCCCGGAATCACCGGTTCCGCGAGGACCTTTTCCAGAGCCGCGGTAAGCCCGTCGAATTCGTTGCGGCGGTGCCAGAGAGCGAGATGGATGCCGGCCAGCGCGTTGGCGGCGGCCGTGCGTGCCGCGTCATCCTGAGGGGCGGCCGCCAGCTCGTCGGCGAGGAATCGGCGCGCCCGCTCGAGGGTGTCGGTGTCCTCGGGGTGAGCCGACCACCGGGCCGCGAGATCACTCGCGGCCCGCAGCCGATCCGCGGGCGGTGCGGCGGCGAACACAGCCTCGGCCAAGCGACAGGCGGTGCGCAGGTCGGCGGACCTGCCGTGGCGCCGGTAGCGGGTCATGAGGTCGACGCCGAGGTCGTGCTGCAGGTCGGCTCGACAGTGCGCAGCTTCGGAGGCCAAGCCGGTCAAGCCCATCCGGCGGGTGGCGATCGCCCGGTCGAGATCGTTCGCGGCGAGCCACGCCTCCGCCAGCTGGTCGACGGCCAGCGCCCATTCCGTGCTGCCCGCAGCCGCGCGCCGGACGGCGGCCTGTGGCTGCGCCACCCGGTCGTCGTGGTCCATCGGGTCCGGCTGGGAAGTGGTCATCCACAGCCTCGGCTTCGCTGTCGTCCGGTCACCAGTGGCCGACGATACCCGAGCAGCCGGAGGAGACCCGGCTCCGGCTGGCGGTCTCGGTGGCGGCGGGTGAGGATGGACGACGGGTCCGGGGCGGCGGAAACGGGGGACGGATGCGGCGGCGGTGGCGGCGACACGAGCCCCCGGCAGTGCCCCTGAGCCCGGCCGGTGAGCGGCTGCACTCCAAGGTGGCCGCCTACTTGAAGTCCTCCGATCCGGCGATGCTCGCCGACGCACAGACGGTGCAGGACACCGTCGAGGTCGCGCGTACGGTCACGTCCCGGTTCCGGGACCGTCCGCCGAACTACCGCGACGCCCACGCGGCCGGGCTGTTGCACTGGCTGCGGGCGGACCATGTCGACACGGCCGCCGCGGCTGTCGAACGCGGTCGAGCGTCGGCGTACTTCCTGCTGTTGCTGCGCCGGCACCGCGGCGCGATTCCCGACTCGGCGCTGGCCGAAGTCGCCGGCATGGCCGCCCGGCACGCCGGCAAACGCGACGGGGTGCCGTCTGGAGCGCGCTCGCGGAACAGGCACTCACGTCGTTCGACGAGCAAGGCGACGACGCCTCGCTGCACTGCGCGGCCCTGCTGCTGCGGTTCATCGTCGAGGCCGTGGATCCGGCAGACCCCGCGTATCGCGTGTACCTGGCGACCCTGATCCTGACGCTGCGCCGGCAACGGGAATGGGCGGCCGACCCCGGCATCGCCGGCGAAGTCCTCGAGCTGGCCCGGCGTGCGGTGGACGCGAGACCACCGGGGGATGCCGACCGCCCGGTGTACGTTGCGCAGCTGGTCGACGTTCTTACGAGCAGCTACATGGCGAACGGCGAGCTCGCCCGGATCGACGAGGCCGTGATGACCGGTCTGAACGCGGTCGGTGCGGCGGGTCCCGTGCACCAGATCGCGATCCTCACAGCCACGGCGACCGCCCTGCACAACCGTTACCTCGACACCGACGCGCTCCCCGACCTCCGCCAGGCGATCAGCCTGGAGCGTCGCGCGGCCGCGCTGGCCGACGCCATCCCCGGCTCCGAGGCCGCGCTGCTGTCCACGCTGGCCGATTCATTGACCTCGCTGTACCTGCGGACAGAAGACGATGCGGTCGGCCGCGATGCCGTCGACGTCCAGCGTCAGGCTTTGGCCGCGGCGACGCCGGGAAGCGAATTGCACACCGAAATCAGTTATGAACTGGCCTGCACGATGTTCGCGCGATTCCGGGGAACACGAGACCGCGGCGACTTCGACGCCGCGATCCAGGCCGCCGAAGCCGGCATGCAGATCCGTGCCGAGGAGCGCGGCGACATCGCCCGTCGGCACGGTTTAGTCGCCCTCACGCACCAGTTACGGCACGAACTGAGCGCCGACGTGGACGATCTGCGGCGCGCGGCGGAAGCCTACGAAGCCGGAGCGAGCGCCTGTGCGGACGACGATCCGACCCGGGCGTCCTACCTGCTCAGCTCCGCCGACATGCTGATGCGGCTCTTCGAGGCCACAGCGGATGACACCCTCGCGGACCGCGCCACCGCATTGCACCGGGCGGCCGCGGCGATCGCCACCGCTCCCGTCGCGGATCGCCTGCGTGCGACCGTCGGCTGGGCCGAAGGGGAGGCCCGGGGCGGCCGCTACGACGCGGCCGTGGTTGCCTACCAGGCCGCGATCCGGCTCCTGCCGCTGACCGCATGGCACGGCCTGGAACGAGGCGACCGCGAGTACCTGCTGTCGCTGTCAGCCGGAATGGCGTCCGACGCGGCAGCCGCGGCGATCGCGCTGGACGAGCCGGAGCTGGCGCTGGAACTGCTCGAGGAAGGCCGGGGCGTGCTGCTCCGCCAGGCCTTCGACTACCGCCGAGGGCCCGCACAGCTGCGCGAGCGGCACCCCGAGCTCGCGGCCGAACTGGAAACGGTCCGCCGGAGGCTCGACGCGGCGACCGGCCGGGGAGCGGCGGACGGCCTGATCGATCGACGCGTGCTCGCGCAGCGGTGGGATGCGCTGGTTGCCGAAGCTAGGAGTCTGGCGGGTTTCGACGACTTCCTCATGCCTACGCCGTTCGAACGTCTCCGGGCGGCCGCCGGCTGCGGTCCCGTCGTGGTGGTCAACATCAGCGAACTGCGTTGTGACGCGATGGTGCTGACGAAGGCCGGTGTGAGCGTGGTGCCGCTGCCGGACGTGACACCGGAGGCCGTCAACGAGCAGGCCGGGCGACTCGACAGCGCGCTCGACTCGGCGGCGCACGACCCGCTGGCCCCGCAGACGCAGTTGACATTGGTACTCACCTGGCTGGGCACCCACGTCGTGGCACCGCTGCTCGGCAAGGTGGCGCCGCGGCGGCGCCAGGGCGAGCCGCTTACGCGGGCATGGTGGTGCCCGACCGGCGTGCTCTCGAGCATGCCGCTGCACGCTGCGCTGCTTCCTGGCGGTGAGGTGGTGTTCGAGCGTTGCATCCCGTCCTACACCGCCACCCTGCGGACGCTCTTGAATGGCCGTGAGCCGGCCACGACCGAGGCTGCCCGGCCGCTGGTGGTCGGCGTGGCGTCGTCCGCGGAAGGGAGCACGCTGTTGCCCAGTGCGGGGGCCGAAATCGCGATCGTGGCGCCCAGCCTCGAAGGCGCCGCGGTTCTGCGGGAAGAAGCCGCGACATGCGCCGCCGTGCTGGACGGGTTGCCGGCGGCGTCTTGGTTCCATTTCGCCGGGCACGCCGAACAGCGCAGCTGGCAGGACGGCGGTCCCGTCCTGCACTGCTGGGACGGGCCGCTGGCGGCCACCGACATCGCCATGGTCGCCCTGGACCGCGCGGAAATCGCGGTGCTTTCGGCCTGCGATACGGCGTTCGGCGACGTCGAGCTCCGAGACGAGGCCGCCCACCTGTCCGGGGCGTTCCAAATCGCCGGATTCCGGCACGTCGTCGCCACTCAATGGCCGGTCAACGACCGGCGGGCGCGCGTGGCGGTCCGGACTTTCTACCGTCACGTCACCGGCGACGCGAAGACCTCGGACGCCGCCCACGCGGCAGTGGCCGTGTGGCAGGTCCTGCGGGACGAGCGGGCGGCGTATCCCGACCGGCCGGCGATCTGGGCGCCATTCGTCCACTTCGGCCCGTGAACTCCGACCTGCGCTGACGCCGGTCGGCGCGTGAACGAGCATTCACCCCGGTACGCCGACCCGGCTGAGGCACGCGAATCCGGCCCACCGAGCCGGGCTCGGTTTTCCCCAGCGGTGCAGCTCGGCCAGCTGTGCGGCTCGTAGGGCCACGGCGGGATGCACGCCGTTCGTCATCTGCTGGACGAGCTCCGCGCAGTGCCGTCCGCCGCTCACGCTGTGCACCTCGATGATCCCGCCGACCACCGCCTGGGCTCCGCCGAGCAGACAGCTGACGGGCAGCCCGAGTGGGTCCATGCCGAGCTCGACGGGCACCTGTGCCACGAGGCAGGAGGCAAAGATCACCCAAGGTGGCCAAGGCAACGTGAGCGCTGAACCCGCGGAGATGGCGGGTTTGCCGTCGAAGACGACGTGCTGCGCCATACCGACGTCGTCGCCGTGCGCGGCGATGTAGACACCGCCGACCGAGCCGGACCGCATGGCTCGTGCCATCTCGGATTCCCCGGCAACGGCCAGATGCCCGAGCGCGGTGAGTGACGCGTGTTCTTCCTCGGTGGCCAGCTCGGGATCGAGATAGCTGACGAGTGCGGCTCCGGAGCTGACTGGCGGCCACGTCAATTCGGGGGCCATCAGCGCGAGAGACGGTGTCAACTGGATCACCGCCGCCTCCACCAAGGCTCGGCCGTCATCGAGGCGGAGCGCCGCCCACGGGAACGCCGCGAGTCGGCCCTGCGGAACGACCACGAGGCTGACCGGCCGGGCGAGGCCGGCCAGCAACGTCCGCAGGGCCGGCGGCAGGAGTCCGGCGCACAGTGTGCGCCACCGGTCGATCTCCGCGCTCGTCAGGCGGCTCCCCATCACCGTCCGGCGCTCACCGGTGCCGGTGGCCCACAGCGCCGCCAGCAACGACGGGTCGGACAGGTCGATCGGGTGAATCGACGGCGCCCCGTCCGGTTTCGACCAGATGACGTGCCCGCGGATGCGTGTGCCACCGAATTCCTGCAACTGGTAGATGAGGCAGTGGGCGCTGCCGGTGGCGGCGCGAAGCCGATCGAGGTCGACCGGTTCGGGCAGGTACGCCTCCGCGAACTGGGCGGACACCGCCTGGGTCAGTTGATCGTGATAGTGGCCGAGCCGGGCCGTCGTCGGTTCGGCCGGTACGCGCTCCTCCAGAACGGTGATCGCCTCGACCGCGGCACGCAGCTGATCCGACAGGCCGGGGTTGCGTTCACGCAGCATCTTCGCGAGCGAGCCGCGCCGCAACGATTCGGCCAGCTCGACGGCCAGGAAGCCGGCGTCCGGGTCGTGGGTGTGCAGCCTCGTCATCGCGTCCAGCGCCGCACTGTAGATGTCCCCGTGACGATTGATCAGCTGGTTGCGGTGCACGCCCGCGGCGAATTGGCCGCGCATCGCTTCCAGCTGCCGCACCCCCTCGGTGAGATCGGCAAGGCCTCGGTCGGCCCGGCCGACGTTGAGTGCCGCGCCGAGCAGGATCCGGGCGATCGCCTGGTCGAACTGGTCCTCGGGCCGGACGAGTGTGTTCATGGCCTGTCTCAGGTACGACGAGGCCGTCGACGGTTTGCCGTGCCGCAGTTCCATGCGTCCGAGCAGCAGGCGGATCCGCGCCATCGCGATCGCGATCTGGAGCTTGCGTTCCCGGTCGACTTGATCGTAACCGTCGAGGTCGAACTGCAGTAGCTCGAGCAGGCGCTGCTCCAGGGTCGCGAAGTCTGCGCGGCCGTCCAGCACGGACACGACCGCCACTTCGGAGTCGAGCAACTGCTGCATGTTGCCGCCCCGCAGCAGCCCGCCGGCCGCTCTGGTCAGCTCGATCAGCGCGGCGTCCGCTTTGCCGGGTTCCAGCGCCAGTGCCTGCGCACGCGCCGTCGCCACCAGCGGGTCGCGGTATCGGAGCACAGCAGGGAGGTTGAGCAGCTCTTTGGCCTTCGCTGTGTCACCCGCGGCGAGCAACACCCGGCCTGCGGTGCCGTAGACCATCCCGGCGACCGGATCCGTTTCGGTCACCATGCTCCGAGCCTTGCGCGCCTGGTCGACCGCGGCTTGGAGCGAACCGGCTCTCATGTTGACGTAGGCGCTGGCGGCGTACGCCGCCGCACAGGAGGACGTACTCACGTTCTCGTCGGTCGCGAGGTTCGACCACAGCCGTCTGGCGACGTGGTGCCGATCCTCGTTCATGGCCCGGCGTGCTGCTTTCCAGATCTCTCGAGTCCGGGGCGCACCGATGCCCCAGGGCAGCTTGGGCGCCGACACGGGCGCGCCGAGCAGCCGGTTCTCCACCGGGTTCGCCACGCGTGGTGCCATCAGGCCGAACAGGACCGCGATGGCTAGTAGCGGTAGTGCCGCCCAGCCGTACAGCAGAAAGGACACCACGGTCGACAGAACCGGCCCGGCGACAGCCGGTGTGCTGCCTCGTCGCGAAACCGACCAAGTGAGCAACGCGGGCGGCAGCAACGCGACCCAGGCCGGCACCGTCCACCCGAACAGCTCACCCGGGTTCACGAGCCCGAGCAGTTCAACGGCCGCCAGGGTGACGCCGGCGGCACCCAGCCTGACCAGAACTCCGAGGACGCTCTCGGCGAACACCATCCGCAGCATCCGGACCTCGACGTTCGGCCCGGTGGTCGAGTACGGCCACTCCCACAGAAACAGCCCGCGCGCCAGAATCCGCGTGGTTGCGAGCAGTTTGTGCACGTCTGCCGTCGCCCACGCGGCGAGCCATGTCTCGAACACCCGGTCCAGCAGCTCCAGAGAAAGATCAGGAGTAACCAATTCGCGCTGAAGGGCCCGCTCGGCTTGATACAGCCGGAGATCACCGAAGAGCGCACGACGGCCTCGGCGCACCGCCAACAGCCCGCGCGGCCAGGTCCGTCCGGCGAGCCGGATGGCGGCGGAGCCGACAGCGGCGCGGGCCAGTACGGCGATCCCGGCCAGCGGCGACACCAGATATACCGGCACGGCCACGATGATTCCGAGCCACTGCCACCGGACCGGTCTCACCAAGACCACGAGGAGGAAGGCGCCCGACGCAGGCAGGAACCCCGCGCCGGTCACCCCGCCCAGCACACAGCCGACGAGCGCGACGACCGTCGTGAACGGCTTGAGATACAGCCAGCACGCTTTGGCCGGCGTCGGCCACACCTGCCGTTGCCTGCGGAGCGCATCGCGCATCGTCCGGGGTTTGGTTCGTGCTTCGGTCATGTCAGCGCCGGGCTTCTCGCATCGGTGCGCCGATGCGGCGCCACTCCTGGTCCGGGAGCGGCTCACCATTCCGTGAGCCGGTCCGGACGGCCAGTTCCGTTCGTGCGATCAGCAGTTCCCCGCCGGGCTGTTTTCCGGCTTCCAGCAGCATTCGCGTCATCTGCTCGGCCGTCAGTCCGGCCAGCGTCAACAGGGCGTTCCCACCGGCTCGCTCCTTCCCCAGTGCGATCCGGGCATGGGAGTAGGGCAGCAACGCACCGACCACGGCGAGCAGATGAACGTCCGGCGGTGTCGCCTGGTCCGGTCGCTGCGCGGCCACGAGTGCGGCCTCTGCCGCGATCACCGTCCACACCGTGCCTTCGATCAAGCCACCTTCACTGCCGTCCACGGGTGACAATGGGTCGGAATCGGCGGGCCAACGGGATGGTTCGACCCGGAGGGCGGCCGTCACCAACGTCACGGTATCCACCCGACCGTCGCCCAGCACCGTCAAATATCGCGCGAGCGCGGGCGGCACGTCGACGACGGCCGCGGCCAGGGCCCGTTCGGTCAGCGGAGCGATCCGCGGGAACCGCAGCCGGATGTGGAAAGCCAGCCGTACCGCCAGCTCCAGCCCGGCGGCGACTACGGCCGGCCAAGCGCCGATCACCAACGCGCCGATCGCGCCGGCGCCCGTAAGCATCGTCGAGCTCTGCGTTCCGGCCAGCACGACGACGGAAACCACCAGCCAGGGCCAGTTGCCGACCACTGCCGCGTGGACGGTGGCGCCGACAGCGATCACCGTGGCCGACAACGCCGGCCACGCCCAAAGCCGCTTGCCCGGCACGAACGGCGCCGTCATGGCTGAGCCCTCGCGGCCGTCTTGGCGACCCTGCTTTGCAGCCGCGCGGCACGCAGTGGTGCCAGGGTGACGTCGAAGCGGTCGCGGGGGGTCACATTGTCTTTGCCGCGTGCGACGAAGGCGCGGTATTCCGCGAGCGTCAGCCGTACACCCGTCCGGGCGGTCAACGCGCCGCGTTCGGTCCGCTCGCGAAGCCAACTCACGAGCGCCTCGGCGGACAGCACGACGGCGGCGACGGGGTTGAAAACGGCGAGCCCTACCGCGCAGGCAGCGGGGAACCACGCCGTGACGGCCGGTGGGCCCAGGAAGACGATGAGCAAGAAGCCGAGCTCCCACCAGTCGCCGCCCGACATCGCGTGCCGCACTATCAACACCGCCGTAGCCACCAGCAGAGCCAGGTTGGCGATCGACCAGACACGGACGTCACCATTCACGCGTCGACGAGTGGTCTCGTCGAGCTCGGTCATGGCCCACGCCGCCAACTGCCGTGGGGTCACACCGGCCACGCTCAGAACGGCCGTGAGCGCAGGTGAGGGGCGGTCGGCGAGAGCGAACACCACCTGATGCGCGTCCGGAGCCATCACCCCGAACTCCTCCTGCGCGGACTCGACGATCGACGTCGCCGGCCGGGTCCCGAACAGCCGCGCCTTGTCCGCGAGTTCCGCACGGGCCTGCGTGAGAAGCCGGTTGTTGCCGGCACGGCCTATCGCGCCGCTGTCGATGAGTACCGCGAGCAGGTCCAGGTCATCCGGCCTGCGGGGGCGGGACAGCCGCTCGGTTCGCTCGACCCAGCCCTCGTCCCGCTCGGGCTCTTCGAGAGGCAGCAAGCTCTCGTGTGGACGCAGCAGATCATGCTCGACGAGCGCCAGCAGTTCGTCATGCCCGATCTCTCCGCCGGCCAGCAAAGTCCGCGCCGCGCCCGCGTTCTCATCGGCCAGCAGGGCGAACGCGAGCAGCCCGGCGGGTATCGGAGACATGCCTTGTCCGGTGGCGATCTCGGCGGCGAGGGACAACGACCGCGCGAGATCGCCGGAGACGCGGACGCCGTGCCAGGTGGTCGCCTGGTGGACCTGGTCCTGGTCCTGGTCCTGGTCCTCCACGGCCGATAGTGCCGGTGCCGTTGTTCCGGTCCGGCCCCATATGCGGTCCCAGTTTCCGTGGATGTCCATGCGGGAAAGCGTGAAAAGAACACGACCGGTCGAGAGTATTTCGTGCGGACGCAACTCCTCCGCCGCCAGCCGGCAGGCGTCGGTCGCGGTTTCGCCGAGCGGGGTCGTCTTCCATGCCCAGCTCAATGCGCCTGCCAGTCGGTGCTTCGTGCCACTTCGTCACCTGCATGGTGCGGCGGATGGATCAGCGGATATTACCCGATGCGAAGAGCCGCTCCATTGACAAAAACTGGACACGTCCAGCCTTAGTCCGGAATGCGCAATTATCTTTCCGCAAGTCCGTGGAGTAGTCGGCACCCGCGGTTTTGATCAGCGTGCGCGGTGTTTAAGGTGGGACTCATGAGCAGTGACATGCCGGGGCGACCGCCGGGTGGCGTGCCGACGATGCCGGATGATCTTCGATCCGACGTTCTGGACATCTTGTCCGACGCTGTGCAGTGGCGACTTCCGGCGGCCCGGTGGGAAGGCGTCGAGAAGCTGGTGCAGGCGCTCCACTACGCCATCAAGCAGGGAGACTCGGCGAAGCTGGAGGAGATCCTGGGCGATCTGGAGCTCGCCGCGCCCCTGCGCATCACGCCGATCGGTGGTGAGCAGACGACGCCGGCGACGTCGAAGTTGCGCAACATCGCCGCCGGCGTCGTGCACGACCTCGGCCAGGGAATCGGCTCGGATTCCCGCGGACCAGGCGACAACCAGCGCGACGAGGATGACGCGAGCGATGCCACCAGTCGTTGACCAGGAATTCGTCGCACACCTGTTCGCGTTCGAAGACGGACCCCGAGCCGACCGTGCCTATGAGCAGTTGCGTGCCCTGTGGACGGCCTGCGGCGACCAACTCGGCATGTCGGTCCCGATCGACGGTCTCGGAGTTCCGGATCGCCTGCCCGAGAACAAAGAAGATCTGCGCCCCGGGGAGTACATCGCCGCCCGGCAGCGCGCCGGCAAACCGGATCGGCAGTGCGTTCTGCGTCGCGTGGCCGGTGGTGTGCTCGCCCTGTCCGTGATGATGGTTCAGCCGCAGCCAGAGCGGACCGGTGCCCGGTGGCGCCGGGGGAGCGGCACCCGGCTCGGGTGGATCGACTTCGTCCTGCTGTGGTCACGAGTGACTGCCGGTGGAACGGACGCGCTGCTCGGTGAGACTGTCTTGCTGGTGGCCAGGACCCAGACGAAGCGGAATCCGTCGGCGAAAGCCACCGCGCAGCTCGGGAGGTCGCTGGCGGACTTGATGCCCTACGACGAAACCCGAGATCGGGAATGGTGGCGTGCGGGCGGCACGACGGCCGGTGGCCTGGGCGTGTGGGACGTTCGTCGCAGAACTCCGACCGGTGCGCGGGAACTGGTGGTCGTGGCTCCCCCCGCCGGGGACCGGGAGCTCAGCGAATGGGTATGGCTGAAGCCGGATGCGCTGTTGCCGCCGCTGGCCGAGTACCTCCTCGAGGCTGCAGTCGTCCGGCACCACGTACAGGTGTTCGAAAGCTGGCAGGCGGCACCGCGGCTGGCGGACCTGGACAGCCTTGTCGCCGAGATTGGCGCCACGTTCGGCTCGGCACAGCCGTCCGGCGAACGGTCGGCGCTCCTGCGGGCGTACCTGAATCGACTGCAGGAGAGCGAACTGCAGCTCGGCACCCTCATCGACCGTCTGCAGGCGGTCGTCGACCAGACCGACGCGGGCATGCGCCGAATGGCGGAAACCTGGGGTGATCTCGACTCGGTGTTCCCGAACGACCGTTCGCTCGTCGCCTGGCTCAAAGACGAGGCGACGGCCGAGCTGGCACGCCAACGCAACCGGCTGACCCGTGTGACGCACACACGGCAAGTGGTCGCGGACGAACTCGATCGAGCGCCGCGCGCGGCGAACGGCGCCGAGACGACGCGGGCACCGGACGACGCTTCGTGCAAGGTGTTCGTCATACACGGCCGCGACAAGGAGGTACGGAAAACCTTCTTCTCGTTCTTCCAGGCTCTCGGTCTGCAGCCGCAGGACTTCGAACTGCTCGTCAACGCCACCGGCAGTACGTCTCCCGCCCTCTTCGACGTGGTTCGACTTGCGCCCGAGATCACACAGGCGATCGTCGTGCTGATGACCCCGGACGACACTGTCATGCTGCACCCCGATCTGGCGGATGAGCAGGATCCGGACTCTGAGACCGGGGTGGGGAGCCAGGCGAGACCGAACGTGCTCGTGGAGCTCGGGATGGCGTTGATGGCCTACCCGCAACGTACGATCATCATCGAAATGGGCTCCCTGCGGGCCGTCAGCGACCTGGGCGGCCTGCACGTCGTTCGGTTCGACGGATCCGCTCCTGCCATCGCCAAGGTGAAGTCCCGGCTGCGGGCGGCGGGGTGCCCGGTCGACGACAGCGACAGGAGCTGGACGGATCCCGCCCGGTTCGCTCATCTCGCCGCCTTGAAAAGGAGACCCCACGAACTCGGCTGATCGGCGAAGCTTGCCACGGGCTGGCTGCGCAGACTATGCCGCGAAGGCCGCGCCACGATGCCGACGTTGCCGGAAAGTGCACCTCGGCGCCGTTCCGATCCGCACACTCGGGACTGTGGGCGAAATCGGCCTACTCTGGAGTACCTGCGCCCGACGACGTGAGAGAGGCAGGCCGAAGTGCCGAAAAGGCCAGGGCGGAACCAGGTTCGGTTAAGTGAGGGGCTGGCCAAAGCGGTAGGTGTGCTCGGCGGGGTTCGCGCGGCCGAGGCGGCGAGCGGTATCGGGAAGTCGACGTGGGATGACGCGCAGAAGGGGCGAGCACTGCCGAACCCGGCCACCACATGGCCGGTCATGCGCGTGGTACTGATGAAGATCCCGGTCACCGCCACCGGAGTCCGGGATTGGGACGAGCTCTACGAGGCTGCGTGCGCCGAGGCCGGCGTACGGGCCCGTCGGACCGCGCCGACGGGCCCGCCCGGCGCCTCGCCCGCTCGCGGTGGCCAGGTGCCACAGCTTCTTCCGCCTGGCGTGGGTGCGTTCACCGCCCGGAGTGGCGAGCTCACCCGTCTGGACGAGTTGTTGCTGGGCGAGGGCAGCAGCTCGGTGCGGATGGTGGTGGTGACGGGTGAGCCGGGCATCGGCAAGACGGCGCTCGCGGTCACCTGGGCCTGGCGGCATGTCGGCGAGTTCGACGGCGGCGTTCTGTACCAGGACCTGCGGGGCTGGGGGCCGGACGAACCGGCGTCCGCCGAGGAGGTGCTCACCAACTGGCTCAATCAGCTGGGGCTGGACATCTCCGCCATGCCGGACGACGTGGCCAGCCGCTCGTCGGCGTTGCGGTCGACACTCGCGGGCAGGCGGGTGCTGGTCCTGCTGGACAACGCCAAGGACGAGGAGCAAGTCCGGCCCCTGCTGCCGGGGACGCCGTTGTGCCCGGTCGTGATCACCAGCCGGGAAACGTTGTCCGGCCTGGCCATTCACTACGACGCGACGGTGGTCGGACTGGACCTGTTGACGACTGCGGAGTCCGTACACCTCCTGCGCGAGCTTGCCGGGCCCCGGGTGGACGAAGCAGCGACGGCGGCAGAGCGGCTCGTGGACCTGTGCGGGCGGCTCCCGCTCGCATTGCGAGTGGTCGCGGCGAACGCACGAGTACGCACGGAGGCGTCCCTCGCCTCACTTGTGGAAGAACTGGTCGATGAACACGACCGCCTGGAGGAACTCGACGGACCCGACCCGCGGTCGGCGCCGCGCGGCGTGTTCTCGTGGTCGTACCGTCGGCTCCCCGCCGATGTTGCCGCGGTCTTCCGGGCAGTCGGCCTGTTCCCCGGACGGACTTTTGACGCGAACACGATCGCGGCGCTGTCCGCCCTGACACCCCGGACCGCCGCCAGGCACCTGCAGACCCTCGCCCGCGTGCACCTCGCCCGGCAGGTCGCGGGACGGTTCGAAATGCACGATCTCATCCGGCTCTACGCAGCGGAGCTGGCGAACGACGACGGTGACACTCACGACGCCCATCAGCGGGTGCTTGACTACTTCGTGCACACCGCCAGGTTCGCGGACGAACTTCTGGAGCCGCAACGGTACCGGGTTCCGCTGGCCGGAGCTGCGCCGGTACCGCCGCCGTTCGACGACTACGAGGGTGCCTTCGCGTGGTTCCATGCCGAGGCAGCCAACGTCGTCGCGTTGTGCAGGCTGGACGATCCGCGGCTGGACACCGCGAGATGGCTGCTGGCGTGCTTCTTCCGCGGGTTCTTCTTCCTCACCAAGCGGACCCACGAGTGGATCGAGACCCATCGGCTCGCGCTGGCAGGAACGATCCGCTCCGGTGACCGGAAGGGCGAAGCCATCACCCGAAGCTATTTGGGAGTCGCCCTGCACGAACGTGGTGACGACGAAGCCGCACTGGCCCAGTACGAGATCGCCAACCGGCTGTTCCACGAGGTGGGCGACGAGCACGGGGCCAGCAACACGCTCGCCCAGCAGGCAGTGGCCCACCGCCGTCGTGGTGAGTTCGACCAGGCGCTTCGGCTGACCACGAAGGCACTCGCCTTCTACCGGAAGGTGGGGTCGGCCCGCAATGTCGCCATCACGATCCGTTCGCTCGGGTGGATCGAACTGGAGCTAGGGCACCTCGCCGACGCGGAACGGCACCTCACGGAGTCGCTCACGCTCTGCCGACAGCTGGGCCGGGGGATGGTCATGGACATCGCTCGCGCGCACAACGCCCTCGGCCAGGTCCTGCTACGCCAGGGCAGGTACGGCGACGCCGAGCAGTCGCACAGATCCGCCATGGAGGCGAGCAGCAGCTGCGGCAGCCGGTTCGAAGGGGCGTTGGCCCTGGACGGCTTGGGCAAGGTCGCCCGGGCCACCGGCGATCACGCGGCCGCAGACGCGTTCTTCCAGGAAGCCGTGAACCTCTTGGACGAGATCGGATCGCCGCTGGCGAGCGAGCTGAGGGCGGATCTCCGTGCGTTCCGTGCCGGTGATTGCCGGCCATGACCTGGTCAGGCGTCCCTGGCAAAGATCCGGCCGGTCCGGCGGGCGTCGATACCCGTCACACAGAGTCCCGTCCAGCCGGACGGGTCCGCCAAGCCTGTGTTCGTCATCGTCGGGCGCGTCCGAACGCCGTCGTCGAGGCGGGATGGCGTTCGCAAATCGGCACTGCCACCGGCTCGGTGCGGGACTTGGATCCGGGGAAGGTGAAGACCTTCAGCCTGACCACGACTGACGATGTCAGCCACCACGACGACTACCGGGTACGGATCGAAACGGTCCGGTGACCTGCCCGAGGCCGGCTTGGATCTGCGCTCGCGCGTCGACGTTCCGCCCGGGGCGAACGGTCGGCCGGCACGACAGCTCCGCGCACAGCCATGGCCATGGCCTTGTGGTTCGAGGGCGGGTACTCGATGCCCGGCGAGGTAATCGACCAGGTTGAGGCCGAAGCTTGTGACGCCGCCGAACGAGGACAGGGCGGTGATCAACGCCTGCGGACCGTTTAGCCCACCCCAATGTGCGAGGAACGCTGTTGCGCCGCTGGCCACCACCGCGAGGGACATGGTGAAGACGACCCGCAGCAGCCGCCTCGAACGGTCAGCGCTCATGGTCGGCCTCCGTTGTCCGCCTGCTGGCTGACGTAGACCCAGCTGGTGATGGGGACGTTGCCGAGCTGATAGCACGACCGCTGGAAAGAGTCGGCGCGCACCGCGCCACGCACGTGCCGGACTACGTTTTCGTACACGTAGCTGGACACCATCGTTGCAAACTCCTGGCCGGAGCCGTCCAGCCGGTACCGAAGCTCATCGGAATCAACCATGCGTGCAGCGTGGATCACGGAGGCGTTCGGGTAGCCGGTGTCGCCGAGGGCAACCGGCCCGACGTGCACGGCCGAGCGCAGCTGCAGTCGATCCGTGGCGCCGCGATTGTGCCGGCTGATGCTTTCGCCGAGCAGGGAGAGCAGCGGCTCGATGAGCAGCGACGTGGACAGCGTCGGCGGCACGACCGTGAGCAGGCCGTCACCGCGGTCATGGTGGTGGCACCTGCGCCAGTTCAGCCCGGATTCCGTGAATGCGTCAGTCAAGACACGCCACAGCGTCGTACGTAGAACCGCGCGGTCGTAGTCGTCCCGGCGGGGATCGCTGTACCCGACGATGTCGGTGATGAATATCGAACAATTCAACGGTGGTGTCGGCGCGTCGCGTGGGGGAGGCGTTGACGTCTTCGCTGTGTTGGGCATGCGGCAAGCGTGCCGGGGCGGACACCTGTCCGGCGACCGTTGTCCGACGCCGGACGACCCCGGACGCCTCGCCGCTTCGGGGGCCCGCGGGTGAACTCGTCCGGCTCCGGACGGCGCACGATGCGTCGTCAGGTGCGATGTGCGTCAGCTGGGCCGGTCAGCCGTCGTGACTGACCCAGTGCATTTCGTAGCCGGCCTTCTGGAGACCGATCGCGGTCTGCCGAATATCGTCCCGGCGCAGCTCACGCCAGAGTCCCAGCAGATCGGAGATCGGCTGAGGGAGCGGAACGTCCTCGAACCGGCTGGGTTCGCGCCACCGCGGGTTGATCGTCCGGACCTGGTAATTGCCGTGGTGCGCGACACCTGTCAATTCGGCTTCGAACGGATGCCAACGCAAGGTGTGGCTGTCGGGCCGAGCATCGAGGAGCGAAAGGCCCATGGCAGCGTCGGCGCTTGCCGGCATTTCGAGTGCGGTTCGCAGGTCCCGGTCCTCCCACAGCACCAGCAAGCGGGTCAACGCCATGACCGACGGCAGCAAGCCGAGGCCGGCGATGGCGGTGGCGGCGTCTTCGCCACGGTAGAACGGCCGGCAGACGATGTAACCGATGTACGGACTCGCCATGTCCTCGGCGAACATGTGCACCTGCGGTCGCGGAAAGAAGCCGGTCTGCCGAAGTTCGGCAGCGGCGGCTTCGAGCAGGATTGCGGGTAGCTTCTCGACGATTTCAGGCATAGGGGGAGTATGACCGAGTCCAGGATGAGAGGATCGGGGCCCGCCGCATTGGGAACGAATCGAGGTCGTATGAGGGAGCAGTGGCTGTCGGCTGTCCGATCCAGGCTCGACGGTGACAACGGACCGTACGTCCTGCTCGAGGAAAAGGCGCTGACCGAGGCTGTCGAGCTGTTCGTCAGTACCGAGCGGGTCCAGGATCTGTGGGAGACCCGCTACTTCGTCGGGTTGCTGCATTTGCGGCGTGCGGTGGCGCTCGGCGACAGGCGGTCCGAAGCCGAGATCACGACGGCGAGACCGTTACTCTCGTTCGCATATGCCGTCCGCTCGGTCAGCCGCCTGCCGGACGCGCTAGACCGCATTGTGCCGAAAGACGTCCCACCCGAGTTGATCGCGATACTTGACCAGCGCGAGACCGATTGGGACCGACTGGCCTTGCTCATGGAAGCCTGGCTGGAGATCGGTGCCGATCCGCACGCGCTCCGGCTAGCGGTCGCTTTCGCACGCAACGCGGTGAAGCCGGAGAATTCGAACCAAGCGGTGCGCGCGCAGCGTATGGCATTTTTCAGCGCGGCGCAGCGGTGTCTCTTCGAACACGGCGGGGACCTGGCGGTACTCGAAGACGCCATCGCCGCGGTGCGTGCGGAGGCAGCGCGGCTACCCTCCGACGATCCGGATCGGTTCCAGTACGACCACAGCCTGGCCGAAAGTTTGAGGATGCTATTCGAGCGCACGGGCGAGCTCGCCGCACTCCGGGAATCACTCGACCTCGGGCGGCGCGTGCTGGACGCCCGGCCGGACGGCTCTGACCAGCGCTACGTTCACCTGCTGAGCTACAGCACTTCGGCCCGTCTCCTGCACCAGTTCACGCATGACCCGGAACTCCTGGACGAGGCAGGCAAAGCAGGAGCGGCCGCTGTGGAGCTCGTGATGTCGCAGGGAACGGCGGCGGGTTCGCTCGTCGCCGCCACGCTGGGGAACCACGCCCTGCTCCTGCAGGCACAGTTCGACCGTACCGGTGACCAGCCGATCCTCGACGAGGCAATCCACGCCGCCCGGCGAGCAGTGCAGGCCGCGCAGCCGCGCACCCCACTGTGGATCGCCTGCCGTTACAACCTTTCGGTGCTCCTGCGGAATCAGTTCGACCGCACAGGTGATCTGGTTGCGCTTGGCGAGGCGATCGACATGGTCCGCGAGGTCCTTCAGGTGACACCGCCGGGGCACCCGGACGCGGCTTCGTACCAAGCCGCCTACGTCGGCCATCTGCACGCCCGATTCGGCCGTACCGGCGAGGTCGGCGCTCTGGACGAGGCCATCGAACTCGGCGCGACGGCGGTCGGGGCGACCGCGGAGGACCACCCCAATCGGCCGATGTACTTGAACAATCTCGCCATCGCGATGAAGGCCAAGGCCGAACACGCCGCCGACGACGTCCTGATTGACAAGGCAATCGCGATCCAGCGCTTGGCCGTGCAGACCACGGTCGACTCCGGTTTCCGCCGCGCCGGAATGCTCAGCACCCTGGGCAACCTGCTCGCCGGGCGATATGACTTGACCGGCGAGGACGCGGCCCTCGACCAGGCGATCGACGTCGGCCGTGCGGCCTTGGCGGCCGCCGGCGCCGACCATCCCGACCGTTCGGCGCTCGAGATGAATCTCGTGGCTTCGCTGAGCTTTCGGGACTCCTCGCACCGCGACGAGATGCTCGATCTGCTGGAAGCGGCCGCGATGCGCGATGGTGCTCGACCGGCGGTCCGGGTGGAGGCCGCCAGGACGTGGGGCCAGGTCGCGATGACCGCCGGGCGACCCGATCGCGCTGTGCGCGGGTTCGAAGTGGCCGTCGAATTATTACCGGTGCTGGCGGCACGGGGACTCACGCGTGCTGATGCGACACACTGGATGGCTCAGCACGCACAGCTGGTGTGTGATGCCGCCGCATGCGAGCTCGAACTTGGTCGGACGGATCGTGCCGCTGAACTGCTCGAGTCGGGCCGAGGCGTGCTCATGGCACAGGCACTGGAGTCCAGGACGGACCTCTCGGACCTGCGAGACGCGGACCCGGCGCTGGCGGATGAGTTCGGATACCTGTGTCGGCAACTCGACTCCGAGAACCCCCACGAGGATCGGCAGGTGCTGGCAAGCCGGTTCGCCGAATTGTTGACACGTATTCGTGCGGTGCCCGGGTTCGACGCGTTCATGCTGCCTCGGACCGTGGCGCAGCTGGCCGCCGAGGCGAGTGGCGGTCCCATAGTCCTGGTCAACGTCAGCCAGTATCGCTGCGACGCCCTCGTTCTGACCGAAGCCGGCGTGACGGTGCGGCCGCTGCCGGAGCTGGAACTGTCCGCGGTGCGCGAGCGGCTGGGCGCGTTGCGCGCAGCAGTCGCCGCTGGGCCAGACCCGGCTGCCCAGCAAGTCATGCAGGACATTTTGGCTTGGCTATCGGACACGGTCACCAACCCGGTGCTCCGCCGATTGGCCCCGGACGTCCGCCGGCTTTGGTGGGTGCCGTGTGGTCTGCTGGCCTATTTCCCGCTTCACGCCACTGTGCTCGACCGCGTGATGTCCTCGTACACCCCGACGATCCGGGCACTGGCGCACGCCCGGGCCCGTCAGATCTCCCGGACGGGACCGCGGGTGCCCCGGCTGCTGGCAGTCGGCATGTCGAAGACCCCCGGGGAATCCGACCTACCGGGCGCGCACAAGGAGATGGGGTTGCTCGGCCGGCTGCTGCCGGACGTGACCCCACTCGTCAACGAGGACGCCACCCACGACGCAATCCTGTCGCGATTGGCGACAAGGGAATGGGCACACTTCGCCTGTCACGCCGCCGGCGACCCGGCCGACCCCGGCGAGAGCCGCCTGGTCGTTCACGACCATGCGAGTAAACCGTTGTGCGTAGCGGAGATCTCCCGGCTCGACTTGAGCGAGCCGGAATTCGCGTTCCTGTCGGCCTGTAGCACGGCGACCACGTCGCTCAACCTGGTCGACGAGTCGATTCACATCGCGTCGGCCTTTCAATTGGCCGGCTATCCACACGTCATTGGCACGTTGTGGGAGATCTCCGACTCCATCGCCACGAAGATCGCCACACGGATCTACACGGAGCTGGCCACCTGCCAGTTCGACATCCGCAACGCGGCAGGCAGCCTGCACAAAGCCATCCGCATGGTGCGGGACCTGTACCCGCAGATGCCAACCCTATGGGCCGCGCACATCCACGTCGGCCCGTGAACAACGCCGTTCACGCGCGGGCGACCGGTGGCTGGGGACGACCATCGATCGAGTATCCCGCCCGTAGCGAGGGCCCTTGGTTGTTGGGAGCCCACCACCGCGATCGGCGATGGGTCTTCTGCCAGAGCAGTGTAAGTCGCTAACCGGTGCCGTCAGTCAAGCTGCAGGTCGGTGGCAAATTTCAGGGTGGTGTTATAGATCAACTCGGTCCTCGGACACTCAATTACCCCATGGAGCCGCGCGTCGCGGCCGGGTCAGAGTAACAGCAGCTGCCCCGCGGTGGCTTCGGCTGAAGCGGTTCGTATGGGTTCCGGACGGTGAGGTTTGACTTCTCGTGTGGGACCGCCGCAGCTGATCGTCAGGCAGTTCATTCTCAGATAGCTTGCAATCGCGGGACCGTCGTCGTCGGCCGTCTGGGGTAACCGGGCGCGGAGATCGTCGAGCATGTGGTCTTCACGAACGTAGACGTTCTTGGCGAGCTGTGGTGGGCGGTTGCGGGCGCTGGTGTGGCCGTGGCGGCGGCGGTAGCCGGGGCGGCCGTTGACCCGCGAGTCCAGTCGGCGGCCGCATAGCTGACATTGCACGAGCCCCGCAAGCACGTACGTCCGGATGTCGCCGTGCTGCGTGGGTCGGGCTGCGCGTATGCCCTGGATGGCCAGGAACGTCGCCTCGTCCACGAGCGCTGGATGTGTCACCTTGTCCGACCTGGCCCGACCTCGTGCCGCCGACGGTCGGACTGGATCCCCGTGGTGGGCCGGGCTGGTTGTTTTGGCGCCGTGCCGGTTCCACACCTGCCGCCCGGTGTATCGCGGATTCTCGAGGATCCCGACCACCGTGCGGACGATCCACTCGTGCCGCGTCCGGTGCCGGTTGCGGTCCCGGTCGGCGACCGAGGGGCATGGGACGCCGCGGTCGTTCAACTCCCGCGCGAAGCCGGCCACGCTGCGCCCGGTAACGCGTTGCTGGAAGATCCACCGGACCCATGGTGCGGTGGTCGGGTCGGGTACGAGGCGGTGCAAGCGGCGGCCCCAGCTCGCGTGGGCTCGATTCGGGTGGGGGCCGGCACGGCGAGACGGTAACCGTAGGGCGGCCGGCCGCCGAGGAACCTGCCTTGAACACGGGCCTGAACGTGCATCGCAGCCAGCACCCGGTGCCGGGCCCTCAGCACCTCGCGACGTGACTGGGAGCCGAGCTGCTGCAGCATCAATGCTTGGCGCACGGGTTCTTGAGGTTCACCGGACCGTCCGCTTCGGGCAGCCACAGCTGGATACCTTGCGCTCGGAGCGCGGTCAGCACGGCGCCGAACTGGTCTCCGTAGAACGCCCGCTCGTACTCTCCGATCACGACAGCATCGAACGGACGGTTCGGGTGCTCCGCAGCTGCCATCAGTCGTGCGGCAGCGGCCGTTCGCGCCAGGGCAGCCGACGTGAACATCCTTCGTCGAAGTACTCGGCCACGATCACGCCGCGCCCTCGGATCGTCTCCTCGGCGACCTCGCGCTGCCACCCCGAGGATGTCGCCCGGTCCTGGAACTCGACGGTGGACATTCGCCCGTAGAACGCGAACCTCAGCCCGGATCTTTTGACGGCCTGCCGGCGACGACGGGCACCTGCCCGGCGCGGGGAGACTGCGCGTGTCGTGGTGGCTCTGCGAGCGGTACTGATCATCGTGCACCTCGGGTGCTTGAGGCGGGTCCGGGTCGAGGACCCGAATGGCCGTACCGTCGCTGCAGACCGTGGACTGCCCGTCTGGATGCGGCGTATCAGGTGTCCTGCGTGAGAAGAGTTCGGGCGCTGTGTCACCGAGTGAGTAGGATTGATCATAGTCCGGCTTGCTAACGCCGTTGGCTCGCTCACGATGAGCGGCGTTATTTCCCCAGGTCGGACCCGGTCTGCGACGATTAGGGTGTCCTTATTGTTGGTAAGTAACCGGCCATCGCGTAAACCTGTCTTGGTGAATCGTTGATCTGCTGCTAGAAGTTCTCGGGGATCAAGATCGGGTTCGGTCGACGCAGTCGGCCGGAGGTGGGGGAGTCTTCGTGCGCTTACTTCGTCGTGCCGTGCTGCCTGTTTTCGTGGGCAGCATCTTGGCGGCTTCGGTTTCGCCGGTCGCCGCGGCGGCCGAACCGTCCGGTGAGTCGCCGGCGGTGACCGCTGCTCTCGCTGCCGCGAAGCGGTCCGGTGCGGCAGTTGGTGTTCCCGCGGAAACCACTGAATACGCCGAGGTCTTCGCCAATCCGGACGGTACCGTGACCCGGCGGGAGAGCCTCGAGCCCCAGCGGATCAAGCGTGCCGGCTCGTGGGTTCCGATCGACCTCACGCTCACGGCGCGGCCCGACGGCACGGTGCGTCCGAATGCCGCGCCCGTCGAAGTCCGGCTTTCCGACGGCGGTGCCAATGAGATCCTCGCAGCCGCCACGAAGGGCGAGCACGAAATCGGTCTCGGGTGGTCGGGGACGCTGCCCGCGCCGAAGCTGGACGGTCCGGTCGCGACCTACGCCGAGGTCATTCCCGGCGTCGACCTCAAGGTCACCGTGACCACCAAGGGCTTCAGCGAGCACCTCGTGGTGAAGACTCCGGAAGCGGCGCGTGATCCGCAGCTGCGTGAGATCAAGTTCGGCAACCACACTCGCGGGCTGACGCCACGCAAGAGCGGCACGGGGACCCTCGAAGCGGTCGACGCGGACGGTGAGGTCGTTTTCCGTGGTGACGCTTCGAAGATGTGGGACTCGTCCGGCGGAACGACGCCGAGTGTCTCGGCGCGCTCTGCGGCGGGGCCCGAACCGGTGCAGCCGCCGAAGAAAGCGACGATGGATGTCGTCGTCACGCCGGAGACGACCGTGGTCAAGCCCGACACCGCCTTTCTCACCGACCCCGCCCGGGTCTTCCCCGTGGTGATCGACCCGGAGTACTTCTGGCCAGGCGCCAAGCAGAACCACGTCGTGGTCCAGGAACCGTGGCCGGAAGAACACAACTTCAACAAGACCGACGGAGACCTGGGCGACTTGAAGGCGGGCTACCAGAGCGGGTACCGGTCGCGGTCCTACTTCAGCGTCGATGTCTCGGCGATGCGTGGGAAGGTCGTCCACCGCGCGACCATGCGGACGCGGGTCGTGCACTCCTACTCCTGCAACGGCGGACCGACCGAGCTGTGGCGCACCGGCGGCATCGGCTGGGGCACGACCTGGAACGCCCAGCCCGGCTGGGAGGTCAACCTCGGCGGGATCGGCAAGTCCAACAACGCCAAGTACTGCCCGACCGACGGTGCGGCCGAGGTGCGCATCGATGACACCGCGCGCCAGGCCGCGAACGGCGGTTGGACCACCCTGACCTTCATGCTCAAGGCCGCCAACGAGGGGCAGCAGAACGACTGGCGGCGGTTCGCGCTGGACCCGGTGATCGACTACGTCTACAACTCCGTGCCGGGGTTGCCCGCGAACCTGGGCATGGAAGGCGGCCAGATCCCGTGCGCGTCCGGCGACGCCCGGCCGTTCGTCTTCACCCCGACGCCGCGGCTGCGCGGCCGGGTGTCCGATCCGGACGGCGGCATGCTCACTGCCCGGTTCTCGCTCCACAAGGGGAAGCTCGGCGCCAGCAGCGAAGTGTGGTGGACGACGACGTCGAACATCCCGTCCGGTTCGTTCGCGGAGGTGACCGTGCCGTCCGGGGTGGTGACTGGCGAAGGTGTCTACAACTGGTCGATGTACGCCAGCGACGGCGGCAGCAACTCGGTGTGGGTGGGCAACTGCGAGTTCGAAGTGGACAAGACCCCGCCCGGCACACCGACGGTGACGTCCACGGACTACCCCGTCGGCGGTGACGTCGCTTCCGGGGGCATCGGCCAGACCGGCGCTTTCACGGTGACGGCGAACAATCCGGACGTGCGGCAGTTCCTGTGGTCGGTGACCGACCAGCAGAACGACGATCCGAAGGAGCCGGTGAACGCCGATCGTCTCGGCGGCAGCGGGGTGTTCCGCTGGACTCCGGCCACCGATGGCCCGCAGACGGTCTTCGTGCGTGCCGTCGACCGCGCCGGCAACCTGTCGCCGATCGCCAAGTACTCGATCCTGGTCCGTGGTGGTGATCCGCTGACCGGCAACCTGAAGGGGCACTGGAAGCTCGACGGCGACCTCACCGACACGTCCGGCGAAAACCGGTCGCTCACCTCTTCCGGCGGCGCGGACGCCACGGCGCCCGGCTACCTCGGCAACGCCGCCGCGCTCGGAACGGGCAAACGCCTCTCCGCGACGGGCCCGGCCGTCGACACGGCCAAGAGCTTCTCGGTGTCCGCTTGGGTGCGGCTGGACCAGGTCGGGGCCTGGCCGTCGGCGGTATCGCTGGACGGCAAGCGCACCAGCGGGTTCCAGCTGCAGGCCTCACCCGAGGGCAAGTGGTCCCTGGCGATGTTCGGGTCCGATGTGGATGGTGGAGGAGCACCGCACTCCCGCGCCATCTCGGCGGAGTCCGTGCAGCCGGGCGTCTGGACGCACCTGACCGGCGTCTACGACCAGGCCGTGGGCAAGCTGCGCCTCTACGTCAACGGCGCGCCGGCCGCCGAGATCGCACACACCAGCTCCTGGACGGCGAGCGGGGACGTGCAGGTCGGCGCGGCGCTGTGGAACGGCAGCCGGGTCGACTACTTCCCGGGCGCGGTCGACGACGTCCGGCTCTACCAGCGGGTGCTCGTCGGCAGCGAAGCCGCGGCGCTGGCGAACGAATCGGTGCTCAGGGCGCACTACAAGCTCGCCGAAGGCACCGGGACGACGACCAAGGACACGGTCAGCGGGCGCGACGCGACCTTCCAGGGCTCGGCCGCCTGGACCCAGGCGGACGGCAAGCCCGCGGCGAAGTTCACCGGGATGCCCGACACGGGGTACGGCTCGGTCGAAGCGCCACGGCCGGACCTGCGCACCGACCGGTCGTACACGGTGTCGGCCTTCGTGCGGATGGACACCGCCGACGAGGCGCCGCGCACCGCCGTCAGCCTCCGCGACACCCGGTTCTCGCCGTTCATGCTGCAGTACCGGCCCGAGGTCGGGAAGTGGTGCTTCCTGATGTCGCTCGGCGCGAACCAGGAGGGTGGCTGGTGGGTGCCCGCCGAGGCCGACGTCGTCACGCAGCGGTGGGTGCACCTGACCGGCGTCTACGATCTGGCCGCGAAGGAAGCCCGGATCTACGTCAACGGCCGGTTCGCCGGCCGTCTCGGCGGTGTCGCGGGCTGGAACGGAACCGGCGGGCTGATGTTCGGCGGCAGCCGCTGGGTCGGCCGGGACGTCGATCCGTTCAACGGCGCGGTCCGCGCGGTGCGGGTCTACTCCGGCACCTTGACCGACAACCAGATCCGGCAACTGCCCGTGCAGGACTGACCGCCCCCTTCATTCCCCCTTCGCGACCCGAATCTGGAGTTCGGCATGTCCGGAAGACGTTTCGTGCCCAACCTCGCCCTCGTCCTGGCCGCGGTCATGGCCACGACGACGGTGCAGGCCGTCCCCGCCGCGGCCGACGAGCCCAGCTTCGTCCACCTGCCGGACCTGCAGCAGGAGAAGTCCGTCCCCGGCGGGCCGGTGCCGGTTCGTCCGCTGCCGGTGAACGCCGTCGATCAAGCGGCCGCCCGCCCGCGGGCGGAAGTGAAGTGGCCCGGCGCGGCGAAGGGGGAGACGACGGCGCCCGCCGCGGCGGCTCGCTCGACCGCGGTATCGGAATTCCGGAAAGCCGGCACGCTGCCGGTCGCGGTGGCCGTCGACGCCCCGGGGGCCTTGGCGCGCTCTGCCGCGCCTGCCGCCGAGGTAAAGGTCCGGGTCGAGACACTCGACCAGAGCCGTGCGGAGAAGGCGGGCGTCACCGGCCTGGTGCTGGCGGTCGAGGACGCCGGGGGCGCGGCCGGGCGCTCGATGTCGGTCCGGGTCGACTACCGCGGCTTCGAATCGGCCTTCGGCGGGGACTACGGTTCGCGGCTCAAGCTGGTGCAGCTGCCGGAATGCGCGGCGCGGACGCCCGAACGTCCCGAGTGCCGCACGGCGACGCCGGTGGAGACGGTCAACGACGCGGCCGCGCGGACCGTCACCGCCAAGGTCACGCTGCCCGCCGAGCAGCAGGCCTCGGAGTCCCGGGTCATGCTGGCCGCCGCGGCGGCGCCGTCCGGCGCGGGAGGCTCGTTCGAGGCCACCGGGCTGTCCCCGGCGGGCTCCTGGTCGGCCGGCGGCTCGAGTGGTGACTTCACCTACTCCGTGCCGCTGCGAGTGCCGCCGCCCAACGCCGGCGTGGCCCCAAAACTGGGGCTCGGCTACTCCTCCGGCACGGTGGACGGCCGCACCAGCGCGACCAACAACCAGGCCGCGGCCCCCGGCGACGGCTGGGAGCTGTCCGCGGGCGGCTTCATCGAACGTCGCTACAAAGCCTGCGCGGACGACCTCGGCGGCAGCCAGGGCCAGCGCAAGACCGGCGACCTGTGCTGGGCCACCGACAACGCAGTGCTGAGCCTCAACGGCGTCTCGGCGGAACTCGTCCTCAAGGACGCCAAGGCAGGCCTGTGGGTACCCAAGCACGACGACGGATCCCGGATCGAGCACCTCACCGGCGCCACCAACGGCGACGACAACGGTGAGCACTGGAAGATCACCAGCAGCAACGGCACCCAGTACTTCCTCGGCCTCAACCGGCTGCCCGGCTGGAGCGACGGCAAGCCGGAGACGCGCTCGACCTACACCGTGCCGGTGTTCGGCAACAACTCCGGCGAGCCGTGCGCCAAGGCCGCGTTCGCCGACTCGTGGTGCCAGCAGGGCTACCGCTGGAACCTCGACTACGTCGTCGACCCGAACGGCAACGCGACGACGTACTACTACGAGCCCGAGACGAACTTCTACGGCCGGGACATGGCCGCGGACAAGCAGACTTCCTACGTCGCCGCGGGCCAGCTCCGCCGTGTCGAGTACGGCCTGCGCTCGACCGCGTTGTTCGCGCCCGCGCCCTCGCGCGTGTGGTTCGACACCGCCGAGCGGTGCCTGCCGACGAGCACCTTCGCCTGCAACGCCGACCAGCTGACCAAGGACACGGCGAAGAACTGGCCGGATGTGCCGTTCGACCGGATCTGCAAGGCCGGCGAGAAGTGCGACAACCGGACCTCGCCCGCGTTCTTCAGCCGCAAGCGCCTGGTCAAGGTGCTCACCCAGATCCGCCGCGACGACGTCACCGGTGACGCGCAGTGGCGTGACGTCGACGCGTGGACATTGCGGCACCAGTTCCCGGACACCGGCGACGCGCTGTCACCGGCCCTGTGGCTCGCGGGCATCACCCACACCGGCCTGGCCGGCGGCACCGAAGCCCTGCCCGAAATGGTGTTCCACGGTCTGTCGATGCCGAACCGCGTCTCGACCGGCGACGGCCTGCCGCCGATCACGCGCTACCGCATCGAGCGGGTCCAGAACGAGGCCGGCGGCATCACCGAGGTCAAGTACTCCGACCGCGAATGCGTCTGGGGCTCGGCGATGCCGGCCAGCCCCGAGAGCAACGGCAAACTGTGCTTCCCGAGCTGGTGGCTGCCGGAGCACGGCTACGACGCGGTCCTGGGCTGGTTCCACAAGTACGTCGTCAAGGCGATCACCGAGGACGACCGGACCGGCGGCTCGGCGCTGAAGAAAACCGCCTACGACTACCTCGGCGACGCCGCATGGCACTTCGACGACGCCGAGTTCAGCGAGCCGAAGCACCGGACCTGGTCCCAGTGGCGCGGGTTCGGCGAGGTCCGCACGACCACTGGCGAACCCGGCACCACGCAGACGGTGACGGTCGAACGGTTCCTGCGCGGCATGGACGGCGACCGGCTGCCGAGCGGAACCCGCTCGGTCCAGGTTGCCCCCTCCGAAGGCGCCAAGGTCACCGACGCCGAGGCACTGGCCGGGTTCACCTTGGAGTCCCAGTCCTACGAGGGCGGCAAGCTCGTCTCATCGTCGGTCAAGGTGCCGTGGCTGCACGGCCCGACGGCGACCGCGGGCGACGACAAGTCGTACATGACGAACGTCGAGACCACGCGCGGGCGCACGCTGCTCGGTGACGGGACCTGGCGGCGCACCGAGGTCAAGAACTCCTTCGACGGCCACGGCAACGTCGTCCAGGTCGACGACTCCGGCGACCTCGCGGTCACCGGTGACGAAACCTGCGCGCGCACCGAGTTCGCGGCGAACGACACCGCGTGGATCCAGGACCGCCCGTCGGGCGTGCGTACCGTCGCGCTCCCGTGCTCGGCCGACGAGAACACCCCGGGCAAGCTGATCGGCAAGGTGCGTCAGAGCTACGACGGACTCGCCGCGGGTACCGCGCCCACCAAGGGCAACCTGACCGCGACCGAGCGCTGGACCGGCACGGACTGGCAGCTGACGCAGGGGACGACCTACGACGACCTCGGCCGGCCGGTCAAGGTGGTCAACTCCGCCGGCGACGAAGTCACGTCGGCCTACGAGCCGGGTCCGGAGTTCGGCGTCCGCAAGGTCACCAAGACCGACCCGCTGGGCTACCAGTCGGTGACCACGATGGACCCGGCGCACGGGCTCACGACGTCCGATGTGGACATCAGCGGCCGCCGCGCCGACATGGAGTACGACGCGCTCGGCCGGCTCGCCCGTGCCTGGGCGCCCGGGCAGTCCAAAGCGGACAAGAAGGACCCGACCAGCAAGTTCGGCTACCGCTACCGGACCGACGCGCCGACCGTCGTCACCACGAGCTCGCTGCGCGAGAACGGCGGCTACACGACGTCGTACACGCTGTACGACGGCATGCTCCGCGAACGCCAGACGCAGCTGCCCGCCGTCGCCGGCGGCCGGATCGTCAACGACTGGTTCTACGACTCCCGCGGCCTGCAGGCCAAGGTCAACGGCTCGTACTACAACGACCAGCCCGCGGGCGAGGCACTGCTCGGCGTGCTGGACAACGCCGTGCCGAACCAGACGGTCACGGAGTTCGACGCGCAACAGCGCGAGACCGCGGTGATCTTCCGCAAGCTCGACGTCGAGCAGTGGCGGACGAGCTTCGGCTACGCGGCCGACCGCGTGACGACGGTGCCGCCGGCGGGCGGGACCACCACGACGGTCATCCGCGACGTCCACGGCAACGCTGTCGAGAAGCGGCAATACCACAGCCGTGAGGCAGCTGGGGACTACGACTCGACGAAGTACCGGTTCGACGTGCGAGGCCTGATGACCGACGTCGTCGGGCCGGATGGCGCGAAGTGGACCTACGAGTACGACCTGCTCGGCCGCAAGTCCGTCGACCACGATCCGGATGCCGGCGAGCGGCACTACACCTACACGGCACTCGACCAGCTCGAGACGTCGACGGACGCCCGTGGGGTCCGCCTCCGGACCGAGTACGACAAGCTCGGCCGTCAGGTGGCGCAGTACGAGCGGCCGGGCGCGGAGGCGCCCGAGGCCAAGGTGGCCACCTGGTCCTACGACAAGGTCAAGCGCGGGACGGTGGACGCGGCTACGCGGCACGCCGGCGGCAAGGACTATACGAAGAAGGTCACCGCCTACGACGCGGCGAATCGGCCCACCGAGACCGAGGTCGTCATCCCCGACGGCGAGGGCAAGCTGACCGGCAGCTACGCGTTCAGCACGTCCTACGACGCGAACACCGGCCAGGTGATCTCCCGCACCCAGCCGGGCGCGGGCGGGCTCGACCCCGAGCTGATCAGCTACTACTACAACGACCTCGGGCTGCCCACCGAAACCCAGGGCGCCGATACCTACGTTCCGGAGCACCTGTACTCGAAGTATGGGGAGACGCTGCGGCTGACGCTGGGCTCGGGCAGCAAGAAGGTCTACACCTCGATGTTCTACGAGGAGGGCACGCGGCGCCTGGCCGGTGTCGACGTCCAGCGCAACCTCGAGAGCGGGGCGTACCTGGCCAAGCGCAGCTACGGCTACGACCCGGCGGGCAACATCACGAGGCTGGCGGACACCCCGCCAGGCGCGGTCGGGGACGTGCAGTGCTTCGGCTACGACTACCTCAAGCGGATGACCGGTGCGTTCACCCCGAAGAGCGGGAACTGCGGCGAGCAGCCGTCGGTCGCCGGACTGGGCGGGACGGCACCGTACTGGCGCGAGTACGCCTACGACAAGGGCGGCAACCGCATCTCCGACGTCGAGCACACGGCGGCGGGGGACAGCACGCGGACCTACGCCTACGGCGGCCCGGACGGCGCCCAGCCGCACACGCTCCGGACCGTCACCCAGACCGGGCCGGCGGGCACGGCGAAGGACGAGTTCGCCTACGACCCCACGGGCAACACGACGAGCCGGAAGGTGTCGGGTTCGTCGCAAACCCTCGAGTGGGACGCGAGCGGGCGTCTTGCGAAGCTCGAGGAGCACGACGGGCGCAAGACCTCGTTCGTCTACGACGCCGACGGCGGCCGGCTCATCAAGCGCGAATCCGGCACCACGACGCTGTACCTCGACGGCATGGAACTGGTCGTGCGCAACGCGACCCGGGAGTTGACCGCACGGCGGTATTACGACCACGGTGGCTCCGACGTCGCGGTGCGGACTTCCGGCCCGGGTGGTGGTTTGTCGTGGCTGCTGGGTGATCACCAGGGCACGGCGTCGATGACGATCAACGCGTCCACTTTGGAGGCGAAGACGCGGCAGGCCGATCCCTTCGGCAACCCGAGGGGGAAGCAGCCGGCGTCCTGGTCCGACGACAAGGGTTTCGTCGGCGGCACGAAGGACGACAGCGGCCTGACCCACCTGGGTGCCCGCGAGTACGACCCGGTCACCGGCCGGTTCGCTTCGGCCGACCCGGTGCTGGATTTCGCCGACCCGCAGCAGCTCAACGGGTACGCCTACGGCAACAACTCGCCGGTGACGAACTCGGACCCGAACGGGCTGTACTGGAAGACCGTCTCGGTGGCCAAGCGAACTTCGGTGACGACGTTCGTCTGGGCGCTCTACATCGTCGGGCTGTTCATGCCGGTCGTGATGCTGGTGGCAGTGACTTATTGGGTTGTGCAGGTCTTCTACTACCGGATATGGATCGACCCGCCTTGGGCGGGCGGCGGTGGTGCGGGCGCGGGTGACGCCAAACAGCAGGCACTGAAGGAGGCGGGCCTCAGTCAAGCCGAGTACGAGGAAGCCAAGAAGGCGGCGGCGGACAAGCGCAGCTGGATCGACGTGGCGATCCAGGTCGGTGGTGACATCCTGCAGGAGATCATCGGCGTGAAGGGCGTCGTCGACAACTGCATCAAGGACTTCAACCTGGCCGGCTGCGCCTGGGAAATCCTGACGTCGCTGCCATGGGGCAAGGTGCTCAAGGGCGGCAAGATCGTCGACAAGATCGTGTCGGCGTTCAAGGACACGCTGACGTGGATGCGTCGCCGCGACAAGGCGGCAGCGGATCTGCGGCGGGTCGAGCAGGCCGAGGAGCGCCTGTCGAAGGTGACGGGGTGCAACAGCTTCGCGCCGGGCACGCTGGTGCTGATGGCCGACGGGAGCCGTCGTCCGATCGAAGAGATCCGGCTTGGCGACCGGGTGCTGGCCACAGACGTTTCGACGGGCCGTACTACGTCCCGCGAGGTGGTCGCGACGATCATCGGGCAGGGGTGGAAGCACCTTGTCCGCATCACGGTGGCGGGCCAGGCCCCGATCGTGGCGACCGATGGTCACCCGTTCTGGGTGCCTTCGCAGCGTGGCTGGGTGGACGCGGAAGACCTGCGGGCCGGCGACGACCTGCTGGTGGCGGGCGGGACCGCGGTGACGGTTTCGGCGGTCCGCGAGCTGACTCGGCCGGCGCGGGTCCACAACCTGTCGGTGGACGCAGACCACACCTTCTATGTCGAGGCCGGAGAGCGTCCGGTGCTCGTCCACAACGACAATTGCCCGAAGGGCAAGTTGTCCGACCCCCTGCCCAAGGGCATGAACAACAAGATCGCCTCTGCCTACGACGATGTGAAAGCCGGAAAGCTGACGTCGCATGACACCTACTCGGGACGCGAGTACCCGTGGTGGGGCGGAGCCAAGGAATACCGGGTTCCCGGCCGTCCCGAGACCGACCGGATCCTGGAGAAGGAGCTCTCCGACGGCTCGAAGGTGTACGGCTGGACGTCGACCCACTATGACAAGATCCAACGGTTCAGCGCGCCACACTTCCCTGATTCGGGCTGGAACTGAGGAGTCGGCAGCGGTCGTGCGCGTCCAGCGGTGACGGGAAGGGGAAGGTGGAGCCAGGTGGAGTCCGTTGAGAGTGGTGCGCTGTACCGCCTGGTCGACGGGAGCGGGGGCAACCTGCTCGTCGAGGCCGAAGAGCTGGACGGTTTCTTCGTCTCTCCGGGCGACGACTCGTCGGAAGTCGCGTTCTTACGGGCGCGCCTCGGTGAGAGACCTCCGCGGCGGGTGGAGGACGTGGTCCTCGAGGTAGTGAACACACAGCGCGAAAGGATAGGTGAGTACCTCGTCGGAGGGGTGACTTTCGGTGACTCCGGTACGGCGGACGCGCGGGGCGAAGTTCCCCGCGTTTCGTTCCGGCACTTCGGCGACCGGTGTGAGTATCCGGAGGCAGCCGGGATTTGGCTGCGGTGGGCGTCGGGACGGCCACTGCGGACGGGCGAGTGGCTTCAACGCCCGGCCGGCCACCACCAGGCTTGGCTGCACGTCGTGCGGAACTCGTGGTTCGCCACCGGTCACGGTGCTGTCAGGTACGGGAACGCGGAGGTGATGACCCTCGACGGTGCATCGACTGTGACGAAGGCCGGCTTTTACTGTGCTTTGGGCGAAGCTGCCAACGGCCCGGGGGGCTACTTCGGTTCGAATCTCGACGCACTCGCCGACTGCCTCCGCTCGAGCCCGGTAGGGACGCGACCGGCCAGGCTCTTGTGGAAAGACTTCTCCTCCTCCGAAGAGGCGCTGGGGAAGCAGTTCGTGAGCGCGATCACGGCTGTTTTGGGTGAGTTCGGCGTGGTCGTCGAGGTTCGATGACTCCGGACGACATGGGTGAGGACAGCAGGGGCGGTTTGCCCGCCGCACTGTCCCGGTCGAGTTCTTCGAGTCCCGAACCGCCGCCCACGTCTCCGGTGAGATGGTCGACGTGAGGCCGGGCGACTTGCTCGCCTCGGAGGAGATCGCGCTGCTGGAGTGGGGTGGTCCTGCCCGGTGTAGTGACGAGCTCGCGGTCGGCATGGGGTTCGCGGGTCTCGATGACCTGATCGACCAGTGTGAACGGCTGCGAGCCGCGTTGAGGGCGGGGAGTCCGTTGGCCCCGGTCGACTGGGCTCGGGTGCTGGTCGCGGCGGAGATCGTCTTCGTCAGTGATCTGGCGGGTACGGGGTGCGAGTGGCGACGACGACCGGGCTTGACGATGTGGTGACGCTCCGGACTTTGCGTGGAATCCAGCGGAAGTTGGGGAAAGTGGTTCGCGCGTACTACGGGAAACCGCCGAGCGAGGCATGACAGAAGAGATCCTGTGGTTGAGTGAGTGGTTCTCGAGTCAATGCGACGGCGACTGGGAGCACGAGTTCGGCGTCCGGCTCGAGACGCTGGACAATCCGGGTTGGAGGCTGCTCGTCGACATCGTGGGCACCGGTGTGGAGGGCCGAGTGCTGCCGAGGTCGAAGGTGGACCTTGGAGCGGGTCGTTGGCTCTGGACGTCGGCTGACGGGAAAAGTTACGAAGGGTCCTGTGACGTGCGGTCGCTGCGTGAGTTGGTCGCTGCGTTCCGGGGGTTCGTGTCGTCTCTTGGGTGAGGAACGGTCAGGACCGAGCAGGCGAGTGGTATGCGATGCGCCGCGTTCCGGTGAACCGAAGTCAACGCTCCGGCGTACGAGGCGCTGGTCACGCTGTTGCGGGCGACTGAGCTCGACGCGGCCATCGGGCGCCTCGCCGCACTCCGACGATTGAGCTCATGGCGCGCTCGCGACGGGTGCCGTTACGAGAGTTGGAGGTCAGTGGCGAACCTGAGCGTGGGGTTACGGGGCAGCTCAGTCCTCGGACACCAAAAGTGGTGAACTTTCACCGATCCTCTCACGGCACGCCGATCGCCGGTTTTGGTGGTCGGCATCTTGCGTTCCAGCCTCGTGTCACCCGTCCGGGTAGTCAGCGTGAGCGCTGCCGTAGCTCCGGCAATCCCTCGAGCGAGCGTGGACGGCCTGCTCGCACCGCTGGCTCCGATCGCGGTTCTCTCCCGCTGCCGACACCGCCGCCTGATCGATCCCGGTGCGGTCTGGAATACGCGATCGCTCGTATCGACGCCTCCGGCAGGGTCTGTGTGCAGCCTCTGCTGAGGTTGTTGGGCTGGCCGGCGTCGGTGCGGCTGGCGGCGACGGGTGTGTCGACGTCGGTGGTGATGAAGCCCGATCCCGGTGGAGTGTTCCGGTTGGGCACGCGCCGGACGGTGGTGCTGTCTATCGCGCTGCGCCGCCTGTGTGGTGTCTCCACTGGCGACGACGTCCTGCTAGTTGCCGACCCGGAGCACGGTGTCCTCGTCGTGCACCCGCTTACCGCGCTGGATCAAATGATTTCGGCTATCACGCCTCCCTGTCCGGAGGTTCCGATGACCAGAAGCCAGATGGAACTGGACGCGGCGCGGCTGCTGTTGTCGAAGATGGGCATCGCTCCCGCCGACTTGCTCACCGAACCGGTGGAGCGACCCCAGGTACCAACCTTCGCCGACTATATCCCGGTGGTTGCCCGGGCCGTGTCGGCGGCGAAGGCACGCTCGTATTCGTCGTACTGGCGTCGTCTGGAGGCGGCGTGGGGGAGTAGGCGGCTGGATGAGCCGTCGCCGTCGGAGATCAAGCAACTGGCCGAGGAGTCCCGGGCGCAGGAGGTGGTGCGGCGAAACTCACGCGGGGGCGAAACGCCGCGGAGAACTTCATCGTCGCGGTCCGCTGCCTCTACCGGCACGCGGTCGCCGATCGGATCCTGACCGAGGCGGAGAACCCGGCACTGAAGGTGGAGAAGCCTCGCCGTCTTCCCTCACCGCGGCGGGCGCTCGCTGACCACGAGCTGGTCGAGGTCAACGCCGCGGCGGCCGAGACGGGAGACGACCCGTATCTCGACACGCCCCTGTTGAGACTGCATACCGAGACTGCGTGTCGGCGTGGGGGGCGTTGGGGTTGCGGCGGCGAGACTTGGAGGAGACCCAGTGTCTCGTCTACCTGCGGGAGAAGGACGGCACGAGCCGGTTCCAGCCGGTGTCACCGACGTTGATGAGACTGCTGGTCTCGCACGCCGACGAGCGCGGAGCGACCCACCCCGGACGGGCCGTTGTTGCGGTATCGCACGGGCGATCCGATAACCAAGCGTCGCTACGACTACCTGTGGGAACGGGGCGGCCAGCACGTCCCGTCGGTGCACACGCAGAACATTTCCACCCACTGGCTCCGCCACACCACCTTGTGGACGGCCGGGCGAGACTCGGGCCGCCGTATCGCGTGGACGGTGTTCGGGTTCGGGATCTCGCTCTCGCTGTGCGCGAACATCGGCTCGACCGACAACCAGACCATTCTCGGCGTCATCGTCGCCGCCAGCCCACCCCTGGCGCTGCTCCTCGCGGTAGAACTTCTTAACCTAGCGCTCCGCCATCGCCGGGACGCCTGCAGCGAGACCGAGCAGCCGACGGCCGAGAGTTCGCCGCGACTGCGACTCGCAAACGTACCTGAGGGAACGAGCACACGGCCGAACCCCGACCGGTGCCGAACTCGACCGAGTGGCCAATACCCACAACTACGGCCGCAGAGTTCTCCGCCACTGGAAAGCGGCCGGCCGCCTGGACGAAAATCACGTGGCGGGAACGCAGCAACCGCACAACCTGCAATTCGCTGCATCAGGCCGAACGGGTGGCAACAGAAGCCAGGCGGGAAGGGGCGGGCGGCTGATCTGCGTAGCGGCACTGTCCGCGCAACCCGCTGGTTAAGAGTCCCGACCTGCCCATGCCGGATGGTGTCGAGTGATGGCGGACAAGGCTGTCTTCCTCGGTCGCCGGGTGGCGGTGGTGTCGGCGGGTGTCGTTGTCTGTCGTCGCGGCCCCTCGGGCTTGCAAATGCCGGGCCGTGTCGCCTGGTCCAGGCCGCCGACCGCGACCGGCTCGCCGACGAGGCGACTACCTCGAACAGGTCGACGTGGCGGTGCGGGCGTGAGGCGGCTCAGGGAGTGGCTTGCTCAAGACCTTGCCCTGTCCATCCAGTGCATCTGCACCGGTTTGGACGCACTTGGCGCGGCGTGTGCGCGGACGGCATGACCGCCTCGATCTGGCCGCTGTCGGTCGACGGCTTGCTGACGACGTCGCATTCACGTGAGTCTGCCTTCTCGCAGCGCTCCCAGATTCCGGCCGTCACTCGTACACGGGAGATGGGGGTCACACGATCGGGTCGTGACGATCTTCCCACCGCGTTGTCTGTCCTGTGTGGAAGAACAATCAAGGGGCTTCCACCGACAAACAACGCATTCCGATGTGCGAAGGAGACGTCATGACGAACGCCACCGCCACCAAGGTGCCGGCCCAGCAGGCGCCGGCCGACTCCGCCAAGAAGGGCGGCGACGGCGCGCTGGTGACGACCGAGGGTGCCACGTCGATCGCCGACGTCGTCGTCCAGAAGATCGCCGGCCTGGCCACGCGGGAGATTCCCGGCGTGCACGCCCTCGGCGGCGGCGCCGCGCGGGCGTTCTCCGCGATCCGCGAACGCATCCCGGGCGCGACCGCTTCGGCCGGGCAGGGCGTGTCGGTCGAGGTCGGCGAGAAGCAGGCGGCCGTCGACCTGCAGATCGTCGTCGAGTACGGCGTGTCCATCGCGGACCTGTCGCGCTCGGTGCGCCGCAACGTGATCACCGCCGTCGAGCAGATGACCGGGCTCGAGGTGGTCGAGGTCAACATCAACGTCGGCGACCTGCACCTGCCGTCCGAGGACGAGGGCGAGACCACCGAAACCGGCCGGGTGCAGTGAACCCCGAACCCGACGCCGCCCGGATCGCGGCCGCGGTGCGGATCGCGCCCGGCGTGACCGGGCTGCACGGCGGGCGGTTCGGCGAGATCGCCACGCTCGACCCGCCGCGGCGGATCGCGGGCGTGCGCGTCCGCGACGAAGACGTCACGATCGCGGTCACCACGGGCTACCCGCTGGTGGCCGCGGACGTCGCCGCGGCCGTGCGCGCCGCCGCCGCGGTCGCCGGGCGGCCGGTGCATGTCGTGATCGCGGACCTGGCCGAACCGGCTACCGCCGGCCAAGAGGTTGCCGAACAACAGAAGGAGAGGGTGTCGTGAAGTCCACACAGCTGGGCCTGCTCACCGGCCTCGTCCTGGGGCTGGCCGTCGCGTTCGGCGGCTTCGGGGCGTTCGCCGCGGTCGCCGTGCTGGGGGCGATCGGCTTCCTGGTCGGTCGTTACCTCGACGGCAAGCTCGACCTGTCGCAGCTCTCCGGCCGCGATCGGGGCTGAGCATGACCACCACCCTGACCGCGCCGGTCGCCGAGCGCGGCGTGCTGACCATCTCGGCGCAGGCGGTCGAACGGCTGGCCGCCTGCGCCGTGCTCGAGGTCGACGACGTCGGCGGCGCGGCCGGCCGGGTCCTCGGCGTCAGCCTGAGCGGCGAGGACCTCGACCATTCCGCGAAGGTGAGCGCCCAGGTCGGCGCCGAGACCGTGACGCTCGACGTGCGGATCTCGATCGTGTACCCCGCCTCGGTTGCGCGCACCACCGAGCGAGCGCGCGAGCACCTGGTGGCGCGCGTAGAGGCGCTGACCGGGCTCACGGTGACGCGGGTCGACCTCACGGTCACCGCCCTGCACACCACCGCGGGCCACGAACGGAGGGTCGAATGAAACGCCGTTCCCGCCGGAGCGTCCCGGCTGTCCTGACCGCGGTGGTGGTGTTGGCCGCGTGCGTGCTCGTCGCCGTCGTGGCGGTCCAGCTGATCCTCGGCGAGCGTCCGTGGGTGAGCCCCGGCTCGGTCGCGGCCCGGCTGCACGACCTGCGGTGGACGGACGTGCTGCCGGCCGTGGCCGGAGGCGTCGTCGCGCTGCTCGGCCTGGTCCTGGTGCTCGGCGCGATCCTGCCGGGGGCCCTGACCGTGCTGCCGCTGAGCGGGTCCTTCGACGCGGGTGCCGCCCGCGGCGGTTACCGCTCGACGCTGCGTGCCGCCGCGGCGGGCGTCGACGGCGTGTCCGGCGCCGCGGTCAAGGTCGGCACCCGGCGGGTGAAGGTCCGGGTCGAGACCGCCCGGACCCGGCCTGACGGCCTCGCCGACGCCGTCCGCGAGGCGGTCGGCCACCGGCTCGACCAGGTCGGCCCGGCCACCCGGCCGGCCGTGTCGGTGCGGGTCCGCGCATCCCGGAAGAAGGCGTCATGACGAACCTGAACCGTCCCGCCCGGCTCAACCGCGTCCTGGTGGGCCTGGTCGGGCTGGTGCTGCTGGCCGCGGGCGGGTTCGCGGTCGCTACCCACTTCCGCCGGCTGACCGTCGTCGATCCGGGGTCGCCGCTGGTCCCGGGCACGGCGACGCCGCCTACGTGGGTGCTCTACGTCGCCGCCGCGGTGGCCGTGGTGCTCGGGCTGCTGGTGCTGCGCTGGCTGCTCGCCCAGCTGGCGCGTCGCCCACGGACCCAGACGTGGCGCTTCGAGACCGACCCGGACCACGGCCGGACCGAACTGGCCGCCGACGCCGCGGTGGCGCCGTTCACCGAGGAGCTCCGGACCTACCCGGGCGTGCACCAGGCCCGCGCCACGCTGGCCGGGACCCGCGAGGACCCGACGCTGGCGCTGGTCGTCTCGGTGGAGCAGGACGGCGACCCCACGGAAATCCGCGAACGCCTGGAGACCGAGGGCCTGCCCCGGCTCCGCCAGGCGCTGGACCTTGATGAGGTGCCGGTCGCCATCGAGTTCCGCTTCACCACGTCCGCCGGCCCGCGCATCCGCTGACGCTGTTTCCCACGACGGACAGCGCCGTATCAGCTCGAGCACCTGGTGCACGGTTTGCCCGGCTCCGTCGAGCAGACCTGCCCGATCGGGCGGCGCACCTTCGGAAGCGTCCGCGGACCCCGGCACGGCCAAGGCCGGCAGGGTGAACCCGAACAACGCGCCGGCGACAACCGGCACCCGATGCACCAGAGGGTGCGACACCCACGCGTCATCCGTGGGAAGTATCCATCCATCTCACCCCCTTCGGGTCTGAGATCCAGTCGCTGTGCTGCTGGCGGATGCCGTCGGGCCGAGTGGCCCGTGGCGTGGAGTCGTCGGTGAGCACGACGTGCGGGCTGATGAGCACGCCGTCTTCGACGACGACCGCGCCGAACAGACAGGCGTAGTTGCCGATCTTCACGTTCGCTCCGATCTGGGCACCTGGGCCGACGTAGGCGCCTTTGCCGAGTACGCGGCCGGGACCCGATGGTGGCGTTCGCGGCGACGTGAGCTTCGTGCCAGATGCGGGTGCCGGCGCCGATGAGGGCGGTGCGGTCGATTGTTGCGCTCGGTTCGATGTGCAGGGAGAGGTTGCCGCGGCGGTGAGCCGGTGGTCGAGCCCGCGGACGCTGTCGGCGATGAGCACGCCGATTTCGTCCAGCGTCGCGGCCGCGATGGGTCGGGGGAGCGGGTGAGGCGGTTGGTGGCGCCGAGGTAGAGGTTTCCGTCGCCGCGCGGCACGAGGTGGGTGCCCGGATCGCGGACATCGAATGGAGTCATTCGCGGGTGTCGAGGACGACGCGGAAACGTGCGTCGCCGGACATCATCCGTTCGTATGCCTTGGGTGCTTCCCGCAGCGGCATGATTTCGTTGTGGCTGCGGATTCCGCGGTCGTGGGCCAGCCGGAGGCTGTCCTCGTTCTCGATGGCACTGCCGGTGAGGGCGCCGACGACCGAGCGTGTGCCGAAGATCAGCTCCGGTGTCCGGACCTCGATCGGGTCGGGTGCGGCCCCGACGACGAAGAGCTGTCCGCGGGTGCCGAGCCCGGCCACCAGCGGGGACATCGACGTGCCGCTCGACGCGGTTGCGAGGATCGCCGCTGCCCCGCCGAGCCGCGCGAGCGCCTGGCCGGGGTCGGCCGCTGTGCTGTCGATGTATTCGTCGGCGCCGAGCTCGGCGGCCAGTTCGGCTTTGCCGGTGCCGCGGGCGATGGCCGCGACGCGGTAGCCGAGCGTTTTGGCGTACTGGATGCCGAGGTGGCCGAGGCCGCCGATGCCTTGGACGGCGACGAGCGAACCGGGCCGGGCGTCGGCGGTGAGCAGGGCGCGGTAGACGGTGAGCCCGGCGCACAGCAGCGGTGCGACCTCGAGAGGCTGCGCGCCGTCGGGGATGCGGACCAGCCCGGTGGCGCGGGCGTAGGCGACTTCGGCGTAACCGCCATCGGTCGTGGTGCCGGTCCAGGGCTGGTCGGTGCAGTTGACGAAGTCGCCGCGGCGGCAGTTCTCGCACTGGCCGCAGTGGCCGTTGAGGTAGCCGACGCCGACGTGGTCACCGGCCGCCCAGGCGGTCACACCGGGGCCGACGGCGTCGATCACGCCGACGATCTCGTGGCCGGGCACAACGGGCACCGACGGGCCGGCGCGCAGGCCTTCGACCGCGAGGGTGTCGCTGTGGCAGACGCCGCAGGCCTCGACGCGCAGGCGCACTTCGCCGGGCAGCGGGTCGCGGATTTCGCGTTCGACCAGGGCGAACTGGCGGGTGCCGGTCACTTCGAACGCACGGTAGGCGGACATCATCGATCCCCTGACGGGTGGTGGACCTGGCGATCGAGTTCGCGCAGGACATGGAGGAAGGCTTCGGAAAAGGTCGGGAACGGCTGGACGACGTCGAGCAGCACGGCCAGCGGAACGCGGGCGCGGATGGCGAGAGTGGCCTGCTGGAGCCATTCGCCGGCTTCGGGGCCGACGGCGTAGGCGCCGGTTAGCCGTTCGCCGTCGGAGACGACGGTGAGGAAGCCGGGCCGGGTGGCGTAGGCGCGGGTGTAGGTCGCCGTGCGGGCCACTCCGGAGAGCTGGACGGTTGCGGTGAAGGTGTCTTCGGCGGCGCCGACGGCCGCGGCCTGCGGGTCGGTGAAGATTACCCGGGGGATGGCGTCGTAGTTGACGGTCGTGGGCCGGCCGAGGATGTTGGCGGCCACCACGCGGCCCTGGTACTCGCCGACGTGCGTCAGGTTCCACTGCCCGGTGACGTCGCCGACGGCCCATAGCCCGTCGCCCGCGGCCATGCGTTCGTCGGTCGGGATCCCGTGCGGGCTCGCTTCGACGCCGACGGTCTCCAGGCCGATGCCGTCGACCCGCGGTCGCCGTCCGGTGGCGACGAGGAGCCGGTCGGCGCGCAGCTGGGTGCCGTCGGGGAGGTCGAGGACGTACTCGTCGTTGTCCAGGCGCGCGGCGTTCGCGTGCTGCCCGAGGTGCAGTGTGATGCCGTCGGCGCGGAGGGCTTCTCCGACGGCATCGCCGAGTGCGCGGGGTTCGCGGGGGAGCACGTGGTCGGCGCCGTCGACGAGCGCGACGTCGGCGCCGAGCCGGGTGAACGCCTGGGACAGCTCGACGCCGGTGGGTCCGGCGCCGAGGACGAGAAGCCGGCGCGGGATTTCGTTGGCGCCGGTGGCTTCGCGGTTGGTTGGTCCACAGCCCGGGCAGCTCGCGCAGGCCGGGCACGGGCGGGATGACGGGGTCGGAGCCGGTGGCGACGACGACGTGGTCGGCGGTGTACTCCTTCCCACCGACGGCGACGGTGTGCGGCCCGGCGAGCCGGCCTTCGCCACGCAGGACCGTGATGCCCGCGCCGTCGGCCCACGCCTGCTGGCCCTTGTCGTCGTAGGACGAGACCATGAAGTCGCGGTACGCGAGGGCCGCAGCGGCGTCGGTCCGGCCGGTGACCGCCTCGCGGGCGCCGGGGACGTCGCGGGCGGCGGCGACCGCTTCGCCGGGCCGCAGCAGGGTTTTGGACGGGATGCACGCCCAGTAGGAGCATTCGCCGCCGAGCAATTCCCGCTCGACAACGGCGACGCGGAGCCCGCCGGCGGCGACCGCGGCCGCGGTGTGTTCGCCGGGCGCGCCACCGCCGAGGACGATGGCGTCGAAATCGCGTTCGGTCATCATTTCCTCCAGGGAAGACGCCGGGGGAGCGCGGGCTGTGTCCGGCCCGCGCGCGCTCCGTCGGGGGTCGGTCAGGCGTGGTCGGCCATGTACCGGGCATACCAGACCGGCCATTCTTCGTCGTATTTTCCGGTTTCCTTCTCGTGCTCGCCGTGCGCGGCCGCGGCCTCGCGCAGCGCCGTTTCGAGCTGCTGCGTCGAGTCGTACGCCACGCCGGTCACGCGTCCGGGGAAGCGGGTGGTGATCTCCTGCAGCAGCCAGGTGTTGCCGTCCGGGTCGCTGAACGACGCGAACGAGGAGTACGTGCCGCGGTCGGGGTGCGCGCCCGGGGCGAACGCGCCGGTGTCGTCGCGGTGGAAGACTTCGCTGACGTCGACGCCGAGCCCGGCGAGTTCCGCGCGGGCCGCCTCGATGTCGTCGACGACGAGGTAGGTGCCGCGGACCGAGCCGGGGGTGGCGTCGGTGATGCCGGTGCCGAAGTGGACCGATGTGGGTGACCCCGGCGGGGTCAGCTGCACGACGCGCGAGGCGCCGAAGGCGATGTCGGCGTCTTCGCGCCAGCCGAGGGTCTTGTAGAAGTGCTTGGTCCGGTCGACGTCGGTGACGGGCAGGACCACGACCTCGAGCTTCATGTCCATGATCGGAATTCCTCTCCTGCGTGGCGGCGGGTTCGCCGCTCGTCACCACAGTCGTCTTCCGACGGCCCGTTCGCCCCCGTCGGACACCCTGGTCCGTCGCGGGCCCGGGACTCCGGGGAGCGCGCTAGGGTCCGGGTCATGTCGCGTCGGGATCCGGAGCTGGTGGGCCGCGGCGACGAGCTCGCCGCGCTCGACGGCGCGCTCGCCGGGGCGCGGGCGGGGCACAGCCGGGTACTGGTGCTGCGGGGCGAGGCAGGAATCGGCAAGTCCGTGCTCCTGGAGCACGTCGCGGCGCGGGCGGCCGGTTGCAGGGTCGCGCGGACGGCGGGCGTCGAGGCCGAGCGTGAACTGCCTTACGCCGGTCTGCACCAGCTTTGCGCGCCCTTCCTCGGCCGGCTCGAGCACCTGCCGGCCCCTCAGCGGACCGCGCTCGGCACGGCGTTCGGCGTGACCGCGGGGGAGCCGCCGGACCGGTTCCTGGTCGGGCTGGCGGTACTGACCCTGCTCGCCGAAGTCGCCGAGGACCGGCCCCTGGTGTGCCTGGTCGACGACGCGCAGTGGCTCGACCGGGTGTCCGCGCAGACCCTCGCGTTCGTCGCCCGGCGGTTGCTGGCCGAGCCGATCGCCCTGGTCGTCGCGGTGCGGGAACCCGCGGAACAGCTCGACCTGGCCGGGCTGCCGGAGCTGACCGTCCGCGGCCTCGGCGAAGCGGCCGCCGGCGCTTTGCTGGACTCGGTGCTCAAGGGTCCGCTGGACGTCCGGGTCCGCGACCGGATCATCGCCGAAACCCATGGCAACCCGCTCGCGCTGGTCGAGCTGCCCCGGTTGTGGACCGCCGCCGAGCAGGCCGACGGACTCCTCCGGCCGGACGGTGACGCGCTGGCCGGCCGCCTCGAGCGGTGCTTCCTGCAGCAGCTGGCCCCGCTGCCGGCAGACACCCGGCAGTTGCTGCTGATCGTGGCCGCGGAGCCGCTGGGTGACGCGACGCTGCTCTGGCGTGCGGCCGGTGAGCTCGGCCTGGGCGCCGACCCGGCCGCCGCCGCCGAGGCGACCGGGCTGATCGAGTTCGGGCCCCGGATCCGCTTCCGGCACCCGCTGGTGCGGTCGGCGGTCTATCGGTCGGCGTCCGCCCGGGAGCGGCAGGAGGTGCACCGGGTGCTGGCGGAGGTGACCGACGCCGGCGTCGACCCGGATCGGCGGGCCTGGCACCGCGCGCAGGCGACGATCGCCCCGGATGAGGACGTCGCGGCCGAGCTGGAGCGCTCGGCGGGCCGGGCCCAGGCGCGTGGGGGTCTCGTCGCCGCCGCGGCATTGCTCGAACAGGCGGCCACGCTCACCCCCGATCCGGTGTTGCGCGCCCGGCGCGAGCTCGCGGCGGCCCGGGCGAAACGTGGCGCGGGCGCGCTCGAGGCGGCGCTGGGCCTGCTGGGCGCGGCCGAGGCCGGGCCACCGGATTCCGCGCGGGACGCCGAGGTCGGACGGCTGCGCGGGCAGATCGCGTTCGACCAGCGGCGGGGCGGCGAGGCGGCGGAACTGCTCTTGCGCGCGGCCGGGCGCCTCGACGGTGACCAGGCCCGCGAGACGTACCTAGAGGCGCTCGGCGCCGCCGTGTGGGCGGAATCCGGTGTCGTCGAAGCCGCGAAGCGCGCGCGTGCCGCGCCCGCGGCCCAGGTGCCACCGACCGCCGTCGACCTCGTCCTCGACGCGCTCGCCACCCGGCTCGCCGACGGTTACGCAGCCGCGGCCCCGCTGATGACCGAGGCGATCGACGCCGTCCGAACGCTGGACACCGCAGGTGAGCACACCGGGCGCGTGCTGTGGCTACTGGGCAACCGGGCCGGCGGAACCCTGGCGACCGAGGTGCTGGACTACGCCGCCGGCCGCGCGTTCGCCGAGCGTCAGGTCCGGCTGGCCCGCGACACCGGCGCGCTCGTCCAGCTGCAGTTCGCCCTCAATTTCCTCGCCAACCACGAGCTGCTGGCCGGCGACCTGACCGCGGGCCGGGCGCTCGTCGAAGAAGACCGCCTGCTCGCCGACGTCACCAGCGGCCGGCCGGTCGGCTACAGCGCGATCCTCCTCGCCGCCCTGCGCGGCCGGGAAGCCGACGCCACCGCGGTCATCGCGGCCGCGGCGGCGGAGGCGGCCGAGCGGGGGCAGGGCCGGGTCGCGCGATTCGCCGACTACGCGAACGCCGTGCTCGGCAACGGCCTCGGCCGTCACGACGTCGCCCGTGACGCGGCTTACCGGGTGTTCGAGCACGACACCGTCGGCCACCAGGCCCTGGCGACCGCCGAACTGGCGGAAGCGGCGTCGCGAACGGGGGACGGCGACCTCGTCGCCGCCGCGCGGGACCGGATGTCCGAACGCGCCCGGGCGACCCCGACGGCGTGGACACGGGCGCTCGAAGCCCGCATCCGTGCGTTGGCCGGCGATACTCCCGACGAGTGCTACGCCGAGTCGATCGCGCTGCTCACCGGGACGCCGTTGCGGGTGGAGCTGGCCCGCGGTCACCTGCTGTTCGGCGAATGGCTCCGGCGCGAGGGACGTCGTGTCGACGCCCGTGAGCACCTGCGCACCGCTCACGCCATGACGTCCGCGATGGGCCTCGAGGCCTTCGCGGATCGGGCGCGCCGCGAGCTGCTGGCCACCGGGGAGACGGCTCGCAAACGCACCGCCGGGACCACCGAGCAGCTGACGGCCCAGGAGTTCCAGATCGCGCGCCTGGCCCGCGAAGGCCTGTCCAACCCCGAAATCAGCACGAGGCTCTTCCTCAGCCCGCGCACCGTCGAATGGCACCTGCGCAAGGTCTTCGGCAAGCTCGGGATCAGCTCGCGGCGTCAGCTGCGCGACACTGCTTTCGACACGGTGGAAGCGCACTGACTGCTCACGGTTCGCAGCGCGGCAACCGTCGGTTCGGCACCGGCGGCCAGTTGACGAAGTCGCCGCGACGGCAGGACTCGCACTCGCCGCAATGGCCGTCGAGGTAGCCGACACGGCGCTCAAGGGCAGGCCCGGGCCCACGCCAGGGGAGTCACCAGGGACTTCCCCGGGGGCGAACAGGTGCCCTGCGGAGCGACGGTGAAGCGGCCACTACAGAACCCCTCAACGGAGGACACCATGTCCACCATCCACTTCACCGTCACCACCACCGCGACTCCCGAGCAGTTCCTCGCCGCGCTGACCGACTTCGGCCCGGGCCGCGCGGAGCTCTTCGGCAACAGCGCCGACGAGTACCTGCAGGTCCACGACCGCGGCGACACCTACGCCGACGTCACCGAAGGCTCGGGCGGGGTCTGGGAACGCCTCCACTACGACTGGTCCGATCCCCGCCGCGTCGAGATGAAGACCACCGACTCGAACCTCTGGGGTGGCGCCTCCGGCCACACCTACACCTTCACGCTGCGCCCCGACGGCACCACCGAGATCGACGCCGTCATCGTCCGCGACGGCAAGAACTTCAAGGGGCACGTGCTCGGCGCGCTGCTCTCGGTCGCCGGCAAGCGCGTCCTGGGTGGTGCGCTGAGCAAGACCGTGAAGGCCGTCGAAGCCCGCAGCTACCCGAAGCACGTGCACTGACTCATCCGGGAGACGTCCGATGCGCACTCACGACCTCGCCGCCCGGCTCGCCACCGTGCCGGGCCTGGTCCGCCCCGGGATCTCGTCCTGGGACATGACCACGCGGCTGCCCCTGCACCCGCTGTCGGTGGAGAACGCCTACGCAGATCCCCGGCTGCTGCACTCCCTCGCGAAACCGGGCGCGAGGTTCGCCCACCGGCTGGGAGCGGACGTCGTCGTCGGCGCCGAGACTGGTGGCATTCCGCTGGCCGGCGCGGTTTCGCTGGCCGGCGGACTGCCGTTCGCGTTCGTGCGCAAGCCCGGTTACGTGGGGCACGAAGCTCACGAACCACGCGTCCGCGGCGCGGCGGTGAAAGGCCGGCGGGTGCTGCTCGTCGACGACGTCATCGACGGCGCCCAGGTGCGGGCGCTGGTGGACGCCACCGTGGCGCGGCACGGCCGCGTGGACGGCTTGGTCAACAACGCGGGCGCGAGCCTCAGCGGCCCACTCGAAGACGTCGACCTCGTCGAGACGGTCGGCTGCTGCAGCTCAACGTTGTCAGCGTCCTCGCGGCGACGCAGGCCGTGCTACCGGTGATGCGCCGTCAGCACGCCGGGCGGATCGTCAACGTCGTCACCGTCTCGCTGGTCCTGCCCTCCATCACCGCGACCGAGTTCGGCGAGCGCATGTTCCGCGACAGGGCCGATGTCCGGTCGGCCCACGATCCCGGCTACGTCGCCCGCGTGATCTTGTGCGCGCTGCGAACCGGTGAGGAACACATCAACATCCCGCAAGGCCCGGAGCAACCGATGCCGGCGGTCCCGCGGCGCTGGCCGCCGTCGCCGCAACGTATCCACTCGCTGCCGTGCGCGACGCCTACCAGGCCTTGGCCGACCGCAAGGTCCACGGGCGCCTTGTGCTGGCGGCCCAACGAACCGCGCCGTCTAGCGCGGCTGGGTGCTGAGCTGATCTCCGTCGACTACTTGCCTATCCGGAAAGAAGTGAGTACTTTCCAAGTAGGCAAGTAGTCGACGGAGGTAGTCATGGACGAGCAGCAAGCAGCGGAGGCCCTGGCCGCGGTTCGGGTGCACCAGGACCGGACCCGACGGGCGGCACGCCTGCCGTGGTGGGTCTACGCCGCGGTCTTCGTGCTGGCCGCCGGAGGTATGGCACTCAACGACGTCATCAGTCTCAGCGGCGCGAAACTCGTCGCCGTTCTGGTTCTGGTGGTGCTGGCCGTGGTGTTCGTGACCAGTCGCGTGAACGGTCCGGCGCCGCTGGGTAGGGTGCGCGGGGTGCAGCGCCGTCAGTCGTTCGTCCCGTGGGTCTTCGGCGTCGTGGCGTTCCTCGCGGGTATCGGCGCGTGGCTGATCTCCCGCTACGGCAGCGATGTCACCCACGACCTCGCCAACGCCGTCGGCCTGCCCGGGTATCCCAACACTGTCGGCGGGGTGCTCTACGGCGCCGCGTTCACCGGGCTGTTCGCGCTGTCACAGCTGCTGCTCGCGGTGGCCCAGCGGCGGCAGAACCCATGACAGCTCCACCACCGTCCGGGCTGGACCGCCTGCTGTCGGATCCGACGCGGCTGGCGATCATGTCGGTGCTGTGTGCGGCACAGTGGTGCGATTTCGCTTTTCTGCGAGACGCGGTGTCCCTGTCGGACTCCGCGCTGTCCAAACAGCTGGCCACGCTGAAGAAGGACGGATACGTCGAGCAGCAGCGGACGTACGCCGGACGGGTGCCGAAGACTTCGGTGCAGGCTACGGGCGAGGGCCGGCAGCGGTTTCTCGGGCACGTCGAAGCACTGCGGATGATCGTGGAGCGGACCCGCAGTCCGCAGTCCGGATAGTGGTTGCCGGCGCCGCTGACCGCGTATGTCCGATTTTGTCAGCCTTCAGGAAAATGTGCATGTTTTGTGCTCGAAGCTCGCCGGCCTGCGCTGGGTGGCCGACAACGTCGGAACCTTCGGCGGTGATCCGCCCCGGGTGACCGTCGCGGGCAGACCGCCGGCGCGCGATGGATCGTCACTGCACTCGTGGCTTGCCCCGCGGCCGTGGGGCCGTTCCAGCGGGCGATCGGCCCAAAGCGGCACCGGGGGACTGCGTTCGAGCCCGCCAAGCATCCTTGGCCACGCGTGGATTCCCGTTGCTGCTTGGCCGGGATGTCACTGCGGGGTCGTTGAGCGCCCCGGCCGAGGACCAGCTTGTTCCACCGATGCGATCGTGCCACCTCGGCCGTGACGGTCAGTGCGCCCACCGTCGATGGTTCAGCTGTCCGGATCTGGCTGGCCGGTGCGATTGAGGAGGCCGGTGAGGTAGATGTCGGCGTGGCGGCGAGCGGTGGACTTCCAGTCCGGGACGTGGGGGAGGCCTTGTGCCAGCAGCGCGCCGAACGTGACGATGTCGGCTCTGGTCACGTCGGCCCGGATCGTGCCGTCGTCTCGTCCTTGTTCGAGGATCGAGGCCAGGGTCCGGTGGGCTTCGTCCCGGAGGGCGACGGTGGCCTGGTCGCCGGGTGCCGGGCCACCGTGCATCGGGAGCACGAGGTCCGGTCCGTGCTCGATGGTTCGTTCGAGGAAGAAGCGGATCCTCTCGATCGGTGGTTCGTCGAGGGCCGCGGCCGGCGGGCGGTCTCGAGCACCAGCTGGAAGGACCGGTGCGTCAACGCGCCGAGCAGCGCGTCCCGCGAGGGGTAGTGGCGGTACACGGTTCCGACGCCGACCCCGGCGTCCGCCGCGATGGTGGCCATCGGGACCGCGGTTCCTTCCCGGCGGACCGCGACGGCGGCGGCCGCCAGGACCTGATGTCGTCACTCATGGCCGTGCGCCCTCCTCGTCACCCGATCGACTGCCGTCAGAAAATCTATGCCGACTGGAGTAGACATTCAACGGCGGGCGTGTGTAGTGTTCTCTTCGTACCGAGAGAGACAACGTCAAGCAGGCGCGGGAGATGACGTAACTACCCGCGAGGTGAGACAAGCCGGTCAGGCAGCACGGAGCCGATCACGGAACAAGGTTTCGGCTGGTGACCGGGAGCAGTACTCCAGGGCCGGGTCGTGAAGAAGGTTCGACCGAGCAGTACCGGTCTCGGAGTGGAAGTGCAGGACGCGGGCAGAGGATGTGTGCCCGTGATGATCGGCAGTATCCACAGCAGTTGCAGTATCGCTAGGTGAAGATCAGCACTATCAGTAGTTGTTTGTGCAAGTGCAGTGCAGGACATGTCAGGTGGCCGGGGCCGATCAGTGAACGGGGCTCCGGGCAGTGACCAGCGGCGTCAGCATGCTGGGACCGATCAGTGGAAGGGTTCCGGCAGTGACGTGCGCAGCAAGTGAAGTAGCAGGTGCAGTAACCGGTAAGTGGAAAACACAGGAAAGAAGGGAACGGGAACATCATTGGATCGCCCGCAGCGGCCAGGTAGCGCCGCGCGGGTGCCGCAGTCCCATCGAGTTCGGAGGTGGTGCTCGGTCACGAGTAAGCGATCCCCGCGGAATCCGGCTTTCGGCTGGACGCGGGTGCAGGACGCCGGCGGTCGCGCCGGTTGACAATGGTGAAAATCCCTACCCTTGAGGACCCCGGGTGCCGCAGTGGCACCCGGGGTCCTCTGTGACGTGGAGGTGGAATGATCCCTGACCAACAAGGCCCGGCCACGCCCAGCGCGGCCGACAAGTTCGACGATGAGCAGTACCCCGCCTACACGATGGGCCGGGCCGCCGACATGCTCGGCACCACGCAAGGTTTCCTGCGCAGCCTCGACGAGGCCGGCCTGATCACCCCGCAACGGTCCGCCGGTGGGCATCGCCGGTACTCGCGGCACCAGCTGCGCCTGGCCGCCCGGGTGCGGGAACTGGTCGATCAGGGTACTGCCATCGACGCCGCCTGCCGCATCATCTCTCTCGAAGACCAGCTGCACGAAGCACAGCGCCGCAACACCGTGCTCCCCGCCGGCGACTGAACCTGACTCGGCACGCGGCCCCGGCGCCGCGTGCCGATTTGCAGCCAACGCCACGCCCCTTCGCGGCCATGATGCTGATGCCCGACGACGGGCGCCCTGCTGGTTGCCATCACACCTGATGACTCCGCACTTCACCGTTCCTGCCGACAAGCCGGCTCGGACAACGATGACGAGATCTGTTGGCGATGGTGTCCACGCGGCCGCTTCAGCTGGGGGAAGGGTCGTGAATCCACTTCGGCGATGATGCGTGACGGCGGGGTACTCAGCGTCGCCATTGGAAGCTTCCGCGACGGACACCGATCGATCCGCTTTGTGCCGAAGATCGCTGGAAGGGCCAGATAGTTTGACCCCCTGGCGCGTCCCTGGGCACGGCGTCGCGACAAGTGGACGGCGTAGCGACGAAGGACGTCTGGTCCGTATTGGACAGTCACGTGTCTCGTTTCCTGTTGCCTCTACGTGTAGTTCATACGGGTCGCTGAACCCGATGGTGATGCTGATCCACTGCCGAGGCCGTGTTGGCTGCCGGTCTGGGTGTCGGCGTCGTACTGGGCGATGGCGACCATCAGCGTGGTCATGGCCAGGACCGCGTTGGCGAGCGAGTACCCCATTCAGGCCCCCTGGTGATCGGCGGCGAAGCGGGTGGCGAGCGCGGACGTGAACGCCATCGTCGGCCTCGTGTCCGACGAGTCCCGGACTCACCGGGTAACTCCCAGGTCATGCACCCTCAACTACTGCGCACAAGGTCGTCGGGGCGGAGGGTTTGTCGTTGGCCTGTGGCGGCGGACCGTACGATCGCGTCAAGGAGTCGGTGGCGCTTGACGGCGTGGGTGAAGTCCGGGGCGACAGCCGTTCCGTGGATGAGGTCGTCCCGGATCGCGGCGTAGGCGTGCGCCAGCGTGTGGATCACTGTTCCGGCCAGGCCGGGATAGTCGTCGTAGCCGCTGGGCAGCGTGAGCTTCGCAGGCCGGCCGCCGCTTCGGGTGCCACGCACGGTGACCGGACCGAGGTGCGGGAACTCGGCGGCGGTGATCTCGAGTCTCCCCTCCGTGCCGTCGATGGTCAGGGAGAACCCTGCACCCGATGCCGCGCCTCCCCGGTGGTGGGCGGACAGGATCGCCCCGCCCGCCACGGTGCCCGAGATCGCGATCTGGTCCTCGGCGGTCATCGGAACGACCTGCCCGGTGCGCCCGAGGGGAACCTGGCGGCGCCGGGTCGCGGTCGTGGCAACCACTTCCCGAAGCTCGCCGACGACCATCGACACCAGGTCGATCGCGTGTCCGAACGGGATGGTCAGCATCGTGGCCCCGAGCTTGCGGTCGAGTGTGTAGACCATGTTCTGAGACACCGGCGTGCCCCATTCGGTCGAAGACGCCACGACGGTGGCGGAGAGCACTTCCCCCACGAATCCTTCGGACACGAGGCCGGCCAGCCAGCGGAAGATGGGCGAGGAGCGTCCCTGAAGACCGACGAAGGTGCGCGTCGTCCCGGCGGCACGCTCCATCTCCCCGGCCTCGTGCAAGTCGACGGCGAGCGGCCACTCGGAGAGCACCGGCACTCCGGCCTTCAGCACGGGCAACACGAGTTCGCGATGCTGAGGCACTTTGACGGCGACAACAACGAGGTCGACGTTCTCGTCGCCGGCGAGCTGCTCGACCGAGGTGTACGCGGGTACGCCATACGCCGCTCCCGCGGCCTGGGCCGAGGCTTCGGAGCTCGCCGCCAGCGCGCGAAGCTCGATCCCGTCGACGGCGCTCAGCGCGGGCAGATGAGCCCCGGCCGCCCAGCCTCCCGTGGCGCTCAAGCCGACGATGCCGACGCCGATCGGCTTACGGAGGTCAGGCACCGAGCTGCCGCTTCAGGGTCTCGGCGTCGTGCAGGGCGGTCATGTGCACGAACCGCCCTGCACGAACCTGATAGATGGCGTACTCGACGATCTCGAACGAGGCGCCGGTGGGAGCCACGCCGAGCCACTCCTTGGCGGGCGTGCCCGTGTTGGTCAGCCGGGCGGCCATGCGATCACCATCGACCGCGATCTCCCGGGGCTCCCAATGGAAGTCGGGGACCGCGTCGATGTCACCGTTCAGCACGGCGATGACCTGGTCCCGGGTGCCCGGCTCGCCGTTCAGGGTGGTCTCGTTGTTGATGAACTCATCCATGCGGTGGATCTCGTGGGCGTTGAGCGCCCCGATGTAGCGCAGGTAGAACTCGCGCAGGTCGGTGTCGGACATGATCCCCTTCTTCGGCACAGAGCTGTTCGGAACTTCTGTTCCGAACGGTACCGAAGTCTGGCTGCATCGTCACGGCCCTCATGCAGGAGGAGGTCTCACCGGGGCTAGCGAAGGGCGTAGCCGCTACGCTGGCCAGCCGAGCAATGCCGTATCGACGATCTCGTCGAGCTCGGCAGGACCGAGGCCGTTGGCGGCCTGCACGGCGATGCCGAAACCCATCGTCATGATGAACTGAGCAAGACGCCGAGGGTCGGCGTCGCGCGGAAGATCACCCTCGTCGACGGCGCGCCGGAAGCGCTCCTCGAGGTGGACCCCCGCGTCGTTGCGCCAGTCGACAAGCAGGTCGTGGACGGCCCGACTCTCGTCGCTCGACGCCAGCGCACCCTGCACGGTCAGGCATCCGGAGGGGCCGTCGGGAGGGGTCGTGGTGCGGACCGCTCCGCGGAGGAACGCCACGGCCACGGCCCGTGCGGTGGGCTCCTCCAGGGCGCGCGTGGCGTAGGCGGCCGGCCCCGCGCCGTAGCGCTGGAGGGCCTTGCGGAACAACTGTTCCTTGTTGCCGAAGGCCGCGTACATGCTCGTCTTGGTGATCCCCATGGCGCCGGTCAGTTCGGCGAGGCTGGCACCTTCGTAACCGCGCGCCCAGAACACCCGCATCGCGCGTTCCAGCGCCTGGTCGATGTCGAATGCTCGGGGCCGGCCCATGACGGCCCTGCGGGAGTCATCCATGCCACAAGTGTACCCCTCGGTACAGATATGTACTGACCAGCAGCTTTACTCCGAACGCGGAGTTCCGTACCGATCGGTCTTGATGTGCTAGAGTTCTGCACCGAACGGTACTTAACTGATGTGAAGGGAAATCCGCGCCATGAAAATCGTCTCGCTCGGGAGCCTCGAGGTCTCCCGGATCGGCCTGGGAGCCATGGGAATGTCGGCGTTCTACACCGGCGCCGGCCAGTTCGACGACGAGTCGATCCGCACGATCCACCGCGCGCTCGACCTCGGGATCACCCACATCGACACCGCTGAGGGGTACGGCCCCTTCGTCAACGAGGAGCTGGTCGGCCGGGCCGTGCGGGGGCACCGGGACGAGGTCGTGCTGGCGACCAAGTTCGGACTGATCTCCCACACCGGCGGCTCGGCTGCGGACAGCAGCCCGGCCAACATCCGCCTGGCCGTGGAGGGATCACTCAAGCGCCTGGATACCGACCACATCGACCTCTACTACCAGCACCGGGTGGACCCCGGCACGCCCATCGAAGAGACCGTTGGCGCGCTGGCCGAACTGGTGGCCGAAGGCAAGATCCGCCACATCGGCCTGTCGGAAGCCGGCCCCACCACGATCCGCCGTGCGCACGCCGTGCATCCGGTCGCCGCGGTCCAGTCCGAATACTCGCTGTGGACCCGCGACCCGGAGGCCGAGATCCTGCCCGTCCTGCGCGAACTGGGTATCGGCTTCGTGCCGTACTCCCCGCTTGGCCGCGGCTTCCTGACCGGCAACATCCGCTCCCTGAACGATCTTGACACCGACGACTGGCGCCGCACCAACCACCGCTTCGCCGACGGCAACCTGGAACGCAACCTGCGAATCGTCGACGAGGTCCGTGCCGTAGCCGCCGAGATCGACACCACGCCCGCGCAGGTCGCCTTGGCCTGGCTGCTCGCCCAGGGTGACAACATCGCGCCCATCCCCGGCACCAAGCGAGTCGGCCGGCTGGAGGAGAACGCCGCCGCCGACCACATCGAGCTCACTGCCGGCCACGTCGCCCGCCTGAACGACCTGCCCCCGGCCTCCGGCGAGCGTTACGACGCGGACAACATGGCCGCCATCGACCGCTGATCGAAGACGTACCCTCACGCACGCTGTGGGTCGGCATCCGGGCGAAGAGCGCCGCATTCCCGATCGTGGCAACAAAACTTGCGGGTGGCGGTGGGCCCGACGAGAGTCTCGCACACCTCCTGGCGCGGAGGCGTCAGGCAGCCATGGGCCGCGACCCATGGCTGCAGCTCCTCGATGCGTTCGGTTTCAGTGCGATCGGACATCGACAGACTCTGAGTCGCAGCGTGCACGAAAGCTGCCGGTTATCTCTTCGGACGCCAACCTGACCGCCGAGCTCGTCCGGTTGAGCCGTCGTCCAGCGTGTTCGGCTGTTCCGCGGATGCGGGGTTCCTCGGGTCCTATGCGTCGGCGCGGTTTGGCGCCGCAGCGCGCTTGCCGGGGCTCAGGCGTGCGGCGTGGTCGGCACGTCATGCGGCTGTCAAGCGGCACCGTCCGTGGTGGCGGGGATGGGGATCAAGGCTCGGCGCCACATCGGGGGGCGTTGTGCCGCCGAGCCAGGACTGGCGATGATCGGGACGGCCGGGCTGCGGCGTCCGCAATGACGTCTGGCGCTTGAGATCACCGGGACGAGTGACTCGCGGACCTGGAACCTGCAAGGCATCCGGCGTTCCCCGGCAGTCCGTGTCCGTCATGCCCGATCGTCGGTGTCGTGTGGTCGGTGCCGGCCCGGTCGTGTGGGAAGTAGCGCTTGCGTGACTCGGGTGTCGCCGGAGAAACTTCCGTGACGGTCGACGCCCAGCTCGTCGGCCGCCGCGATCATCCGGGTCATCAGCGCGTTACCATTCGTCCGCAGGTACGCGCGTTGGTGCAGCAGGGTTTCCGGCCAGGTCCGGGTGAGCTTGCGCGCCGCGTACGCGAAGGCTTTGCCGTTCTGGTTCGCCTTGAGGAGCATCGCGATGTCCATCCCGATCTCCGGCATGTATCCGAAGACCGTGTAGGACTGCAGGTACGGCTGCACCCGCAGCCGGTTGCGGCCCAGCATCCGGGCGTCGGCCGCCCGCACCGTCACCGCGCGGCCGGACACCCTCGCGCCCGGAATCTCCCTCCGGTAGTCCGGCGCCTTCTCGGGGTACTGGAACACGATTCCCGCGTCGTCGGCGAAGAACCGCATCGCCTCCGGCACCTCATCGAGGAACGCCTTCACCTTCTCCGGGGCGTACCGATCGCCCGCCAGGTGCTTGAGGTAGGACTCGGTGTCCGCGCGGGTGTCGCCCTCGCGCATTCCCTGCTCGTTTCCGGGAACCCACAACCAGCCACCCGAAATGGCCGTCGTGCCGCCGAGGTACGGCTCCTTCTCGACGACCACCACGCTGTGCCCGTCGTGAGCTGCCCTCAGCGCCGCGGCGATTCCCGCGGCACCTGATCCGATGACCAGGACGTCACAGTTCGCGATCACCTTGTCGGACACGGTCATCCCCGGCGGGGCCTTGGCGCAGGGGGCGGGTCTTTCAACAGCAGGGTGAGAAGTGCGACCCACTCGTCCGCCAAGCCAGGCGATTACGTTGACGATGAGGCGCTCGAAGTCATCGCCGAGGTAGACGTCGCTGCCGTAGCAGTCGGCGATCGTCAGACACCCCGTCCTGCCCGCGCGACGTCCGCATCGGCCTGGCAGTCGACTCGATATGCGGCGCCGGCGGCGCATCGAGGACGAGGTCCTGAAGGCTCGCACCCTCGACAACGAGATCAAGACCGCTGCGCCGGACCGGCGGGTGATCTGGCTGTGCACGAGATGAAACCCTGACCCGCAACGCCGCGGAACTGACGGCCCCCTCCGCCCAGCTTCAAAGCAGCGAGGGTGCAGCTGGAATTGCTCACCAGGCCACTGATCGGGATCTACGACCCGGACGGCATGGCTTCATGCCCGAAGGGGGCGCACACGCGCCTATCCAGTCCCAGGGGGCGCCAGAACGAGGCATCGGACGCTCGCCACGTCGTCCGGCGCCACGTCGGCCGCCAGTGGGTCGGCTGTGTGGGTGGGAGGTATTGTCGTAGCCGGGACGGGAAGGGGCGGTCGGGTGATGTCGTCAGCTACCGGATCGACGCGGCGCCTCTCGGTGGGGCGCGAGCGCGAGATCTACGACGCCGTCATCGAGCTCCTTCGCGAGGATGGCTACCAAGGGATGACCTTGCCGGCGGTTGCCGCGCGGGCACGGTGCAGCACTGCCACGATCTATCGTCAATGGCAGGGCAAGGTGGGGCTGGTCGTCGCCGCGCTGGCCAGCCGTCGCCCCAGGCTGCCGGCCGACGCGGATGTCGACACCGGTTCCCTCCGGGGAGACCTGCAGGTGTTCGTGCGACAGCTTCCGGACGTGGCATCGGGGGAGACCGAACTGATGGCGGCGCTCGCGCATGCCGCCATCCGAGACGACGATGTGGCCAAGGCGATGCGTGAAGAGGTCGCCGCGCCGGTCGGCGCGATGATCGAGCGCATCTTGGATCGTGCCGTCACTCGCGGCGAGATCGCGCCGGACAACCGGGCAAGGGGCTACTGCCAGCACATGATGATGTCGATCGCGATGTCGCGGCAGATCATCGAGGGTGTAGGCCCGGACGAGGTGTACTTCGGCGGCTTCATCGACTCCGTCCTCATTCCCGCGCTGACGGAAGGCGCGCCCCAACGCCGCGCGTAGTTCTCGCGCGATGAGTGGTCCCGGCCACGGTGGCCGGGACCCTTTGCTTTGCCCTGCTGACGAGCGCGAGGGGTCCATTGCTTGCACTTCGCCGGAGGAGAGGCGTAACGTCACCATCGAAACGAAGTTGTTTCGTTTCGATGGTGAGGCTTCGGAGGTCCGACGATGACCACTCGTATCGCAGATACGACTGCCGGCGGAGAACCGCGCGCCGGCCGGTCCGCGGCGCCGGGGTGGCCGGCCGCGCACGCGGGGATCGGCGGCGACGACTTCCGCACGCTGATGCGCCATCATCCGACCGGGGTCGCCTTGATCACGGCCGATCCGGGCGACGGACCCGTCGCACTGACGGCCACGAGCCTCGTGTCCCTGAGTGCGGACCCACCTCTGATCGCATTCTCGCTTTCCGAGTTGTCTTCGGCGACCCCGTCGCTACGTCGCTCTTCGACCTTCGTCATCCACCTCCTCTCTGAAGAGGAGCTTGAGTTGGCGCGGCTCGGTGCGACCAGCGGCGTCGACCGCTTCGCGGATTCGTCGTCGTGGGCGCGGCTGGAGACCGGCGAGCCGTACTTCGTGCGGCCGTCCGTGCGAATGCGTGCGCAGGCCGCGAACAGCCTGTCCGCAGGGACGTCCGTGCTCGTCGTGGCGCACGTCCTCGACGCCGTGATGGCGGTCTCGCCCCAGCGGAAGCCACTCGTCTACTTGGGACGGACGTGGTTCGCCTTCGGTGATGACGCGAAGGTCGGCTGACGTTCGCCTTCCCGGCCGGAGACCGACCTCATCCCCAACTGATCAATGATCGAAATGATGGTGATTCGATGAGCACGTCACCCCCGCCACCCACGGTTCCGGCCGCACCGGTGGCCTCCCCGTGGATCAGCGACGAAGGGCGGCGGATCCGCGACCGGGTGCGGGAACTGATCCCGCTCATCCGGTCCCAGGCCCGCGAGGGGGAGCGGATCTCGGCGCTCACCCCCGACGTGCTCGACGCCCTCGACGACGCCGGTGTCTTCCGCATGTCCATGCCCGTCGAGTGGGGCGGGTACGGGCTGGGCGCACGGGATCTGATCGAGGTCGTCAGCGTGCTCGGCGAGGGCGACGGCTCCGCCGGGTGGGCCGGTTTTGTCGGTGTGGGTTTGAAGAACCTCCTCGCCATGGATCCGCAAGTGGTCGAGGAGGTGCGCGCCGACGCGGAAGGCTGGGTCGGGCCGGCCGTCGTGGGCGCTTCGGTGTACGCGACCAAGGTCGGTGCGGCCCGCGCCGTCAACGGCGGCTGGCTGGTGCGGGGCCGCTGGGCGTTCGGCAGCGGCTGCAAGCACGCGCAGTGGGCGCTGGCCGGAGTCGCGTTCGACCCCGCCGAATCCGGACCGGGCTCCGGCCGCGGGGTGGTCGTGCTCCGCCGGGAGCAGTACGAGATCCTCGACGACTGGGACGTCATGGGCCTGTCGGGAACGGCCAGCAACAGTCTTCGCGTGCCGGATGAGGTGTTCGTCCCGGCCCACCGCTTCCTCGATCTCGCCGAATTTCCCGTGCGGATGCAGGAATTACGCAACCGCTACACGGGTGCCGGGTTCGCGCAGCGCGGTCAGGCGTCGCTGCTGTGCGCGGCGCTGGTGAACATCGCGATCGCCTTGGGGATGGCGCGGGGCGCGCTCGGCTGCTTCGCCGAGCAGGCGGTCAAGCGCAAGCCGTTCAGCCTTCCCTATCCCACGATCGGCGACATGGCGTCGGCACAGGTTGCGGCGGGCAAGGCCTTGGCGATGATCAACCTCGCCGCCGCGACGATCGAGGGCACGGCCGACCAGATCGACGCGCGGACGGCGGCGGGACTCGACTTCACCCACGAGGAAGACTCGGAGATCAGTCTCTCCCTCGCGTACGCCGCGAACCTGTGCGAAGAAGCGATCAGCCTGCTGCAGAAGACGATCGGCTCGTCCACGGTGAGCCTGTCGAACCCGATCCAGCGGTTCGTCCGGGACGTCCGCGTGCTCACCTCGCACGGCGCGATCCGCGTCGACCCGCTGGCCGAGCAGAACGGGCGCCGCGTTCTGGGCCTGCCCCCCTTCGCGATGTTCGGCAGCGCCGTCCCCGAACGCCGTGCCTCGACGGACCCGTCTCAAGACAAGGAACCCATCCGCGCATGAACGACTTCAGCATCATCGACGGCGTCGCGCAGATCCACGATCCCGCGCTGTACGAGACCTGGCTCGACCGCGAGGACTACAAGGCCGCCGTCGCCGCCGCCGACACGCCCGAGCGGACCGCCGTCAAGCGTCTGCTGGTCGATTTCGAGGCAGACCTCGCGCGCATGGTGCGCGACGAAACGGTCCAGGAGAACGTCGCCGACGTGATGAACCGGTACATCGTGGAGGACTACGTCCAGCACGACCCGAACGCGCCCGGCCACGGCCGGGACAACATCATCGAGCACTTCCGCAACGTGCCGACCGGCAACGGAACGCCACCACCCGTGGTGAGCGTCGTCCTGGACGGCGAACTGGCCTGCGTCATGATGCAGGCGCCGACGCCGGATCCGGCGAACCCCGGCGAGATCTACGACTGGTACATCGTGACGGTCTTCCGCGTACGCGAGGGAAAACTCGTCGAGCACTGGAGCGCCTTCCGCAAGATGGCAGCGCCGCTGCCGGGAAATTGAGAGGCGACCATGGCCCGGTTGCAGATCGTCGTCGGCAGCACCCGTCCCGGGCGCGCCGCGCTTCCCATCGCCCAGTGGACATTCGACCGCGCGGTGGCGCACGGCGGGTTCGAGGTGGAGCTGGTCGATCTCGAAGACTATGCCCTGCCGGTGCTCGACGAGCCCCGCCACCCGCGGATGGGGCGGTACGAGCACGAGCACACCAAGCGATGGAGTGCCAAGATCGCCGACGGCGACGCCTTCGTGTTCGTCACACCCGAGTACAACTACGGGCCGTCGGTGAGCCTGCTGAACGCGTTCGACTACCTGAGCGGTGAGTGGCAGTACAAGCCGGTGGGTTTCGTGAGCTACGGGGGCCTGTCCGGTGGCCTGCGGTCGGTTCAGGTCATGAAGCAGGTCGTCACGACCGTGAAGATGATGCCGGTGCCCGAAGGCGTCGCGATCCCCATGGTGATGCACCACCTGGGGGACAACGGGTTCACGTCGACGCCGATCATCGACGCCGCCGTGCCGGTCATGCTGGACGAGCTGCTCCGGTGGGCCGGAGCGCTCGAGGACTTGCGGCACAACCCGCCGCCACCTCCGCTGCCGCCCATGCCGCCACCGGGTGCGCCGCTGAACGTGTTTCCGGCGATGCCGAAGGACCGCGAAGGAGAGCTGACATGACCATGACATCGCCGAAGCTGAGCAGGTTCGCCGAGTCGCCTTACCTCACCGAGGAGGGGCGGCGCATGCGTGAGGCGGTATGCGCCGCTTCGCCGGACCTGGCCGAACGCGCCCGGGCGGGGGAGGAGCTGGGCGTGCTCGCGCCGGAGACGGTCTCGGTGCTGCACGAGATCGGCGTCTTCCGCATCACCATTCCGGTAGAGCTGGGAGGGTTCGCGCTCGGCGCGCGCGACACCGCGGAGGTCGTGCGGGCCCTCGGCCGCGTCGACGCATCGGCCGGCTGGACGGTCATCGTCTCCAGCGCTTCCCGCAGCGGGCTCGCCATGGGCGACAAGGTACGGGACGAGATCTTCGCGGACGCCGGGACCTGGCCGGGGCCGTTGATGTTCGGCGCCACCGTCTTCTCCCCGAAGGTCGGCGATGGGCGCAAGGTCGACGGCGGCTGGATGGTGAAGGGTCGCTGGGCGTTCGGCAGCGGCTGCAAGATCGCGCGGTGGGGCACGGTCGGCTTCGAGTACGAGGATCCCGGTACCGGGGAAAAGCGCCGGGCGATGGGACTGCTGTCGCGTGAGCAGTACACGATCGTCGACGACTGGCACGTCATGGGCATGATCGCCACGTCGAGCAACAGCGTGCAAGCCGACGGAGAGGTGTTCGTCCCCGAATACCGGGTCGTGCACACCGCGGACATGCCCGCGCGCATGGACGCCCTCCGCGGCACGTACCGGGGAACCGGGTTCAAGCACTCCGCGATCGGGACCATGGTCGCCACGACCACGGCGTTCGCTGCCCTCGCCCTGGGCATGACCGAGGGCGCGCTCGAGGCCTTCGTCGAGCAGGCCGCGAAACGGGCGCCGTTCAACCTGCCGTATCCGACCATGGCCGACATGGCGTCGACGCAGGTCGTGGCGGGGAAGGCGCGGGCCGTCGTCAACACCGCGGCCGCGGTCATCGAACGCCAGGCCGACGAGATCGACCGGCGCGCGCTGGCGGGCGAGGACTTCCACCCGTGGGAGGAACCGGAGATCACGATGGATCTGGTCCACCAGATCCACCAGTGCCTCCACACGATCGACGGCCTGCAGCTGGCCCTGGGCTCCTCCACCGTCAGCCTGGCCAACCCGATCCAGCGCTTCGTCCGGGACGTGCATGTGCTGGCGACCCACGGTGCGTTCCGGATCGACCCGATGGCCGAGATCAACGGCCGGGACATCTTCGGGATGGAGCCGTTGCCGATGATCGCCGCGCTCGGTTCGCCGCCTCCCGCGAAGGCGCCTCCGCACCCGGCTGACGGCACCATGCCGGCTTCGATGGCACGCCCTGCGTGAACCGGTTCTACCCGACTGACTCGTCGCGCCAACGGGGCCGCGACGCATCCGCAACGAAGGATTTCCCATGGCCACTTCCGTGCCGGCGGGCGACATCGTCCCGTCTTCGTCCGAAGCAGGATGGCGGTCCTACTTCGTCGACCTCTGGCAGGCACCACAGAGAGCCAAGGCGGCGCTGGCCGGTTGCTTGCTCCTGATGGTGGTGAGTCCCTCCGGCCTTTCAGCGATGACGACGTTCGTCGTGCCGGCGGCTGCACACTCGGCGGGTGTCGCGGTTCCCGACGCCATTCTGGTGTTCGTCACGATCCCGCTGCTGATCGGGCCGATCGTCCTACCCGTCGCGGGCCGCTGGGTGGATCGACGAGGTGCACGCCGGATCGCGGTCCCCGCTGCCGTCGCCTACGCCGTGCTGACGGCCCTCGTGCCGCTGTGCGGATTCAGTGTGCCGCTGCTGGCGGTCGTTCTGGTCTTGGCGGCGGTGTTCGGCTTCATGACCACGCTCAGCGTGGTCTTCAAGGTGATCTCGACCTGGCTACCGGGACACAAGGGCATCGGATTCGCGCTCATCGGCGTCGTCTCCAGCCTCGCCTCGGCCGTGTTCTCCCCCCTTTTCGCATGGTTGATCAACGGCGACGCGGCGGCGGGGTCGACCGGCCTCGGCTGGCGGGGGACCTACCTCCTCGTGGCCGCGGTGATCGCGCTCGTGGGCATCCCGAGTGCGGTCTTCCTGATCTCGGAGCCGACGGCGCAACGGATGACGATGCCGGCGCGGCCCGGAAAAGCGCTGCCAGGTCTTCCGGGTGTCCCGCTGCACAAGGCGGTACGGACCCGCACGTGGATCTTCATTGCGCTCTTCCTCGCGTTCGCGGCGGCAGGCCCGATGGGAGTGCGGCAGAACGCGGTCGGCTTCTTCGGTGAGCGCGGATTCACCCCGGCGACGATCTCGGTGTCGCTGTCCGCGCTGTTCATCGCCTCCATCGCCGGGCTCCTCCTGGGCGGGCTGATCCTGGACCGGACCCACCGACCCTGGGTGGTGGCCCCGATCATGGCGGCGGTGCCGGCCGGGCTCGTGCTCGCATTCGTCAACCACGGCTCGACGCCGCTGCTGTTCGCCGCGATGATCCTCCTCGGCTTCGCCACCGGTGCGGAGTCGTCGCTGGGGCCGTACCTGATAGCTCGGTACTTCGGCCTCGTCTCCTTCGCGCAGCTACAGGGACTGACCCTGGCAATCTCCACCTTGTCGCTCGGCCTGTCGCCCTACCTGATCGGCGCCGGGCAGGTGGCGACCGGGAGCTACCTGGTGCCGGTGATCGTCCTCACCGTGCTGACGGCGATCGGTGTGGTCCTCGCTGCTCTGCTGCCGAAGTTCCCGCCGCACTGGAAGACCGGCTCGGTGCACGCCGAGACGCAAACCTCTCCATCCTGAACAGGAGCAGAACGTGAAGATTGCCCGTTACGAAGGCCGGTTGACCGCGCTGGTGGACGGCGGCGGCATCAACGTCGCGGAGGCGACGGGGGGCCGGTTCGGCACCGACGCGCTGGACGCGCTCGAGCACTGGGACGAGCTGACCGAGGCGGTCGCCGCGGTGCGCGGGCCGGTACGGCCGATCGATCCGGCCCGGCTGGGGGCGCCGGTGCCGTTGCCTCGGCAGGTGTTCGGCATCGGCCTCAACTACCGCGATCACGCCGCCGAGTCCGGTCTCACGGAACTGCCGCCGTCCCCGACGGTGTTCACGAAGTTCCCGGTGTGCGTCACCGGCCCCGAGGCGACGGTGGCGCTACCCAGCGCCGGGGTGGACTACGAGGCCGAGCTGGTGGTCGTGATCGGCCGACGGGCCGAGCACGTCGCCGAGCACGACGCGTGGGACCACGTAGCCGGGCTGATGGTGGGTCAGGACCTGTCCGAACGGGCGGTGCAGCTCGCCGGCCCCGTGCCCCAGTTCTCGCTGGGCAAGTCCTTTCCGGGGTTCGGGCCGACTGGCCCCGCCATCGTCTCACCCGACGAGTTCGCCGACCCCGACGCCCTCCAGCTCGGCTGCTCGGTGGGTGAAGAGGTGCTGCAGGCCGGCACCACGAAGGACCTGATCTTCCCCGTGCCCGAGCTGGTCGCGCGGCTGTCACGGGTGTGCCCACTGTTGCCGGGGGACCTGGTCTTCACCGGCACCCCGGCCGGAGTCGGCCTGAGTCACACCCCGCCCCGCTTCCTGCGCCCCGGCGAGACGCTGACCACCTTCGTCGAGTCGGCCGGGACGATCCACACGACCTTCACCGCCGGCGCCGGCTTCGACGACGCCGCCACGGAGGAATGACATGGCACTGCACGGACTCCGGGACATCACCATCGGGGTGCCCGACGTGGCGTCCACTGTGGACTACTACCGCGACTTCGGGCTCAGCCTCTCCACGCCCGGCGACGGCTGCGCTGCGGGACTGTCGACCGTGGATGGTGGTGAGCAGCTCAAGCTCGTCACGGCCCCGCGACGCGGACTCCGGTCGCTCACCGTCGGCGCGGACGACCCCGACGACCTCGACCGCATCGCCGCCTCGCTGACCCGGCTCGGCGTCCGTTCCCTTCGTCAGGAGACGGCGCTGAGCACCGCGGACCCGGCGACCGGCGTCGAAGTTCGGCTGGAGGTCGCGTCCCGGCCGGACGTGGCGAGGACCCCGGCACCGGGGTACAACGCGCCCGGACACGTCGTGCGCGCCACCCGTCGCGCCCCGGGGGTGCTGCGAGACAGCGCGGTGCGGCCCCGGAAACTCGGCCACGTCGTGTTCGGCTCCACCGACCAGCCCACCACCGAGCGGTTCTTCACCGAGGGGCTCGGGTTCAAGGTCAGCGATCGGATCCCTGGTGCCGCGGCGTTCCTGCGCTGTTCCACCGACCACCACAACGTGCTCGTCCAGCAGGCGCCGGTGCCGCTGCTGCACCACACGTCGTGGCAGGTCGACGACGTGGACGAGGTGGGGCGCGGCGCGACCGCGATGCTGGCCAAGGACCCGGCGCGGCACGTGTGGGGCCTGGGCCGCCACCACATCGGTTCGAACTTCTTCTGGTACCTCAAGGATCCGGCGGGCACCTTCAGCGAGTACTACTCCGACATGGACTGCGTCGTCGACGACCAGCTCTGGACGCCCGAGGACTGGACCGACGCCCGTGCCCTCTACAGCTGGGGGCCGCCGCCACCGCCGTCGTTCCTCGAACCCGAAGACCTGGCCGAACTGATGGTCGGCGTGCACGGCCGATGAGTGAACCGCTGTACACGCTGCCGCCGGCGCTGCGGCAGGAGACCCGAGCCGCCGGCTACCTCGGCTGGCTGCGCGAGAACCGCGGCCTGGCGTTGCCCGGCTGGGACGAGCTGTGGCGGTGGTCGGTCACCGATCTCGAAGGTTTCTGGGGGTCGCTGTGGGACTACTTCGGCGTCCGGTCGCGGGCACCGTACGAGCGGGTGCTGGCCGACGCGCGGATGCCCGGCGCCGTCTGGTTCCCCGGCGCCCGCCTCAACTACGCCGAGCACTGCCTCGACGGCGAGGAGGACGACGGCCCGGCGGTACTGGCCTATTCGCAGACGCGGGCGCCGATCCGGCTCACCCGTGCCGATCTGCGCGATCAGGTGGCCCGCGCGCGAGCGGGGCTGCGAGGGCTCGGTGTCGGCAAGGGCGACCGGGTCGTCGCCTACCTGCCCAATATCCCCGAAACGATCGTCGCGTACCTCGCCACCGCGAGCCTGGGCGCGGTCTGGGCCGCCTGCGCGCCGGAGTTCGGCGCACCGAGCGTGCTCGACCGGTTCGGCCAGCTCGAACCGAAAGTCCTGCTCACCGTCAGCAGCTACACCTATGGCGAGAAGCCAATCGACCGGCGGGCGGAGGTGGCGCTGATCCGTGACGGCCTGCCGGGCGTCGAGCACGTCGTGGACGTCCACTACGGACCCGACGAACTGCCGGACGCGCTCGCCTGGGACGACCTGCTCGCCGAACCGGGACCGCTGGAGTTCGAGCCGGTCCCGTTCGACCACCCGCTGTGCGTGCTGTTCTCCTCCGGCACCACCGGCAAACCCAAGGCGATCGTGCACGGCCACGGTGGGATCCTCCTCGAACACCTCAAAAGCCTGGCCCTGCACTGGGACCTGCGGGCCGGTGACCGCATGCTGTGGTTCACCACCACGGCCTGGATGATGTGGCAGGTCCTGGTGTCCTGCCTGCTCGTGCGCGCCTCGATCGTGCTGCTGGACGGCAACCCGCTGCACCCGGACCTGCGGCACCAGTGGCGAATGGCCGAGCTGGCTCGTGCCACCCATTTCGGTTCCAGCCCCGGCTATCTCATGGCCTGCCGGAAGGAGGGCGTGCGGCCGGGCGAAGAGTTCGACCTGGCCGCCCTCCGGCACCTCCCCGTGGCCGGCAGCCCCCTGCCGGCCGAGGGATTCCGCTGGATTCACGAACAGCTCGGCGACACCGTGCTGCTCAACGTCGGCAGCGGCGGCACCGACGTGTGCACCGGGCTCGTCCAGGGCTCACCCCTGCAACCGGTGTGGGCCGGCCAGATGTCCGGGCCCGCGCTGGGCGTCCACGCCCAGTCCTTCGACCCCCAGGGCCACGCGGTGGTCGGCGAGCTGGGCGAACTGGTCGTCACCGCCCCGATGCCGTCCATGCCGGTCGGGCTCTGGGGCGACGATCCCGGCGGAAGCCGCTACCGCGCCACCTATTTCGACACCTATCCGGGCGTGTGGCGGCACGGCGACTGGGTCCGCTTCTCTTCGGCCGGGAGTTGTGTGATCACCGGCCGGTCCGACGCCACCCTCAACCGCGGCGGCGTGCGGCTGGGCACCGCGGAGTTCTACCGCGTCGTCGAGGAGCTGCCCGAGATCGACGACAGCCTCGTCGTCCACCTCGAGGATTCCGCGGGCGGGCCCGGCGAGCTGCTGCTGTTCGTCGTCACCCGGCAGCCGCTGGACGGTGCCCTGCGCGCCAACCTGAAGGCCACTATCCGGTCGGCGTTGTCGCCCCGGCATGTGCCGGACACCATCGAAGCCGTACCCGCGATCCCGTACAACCGCACCGGGAAGAAGCTCGAAATCCCCGTCAAACACCTCCTGCGGGGCGCGGCCCCGGACACGGTCGCCGCGCCGGGCTCGCTCAGTGACCCCACCGCGCTCGACGCGTTCTCCGGCTTCGCCCGGCGGGCACCGGCACCCGAGAGGACGCGTTCGTGAACCCCGCCAAGAAACTGGTCCTGGACTTCTTCGACGCCGCGGTGGCCGACATCGGCGCAACGAATGACTTCGTTGCCACCGACCTGGTCCAGCACGGTTCCGGCCTGCCGGGCACCGCCTCGGCGTTGCCCGAGTTCATCCGCCGTGCTTCCGGGGCGGGCAAAGCCGAGCTGCTGGATCCCGTGTTCGTCATCGCCGAGAACGACCTGGTGACGACGTGCTACTACCTCCCGCAACCCGATCCGCGCCATCCCGGCTCGACCTATCAGTACTACTCCTTCGACACGTATCGCGTTCGCGACGGCCGGATCGCCGAGCACTGGCCTTCCTCCGACAAAGCCGCGCCACCCCTGCGGATTCCGGACCCCGGCGTAGCGCGCTGGGCCGCGGCCGACCTTTCGCCGGAGCCGCACGACCTGGCCGCCGGCAAACGCCTCGTGCTGGAGTTCTGCCGCCGCGTCTTCGACGCCCACGACCCGGACGCCGTCGCGGAGTTCCTGGCCGAGGACTACCGGCAGCACGCGAGCCACGCCCTGCCCGGCCGGGACGGCGTAGCCCAGTTCGTCCGGGATACGTTCCCCGGCGGCCCGATTCCGGCTCCGGCCGAAATTTCCGTTCCACCGTCGGTCGTCGTCGCCGAGGCCGACCTCGTCGTGATCGCCGGGCTGCTTCCCCAGCCCGAGCCGGGCCTCGGCGGAACGACCTACCCGTACTACGTCTACGACGCCTACCGGGTGCGCGGCGGCATGCTCGCCGAGCACTGGAGCGGCGTGAACATCGCCGCCCCACCGGTACACGGTCCCGAAATCGTCAAGGAGCAAGGATGAGTTCACCAGAGTCGCTGCCCATCGCGATCGTGGGCGCCGGGATCGGCGGCTTGGCCGCGGCCGTCGCCCTGCACGCGGAAGGCATCCCGGTGCAGGTGTACGAACAGGCGTCCACCAAACGGGAGCGCGGGGCGGCGATCGGCCTGCGCTCCAGCACCGTGCGGATTCTCCACGGCTGGGGACTCGACCCCGGGTACGAGCCGTGCGTGTTCCGGTTCGACACGATCCGCCTGCTGCGAGGCGACACCGGCGAGAAGCACGGGGAGATCGTGCTCGCAGACCCCGGCGGTGAACCCGGCCAGAACTGGCACGAGAGCATCCGGCGGGGCGACCTGCACCGCCTGCTGGCCGCGCGGGTGCCGGCGGAGTCGGTGCGGTTGTCCGCGAAGTGCGAGGCCGTGCTCGATCACGGCGACCACGTGGAACTCCGGTTCGCGGACGGCAGTTCGGCTCGCGCTCTCGCCGCCATCGGTGCCGACGGGATCCACTCCCGGATCCGGCGGATGCTGGGCCCGGACGAGGCCGTGTACTCCGGGTTGCGGAGCTTTCCCGGGATCGTGCCCGCGGGCCGCGTCCAGGATCTGATTCCGGAGGCCCGCGCGCTGATGTGGGAGCGGGCGGAGGCACGCTCGTTCTTCGTGATGATGCCGGTGGAGCAGGGCAGGTATCTGGGCTTCGACGCGGTGCTGCCATCGGACGAGCCCGGTGGGGAGACGTGGCGCGACACGGTCTCCCGTGACGAGCTGGCGAAGCGCCTGGACGGCTTCAACCCGGTTGTTCCCGAGCTCGTGCGCCGGGTGGAGGAGACCGAGGTCATCGCCTTCAGCATGTACGACCGGGACCCGATCGAGCGGTGGACGCAGAACCGCGTCACGCTGCTCGGGGACGCGGCCCATCCGATGCTGCCGTCCGAAGGGCAGGGCGCCAACCTCGCCATCCAGGACGCAGTCGCACTGGCCGAGCACCTGCGCGGAGCCGGGCCCGGCGACATCCCGGCGGCGCTGCGGCACTACAGCGACGTCCGCGCCCCGTTCGCCGCCGAGATCCAGCGCAAGTCCCGCGAACTGTCGCCGTTCGTGCGGTTGCAGCCCGAGAGCGATTGACGTGGCCGCCCGCTCCCGGGTGGGTCACGCCCTCGGCACCGTCGAGCTCGGTCAGCCCACGGTGCTCACCGCGGCCGGCGAGGGTGTGCTCGTGCTCACGGCCGAGGCCGCCACGGCGTCCCGGATCGCCTTCTTCGTCCGGCATACGTCGGGATTCCTCACCGTCGCGCTGACCGGAGACGACTGCGACCGGCTCCAGCTCCCACCCATGCCGGCGACGAGCTGGGTCCGGTCCGGCGTCGACCAGTGCGTGGCGGTCGACGCCGCGCACGGGGTGAGCACAGGAATTTCGGCCAGCGACCGCGCCCGCACGATCACTCTGCTGGCCGACCCGTCCACCGGCCCGGCCGACCTGCGCCGGCCCGGCCATGTCGTGCCGATCCGTGCTCGTGAGAACGGCATCGCAACACCGGCGGACGCCGCCGTGGCGCTGTCGCGGCTTGCGGGACGGCGCCCGGCCGCTGTCTTGGCCCACGTCATCAACGCCTGCGGCGACACGGCCACGGGCGGCGAGATCACGGCGTTCGCCACCGACCACGGCCTGGCGATGATGTCCGTCGACGAGATCCGCGAGGAGTTCGGGCCGCGGTCATCGGAGTAACCACGGGGTTCCTCGTCGTGCCCTGATCGAGCCCCGGCGATGGCCGGGGACCGCCATGATGAGCGGGTGAGCACGCAGCCGCCCATTCCGGATCTGCTCGACCCCGTCCCGCCGCCGGATTCCCCACCGCAATCGCTCCTGGTGTACCGGCCGCCCGTGACACCGCCGGAAGAGCTGCCCGTGCTCTCCCACCGGGCGATGGCCTGGGCGGCCGTCGCGCTGGTCGTGCTCGGTGTCGGGCTGGCCGTCGGGCTGCTCGTCGCGTTCGGCGGCGGCGGGCACTCCGACCAGCTGGACGCCATCAAGACAGCCGGCACGATCGTGGTCGGCACCGGGGGTGCGGCGGCCCTGTGGCTGACCGCGCGCCGGCAGCGGACCTCGGAATTGAGCCTGAATCAGGTCCGCGCGGCCCACGCGGCCACCGTCGCCGACGCTGAGGCCCGCAGGATCACCGACCTGTACGGCAAGGCGGCCGACCAGCTCGGCTCGCCGCAGGCCCCGGCGCGGTTGGCCGGGCTGTACGCGCTGGAGCGGCTCGCGCAGGACAACCCCGCCCAGCGGCAGACCATCGTCGACCTGCTGTGTGCCTACCTGCGGATGCCGTACAACCCACCGCGGCGCGAACCGGCGGCGCGGCCGACGGCCCGGCCGTCGGGGGTGCCGCGGCCGCTGCTGGGCGGCGCGGCCCGGCAACGCGCCTCGGTGCGGCTCGCCCCGCCCGCGCCCCGTGCCGGCACCCCGGCCGCCATGGCGACGGACGCGGAGGCGGAGTATCAGGTCCGGCGGACCGCGCAGGCGATCTTGTTCCGCCACCTCATGTACGGCGCCAAGGATGAGCCGGTCGGCACGTTCTGGGCGGACATCAGCCTGGACCTCACCGGTGCCGTGCTCGGGCCGGCCAACCTGATCGGCTGCCGCGTCGTCGCCGTCGACTTCACCGGCGTCACCTTCACCGGTGACGTGTGGTTCGGCGGGACGCGCTTCGGGCTGAGCGCCGTGTTCACCGGGGCGCGGTTCATGGGCGAAGCCAGCTTCAGCCATGCGCGGTTCGACCACGACGCCAGGTTCGGGCGGGTGACCTTCGATGGCTATGCCCGCTTCGACGACGCCGATTTCGGCGGGAGCGCGAAGTTCGACTGGGCGGACTTCCGCTCGTCCGTGGTGTTCACCGGAGCGAAGTTCTCGCAAGAGGGGTCCTTCGTGGGTGCGCGGTTCGGGGACCGAGCCGAGTTCGACAAGGCGCGCTTCGTCCGGGGGCGGTTCGCCGGCGCCCAGTTCGCCGGCAACGTCTACTTCACCCACGCGAAGTTCAGCGCTTACGCCAGTTTCAAGGAGGTTCGGTTCGCCGGCGCGTTCACTCGGTTCGGCAGCGCCACGCTCGCCTCGTCGGACTTTTCCGCCGCCGAATTCGGCCGCAACACCGACTTCACTGAGACCCGGTTCACCGGCGACGCTGTGTTCAACATGGCGAAGTTCCCTGGAGGAGTGGAGTTCGTCCGGACGGAGTTCGACGGCGTCAACTTCGACGGCACGCGGTTCGCGCAGTTCGCGGTGTTCACGGAGGCGAAGTTCGATGGCGTGACGAGGTTCTACGAATGCCACTTCGGCAATTGGGTCAAGTTCGAGCGCACCCGGTTCGCCGCGGACGTGTGGTTCGAGAACACGAAATTTGCCGACCGGGCCTGGTTCCGGGAGGCGGAGTTCGGCGGATCGACGCGGTTCCTCGATACGCGCTTCGGCGATGTCGGCGGGTTCGTCCACGCGCGCTTCGACGGTGAAGTCGTCTTCGACGACGTGCGCTTCGACGGCCCGGTCGGGTTCGCCGGCGCGCGCTTCGCGCAGCCGCCCGAGATCGCGCGGGTGTGGGTCCGCCTGGGCGGGCACAAGCGGAAGCTGAAGGTGGACAGCATCTGGCCGCCTGGGACGGTGATCCGGGTGCCCGGCGAGGCCGGCCGTCTTCCCGAGGGATGGGGAGTGCTGGAGCTCGAGTCGGAGGAGGGCGCCGCTGAGTAGGAGAGGAGGCACGGGCGACGTGCGGGCTGCTCAGCGCGCTGCTGAGCCTGTTCGTGCTGCGCAAGGTCGAGGAATCCCCGGAGTTCCGAGCGAAACAGCGTGCGCCGGTGGCGTTCCGGGAGCTGGTTCGCGGCCGGGGCAAGAAGATCCTCGCGCTCAACATCGCGATGGCCGCCGGTGGTGGTGCGCAGTACTACCTGACGTCCGGGTACCTGCCCACCCTGCGCAGCGAGGTGGTCGGGATCCCGGCCGGCCGGCGCGGCGCTGCTGTGCGTCGTCATGGTGATGCTGTCCAACGCCGCGTACTCGCCGCTGATGATCTTCCTCAACGAGCAGTACCCGACCGAACTGCGGGCCAGGGGCACCGCGGTGAGCTGGAACCTCGGCTTCATGCTCGGCGGGCTGATGCCGACCCTGGTGAGCCTGCTCAGCCCGGAACTGTCGGACGTCCCCTCACGGCTCGCGATCTTCTTGGTGGGCGCGACCTTGGTGTTCATCATCGCGCTCCTGGCAGGCCCGGAAACCCGGGGTGCGCTCGATCGCGAGCGCACCGCTCGGCTAGGTGTGCAGGGCAGGTGACCGGGGCTCCGGGCCCACCGGCGGGTTCGTCCCGGTGACGGCGGCGAGGATGGCGTCGGGGTCCAGGTACGGGTCCCACATCTCGGTGCCGACGAGGTGAGCCAGCTTCCGGCGCCGGTGTTGTTCGGTGTCGGTGAGCGCGACATCTGTTGAGCGGCCTTGCTTGATCGTGTGCACCGCCCGGGTCACCAGCACGACTTCTTGCCGGGTGACACCGATTTCGGCGGCCGCCGCGAGAATCCTCTCTGCCGCCTCGTGCGCGGACTTGGTCATGTCGTTCTCCGTGGTGATCGCGGATGTCAGGCGGCGGCGAGGCTTTCCTCGCGGACCGCGGGCTCCGGTTCCTCGGCGAGGATGTGCTCGACCCGGGCGAGGTAGTCGTCGATCGCCCGCAGGCGGGCGGCGGTGCGTCGCTCGGCCGTCGTGGCGTGCCGCAGGATGGCTGCGGCGCGTTCGCGCGCGGTGGCGACGATGGTGTCGGCCTCGGCGCGGGCGAGCTCGAGCAAACGCTGGACACGGTCGCCGACGGCCGCTGGGTCGGCCGGGGCGCGGACGACGCGGTCGAGGCGGGCGCGCAGGTCACCCGCCTCGACGCGGGTGTTTTCGAGGAGCCGGGCGAGGGTTTCGGCTTCGGTGAGCGCGGCGTCGCGGTCGAGAGTCAGGAGCCGGATTTCGTCGTGCAGGTCGGCGAGGTGCTCGTCGACCTGCACACGGTCGTATCCGCGCACGGCGAGGGCAAAACTGACCGGCAGCGGCAAGGCTGGCGAGTTCACGCTGGTCTCCGGCCGGACAGGATGGCCTGCAGTTCGGTGAGGGTGCCGGCGGTGCGGATGACGGGCGGGTCGAGGCGGCCGACGTGGTGGTCGTCCTCGCGCAGCGCCGTCATGAACCGCGTGATGGCCTCGGGTGCCGGAGTGACGGTGGTGCCGCCGAGATAACGAAGGACGATGAGGTCTTCGCCGGAGTGGGTTTCGATGGCGGCGGCCCAGCCGCGGACCTCGTCCCACAGCAGGGCGACGTCGCGATCCGGGTAGCCGGGCAGGTGTTCGTCGAGGGCGACGTAGGCGGAAACCGGGCTGTCGTGGTCGACGGTGCAGGACTCGAGACCGACGCCGAGGGTGGTGGTCACGTCGGCGAGGTAGCTCTGCAGTGCGGTGAAGGCCGGGTGGGGGTGGCCGGTCGGGGTGTACAGCGATGCGGTCACGGGTGGAGATGCCTTTCTGGGACAGCGGACCGGGCAGGACCGGCTCGGGGTTGCCGGTCCTGCCCGGACAGCGGGGCCGTCAGGCCTGGATTTCCTTCCGGTCGGTGGTGCCGGTGATCTTGATGCGCCGGGGCTTGGCCTTCTCGGCGATCGGGATGCGCAGGGTCAGCACCCCGGCTTCGTAGTCGGCGGCGATGCGGTCGGTGTCGAGGGTGTCGCCGAGGAACAGCTGGCGGGAGAACACGCCGAGTGGCCGTTCCGAGACCTGCATCTGCACGTCGTCACCGCCGGGTGCGGGCCGTCGTTCCGCCTTGACGGTGAGGACGTTGCGTTCGACGTCGAGCTCGATGGCGTCGGGAGTGATGCCGGGCAGGTCGAAGCAGGCGACGAACTCGTCGCCGGCGCGGTAGGCGTCCATGGGCATCGTGGCCGGCTTCGACCAGGTTCCGGGGCCGCCGAAGACCTGCTGGGCGAAGCGGTCCAGCTCACGGAAGGGGTCGGTGCGCATCAACATCGGGTTCCACCTCCGGATTCGTTGATCTGTGGTGTCAACACGCTCCACTGTTCTAACATGTCATCGAAGTGATGACAAGTAGGTGGTCATCGAAAAGATGACATGTGGTGAAGAGGCTCGTTCCCTCGCGCACGGTGGTTGTATAACGCCCTATTCGCTCCGGGATCGATCGTGTCGCGTGGTCAGGACTGGATGGACGTCGCGGTGTTCGGTTGGAGGGTGAGGTAGACCGCGCGTACCGCGAGGGTGCGTTCGATCTCGTCGATGATCGGGGCGAAGAACTGTTTGCGGTGCTCGGTGTCGCTCATCGAGGTGACCGCGAAGTACATGCTGCCGAATCCGGCGAGCAGGGTGGCGTTGCGCAGCAGGGCGACCGGGACGCCGGGGAGCAGCGGTGAGATCGCCGGTGTTGCGCCGATCCACTGTTCGGCTGCGGCGGGGGTCACGATGATCACGCCGAGGAGGACGAAGAAGGCGAACGAGGCGAGGCCGATGACCGCGGCTTGGACGAGCTGGCGGGTGGCCAGCATCAGCAGCAAGTTGCGTTTCTGGCGGCCGTTGAGGCTGACCGCGTGGATGGGTCCGTCGATGGTGACGGCGGCGAGTGGGGTGCCGGCGCAGGCGGCGGTCAGCATGGGTGGGCTGAAGTCCTGCTCGACGCGGCCGATCTCCTCGCGGAGGCGGGCGGCCGCGGCGAGGACGGTGACCGCGCCGAAGAGGGCGACGACCAGGGCGAGGCGCCACCAGGCGAGCTGGTTCATCAGCTGCCACAGCTCGCCGGTGAAGAAGAGGAACAGGGTGACGAAGAGCAGGACCGGCAGGGCCCGGCCGAGGACTTGCACGCTGTTGCGGAGGTCGGTGATCGCTTGCCGGACGGCTTGACGCACGAGGGTGCCGACGCCGTAGGTGGTGGCCAGGTAGGTGGCCGCGAAGACGGCGGCGAAGAACACGAGGAACGCGAGAACGCCCAGCGCGCGGGCGCCCGGGAGGGTGATGTCGCCGTCGACGGCGAGCTGCAGCAGCGGGACGGCGACCGGCATCACGGCGTAGGTGATCAGGATGGCGATCGTCGCGGCGCGGGAGAAGCGGGGCAGGCGCCGGACGAACAGCGAGATCGTCACCCAGGCCGCGATGGTCACCGCGACGACGATGCCGAGCAGCACCCAGCGGCCCGAGCCGGCGGTCTTGAGCGGGACCAGCCAGGCGAGGCTCGCGAGCGTGACGAACACGAGCGCTGGCAGCATGCGGGGCAGGACGTGCTCGGTGAAGCCGTACCCGGCGATCATCGTCGGGGTCCCGCGCCGGAGGAACCAGCGTTCGGTCCGCTGGACTCGCGCCCGAGGTGAGGAGGTCGGCATGAGGAGATGATTCCTGGCGGCTCCGGTCCGGGCCCGCTCGGCCCGGGCTACCTCGCCGGCGCGGTCCTCCCCAGGTGCTCAGCGCGCGCGGCTGGGCAGCCGGGGGACAGTGATCGATAGTTCTACGCCGTCTCCTCCACGGGGGCCGGAACCGGGCAGTAGGCGGCGAGCAGGACGCCGAAGGTGAAGCTGCCGATGATGGTCGCGGCGACCAGCGGCGGGATGGCGCCGCCGAGTACGCCGTCCAACCCGCAGAACAGGGCTCAGGTTGCCGCGAAGGTGCTTCGCGGACTCAGGCTCACCCACGCAGCCCCGTGGTGTCGTGACCGGCCGGCCGCACGCAGAACTCGGTGCCGTCCGGATCCGCCAGCACGGCGGTGCCGTCGTTGCGGGTGTCGAGCCGGGCGGCGCCGAGGGAGATCAACGCGTCGACCGCCGCTCGCTGGTCGCCGTCCGCCGGGAGCAGTTCGAAGCGCTGCCGGTTCGGCGCCTCGGGCGTGCCGTCCCATGCGTCCCAGGCGATTTTCGTGCCGCCGCGGGGTGACTGGATCGCGGTCTGCTCGCCCCGGTCCCACACCAGGGGCCAGCCCAGCGCCTCGCTCCAGAACCGGCCGACCTGCCGGGTGCCGGCACAGGTGAGCTCGCCCAGCGGGCCGCACCCGGCGAGGTAGCTGTTGCCCGGCTCGATCACGCAGAACTCGTAGCCTGCCGGGTCGGCCAGGACGACGTGCGTCTCCTCGGCGCGCTGCCCGACATCGACGTGGCGGCCACCGAGCCTGATCGCCGTGGCCACCGTGTGCCGCTGGTCGTCGAGGTCGGCGCTGGTCAGGTGCAGGTGCATCCGGTTCGCGCCGAGCCGGCCGGCGCGGCCCGGGACGAACCGCAGGCCGAGCTGGGCGTCCCCGCCCGGGAGCAGCACACCGCCGGCGTCCTCGACGACCTCCCGGCCGAGCAGGCCGGCCCAGAAGTGCGCCGGTTCAGCCGGGTCGTCCGCCTCGAAGGCCACCGCCAGCAGTCGCGAATGCATCACCGCAACGTAGACACCGCCTCCGTGGGGCGGCAACGCAATATCGAACCGCGCGTCAGGATCGCGGCCGCCCGACGACGGGACGGGGGAAGCCGAGATTTCCTCCGGTCAGTGCGGTTCAGCCGGCGAATTCGTCGACGCCGAGGGCGAAGTCCCCGTGACCGATCCCGTTGCCGGCGAGGCTCACCGTGATCAGGCCCATTCCTTCCAGCCAGTGCGCCATTTTCAGGCCGCCGACGTCCAGCGGGCGCAGCCCGAGGCTCGTGACGAATTCCGCCACGCTCGCCTTGGCCGGTGCGTTGTCGCCGGCGATGAAGACGGTGGGCCGGCCGTTCTCGAGGACGTTGCGGAGGATGGTGTTGAACGCCTTCACCACGCTGGTGCCGGCCGGGGCCACCTTGGCGGCTTCTTGCGCGATCGAGGTCTCCTCGCTGTGGGCGAGCCCGTCGAACGTGGTGTTGAACGGATTGCTGATGTCGACGACGACCTTGCCGGCGAGGGCGTCTCCGTACTCGGCGACGACCGGAACGACACCGTTGTACAACAGGGCCGTGATGACGATGTCCCCGGCCGGGACGGCGCCCCACGTGCCCGTCGTCGCGCCGCCGCCCAGAGCCTTGGCCAGGGCGTCGGCCTTGGCCTGGTCGCGTCCCATGACCTCGACGGTGGTGCCGCCCGCGATCGCGCGTGTGCCGATGGTGCGGGCCATGTTCCCGGTGCCGATGAGGGTGATGGTGCTCATGAGGTGTGCTCTCTTCCTGTTTCGAGGTGACGCTCAGATGGCGGTGGTGCCGCCGTCGGTGACCAGTTCCAGGCCGTTGACGTAGCTGGAGTCGTCGGAGGCGAGGAACAGGGCGACGGTGGCGATTTCTTCGGGGCGGCCCATCTTTCCGCGGGGGATGAGGGACTCGAACGCGTCCCTGGTCGCCTCGTCGAACAGTTCTTCCTGTTTGGGGGTGGCGACCTGGCCGGGGGTCAGGACGTTGACCCGGATCTTGCGGTCGCGCAGTTCATTGAGCCAGACGCGGGCCCACGCCTGCTGGACGGCTTTGCTTCCCGCGTAGAGGCTCCAGCCGGGGAAGGCGCCGAGGGACGCGTTGGACCCGGTCATGAAGATCGAGCCGTGGTCGTTGATCAGCGGAAGCGCTTTCTGCACGGTGAACAGGGTGCCGCGCGCGTTGAGCCAGAAGGCCCGGTGGAACTGTTCCTCGGTGATCTCGCCGAGGACGGCGGGTTCGCCCATCCCGGCGCTGGCCCAGAGCACGTCGATCGAGCCCTTTTCCCGCTTTACGGTGTTGTACAAGCGGTCCAGGTCGGCCAGGTCGGCCGCGTCACCCTGGACGGCGGTGACGTTGCGGCCGATGAACTCGACGGCGTCGTCCAGTGCTTCCTGCCGGCGGGCCTGGATGAAGACGTGCGCTCCTTCTTCGGCGAACAGTTTGGCGCCGGCCAGTGCCATGCCGGTGGATCCGCCGGTGATCACCGCGACCTTGCCCTCGAGCTTTCCCACGATCACTCCGTTGCGTTGCTGGGTATCCGGACCGGATCAGCGTTATGTACACCAATCTGTGTATGTAACGTAGCTGGCGGCTGCTGGGAGCGCAAGCTATGTACACCGGTCGGTACCGAACGGTGTACGCTGCAGGCATGACGGAGTTGGAGAAGGGCCCGCTGGGTCAGCGCCGCGGCCGGGGCGCACGCGAGCGCATCCTCGCTGCGTCACAGCAACTTTTCCGCAACCAGGGCATCAACCGCACCGGCATGGACGAGCTCTGCACCGTGGCCCAGGTGTCCAAGCGCACGGCTTACCAGCACTTCGCCGGCAAGGACGAACTCGTCACCGAATACCTGCGCCGCTTCGATCCCGACGTCATGCCCGAAGTGTTCGACCGCCCCGACCTCACGCCCCGCGAACGACTCCTCGCCGCGTTCGAGATGCCCGCGTCGACACCCTTGTGCCCCTACATCGCGGCGGCCGTCGAACTCCACGACCCCCAGCACCCCGCATCCCGGTACGCGCGCGACTACAAGACCGCCATCGCCGCGCGGCTCACCGAAACCGCCCGCGAGGCCGGCGCCACCGACCCCGAACAACTCGGCGAACAACTGGCCCTGCTCATCGACGGCGCCTCGGCCCGCACCCGAGTCCTCGACAGCAATTCTTTTCCCGCCGCGGCCGCCATCGCCGTTGTCCTCATCAACAACGCCATCCCCGCGTCATCTCCTCGGTAGCCCGGAGCGGGCGGCGTAGCATTTCGGGCATGCGGATCGGTGAGCTGTCCAGGCGTACGGGCGTGAGTTCGCGTTCTTTGCGGTATTACGAGGAGCAGGGTTTGCTGACCAGCTCACGCTCCGACGCCGGGCAGCGGCACTATTCCGACACCGTGGTCGAGCGCGTGGCACTCATCCGGCAGCTGTTCGACGCGGGCCTGTCGAGCCGGGTGATCGCGTCGGTGCTGCCGTGCGTGGAAACCCCGGGTGACGCGGGTGTCGTCGAGGAGGCGTTCGCGACGATGACGCGCGAGCGCGACCGGATCGACGTCGAGATCGCGCGCTTGATCGAGGCGCGGGACGCGCTCGACGTGGTGATCGAGGCCAACAACCGGCACCGCGCGGTGCTGGCCGGCCAGCCGGCCTGACGTTGTGACCCGCGCCTCAGCCGGTTGCCCCTGACACCGGTGTGAGCGGTGACGATGGCCGCAGAGCCCGGAACCACCGGGTGGTCATCCGGAAGGCGGCGGAAAATGGGGCAGGCGTGGGGTTTCAGCAGGCACGGCGGGCCCGAGGTGCAGGAGTTCTTCGATCGCCCCGATCCCGCGCCCGGTGCCGGTGAGGTGCTGATCCGGGTCGACGTCGCCGGCGTCAACCCGCTCGACCACCTCCTGCGCGCAGGGCTGGTCCCCGGGCTCGACGGCGGGCGCCCGTTCCCGCTCGTGCTGGGCATGGAGGCAGCCGGGACCGTGCTGGCACTGGGGGAGAACGTCGACGGGCTCGAGGTGGGGGACGCGGTCTTCGGCTTCGCGCTGACCGGCGGCGGCACGTACGCCGAGACGACCGTGCTGTCGGCGGCGAACACCGCGCGCATCCCGGCGGGGCTGTCCGCGACCGTGGCGGCGACGCTGCCGGTGGCCGGGACGACCGCGGTGGACGCGCTGGATCAGCTCGGCCTCGCGGCCGGCGCCACGATCCTGGTCAACGGGGTGGGCGGCGGGGTCGGCCTCGCGGTCGCCCGGCTGGCCGCGGCGCGCGGGCTGCGCGTGCTCGGCACCGGCAGTGCCGCCAAGCGCGAGCAGGCCGAGGCGGCCGGGGTGCAGTTCGTCGACTACACCGCGGAGGACGTTGCCGCCGCGGTCCGCGAGCTGGTTCCGGACGGCGTCGACGGGATCGTCGACCTGGTCGGCGGGACCTCGCTGCGGACGGTCGCCCGGCTGGCTCGTGAGCCGCGCAACGTGATCGCCGTGGGGGACCAGTCCGTGTCGGAGGTGGGTGGCCGGTTCGTCGAGCGCCGCCTCGACCGTGAGAACTTGGCGCGCTCGGCCCGGCTGGCGCTCGAGGGCGTCCTCGCGCCGGTGATCACCGCGGTCCATCCGCTTTCCGACGCCCCGGCGGCTCTGGCCACCGTCGAAAACGGCCACGCCGCGGGCAAGGTCGTCATCAAGGTGGCCTGAGAAGCGCCCGGTCAGCGACCGGGTGGCGCCGCTTCACGAGATCGCCACCACGCACCGGCAGGCCCCGGCCGCGTGGCTGACGTGGACCTGATCGGCCGGCGAAAACTCCTCCTGGCCGGCATTCTCGAAACCTATCGTGATGATCTCGGCTGAAGGCGGGGCGAGCACCCTTCCCCGCCGGACCCGGCGGCTGCCGTTCGCCGGGTCCGGTTCGCCGAACACCAGCACCCGGTCGCCCTCCGCGAAGTGGTTCCAGTGACCGCTCGCGAGGGTGTTCCAGGGTGCGACGGCGATGTGCGACTCGGACTGCACGACTCCTCCTGACGACAGGGCGGATCCGCCTGCTGGGCCGATGGTACACATACTTGCTGAGTAACACGCAAGTTAGTTTGCTAAGCTCGGCCCATGGTCACCATCCGCCGCACCCAGCAGGAACGCCGGGACCAGGCCGAGGCCGCGTTGCTCACCGCGGCCGCCGAACTCGTCGTCGAACAGGGCGTGCGCTCGCTGACGCTGGCGCGCGTCGGGGAACGCGCCGGGTACAGCCGCGGCATCGTCACGCACCACTTCGGTGCCAAGCAGGCACTGGTCGAGCGGCTCGCCCGGGCCACGCAGGCGGGGTTCGTGCCGGGCCTGGGGGAGCTGCCTCCCGGGCTCGACCGCCTGCTGCGGCTGATCGACGGTTACCTCGGCGAACTCGGCCGGCTCGGCGTCTTCAACCAGGCTTTCCTGCTGTTGTGGGCCGAGGCCGCCACCCAACCCGACCTGGCCCCGATCTTCCGCGAGCGGGACGCCGCCTTCCGCGCCGACCTGCGCGACGACGTTGAGGCCGGCATCGCGGCCGGTGACATCGATCCCGGCCTCGAGCCGGACGACGTCGCGATCGCCGTTGTCGGGCAGCTGCGCGGGATCGCCTTGCAGCGGCTGCTGGATCCCCGCGGTGTTGAGGTCGAGCAAGTGCGCCGCAGTGTCACCGGTTACTGGCGCCGGGCACTGGCCCCGGCATAGGCGTTCGTCCCGTTCTTGTCTCGTCGACAGTCTTGGCGAGTCGGGAGAGGGTTGTTAGGATGCTTGAAACGTTTCAAGGCAGCTGAGTTCCACCCAGGATCGAACAACGAAGTCGACTGGCGAGTGGAGTGGTCATGTCCCGTCATCGCGCCCGCGTGGTGCTCACTTTTCTGCTGGCGGTGCTGGTGACGAGTCCGGCGACGTCTGCGGTGAGTGCCGCTGCCTCTCCCGCTCCCGTCCCGGCTTTCGATCTGCGGGCGGACAACGTTGTCAACCCGCTCGCCGCAGGCAGTGCGCCGACGTTGAGCTGGAAGCTGCGCTCCGGAGAGCGGCAGACGGCGTACCGGATCCTCGTCGCCACCAGCACGAAGCTGCTCGCGGCGGGGCGCGCCGATGTCTGGGACAGCGGCAAGGTGGTGAGCGCGGAGTCGGTCGCGGTGCCCTACCGCGGGCCCGCTGCAGCGGTGGGCAAGCGGAACTACTGGACCGTCGAGGTGTGGGGAGCTCGCGGAGGCTCTCCGGCCAGGGCCGAGGCGGCGTGGTGGGAGAGCGGGCCCACGCCGGCCGACTGGGCGGGCGCCGAGTGGATCACGCCGGACACCGGCGGCGCTTACGCGTGGCAGGACTTCGCACTGGACGTCGATTTCACGATCAAGGCCGCGGCCGCGAGCGTGGTCTTCCGGGCCGCCGGCTCCGACGACTTCCTGATGTGGCAGGTGAACGCCGCCACCACACCGGGCAAGGTGCTGCTGCGGCCGCACGAGAAGAGCCACGGGTCCTTCGCGCTCCTCGGGGAGACCGACCTGAGTGCGGTCATCACCCCGCAGAACGCGGGCGCGCCGCACCACCTGCGGATCGAAGCGCGGGGGAGCACCATCGTGACGGTCATCGACGGGACCGAAGTGGACTCCCGGACCGTCGACGCGGTGCGCACCGGCACCATCGGGTTCCGGACCTCGGTCAGCCAGGGCACGCCCGAAGCCGCGGCCTACGACAACCTGGCCGTGCACGGTCTCGACGGCACACCGCTGTTCTCCGACGACTTCTCGGCGACCCCGGACGCCCGGTTCCCCGGGGCCACGGTCACCGGCGGGCAGCTCGAACCGCAGGGTGATCCGCTCCTGCTCGCCCAGTCGCCGGACGCGCCGTTGCTGCGCCACGAGTTCGTCCTGGACAAGCCCGTCGCGAGCGCCCGCGCGTACGTGTACGGGCTCGGCTTCTACGAACTGCGCCTCAACGGCGGCAAGGTCGGCGACCAGGTGCTGTCGCCCGGGAGCACGCCCTACGACCAGCAAAACCTCTACGACTCCTTCGACGTGACCAACCAGGTCCACATCGGACGGAACGCGGCGGGGCTGTGGCTGGGCAACGGGTACGGGCCGCGCTTCAGCCAGTACGGGTTCCGCTGGACCGGGCCGAAACAGGGGATCGTGGCCCTGGTCGTCACCTTCGCCGACGGGACCCGCCGGACGGTCACCACCGACGAGTCCTGGCGGTGGTCCGACGGCCCGGTGACGGCGAACGACCTCTACGCGGGCGAAAGCTACGACGCCCGGCTCGCACAGGACGGCTGGGACCGGCCGGGCTTCGACGACGCGGCCTGGCACCCGGTGCGCACGGTCCAGGCGCCCAGCGCCACCTTGACCGCGGCCACCGCGCCGCCGATCCGTGTGGTGCAGACCCTGCGCGCGGTGTCGGTGAAGCAGCCTCGGCCCGGGGTGTACGTCTACGACTTCGGCCAGAACTTCGCGGGCTGGGCGCAGCTGCGCGTCGCCGGGCCGGCCGGGACGACCGTGCGGATGCGCACAGCGGAAGAACTCGAAGCCGACGGCACGCTCGACACCACGACCAACCGCAACGCCGCGTCCACCGACTCCTATACGCTCGGCGCCGCGCCGGGTGTCCAGGTCTACGAGCCCCGGTTCACCTACCACGGCTTCCGCTACCTCGAGCTCACCGGCTACCCGGGGACGCCGGACCTCGGCAGCGTCGCCGGCCGGGTCGTGCACGCCGACGTCGCCGCCACCGGGCACGTCGAGACGTCCGACCCGCTGCTGAACACGATCTGGGCGAACAACCGGCGAGCGGTCCTGAACAACTCGATGAGCCTGCCGACCGACAACCCCGTCCGCGACGAGCGGACGCCGCCGGGGATGGACGTGCAGGCCTACCACGACGCGTCCGTCCTGGACTTCGGCATGGATTCCTTCTACGGCAAGTACTTGCTCGACCTGCCGCCCGGGACGGCGCTGCCGAGCGACGCGGGCAACGCGCAGCTGCCGGACATGGGCGGGGGATCGGTCGACCTGGCCTGGTCGCTTTACGAGCAGTACGGCGACCTCGGCCGGCTCGGCGCGGCCTATCCGAAGATGAAGGCGTTCGTGGACACCAACGCCGCCGCCTACCCGGGGTTCATCTGGCCGGAGGACCGCGGCTTCGGCGACTGGTGCCCGCCCGACCGGAGCCCGAACGCCAACGGGGGACAGGGAAACCCGTCGGCGGGCGACTGTTTCAGCGAGCGGTCGATCGTCAACACGGCGTTGTCCTACCGGCAAGCCGAAGACGTCGCGAAAGCCGCACGCGCACTGGGGAACACCGCCGACGCGGCCCACTTCGCCGGGCTGGCGACGTCGATCGCGAACGCCTTCAACGCGCACTTCCTCGACGCCTCGGGCACCACCTACGGCGACGGCCGCCAGACGACCAGCATCCTCCCGCTGGCCTTCGGCATGGTGCCGCCGGACAAGGTGGCCGGGGTGGGCGCGAAGCTCGTCGACACCATCCTGACGAAGAACGGCGGGCACCTCGACACCGGGATCTTCGGCACCCGGTACCTGCCCGAGGCCTTGGCGAAGGCCGGCCGGATCGACGTCGCCCTGACCGTGCTGCGCCAGCAGACCTACCCGGGCTTCGGGTACGAAATCAGCCGCGGCGCGACAACGCCGTGGGAGCAGTGGACCTACGAGTCGGGCATGGAAACCCACGACCACGCGATGTTCGCCGGGATCAACGCGGCCTTCTACACGCAGTTCGCCGGGATCACGCCGGCGGTGCCGGGGTACGCGGCGATCACGATCGCCCCGCGGGTGCCGGCCGGGCTCGGGCACGTCGCGGCCTCGATCGACACGGTCCGCGGGGTGGTCGCCTCGGCGTGGACGCAGACCGGCTGCCGGTTCGACCTCACCGTCACGGTGCCCGGCAACACGACCGCCACGGTCACCCTGCCCACGGGGAAACAGATCCCGGTCGGCTCCGGGATTTCGAAGTTCACCGCCCGCCACTGCGCCTGACCCAGGAGTACAAGCTGTTCGCCGACCGGGACTACCGCAGCAACCCCTTGTCCACCTTTCCGCCCGCGTTGCGGGGGAGCCCGGGAACCACCACGAGATCCTTGGGCATCTTGAACGATGCGAGCTTCCCGTCGAGGAAGCCGGTCAGCTCCCGCAGGGACAGGCCGGCTTCCGGGACGACGGCGACGAAGGCGACGGGCACCTGGCCCCAGCGTTCGTCGGGCCGGCCGAGCACGGCGACCTCCCGGACCGACGGGTGGTCGGCGATGACGTTCTCCAGTTCGGCGCAGTAGATGTTCTCGCCGCCGCTGATGATCATGTCCTTCTTGCGGTCGACGACCCAGACGAAGCCCTCCTCGTCCTGCTGGACCAGGTCGCCGGAGTGGAACCAGCCGCCGGCGAAGGCCTCCGCGGTCTCGCGCGGTTTCCGCCAGTACCCCTGGGTCACCGTGGGGCCGCGGTAGACGATCTCGCCCACCTCGCCCACGGCGACGTCGTTCATGGACTCGTCCACAACGCGGTACTGGAGGGTCGGGATCGGCCGCCCGACCGAGCCGAGCTTGCGCAGCGAGTCCTCGCCGCGGAGCACGCAGGTGATCGGCGAGGTCTCGGTCTGCCCGAACACCGCCACGTTCAGCGCGCCGGGGAAGTTCTCGGCCATGGCTCGCAGCGTCGCGTCACTCGCCGGTGCGGCACCCCAGCTGATGATCCGCAGCTTCAGCGCACGCTCGCCGATGTCCGGCTGGGCGCAGAGCAGATCCCATTGCTGCGGCACGTTGAACACGACGGTGGCGCCCTCGCGCTCGTACGCGTCGAGCACCGCCTTCGGGTCGAACGCGCCCAGCGAGTGGAGCACGACCGTGCCGCCGACGACGAAGTTCGCCACGATCGACCCCAGGCCCGCGATGTGGAAGAAGGGCGCGGTCAGGAAGCCGATGTCGGAGTCGTCGAACATCTCCATCGCGCGGATGCAGGTGAGCGCCTGCAGCTGCAGGTTCCGGTGGGACAGCAGGACTCCCTTCGGCCGGCCGGTGGTGCCCGAGGTGTACATGATCAGCGCCGTCGACTCCTCACCGACGTCGGGCAGGTCCATCGGCTCGTGGGCGGACAGGAACTCCTCGTACCCCAAGAGGTTCCCGGCCTCCTCACCGATGACGATCACCGTGCCGATCGACGCGGCGGCCGGCACGGCCTGCAGCAGCGGCAGCAGCTGGGCGTCGACGATGACGGCCGACGGCGCGCAGTCGGCCAGGATGTGGCCGAGCTCCGGCGGTGCGAGCCGGAAACTGAGCGGGACGGCCATCGCTCCGAGGCTGTTCGCCGCGAACACGCTCTCCACGAACCACGGGTGGTTGAGGGTGAGCAGGGCCACGCGGTCACCCTCGGCGACCCCACGGCCGGCAAGCGCGGCCGCCAGCTGCAACGACCGCCGCGACAGCTGCGCCCAGGTCGTCGTCTCTCCGAGATGGCGCAACGCGGGCTTGTCCGGTCGCATCACGGCGTGGGTGGCCGCGTGGGCCATCCAGTGGTGCCGGAAGGACCAGGCGGGAGGTGCGTCGGTCGGCACGGGGCACTCCTCGGGAGGTGGGGGTCAGGTGGTCGTGCTGCTCTCGGGGCCTCGGTCCGGCTCGTGATTGACTGGCACGCATGGCCCTGCTCCCGCGTCCGTTCGCCCGGGTCCGCCGGTGACCGCCGAGTCGCCCGCGGCCACCCGCCCGCGCAACCGCCGACAGCTCATCGTCGAAGCGGCGGGCCGGGTGTTCAGCGAGCGCGGTTACCACGCCGCGTCCATGGAGGAGATCGCCGCCACCGTGGGCATCACCGCGGCGGCCCTGTACCGGCACTTCCCGAACAAGTACGCGCTGTTCGCCGAGTGCGCGAACGTCATGGTCGACCGGCTCGTCGCCGCGGTCGACGAGGTGCCGCGCGAGGCGGCCTTGGCGGACCTGCTCGCCGCCGTCACCCGGGTCACCGTCGCCCATCGCGCGTCGGGCGGGCTGTACCGGTGGGAGGCGCGGTACCTCGAGCGGGCGGACCGCCGGGTCCTCAGGGGGAAGTTCGCGCACGTCGTCGAGCGGGTGACCGAGGTGGTGCGGCGCGAGCACCCGCTGCCGGACGAGCACCTGCGGGCCGCGGCGGCCCTCGGGGCGATCGGGTCGATCACGATGCACCACACTTCGATCGCCCCGCGCCGGGCCGAGGACCTGCTGCTGGCGGCGGCCGTGCGCGTGGTCGCGACCAGCCCCGCGGCGCCCGTCGGGAGTGCCCGCTCCGTCGAGCTGCCCGTCCTGCCCGTGCCGCGCACCCGGCGCGCGGAGATCCTCGCCGCCGCCATCCCGCTGTTCGAGCAGGACGGCTTCGCCAACGTCACGAACGGCCGGATCGCCGAGGCCGCGGGGCTGGTCCCGTCGACGATCTACCGGCACTTCCCGGGCAAGGCCGACATCCTGGCGGCGGCCTGCCTGCAGGCGGCGGGGCTGCTGGCCCAAGCGGTGGAGCAGAACCTGCACGGGGTGGCCGGCCCGCACGACGCCGTGATCACCCTGGCGGCGACGTACGTGGCCTACAGCTTCGAGCACACCGCCCTCACCAGCGTCGCCGACGCCGAGGTGGCCGGCTTGCCGGCCGCCTTGCAGCGCCCCTTGGCCGTCGCCCAGCGCGAGCACATCGCCATCTGGGAGCAGCAGCTGCGACTGGCTCGCCCGGACCTCGATCCGCGCCAGGCCCGGGCCTTGGTGCACGCCGGGTTCGGCGTGGTCGTCGAGGCAGGGCGAAGACTGCGGTGGCAGGACAGCCCGGATCATCGTGCCGCGGTCACCGCCTTGGTCGTGGGAGCGCTGGGCCTTCCGGCGTGACGACCCGCGGTGGGCCGTCACGCCGTCGGACGCCCGGGTCAGGCGCCCGGCCGGTTCCCGGTCGGGATCACGATGGTGGTGCTGGTCGGTGAGGTCCCGTTGTTGAGGAACAGCATCGCCAGGGCGCGCACGAACTGGTCGAACATGTAGAACCCGACGGGTAGCACCGGCAACAGCCCCTCGCGGAACGCGATGTAGGTGGGCCACCCGGTGCGGACCAGTGCGGCCGCCGCGTAGTCGCGGGGCAGCGAGAGCCAGTCGCCGATCTTGTCGTTCAGCACGTAGCGCACGAACTCGTTGAGGAACCCGCGGGTGACGCCCAGGTCGACCTGCGCGGTCAGGCCGAGCAGGTCCTTGGCCAGTGCCTTGCCCTCGGTCGTCGGGGCGAGGATCGGTGTGAGCGCGTACGCCGACTGCGCGTTCGCGTCGGCCCAGGTCTTGGGGATGAACTCGTCCCGCACGCCGAGCAGGTGGACGGCGACCTGCCACATGTGCAGGAAGGCCTCCTCTTCCGCGGCGGTCATCGGGACCTTCCATTCGAGCAGCTTCCGGTGCACGAAGGTGCCCAGGCTGTGGAAGGTGACCAGGATGTCGCCGTTGCTGATCGGGATCTGCGTGTCCGTGACCTCCCGCCAGTGCGCCGACTGCGGCAGCAGGTGCCGCACCGCGGCGTGCACCAGCCGTGTCTTGTTGGCGGTGACCACGAACTGGCCGGTGGGTTCGTAGGCGGTCAGCTCGCTCAGGTCGTAGCCGAAGGTGAACGTCTTGGCCGCGCGGTCCTTCATGTTGGCGCCGCCCGCGGACCAGTAGACCGACTCGGCCTCGCGCGGGATGACCGTGCTCATGATGCCGCTGCCGAGGCCGTAGAGCATGAACAGGTAGGTGTCCTTGCGCCGGTTGAAGTCGGCGGCGAGCCGGAGCTTGGCGCGGTCGGCCCAGGAGGGCAGGTTCTTGGCCTGCTGGAGGTGGGTGGCGAGAGCGGCCGGCAGGCTGCTGGGCACCGGGTCGTTGTTGTTCGCCCACGACGCCAGCGCGGCGTTGACCGCCGGCACCTGGCCGTTGTCGAGCAGCGATGCCACCAGACCGTCGACCGGGTCGTCCCAGACCTGCCACGGGTCGGCTCCCGAGCCGGTGCCGGCCACCGAGCCCGTCGACGACCAGGCCCACGCGGGGGCGGCCGTGCTCGCCACACCCGCCAGCCCGAGGGCCGCGCCGAGGGACAAGACGCTCCGCCTGCTGAGATTGCTCATTTACATACCTGCTTCCTTGGAGGCGTATCCGTGCATCTCTGCTGTCTGGCCTGGACTTGGCGGCACGACGTCGTGCCCGAGCTTGTCTAGTCGTGCGATTTCTCGTTAACATATCGAAGTGGGGTGCCGCTCAGCAAGGCCCTGACCGGCCTGAACCGGTTCGCAACGTCGAAGGAGTTCGTGTGACGACTGTCTTCCCGGCCAAGCGGCCGCTCTACGACGAGGACCACGAGCTCCTGCGGGACACGGTCCGCGCCTTCGTCGACAAGCACGCCGCGCCGCACGCCGAGCGGTGGAAGGCGGCGGGCAAGGTCGACCGCGAGCTCTTCCGGGAGGCCGCCCGCGCCGGCATCCTCGGCTTCTCCGTTCCCGAGGAGTACGGCGGGGGCGGCATCACCGACTACCGCTTCAACGCCGTGATCGGTGAAGAGTTCTCGCGCAACCCCGTGTCGGACGGGCTCGCCTGCGTGGCGCTCTCCAACGACATCGTCGTGCCCTACTTCACCGACCTGACCGATGACGAGCAGAAGGCCCGCTGGCTGCCCGGCATCGCTGCCGGAGAGCTCATCGTCGCGATCGCGATGACCGAGCCCGGCACCGGGAGCGACCTGGCCGGGATCAGCACCACCGCCGTCCGCGACGGCGACGACTACGTGGTCGACGGCAGCAAGGTCTTCATCTCCAACGGCCAGAACGCCGACCTCGTCGTCACCGCCGTCCGGACCGGCACGGACCGCCACGGCGGGCTCAGCCTGCTCGTCATCGAGGCCGATCGCGCCGGCTTTTCCCGCGGCCGCAACCTGGAGAAGATCGGCCTGCACGCCCAGGACACCAGCGAGCTCTTCTTCGACGGTGTCCGGGTGCCGGCCGCCAACCTGCTCGGCGAGGAGGGGGCGGGCTTCCTCGGCCTGATGCGCAACCTGCCCCAGGAACGGATCTCGATCGCCGCCAACGCCGTGGCCTCCTCGGAGGGTGTCCTGGAGCGCACCCTGGACTACGTCAAGCAGCGCACGGCGTTCGGCAAGCCGATCGGGTCGTTCCAGAACACGCGCTTCGAACTGGCGGAAATGGTCACCGCGGTGCGGGTGAGCCGCAGCTACATCGACGATCTGCTCACCCGGCATTCCCGCGGCGAACTGTCCGCTGTGGACGCCGCGGCGGCGAAATTCTGGACGACGGAGCAGTACGTCGACATCGTCGGGCGGTGCCTGCAGCTGCACGGCGGTTACGGCTACATGCTCGAATACCGCATCGCGCACGACTACCTCGACTCGCGCATCTCCACCATCTACGGCGGCACCACGGAGATCATGAAGGAGATCGTCGGCCGCGATCTGGGCCTGTGAGCCTCGCTGCTCAGGATCGGTTTTCCAAGGCGTCCAACTGGTCCTGGAGCCCGTTCGCCGCGTGATCGCGGCCCTGCTCTCGGTAGAGCTCGACTGCTTCCTTCCACTTCGCGCCGGCGTGGTCGTAGTGCCCGAGCGCGTAGTGGGTCTGGCCGATCCAGTCCAGCGCCACGGCGACGTAGCGCAAGTCTCCCAACTCACGCAGCAGGGCGAGGGACTCTGCGTAGTAGCCGAGTGCTTCGTCGAACCGGCCGGTGTGGTGGGCGACGTAGCCCAGGTTGCCCAGGGGATACGCGTCGTTCGGCGTCGAATGATTCCGCCGGTGCAAGGCGACCGAGGCCTCGAGGTGCTCACGAGCCGTCTCGTGCTCGGCGAGACAGGCGAGATGCCAGCCGAGGTGATTGAGCGCAAACGCCTCCCACACCGGCTGGTCGAGCGTGCGGAACAGCTCCAACGCCCGGTGAACGTGGTCGATCGCCGTCCGGTGCTTCTCCTGGTACCCCAGGGCCTGTCCGAACAGGTAGTGGGCGTAGGCCCGGCCGGCCAGGTCGTTGTGCTGCTCGGCCAGCGCAAGAGCGGTGCGCAGGTGTTCGGCAGCCTCCTCGTACCTCGTGAGCTCGGCATGCGCGTGGCCGAGGTACGAGTGGGCGACGATGACAGCCTCGGGATCACCGAGCCGCTCCGCGGCTTCCAACGCGATCTGCCAGACCGCCCGGCGCTCCTCGCGATCACGCCGGCGATAGTGGAACGTGATCAAGGTCCAGGCCAGCTGCCACACCTCGCGGTGCCAGCCGAGCCCGATGGCCAGCTGCTGGGCAGCCCGCAGAGTGGCGTATTCGGACTCGAACCAGGCCACCGCTCCCGCCACGTCGGACAACGGCTGCGGCCGGCTTCCCGGCGCCGGCGGCTCGAGCCGGATCGGCTGGCGGTAGGGCGCCAGGAGCCGTTCGCCGGCGTAGCCGGTGTGGATGTAGAAGTCGATGGTTCGCCGCAGAGCCGCGGCGCGCTCTTCTCCGGTCAGGTCTCGCTGGGCGACGTCGCCGGCGTAGTGCCGGATCAGGTCGTGCATGCCGTAGCGGCCGCGCGCGTCTTGCGTGATCAGGGAAGCGTCCTCCAACGCGCGCAGGTGAGCCCGAGCCTTCGTCGACGGGAATCCGGCGAGACCGGCGGCGGCGGTAAGGCTGATGTCGGCGCCGGGTGAGATGGCGAGCAGGGCGAACATCGCGGCCTGATCGCGGGTGAGGGTCCGGTAGGACCAGGACAGCACGGTGGGCAGGCTGGCGGTCGGGTCGTCGTCCTCCAGCGCACCGAGACCCAGTTCGCGCAGCTCGTCCGCCAGCACCGACAGCCGCAGGTGCGGGCGAGTGTGGGCTTGGCCCGCGATGATGCTCAACGCCAGCGGATACCCGCCGCAGAGCCCGATCAGCTCGTCGATCGCGGCCGGGGCGGCGGCGAGCCGGGCCGCACCGAGGCGGTCGGCCAGTAACGTGCGGGCTTCGCCGTCGGTGAGCACGTCGAGCAGCAGCTGCCGGGCCCCGTGCCCGGTGATCAAACCCGACAGCCGCTTTCGGCTCGTCACCACGACAGCACAGGTCGAGGTCCCCGGCAGCAGCGGTTCGACCTGGGCGGTGGTGGCGGCGTTGTCCAGGAGGAGGAGCATCCGCTTGTCCGCGACCAGGCTGCGGAACAGCGCGGTCTGCGCGTGCAAGGCAGGCGGGATCCGCGCCGACGGCACACCCAGCGCGTCGAGAAACCCCCGCACCGCCACTTCGGGGGCCATCGGCTCGTCCGCCGGGCTGAACCCGCGAAGGTCGACGAAGAGCCAGCCGTCCGGGAACTCGTCGGCGTGGCGGTGCGCCCAGCTCAGGGCCAGCCAGGTCTTGCCGATCCCGCCGGCGCCCGTGATCGCCGAGATCACCACGGTGGCGGCAGCACCCGGCGGGGTCAGCCAACCGTCCAGATCGGCCAGATCCGCACGGCGGCCGACGAACGACGCCGGCGCGGCGGGAAGCTGCCGCGGCAGCACCGGCTCACTCGCCGCCCCCGGCGGGTCGGCCACCGGTGCCGGCGCCGGGTCGGCGGCCAGGATCTGCCGGTGCACTTCCTGGAGCGCGGCGGCGGGGTCCGCACCCAGCTCGTCGACCAGGAGGCTGCGGACGTGCTGGTAGTGCTGCAGCGCCTCGGCGCTCCGTCCGGCTTGGTGCAGCGCCAGCATGTACTGGCCCGCGGTTCGTTCGTCGAGCGGGTGCTCCCTGGCATGGGCCGAAAGCGCGACCACCAGTTCTTCCCCGAACCCGCGCCGGAGCTTGGCGTCCACGAGGTCCTGCCAGGTGACCAGCCGCTCCTGCTCGAGCCGCTCGCGTTCGGCTTCGGCCCATTCCCCGCCCACCCCGGTCAGCGACTCTCCCCGCCACAACCCCAGTGCTTCGGTGAGCAACGGCAGCGCTCGCTCGTCGTCATCCCGGGCGTTCGTGCGGAGCTCACGGGACAGGTGCACGTCGACCGCGGCCAGCTCCGGGTCGGTCATCAGGGCGTAACCACCGGAACGGCGCGCGAGGCTGATCCCGTCGGCACCGGCCATCGCCGCGCGCAACCGGGAGATGTACCCGTGCAGGGTGGTCCGCGTCCGCGGCGTGACGTCGGAGCCCCAGACGCGTCCGACCAACCGGTCGGCCGGCACGACGCGGCCCGCTTCGAGCCCGAGCACCGCCATGATGCATCGCTGGCGCGGTGTGCCGAGATCCACCGGCCGCCCGTTGACCAGCACGTCCACTTCCCCCAGCAAACGCACCATCGTGACCACGTACTGCCCCCTCCGAACACCGCCGGAAACGACGGCTCTCCAAAGTAGAGCACGGAAACGAGACGGCCGAGGAGCCGTCTCCGCGACGCCGAGCGCACGGGCACTTACGCGTCTAGACGGCGTAATTTCGCTCAAACGGGACATACTTTCGTTGACTTGATGCAAAAGTTCTCCCTACGCTCACCGAGCGTCAGGTAGAGAGCCTGGCTCTTCCCCGAGGAGCAACGATGCTTCTGGCTGCCCGCGAACGATGCCGCCGAGCGGTTCTGGTGGTAACAGTCCTGCTCACAGCCCTGTCGGCCGCCGTCGTCACACCCGCTCACGCCGCCGTCCCACCGCAAGAGCCAGGCGTGACCCTTCGGGTGTTCGACATGCAAACCGAACTGAGCAAGCTGTGCACCATCAAGCCCGGGTTGACCCCCAACGTCGACAAGCTGACGCCGACGATCAACTGGACCAGCACCGCCGACTTCGGCGTCAGCGACTTCCTGGTCTCCGAAGTGACCGGCAACATCTCCATCGCGACCGCCGGCAGTTACCAGTTCCGGCTGACCAGTGACGACGGCTCCCGGCTGCGCATCGACGGGCAGGTGGTGATCACCAACGACGGCCTGCACGGGGCGACCGCGGTGACCGGCTCGGTCCAGCTGACCACCGGTTACCACGCGCTGCGGATCGAGCACTTCGACAACGCCGGTGACCAGCAGATCACGCTGGAATGGCAGCCTCCCGGCTCGTCGGCCTTCGTGGTGGTGCCCACCTCGGTGCTCAGCACCGACGCCGGGGTCGTCCGGGTGACCTCGCCGGGGAAGAAGGAATGCGAAGGCACGGCCGACTCTCCCGGTGACGGCCTGCCGCTGACCGGCGTCCACCCCGGCTTCACGCTGACCGACCTGCGCCCCGGCGGCTTCCAGCCGCAGGTGACCGGGATGGACTGGCTGCCGGACGGCCGGCTCGCCATCGCCACCTGGGGTGGTTCGGACAACACCGCCGGGGAGGTCCAGCTGATCAGCAACGCCACCGGCACCACCGACCCGTCCCGGGTCCGGACGCAAAGGATCGCCGGCGGGCTGAAGGAACCGATGGGCATCAAGTACGTCGACGGCAAGCTGTACGTGTCGGAGAAGACGCGGCTCGTCGAACTCAACGACACCAACGGCGACGGCGTGACCGACGTCTACCGGACGGTGGCGACCTGGCCGTTCAGCGGCAACTTCCACGAATTCGCCTTCGGCCTGCTGTACAAGGACGGATTCTTCTACGTCAACCTGTCGGTGGCGATCGACCTCGGCGGGGCGACCACCAACCCCCAGCCCGCGCCGGGCCGCGGTGTCACCCTCAAGGTCGACAAGAACACCGGCGCCGTCTCGACCATCGCCGGCGGCCTGCGCACCCCGCACGGCATCGGCTGGGGTCCGGAGGGCGACATCTTCGTCACCGACAACCAGGGTGCCTGGCTGCCCGCGAACAAACTCGTGCGCATCAAGCAGAACCGGTTCTTCAACCACTACACGAACCCGGCGGGCCCGTTCGACGCGCAGCCGGTGACCGCGCCGGTGGTGTGGTTGCCGCACAACGAAATCGCCAACTCGCCCAGCAACCCGGTCCAGCTGACCCAAGGCACCTTTGCCGGCCAGCTGGTCTACGGTGACGTGACCTACGGCGGCCTGCAGCGGGTCTACCTGGAGAAGGTCAACGGCGAGTACCAGGGTGCGGTCTTCCGGATGACCCAGGGCCTCGAGTCCGGGGTCAGCCGGATCAGCCTCGGCCCGGACGGCGCGATCTACACCGGCGGGATCGACGGCGGCGGCAACTGGGGCCAGCCGGGCAAGCTCGCCTACGGCCTGCAGAAGCTGACTCCCAACGGCACGAACACCTTCGACATCCTCGCCATGCGGGCGGTCCCGGGTGGGTTCGAGTTCGAATACACGCAGCCGCTGTCCGCCGCGACGGCCCAGGACCTGATCACCAAGTACCAGGTCTCGCAATGGCGCTACGCGCCGACGGCCACGTACGGCGGCCCCAAGGTCGACGAGCAGACCCTCACCGTGACCGGCGCGGCGGTGTCCGCCGACCGCAAGAAGGTCACCCTGCAGATCTCCGGGCTGCTGCCCGGGCGGGTCGTCCACGTCCGGTCGCCGCGGCCGTTCGCGTCCGAATCCGGCACGGCGTTGTGGAGCACGGAAGCGTGGTACACCCTCAACTCGACGGTGGGGGGCGCGCCGGCCGCCGTGACCTACGAAGCCGAGCGCGCGACGCTGAGCGGCGGCGCGGGCGTCAACACCGACCACACGGGTTACGAAGCCACCGGATTCGTCGACGGGTATTGGAATCAGGGCGCGTCCACGACCTTCGCGGTGAACGTGCCCACGGCCGGGAGCTACAACGTCGGCCTGCGGTATGCGAACGGCCCGAATCCCAGCGCCGGGACGAAGTCCGTGAGCGTCTACGTCAACGGCACGAAGGTCCGGCAGACCCGGCTGGCCAGCACGACTACGTGGGACAGCTGGGCACGCCAGCCGGAAGTGCTGCCGCTGACGGCGGGTGCGAACTCGATCTCCTACCGGTTCGACAGCGGTGACGTCGGCAACGTCAACCTCGACAACATCACCGTCACCGCGGCCACCCGGATCCCGTTGTTCACCGGAACCGATCTGAACGCGTGGGAACTCCGCTCCGGTGGAGCGGCGCCGTGGCCGGTCTCCGGCGGCTCGATGGAGTCACTCGGCGGGGACATCCGGACCAGGCAGAAGTTCGGGGACTTCAAGCTGCACGTCGAGTGGTACGAGCCGAGCTATCCGTCGAACGTGACCGGGCAGGCGCGGGGCAACAGCGGCGTGTATCTGCAGGACCGTTACGAGCTCCAGGTGCTCGACTCCTTCGGTGACACCAGCCTCGCCAACGACGAGGCCGGCGCGATCTACACGCAGAAGGCGCCGGACGTGAACGCCGCGACAGCGCCGCTGACGTGGCAGACCTACGACGTCACGTTCCGCGCGGCACGGTTCGACAGCGCCGGGACGAAAACCGACAACGCCAGGGTGACCGTCGTCTGGAACGGCGTGACCGTCCACAACGACGTCGGCATCACCGGATCGACCGGAGCCGGCGATCCCGAAGGTGCCGGCCCGGGCGCGATCCGGCTGCAGGACCACGGAGACCCCGGTGAGAACGTGCGGTTCCGCAACGTGTGGATAGAACCGATCAGCTGACCATCCGCCGGCGGGGCTCGTTCACCGGGCCCCGCCGGCTTCGTGGCATGGGAAGATGGGGCATGGCGGTCATCGGGGATGTGCTTCCTCTGGGCTCGGAGCTCGAGCGGTCCTATCCGGTGTACGTGCGTGGCCGGTTGAAGTTCCGGGTCAAGCAGATCGTTTATGTCGCGTTCTCGCTCGACGAGGCGGTGATGGGGTTCGCGTTCCCGAAGGAGGAGCGTGCCGCGCTGGTCGCCGGCGAGCCGGCGAAGTTCCGGCTGCCGTCGGAGTCGGACATGCGGTTCAACTGGGTTGACGCCGAGCTTGCCGCGCTGGACCCGATCGAGGCTCGCGAGTTCGTCGTGGACGCGTGGCGGATGGTGGTTCCGCAGAAGGTTTCCCGCGCTTACGACCTGACCCATCCCGATGGTCCGGGATGACGATGCCGGCCGCCTGCCCGTCACTTCTTGAGCCGGCGGCGGTGAGCGCGCCGGTGTGGGACGGGATCAAAGCCGCCGACGAGAATCCCGCCGACCCGGCGAACGTCGTCCTGCTCTACAGCGGGCGCTCACAGGCGAAGACCGCCAACGGCGGCGAGCCCGACGACTGGAACCGTGAGCACGTCTGGGCCAAGTCCCCCGGCGACTTCGGCACCGAGACCGGGCCGGGCACGGACCTGCACCACCTGCGCGCCGAAGACGTCTCGGTCCACGCCGAGCGGGGGAACAAGGACTTCGACGCTGGCAGCTCCCCGGTCGGCCAGGCGCCCGGGAACCTCACCGACGACCGCAACCCGTTCATCGACCACCCCGAGCGGGCCGGCTCGATCTACGGTTCGGGAGTGGTCAGTCCCGCGGGGTGAGCAGGACGACCGGGATCGTGCGGTCGGTCTTCTGCGCGTATTCGTCGTAGAGCGGGAACGTGCGTGCCATCTGGGCCCAGAGCCGTTCGCGCTCGCCCGGGCCCGCGACGCGTGCGCGGGCGTTGCAGCGGCGGGTGCCGACCTGCAGTCCGACCTCCGGGTTCGCCTCGAGGTTCTTGAACCACGCCGGGTCCTCGTCGGCGCCCGCCTTGGAGGCGACCACCACGAGGTCGTCCCCCGAGGTGCCGTAGATCAGGCAGGTGCGCCGCGGCTCGCCGGTCTTGCGGCCGGTCGTGGCGAGCACGAGCGTGTACAGCCCGTTCGACTCGTGGCCCTCGGTGCCGCCCGAGGCCAGGTACGTGCGGGTCTGCTCGGCGACCCAGTCCCACTTCGAGTCGGTGGCGCGGTCGAGATCTTCGGCGACGGCCATGCGGCGGTCCTTTCCGGTGTGGTGTGGTTCATGATCTTCTACACGACATCGGTGGGTTGCGCCTGTCCGGGTGAGGTCCACGATCGGCTGACGGTCCGGAATCTTGACCTCGATCTCGGTCGAGGTTTTACGGTTTTCCCATGGCAGAGAACCAAGTCGGCGAAGCACTGTGGAGTTCAGCGGAACTGGAGCTGCTCGACGCGGCCCAGGAACTCGAGATCGGCGTCCGGCGCGCCGACGGCACGCTGCGGCGAGCGGTGCCGATCTGGGTCGTGTGCGCGGGCTCGCGGGTGTACGTCCGGACCTGGCACCGGCGCGACACCGGGTGGTTCGGCCAGGCGCTGCGAACTCGCCGGGCGCACGTCCGGGTCGAGGGCCTGGAGGCCGACGTCGCGGTCGAGGACGTCGGCGAGGGCAGCCCCGGGCAGCGCGCCGCCGTTGATGCCGCCTACCGCGTCAAGTACGGCGGCTTCGGTGACGCGGGGGTCGGAAACATGGTGAGTGCCTCGGCCGCGGCCGCCACCCTGCAGCTGGTCCCGCTCCGACGTCCCTGAGCCCGTTCAGCGGTGCTGCCGGGCCAGCCACTGCCAGACGTGGGTGCCGTCGAGGCTCGGGTCGTTGCGGGCCACGTAGATCCACGACCAGTGACCGGGGAACTGGTGGCCGTTCCAGACGACGTGGTCGTAGAGCGTCAGCGACGAGCGGGGGATGAGTTCGTGCGCGTGGACGGTGTTGGCCTGCGGGTCCACCGTGTCGTCGTCGCGGGAGGCGACCAGCCACGTGGGGGTGCTGATCGCCGCCAGTTCGGCGTCGGGAATCAGCGGTGGGCCGCCCGCTTCCCGGGCGGCGACAACTCCGCAGATCGGGACGGACGCGGCGAACGTGCCGGGGTAAACCGTGGTCATCTTCAGGCTCATGTAACCGCCGTTGCTGCAGCCGACGACGTGGACGCGCCTGGGATCGACCGGCCGGGTGCGCAGCACGTCCCGGATGATCTCGTTGATGAGCGGGGCGAACCGGGGGCCGTCGTCCATCCAGGCGGCCGTGCTCTGCGGGGCGACCACGTAAGCGCCGTCGAAGATCGCTTGCGCTTCCCGGGTGGCGAAGCCGAGTGCGCCGCGGTTGGCGCGCAACGTGGTCTCGTTGTCGTAGTAGTTGTCGGGCAGGGAGGCGCCTTCACCACCGCCGTGCAGCCAGACGACCAACGGACGCCGGCCGTGTCGTCGGCCGGGGGAGTACAGCCGGTACTTCATCCCGGAGCGCGAAGCGTGGTAGGTGAAGGCGTCGACCTCGGGGTTGGCCAGCCGGCCTTGGGTGAACCGGGTGATGGTGAGCGGCCGGCCGTGCCGCAGGCGGACCGGGGCGTTCTGCGTCACGGTGTAGACGAGGTCGAGCCGGAAGTTGCGGCTCTTGCTGTTGAGGTAGCCGAGCGTGCCGCCGCCGGGCTGGCCCTCGCCGTGGCTCAGCTCGAGCACGACGTTCCCGCGGTGGTCGAGCCGCGCGGCCGTCACCGGCCGGTCGAGGTTGTACCCGATGTCCTGGCCGCCGGTGTCGATCGGGCTGGTGGCCTTCGCGTGCACGCTGAACGTGCCGGTGGTCAGGCTCGCCGGGTCGATCGGCCCGAACCGGGAGGTGGCGAGGGTGAGCGAGGTGACCTGTTCACCGCCGTCGAGGGTCACCGCGCCGAGGACGAAGCCCACGCCGTCCGTCTCGTGGGCGTGGGCCACGCCCGGCAACACCAGGCCGGCCGTGACGCTCGCTCCGGTGACCAAAGCGGTGCGACGGCTGAACACCTTGTCCATGCGAACTCCTCCGGAGCCGGGAAAGCGCTTGCTCGGTCCAGCGTCGCGGACGGCCGCCCGGCTGCATAGAGACCTACGGGGTGGTCAGCTCCCGTGCGGATCGGTCTGGTTGAGGGTCGCGACGACCTGGTCGTAGTCGCCGCGGGCTTCGCCGTAGCGGAGGAACTTGACCCGTTCGACCTGGATCTCCTTCGCGTCCGGCCGGGTTTCCAGCAGGGTCATGACCTCGGTGACGAACTCGTCGAGCGGCATGGCGTGCTCGTTTTGGGCCTGGCCGGGCAGCAGGTCGGTCTGCACCGACGGCGGCTCGAGCTCGAGCACCTGCACCGACGTGTCGGCCAGCTGCAGCCGCAGCGCCTCGCTGAGCATGTGGATCGCCGCCTTGGACGCGCCGTAGCTCGGGGTGACCTTGAGCGGGGCGAAGGCCAGTCCGGAGGAGACGGTGACGATGGTGGCGTCCGGCCGGCTCTGCAGGTGCTCGACGAACGCCGCGATCAGCCGGATCGGGCCGAGCACGTTGGTCGTCACGACGTTCTCGGCCGACTCGAGGAACGTCTCGGGCCGGTGCCAGTCCTCGACGCGCATCACGCCGGCCATGGTGACCAGCACGTTCAGCTCGGGATAGCGGGCGAGCACGTCCTTCGCCGCGGCCTCGACGCTCGTGGCGTCCGCGGTGTCGATCGCCGCGGTGCCGATGCCCGGGTGCTCGGCGGCGATCTTCTCGAGCAGCTCGGTGCGCCGGCCGCCGACGATCACGGTGTTGCCCCGCTCCCGCAGGGCGAGCGCGAGGGCCAGGCCGATGCCGCTGGTGGCGCCGGGGATGAAGACGGTGTTTCCGGTGATGTTCATGCCCCGAGCTTCGGCCACCGTCCCCGGCGTCGCCAGAGAGCGGATATCGGGGGACCGGCGATCCCTGGCAGGCGTCCGGAGCAGCGGGATACTGGGGGTATGGATCGAACGGAGCTGGCAGCCTTCCTGCGGCGCCGCCGGGAGCAGCTGCGGCCGGCGGACGTCGGCCTGCCGCCGGGGGCGCGCCGCCGGACGGCCGGGCTGCGGCGGGAGGAGGTCGCGTCGCTGGCCGCGATGTCGACGGACTACTACACGCGCCTGGAGCAGCAGCGCGGTCCGCAGCCGAGCGAGCAGACGCTGGCGTCGCTCGCCCGCGCGCTGCGGCTGAGCGACGACGAGCGTGACTACCTGTTCGTGGTGGCCGGCCGCAACGCCCCTTCGTCGGCGGTGACGGCCACGCACGTCGCGCCGGCGCTGCTGCGGGTGCTGGACCGGCTGTCGGACACACCCGCGCTGATCCTGTCCAACCTCGGCGAGATCCTCGTCCAGAATCGCCTCGCCGAGGCGCTCTACGGCGGCCGGACCGACTACAAAGGCCTGGCGCGCAGCGAGATCTACCGCTGGTTCACCGATCCGGAGGAGCGCCTGATCTACCCGGAACACGACCGCGAGCGCCAAAGCCGCGCACTGGTGGCGAACCTGCGTGCCGCGCACGGGTCGATGGGCCCGGCTTCACGGGCGGGGGAGCTGGTGCGGGCGCTGCTGCGGGAAAGCGCGGAGTTCGCGCGGCTGTGGGAGCGCCACGAGGTGGCGAAGCGGTTCGTGGACCACAAGGTGCTGGTACACCCGCAGGTGGGCGAGATCGAGGTGGACTGCCAGGCGTTGTTCACCGAGGACCAGTCGCAGGCCCTGCTGGTGCTCACCGCGGCGCCGCGCACGGAGGCGTTCGAGAAGCTGCAGCTGTTGGGTGTGCTGGGCAACCAGCGCTTCGAGGACGCCCGCTAGATGTCACTCCCGGGCGAGCTGGTCACCGAGACGTTCGAGTACGACGGCGGTCGCGAGGTCACGGTCTACCTCCCGGCGGATCGGCCTGAGGCCGTGGTGTTCGCCGGCGACGGCCGGCTGATCTCACCCTGGGGTGGTGACCTCGAAGCGGACGTTCCGCCGACGATGATCGTCGGGGTGCACCGATCGGCCGATGAGACCCGCCGGCTTCAGGAGTACTCACCCGGCTTCGATCCGGAGCGGTTCTTGGCGCACGAACGGTTTTTCGGCGAGGAAGTCGGTCAATGGGTGCGCTCACGGTTCGACGTCACCCTGCCTGCCGAGCGCACCGCGGTGTGCGGTGTCTCGGCGGGCGGAGAGCTGGCGCTGGCGCTGGGGCTTCGACATCCGGACGTCTACGGCACGGTCTTGGCCGCCTCGCCCGGCGGAGGTTATCGGCCACCTGCCGCCATGCCGGGTTCGCTGCCGCGCACGTACCTCGTTGCGGGCACGCAGGAGCCGTTCTTCTTCCAGAACGCGACCCGGTGGGCGGCCGCTCTGCGCGCTGCGGGGGCGGATGTCGTGTCGAAGGAGCGGGTTGGATCACACGGTGACGGATTCTGGCGTGAAGAGTTCCCGTTGATGGTGGCGTGGACGTTCGGACGATGAGGAAGTCGGGCTAGCCGGCCCATCGTCCCCGCTTCGGCCGGGTGAACCACTCCGCGGCGCGGCGGGCCAGGTCCTCGACCGGCGACCCGTTCGCCGGGACGATGTGTTGGAGAAAGCCCAATGGGCGATCGGAAAGCCGACGGTCGGCGGCCACGAATTGAGACGTGCATCCTGTTGCGCGATGCGGAAGTCCGTGGCTTGTCCAGAACAGGGCCCCCGCTTTCAGTGCTGTGACCTGCGGCGGGCCACTTTCGGTGGTAAGACGAGTGGCTTTTCCGTTGCGCGAAGCGGGATTTTATGGCTGCCACGGCAGGCCGATAACTTCCCGATTCATGGAATGGAGCTTTCGATCAGCCGAAGAACTCGTTGCCGCGTTGCGTTCCGGTGAAGTGACGTCGGTGGAACTGACCGACGAAGCGATCGCCCGTATCGAGCGCGACGACGAAGTGATCAACGCGATCTGTGTGCCGGACTTCGACCGTGCGCGGGCCGCCGCCCGCGGTGCCGATCAGGCACGTGCGCGGGGTGAGGACCGGCCGCTGCTCGGCGTTCCGGTGACGGTCAAGGAGTGTTACAACATCGCCGGGCTGCCCACGACCTGGGGGATGCCGCCGCACCGGAACTACCTGCCGGCCGAGGACGCGGTGCAGGTGTCGCGGCTCAAGGCCGCGGGCGCGGTGATTCTCGGCAAGACCAATGTGCCCCTGGGGCTGCAAGACATCCAGACCTTCAACGAGATCTACGGCACCACCACCAACCCGTGGGACCGCGGGCGCACGGCGGGCGGGTCCTCCGGCGGGTCGGCGGCGGCCCTGGCGGCCGGGTTCGGCGCGCTGTCCCTCGGCTCCGACATCGCCGGCTCGCTGCGCACCCCCGCGCATTTCTGCGGCGTGTACGCGCACAAGCCGACACTCGGGCTGGTGGCCAACCGCGGCATGGTCCCGCCGGCCGAGCCGGCCTTGCCGGTCGACCTCGACCTCGCCGTGGTCGGTCCGATGGCGCGCACCGCCCGCGACCTCACGCTCCTGCTCGACGTCATGGCCGGACCGGACCCGCTGACCCTCGGCGTGGCGCACCGGTTGGCGCTGCCGCCCGCGCGTCACGAGCGGCTCGGCGACTTCCGGGTCCTGGTCGTCGACGACCATCCGCTCATCCCGACCGGGTCCGCCGTGCGCGCGGGCGTGCACCGGGTGGCCGACGCGCTCGTCGACGGCGGCGCCCGCGTCGAACGGCACAGTCCGCTGCTGCCCGATCCGACCGAGGCCGCGACGCTCTACATGCAGTTGCTGATCTCGGGCTCCGTCGCGCGGTTTCCCGTCGAATCGCTCGAGCAGCTGCGGACCCGCGTCGCCGGAATGAGCGCGGACGACCGGAGTCTTGACGCCGTGCGGCTGCGCGCCATGCTGTTCAGCCACCGCGACTGGATGGACGCGGACAGCCGCCGCGAGCTCCACCGCCACGGCTGGCGGCAGCTGTTCACCGAGTTCGACGCCGTGGTGTGCCCGATCACGCCGACACCCGCGTTCCCGCACGACCACCACCCCAACCCGATGGAACGGCACATCACCATCGACGGCGCCGAATACCCGTACTTCGACCAGCTCGTCTGGGCCGGCCTGGCCACCATGCCCGGCCTGCCCGCCACCGCCGTCCCCGCGGGCCGGTCCCCCGAGGGCCTGCCGGTCGGGGTGCAGCTCATCGGCCCGGCGTTCGAGGACCGCACCCCGCTGCGGCTGGCCGAGCTGCTCGAGCAGAAGATCGGCGGCTTCCAGGCGTCGCAGTAGGCACTGCTCGCTTACACGCTTGGCGGGCCCGGCCGGTTGCCTTCTCCCGGTGTCTGCTTCATCGCAGTTCGCGGCGGGTTTTCCGGGTCTACGGTGAGGCGATGACGCTGGGGATGGACCGGGGTGCGACGACGCACCGCCGGTGGCAGAACACCTTTCTGGCCGGAGCGATCGTCTTCGGCTTGGTCGCGCTCGGTGACGCGGCGGGGACGGTCTACGCGCTGACCGCCCCCGGTTACGTCTTCGAGGACGGCGAACTCGTGGGCGAGCTCATGGTCTTCGTCCTGGCCGTCGCGCTGATGCTCGGCTGCGTCGCCCTCGGGCGGCGGCACGACCGGCGCCGCGCCGCGCTGGTCGCCGAGCCCGAGCGCTGGCTGCCGGAGCCGGCCGGACACGACGGCCAAGGGCAGGTCGACCTCGACGTCGAGACCACCCGGTTGCGGACGTTGGTGCTGCGCTCGGTGGGCTTGGTGCTCGTCTGGATGGCCGTGCTCGCCGGGGTGGGCGCGGGATTCTTCGCGATGAGCGCCTCGTCCGACCACCTGCTGAAGACCGGGGTCCGCGTGACGGGCGAGGTGCTGGGCGTCTACCGGCACGTCCGGGGCGACGACACCATTTACGTGGTGTACCCGGCGGGCTCCGGTGGCTACCGGTACGCCGACATCATCTGGGACTCCGGCCGGCCGTACGCCGAAGGGCAGCCGATCACGGTCGTCTACGACCGGGACGACCCCGATCGGGTGCGCACGCTGGAGGAGACCAACAACGACCAGACCTGGCTGTGGGCCCTGGTGATCGGGCTGGTCGCCGGGGTGAGCGGGCTCGTGCTTTCGGTCATCGCCGCGGTGAACTGGCGGCGCCGTTATCGCGCGGTCCGCGCCACCGGCTGGCGGATCGCGTCGGTGACCGTCGTGCCGGACTATCCGATCCGCCGCGGCCGGCACATGCCGGACATCAACGTCGTCTACCGCGACGGCACCCGGATCACGCTGCGCGCGGCGACGTCGTCACACGGCTCGGTGCCGCTGAAGCACGAGCCGGACCGGCAGGCCTGGATCGGCGGGACCGACCGCGACATGGTGGTCCTCTTCCCGCACGGACGGTGGCGTGAGCCGCCCTACGCGGTCCCGGCCTACGCGCTGGACCTGCGAGCCGCAGCGAAGCCCGCGGCGGAGCCGGACCCGGAGCAGACGGCGTTCGTGTTGCGCAAGTATCGCCGGTTCGTGATCGTGTTCTCGGCTGGGTACGCCGCGCTGATCGCGGCCGGGGTCGTGCTGATGGTGGTGCTGGACCTGTGGTGGCCCTTGCTCTTCGTCGTGGTCGTCGGCTCGTTCGCGCCCGTCCCGCTCATGAAGCTCTACGCCGCCCGGCTGCGGGCGGCACCGAAGGAGGAATGACCGGCACGAGTGGTCATCCCGTGGGAGACGGTGAGGGATCTGTCCGCCAGGTACCGGCGGACAAGATCCGGCGGCAGTACGACCTCAACGTGTTGGGCTTGCTCGACACGACCAAGGCCGTCCTGCCGCACTTCCGCGGAGACGAGCCCGAGGTCGTCTACCGGGCGGCGACCGACGGGACGGACCGGCTCCGCTACACCGCGGGCCCGTACGCGGCCGAGCTGCTCGCCAACCGTGCCGCTGCCGATGACACCACCTTCATCGGTGGTGTCAAACAGCAGTTCGGCAGCTGAGCACACCCCTCGGGGGTCAGCTCGCCGGGACGACGACGACCTTGCCGTGCACCGCGCCCTCGGCGGCCCGGGCGTGCAGTGCCGGCAGCTCGGGCAGCGGCACCCGCTCGGCGACGTCGACCCGCAGCTCGCCGCGGTCGGCCAGCGCCACCAGCTTCGCCAGCTGGCCGGCGTCGCTGCGGACGAACAGGTTGATGCCGCGCACGCCGCGCTCCTCGTCGGCGGGAGCGGGCATCCACACCGTCGTGTTCACCACGACCCCGCCCGGCCGGACCAGCGTGACGAGCGCGGCGAGTTCGGCCGGGTCGACCGGCGCCAGGTTGAGCACGACGTCGACCTGCTCGGTCACCGCCGCGGTCACCCCGGTGGTGGTGTGGTCGACGATTTCGTCGGCGCCGGCCGACTTGACCGCGTCGCCGCTGCGCGGGCTCGCCGTGGCGATGACGTAGGCGCCGGCGCCCTTGGCCAGCTGCACGGCGTAACCCCCGACCGCGCCGCCGGCGCCGTTGATCAGCACGCGCTGTCCGGACTGCAGCCCGGCGTGGTCGAACAGCGCCTGCCACGCGGTCAGCCCGACCAGCGGCAGTGCGGCCGCGTCGGCCAGCGGGACGCTCTTGGGGGCGGGCGTGAGGACCTCGGCCGGCGCTAGGACGTACTCCGCGGCGGCGCCGTTGCCGTCCATCGGCAGGAAGCCGACAACGTCGTCGCCGACCTGGATGCCGGTCACGCCCTCGCCGAGCGCGTCGACCGTGCCGGCGACGTCGATGCCGGGGGTGTGGGGCAGCTCCACCGGGATGGGTTCGCGCATGAAACCGCCGCGGATGTTGCCGTCGACGGAGTTGAACGACGTCGCGGCGACGCGGAGCCGGACCTGCCCGGCCCCGGGAGCCGGCTGCTCCACGTCTTCGTAGCGCAGGACGTCGGGGGCGCCGTACTCGTGGAAACGCACTGCCTTCATCGGAGTTCTCACCTTTGCTGAGTCCGGTTCGCTTCGAATTCGAAGCAACTACGGATCACGGTACTGCTGCTTCGAATTCGAAGCAAGTGATACCGGTCACCGCCGTCCGGCGGCGACCTTGATCCACGCGGACCTCAGGATCGTGGGTGCGGGCCCGGTCAGCCTGGGCCGGTTTGGCCCACCCTGACCACGGCCGGCCCGCCCGACGCGCGGACGACCTCGTCGAGCCGGGCCGCGTCGGCCGAGTGCGGCGCCGCGGTGAGGACCACCGCCATCAGGCCGTCACCGGGCACCTCGAGCAGGGCGCCGTCGAGTGTGATGGCGTCACCATCGGGATGGCTGAACACGGCCCGGTTCTCGTAGGCGGAGGCCGTTTTCGGGGTGCGCCACAGGGTGTCGAACGGCCGGCTGGTGCTCCGCAGTTCGTCGACGAGCTCGGCGAGCGACGCGTCGGTGGGGTAGCGCAGGTAGGTGTCGCGCAGCCGGGCGGCGAGCACGGCCTGGAAGCCGGCCTGGTGCTCCTCGGTGCGGTCGATCTCCCCGCGGGCGTTGCAGAACGTGCGCCACGCGACGTTCCAGTCCCGGGCGGACCCGGCCGCCGTCCCGCCGCCCAGCGCCAGCCACGCGCCGTTGACGGCGACGACGTTCCACGCCGCGTCGGTCAGGAACGCGGGGGTGCCGTCGAACCGCTCCAGCAGCTGCGTCGCCGCCGCCCCGGCGTCGCGCGGCACCTGCCCGTCGACCGCGGCATACCCGGCGAGGGCGCAGAGCCGTTCGTAGTCCGCCCGGCCGGCCCGCAACGCGCGGGCGATGGCGGTCACCACACCGGCCGACGGGTGCCGCCGTCCCTGCTCCAGCCGCCGGATGTAGTCCGCGGACACCCCGGCCAGCTCGGCGAGCTCCTCCCGGCGCAGTCCGCGGACCCGCCGTCCCGTGGTGCGCAGGCCGCCGGCCGGCAGCCCGGCGGCCACGGGCTCGGTGTGTTCGCGCAACCAGCGGACCGCGGCGCCCAATTCGGACAGGGACATGGCGCCAGTGTGCAGCAGAGACCCCTTCGAATTCAAAGCAGTAAGCTCCGGTCATGTCAGACGCACCACCGACGCTCGACCCCGTGCAGCTCGGCGCCTACTTCGACCTCATCGAGGTGACCAGCCTGCTCCGGCACGCGGTCGAGCAGCAGCTGCGCGAGGCCGGTGAGCTCAGCTACGTGCAGTTCCAGCTGCTGGCCCGGCTCGGGGACTCGCCGTCGGGCAGCCACCGCATGACCGACCTGGCCGACGGCGTCGTCTACAGCCGCAGCGGCCTGACCTACCAGGCGGGCCTGCTCGAGAAGGCCGGCCTGGTCGTGCGCACCCCGTCCCCGGACGACGAGCGGAGCACCACCGTCACCATCACCGATGCCGGGCGCGCGCGGCTCGCCGAAGTGCTGCCCGGGCACGTCGAAGTGGTCGGCGGCCTGCTCTTCGAGCCGCTCTCGCGCAAGGACGTCGAGACCCTCGCCGGCCTGCTGGCGCCGGTGCGGGACCACATGCGCTCGACACCCCCTCGCTCGGCGGCGCCCCGCCGCCGCACGAAGGGGGAGTGATGCGTCTTCACGTCGGCTGCGCCATGTGGACGCACAAGGCCTGGCACGGGCGGTTCGTGCCGCAGTCGCTGCCGGCCAAGGAGCGCCTGCGCGCCTACGCCGGCTGGTGCACCGCGGTCGAGGGCAACACCACCTTCTACGCGACACCCGCCCGGGACACCGTCGAGAGCTGGGCGCAGCAGACCGGCCCCGGCTTCCGGTTCGTGGTCAAGCTGCCCAAGGTCGTCACGCACGAGCGCCGGTTCGCCGGGGTCGAGGCCGAGATGCGGGCGTTCCTGGACGCGATCGAACCCCTCGGCGAGCGGGCCGTCCTGTGGACCCAGCTGCCCGGCTCGTTCGGCCCTTCGGACGTCGACGACCTGCGCCGCTTCCTGCGCCGGCTCCCCGCCGACCGCAGGCGTGCCGTGGAGGTGCGTCACCCCGGGTTCTTCACCGACGCCGGCTCGACGTCGCTGCTGGAGGGGGCGCTCGCCGGCGCGGCCGCCGAGTGGGTGCCGTTCGACACCACCGTCTTCTTCCGGAAGCCACCGACCAGCGAAGCCGAGCAGGACGCCTGGGCCAAGAAACCGCGGCTGCCGCGGCGGACGCGGGCGCTGACCGACCGGCCGATCGTCCGCTACCTGGGCCGCGACTCGGTCGAGGAGACGGTCGAAGGGTGGCGGCCGTGGACCGCGGTGGTCGCCGGCTGGCTGCGCGAAGGCCGGTCGCCGACCGTTTTCCTGCACACCCCCGACAACGTCGACGCGCCGGCGCTGGCCCGCCGGTTCCACGACGACGTGCGAGCGCTGGTGCCGGGGCTCGAGGCGTTGCCCGAGCCGGAGCCGGTGGAGCCCGCGACCCTGTTCTGACCGGGCCGTCAGTCTTCTTGTTGTCGCCCTGGTGCGAAGCGGCCCCACAACGACGCGGCGAGGATCGAGACGGCCAGCAGCGTGACGCTGCCCGCGACGTCGAGAACGTAGTGGTTCCCCGTGCCGACCACGATCGCCGTCATGAGCAGCGGGAACAGCCACGGCACCAGTGCCAGGCGTGGATGGGTGCCCCGCAGCGCCGACCACACGGCGTAGGCGCACCACAGGGACCAGCCCACGTGCATGCTGGGCATGGCCGTGTAGTGGGTGGGATGTGTCCAGCTCTCCACGGCCAGGATGTCGTACCGGGCAACGATGTCGACGGCACCCGGCAGCGAAAAGCGAGGTGGCGACATCGGCACCGCCCAGTAGACCGGCAGCACGAGGGCCATCATCGCGACCATCGTCCGGCGGACCTGGCGGTAGACGCCGGCGTGCCGGACGAACACCCACAGCAGCACACCGGCGACCACCACGTAGTACAGCCGGTACAGGTACACCGCCAACTGAGCGAGGAGCGGGTTCCCAGCGAGCCAGTCGTTCGCGCTGCGCTCGATGTTGATGTGCAGTGCCTGTTCCGCGGACTGGAGGGCCAGCGCATGGGCGTGGGCAGTCGCGAAGTCTTTGCCCACCGCGGCGTCGAGACGCGCGAAGAGCAGAAACCACAGCACCAGGAAGACCAGCTCGACCAGCACACGAGGGCGTCGGCGTTCGCCATCCGGCGGCGGGTTCACGCCGTCACCGTACCGGCGGGGGGGGGGCCCCCCGGGGGCCCCCCCCCCGGGGGGGGGCGGGGGGGCCCCAAGGCCACGCCCCCCGCGGCGGGGGCGGGCACGCCGGCGGCCCGCCACACCCGGGACCACGATGTGGGCGGGGCC
>NZ_JBITCJ010000007.1:369149-588002 GCF_044453095.1 Amycolatopsis sp. NPDC051758 | reverse complement strand
GTCGTCTCGTCCTCGGTCAGCTGCCGCTCCACGGCCGCGAGAAGGGACTCGCGGCCGGTGAAGTTGGGATTCTTGGGCGGTACGTTGCCCATGATCCTCGGCTGGCCCGAACGGACGACGCGTGCTTCCGGCGGTTTGACTTCCATCTCCTCGCGAGCCCTCCGGGCGGTGTTGTCAGCTGGTGCCGAGGTGTCAGCTGCTGGGGGTGTCGTGGGCGGCACGGGTCCTCCTGGTGAAACGACGCTGTCCGGTGGCAGCTTTGCCCAATTCGCGGCGTTTTTCATCGGTTCCGCACCGATCTCACCCGGCCGGGCAGACGGGCCGCCCGACGAGCCCATCAGGCGGGTGGCCACCCTGGCGGCCCGGCCGGCGTACGGGCCCGCCAGCGCTCGCAGGACGGCCAGTTCGATCCGGAGCCAGGGGCGGGCCCCGGGCTCCGCACCGGGGAGGGCGGTGCGCACCGGGTCGTGGAGGGCCGCGCGGAGCCGCGCGCCGTGGCCCTGCCCCGTACGCAGCTCCGCCAGCAGGCCCACGGTGCGCGCGAGTTGGGTCCTGGTGCTGGTGGCGAGCAGCGCTTCGCGTACGTCGTCGGCGAAGTCCGGGCCGCCCTCGGCGCCGGTGTCCCAGTCGATCAGCCCGCCCATCATGACCTCGGCGAGGTGCTCGGGCCCGGCGTCCGGCAGGGCCAGGTCGCGCAGCTCGTCGATGACGGCGAAGTCCATCGGGGCGAGGGCCAGCAGCACGGCGAGCTGCCGGGCCAACGGGCTGGCCAGCGAGCGGAACCTGCGTACGGCGGCGGCCGCCGCCCGGGGACCGTCGACGACGGGGGTGCGCAGTCCGGGGGCGGAGGCCCCCTTGGCCATCGCACCCGCCAGGACGACCGGCAGCGTTCGCCGCACCCCGCGTTCGCCGGTCACCAGGTCGGCCCAGGCGCGGAAGGACCCGGCGCGCACGCTGAGCACCGGTACGGGCACGGTGTCGTCGTCCGGTTCGGGCAGCGGCCGGACGGGGTCGTGCGCGCCGAGCGGCGGGCGGAAGCGGAACCGTCGGTTCGGCGCGCCGAAGCCTCCGGCGTCCAGTTGGGCGCGGAAGGGGAACAGCGAGGAGCGGTGGCGCAGATAGGGCGGCAGGAGGTGGACGAGCGCGGTGGGCCCGCCGGATGCGAGCCGTTCCAGTAACCGGTCGGCCCCGTGGCCCGCCCAGCCGTGGGCGAGCCCGTCCGTGATGACGAGGAAGAGCCGTGAGCTGCGGCCGTCGAGTAGTTCGGCGGGGTCGCCGTCGCGGGCGCCCGGCCCCCCCCCCGCCCGGTGGGCCGCCCCCCCCGGGCCGGGGCCCCCCCCACGGTCCCGCGCCGTCAGCTCTTGAGCGCGCCCCGCCAGCGCACGGTCGGGCGCAGCTTGTCCGGGTTCACCCGGTGCTTGTTCGCGCCGACGATGTCGAACATCGACTCGATCAGCGTGTCCGAGAGCAGGTGCGGCGCCAGCCCCAGCCCGACCAGCCCGGTGTGCTTCACGTTGTAGTAGTGCTCCAGCGCCTCGGTGCGCGGGTTCTCCAGCTGCTCGATCTGCACCGGGCCGGGGAACCGCTCGGCGACGAGGTCGGCGATGGCGGCCACCGACATGCTCTCGGTCATCTGGTTGAAGACGCGGAACTCCCCCGCCTCGGCCGGGTTCTCGACGGCGAGCCGGATGCACTCCACGGTGTCGCGGATGTCGATCAGGCCGCGGGTCTGCGCGCCCTTGCCGTACACGGTCAGCGGCTGGCCGAGGACCGCCTGGATGACGAACCGGTTCAGCACGGTGCCGAACACCGCGTCGTAGTCGAACCGGGTGGCCAGCCGCGGGTCCAGCGCGGTCTGCGGCGTCTGCTGGCCGTACACGATGCCCTGATTGAGATCCGTCGCCCGCAGTCCCCAGGCGCGGCACGTGAATTCGATGTTGTGCGAATCGTGGACCTTGGTCAGGTGGTAGAAGGAGCCGGGACGCTTCGGGAACAGCACGCGGTCCTTGCGCCCGTTGTGCTCGAGGTCCAGCCAGCCTTCTTCGATGTCGACGTTCGGCGTGCCGTATTCGCCCATCGTGCCCAGTTTGACCAGGTGGATCGCCGGGTCGATCTCCGCGATCGCGTACAGCAGGTTCAGGTTCCCGACGACATTGTTGTGCTGGGTGTACACCGCGTGCTCGCGGTCGATCATGGAGTACGGCGCCGACCGCTGCTCGGCATAGTGGACGATCGAATCGGGCCGGAAGTCGCGTACCGCCTCGAACAGGAACTCCGCGTCCAGCAGGTCGCCTTCGTAGCTGGTGATCGCCGCCCCGGAGACCTCGTGCCACGCGGCGATCCGGTCGGCCAGGGATTCGATCGGGACGAGGCTTTCGACACCGAGTTCGGCGTCGTAGCCGCGGCGGGCGAAATTGTCGAGAACGGCTACCTCGTGGCCTTTGTCCGATAAGTGCAACGCGGTCGGCCAACCCAGATATCCGTCACCGCCGAGAACCAGCACCCGCATTGTGCCGCCTTTCCTGCTCGTTTACGTACAAGCATGCTGATCCCGCGAACGAGCAGAGGCTTGCAAGAACCCGACGTTATCGATCACGTGCTGATGAGGACCTGGCAAACAGCTGTGAATCTCCTATGCGTAGGGGACCCGGACGGCGGCGCGGCGGGCCCGCGGGGAGGATGGGGGCATGACGACCGTAACCAACGGCGTGCGGCCCCGCACGACGGAGAAGACGCGCCGCCGCGGCTGGGCCCGCCTGGCGCGCGCCGCCGCGACGTCGGTCGCCGCCACGGTCCTCAGCCAGGTCGTCCTGCTCGCCGTCCTCGCCACCGGCGGGGCGGCGGCCCTGGCGAGCACGCTGGCCTGGGCGGCCGGCGCGGTGCTGAACTTCGTCGTCACCCGCCGCTGGGTGTGGGGCCGGACCGGGCGGCCGCGGGTCCGGCGCGAACTGCTGCCCTACCTGGTCGTGATCGGGCTCGGCGGGCTCGCGTCGATCGGCCTGACCACGCTGGCGGGCTCGCTGCTGACGCCGCTGAACCTGCCGCACTTCTGGTGGGTCGTGCTCGTCGACGGCGCGTACGTGGCCAGTTACGCGCTGGTGTTCGTCGTAAAGTTCACGCTGCTCGACCGGCTCGTGTTCGGCCGCGGCGCAGCACGTACCCCCGCCACCACGTCCCGGTCATGACGCGGGCGTAGTTGGCGCCGTAAACGACGCTGCCGCCCTTCTTGCTCTTGCCCGCCTTGCGCAGCCGCATGCTCATCGGCAGCTCGACGACCCGGGAGCCGCGCGCGGTCACACCGAGCAGCAGTTCCGACGACTGGTACTGCGGTTCGTTGAGCGGGACCGAGCACGCCAGGTCCGCCCGCATCGCGCGGAAGCCGAACGACGTGTCGGTGATCCGCCGCCCGGTCAGCACCGAGGCCAGCACCGCGAACACCCGCACCCCGAGCCAGCGGACGCGGCTGTCGGCCTCTTCGTGCCCCAGCCGCCGGGAGCCGGTGACGAAGTCCGCGGTGCCGTCGACGACCGGTCCGACCAGCGCTTCGAGCTCGCTGTTGTCGTACTGGCCGTCGGCGTCGGTCGTCACGACGTACTCGGCGCCGGCCAACGCCGCGAGGTGGTATCCGAGCCGCAGCGCGGCGCCCTGGCCGCGGTTGCGGGGTGCGACGCAGACGTACGCGCCGTGCTCCCGCGCGATCTCGGCCGTGTTGTCGGTGCCGCCGTCGACCACCACGACCACGTCGACCGGCATGCCGAGGCACTGGTCAGGCATCTTCTCCAGCACTTCGCCGATGCCGCCGGCTTCGTTGTAGGCCGCGATGACAACCGTCAACGGAGCGAGCTTCAGCTCCGGATGGCGGCCGCGGAAGTCGTCGAGCGCGCCGGTGTCGACGTTGTCGGGGAACGCGGCGAGGCGTTTCCGGCTGGCCGAGGTCAGCGTCGTGAAGCCGAGCGCCCCGGCCACCGGCAGCAGCACCAGGGCGGGGATCTGGTAGCGCCAGGAGAACTGGAACACCGCCGACGCGAAGAGCAGCACGAGTCCGCTGGACGCGGCGAGCAGCGCACCGGCCCGCGCCCGGTCGACCGGCTCCTTGCGGCGGAACACCGTCAGCAGTCCCAGCAGTGCGCCGATGCCGAGCACCGCGCCCGGGACGTAGCCGCCGCCCAGCTGGTAGTCACGCAGGATCTTCGCCAGAGGCTGGTCGACACTCGCGACCACACCGTCGTTCTGCTGCGTGACGAGGTCGATCAGCGACTGGTCGGCCCACTGCGGATAGGTCAGCTGGAACTGCCAGCGGTCCAGCGGGACGTCGGTGGGGTCCTGGGTGCGGGTCCACGCGAAGCTCTTCGAGAAGTCGTCCAGGACCGCGCCCGCGACGTCGAACGGCTGGGCCTTCAGCACCTCGATCGCGAACTCGTGGGCCAGCGCGGCCTTGTCCGCGCCGGGCGGCAGCGGGCCCGGCCAGGCGGGGTCGAGGTCGGCGTGGGTGTAGTTGTCCACCAGCCGCGTCTCGCGGGGTTCGGTCGGGCAGAACACCTGCAGCGTCGGGTCGAGGTGGAGGTTCGCGCAGTCGGCGACGGCGGCGGTCCGGCCGTAGAGCATGTTCCCGGACGGCCCGGTCAGGCCCCACTTGCCGGTCTGGTCGTGCACGCGCGCCGCGTAGGGCACGAGCACGACCAGCAGCCCCAGCAGCCCGACGCCGGCGCGACGCCAGCCCGCCCACTGCCGCCACGCTCCCCCGGCGACCACCAGGTGGACCAGCAGCGGCAGGGCCAGCGAGATCCCGATCAGCCGGGTCAGCACGGCGAACCCGACCAGCAGGCCCGCGGCCCCGGCGCGCTTCCAGCCCGGGGCGCCGCGGCCGAGCAGCAGCCACAGCAGGGCGAGCAGCACGGCCTCGAAGACGACCTCGGACATGATGTTCTGCTCGATCTGCAGCTGGTAGGCGTCGAGCAGCACCGGCGTCGCGGCGAGCGCGCCGACCCACGGGCGGCCACCGAGGCGCAGCACCAGCGCGTACACCCCGACGGCGATCAGGAGACCGCCGACGTGCTGCACGGCGGCCACCCAGGCGAGCCCGCCGACCGCCAGCAGCGGGCGCAGCACCAGGTCGTAGCCGATCGGGTCGAGCTGGTCGGCACGCAGGGCGTGAAGGTTGTCGAGGTAGCGGAACGAATCGATGTAGAGCAGGGCCGGCCGGTAGGCGAGCCAGGTCAGCACCCGCAGCACGATCGCGGGCACCAGCAGCAGGAGCAGCAGCCAGTGGCGGCGCAGGAACACCCTCACGGTGTCGCGTTTGGACGGTCGAGCCCGGAGAAGTACTTCCACGCCGTGGCCAGGCCGTCGATCAGCGACACCGTCGGCTCGTAGCCGATCGTCCCGGCGCTGGCCGAGACGTCGACGACCACCGCGGGCATCTCGCCCGCCGGGGCCTCGACGTGCTCGACGGGCAGCTCGGCGCCGGTGACCTCGCGCACGGCCTCGACCATCTCCAGCACGGACACCGAACGCCCGGCGCCGACGATCGCACGGCCGGAGTGGCCGCTGTCGAGGGCCAGCAGGATCGCGCGGACGACGTCGTCGACGTGCACCAGGTCACGGCGCTGGCGGCCGTCACCGTAGATCTTGACCCCGGTGCCGGTGAGCGCGGCGCGCATCATCCGCGGCACAAAACTGTCCTTGTGGGACATTCCCGGGCCGTAGACATTGGTGAACCGCAACGCACACGTGGTCATGCCGTACGCGCCGGCGTACCCCGAGAGCAGCATTTCGCACGCCGCCTTGGTCGCGCCGTACGGGGTCAGCGGCCGCAGCGGCAGGTCCGGGGTGATGGTCTCGGTGCCGACGTTGCCGATCACCGCGTTGGTCGAAGCGAGCAGGAACTTCGGCACCTCCCGGCGCCGCGCGAGCTCCAGCAGCTCCTGGGTGACCACGACGTTGTCGGCGAAGGTCTGCTCGGGCAGTTCGACCGAGCGCAGCACCGACGTCAGCGCGGCGAGGTGCACGATGCCGGCGGTCTCCCGCGTCACGGCTTCCTCGCGGACGGCGGCCTCACCGAGCTCGCCGGTGACCACACGAACGCCGTCGAGCTCTTCGGGGAACGGCACCCGGTCGACGACGGTGACCGGAACACCCCGGTCGCGGAGGGCGCGCACGACGGCCCGGCCGATGAAGCCGCTGCCGCCGGTCACGACCACGGACGTCCGATCAGGACCGTGCGCACTCGCCATGGCGTCAACCTACCTCCCGTTCCTGTGCGGGTCCGGCCCGGCGTAGGTGTCCTTTCGGCCGCGCCCGCCCAGCCCGCACCGGCTCAGGCGAACGCCTCCGGCGGCGGGCACGAGCAGACCAGGTTCCGGTCACCCGCCGCGCCGTCGATCCGCCGGACCGGGGGCCAGATCTTCGGCGCGCCGGTGCCCGCCGGGAACACCGCGACCTCCCGGCTGTACGGCCGGTCCCACTCCCCCGTCACACAGCGCGCGGTGTGCGGGGCGTGCCGCAGCGGCGAATCCGCCAAGGGCCACTCACCCGCGGCGACCCGGTCGATCTCGCCGCGGATGGCGATCATCGCGTCGCAGAAGCGGTCCAGCTCGGCGAGGTCTTCACTCTCCGTCGGCTCCACCATGAGCGTGCCCGCGACCGGGAACGACATCGTCGGCGCGTGCAGGCCGTAGTCCGCCAGGCGCTTCGCGACGTCGTCGACCGTGACGCCGGTGGCCTTCGTCAGGGGCCGCAGGTCGAGGATGCACTCGTGCGCGACGAGCCCTTCGTGGCCCGCGTACAGCACCGGGTAGTGCTCCCCGAGGCGGCGAGCGATGTAGTTGGCGTTGGCCACCGCGACCAGGGTCGCCCGGCGCAGGCCGTCGGCGCCCATCATCCGGACGTACGCCCACGAGATCGGCAGGATCGACGCGCTGCCCCAGGGCGCCGCGCTGACCGGGCCGACGCCGGTGGCCGGACCCGCGGCCGGCTGCAGCGGGTGGTTCGGCAGGAACGGCGCCAGGTGCGCGCGGACGCCGATCGGGCCGACCCCCGGCCCGCCACCGCCGTGCGGGATGCAGAACGTCTTGTGCAGGTTGAGGTGTGAGACGTCGGCGCCGAAGCGGCCGTACTGGGCGACGCCGATCAGCGCGTTGAGGTTGGCGCCGTCGACGTACACCTGCCCGCCCGCGTTGTGCACCGCTTCGCACACCTCGCCGACGGTGTCTTCGTAGACCCCGTGCGTCGACGGGTAGGTGAGCATGATCGCCGCGAGGTCGGCGCGGTGGTCGTCCACAGTGGACTTGAGGTGCGCCAGGTCGATGTTGCCCCGCTCGTCGCACCGGACGACGACCACCCGCATGCCCGCCATCACCGCGCTCGCCGCGTTGGTGCCGTGCGCGCTGGCCGGGATCAGGCAGACGTCCCGCGCGTGCTCGCCGCGGGAGCGGTGGTAGGCCCGGATGGCCAGCAGGCCCGCGAACTCGCCCTGGCTGCCCGCGTTGGGCTGTAGGGAAACCGTGTCGTAGCCGGTGATCCGTGCGAGCCAGGCGCCCAGATCGGCCACCACGGTCAAGAGCCCGGCGGCGTCTTCGGCCGGCGCGAACGGGTGCAGCCCGGCGAACTCGGGCCAGGTGATCGGCTCCATCTCGGCGGTGGCGTTGAGCTTCATGGTGCACGAGCCGAGCGGGATCATGCTGCGGTCGAGCGCGACGTCCTTGTCCGCGAGCTGCCGCAGGTAGCGCAGCAACGCGGTTTCCGAGCGGTGCGCGTGGAACACCGGGTGGGTGAGGAACTCGCTGGTGCGGCGCAGCGGTGCCGGGAGCGCGTCCGCCGTGTCGGCGTCCAGGCCGTCCACATCGGACACGGAGACGCCGAACGCCTTCCACACGCACGAAAGCCGTTCCCGGGTCGTGGTCTCGTCACAGGCGATGCCGACGTGGTCGTCGTCGGTGTGGCGGAGGTTGACCCCCAGGTCGCGCGCCGCCGCGACGATCGCGGCCGCCCGGCCCGGCACCGCGGCGGTCACCGTGTCGAAGAACTCGCCGTGCACCACCTCGACGCCGCCCTCGGCGAGGCCGGCGGCCAGCACGGTCGCCATCCGGTGCGCACGCAGCGCGATCCCGCGCAGCCCCTCGGGCCCGTGGTGCACGGCGTACATCGACGCCATCACCGCCAGCAGGACCTGCGCGGTGCAGATGTTCGACGTCGCCTTCTCACGGCGGATGTGCTGCTCGCGCGTCTGCAGGGCGAGCCGGTACGCGGGTGCGCCATCGGCGTCCTTCGAGACGCCGACCAGCCGGCCCGGCAGCTGCCGCTCCAGGCCCCGGCGAACCGCCAGATACGCGGCGTGCGGGCCGCCGAAGCCCATCGGGACGCCGAACCGCTGGGTCGAGCCGATCGCGACGTCGGCACCCAGTTCACCGGGCGGGCGCAGCAAGGTCAGGGCGAGCGGGTCCGCGGCGACGATCACCGCCGCGCCGTGCTTCTTGGCGTCGGTGATGGTGAAGTCGAACTCGCGGACCGCGCCCGACGCGCCGGGATAGGACAGCAGGATCCCGAAGAAGTCCCCACCGAGCCCGAGCCCGGTCAGCCCCTGCGAAAGATCCTCGACGACCAGCTCGATGCCGAGCGGCTCGGCACGCGTCCGAAGCACGGCGAGGGTCTGCGGCAGGGTGTCCTCGTCGACGACGAACCGGTTCGACGCCGACTTGCCGGCGCGGCGGACCAGCGTCATCGCCTCGGCCGCCGCAGTGGCTTCGTCGAGCAGGGACGCGTTCGCGACGGGCAGCCCGGTCAGGTCCGCGACCATGGTCTGGAAGTTGAGCAGGGCTTCGAGCCGCCCTTGCGAGATCTCGGGCTGGTAGGGCGTGTACGCGGTGTACCAGGCCGGGTTCTCGAGCACGTTCCGCCGGATCACCGGCGGCGTCACGGTGTCGTGGTAACCGAGCCCGATCATCTGCGCCATCGGCCGGTTCCGCGCGGCCAGCGCCCGCAACTCGGCAAGCGCCTCGGCTTCATTGGCGGCGGACGGCAGCTCGAGCGGCTCCGCGGACGCGCGCAGCGACTCGGGAACCGCACGCTCGGAGAGCTCGTCGAGCGAAGCGACACCGACAACGTCGAGAATGTGGCGAAGTTCGTCCGGTCCGGGCCCGATGTGCCGCTCGGCGAAGGGAATGCCCTGCTCGAGCGAGGCGAGCGAGAGATCCACGATGGCCTCCTCCGAACGGCGGTGTCTCCACCCACCTAACCGGACGCGGGAACCAAAGGCGACCACCGCGGGGGTCCGGGGGCGGAGCCCCCGGGCGGGGTGTGGGGATCGCACCCCCACAAAACACCAGGAAGGCGAGAGCGAGCTCGCGAGCCCTGAGCCGAGCCGAACCTCCCCACTCTGTCCGTACCCCGAAGGGCGCCTGAGAGTTTCACCCGAGGTTGAGCCGGGCTTGCACCGTCGGCGGGGCCATCAGGCTGTGTCCTGACGACCCGCTTTCCAGAGGCGTCTCGTCCGCGCGGTCCTGGGTGCCTGAGAGGTTCCGGGGAGGACTTGCTCCTTCGGCGCCGAGCTCGGAGTGTGGCTCGGACTCTCCCGCGCGGATTCGTCGACCGCAGGGGAAACCTTACCCGGTTCCCCGCGGCGATGATCACCCGGTCCGGCGGGCGTTGCGGCGCTGGGTCAGTTCGTCCGGTCCGTGCTGCTCGACGATGCCGCCGTCGGCGCGTTCGGCCGGGAACTCGTGGATGGTGCCGCTGATTTCCTGCATCGCGCCGCTGACCGCGATGCCGAACACACCCTGGCCACCCTGGAGCAGGTCGACGATCTCTTCCGGCGACGTGCACTCGTAGACGGTGGTGCCGTCGGAGAACAGGGTGACCTTGGCGAGGTCGCGGACACCGCGGACCCGCAGGTGGTCGACCGCGACCCGGATGTTGTGCAGGGAGACCCCGGTGTCGAGCAGCCGCTTGACGACCTTGAGGACCAGGATGTCCTTGAACGAGTACAGCCGCTGCGAGCCGGAGCCGTGCGCGGTGCGGATGCTGGGTGCGACCAGCTTCGTCCGGGCCCAGTAGTCGAGCTGGCGGTAGGTGATCCCCGCGATCTGGCACGCGGCCGGGCCGCGGTAGCCCACCAGCTCGTCGGGCAGCGAGTCGTCGGGGAACAGCTCACCCTGCTCACCAGCCGCGACCTGAACAGGCTGCTTCTCGGAACCAGCCTCGACCACGCAAGCCTCCCCTCGCCCGACCGGACGGCCGGCGAATGACAGCCGGGGAGTCCCAGGAGCGGGACCCACCGGAGATCAACCGCCGCGGTCCGGCCCCAGACCGTGAATCACACCGTGGCGATTTACCTCCTTCGACGGTAAGCGCCCGGAGAACACCGGTCAACGCGACGCGCGGCAAGCCTCAACGGTCGGATGAGCCTTTGCGCCGTTCGCCGTACCCCGGAAGCGGCGGTTCAAACCTCCTGGACGGTTTTACTCAGCCGTGTTAATTTTAACTCATGCAAGTAAACACCGACCTCATGGCCGAGCTGGGCCTCAGTGTGACGGAGGCGGCGCGCCGCGCGCAGATCATCGGCGCGACCATCGGCGTCATCGCCGACCTCGGATACCGGAAGGCCACGTTCGCCAAGATCAAGGAACGCGCGGGGCTGAGCAGCACCCGGATGATCTCGTACCACTTCACGAACAAGGCCGGCCTGATGCAGGCCGTGCTGAGCACGGTGGTCGAGACGAAGAGCGAGTTCCTGAAGGAGCGCACCGGCGGCGGGGTGGACCCCGCGGACCGGGCCGGCTACCTGCGGGCGCACATCGAGACGTCGATCGCCTTCCTGCGCGCGTACCCGGAGTGCGTCCGGGTGCTGACGGAGATGGCCGCCAACGCCGACGACGCCGACAACTGGGTGATGACGAAGGTCCTGGTCGACGACATGCGCGTGCACGGCCTGGCCCGCCAGCTCAAGCAGGGCCAGGCCGAGGGCGCGTTCGGTGTCTTCACGCCCGAGGTGATGGCGATGTCGATCGCCCAGGCCGTCGACGGCGTGGCGGCGGCCTTCGCGGGCGATCCTTCGCTGGACCTCGAGCAGTACGGGCGGGAGGTCGCGGACACCTTCGTGAAGGCGACCGCGCCCTAGAGGGCCTGGTCGAGGCGTTCCTCGATCCGGGCCTTCGGGTAGGCGCCGACGATCGTCGTCACCGGTTCGCCGCCCGAGAAGAGGATCATCGTCGGCAGGGACATGACCTGGTACGAGCGGGTCGTCTCCGGGTTCTCGTCGGCGTTGACCTTCCGCACGGCGAGCTCCCCGGCTCGTTCGGCGGCCAGCTGGGCCAGCACCGGGCCGACCATCCGGCACGGCCCGCACCAGGTGGCCCAGAACTCGACCAGCACCGGGACGTCGCTGCCGAGGACCTCGGCGGCGAACGTCGCGTCGGTGACATCGGAAACGGCTACAGCGGTCATGACAGGCTCCTTCACGGGCGCGGGGCATCGGGGACGACACACGGATCGGGCGCCTGCCGGGCCAGCGCGCCGGCGAGCTTCGCGGCCAGCTCGGCACGGATCCCGCCGAGCCGGGCGAGGAGCGCGTCGGCTTCTTCGAGCTTGCGGCGGTAGACCTCGAGCGAGCTCGCGCAGGAGTCGCCGGTCTCGTGGCCGCTGCGCAGGCAGTCGACGAACGGCCGGGTCTCGTCGAGGGTCAGGCCGACCGTCTGCAGGGTCAGGATCTCCTTGACCAGCTGGAGGTCGTCCTCGGTGTATTCGCGGTAGCCGTTCGCCGAGCGCCCGGCCGCGATGAGGCCCTGGGCCTCGTAAAAACGCAGCGCACGGGTGGTGACACCCGTGCGCTGCGCAAGCTCTCCGATCCGCATACCCCGACGCTAGACGTTGACGTCCGCGTCAAGGCAAGTTTCAGGTGTCGGCTCCCCGGAAGTCTTCCGGTGACACGGAGTCGAGGAACTCGCGGAACTTCTCGACCTCGTCCTCCTGCTCGTCCGGGATGATCAGGCCCGCCTCCTCCAGCACCGCGTCCACGGCGTGGATGGGGACCCCGATCCGCAGGGCCAGCGCGACCGAGTCGCTCGGCCGGGCGGACACCCGGATGTCGCCGTCGAAGACGAGCTCCGCGAAGAACGTCCCCTCCTTCAGGTCGGTGATGACGACCTGCTCCAGCTCCCGGCCGAGCGCCCCGATGACCTCTTTCAGCAGGTCATGCGTGAGCGGGCGGGCGGGGCGGACGCCCTGCTGCTCCAAGGCGATGGCGGTGGCTTCGACCGAGCCGATCCAGATCGGCAGGTACCGTTCACCCTCGGTTTCCCGCAGCAACAAGATCGGCTGATTCGCGGGCAGCTCGACCCGCACACCGACGACGCGCATTTCGCTCATCGGGCTTCGCCTCCCTCTCGTGCACACGGGCTTCAGCGGTGGGAACGGCTTGCGCCGCCACTGCCGACGCTACCCGTCATCCGTGCGCTGTGCTCGCTGTCCGGACTCTCTCGGTTCGCCTGCCGCAAACCCTTGCTCTCACGGTACGGCATGAGGGTCCGAACATTCAGTCATTGACATGGGACCGCAAAGAGGATCTCACTGTCCCGTTACGCATCAACACCCGGAGACGCCGCGGATTCCCGCCTTGACGAGGAGCGTGTGCAGGGTCACGGACAGTGCCGCGAGCTCCCTGACCACCTCGTCGGCCCGCGCCTTGGCCTCCGGGTCACGGTGCCGATACACCGGCGTCACGATCTGCTCCAGCAGGCCGACTTCGCGGTCGGCCGCGGCGCGGAAGGCACGCAGGTGTCTCGGCTCGATACCGAATTCGGTCATCGCCTTCACCGTCCGCGCGACCAGCACCGCGTCCGGGTCGAAGAACCCCGCGGGACCGGGCCGGACCAGGCCGTACTGCTGCAGCTCGGCCAGCACGGCCGCGTTGATGCCGGCCTGCTCCAGGAGGTCCTCCTCGGTGAGGCGGAGCTCCTTGCCGGCGGCGAAGTCCTCCGCCACCGGCAGGCCGACGTTCTCGGCCGGCGCGTCGATCGGGACCAGCCGGCGCGGCGGGCGGGGCAGGGCCGCGACGGGCCCGGCACCCGAGTCCGCCGCGTCCAGCTGCTCCTTGATGACCTTCAACGGGAGGTAGTGGTCGCGCTGGGCGGCCAGGACGAACCTGAGGCGCTCCACGTCCGCCGCGGCGAACTGCCGGTACCCCGAAGCCGTGCGGCCCGGCTGGACCAGGCCTTCCGCTTCGAGGAACCGGATCTTGGAGATGGTGACATCGGGGAAATCCGAGCGCAGCTGCGCCAGTACGGCCCCGATGCTCAGCCCGTGGTTCTGTGGCCGCCCGGCCGCCGTCACTGCGCCCCCTGGCCCCCGTGCCCCGGGCCGGTCAGGAAGACCAGGCGGAACTTCCCGATCTGGACCTCGTCGCCGCCGGCGAGGACGGCCTGGTCGACCGGCTCCCGGTTGACGTAGGTGCCGTTGAGGCTGCCGACGTCGATGACGACGAACTCGCCGCCCTCACGCCGGAACTCGGCGTGCCGGCGGGAGACGGTGACGTCGTCCAGGAAGATGTCGCTGTCCGGGTGCCGCCCCGCGCTGGTGGTGTCGCGGTCGAGCAGGAACCGCGAACCCGCGTTGGGCCCGCGCTTCACGACCAGCAGCGCCGAACCCGCCGGCAGGGCGTCGACGCCCTGCACCGGTGCCTCCGCGGCGGGGGCGGACTCGTGGCCTTCGGCTTCGGCCAGGAAGTCGGCCCGGAAGACAGAGGTCCGCTCCGGAGACTGCTCCGGGGGAACGCCGCCGGGCCCGTCGTTCGTGCTCACCTGAGCTCTCCTCCACACATGCTGTGTTGCCTAGTACTCAAGAACGTGTAGCTGCCAACGTACCGTGCCTGATCGATTCTCCGAGCCCCGGCTCCCCGAACCGGCGCAGTGCCGGTCCGGCCGGCCCGGAGCCGGGTTCAGCCCTTGGTCAGCGCGTCGTACGCCTCGGCTTCGAGCAGGGCTTCCAGCTCCGCCGGATCGTCCAGCCGGATCTCGATCAGCCAGCCTTCGCCGTAGGGGTCGCTGTTGATCAGCTCCGGCGAGTCGGCGACCGCCGCGTTGACCGCGACGACCTCGCCGTCGACCGGCGCGAACAGCTCGGAGACGCTCTTGGTCGACTCGACCTCGCCGAAGACGTCACCCGCGCTGACCTGGCGGCCGACGTCGGGCAGGTCGACGAACACGACGTCACCCAGCTGGTCCTGCGCGTACTCGGTGATGCCGATCCGGACGAGGGTGTCCTCGCCGCGGGTGGCGACCCACTCGTGTTCCTCGGTGTAGCGAAGCTCTTCAGGAGCGGACACCGCCGGTCCCCTTTCATGCCCTCACTGGCGAAACGTGCTGGGCGAAGTCTTACACCCACACGGCCCAGCCGCCGGGCACTACCCGGGAAAAGCGTCGCGCTCAGTCGTCACCCGCGCCGCGCAGCGCGTTGCGCGCCTGCACGACGTAGAGCACGCCGGACCAGACGTAGAGGACACCACCCCAGATGGTGAAGGCGTAGCCGATCGGCCGGGCGACCGCGGCGACGTCCGAGCCACCCTGCGCGAGCAGCAGGAACGGGAAGGCGTACATCAGCACGAAGGTCGCGCCCTTGCCGATGTAGGTGACCTCCGGCGGCGCGAAACCGCGGCGGCGCAGCGTCAGCACGCACACGCCGAGCACGGCCTCGCGCAGCACGAGCGGCACCACGACCCACCACGGGATGATGCCGCGGACCAGGAACGCTACGAGCGTCGCGAGGATGTAGAGCCGGTCGGCGGCCGGGTCGAGCAGCTGCCCCAGCCGCGACATCTGGTTGAGCCAGCGGGCCAGCTTGCCGTCGAGCCAGTCGGTCAGGGCGCTGAACACCAGCAGGGCGAGCGCCCAGCCGTCCTCCTCCGGGCCGAGCAGCAGCCACAGGAACACCGGCACACCGGCCAGCCGGAGGATCGACAGCATGTTGGGGACGTTGAACGCCTGCCTCAGCAGGGACGGCTCGACGCTCGCCTGAGCGGCTGGTTCGGGGGCGGCTGTGCTCACACGGTCAGCGTAGTCAGCACGCGCGGCGGTGGCTCCAGCCGCGTCGCTGCAGTTCGGCGCTGCTCAGCGCCTCGGGACGGCCGCGGTAGTCGGTGCCCATCCAGCGGGCGCGGCCGGGGCGCGCCTCGAGGACGTACGGGCGCCCGCAGCACCAGACGACGCTGCTGGGAACGGTCGGCGGGCCGGCCGGGTCGTCGGTGCTACTGGCTTCGGGGCTGGTCACAGCTTCGGCGTTCATCGCTCTCACGGGGCTCGGGGCGGGTGTCGGGGACGGGGGAAGCTCTTCGGCCTCCACCAAGATCTTCGGCCCGCGGGGCCGGGATGTTAACCGGCGCGGCGGGAATTAGACCGATCGATTCTTGATGACAGCCTGAGGTTTCGGAGCGTGAACGGAATGTTAATCGTCCATTGTGGACGGTGAATCGGCAGCCACCGGGCCGGGCCGCCACCCGGCTGGAGTAATCTCCGGCACACCCGTGGGCGAGTCGGCCCACGGCGCCCGGGCCCGGTGGGCCAGAATGGCCCGACCAGCCAGCCGGGGAGGAAGGATCGCGGTGCCCCACCCGACCACCACGAGGACGTGGCGGCCGTTGCTCGCGGCCTGTCTCGCCGTGCCGGCCCTCGCGGCCTGCTCCGGCGAACCGGCCGCCCAGGCACCGCCGCCTTCGACGTCCGCCTCGCCTTCGGCACCCGCGACGACGTCGACGGGCACGCCTCCCCCGCCGCCCGCGACCGGCAGCTCGTCGGCGCCGGCCCCGGTGACGAAGCCGTCCGGGGCGCCGCCGTCGGTACCCGGCTCGTGCGGCACCGTGACCGCCGCCAGCGGGTTGACGCTGTACGTGTTCGACAGCGGCTCCGCCGGCGTCAGCTGCGTCGCGGCGACGAAGCTGGTCGGCGACTTCCACCGCAAGATCGCCGGCCGCCAGGGCGCCGGCTCGAACGACGCGGTGAACGAGACCGTCGACGGCTGGCTGTGCACGTCCGGGCCGCCCGCCGCGCAGGGCGGCACCACCTGCACCAAGGGCGAGCAGACGGTGTTCGCCGCCGTCGTGCCGTCCGAGTGAGATCCGTTCCGTCCGCTGCTGAAGGGCCCATGAAGACACTCGCGTATCCCCTGCTGCTCGTCGCCGCGACCGCCGCACTGGCCGGCTGCGGCGGCTCGGACCCGGCGCCCGCCGCGCCGTCCGGTTCCGCCTCCGTGCCGGCCGCGGCCGCCGCGGCGGAGTCCACCGCCCCCGGCGTCCCGTGCGGCGACGTCACCGGCACGGGCGGCACGAAGACGGCGGTCGTCGCGCACGGCCAGGTCGACTGCGCCGCGGCGACGAAGCTCCTGAAGGACTACTTCGCGAAGCTGACCCCGGCCGAGGCGAACTCCCCCGACGGTCCGGGCCCGGTCGTGCTCGACGAGTGGACGTGCGGCAGCGGCGCGAACGACCCGGTGACGGCGTGCTCGACGGAGGACGGCCGCCAGGTCGAGGGCACCCGCGCCTGAGCTGTCCCGGAGCGCCCCAATGTGGCCTTCGGTGCGTGAGACGCACCCAAGGCGGCCTTCGGTGCGTCGGACGCAACCAAGGCCGCCTTGGGGCGCTGAGACCCGGGCTCAGGACTTGAGGTCCGGGAAGTCCTCTTCGCGGTACTCCGTGCCTTCGCCGCGCTTCGGATCGTTCTCGCGGCCGCGCAGCTCGACGCGGCGGATCTTGCCCGAGATCGTCTTCGGCAGCTCCGCGAACTCGAGCCGCCGGATCCGCTTGTACGGCGCCAGGTGCTCGCGGCAGTACGCGAGGATCGACCGTGCCGTCGGGGCGTCCGGCGAGAAACCCGAAGCCAGCACGACGTACGCCTTCGGCACCGCGAGCCGGATCGGGTCGGGGGCCGGGACGACCGCCGCCTCCGCCACCGCTTCGTGCTCGATCAGCACGCTCTCCAGCTCGAACGGCGAGATCCGGTAGTCCGACGCCTTGAACACGTCGTCCGTGCGCCCGACGTAGGTGATGTAGCCGCGTTCGTCGAGCGAACCGACGTCGCCGGTGTGGTAGAAGCCGTTGGCGAAGGCCGCAGACGTGCGCTCGTCGTCATCCGCGTACCCGGTCATCAGGCCGACCGGGCGGTGCTGCAGGTCGAGGCAGATCTCGCCCTCCGGCGCCCGCTCGCCGCTGACCGGGTCGACCAGCGCCACCACGAAGCCGGGCAGCGGGCGGCCCATCGAGCCGGGCACGACGTCCTGGCCGGGCGTGTTCGCGATCTGGACGCTGCTCTCCGTCTGGCCGAAGCCGTCGCGGATGGTGACACCCCACGCCTTCTGCACCTGCTCGATCACCTCGGGGTTGAGCGGCTCCCCCGCGCCGACGACCTTCTTCGGCGGGACCCGAAGCGCGGTCAGGTCGGCCTGGATGAGCATCCGCCACACCGTCGGCGGCGCGCAGAAGCTGGTGATCCCGCACCGGTCCATCTGGGCCATCAGCGCGTTCGCGTCGAAGCGGCTGTAGTTGTAGAGGAACACCGTCGCTTCGGCGTTCCACGGCGCGAAGACGTTGCTCCACGCGTGTTTCGCCCACCCGGGCGAGGAGATGTTCAGGTGGACGTCACCCGGCTCCAGCCCGATCCAGTACATCGTGGACAGATGCCCGACCGGGTACGAGACCTGCGTGTGCTGCACCAGTTTCGGCTTCGCCGTCGTGCCCGAGGTGAAGTACAGCAGCAGCGGGTCGGCCGCCTTCGTCGGGCCGTCCGGGGTGAACTCCGGCGACTCGGCGAACGCGGTGGAGTACGACTGCCAGCCCTCGACCGGCTCGCCCACCGCGATGCGCGTGTAGTCACCGGCGATGTCGGCGAACTTCGGCGCGTCCACCGAGCGGACCACGACGTGCTTCGCCGCGCCGCGCTCCACGCGGTCGGTCAGGTCCGCCGGGCCGAGCAGGGTGGACGCCGGGATGATCACGGCGCCCAGCTTGATCGCCGCGAGGATGGTCTCCCACAGCTCACCCTGGTTGCCCAGCATGAGGATCAGCCGGTCACCGCGCCGGACGCCGAGGCCGCGCAGCCAGTTCGCCACCTGGTTGGACCGGCCGGACATCTCCGGGTAGGTCCAGCGGTTCTCGGTGCCGTCCTCCTCGACGATCCACAGCGCGTACCGCTCGGCGTTGTCCGGGTCGTGCGCGACGACGTCGAACCAGTCGATCGCCCAGTTGAAGTGGTCGAACTCCGGCCAGGCGAAATCCCGGTAGGCCGTGTCGTAGTCCTCCCGGTGGGTCTGCAGGTAGTCCCGCGCCACGCGGAACGCGTGGTGGACTTCCGAAGCGCCGTTGCTCACCCTGCTGCCTCCTCGGTCGTGTCTATTCGCCCTTGAACTCCGGCTTGCGGCGCTCCATGAACGCCTGGACCGCCTCGCCGAGGTCCTTGCTGGGCAGGAACGCCGAGTTCCACGCCGCGACGTACCGGAGGCCGTCGGCGACCTGGCGCTCGGTGTTCGTCGCCAGTACCTGCTTCGTACCCTGCACCACGAGCGGCGGGTTCGCAGCGATCGAGCCGGCGAGTTCGCGCGCGGCGGCCAGCAACGCCTCCTGGTCTTCGTAGACGTCGTTGACGAGCCCGATCTTCTCGGCGCGCGCGGCGGTGATGTCCTTGCCGGTCAGCGCGAGCTCACGCAGGTGCCCCTCACCGACGATCGAGGCGAGCCGCTGGAGGCTGCCGAGGTCGGCCACGATGGCGACACGCACCTCGCGGACGCTGAACTTGGCGTCGGCGCTGGCCAGGCGGATGTCCGCGGCCGCGACGACGTCGACCCCGCCGCCGATGCACCAGCCCGAAATCGCCGCGACGACCGGTTTGCGGCATTCCGCGATGGAGCTGACGGCCGCCTGGAGCGACCGGACCTGGTCGAGGAAGGCCGTCCGCGGGCCGGCGAGGCTGTCCCCGCCGAGCATCGGCGCCCAGTCGCCCATCATCGCCGGCAGGTCGAGGCCGTAGGAGAAATGGGACCCGCTGCCGGTCAGCACCACGGCCCTGACCTGCGGGTCGGCGTCCAGCGCGCGGAACACCAGCGGCAGCTCGCGCCAGAAGTCCGGGCCCATCGCGTTGCCCTTGGACGGGCCGAGCAGGGTCACTTCGGCCACGTGGCCGTCGACGTCGACCTTCAGGGAGACGAGGTCGGGCAGACTGTCAGCAGTAGCGGTCATGGGGCCATCTTGACCCATGCCCGCGACGACCCGCCATTGGCACCTTGTCAATTGAGACCAGCGCGTCACTGTGCCAACGGCGGCACGGGATGCTTTCCTGGAAGCAGGGTCTTACGACACGGGGAGGACGGTGGGACATGAGCCCGGCCAGCAGCAGCGCGACCGTGATCGAACCGGAGCCCGCGCCGGCGCCGGCGCGGCGCTCGTCCCGCCCGATCGAGCTCACCGGCTCGTTCGACCACGAGGGACACCGGCTCTGGTACACCGAGTTCGGCAGCGGCGACCGCGTCGTCGTGCTGACCCACGGCATCATGCTGACCCGCCGGATGCACGCCCCGCTGGCGCGCCGGCTGGCCCGCGCCGGGTTCCGGGTGGTCACGCTCGACCTGCTCGGCCACGGCGACTCGGACCGCCCGACGGAGTCGTGGCTCTACTCGATGCCGTCGTTCGCCGAGCAGACCCTCGCGCTGCTGGACCACCTCGAGGTTTCGTCCGCCGTGATCGGCGGGACGTCGCTGGGTGCGAACGTCTCGCTGGAAGTGGCGGTGTCGGCGCCCGAGCGGGCTCGCGGCCTGATCGTCGAGATGCCGGTGCTGGACAACGCGATCGTCGCCGGGCTGTTCACGTTCGCCCCGCTGCTGATGGCGGCCCGGTTCCTGCCGGTGACGGTGCAGGCGGTGGCGCTCGCGGCATCCCTGGTGCCGCACGGCAACCAGTGGGTCGACGTCGTCACGGACACGCTCTCGCAGCGCCCGGCCCCGATGGCGGCACTCCTGCACGGCGTCCTGTTCGGCCGCATCGCACCGCCGAAGTCGGTGCGCCGCAAGATCACGACCCGCTCGCTGGTGATCGGCCACCAGGGTGACCCGATCCACCCCTTCGGCGACGCGGACACGCTGGCGATCGACATGCCGGACGCGGAGTTCGTCCAGGCCCGCAGCCCGGTCGAGCTGAGGCTGGACCCGACCCGGCTGTCGGACGCGATCCGGGACTTCGCCGCGAGCTGCTACGAGGACTGAACGCGGCGTGACGTGAGATGCTTCGCCGGTGCCATTGGTGTGGGTGACCGGCAACTCGGGAGCCGGCAAGTCGGCGGTCTGCGCACTCCTGAAAAGCCGGGGCGAGCATGCGGTTGACGCCGACGGGGAGGGCTACAACCACTGGGTGGACCGGACGAGCGGACGGGTTGTCACCCATCCCCCTGATCCGGTGCCGGCGGGCTGGCTCGACCGCTTCGGGTGGCGAACCAGCCGCACGGCGGTCGAGGTCCTCGCGGCGAAGGCGCACGACAAGATCGTGTTCTTCTGCGGATCCACCGAGAACGACGGAGAGCTGCGGGACCTCTTCGACCTCGTGGTCTGCCTGGTGGTCGACAACACCACGCTCCGGGACCGCCTGCTGACCCGTACCTCGAACAGCTTCGGCAAGCACCCGGAGGAGCTGGCGGCGGCACTCGAAGCCAATGCCGGCGCCGAGTCCGCCTACCGACGGCTCGGCGCGACCATCGTCATCGACGGCCGCCTGCCGCTGCCCGACGTCGCCGATGCGATCCTCGCCGCCCGGCCGTCTCCTAAGAGGACTGAACCGGTGCGAGCCCGGCCACCGGGCCGATCACGATCACCGCGGGCGGCCGGACCCCCGACGCCGCCGCGTCCGTGACCACCGTGTCCAAAGTGGACCTCAGGGCCCGCTGGGTGCGCATCGTGCCGTCCTCGATGATCGCCACCGGGGTGTCGGCCGGGCGGCCGCCGTCCAGCAGCGCCTTCGCGAACTGCGGCAGGCGCTCGACGCCCATCATCAGCACGATCGTCCCGCGCATGCGGGCCAGCAGCTCCCAGTCGACCAGGGACCGGTCGTCGCCGGGCGCGACGTGGCCGGAGACCACCACCACCTCGTGCGCGACGCCGCGGTGGGTCACCGGGACGTCCGCCACCGCCGGGACCGCGAAGGCGCTGGTGATGCCCGGGACCATCGTCACCGGGACGCCCGCCTCGGCGCAGGCGAGCACCTCTTCGAAACCGCGGCCGAACAGGTACGGGTCGCCGCCCTTGAGGCGGACGACGAACTTGCCCTCCTTGGCCCGCTCGATCAGCGTGCTGTTGATGACGTCCTGGCTGGCCGCGCGGCCGTAGGGGATCTTGGCCGCGTCGACGATCTCGACCTCGGGCGCGAGCTCGTCGAGCAGCTCGCGGGGCGCCAGCCGGTCGACGACCACGACGTCCGCGCGCGACAGCAGCCGGCGGCCGCGGACGGTGATCAGCTCCGGGTCGCCCGGGCCGCCGCCGACCAGCGCGACACCGGGCAGGCTGCCCGCCGGGTGCGGCCGGCGGCCGTCCTCGATCGTGCCGTTGTGCAGGCCGTCGAGCATCGAGTCGCGCACCGCGGCCGAGCGCAGCGGCTCGCCGCCGGAGAGCACGCCGAACAGCAGGCCGCCGTGCCGGCCGGACGCCGGCGTCACCGCGGAACCCGACTCGCCTTCGTCGGCGCGGACGCAGAACACCCGCTCGCGCTCGGCTTCGGCGCAGATCGCGGCGTTCACCGCGGGGTCGTTCGTGCAGGCCAGCGCGTACCAAGCGTCGCGCAGGTCACCCTCGGTGTAGGGGCGTTCGTGCCAGACGAGCTCCCCCGCGTCCACCATCCCCTGCACCGACGGCGTCGTGTGCGGTGACACGAGTTCGACGCGGGCACCCGCGCTGATCAGCCGGGGCAGCCGCCGCTGGGCGACGGAACCACCGCCGAACATCACGACGCGGCGGCCCGTCAGCTGGAGGCCGGAGAGGTAGTGGGGGTCGTCCATGGGCGGGAGTTTATTGACGGTTCACCGGCGCGCCAGCCCAGCGTGCGTTACGCCACCCGGAACACCGGCCCGCGCGCCACGAACGGGAGCCGCGCCCCCCGCGGGACCAGGTACGCGTGCTCACGCCGCGGACGGACGTGGTCGCACTGGGCGTCCGTGATGATCAGGATCGGCCCGTCCGCCGGGAAGTCCGGTGCCCGCTGCAGCAGGTCGACGCCGGGCTGCAGGATCGTGCCGCCCCGGCCACGGACCTTCACCCTTCCCGCGATCTGCTCCACCGCGAGGTAGCCCGCGTCGTACGCGACCGCGTCGCAGAACACCACCCGGGCCGCGGGGACGTCGCGGGCCATCGCGTACGACGCGATCGCGCCCACCGCCTTGCCCAGCAGCTCCGCGTTCATCGAGCCGGACGTGTCGAGCACCACGCCGAAGGTGACACGCCGGTCCAGGCGCTCGGGGCGGACGCGGCCCGGGCGCGGGATGTCCGGCGTCGACGACTGGCGGCGGGACGCCCGCGCGTAGCTGCGCACCGGCAGCTCGGCGCGGACGTGCTCGTCGAACCAGCGGGCGAGCTGCGCGTCCCACGGCAGCGGCGGGTGGTCCAGGGCCCGGATCTCCTGCTCCAGCCCGGCCGGCAGCAGCCCGCGGCCCTGGTTGTGGTGGTAGGTCAGGCCCTGGGTGAGCGCGCGGCGGTAGAACTCGTCGAGGTCGACGCCCTGGACGCGGTCCGTCCACGGCATCGGCCGCGGCTCGGCGCGCCGCGACGACCGGCGCTGCGTCGCCTCGGGTTGCGAGAGCCAGTCGCCCAGCACGTCTCCCGCTTCGCGGCCGCCCAGGGTGTGCAGCTTGCGGCTGCGCCGGAGGTCGGTGGTCAGCGTGTCGTACACCGACTCGGCGGACAGGCCGGTGAGCTGCGGGTCGTGCAGCGAGCCCTCGGGCAGCTCGCCGACGGCCATCGTGACCAGCCAGCCGTTGATGACGTAGTCGCAGGCGACGTTCCACAGGTACGGGTCGCGGCCGAGCGCGCGGCGGTCGTGGCGCAGCGCGGCGTGCAGCATCTCGTGGGCGAGCACGAACCGCCATTCCTCGGCGGTCAGCGCCGCGTGCGGGTTGACGTAGATCTCGCCGTGCTCGGCGTCGACCGCGGCCAGGGTGATGTCCCAGGCCCGGACGACCTCGACGTCGGCGATCAGGGTGAAGCCGGCGGCCATCGCACCGAGCAGCGGGAACGACGAGACGAACCAGGCCAGCGCGCGGTCCCACTCCCCCAGCGCCCGCCGGTGGCGGGTCTGGCCGCGTGCGTCCGCGGCGCGTTCCATGGCCTCGGTGGCCGACACGATCAGGCCGCGGGCGAACCGCTCGGTCCACTTCTCCGGCTTGCCGTGGTACTGCAGCTGCCAGCGCGAAAGCGGCGGCCCGAGCCGCAGGCACGGCCGCGCGCCGCCGGTGCCGAGCGCCGCGAAGGGCGCGGGGACGCCGGTTTCGCGCCACGCGCGAGCCAGGGAAAGTTCGTCGCCGCCCGGCAGTTCCGGGAGCAGCACCGCGGGTTCGCCGACGTGGACCGCTTCGGCGAACCGGTGGACGGCCACGCAGCACGCCGTGCCGTAGGACGCGTCGATCTCCCGGCCGGGCGTGACGGCCTCGGCGTCGGCCAGCACCTCTTCGTCGAGGTGACCGAGGCCGAGGTGCAGCAGCAGGTGCGCGAAGACCCACGCCCATTCCGCGGGTTCGGCGTCGCGAGCGCGGTTCGCCGTGACCACCCCGCGGTCGCTGACGACGGCCCAGCTGCCGACGCCGGTCAGGCTCTCCTTGTCGAGGCTCGCGCCGCGCATCAGGTGGTCGAGGACGGTGTTCTCGCGGGCCAGCGCCCAGCCGGCGTCGATCGCCTTGGTCCGGCGTTCGCGGCGCTTGGCCTCCGCCTTGGCGTTCATGCGCGCGCCGCGACCAGCCGCGGCAGGTCGCGGGCCGCTTCGACCAGGAACCACGACGGCAGCCGCGGGTGGCCGGCTTCGTCGTCGGCGATGACCAGCTGCGCCATTTCCAGGGAGAGCTCGGCCAGCTCCACGAGCAGGCTCTTCGCCCGGAACGCGAACTGCCGGACGGCCGCCGACGCGTGCCGCTTGTCCGCGGGCAGGTCCTTGACCAGCCGCGCGCGGAACGTCTCGGCGAGGAAGTAGAGCAGGTCGCGATCGCCCGGCTCGGCGGGCCAGCGCGCGTCACCCTTGAGGATCGCCTCCAGGTCGAAGGCGTGCCGTGCCACCTTGAGGTACGCGCGGAACGCGCCCGCGTGCTGAGGCGTGAGCGTGGCGTACGCCAGCAGGGCGATGGTTTCGTCGCCGGCCGCTTCGCCGTAGGAGTGCAGCAGGTCCGAGAGCATGTGCCAGGACCGCGGGGTCGAGAACGGCTCCTCGGTCTTCGGCGGCGGGCTCCACAGGTGGTCCGGGCGCTGGGTCAGGTACTCGACCACCGACGGGTGGATGCCGTGCCCGGCGGCCCAGGTGAGCCAGTCGCCCGCCGCGGCCCGGAGGTGGACGTGCACCAGGCGGTTGACCAGCGCGGACGCCATCGGGCGGGCCAGCGCCTGGTCGGTGGCGCGGTTGCCGGCGCCGATCACGACCGAGCCGGGCGGCAGCTCGTACGAGCCGATGCGGCGGTCGAGGATGAGCGAGTAGAACGCCTTCTGGACGTCGGGCGCGGCGGCGTTCAGCTCGTCGAGGAACAGGCAGTAGGGCTCGTCGCGGGCGATCTGCTCCGGCGGGCAGAACCGGCTGCGGCCGTCGACGATCTGCGGTACACCGATCAGGTCCTCCGGCGCGAGCTGGGTGCCGAGCAACGACACGCACTCGAGGCCGAGCGAAGCGGCGAACTCCCTTACCAGGGAGGACTTCCCGATGCCGGGCGCGCCCCAGAGGAACACCGGCCGGACGACGGCGGTGTTCAGCAGGACTTCGGGCAGCTGGGCGGGCGTGACCGTGAGCTGGGCGTGCAAGCGTGGACTTCCTGAGTCAGGACATCCTCTTGCGACGCCCCCTTTCGTGAGCCCATCATCGCGCGCCCGCCCAGCGTGCGCACCCGAATTTCAGTTCGCGCGCCCCGATGCCGGGTACGGCAGCAGGGCCATTTCACGTGCGTTCTTGATCGCCGTGGCGACCTGTTTCTGTTGCTGCGGCGTCAATCCGGTGACGCGGCGGGCACGGATCTTGCCGCGGTCGGAGATGAACTTCCGCAGCAGGTCGACATCCTTCCAGTCGACTTCGGTGACCTTGTTGGCACGCAACAGGTTCACCTTGCGGCGGGCCGGACGGTCGCGGTTCGGCTTCGACATCCGGCTCACCAGCTCGACTTCGAGACGCCGGGCAGTTCGCCGTTGTGCGCGGCCTGGCGCATCTTCACCCGCGACAGTCCGAACTTCCGCAGGTACCCGCGCGGCCGTCCGTCGGCCGTGTCGCGGTTGCGGATCCGGGTCGGGCTCGCGTCGCGCGGCAGCTTCTGCAGCGCGACAACCGCTTCGCCCTTCTGCTCCGGCGACGAAGCGGGTGAAGCGATGACGGCCTTCAGCGCACGACGGCGTTCGACGTACCGCGCGGCGATCACCTTCCGCTGCTCGTTCTTCGCGATCTTCGACTTCTTCGCCATCAGCGCTCTTCCTTGAACTCGACGTGCTTGCGCGCGACCGGGTCGTACTTGCGCAGGACCATCCGGTCGGGGTTGTTCCGCCGGTTCTTCTTCGTGACGTAGGTGTAGCCGGTGCCCGCGGTGGACCGCAGCTTGATGATCGGCCGCACGTCGGTGCTCTTCGCCATTACAGCTTCACTCCCCTTGCTTTCAGTTCGGCGACCACGGATTCGATGCCGCGCTTGTCGATCGTCTTCATCCCCTTGGCGGAGACACGCAGGCGGACCCACCGGCCTTCGCTCGGCACGAAGTAGCGGCGGTTCAGCAGGTTCGGCTCCCACCGCCGGGACGTACGGCGGTGCGAGTGCGAGACCTGCTTGCCGTACCCCGGCTTGCGGCCGGTGACCTGGCACACGGCGGACACGGACCCTCCCGAGTTGATAGTGGTTATCGTTTTCATCTACTCTACGCACCGTACCCCGCCCGTATTCCTGGAGCTCTCGTGACCCCTGATCCCCGCATTCCGCTCGTCTTGGTGAGCGGCCTCGCCCCGGGACCGAACGCCGAACTCGCCGAACTGCTGCGCGTCGCCGAGCCCGGCACCGCCGTCGTCCACCACGACCTGCGCGACATCCACTCCGGCGTCGTCCGCCGCCGGCTGCGGCTCGACCAGCGCGACCAGCTGACCGTGCTCGAGCTGGCCCACGGCTGCGTGTCGTGCACCCTGCGCGAGGACCTGCTCCCGCTGCTGCGGCGCCTCGCCCGGATGCCGCGGGTCCGCCGGATCGTCGTCCGGCTGGACGAAGCGATGGAGCCGGAGCCGGTGAGCTGGGCGATCCGGAACGTCCTGGTCGGCGACCACCCGGTGCACGACGACGTCGACCTGCGCGCGGTCTTCACGGTCGTCGACTGCGCGACCTGGCTCGCCGACGCGACCGGCGACGACGTCCTGGCCGAACGGAACCTTCAGGCCAGCCCGGAGGACGAGCGGACCGTCGCCCAGGTCGCGCTGTCGCAGGTCGAGTTCGCCGACGTCCTCGTGCTGGCCGGCGCGGCCACCGACGCGTGGAACGCCGCGAAGGCGTCCGCGGTCCTCGACCGCGTCGCGCCGTCGATCCCGCGGGTCGAACTGTCGCGGATCGACGGGAACAGCGCGCTCGACGCCGTGCCGAAGGACGCCCGCCGTGGCGAGGTCACCGACATGCACGGAGCCCTGCTGCGCGGGGAGCCGCCGCTGCACCCGGACTGCGGAATCGGCGTGGTCACCTTCACCGCGCAGCGGCCGTTCCACCCCGAACGGCTCCACGACGCCCTCGACGTCCTGCTCAACGGCGTCGTCCGCACCCGCGGGCGCGCGTGGGTGGCGAGCCAGCCGGACGTCGCGTTCTGGATCGAGTCGGCCGGGGGCGGGCTGGGCATCGGCCACGCCGGCCCGTGGCTCGCCTCGCCGGACGGACCGGCGTGGCCGGACGTCTCCCCCGAGCGCCGCACCCTGGCGTCGCTGCGCTGGGACCCGGTGCACGGCGACCGCGCGCAGGAGCTCGTCGTCGTGACGGACCAGACAACGCCCGACGAGATCGACGCGGCCCTGCGCGGCGCTCTACTCACTGACGAAGAACTGGCCGCCGGCCCGGCGGAGTGGCAGCGCTACCCCGACCCGTTCGGCGACTGGCACGAAGAACCGTGCGAGGACACCGAGACCGACCCGGCGCGGCACGACGCGACCGCGGCGAACCGAAAGGAAGACCAGTGAAGAACGGCATCCACCCCGACTACCACCCCGTGGTGTTCAAGGACTCGTCCACCGGCGACGCGTTCCTGACCCGCTCCACCATCACCTCCGACAAGACCGTCGAATGGTCCGACGGACAGCGCTACCCGCTCGTCATGGTCGACATCAGCTCGTGGTCGCACCCGTTCTGGACCGGCACCCAGCGGATCATGGACAGCGCCGGCCAGGTCGAGAAGTTCCACCGCCGCTACGGCAAGCGGGGTACGCGCTGATGGCCGTCCCGAAGCGCAAGAAGTCGCGAAGCAACACCCGCGCCCGGCGGTCGCAGTGGAAGGCCGCCGCGGTGGACCTGGTGCCGATCAAGGTCGACGGCGGGACGAAGCTCGTCCCGCGCCGGCTGATCAGGCACTTCCACTCGTGAGCGTTCCGGTCACGGTGCTGTCCGGCTTCCTCGGCGCGGGCAAGACGACGCTGCTCAACCACATCCTCGCCACCCGCGCGGGGCTGCGGGTGGCGGTGATCGTCAACGACATGAGCGAGGTCAACATCGACGCAGGCCTCGTGCGGTCGCAGGAGCGCCTCGTCGAGCTGACCAACGGGTGCATCTGCTGCACCCTGCGGGAGGACCTCCTCGAGGAGGTCGCGGCCCTGTGCGCCGGCGACCGCTTCGACCACGTGCTCATCGAGTCGAGCGGGATCTCCGAGCCGATGCCGGTGGCGGCGACGTTCTCGTTCCTGGACTCCGTCGCCCGCCTCGACACCATGGTGACGGTGGTGGACGCGGCGAACTTCGCCCGCGAACTGGCCGCCGGCGACTCCCTGGTGGAGCGCCGGCTGGACCAGTACGAAGCCGACGAGCGGACCGTCAGCGACCTGCTGATGGACCAGGTGGAGTTCGCCGACGTCCTGCTGCTGAACAAGACGGACCTGGTGTCGCCGGACGACGCGGCACTGCTGGTGGCGGTGCTCCGGCGGCTCAACCCGGCGGCCGACGTCGTCACCAGCAGCTTCGGAAAGGTGCCGCTCAACCGGGTCTTCGGGACCGGCCGGTACGACCCGGTCCGGGCACAGGAGGCGCCGGGCTGGGTTGCCGAGCTGAACGGCGACCACGTGCCGGAGACCGAGGAGTACGGCATCTCGAGCGTGGTGTTCCGCGCCTCGCGGGCGTTCGACCCGGTGGCACTGTGGGACTTCGTCGCCCGCCGGCTGGACTCGGGCGAGTTCGGGACGGTGTTGCGCTCCAAGGGGTTCTTCGCGCTGGCGTCCCGGCCTGGGGTGACCGGCCTGTGGTCCCAGGCCGGCACGGTGGCGCGGTTCGAACCCCAGGGCGTGGCGGACGAACCACGCCAGGAACTGGTGTTCATCGGCGTCGACCTCGCCGGCGAAGCGCTGCTGGCCGCGCTACGGGAGTGCCTCGGCGAGGTCGCGTCCGGGCCGGATCCGTTCCCGGCGTGGGGCCCGGTGCACGTCCATTGACTCAGTGGTCGTCGTAGTGGTCCTCGTGCACGGCGTGGCGGTGGCCGTCGTGCAGGTAGTCGACGTGCTCGCCGTGCGGCACGGCGACGTGCCCGCAGCCCTCGCCGTGGGTGTGGTCGTGGCCGGTGTGCGGCACGTGGCCGGTGATCTCGCACTCGTCGAAGTGGCCGTCGTGGGCCCGGTGCAGGTGCCCTTCGTGCACGTAGTCCACGTGGTCGCCGTGCGGCACGGCCGCGTGCCCGCAGCCCTCGCGGTGCACGTGGTCGTGGCCGGCGTGCTCGACGTGCGGGATGGTCATCGGCGGTTCCTCCGTGGATGCGCTCGGCTGCATATGTCCACTTCGGACGCTAACACCGGGTGACCGGGCCGACCGGGCGAAAGCTCCCGGCTCACCCGATAGCGGCCGATCCGTCCGAGTTGATCAACCCAGGTTTATCAGTCTAGGTTGACGATCGTGACGGATGAGGAGCTGCTCCAGGCGAGCACCGACCTGCGCGTCGCCCTCGGCCGGCTGGTCCGGCGGCTGCGCCAGGGGTACGTCGTCGGCGAGCTGACCCTGCCCGAACGCTCGGTGTTGTCCCGGCTCGACCGGGAGGGCCCGGCCACCCCGGGCTGCCTGGCCGACCTCGAGCGGGTGAAACCGCAGGCCATGGGCGTCACCCTGGCCGGGCTGGTCGACCGCGGCCTCGTCGAGCGCCGCAAGGACGACTCCGACGGCCGCAAGGTCCTGATGTCGGTCACCGGGGCCGGCGTCCGGCTGCTCACCGACCGCCGGTCGCGGACCACCGAGCTGATGGCCACCGCGCTGGCCGAGAAGTTCACCGTGGCCGAGCAGCGCAAGCTCATGGCGGCCATCCCGCTGATCGAGCGGCTGGCGGACGAGCTGTGACGGCGGCGGTGACCACGAACAGCCGTTACAAGTGGGTCGCGCTGTCCAACACCACGCTCGGCGTGCTGATGTCGGCGCTCGACGGCTCGATCGTCATCATCTCGCTGCCGGCGATCTTCCGCGGGATCGGGCTCGACCCCCTGGCCCCGGGCAACATCGGTTACCTGCTCTGGATGATCCTCGGCTACCTGCTGGTCCAGGCCGTGCTGGTGGTGACACTCGGCCGGCTCGGCGACATGTTCGGCCGGGTCAAGATGTACAACCTCGGCTTCGTCGTCTTCAGCGTCGCTTCCGTGGCCCTGTCGTTCGACCCGTTCCACGCCGGCGGCGGCGCCCTGTGGCTGATCGGCTGGCGGGTGGTGCAGGCGGTCGGCGGCTCGATGCTGACGGCGAACTCCGCGGCCATCCTCACCGACGCCTTCCCCACCGAACAACGCGGCATGGCGCTGGGCGTCAACCAGATCACCGCGCTGGCCGGGCAGTTCCTCGGCCTGGTCGTCGGCGGGCTGCTCGCCGAGATCGACTGGCGCGCGGTGTTCTGGGTGAGCGTCCCGTTCGGCCTGCTCGGCACGATCTGGTCGATCCGCAGCCTGCGCGAGGTCGGCACGCCGAAGCGCGCCAAGATCGACTGGGGCGGCAACGTCACCTTCGCCGCGGGCACCGCGATCCTGCTCGCCGCGATCACGTACGGGATCCAGCCCTACGGTGGCGGCGCGACCGGCTGGGGCAACCCGTGGGTGCTCGGCGGCATCGGCGCCGGGGTGCTGCTGCTCCTGCTCTTCGGCGTCATCGAGACCCGTGTCGCGGCGCCGATGTTCCACCTCGGGCTGTTCAAGATCCGGGCCTTCGCCGCGGGCAACATCGCCGCCCTGCTGACTTCCGTGGCCCGCGGTGGCATGCAGTTCATGCTCATCATCTGGCTGCAGGGGATCTGGCTGCCGCTGCACGGCTTCGACTACGAGCGGACCCCGTTGTGGGCGGGCATCTACCTGCTGCCGCTGACCGTCGGCTTCCTGATCGCCGGTCCGGTGTCGGGGTACCTCTCCGACCGGTTCGGCGCGCGGCTGTTCTCCACCGGCGGGCTGCTGCTGGTCGCGGCGGCGTTCCTCGGCCTGCTCGCACTGCCCGTGGACTTCCCTTACCCGCTGTTCGCCGCACTGCTCGTGGTCAGCGGGATCGGCCAGGGCATGTTCTCCGCGCCGAACACCTCGGCGATCATGAGCAGCGTCCCGACCGAGCAGCGCGGGGTCGCTTCCGGCATGCGGGCGACGTTCCAGAACTCCGGGACGTCGTTGTCGATCGGCGTGTTCTTCTCACTGATGATCGCCGGGCTGGCTTCGTCGCTGCCCCAGACCTTGACCGGCGGCCTGCAGGCCCACGGCGTCCCGGCGCACGTGGCGGACGGCGTCGCCCAGCTACCCCCGGTGAGCACGCTGTTCGCGGCGTTCCTCGGCAGCAACCCGGTGGGGCACCTGCTCGGCCCGGGTGTCCTTTCCGGACTGTCGCCCGGGGACCGCGCCACGCTGACCGGCGGGGAGTTCTTCCCGCAGCTGGTCTCCGGGCCGTTCCACCACGGCCTCGTGGTCGTGTTCACCGCCGCCGCGGTGATGGCCGTCGTCGCCGCGGTGGCGTCGGCCTCGCGCGGAGCCCGATACTTCCACCCGACAGCGGACGCAGCGAAGGAGAACCGATGACCGACGAACTCATCGCCGGAACCGTCACCATCACCGGGCACGGCGGCGACGAGATCGAGGCCTACCTGGCCAAGCCGACCGACGCGGCGCCCCGCGGCGGTGTGGTGGTGATCCACCACATGCCCGGCTACGACGCGTCGACCAAGGAGATGGTGCGCCGGTTCGCTGCCGAGGGGTACAACGCGCTCTGCCCCAACCTCTACTCCCGCGAAGCTCCCGGCGCGGACCCGGACGACGCCGCCGCCACGGTCCGTGCGGCCGGCGGTGTCCCGGACGACCGGCTCGTCGGCGACGTTGCCGGCGCGGCTGACCACCTTCGCGCCCTCGAAAACGCGAATGGTCGCGTCGGTGTCATCGGGCACTGCTCGGGCGGGCGCCAGGCGTTCCTGTCCGGCTGCTCGCTCGACATCGACGCGGCAGTCGACTGCTACGGCGCGTTTGTCGTCGCCGATCCGCCGGAGGCGATGAAGCAGATGAAGCCGCTGCTCGGCCTGGCCCCGCAGCTGTCGTGCCCGCTGCTCGGCATCTTCGGCGCGGACGACCAGTTCCCCAGTCCGGACGAGGTCGCCGTGCTGGCGGCGGAGCTGGAGAAGCTGGGCAAGGAGCACGAGTTCCACACGTACGCGGGCGCGGGTCACTCGTTCTTCGCCGTCGACCGCCCGAGCTACCGGCCGGAAGCGGCGAAGGACGGCTGGGAACGCATCTTCGACTTCTACTCCCGCACGCTCAGCGCCTGAGAGGACCCGCCATGTGCACCTACCTGACCGAGAAGTTCCCGCTCGAAGGCAGCGGCAAGGGCGCCCGCGGCTGGTTCCGCCTGGACGAGGGCACCGTGTACGTCGACCACCCGGTCCACGCGCCGTACGGGCACACGGTCAACATCGACTTCCGCAACCCGGGCCTGGGCGCGTCGGCGCGCGTCGCGCTCGAACTCACCGAGGAAGACGCGCTGGCCTTGGCGGACGCGATCCACGCAGCCGTCAAGTCCGCCCCGGCGGGCCTCGCCTCCCGCAACCAGTAGCCACGTGCCGTTAAGGCCACCTGACGCCCGTAAGGTGGCCTTAACGGCATTTCACGGGGTGTAGAGCGCGCCGAGGAATTCCAGCAGCAGGCGTTCGCGTAGCGGCGGAGGAGCCGTTGCGAGGAGGGCGTTGATCGGGGCCATCCGGTCCGGCAGGCCCGAAGCGCCGCCGAGGCCCGCTGCCGCGAGGAGCCCGGCGAACTGTTCGGACGTGAGCGTCGCGGGATCCAAGGCCGCGACGAACTCCGCCACCGCCGGGTCGATGATCACCGGGCCCGCCGCGCGGGCCGCGTCGACCGAAGCAGCAAGATCGGCGAGAAACTCCTTCTCACTGCCGTGATTCGCCGCCGTCACCGTCAGGTGCAGGTTCACCGGCGATGACAGATGAGCGAACTGCGGCTGGACGTACCAGCCGCGCGTCTTCATCTCGTCGGCCACGGTGAACAGGTCGAAACCGTCGTCGCCGGTGAACGCGATCAGCGTCGACACCGGGTCGCCGAGCACGCGCAGCCCCTCGATTTCCGAGACCCCGTCCCGGATCCGGGAAACCGCTTCGCGCGTCGACGCGGCCAGCTGCAGATAACCGTCCTCGCCGAGGTGACGCACCACCGCCCACGCCGCGGCCAAGGGACCGCCCGAACGTGTGCTCTGGATCGTCGTGTTCAGCATCGTGTACCCCGGCCAGCCCGCGCTCGCGAAGTAGTGCGAACGCCGCAGCTCCGCCGACGCGTGCAGCAGCACCGACGTGCCCTTCGGGCAGTACGCGTACTTGTGCAGATCCACCGAAATGCTCGTGACACCCGGGACGCGGAAGTCGAACGGCGGCACGTCGGCGCCGAGGCGAGCGAAGTACGGCAGCACCCAGCCGCCGATGCACGCGTCGACGTGCATCCGGACCCCACGCGCCGAAGCCGCCGCGGCGATCTCGCCGATCGGATCCAGCACCCCGTGGGCGTACGACGGCGCGCTCGCCACCACCAGCACCGTCGAGTCGTCGATGGCCGCCGCCATCGCCGCCGGGTCGGCGCGGAACGTCACCGGGTCGACCGGGACGTCGATCCGCCGCACCCCGAACAGGTGCGCCGCCTTGTGGAACGCGGCGTGCGCGGTGGTCGGCAGCACGATCGAGGGCGAAGCGATCGAAGGGTGCGCGTCCCGGGCGGCGAGCACCGCCAGCAAGCACGACTCTGTGCCGCCGGAAGTCACCGAGCCGACCACACCCGGCACCGAGCCCAGCAAAGCAGAAGCCGCGGCAACGAGGTCGTTCTCCATCCGCAGCAAGCTCGGGAACGCCGTCGGGTCGAGGCCGTTCGCCGACGACGCCAGCGCGTGCGCCGCGGCCCCGAGGGTGTCCACTTCGGACAGCCCGCTGTCGTAGACGTACGCCAGGGTGCGGCCGCCGTGCGTCGGCAGGTCACCGGCGCGCAGCTCCCGCAGCGCCGCGAGGACGTCCTCAGGCGGGTTCATGGCGCGGCTCCAGGACCTTGCGCCGCAGCAGCGGCAGGGCCAGCGCGATGAGCACGCCGGGGACGATCGACGCGCCGACGAGGATCGCCACGATCGCGCTGTCCGGCTGGGCGCTCGTCGCGTCCGTGCTGGAAACGTACCCGCCGAACGCGAGGATGAGCGCCCACAGGCCGCCGCCGAAGGCCAGCCCCAGCGTCTCCCCCGCGGTCCACACGCCGGCCGCGATCCCCGCGCGGGTCTCGCCGGTGCGCTCCTCTTCGGCGGTGATCAGGTCGGGCAGGATGGCCAGCGGGAACACCGAGATCCCCGCGTACCCGACGCCGCACAGCGCCACGAAGACGAACGACACGAACAGCGGGATCTCCTGGGCGAACACCAGGCCGAGCAGGCCGATCGCGAACGTGGCCGTCGCCAGGCGGAAGCCGTTGAGCTTGCCGACCCGGTCGCCCAGCCGCGGCCACAGCGGCATGGTGATCAGCGCCGGGCCGACGAAGATGACGAACAGGATCGTGCCGTAGCCGCTGTCACCGAGGATGCGCTGGGCGAAGAACGGGATCGCGGCGAGCACCGTGCCGATGCCCAGCGCCTGGATGAAGTACGTGCCCAGCAGCCAGCGGAAGGGCCGCCAGCCGGCGAGCGTGCGGACGAGGTCCTTCAGGTTCACGGTGTTCGGCCGCAGCGAGCCGACCGGCGCGTCCTTGAGCCCGAAGTACACCAGCAGTGTCGCGGCCAGCACGATCAGCCCGATCACCACGGCCATCACGCGGTAGCCGGCGACGCCGTCGATCGCGGTGGTGATCGCCGGGGCGCCGCCACCGCAGATCAGGATCGTCACGGCGAGCACGCCGATCCGGACGCTGGTGAGCTTCGTGCGTTCGGTCGCCGACTCGGTCAGCTCGGCGGGCAGCGCGTTGAACGGCACCTGGAACAGCGCGTACGCCGTCGCGCAGAGGGCGAATGTGATCGCCACGTACAGCGCGTCCGGCAGCGGGGTGCCGAACCCGGGGTGGGCGAACATCGCCGCGAACAGGATCGCCACGCCGATGCCGCCGATCAGCAGGAAGCGGCGGCGGCTGCCGGTCTTGAGCAGGTCGGCGTCCGACATCCGGCCGGCGATCGGGTTGAACAGCACGTCCCAGGCCTTGGGCACGAACACGATCGCGGCGGCCCAGCCGGCGGGCACGGCCATCGTGTCGGTCAGGTACTTGACCAGGACCAGGCCGGGGACCGTGCCGAAGGACCCGGTGACGAACGAGCCGAGCGAATACCTGAACCGCGTCCGGCCGGACAGCGTCGTCATGGTCCTCCTCGAAAAACGAACTCCGATGAGGCGATCAGTAGTGGATCTCGGCCAGCACCGGGTAGTGGTCGGAGGGAATCGTGCCACCGTCGTAATGCACCAGCTGTACCGGCCCGACCTCGGCGCGTCGCAGCGAGCCGACGTAGTCCAGCGAATCCCGGTAGCCGGCCGGGACGGACTTCGCCGCGGCCGGGTTGGTGACGGCGTCGAAGCTGTACTCCCCCGCTCCCGCCGTCCGCAGCGTCCCGCCGAGCACGGCCTCGCCCTGCGACGACTGGGACCGCCCCAAGGCGTCGCGGCGGTCCTGCCCGGCCCAGTACTCGATGTTGAGGTCTCCGGCGACGGCCACCGGGTCGCCCGCCGGGACGCGGGCGGCGGCGAGGTCGCGCAGCTCGCCGAGCTGGGCCAGCCGGATCTCGTGCGCCTTCGGCAGCGTCTCCGGGCCCTCGTCGGCCTGCAGGTGCGTGCCGGCGAGCCAGAGCGCTTTGCCGTGGGCGAAGATCCGCACCAGCGCCGCGCCCTTGTTGGACAGGTAGTCGGCCGTCCCGAAGTAGGAGTTTCGGTAGACGAGCTGGTGCTTTTCGGTGATCGGGTACTTGCTGAGCACGGTGACACCGCCGTTGACCACGATCGGCGAGTTCGAGCAGGTGCCGTTCACCGACGTCCAGCCCGGCGACGTCGAGCAGGACTGCCCGACCAGGGGTGTCTGGAACGGGTAGGCGTCGACGAGCCGCCCGCGCAGGTCCTCGGCCTGGGCGCTGAAGGCCTCTTCGAGCACGACGACGTCGGCGTCCTGGGCGCGGATGACTCCTTCCGCGGCCTGAGCCCGGGCCGCCTTGTCGGCGGTGTTCGGGTTGGCGATCCACGGCAGCTGCCAGAGGTTGAAGCTCAGCACGCTCACGGCGGCGTCCGCGGCCCGGGCGGGCGCGGTCAGGAGGGTGAGCGCGGTGACGACGACGGCGAGAATGGCGGTCCTGCGCACGACGGGTCCTTTCCGGATCAGGAGACGACGAAGGCGCGGGAGGTCCCGCTGAGCTGGGCGATGGCGCCGGTGAGGCCGTGCTTCCACGCTCCGAAGTGGACAACGCGGTACTTGCCGACCGGCGTGTTCGCGGGAATGTCCCAGGTGACCTCGGCCCGCGACTCGCTCACGAACGTCCGCGTCCACCGGAACTTCGTCGCCCAGTCGCCGTCGTCGGCGTAGCGGACCCAGCGGCCGTCCACGTACTGCTGGATCTCGAGGAACGTGCCGTCGCGGCGGAGGTCGTTCTTCGGATGGCCGGTCACGAACGCTACCGAGACCTGCTCGCCGCGCCGGTAGCTGCTCTTCGCGTCGGTGACGACGTCGCCGAAGCTCTTCAGCAGCGGCGCGCTGTCGAAGACGACACCGGGTTGGAAGTTGACGAGCTTGCCGCGCAGATCACGCGGGACCGGGCCGTGCGGCACCGACGTCCCCGCCTTCATCGCTGCGGCGAGCTTCCCGAACTCCTGCTGATACGCGGGCAGCGTGTAGCGGCCGAAGAGCGTCGACGCGCCTTCGTACTGCTGCGAGTCGTACTCCTCCGGCGTCGTGACGTACTGGCTGTAAGCGTTGGAGTAGCCCTGCATGAGGACGTTCTCGAGCGGCACGCCCAGCGCGGCGGCGACGGTCTTCCGGATCCGCAGCCCGGCGACGATCGTGTACTCCGCGGGCCCGGCGACCAGGTGCAGCTGCCCGATCCGGACGATCTGCAGCGGCAGCACCTCCGGCGCCCACGGGTACGGCTTCATCGCGCCGAACGGCACCGCGACGACCTTCGGTGCCTGCGCGTCGGCCAGGGCCTGCGGGATCGGCGCGTCGATGCCGCCGAGCCAGTCGATGAACGGGTTCTTGACACCCTCGGGCAGCGGCAAACCTGGCCCGTCTTCGGTGCTGCCGGCCAGCATCGAGACGCCGATCGCGGCGGTGCAGGTCCGATGCGCGCGGCCGTCCGGGGTGAACTGCGGGTCGACGTCGACGGCGGACATGTCCACGTACGTCATCCGGTGGTCCACGCCGCCGGTGATCGGCTCGCCCGCCGCGTCGAAGGCGCGTTTTGCCGCCTGGAACTGGAGTTCGCCGATGCGCCGGGTGTTCTGGAACTCCGTCTCCGGCGTGCCCGGCTGGAGGTTCAGGTTCGGCGTCATGTCGCCGGAATTGGTCTGGGCGAAGGCGGCGACGAACCCGGGCGGGCCGTCGAGGTAGCGGACACCCGCGTGGTCGTGCTCCCACGCGTAGGCGGCGTAGCCCTTGTTGTCGCTGCTGATCAGGTGATTGCCGTTGCTCATGGACGTGCCGTGCGTGGCGAACCAGGTGATCGCGCCGACGTCCTTCCCGCCTTGGCGGAACCGCAGCACGGTGACGGCCGGGTCGATCGAGAGCGGGAAGTGGTCCTTGTCGGGGTTGCGCTCGAAGGCGACCCTCGACCGGTTCGCGCTCGCCTCGGTCAGCTCGGTGCGGCCGAGGCTGAGTTCGCCCGGCGCGAGGTCGTCGTGCGCCCGGCTGATCGCCTCGACGATCCCGGCGACAACGGCGTCGTAGGTCTGCTGCTGGAAGCCGAGGATCGACAGGTCGTACGCGGCGTAGTGCGAGTCACCGCCGCACGCGGAGTGCGTGTGGGTGGCGTTGAGCAGGACGTTCTGCTCGGTGTAGCGGTCGCCGTACTTCCGGACCAGTTCGCGCAGGACACCCTGGTGGACGGACTGGAACAGCGCGCCCAGCTCGGCGGTGACGAAGACGATCCGGCGGGTCCCGTCGTCGACGACGTAGGCCCGGGCCCGGGTGCGCAGGTGGATGCCGGCGGTCTGCTGCTGCGGCATGGAGTAGCCCATCATGCCGTTTTCGGCCGCGGGCCCGGTGACGTCGCCGATCCCGACGCCGACCTTGAGCGCGGAGGCGGCCGCGGCGGGTCCGGCCACGGCGGCGGCGAACGGGAGCGCGGTGGCTCCGGCCAGGACGGTACGACGACTCACCCGCATACGGTCTCCCGACTAACGTGAACGACTTTCGCGTTAATCGGGGACCGTACGTGAGCCCCGCCACCCCGGCAACCCGACAAAAGTGCCGACAGCGGCGCTCAGCCCAGGGCTTCGGCGATCTTCGTCAGGGTCGCCGCGTCGCCACGCAGCAGCAGCTGCGTCACGACCGTTTCCTCCCAGGCCTGCAGCTCGTCGCGGATTTTTGCGGCGGGTCCGATCAGTGACGTGTCCTCCACGAGCGACGTCGGAATGGCCGCGGTCGCCTCGTCCTTGCGGCCCGCGAGGTACAGCTCCTGGACCTTGTCCGCCACGTCCTCGTACCCCAGCCGGGCGAAGACGTCGTGGTGGAAGTTGACGCTCTTCGCGCCCATCCCGCCGATGTACAGCGCGAGTGACGGCTTGATCCAGCTCGCCGCCTCCTCGACGTCGTCGTGGACGAGCACCGGGACCGAGCACGGGACCTCGAACGTGTCGAGGGTGTGCCGGGCGCCCGGCCGCGCGAAGCCCTCTTCCAGCGCCGCCTTGTAGAAGTTGTTGCTCTTGGGTGAGAAGAACAGCGGCAGCCAGCCGTCGCCGATCTCGGCGGAGAGGGCGACGTTCTTCGGGCCCTCCGCGGCCAGGTGGATCGGGATGTCCTTGCGCAGCGGGTGGACCGTCGGCCTGAGCGCCTTGCCGAGGCCGGCGCCGCCCTTGTACGGCAGCTGGAAGTGCTGGCCGTCGAGGGTCACCGGGGCTTCGCGGGCGATCACCTGGCGCACGATGTCGACGTACTCCCGGGTCCTCGCCAGGGGTTTCGGGTACGGCTGGCCGTACCAGCCCTCGACGACCTGCGGGCCGGACGCGCCGAGCCCGAGCACCATCCGGCCACCCGACAGGTGGTCCAAGGTGAGCGCGCTCATCGCCGTCGCGGTCGGGGTGCGCGCCGCCATCTGGACGATGTTGGTGCCGAGCCGGATCCGGCTGGTGGAGGCGCCGTACCAGGCCAGGGGCGTGAAGGCGTCCGAGCCGTACGCCTCCGCCGTCCACACCGAGTCGAAGCCGAGCTCCTCGGCCCTCACCACGGCCTCCAGCGCACCCGGGGTCGGCCCGCTGCCCCAGTACCCGACGTGGAATCCCAGCTTCACGAATGCCTCCTAGACGTTCGGCGCGTAGTGCTCCGGCTTGCCGCGCTCCGACAGCGGCGGCAGGTTCCTGGGTGGAGTCTCGACCACCGGCGCGTCCGGAGCCACCTCGCCGCGCACGCGGCGCCAGCCGGCGCGGGCCCGCGGGTGGTAACGACGGTCGTGCGGGACGAGCTTGAACACGGCGTTGATCAGCTTCCCGGCCCGCCGGTGGCGCCGCGCGTCGCGTTCGGACCAGCGCAGGCCCAGCAGGTCGCGGATCTCGCGGTCGTAGAGGCCGGTCGTCAGCCAGACGAAGTTCTTCGCGATCAGCACGCTCACCGGCCGCCAGAGCACGTCCGGCAGCCAGGGCAGGAACGGCGGTTTCGCGATCCCGCGCAGGTCGAGGACGTCCCGGGTGGCCTTGTTGTCCTCCAGGACCTCGGCGCACATGTGCTTCCAGTAGCGCTGGAAGTCCTCCCAGCTCTCCGGCACCGGCCGCAGGGTCATGTCGTACATCCGCCACCAGGTGACGTGCTCGTCGAACAGCCGCCGCTTCTCCACCTCGCCGATGCCGCCCATGAAGTGGTCGGCGATGAGGATCGTGCTGACGAAGAACGTCGAATGCGCCCAGTAGTAGGTGTCGGGGTCGAGCGCGTGGTACCGGCGGCCTTGCGCGTCGATCCCCTTGATGCGGTCGTGGTACCCGCGGACCTCGAGAGCGGTCCGGTGCGCGCGCGGCCCGTCGTAGACCACGCCGCCGATCGGGTAGAGCGAGCGGAACAGCCGTTGCCACCGCTCTTCGAAGAACCGGGAATGCTGCTCGACGCCGGCGCCGAGGCCGGGGTGCATGTTCTGCATCGAGCCGGCCCACAGCGCGATGAGCAGGCCACGCCAGTCGCCGAAGTACTTCCACGTGAGCGAGTCGGGGCCCAGCGGTCGGGGTGCTTCCCTGCTCATCGGCGCTCTCCTCGTCGAGTCGGAACTGACTACGGCTGTTGTCAGGCTAGGATCTGACAACACACGTAGTCAACCGAGGAGCGAGCATGCCGGGCCGCACGTGGGCGGGCACGACCCTGGACGACCGGAAGGCGCTGCGCCGTGAGCAGCTCGTCGCCGCCGGGCTCGAACTGCTGGGCACCGAGGGCTCGGCCGGGACGAGCGTCCGCGCGGTCTGCCGGCACGCCAAGCTCACCGAGCGCTACTTCTACGAAAGCTTCGCCGACCGCGAAGAGCTCGTCGCGGCGGTGTACGAGCACGTCGGCGAGCAGGCCCGGCAGGCGCTGGTGGCCGCGGTCCGGGACGCCCCGAACCCCACGCTGCGGGCCGAGCACGCGGTGCGCGCGTTTGTCGAGCTGATCGTCGACGACCCGCGCCGGGGCCGCGTCCTGCTGCTCGCGCCGCTGACCGACCCGGCGCTGACCCGCCGGGGCCTGCACCTGCTGCCGGTGTTCGCCGCGCTCGTCGGCGAGCAGCTGTCCCACGGTGACGAGACCGAACGCCACATGGTCGCCATCGGGCTGGTCGGGGCCCTGAGCAACGTCTTCATCTCCTACCTCGACGGCTCGCTGAAGGTTTCGCGCGAACGGCTCGTGGCGCACTGCGTCAAGCTCGTGCTCGGCGCCGACGACCACTGACCTCACCTCCGCTGACCTGGTGACAGTGGCGGGGAAGATCGGGCACACTCAACCCATGCGTACCGCTGGCCGGAACGACGGCGCGAGCGGCGACGGCCTCGTCGCCGCCCGGCTCGCCGCGCTCCTCGACGCCTTCCGCCCGGGTGACGAGACCCTCGGCGTCTCCGAGCTGGCCCGCCGGACCGGGCTCGCCAAGACGACCGTGCACCGGCTCGTCGGGCACCTCGTCGAAACCGGCCTGCTCCAGCGCGAGGACAGCGCGGTGCGGCTCGGCCTGCGGCTGTTCGAAATCGGCCAACTGGCCTCACCCCGCCGTGGGCTGGTCGAAGCCGCCCGGCCGTACCTCGCGGATCTGCGCGAGGCGACACGCAACACCGTGCATCTCGCGATCCTCGAAGGCACCGAAGTCGTCTACCTCGACGTGCTGCGCGGGCCGGACGCGCCGACGCTGCCGTCCCGCATCGGCGGCCGGTTTCCCGCGCACGCGACCGGCGTCGGCAAGGCGATCCTGGCGTTTTCCGCGGAATCCGTGGTGAACCAGGTGATCGACGCCGGATTACCCCGCATGAGCGCCCGGACGATCACGGCGCCCGGCTTGCTCCGCCGTCAGCTCACCCGGATCCGCGAGGACGGGATCGCGCTGGAGCGCGAGGAATCCGGCGTCGGTGTCGTGTGCGCGGCCAGCCCGCTGCTCGACGCGCGCGGTGTCGCGGTGGCCGCCGTTTCGATCTCGGGCTGGGCCAACCGGATGCGCACCGAACGGGTTGCCCCCGCCGTCCGGACGGTCGCACTCGCGTTGACCCGGACACTCTCCGGATCCACTCGGGACAGTCGGAAATAATCTTGCGGGACAAGGCTTTTTGATCTCCCCGGCGATCTCTAGGCCGTCCGGATGACGTAATCGTCCCGAGCTGGACGGGTGATCGGGAGCGGCTACGATCCGTCCAATGGCCCAGCACAGCTGGGGGACGTCGTACTCGGGCCCCTCCCCCGCGACGCTTTCCGAGCGGCCGGGCACTCCGTCCCCGGCCGCACACCGGTTGCTGTCGCTCGACATCGTCCTGGCGCTGCTGGCGCTGGCCGGGGGCCTCCGGGTGCTCTACCTGGCCGCCACGACACCGGCCCTGCCCGCCGAATCCGCGAACGTCGCGCACGCCTACGCGCTCGGGCACTTCACGCCGTTCACCGACGCGGGTGGCGCCGGGGTGAGCCCGTTCGGCTGGTGGCAGCTCTCGGCCTACACGATGGTCACCGACGCGTTCGGCCGTTCGGCCTCGGCCCTCGGCGCGGTCCGCGAAACGATGCTCGTCGCCGCCGTGGCCGGCATCGTCCTGCTGTGGGTCCTGGCGCGCCGGCTCGGCCTGACCCGGTGGGCGTCGGCGGCCGCGGTGGTGCTCGTCGCGGCTTCACCACTGGCGCTCGGCCTGCAGCGGCTGGTCGTCGTCGAGCACCTCGCGGTGGTGTGGGCACTGGGCGCGCTGGTGCTGGTCACCAAGCCCGGCGGCCGGATCCGCCACGACGTGCTGGCCGCGATCTGCCTGCTCGCGGCGGTCCTCACCTCGCCGCTGGCCCTGTTCTTCCTGCCCGCGGCCGGCTGGCTGCTCGTGCGGCGCGCGCCGGCCCGGGCGGCGCTGGTGGCGGTGCTGCTCAACCTGGGGCTGGGCATCGCCTTCGGCCCGGCCGCCGACGTCCTCCGGCCGCACCTCGCCGCCGCGAGCCGGCCTTCGGTCGCCGACTGGGTCGCGCTCGACCCGGCATGGGCGGTGCTGTCGACGGTCGCGCTGGTGGCCGCGCTCGCCGTCACCGCGCTGCGGCCGCTCGCGGTGTCCGGCCTGCTGCTGGCGGCGACGCTGGCCATCCCCGGTGTGCCCGACACCGCCGTGCTCGCCCTGCTGCTGCCCCTGACTCCGCTGCTGCTCGCCGGCGTCGCCCAGGCCATGACCCGCCAGCGCACCGCGGCGCACCGGTGGGAAGCCGGCCGTTCGCGCGGGATCGCCCTGGCGACCGTCGTCCTGGTCGCGGTGGTCGCCGTCGGCTGGGTGTACGGCTACCCGGCGCTGAAACCCTCGACCGACCGGCGCGGGCCGCTCGCCGAAGCCCAGGAATGGTTGCAGGCCAACGCATCCGGCGCCCGGCTGCTGGTCGACGACGCTGCCTGGGCCGAGCTCGCGAAGGCCGGCTGGCCGACCGGCATGCTGGCCGCGCCCGCGGCGTGTGCGGCCACCTGCCCGCCCGCCGAGTGGGCCGTCTTCACCGGTGACGGGGCCGACCTCCGGCAGCACTTCCCCGCTCTCGACGGCACTCTCGGCACCGCCGGGGTGACCGCGGTCTTCGGCGCGGGCGAGGGCCGGGTCACCGTCTCGCGCCTCGGCCTGTCCCCGGCCGACCCGGCGGGGCCTTCGGAGTCCTCGGCGCGCGCCCACGCCGGCGAGGCGCTGGCGTCGTCCGCCCGGATCAGCCTCACGCCGGACGCCGCCGCCGTGCTCCGCGCGGGCCGTGCCGACCCCCGGCTCATCGCGACGATCGCCGCGCTCGCGGCGCTCCAGCCCGTCCGGGTCACGGCCTTCCCCGAGGTCCCGGGCGAGGACCCGGCCGGGCAGCCGCGCCGCCGGGTGCTGCTGGCCGGCGGTGAAGACGGGGCGGCCGAGTTCTACGCCGGCCAGCGCGACCTGTTCCGCCCGTCCTCGGTCGCCCGGACCGCCGGCGGCGTGCTCGTCACCTATCCGCTGTTCGCACCGACGGGACTGCTCGTCCCGTTCTCCTCTCCCTGACCGGCGAAAGGCCCTCCCATGCGCACCCTTCCACGGCTCCTGCTCAGACCCGGCGGGCTGGCCGCCGCAGCCCTCCTGCTCGTCGCGCTGACGCCGGTGACGGCCGAGGCGGCGACCGCGCCCGGCCCGGGCGTCGGCTGGATCCGGGTCGGTCACCTCTCCCCCAAGGTGCCGCCGGTGGACATCTACTTCGCGCCGTTCGGCCAGGCGGAGAAGGTCGTGATCCGCAAGGCCGGGTACGGCGCGGTCACGCCGTACTCCTCGCTCGGCCCCGGCAAGTACACGCTTTCGATGCGGCCCGCCGACGCCGCGGCCAGCACCCCGCCCGCGCTGTCGGCGACGATCGAGGTCGCCGAGCGCAACGCCTACTCCTTGCTGGTCTTCGCGAACGGCCCCGACGGCACGCTCAAGGGTGACCTGCTCACCGACGACCTCACCCCGCCCGCGGCGGGCAAGGGCCGGGTCCGGGTCGTCGAAGGGTCGGCGGCGATCACGCCGGTCAGCGTCGACGGGCCGCAGGGCGTTTCGCTCGCCAAGGACGCGCCCTACGGCCTGACCTCGAACTACGTCGACGTGCCGGAAGGCCGCTGGCCGCTGCAGCTGAGCGGCGGCTCGGTGAAGTCCACCGCCGACGTCGACGTCAAGGCGGGGACTTCGACAACGCTGCTGGTCACCGAGAACGCCGGAGCGCTCAAGGCGAACCCGATCTCGGACGGCGCGGCCTTGCCAGAACCACCGAAGTTCGGCGTCGAAACCGGAGGCGGCGGCACCGCGCCGTCGTCCGGGATCCCGCTGTGGCCGGTGTTCGCGGCGATCGCCCTGCTGGCCGCCTTCGTGGTGGGACGCCGGGCGGCCCGTGCGCGCTGACCTCGGCGTCCTGCTCGTCGTGGCCGCGCTGGCCGCGGGGTGCTCGGCGGCTCCGGCCGCCACGCCGCCTTCGGTCACACCGCCGTCCGCGACCCCGACGGCGACCGGGCCGCAACCGCTGCCCGCCGCCGCCGACGTCCGCCCGGTGCGGCTGCGGATCCCCGCCATCGGCGTGGACGCGCCCGCGCTCGTCCCGCTCGGGCTGGGCGCCGACCACCAGCTCGAGGCGCCGGCGCGCTTCGAGGACGTCGGCTGGTACGCCGCCGGCCCGGTGCCGGGTGACCCGGGCCCGGCGGTGATCGCCGCCCACGTCGACTCCCGGTCCGGGCCGGCGCCGTTCTTCCGGCTGCGCGAGCTGCGCGACGGGGACCAAGTGTTCGTCGCGCGCTCGGACGGCCAGGAGACCCGCTTCGTCGTGGACGGCGTCCAGCGCTACCCGAAGGACGCGTTCCCGACCGACGCGGTGTACGGGCCCGCGCCGGGCAGCGCACTGCGGCTCATCACCTGCGGCGGCAGCTTCGACGCGGCGAAACGGTCCTATCGCGACAACGTCGTCGTCTACGCCTCGCCCCGCTGGGGTTAGAACTCCTTGATCAGGCCGCGTCGCGCGAGCTCCGGCCGGACGCCGTCGCCGAACCAGTACGCCTCCTCCAGGTGCGGGTAGCCGGAGAGGACGAACTCGCTCACGCCGATGCTGTGGTACTCCTCGATCAGGTCCGCGACCTCGCTGTGGCTGCCGACCAGCGCCGTGCCCGCGCCGCCGCGGACCAGGCCGACGCCGGCCCACAGGTTCGGGTGGATCTCCAGCCCGCGGACGCCGCCGTCGGTGCGGCCGCCGTGCAGCGCGACCATCCGCTGCTGCCCCACCGACTCGCTGGCGGCCAGCTGCGCCTGCGCCTTGGCGACCTGCTCCGGGCTCAGCGCGTCCAGCAGCTTCTGCGCTTCCGCCCAGGCTTCGGCCGAAGTGTCGCGCGAGATCGTGTGCAACCGGACGCCGAAGCGGATCGGCCGGTCGCCGGCCAGCGCACGGACCTTGCCGATCTTCTCGGCCACCTGCGCGGGCGGCTCGCCCCAGGTCAGGTAGACGTCGGCGTGCCGCGCCGCGACCGGCAGCGCGGCCGGTGACGAGCCGCCGAAGTAGATCGGCGGCAGCGGGTCCGGCGCGGCCAGGGTTGTCGCGCCTTCGACCTTCAGGTGCTCCCCTGCGAAGGAGAACGGCTGTCCCGACCACACCCCGCGCACGATCGTCAGGAACTCGTCGGTGCGGGCGTAACGGGCGTCGTGGTCGTGCCAGTCGCCGAAGCGCCGCTGCTCGACCGCGTCACCGCCGGTGACGATGTTGAGCAGCACCCGGCCGTTCGACAGTCGTTGGAAGGTGCCCGCCATCTGCGCGGCCAGCGTCGGCGAGATGACGCCGGGGCGGAACGCGACCAGGAACTTCAGCCGGGTCGTCTCCCGGATCAGCGCGGCGGTGGTCAGCCAGGCGTCCTCGCACCACGTGCCGGTCGGGGTCAGGACACCTTCGAAACCCTGCCGCTCGGCGGCGCGGGCGACCTGCGCCAGGTAGTCCAGGTCGGGTTCGCGCTGCGCCGACGGGCCCTGGGACCGGTTGGCGTGGAAGCGTTCCACGATCGTGCGGCCGTCGCCGCTGGTGGGCAGGAACCAGTGCAGCCTGACGCTCATCCGTTGCTCCTCGCCTGATCCAGGTCGGGACCGAACCGCCGGTCGACGTACGCGGCGAAGTCCACCTTCCCCGGCAGAGTCTTCTCGTCGCTGAAGGCGTCCGCGAGCTGTTGCTCCGACGCCACCACCGAATCGTCCAGCGCGATCGGCCGGTCGCGGCCCGCGTCCACGGCCTTCTGGGCCACTTCGAGCTTGAGCCCGGTCTCCTTGGCCCACGCCGCCGCCCACTCCGTGCGGTGCGTGTCGGCCCACTTCTGGGCCTTGACCACCCGGATCACGAAGTCGCGGATCGCCGAGTTCCTGCCGGGGTCGGCCAGCGCCGCGGTGCTCGCGGTTTCGAAGGCCAGGCCGTTGGACGCGCCCCGGCCGTCGGCGAGCACCCGCGCCTTGGCTTCGATCTGGGCCTGCGCGGTGTAGGGGTCCCAGATCGCCCACGCGTCGATCGTGTGCTGGGTGAACGCGGCGTAGGCCTCGGCGGGCTGCAGGAAGCTCACCTTGACGTCCTTGGTGGACAACCCGTTGTTGTGCAGGGTGTTCAGCAGCTGGCCGTGCGCGGAACTGCCTTTCGCGACACCGATCGTCTTGCCCTTGAGCGAGGCGACGTTCGTCAGCGGCGAGTCGGGCGGGACGAGGATGGTCTCCCGCTCGACGTTGCTGCGCGCCACGCTGACGACCGCGATCTTCGCCTTCGCGGCCGCAGCGAAGATCGGCGGGGTGTTCCCGACCCGGCCGATGTCGATCGCGCCGGCCGAGGCCGCTTCGAGCAGCGGCGGGCCCGAGGTGAACGTCGCCCATTCGATCTTGTACGGCGTGCCGTCGAGCTGGCCCGCCGCGGTGAGCAGCGACTTCACGCCGCCCTTCTGGTCACCGACCTTGAGTGTCACCTTCGCCAGGTCGGCCGGGCTCACCGGTCCCGGCACGGCCGCCGGGCCCGGGTCCGAGCTCGTCGCCGAGCCGCACCCGGCCAGCACGAACGCCGCCGCGACGACGGTCAAAGCCTTACGCATGCGCATCTTCGGTCACTCCCAGGTCCGCCAGCACCCGCCGGCGGAGGTCGTCGTGGTCGGCGGCTTCGCGCGGCCGGTGCTCGGCGACGATCCGGCCACCGTCAAGCACCAGCACCCGGCCGGCGAGCAGCAGCGCCTCGTCGACGTCGTGCGTCACCAGCAGGACGCCGGGCCGGTGCCGCCGCCACAGGTCCTGGACCAGCCCGTGCATCGCGATCCGGGTGAGCGCGTCGAGGGCGCCGAACGGCTCGTCGAGCAGGAGCAGGCCGGGTTCGCGCACCAGCGCGCGGGCGAGCGAGACACGCTGGGCCTCACCGCCGGACAGGGTCAGCGGCCAGTCGTCCGCGTGCTCGGCCAGGTGGACCTCGGCCAGCGCCTTCTCGGCCAGGGTCCGGTTGCGCGCCTTGGAGACGCCTTCCTGGCGCAGGCCGAGGACGACGTTGCGCCAGACCTTCCGCCACGGCAGCAGCCGGGGCTGCTGGAAGGCGACCGAAACGGTCCCGGGCACGTCCACGCTGCCCTCGACCTGGTTGTCGAGCCCGGCCAGGACACGCAGCAGCGTCGACTTGCCGGAGCCGCTGCGGCCGAGCAGGGCGACGAACTCGCCGCGCTCCACCGTCAGGTCGAGTCCACTGAGGACGGTCCGGTCGCCGAACCGCTTGGTCAGGTCCCGGATCTCCGCTACCGCGTCCGCCACCGGAGCACCTTCCGTTCGAGCAGCCGGACCAGCGCGTCGGTGACCAGGCCGAGCAGGGCGTACAGGATCAGGCCGACCACCACGACGTCGGTGCGCAGGAACTCCCGCGCGTTGTTGATGAGGTAGCCGACACCGGCGTCGGCGTTCACCGTCTCCCCGACGATCAGCGCGAGCCAGGCGAGGCCGAGCGACTGCCGCAGCCCGACCAGCGCCTGGGGCAGCGCGCCGGGCAGGACGACGTGCCAGAGCCGTTCCGCGCGGCTGAACCCGAGCGCCCGTGAGGCTTCGACGAGGTCCGGGTCGGCGCCGCGGATTCCCGAGTGGACGTTCAGGTACAGCGGGAACGCCACGCCGAGCGCGACCAGCACGATCTTGGTCTCCTCGCCGATCCCGAACCACAGGATGAACAGCGGGATCAGGCCGAGGAACGGCAGGGTGCGCAGCATCTGCACCGGCGGGTCGACCAGCGCCTCGCCCCAGCGCGACAGCCCCGAGACGATGCCGAGGAGCACCCCGGTGATCGCGCCGAGCGCGAACCCGGCGCCGACGCGGCCGAGTGACACCGCGAACGCGTCACCGAGCTCTCCGCTGCGCGCGACTTCGACCCCGGCCTGCACGACCGTCCACGGTGAGCTGAGCTTGTCCGGCGGCAGGACACCGGTGGCCGCGGCGACCTGCCAGACGGCGACCAGCACGATCGGGCTGATCCAGCGCCGCAGGTCGAGCCGCCTTCGCGCGTTGCGAGGCGGCGCCTCGGCGGTCTTCCGGGCGCGCGTCAGCACGCCCGTGGTGGAAATCGACACGGATTTCTCCCGGGGACGGGGATGTTCGGGATTGCGTGATCCCGAGCTTCGAGCCCCGGCGAGGGGAAGTCAATCCGTGGACGCGTGCTCCCAGTCCGTGAACGCCCGGTGTTTCATCCCGTGGAACGGCGGCCGCGCCCGGCTACCCTGGAGCGGACCGGACCGGCCTAAGTGGACGAAGCCGTCAGCCGCCGAACATGACCTTCCACTCGTCCAGGGACCGCGGCCGGTAGACGAAGTTCGTGCGCTTCACCTCGGAGAGCGAGGCGGACGGCTCGGCCGAGTACTGGTGCCCGGGGTAGACGACGGGGTCCCCGGCCAGGCCGGCGAGCGCCTGGAGGCTGCGGTAGATCTCCTCGGCGTCCCCGCCGGGGAAGTCGGTGCGGCCGCAGCCTTCGAGGAACAGCGTGTCTCCCGAGACGAGCTTGTCCTCGACCAGGAAGCACTGGCTGCCCGGCGTGTGCCCGGGCGTGTGCAGCAGCCGGATGGGGATCGACCCGACCTCGAGCACGTCGTCGTGGTCGTGCGCGCGCAGGTCGGTGGCGGACACCCCGGTGACGCGGCGGACCCATTCGGTCTCGGCGCCGTTGACGTGGATCGGCACCTGCTCGACCGCGAGGAGCTCGGCGATCCCGGGCAGTGAGAAGCCGAGCATCTCACCGCCGACGTGGTCGGGGTGGTGGTGCGTCGCGAGCACACCGGTCAGCCGCATGCCATCGGCCTCGAGCACACCCAGCAGATCCTGAACGGCGTAGGCCGGGTCGACGATCACCGCTTCCTTGGTGTCCCGATCGCCGATGAGGTAGGCGAAGTTCACCATCTGCGTCGCCACGGGATCCCCGACAGCGAAGTCCCGCCCGGCGAGCAACTGCCGGAAGTAGAGCCGATCTGCCATGTCCACACCCTACGGGGGCGACCGGTGGGACGCCGGACGGTGCCTCGGCGATTGCCCGGCAGCTGCCCTCTTCGGAGTCGATCCGAGACCTGCGTCCCGGGCCTCTCAGGATATTGAGCAGCGCCAAATCTCGGGAAGGCAGTCGCGATGTCCGAGCGACGCCGACCGAAGTCAAAGTCGATCTGCTGCGCCGCAACCTCGAACAGTCGGGTTGGCTGACCACCGAAATCGAAGCGGAGTTCCAGCTCCAGATCATCGCCCTCGAGCGCATCAAGGCAGAAGCGGATGAGAACCAAAAGCTTGCGGCTCTGCACCAGGACGAGGCCGACGCCGTCCGTGCGGTCATCGAGAGCGCACAGGTGAAGGGCGAACGCCCGGTGAAGCGGCAACAGTGGCTGTTCTTCCTGGCCGGGCTCTTCTTCTCGATTCCCCTCGGCGTCGGGGTCAACTTCCTCTACGACCTCATCACGCACTGAGGTCACTCCGCCGCCCACTGGTGGACGGTCCCCTGGTGCAAGGCCGCATACGCCCGGTCGCGCAGGACGTTCGCCTCGTGGTCCGACAGCGTTGTACCCATCGGGCGGAGGACCAGCCTGATCAGCAGGTTCTTCTGGTCCCGGCGGGCGCCGAGGCGGGCCAGTGCCTGTGGTGGCAGCTCCGCACACGGCGTCTCCTGGCGGATCTCGACCGACTCCACGACCTCCGCATCGTCCCCCAGAGCATCGCGGACGCGGTCGCCGAGGTCCTCGGCTCGGTCGTCGGACGCGACCGCGATCGAGAGGTCGCGGCGGACCGGTGGGAGTGCCGACACCGGGCGGTACGGCTCGAGGCCGGTGAGCTGCGCGGCGACCGCCGGTTCGGCCGAACGCAGGAGGCGGATGTCCGGGATGCCCTTGAGCAGCATCAGCATCCGGTCGAGGCCCATGCCGAGCGCGAGGCCCGACCAGCCGTCGTCGAGGCCGGCTCGCTCCAGGACGGCCGGGTGGGCGAGCCCGCACTCGGCGATCTCGACCCACTCGCCGTTGTGGTCGACGTCGAGCTGGGCACCGTCCACTGTGTACGGATGATGGCGGTCCTCGAGCCGCCACTTCCGGTCCGGCAGGAGCGCCTCGAGGAGTGCTGCCACCAGGTCTTCCAGGTCGGCGCGGGTCATCGGCCGGCGGGTGACGCGCCACAGGTCGAGCTGGTGGGGTGTGCCGCTGTGCAGCCGGTCGATGCTGTCGCGGCGGTAGACGCCGCCCGGGCACACGAGCAGGACGTCGTCGACGGGGCTTGCGGCCAGTGCGCGCAATGCGGCCGGGATCATCGCGCTGGAGTGGCTGCGCAGCACGTGGCCGGAGTCGACGTAGCGGGTGTAGCGCGCGTCGCGGGTGACGTCGGCCGGGTCGTAGCCGAGGTTGTCGTAGTTGTCGGCGATCGTGACGATCCGGTCGCCCGGCCACCGCCGGACGGCGCAGTCCCACCGGCCGGCCACCGCCGCGACGGCACGGTCGACGACCAGCTGGATCGCGTGCGGCCCGGCCGCCGGGTCGGTGAGGTCGCGGACGGCGAGGTCGCGGATGAGCTGGGCCGGGGTGAGTGCTTCGGGCATGACGGAACCTCCAGGGTGTGCGGGTTGGCTGGGAGAAAAACGCTCCCCCTGGCCCGGAACACCGTGGCGAGGTCAGTGCGGGCACGACGGCCGAAGCGAACATCGTGGCGTCGGACCGAGCGGTTCAAGCCGCCCGAATCAAGCAGATCACCCCGGACCGACCGGATCGGACCAGGCCGTGCTGATCAGGCCACACAGACCGCGGACGTGGCACCGGAACCCCGCTGGCACCCGGAAAGGGCCAGGGGGCCGGTAAATCGGCGGTACTCCGCAACGACGGCCACGAACCCAGGATAGCGATCCCGTCATCCGGTTTACGCAACCGAACCCCCCGTCATTCACCCACCTCCCCGTCGGCCAGCTCACGTAGCACGTCCAGGTGCCCCACGTGCCGCGCCGTCTCCTGGACCACGTGGGCCAGCACCCAGCGGACCGTGAACTCCGACCGCCGCCGGGTCTTGTCGTCCGGCCCCAGCCTCCGCAGCGACTTCTCGGCCCGCGCCCACTCCGCCCGGTACGCCGCCACCACCGACGCCGGCGTGTCCTCCGGCTTCAGGTCCCAGCTCGGGTCCGGCGTCCCCGCCCACAACGACGGCAGGTCCGCTCCGCCCGCTTCGATCGACAGCCACCAGCGCTCGACCGCCGTCAGGTGCTTCAGCACCCCCAGCGCGCTCATCCGCGGTGACGTCGGCAACGGGGTCGCCGCCGCTTGCTCGCGGGTCAGGCCGGCCACCTTGTTCACCGCCGTGGCCCGCAAGAACTGCAGGAAGTCCAGCTGCAGGCGCAGCTCGTCGGTGGCCAGCCGGGCGGGCCACGAACGGTGCGTCTTCGAACTCGTGTTCGACATACCCGGAACCTACCGCGCGGGTCCGACAAAATTCGCCATAGAGTGATCGTCATGTGGTGGGGTCTGCTCTGCGCCCTGGGCGCGGCATGCGCGTACGGCGTCGCTTCGGTGATGCAGTCGGTCGCTGCGCGCGCGACGGACACCGGCGCCGACGGGGTCGACCCGAAGCTGCTGGTCCGCGTGCTCGGCCAGTGGAAGTTCGTGCTCGGGCTGCTGCTGGACGTCCTCGGGTTCGTCGCGCAGATCGTGGCCCTGCACGTGCTGCCGCTGTTCGTCGTGCAGGCCGCGCTCGCCGCGAGCCTCGCCGTGACCGCCGTCGCCGCGCGGTTCCTCGGGGTGCGGCTCGGCCGGCGGGAGTGGGCGGCGATCGCCGTGGTGTGCGCCGGGCTGGCGCTGCTCGGCGCCGCCGCGGAGAGCGAGGGCTCGGACCCGGTCGGGCTCGGGTTCCGGCTGGTGCTCATCGGCGCCGTCGTCGTGCTGGCCGGCGCGGGAATCGTCGCCGGGAAGGCGAACCGCCGGGTGCGGACGCCGGCGCTCGGGCTCGTCGCCGGGCTGTGCTTCGGCGTGGTCGCGATCGCCGGGCGGATCATCCCCAGCCTCGCGCCGCTGGACCTGCTCACCGACCCGGCGACCTACACCGTCGCGGTCGCGGGCGGGATGGCGATGCTGTTCTACGCGACGGCGTTGCAACGCGGGAGCGTCACCACATCGACCGCGATGATGGTGCTCGGCGAGACGGTGTTCCCGTCGCTGGTCGGCGTGCTCGCGCTCGGCGACCGCACCCGGCCGGGGTTCGCCGTGGTCGCCGTGGCGGGGTTCGTCCTCGCCGTCGCCGCCGCGCTCGCGCTGGCCCGCTTCGGCGAACCGGCGACCGAACCGCGAACTGAGACGAAGCCGACCGTTTCCCCGTGAGTTCCTTACTTAGACTAGCCTTACCTATCCACGGAACAGGACAGGGAGGCGCGGGTGAGCACGACCGGACGGGAAGTCCTCCGCCGTTCGATCGCCGGGCAACGCCGGTCGGTGACGCTCGCGTCGCTGCTGACCGCGGGCCACCAGGGCGGTGAGGCGCTGGTCCCGGTGGTGATCGGCGTCGTGATCGACCAGGCCGTCGCCGGCGGCTCGGTGGGCACGCTGCTGATCTGGCTGGCGGTGCTGGGCGTGCTGTTCGCCGCGCTGTCGACCAGCTACCGGCTGGGCGCCCGCTTCGGCGAGCGCGCCGCCGAACGCGCCGCCCACGAACTGCGCCTCGACCTCGGCCGCCGCGTGCTGCACCCCGGCGGCGGCGCCGAAGCCGGCAACCTCGCGGGTGAGCTGGTGAGCATCGGGACGGCGGACGCGAAGCGCGTCGGCCAGCTCAACGGCGTGCTGCCCTTCGGTGTTGCCGGCCTGGCCGGGCTGGTGGTCAGCGCCGTCGTGCTGCTCACCATGTCACTGCCCCTCGGCCTGCTGGTGCTGCTCGGCACACCGCCGATGCTGTACCTGGCGCACCTCATCGGGAAACCCCTGGAGCGCCGCAGCGAAGCCGAGCAGGAACGGTCCGCGTTCGCGTCCGGCATCGCCACCGACCTCGTCGCCGGCCTGCGGGTGCTGAAGGGTGTCGGCGCCGAACGCGCCGCCGTCGACCGCTACCGCCGGACCAGCCAGGACTCGCTGCGGGCGACGCTGCGCGCGGCGCGCGCCCAGGCCTGGCACAACGGCGCGCTGCTCGGGCTGACCGGCATCTTCATCGCCCTGGTCGCGCTCGTCGGCGGCAATCTCGCCGCGGCGGGCGACATCAGCGTCGGCGACCTGGTCGCCGCGGTCGGGCTCGCCCAGTACCTGATCACGCCGTTCTCGATCTTCTCGTGGGTGAACGGCGAGCTCGCCCAGGGCCGGGCGTCGGCCGGGCGCATCGCCGACGTGCTCAACGCGCCGCCCGCGGTCGGCGAAGGCACCGCGACGCTGCCGGAGCCGTCGGCCGGGCACGTGCGGCTGTCCGCGCTCAGCCGCGGCGCTCTGCTTGACGTCGACTTCGAAGCGCGGCCGGGTGAGCTGCTCGGTGTGGTCGCCACCGATCCCGCCGCCGCCACGGACCTGCTCGACTGCCTCGGCCGCGCCGCGGACCCCGCGACCGGCTCGGTGTCGGTCGACTCGGTCGACCTGTCCACTGTGGACCCGAGCCGGGTGCGCGAGGTGGTGCTGGTCGCCGCGCACGACGCCGACCTGTTCGCCGGAACGCTCGCCGAGAACGTGGAAGCCGGGCCCCGCGCCGCCGAAGCGATGTCCGCGGCCGCCGTCGACGAGGTGGCGAGCGCGCTGCCCGACGGCGTCGCGACCGCGGTCAGCGAACGCGGGAGATCCCTCTCCGGCGGGCAACGCCAGCGGGTCGCGCTGGCTCGGGCCCTCGCCGTGGACGCGCCGGTGCTGGTGCTCCACGACCCGACCACCGCCGTCGACACCGTCACCGAGGCCCGGATCGCCGCGGGCCTGGCCGAGCTGCGGCGCGGCCGCACCACGATCCTCGTGACCACCAGCCCGGCGCTGCTCGCCGCGACCGACCGCGTCGTCCTGCTCGACGACGGGCGGATAGCGGGCGAGGGCAGCCACACCGAGCTGGCCGGTCGCGCCGACTACCGGGCGGCGGTGCTGTCATGACCCGCGAACTCCTCCCCGTGGCCGACGGCCGCCGGATCCGCGCCGTGGTCGGCGAGCTGATCGGCCGGGCGAAGGGCCGCGCGACGGCCGCGTTCACGATGCTCGTCGCCGCGACCGCGATCGGCCTGCTCACCGCTCCCCTGCTCGGCCGCGTGGTCGACCTCGTCGCGACGCGCCGGCCGGCGAGCGAGCTGATCACGCCCGTCGTGGGCCTGGTGCTCGTCGCGCTCGGCCAGGCGGTCGCGACCGCGATCGGTGTGTCGCTGGTCGCGCGGCTGGGCGAGACGATCCTGGCCGAGCTGCGCGAACGGTTTGTCGAGCGCGCACTCGGGCTGCCGCTCGACCAGCTTGAGCGCGCCGGCTCCGGCGACCTCACCGCCCGCGTGACGAACGACGTCTCGGTTGTCGCGGAAGGTGTCCGGCAGGCGCTGCCCGAGCTGGGCCGCTCGGTGCTGACGGTGGTGCTCACGCTCGGCGCGCTGGCCGTGCTCGACTGGCGGTTCCTGCTGGCCGCGCTGGTGGCCGTGCCGATCCAGCTGTGGACGGTGCGCTGGTACGTGCCGCGCGCGAAGCCGCTCTACGCCGACCAGCGCGAGGCCGTCGGGGCGCAACAGCAGCAGCTGCTCGACACCATCGGCGGCGCGAAGACGGTCCGCGCGTTCCGGCTGACCGACGTCCACCTGGACCGCGTGCGGAAGCGCTCCGACACCGCCGTCGACCTGGCGCTGCGCGGGATCCGGCTGGTGACGCGGTTCTACGCGCGGCTCAACCTGGCGGAGTTCGTCGGGCTGTCGGCGGTGCTGGCGATGGGGTTCCTGCTGGTCGGGGCGGACGCGGTGACGGTCGGCGTCGCGACGGCGGCGGCGTTGTACTTCCACAGCCTGTTCGGGCCGATCACGACAGCGCTGGCGCTGGTCGACGACGCGCAGGCGGCGGCGGCCAGCCTCGCGCGGCTGATCGGCGTGGCCGACCTGCCCGCCGAGCGGGAGCCTGCGCACCCGGCACGTCCGGTGGATGCGTCGGTCAAGACGGCGGCGGCCGGGTATTCCTATGTGGACGGACACCCGGTGCTGCGCGAGATCGACCTCGGTGTGGCGCCCGGCGAGCGGGTCGCGCTGGTCGGCGCGAGCGGCGCCGGGAAGACCACGCTGGCCAAGCTGATCGCCGGTATCCACCGCACGGACACGGGTTCGGTCACCCTCGGCGGCATCTCGCTGGACGAGCTGGGCCCGGCGGCCACTCGCCGGACGGTTGCGCTGATCAGCCAGGAGGTCCACGTCTTCGCCGGCGCGCTGGCCGACGACCTGCGCCTCGCCCGCCCGTCGGCGACCGACGCCGAGCTGCGGGCCGCGCTGGCGAAGGTGGGGGCGCTGTCCTGGGTGGACAGCCTGCCGGACGGCCTCGCGACGGTTGTCGGTGAAGGCGGCCACCAGCTGACGGTGACGCAGTCCCAGCAGCTTGCCCTGGTCCGGCTGGTGCTCGCCGACCCGCCGATCGCAATCCTCGACGAGGCGACGGCGGAGGCGGGCAGCGCGGGTTCCCGCGTGCTGGAGGCAGCGGCCGCGGCGGCCCTGGAAGGGCGGACGGCCTTGGTGGTGGCCCACCGCTTGACGCAGGCGGCGGCGTCGGACCGGATCGTGGTGCTCGACGCGGGTGCCGTGGTGGAGTCCGGGACGCACGACGAGCTCGTCGCGGCCGGCGGTCAGTACGCCACGCTTTGGGCGGCTTGGTCCGGTCAGCGCGCCTGATGTCGCCACGCCGGCCTCGCATAACGGCGGCAGCGGGTGGGTCTAGAGGCGTCTGACGCCGCTCAGTCTCGCGTCTCAGCCGCCTCCGTCAGCGCCGCCAGCACAGCGGCAACCGCGGGCGGGTCGGGCGGATCCCCATAGGTCGCAGCGTGGATCCGGCGGCCGAAGCCGACGAGCTCGGTGGCATGGACATCCGGCCGCCGGTGGGCCCGGAGCGCAAGGCCGGGCAGGATCGCCACCCCGATCCCCGCCGCCACCAGCGACTGCACCACAACCATGTCGTCGCTCAGCGAGCCGAGGCGCGGGGTGAAACCCGCCGGCCGGCAGACGGCGATCAGCTCCTCCTGGCACCGGGCGCACCCGCCGATCCAGGCGGAGTCGCGGTGGTTCGCGAGGCTGTCGCCGGCCTGCCGGCTGATCAGGTGGATCGGGTCGTCCCCGATGTGCCGGAACCGGAACCCCTCGAGCGGGGCGTCGGCGTGGTGGAAGACGAGCGCGACGTCGATCTCGCCGTGCCGCAGCATCTGCAGCGCTTCGACCGGGTGCCGGTCGAACAGGCTCAGCTGGAGTCCGGGGTGCGCCCCGGCCAGCGCGCCGGCCGCCTTCGGGACGATCGTGGCCAGCGCGGACGCGTTGGCCGCCAGCCGGACCTGCCCCGCCTGCAGGCCGACCTGCGCGGCCAGCTCGGTGCTCGCCGCGTCGACCCGGCCCACGATCTCGGCGGCCCGGTTCGCCAGCAGCCGCCCTTCCGGGGTCAGCCGGATCCCCCGGCCGACCCGCTGGACCAGCCTGACCCCGGTGGTCGCCTCCAGCCGGGACAGGTGGTGGCTCACCGACGGCTGCGAGTAGTGCAGCTCCCGCGCCGCTTCGGTCACCGATTCGTGCCGGGCCACCGCGGCCAGCACCTTGAGATGGACCAGGTTGAACACTCATCAAGGTTATCAATGTGTCCGGCGCGGAATTGGCATTGGACGTCATGTCGGAACTGCTCCAAGCTGAGGTCCACAGCAAGGAGGGCAACACGATGACCAAGGTGACCTGCGATCTCACGATTTCGCTCGACGGGTACTCGGCCGGGCTCGGCCAGACCGAGCAGCGCCCCTTCGGCGACGACGGCGGTGACGGCTGGGGTGACAAGCTGCACGCTTGGTTCGGCGAAGGCGCCGAGGAGCACCCGGACGAGTTCGCCAGGATGATGACGGCGAAGGCGTTCATCATGGGGCGCAACATGTTCGGCCCGGTCCGGGGCGAGTGGGACCGCCAGTGGAAGGGCTGGTGGGGTGACAACCCGCCGTACCACGGCCCGGTCTTCGTGCTCACCCACCACGCGCGCGACCCGCAGCCGATGGACGGCGGCACCACGTTCCACTTCGTCACCGACGGGATCGAGGCCGCGTTCGAACGCGCCCGCGAAGCGGCCGGGGACGGCGACATCTCCATCCACGGCGGCGCGACCACGGTCAACCAGTACCTCGCCGCCGGCCTGATCAACGAGATCCGCCTGCACATCACCCCGCTGATGCTCGGCGCCGGCACGCGGCTGTTCGACGGCGTCCCGCCGCTGAACCTCGAGCAGGTGGAGGGGCGCGCGACGAACTCGGTCACGCACCTGATCTACCGCGTGCTGTCCTGACCAGGAGGAGATCGTGGAACCCGCCCTGCGGACCTTCATCAACGACGTCGACCGCGTGGTCGGCGCCACCGACGACGAGCACAAGATCACCGAGCACGTCGCGGAGCTGCTGACCGCGCTCCTGGCCGGCGGTTACCGGCTCCCGCCCGAGGTCACCCGGCCGTCGGCCGAGCACCACGTCAACTACCCGCTCCACATCGCTCCCGGCGACCGCTGGTGCTTGGCCGCCGTGGTCTGGAACGTCGGTCAGCGCACTCCCGTGCACGGCCACGACACCTGGGGCGTGGTCGGCATCCACTCGGGAGCCGAACGCGAGTTCCGTTACGCCAAGCCGGAAACCACCGGGCCGCTCACGCCGGCCGGCGAGCACGTGTGGGAACGCGGGCAGGTCACCGTGTGCTGCACGACCGACGATGACGTCCACGCGGTCGCGGCCGTCGGCGACGTGCCCACCGTCGGGATCCACGTCTACGGCGCGAACATCGGCACGATCGAACGCCGGTCGTACGACCCGGCGACGGGAGCGGTCCGGCGGTTCGTCTCCGGCTGGGACACCCCTTGACCCGCGACAACGCCGGGAACCCCGTGGGCTCCCGGCGTTCTCAGCGGGTGAAGCTCAGTTGTCCATGGCGTCGGCCAGGGACTTCGGCCGCATGTCCGTCCAGTTCGCTTCGACGTGGTCCAGGCAGGCCTGCCGGCTCTCCGGGCCGAAGGCGATCGTCCAGCCCGCCGGGACGTCGACGAACTCCGGCCACAGGCTGTGCTGGTTCTCGGCGTTCACCAGCACCAGGTAGGTGCCGGCGGGGTCTTCGAACGGGTTGGTCATGACGGGCCTCCTCAGGCGGTGATGTCGGTGCGGGCGCCCTTCACGACCTCGGTCAGCTTCTGGATGACCGGGGCCGCGAGCACCGGGTTGAACCGCGGCTCGGTCGACCAGTCGGCGAGCTGGTTCGCCTTGACCGGGGCCAGCTGCGCCCAGGTCGGGATCGCCGCCAGCTGCTGGCGGGACAGCGCGAACGTGCGGCTGTCGCTGAGGATCAGGTCGGCCGGGTACTTGCCCGCCTGCTCCCAGCTGAGCGTCTCGAAGTACTCGTCCGGGCCGGCGCCGTCGACGATGTCCATGCCCAGCTCGCGGTAGTAGGCGAGGTCGGCGAAGAACTCCGGCTTGCAGACGTACAGGTTGTCCTTGTCGCTGGACACCACGAGCACCTTGAGCCCCGGCTTGGCCTTGAGCGCGGCCTTGAGGTCGTCGGACGCCTGCTGGAAGTCGTCCTTGCCCTTCTTGATGGCGGCGGAGTTCGCGTCACCGCCGAGGGCCACGGCGAGCTGCTCGTAGCGTTCGATCACCTTCGGCAGCGTGACCTTGTACTCCGACATCGCCACGATCGGCGCGATCGCCTGCACCTTGGGGCCGAGGTCGTCCTTCAGCACCCACAGGTCGGTCGGCTTGGTGCCGGTCAGGCCGGTGACGACCAGGTCCGGCTTGAGCGCGGCGAACTTCTCCATGCTGAAGTCGTCCCACGCGTTGCCGATCGAGGTGACGGCGTTCAGGTCGATGTTGCCGGCCTGGATCTCCTTGGCGCCGTCGGCCGTCTTCTGCGGGCCGAACACGCCGAGCGGGTGGACGCCGTAGTCCCACAGCGCGGCGGCCGAGCTGGCGTAGGCCACCACCCGGGACGGACGCTGGTCACGCGCGGCCTTCTGGCCGCGGTCGTCGGTGAACTCCCAGGGACCCGAGGCGGCGGCCGCCGGCTTGTCGTTGCTGCTGCCGCACGCGGTGAGCGCCGCGGCCGCGGCGAGACCGCCGGTGCCGATCAGGAATCCACGCCGGCTGAGCCCGGCACCGCCTTGAAACACGGACATGAGAACCTCTCGCCAACGTTTAGGATAGGCACACCTTATTTAGGTGAGGCTGCCAAAAGCAACCGTCGCGACCTACCTGTGTCCACCCCCACCTGCGTCAATTCCGACCGGACAACTGCGCTTCCGCGCCAGGAACCGGCTCCGCGGGGTCGTGTCCGAGGTGGACCTGGCGGTTGTCGGCGTCGACGTGCACCACCCGGGGCCGGTGCCCGGCGCGCTCGGCCTCTTCGACCTGGGCGTAGGTGATGATGATGACCAGGTCACCGGGGTGCACCAGGTGCGCGGCCGCGCCGTTGATGCCGATCACGCCGGAACCCGGCTCGCCGGTGATCGCGTAGGTCTCCAGCCGGGCGCCGTTGGTGATGTCGACGATCTGGACCTGCTCGCCCTCGACGATGTCCGCTGCCGCCATCAGGTCGGCGTCGATGGTCAGGGACCCGACGTAGTGCAGGTCGGCCTGGGTCACCGTGGCGCGGTGGATCTTGGCGTTCATCAGGGTGCGCTGCATCAGCTTCCTCGGTTGTCGGTCAGCAGGGCGGCCAGCCCGGCCGCGGTGGGGGTACGGAAGAACTCGGCGATCGGGAGCTCGGTCCCGGTCCGCTCGGTGATCCGGGTGCGCAGGACCACGAGCAGCATGGAATGACCGCCGAGGGTGAACAGGTCGTCGTCGGCGCCGACGGCGGCGACGTCCAGCACCTCCGCGAAGACTTCGCAGAGGGTCTTCTCCAGCGGTGTTTCGGGGGCCCGGCCCCGGGCCTCGAACTCGGGCACCGGCAGCGCGGCCTTGTCGAGCTTCCCGTTGCGCGTCACGGGGAACGCTTCGAGGGGGACGATCGCCGCGGGCACCATGTACTCCGGCAGCGACCGGGCCACGAACTCCCGCAGCCGTGCCGGATCCGCGTGCGCCGGGGTGGTGTAGGCGACCAGCCGCTTGTCCCGGTCTTCGCGGACGACGACGAGCGCCTGCTCCACGTCGTCGTGCCGGGCCAGGGCCGTCTCGATCTCACCAGGCTCGATCCGGAAGCCGCGGATCTTGACCTGGTCGTCGGTACGGCCGAGGTACTCGAGCTGACCGTCGGGCCGCCACCGCACCAGGTCGCCGGTGCGGTACATCCGCTCCCCCGGCTCGAACGGGTCGGCGACGAACCGTTCGGCAGTCAGCGCCGGACGCTCGTGGTAGCCGCGGGCCAGCCCGGCGCCGGCCAGGTACAGCTCGCCGGGCACGCCCGCCGGGAGCGGGGTCAGGCCGCCGTCGAGGACGTACGCCCGGGCGTTGTGCACCGGACGCCCGACCACCGGCCGGTCCGCGTCCGAGAACCGCCCGACGAGCGCGTCCACGGTCGCCTCGGTCGGGCCGTAGAGGTTGTACGCCTCCGTGCCGGGCATCGACCGCAGCGATTCCCACAGAGCCTGGGACACCGCTTCACCACCGACACCGACCACACCCAGCGCGCACGTCCCGTCCTCGACCACGCCGGCCGCGGCCAGCTGCGCGAAGTGCGACGGCGTGAGCTCGAGGAAGTCGAGCCCGCGCTCCCGCACCACCGCGGCCAGCCGGTCGGGGTCGCGGCGGACGTCGTCGTCGACGACGTGCACCTCGTGCCCGTCGAGCAGCCACAGCTGCGGCTGCCAGGAGGCGTCGAAGAAGAACGCCCACGCGTGCCCGACGCGCAGCCGCCGCCCGCCCGCCGCGGCCACCGCCGGGCGGTAGAGCGTCTCGCGGTGGCTGTGGAACAGGTTCACCAGCCCGGAATGCGGGATGACCACGCCCTTCGGCTTGCCCGTCGAGCCGGACGTGTACAGCACGTACGCCGGGTTCGCGGGCGACGGCGGGGTCAGCGCCGCATCAGTGTCCACAATGTCCTCGACGAACAGCGCGCCCGGAACCGGCGAGGCCAATGCGCGGCTGGTCAGCACCAGCGCGGCACCGGCGTCGGCGAGGATCGCCGAGATCCGGTCAGCCGGCTGGTCCGGGTCCACCGGCAGGTACGCCGCGCCCGCCTTGAACACGCCGAAGATCGCCTCGACGACGGCCGCGGACCGCGGCAGCACGAGCGCCACGACCTTCTCGGGACCCGCGCCCTGCGAGGCCAGCCACCGAGCGAGGCGGTCGGTCCGCCCCGCGAACTCCGCGAAGGTGACGCTCGAGTCCGCATCACTCAGCGCGGTCGCCCCCGGCGTCGCCGCCACCTGCGCGGCCAGCCGGTCGACCACCGTCGGGGCCGCGGTGGTCAGTGGTTCCCCGGCGCCCCACTCGCGCACGATGCGGCGCCGCTCGGCCGGGTCGAGGACGTCGATCCGGCTCAGCCGCCGGTCCGGGTCCGCGACCACGGCGGTCATCAGCCGCACCAGCCGCTCGGTGAGCGTCCGGGCGGTCGGTTCGTCGAAGAGGTCGAGGCTGAACTCGAGGTCGCCTTCGATGCCCTCAGTCGTCTCGACCAGGTCGAACGACAGGTCGAACTTCGCCTGCCGCAGCCCGGTGTCCCGGTAGGCCGCGTCCAGCCCGAGCAGCCGTTCGGGCTCCGAGCCCGAGTGGTAGACCGCGAGCATGACCTGGAACAGCGGGTGCCGGGCCAGCGACCGGGCCGGGTTGAGCAGCTCGACGAGGTGCTCGAACGGCAGGTCCTGGTGGGCGTAGGCGGCGAGGTCGGCCTCGCGGACGCGGTCCAGGAGCTCGCGGAACGTCGGGTCGCCGGCGGTGTCGGTGCGCAGCACCAGGGTGTTGACGAAGAACCCGGCGAGGTCCTCCAGCGCGTGGTCGGTGCGGCCGGCGACCGGGGTGCCGAGCGGGACGTCGGTGCCCGCGCCGAGCCGGGTCAGCAGGGTCGCGAGGGCCGCCTGCAGCACCATGAACGTGCTGGTGTTGCTGCCGAGCGCCAGTTCGCGCAGGCCGCGGTGGACCTCGGCGGGCACGGTGAACGGCACGGTGGCGCCGCGGTTGGTCGAGCGCGCCGGGCGCGGCCGGTCCACCGGGAGCGCCAGCTCGTCCGGGATCCCGGCCAGGGTGTCCCGCCAGAACGCGGCTTGACGGCCGAGGAGGCTGTCCGGGTCGTCGGCGCGGCCGAACATCTCCCGTTGCCACAGCGTGTAGTCCGCGTACTGCACCGGCAACGGCGTCCACTGTGGACGCTCACCGCGCAGGCGCGCGGCGTACGCGGTGTCGAGGTCCCGCTTCAACGGCGGCAGTGACCAGCCGTCACCCGCGATGTGGTGCACCAGCAGCACGAACACGTGCCGCTCCGGCCCGGCCGACACGAGCGTCGCGCGCACCGGGATCTCGGCGTCGAGGGTGAAGCAGTACGACGCCGCGGCGGTGACGCTCTCGTCGAGGTCGGCCGTCGTTTCCGTGACCAGCACCGGCCGGGCGCGGTCGTCGCCCGGCGGCAGCACCACCTGGCTCGGTGTGCCGTGGTCCTCGACCAGGATCGTGCGGAGGATCTCGTGCCGGGTGACAACATCGCCCAGTGCGGCCCGCAGCGCGCCGGTGTCGACCGGTCCGGTCAGCTCCCACGCCCACGGGATGTTGTAGGTCGCGCTCAAGCCGTCCAGGCGGTCGAGGAACCACAGCCGCTGCTGCGCGAACGACAGCGGCAGGGTCTCCGGACGGGCCGCCGGCACCAGCGCGGGCCGGTTGCGGCGCCCGGGATCCAGGAGTTCCGCGAGGCGCGCCGGGGTCGGTGCGTCGAACACCGCGCGGATCGGGACCTCGACGCCGAGCAGCGCGCGGATCCGGCTGACCAGCCGCGTCGCCAGCAGCGAGTGCCCGCCGAGGGTGAAGAACCCGTCGTCCGGAGCGACCGCCGGGACACCGAGAACGTCGGCGAAGAGCTCGCACAGCGCCTGCTCGGCCGGGGTCCGCGCGACCCGGCCGGAGGTGCGGACCTCCGGGTCGGGCAGGGCTGCGCGGTCGAGCTTGCCGTTGACGTTCACCGGCAGCTCGGGCAGCACCACGATCGCCGACGGCACCAGGTACTCCGGCAGCCGCGCGGCGAGCGAGGCCCGCAACGCGGTCGGATCGACGCTGTCCCCGGACGGCACGACGTAGGCGATCAGCCGGTTCTCGCGGGCGATCACGACCGCCCGTGCCACCGAGGCGTCCGCTGTCAGCACGGCTTCGACCTCACCCGGCTCGACGCGGAAGCCGCGGATCTTGATCTGCTGGTCCGCGCGCCCCAGAAACTCCAGCGCGCCATCGGTCCGCCGGCGGACCTGGTCGCCGGTGCGGTACATCCGCTCCCCCGGCTCGAACGGCGAAGCCACGAACCGTTCCGCGCTCAGCGCCGGCCGGCCGAGGTAACCGCGCGCGAGGCCGGCGCCGGCCAGGTACAGCTCGCCGCGGACGCCCGGCGGAACCGGCCGGAGGGCCGCGTCGAGCACGTACGCGTGGGTGTTCGCGACCGGCCGCCCGATGGCCACCGGCCCGCAGACCTGCGCCAGGCTGTCGCCCGCGACTTCGGAACAGCCGTACAGATTGACCAGCTTCGCCGACGGCCACCGCCGTGCCACCTTCTCGGCGAGGGTGGCGGAAAGCGGCTCACCGCTGGTGATCCACGTGGTCACCGAGGTGAACGCGTCGGCCGGGGCGTCCTCGGCGAAGCTGTCGAGGAGGCTCGGGACGACCGTCAGCACCTGGGCACCGGACGTCCGCACGAGTTCGGCGAGCGCGTGCGGGTCGGTGGCCGTCACGTCGTCGGCGAGGACCACCGGGTCGCCCGCGACGAGCCCGCCGAGCAGCTCGGTCGAGCCGTCGATGAACGTCAGCGCGCTCTTGGCCACGCGTACGCCTTCGGCGAGGTCGCGGCCCCAGTGCAGCCGGTTGGCCAGCGCGCGCTGGGTCCCCGCGACCGCCTTCGGACGTCCCGTGGAGCCGGACGTGAAGATCACGTACGCCGGGTTGTCCGGGCTGATCGACGGCCACGCCGGTTCGGGCCCGGTGTCGCCGGGGCGCACCAGCCGATCCTCGAAGCCGTCCTCAGCAACGACCAGGTGCGGCTCGGCATCGGTGAGCATCAGCTCGACCCGCTCGGCCGGGTGGTTCAGGTCCAGCGGCAGGTAGGCGGCGCCGGTCTTGAGCACCGCCAGGAGCGCGACGACCAGGTCGGCCGACCGCGGCAGCGCGACGGCCACCACCCGCTCGGGCCCGGCACCGCGTGCGAGCAACGCCCGGGCGAGGGTCGTGGCCCGCGTGTCCAGCTCCGCGTAGGTGAGCCGCTCGGCGCCGAACACCAGCGCCGTCGCATCCGGTGTCCGGGCCACCTGAGCCGAGAACAGCTCCGCGGTCGTCTCCGCGGGAAGCGGCGTCGCGGGGTCGGCGGCGAGGCGCTCGTGTTCGGCGTCGGTGAGCAGGTCGATCGTGCCGATCCGGGTGTCCGGGTCGGCGACGGCGGCCCGCAGCAGCGTCCGGAGCCGGCCGAGGATCGCTTCGACGCTCGCGCGGTCGAAGACGTCGCTGTTGTACTCCGCGGTGCCGCGGATCCCGGCCTGGTTGCCGGGCCGCTCGCCGACGAAGAACACCAGGTCGGCCCGCGCGGTGCCGGTGCGGACCGGCTCCTCCGCGACGGTCAGCCCGGGGAGCGCGAGGTCGGCGACGGCGTTGTTCTGCCAGGCGAGCATCGTCTGGAACAGCGGGTGGTACGCGAGCGACCGGACCGGGTTCAGCGCCTCCACGAGCCGTTCGAACGGGACGTCTTGGTGGGCGTAGGCGTCAAGACTGCGGTCCCGCACGCGGGCGACGAGGTCGCGGAACGACGGGTCACCGCCGGTGTCCACGCGCAGCACCAGGGTGTTGACGAAGAAGCCGACGAGGTCGTCGAGGGCCTGGTCGGTCCGGCCGGCGATGGACGTGCCGATCGGGACGTCGGTGCCCGCGCCGAGCCGGGTGAGCACCGCGGTGAGGCCGGCGTGGACCACCATGAACACACTGGCGCCACACGCGCGGGCCAGGTCGACGAGCCCGCTGTGGAGCTCGGCGTCCCAGCCGAACGCGAACTGTTCCCCCTGGTAGGAGGCCTCCGCCGGGTGGGGCCGGTCAGTCGGCAGCTCGATCCGTTCGGGCAGGCCCGCGAGGGCTTCGCGCCAGTAGTCCAGCTGCGGTTCGATCACCGGCTCACCGAGGACGTCCCGCTGCCACAGCGTGTAGTCCGCGTATTGCACCGGCAGTGGTGTCCACTGTGGAGCCTCGCCTGCCTGGCGCGCGGTGTAGGCCGTCGCGAGATCCCGCCACAGCGGCGCGGTCGACCAGCCGTCCGACGCGATGTGGTGGAACACCAGCACCAGGACGTGCTCCTGGGCGCCCAGGCGGAGCAGCTCCGCCCGCAGCGGGATCTCGGACTCCAGCTCGAACACCGTGCGAGCCGCTTCGGACACGGCGTCGGCGAGCGTCGCGTTCGTGACCGTGCGGGTGGGCAGCGGGATCGTGACGTCGTCGAGGACCAGCTGCCGGGCTTCACGGTTGATCTCGGGGAAAACGGTGCGCAGCGCCTCGTGGCGTTCGACCACATCGGACAGCGCGATGCGGAGCGCGTCGGTGTTGAGCTCGCCGGTCAGCCGGACCGCGGTCGGCATGTTGTAGGTCGCCGACGGGCCTTCGAGCCGGTGCAGGAACCACAGCCGCTGCTGGGCGAACGACAACGGCAGCACGTCCGGCCGCGGCTCGGCGCGCACCAGCGCCGGCCGCGCCACCGCGGATTCCGATGTGGACATGAGGGCGGCGAGCCCCGCGACCGTCGGAGTCTCGAAGACTGACCGCACTTGCAGCTCAACACCGAACACCGCGCGCACCCGCGCGACCAGCCGCGTCGCCATCAATGAGTGCCCGCCGAGGGCGAAGAAGTCATCGTCAACGCCGATCGAAGAGGCGTCGAGAACTTCGGCGAACAGTCCGCAGAGGACTTCCTCGACCGGGGTCCGCGGCGCGCGGCCGGCGGTGACCGCCTGCTTGTCCGGGCTGGGCAGCGCCCGGCGGTCGAGCTTGCCGGAGGCGAGCAGCGGCAGCCGGTCCAGCACGACGAACGCCGAGGGCACCATGTACTGCGGCAACCGGTCGCGGACGTGCGCCCGCAGGGCCGTCACCAGCGCACTGGTGTCCCGTTGCCCGGCCGGGTGGTTGCCCAGGGTGGCGAGCGCGGCCCGGACCGGGCGGGCACGGTGGATCCGCGTCGGCTCACCGGTGGTGAACACGACTTCCAGCGAACCCTCGTGGGCGGTCAGCGTCGCATAGACGCGGTAGCCGAACCGAGCGCCCAGTTCCTGCAGCGTCTCGGGATCCACTCCGGACGGCTCGGCGTCCAAAGCGGACAATGCCGCGTCCGGATCCCCCTCGGCCAGAGCGGCGACGGCGGCCAGCTCCCCGGACAGCCGGGCGTTCGGCACCCCGGTGACCCGCAGCCGGGCCGGGTGCGCTTCGAGGAGCCGTTCCAGTTCCGCGACGGACTCGAACGTGACGACGTCTTCGTCGGCCGGAGCCGGCTTCGGCGCCTTCCGCAGCACGACGTCGTAGCGGTGCCGGGTCAGCTCGTTGTGCGCCTTGCCGCGCTTGACCCACAGGTCGACGTCGTCGAAGCCGTCCAGCTCGCGAGCCAGGGCCGAGAAGAAGTCCGGGTCGAGCACCAGCTCGCCTTCACGCGCGATGGCCTGGTCGACCGCCGCCGCGGCACGGCGGCCGTGACGCAGTTCCGTCGCCGTGCGGAAGGCCCGCAGCGAGCGCAGGTTCCGGATGTCGCCGAGGAACACGACGCCGCCCGGCCGGACCCGCGCGGCGGCGGTCCGGATCACCTCGGCGAGGTACTCGACGCTCGGGAAGTACTGCGCGACGGAGTTGACGATCACCGTGTCGAACGGCTCGTCCGGCAGCTCACCGAGGTCGTGGGCCGGCCGCGCCGCCAGGTGGACCTTGTCCGCGAAGGGTGTCCCCGCGAGCTCCCGCCGGAGGTTGGCGATCGCCTTCTCGGACAGGTCGACACCCCGGTATTCGTCGGCGTCCGGCGCGATCCGGGACAGGATCAGGCCGGAGCCGACACCGATTTCGAGGACCCGCTTCGGCGCGAGGGAACGGATCCGCTCGATCGTCGCCGCGTGCCACTCCCGCATCTCTTCGAGGGGGATCTCCGAGCCGTCGTAACTGGAGTTCCAACCGGTGAAGTTCTCTTCGAGTCCGCCCGAAGCCGCGTCGGTGAAGACGTTCTCGTGCAGCTCACGCCACTCGCCGACGTGGTCCAGCTCGGCTTCCTCGTCGCGGCCGGCCGCCGGCACGGCGTAGGCGATGAGCCGCCCGTCCTGCGCGAGCACCACGGACTGCCCGACGGCCGGGTGCTCGGTGAGCACGGCCTCGATCTCCCCCGGCTCGATCCGGTAACCGCGGATCTTGACCTGGTCGTCGGCGCGCCCCAGGAACACCAGCCGCCCGTCCGGCAACCACCTGACCAGGTCACCGGTGCGGTAGAGCCGGCCACCCGAGCCGAACGGATCCGCCACGAACCGCTCCGACGTCAACCCGGGCCGCCCGAGATAACCGCGCGCCAAGCCCGATCCGGCGAGGTACAGCTCCCCCACCACACCCGGCGGGACCGGCCGCAGTCCGGCGTCGAGCACGTACGCCCGGGTGCCGGGGTCGGGGATGCCGATCGGGACGACCGTCGCGTCCGCGAGCTCGACCGGGTCGCTCTCACCGAGGGTGGAGTTGGTCGTGGCCTCGGTCGGGCCGTAGGCGTTGAACATCCGCCGCCCCGGCGCCCAGCGCCGGACCAGGTCCGGCGACACCCGCTCGGTCCCGGCCAGCAGCACGCTGTCCCGTGGCAGGTCGCAGTCTTCCGGCATGGCGTCGAGCAGCGCGGGCGGCAGGATCATGAAGTCGACGCCGTGCTGGTGTGCGTACTCGGTCAGCGCCGGGCCCGCGACCCGCCGCTCGGCGGGCACGACGACCAGCCGGCCGCCGGAGAGCAGGCCGAGGCACAGGTCCCAGAAGGCGACGTCGAAGCTCGGCGACGCGAACTGCAGCACCCGGCTGTGCGGGCCGATGCCGAACCGCTCGACCTGCGTGGCGACCAGCTTCGCGACACCCGAATGCTGGAGGACAACACCCTTCGGCCGCCCGGACGAGCCGGACGTGTAGATCACGTACGCCGCGTTTTCCGGCTTGACCACCACGCTCGGGTCCCGAGTGGACATTCCGTCCAGCGCGGGATCGTCGAGCAGCAGCCGCGGAATCCCCGCGGGCAGCTTCGCTTCGATCTCCCGGGTCGTCACGACGCAGACCGGGCCCGCGTCCTCGACCATGTAGGCGATGCGGTCACCGGGATAGTCGACGTCGACCGGGAGGTACGCGGCACCGGCCTTGAGCACGGCCAGCTCCGCGACGATCATGTCGATCGACCGCGGCACGGCCAGCGCGACCACACACTCCGGCCCGGCGCCCCGCTCGGCCAGCAGGTGCGCGAGCCGGTTGGCGCGGGCGTCGACCTCGGCGTATGTCAGCTCGACGTCCTCGAACACGAGCGCCACGGAGTCAGGCGCTTCCGCGACGCGCCGGGCGAACAAGCCGGGGAACGTCTCGGTGCCCGCCGGCTCGAGGGACCCCGCCCATCGGGTCAGGACCTGGTCGCGCTCGTCCCCGGCCAGCAGGTCGAGGGCCCCGACCGGGCGGTCGGGCTCGGCCAGCGCCGCACGCAGCAGCACTTCGAGGCGGCGCAGGATCGCGTTCGCACCGGAGTGGTCGAAGACGTCCGCGTTGAACTCCAGGACACCCGCGATCCCGGCTTCGCGCTCGGTCAGCGAGATCGACAGGTCGAACTTGGACGTCCCGGTGGTCACCGGGATTTCGGTGACGGTCAGGCCGGGCAGGGTCACCTCGGCGCGGGTGTTGTTCTGGCCGGCGATCATCACCTGGAACAGCGGGTGGTAGGCCAGCGACCGCGCCGGGTTGAGCAGCTCGACGAGCCGCTCGAACGGCACGTCCTGGTGCGCGTAAGCGTCGAGGTTGCGTTCGCGGACCCGCGCCACCAGGTCGCGGAACGACGGCTCGCCGGCGGTGTCGACCCGCAGGACCAACGTGTTGACGAAGAACCCGACGAGGTCGTCGAGCGCCTGGTCGGTGCGGCCCGCGATGGGCGAGCCGATCGGGACGTCGGTGCCCGCGCCGAGCCGCGTGAGCAGGGCGGCGAGGGCTGCGTGCACCACCATGAACACACTCGCGCCGCATTCCCGGGCCAGTGCCGCCAGTCCGGTGTGGAGGTCGGCGTCCCAGGCGAAGGTGTGCAGCTCACCGCGGAAGGTCGCGGTGGCCGGGTGCGGCCGGTCCAGGGGCAGCTCGATCCGGTCCGGCAGGCCGTCGAGGGTGTCCCGCCAGTAGTCGAGCTGGGCGCTGAGCACGCTGTCCGGGTCGTCTTCGGTGCCGAGCAGGTCCTGCTGCCACAGCGTGTAGTCCGCGTACTGCACCGGCAACGGCGTCCACTGTGGGCGTTCTCCGCGCAGCCGGGCCGCGTAGGCGGTGGCGATGTCGCGCCAGAGCGGCGCCATCGACCAGCCGTCGGAGGCGATGTGGTGGAACACCAGGGCCAGCACGTGCTCGCGGTCGCTCAGCCGCAGCAGTTCCACACGCATCGGCGCGTGGCGTTCCAGGTCGAACGAACCGCGCACCAGGCCGGTGAGCGCGGCGTCGAGGTCGGTGACCTCCCGCACCGGCAGGTCGACCTCGCCGGCCGGGAGGATGTCCTGGTACGGAACGCCGTTGTGCTGCGGGAACCGCGTCCGCAGCGCCTCGTGCCGGGTGACCACGTCGGACAGTGCGGTCCGCAACGCGTCGACGTCGATCTCGCCTTCGAGGCGCATGATCAGCGGGACGTTGTAGGTGGCCGACGGCCCTTCGAGGTGGTGCAGGAACCACAGCCGCTGCTGCGCACCGGAAAGTGGCACCAGCTCCGGCCGGTCCACGGGGACGAGCGGCGGGCGCGCGGTCCCGGTGCCGGTCGCGAGCAGCGCGGCCAGGCCCGCGGCGGTCGGGCTCTCGAACACCGACCGGACTTCGAGCTCGGCGTTCAGGGTGGTGCGGATGCGGGCGATCAGCCGGGTGGCCAGGAGGGAATGGCCGCCCAGGGCGAAGAAGCTGTCGTCCGGACCGACCCGCTGCAGGCCGAGGACGTCGGCGAACAGCTCGCACAGCCGCCGTTCGACGGGGGTGCGCGGTTCGCGGTCGGACGTCGGCGCCACCGGGTCCGGTGACGGGAGCGCGCGGCGGTCGAGCTTGCCGTTGGCGGTCACCGGGAGCGCGTCGAGGACCACGATCGCCGAGGGCACCATGTGCTCGGGCAGCCGGTCGGCGGCCAGCGCCCGCAGGTCCGCGGTCAGGGTGCTGATCCGGCGGAAGCGGCCCGGGTTGCCGGTGTAGGAAAGCAGTGGTCCGGCGCCGGGCCGGAAAACACCGGCGGTTTCCCCGGTGGTGAACAGGACGTCGACCGAGCCGTCACCTTCAGCCGCCCAGGTGACGACCGTGCGGTAGCCCCGCGCGTCGCCGAGGTCGTACCAGTCTTGCGGGTTGACACCTTCGGTGGTGCGTCCATTCGGGACGCCGTCAACGCGGAGCGGACCGTCGCCGAGCCGCGCGGCGACCTCGTCCACGGTGGACACGTCGGTGCCCCACGTAAGCTCCTCGACCTCCGGGCTCTCGACGGCGGCCGGGTGAAGGACAACGTCGTAGCGGAACTGGGTGAGTTCGTTGACCCCGCGGCCGCGCTTGACCCGGATGTCGGCGGTGACGCCGTCGAGCCCGGCGAAGAACTCCGGCGCGACGAGGAGTTCCTTCTCCCGCAGGAGGTTCTGTTCGACGTCGCCGCCGCGGGCTTCGGCGACCGCGGTGTGGAAGGCGCGGACCTGGCGCAGGTCGCGGACGTCGCCGACGAACAGCGACCCGCCCGGCGCGAGCAGGGCGAGGGCCTTCCGCAGGACGTCCAGGAGGTAGGTCCCGCTCGGGAAGTACTGGACGACGGAGTTGAGGACGATCGTGTCGAAGAACCCCGTCGGCAGACCGGTGACGTCGGCGGCGTCGCCGGTGCGCAGTTCGACGCGGTCCGCGAGCACCGGGTCGGCCGCCACCCGCTCGCCCAGCGCCGTGATGACCTCGGCGGAGAAGTCGGTGCCCCAGTAGGACTCGCAGTGCGGCGCCAGCTCGGTCAGGAGCAGGCCGGTGCCGACACCGATTTCGAGCACGCGCCGCGGCCGGAGCTCGCGGATCCGCGTGACGATGGCGTCCCGCCATTCACGCATCTCGGCCCGCGGGATCGGCTCGCCGGTGTAGCTGGAGTTCCAGCCCTCGAACTCGTCGGTCGCGCCCGAGTACATCGAGTCATACAGTTCACGCCACTCGCCGACCTGCTCGGTTTCGGCGTCGGGCGTCGCCTCGACGTCGGCAGGCACGACGTAACCGACCAGGCGGACGTCGCCCGGGCGGTCCTCGCGGGCGACGACCACGGCGTGCGCGACGTCGTCGTGCGTGGCGAGGGTCGCGGCGATCTCGCCGGGCTCGACCCGGAAGCCGCGGATCTTGATCTGCTCGTCACCGCGGCCGAGGAACTCGAGGACGCCGTCGGGGCGGAAGCGGGCGAGGTCGCCGGTGCGGTACATCCGCTCCCCCGGCGCACCGAAGGGATCGGCCACGAACCGCTCCGCGCTCAGCCCGGCGCGGCCGAGGTAGCCCCGGGCCAGCTGGACGCCGGCCAGGTACAGCTCGCCCGGGGTGCCCGGCGGCACCGGCCGCAGAGCGGCGTCGAGCACGTAGGTGCGGGTGTTCCATACCGGACGTCCGATCGGGACGGTCGTGTCCTCGGTGGACGTGCGCCACGACGTCACGTCGACCGACGCTTCGGTGGGGCCGTAGAGGTTGTGCAGTTCGGCGGTCAGGACCTGCCCGAACTGCACAACCGCGTCGGCCGGCAGGGCCTCCCCGCTGCACAGCACCCGGCGCAGGCTCGTGCACTCCCCCGCCGTCGGCTCCTGCAGGAACACCTGCAGCATCGACGGGACGAAGTGGACGGTCGTGATCCCGCGTTCGCGGATCAGCCGGGCGAGGTAGGCCGGGTCCTTGTGGCCGTCGGGCCGGGCCAGCACCTCGGTCGCGCCGGTGACCAGCGGCCAGAGGAACTCCCACACCGAGACGTCGAAGCTGGACGGTGTCTTCTGCAGCACCCGGTCGTCGGCGGTCAGGCCGTATTCGTCCTGCATCCACAGCAGCCGGTTGACGATGCCCGCGTGCGGCACGACAACACCCTTCGGGCGGCCCGTCGAACCGGACGTGTAGATGACGTACGCCGGGTTCTCCGGCCGGAGCGCGACGTCGGTCAGCGGCCCGTCCGGGGTCCCGCTCAGCGTGTCCGGGTCGTCAAGCAGCAAGGCACCCGGCAGAGCAGTCTCCGCGGTGGCCAGCACCAGCGCCGGAGCGGCGTCCTCGAGCATGAACGTGATGCGGTCGGCCGGGTAGCCGGGATCAAGCGGCAGGTAGGCCGCGCCCGTCTTCAGCACGGCGAGGATGGCCGTCACCAGGTGTGTCGAACGTGGCAGCGCCAGGGCGACCACCCGTTCCGGCCCGGCGCCCCGCTCGGCCAGCACCCGGGCGAGGCGGTTCGAGACGGCGTCCAGCTCGGCGTAGGTCAGCTCCTCGTCCTCGAAGGCCAGGGCCGGGTGGTCCGGGGTACGCGCCACCTGGGCGGCGAACAGCTCGGGCACGGTGACCGCGGGAACGTCCTCGACGGCCCCCGACCAGGTCGCCGCCAGGCCGTCGCGCTCGGCCGGGGTGAGCACGTCCAGGCTGCCGAGCCGGCGGTCCGGCGCGGAAACGACCTGGCGCAGCAGCACTTCCAGGCGGTCGAGAATCCCGGTCACGGTGGCCCGGTCGAACACCTCGGTGTTGAACTCGGCCTGGCCGTGGATGCCGTCCGCCCGCTCGGTGAGGGAGAACCAGAGGTCGAACTTCGCGGTGCCGGTGCCGACGGGCCGCTCGGTGACGGTCAGCCCGGGCAGCTCCACGCCGGTGCCGGGGGTGTTCTGCCAGGCGAGCATGGTCTGGAACAGCGGGTGGTGCGCCAGCGACCGGGCCGGGTTCAGCGCTTCCACCAGCCGTTCGAACGGCACGTCCTGGTGGGCGTAGGCGTCGAGGCTGCGGTCGCGGACCCGCGCGACCAGGTCGCGGAACGTCGGGTCACCGCCGGTGCCGACCCGCAGCACCAGCGTGTTGACAAAAAACCCGACGAGGTCGTCCAGGGCCGGGTCGGTCCGGCCGGCGATCGGGGTGCCGATCGGGATGTCGGTCCCGGCGCCGAGCCGGGACAGCAGCGCGGTCAGGCCCGCGTGCACGACCATGAACGGGCTGGCGCCGCACGCCCGGGCGAGGTCGCCCAGCCCGGCCTGCAGGCCGGCGTCCCAGGTGAAGGTGAAGAACTCACCGCGGTAGGCGGACACCGCCGGGTGCGGCCGGTCGAGCGGGAGGGTGATCCGCTCGGGCAGGCCGTCGAGCGCCTCACGCCAGTAGTCGAGCTGCGCCGTCTCCTCACCGGCCAGGAGCTCGCGTTGCCAGAGTGTGTAGTCCGCGTACTGCACCGGCAACGGCGTCCACTGTGGAGCGTCACCGCGGAGGCGGGCGCGGTAGGCCGTGGCGATGTCGCGCCAGAGCGGCGACAACGACCAGCCGTCGGCGGCGATGTGGTGCACCACGAGGACCAGCACGTGCCGCCGGGCGTCGACGGTCAGCAGCTCGGCCCGCACCGGCACCCCGGCGCCGAGCTCGAACACCCCGCGGACCAGGGTGTCCACCCGTGCGTCCACTTCGGACTCCGTGACCGGGCGGACGGCCAGCGCCACGGTTCCTTCGGCCAGGACCTGCTGGTACGGCACACCGTCGGCGGCCGGGAACACCGTCCGCAGGGTTTCGTGCCGCTCGAGCACGTCGTTCAGCGCCGACCGCAGCGCGTCGACGTCCAGCTCACCGGCCAGCCGCATGACGAGCGGGACGTTGTAGGTCGCCGACCCGCCTTCCAGCCCATGCAGGAACCACAGCCGCTGCTGGGCGAACGACAGCGGCAGCCGCTCGGGCCGCTCGGTGACGCGGGTGAGCGGACGCCGCTCGGTGCCGGTCACGGCGCCGGCGAGCAGGTCGGCGAGCGCGGCCGGGGTCGGGGCGTCGAACACCGCTCGTACCGGCACCTCGGCGCCGACCGCCGCGCGGATGCGCTGGATCAGCCGGGTGGCCAGCAGCGAGTGCCCGCCGAGGGCGAAGAAGTCGTCGTCCGGGCCGGCCTGCGGGACACCGAGGACGTCCGCGAACATCTCGCACAACAGCTGCTCGACGGGGTTACGCGGCGCACGTCCCGGGCCGGCGCTGAACCGCTCCGGGCTCGGCAGGGCCTTGCGGTCGAGCTTGCCCGACGCGAGCACGGGCAGCTTGTCCAGCACGACGAACGCCGACGGCACCATGTACAGCGGCAGCCGGTCCCGCACGTGCGAGCGCAGGGACGCCACCAGTGCCCCGGTCTCCCGCCGGGCGGCCGGGTTGTTGGCGTACGACGCGGGTGTGCCCGCCTGGCCGCGCACCGGCCGATACGCGGCGGGGCCACCATCACCTCGGGTGAAGACGGCTTCCAGCTCGCCGCTGCCGGCCGCCCACGTCACCGCGACCCGGTAGCCGGCCCGTTCGCCGAGCCGGTGGAGGTCTTCGGGATCGACGCCGTCCCGGCGTTCGAGCGCGTCCAGCGCCGCCGCGGGATCACCTGCGTCGAGGGCGCGGACGGCGGCCAGTTCACCGGACAGCCGCGCGTCCGGTACCCCGGTGACGCGCAGCCGCTCCGGCGTCTCGGCGGCCAGGAACCGTTCCACCGCACCGAGATCACCGAACGCGACAACCTGCTCCTCGGCCGCGGCGGGCTTCGGCGCCTTCCGCAGCACGACGTCGTAGCGGTGCCGGGTCAGCTCGTTGTGCGCGGAGCCGCGCTTCACCCAGAGGTCGACGTCGTCGAAGCCGTCCAGGCCGCGGGCCAGCGCCGGGAAGAAGTCCGGATCGAGGACCAGCTCGCCCTCGCGGGTGATGGCCTGGTCGACCGCGGCGACGTCACCCCGATCGTGCCGCAGTTCGACCGCGGTGCGGAACGCCCGCAGCGAGCGGAGGTTGCGGATGTCGCCGAGGAAGATCGTCCCGCCCGGGGCGAGCAGGGCGGCGGCGGTCCGGACGACCTCGGCGAGGTAGTCCGCGCTCGGGAAGTACTGGGCGACGGAGTTGACGACCACCGTGTCGAACGGCTCGTCCGGCAGCTCACCCAGGTCGTGGGCCGGGCGGGCGGCGAGGTGGACCTTGCTCGCCAGCTCCGGCATCGCGGCGACTTCGCGCCGGACGTTCTCGATCGCACTCTCGGAAAGGTCGACACCCCAGTAGGTTTCGGCGTCCGGCGCGATCCGCGACAGGATCAGCCCGCTGCCGACGCCGATCTCCAGGACCCGCTTCGGGTGCAGCGCGCTGATCCGCTCGATCGTCGCCGCGTGCCACTCGCGCATCTCTTCGAGGGGGATGTCCGAGCCGTCGTAGCTGGAGTTCCAGCCCGCGAAGTTCTCTTCGATGCCGGTCGAGCCGGCGAGCATCTCTTCGTGGACGGCGTGCCACTCCTCGACGTGCCCCTGCTCGGCCGCCTGGTCGCGGTCGGGCACCGGCACGGCGTAGGCGACGAGCTGCCCGTCCTGCGCGACGACGACCGACTGGCCGACGCGCGGGTGCTCGGCGAGCACCGACTCGATCTCGCCGAGCTCGATGCGGTAACCGCGGATCTTGACCTGGTCGTCGGCGCGGCCCAGGAACACCAGCCGCCCGTCCGGCAGCCACTTCACCAGGTCGCCGGTGCGGTAGAGCCGGCCCCCCGAACCGAACGGGTCGGCGACGAACCGTTCCGCCGTCAGCCCCGGCCGCCCGAGATAACCGCGCGCCAAACCGGATCCGGCGAGGTACAGCTCCCCGACCACCCCGACCGGGACCGGCGCGAGGTGGGCGTCGAGGACGTACGCGCGGGTACCAGGGTCCGGGACGCCGATCGGGACGGCCGAGCCCGGCGCGACGGCCGGGTCGCACAGGCCGAGCGTCGAGTTGGTCGTGGCCTCGGTCGGGCCGTAGGCGTTGAACATCCGGCGGCCCGGCGCCCAGCGGCGCACCAGCTCCGGCGACACCCGCTCGGTGCCGGCCAGCAGCACGCTGTCCCGCGGCAGGTCACAGTCCTCGGGGAACTCGGCGAGCAGCGCCGGCGGGAGGATCATGAAGTCGACGCCCTTCGCGTGGGCGTACTCGGCGAGTTCGGGGCCGGGCACGCGCCGCTCGGCGGGGACGATCACCAGGCGCCCGCCCGACAGCAGGCCAAGGCACAGGTCCCAGAACGCGACGTCGAAACTCGGCGACGCGAACTGCAGCACCCGGCTGTGCGGGCCGATGCCGAACCGCTCGGACTGCGTCGCCACCAGCTTCGCAACACCCGCGTGCGACACGACAACACCCTTGGGCCGCCCGGTGGAGCCGGAGGTGTAGATCACGTAGGCCGCATTGGCGGGCACGATCTGCGCGGCCGGATCCGTCGCCGGCGCGTCGTCGAGAGTGATTTCCTCCAGCAGCAGGACGTCGCCGTCGAAGCGGTCGGCGAGGTCGCTCGTGGTCACCACGCACACCGGGCGGGCGTCGGACAGCATGAAGGCGATCCGCTCGGCCGGGTAGTCCTGGTCCAGCGGCAGGTACGCGGCGCCGGCCTTCAGCACGGCCAGCTCGGCCACGATCATCTCGATCGAACGGGGCACGGCGAGCGCGACGACCCGCTCCGGCCCGGCGCCGCGCCCGATCAGGACGTGGGCGAGCCGGTTCGCCCGCGCGTCGAGCTCGGCGTAGGTCAGCTCCTCGTCCTCGAAGACGAGCGCCACGGCGTCCGGCGCCTCCCGGACGCGGTCCGCGAACAACGCCGGCAGGGTCGACAGCGGCGTGGTGAGCCCGGTGGTGTTCCACTCGCCGAGGATCCGGCGCAGTTCCGGCTCCGGCACGAGGTCCAGCCGCGCGACCGGCCACTGTGGACGGCTCAGCGCGGCGGCCAGGAGGTGCTCGAGGTGCCCGAGCATGCGGTCCACAGTGGACCCATCGAGGACGTCACCGCGGTAACGGGCTTCGAGGACACCGTCCCGCACCGAGAGGACCAAGTCGAGCGGCAACGACGTCTCGGTGGTGAACCCGACGTTGACAACCACCGAACCGCCGCGGCCGCGTTCGGGCTGCAGCTCCCCGACCAGGTCGCCGAACGGAACTTCGTGCGCCAAGGCCTCCTCGCGAGCCTCGGTCACGCGCACGACGACGTCGTCGAAACCGGGCGAGCCGCCCAGGTCGACCCGAAGCGGCACGAGGGAACCGATGCCGAGCACCACGTCGGCCGTGCCCGCGTACCGGTGCAGCAGGACGACGAACGCCGACAACACGATCAGCTCGGCGTCGTCGCCCAGCGACATCGGGAGTTCGCGGGTGACCGAAGCCGACGGTGGCGCGGGTTCGGCGAGGTAGGGCCGGTCCACCGGCAGCGGGAGCTCCTTCGGCGCCGAGGCGAGGCGGTCACGCCAGAAGCCGAGCTCCGCCATCTGTTGCACAGCGTCACCGTTGCTCACCGGTAGACCAGCCTCCTGCTGCTCAAGACGCCCGGAACCGGGCATGTACTTAGGGCAACCTAACAAACCGACGGTGAGAACGCACTCCTGTACCATCGGTTAGCCTTACCTAAAATGAGTACCAGTCGGAGGTGCGGTGCGAACAGACCCCGGAGGGATCGCTCTCACGCGACGCCCGCCACACACGGGCCGCGCCCTCGGTCTGCTGGCCGCCTTCGGCGTCCTGGTCTTCCTGTGCCTGCTGAGCGTCTGGCTGGGGTCGAAGGAGATCTCGTTCGGCGCCGTCTGGCAGGTGCTGTGGCACAACGACGGCTCGGCCGACGCGGTGATCATCCACAGTGTCCGCATACCGCGGACACTGCTCGCGGTGCTGGTGGGCGCCGGGCTCGGCCTCGCCGGCTGCGTGATGCAGGCGTTGACCCGCAACCCGCTGGCGGACCCGGGGCTGCTCGGTGTCAGCGCCGGGGCCGCGTTCGCGATCGTGTTTTCGATCACCGTGCTCGGCATCAGCTCGGCCTACGGCTACATCTGGTTCGCCTTCGCCGGGGCGCTGGCCGCGACGACCGTCGTCTACTTCCTGGGCACGCGCGGCCGGGCCGGCTCGAGCCCGGTCAAGCTCGCGCTCGCCGGCGCCGCCGTCACGGCATTGCTCGCTTCGTTCACCAGCGCGATGGTGCTGTCGGACCCGGTGGCGCTCAACCGCTACCGCTTCTGGTCGGCGGGTTCTCTCGCCGGTGTCGACAGCGGCGCGCTGCTGCAGGTCCTGCCGTTCCTCGTGATCGGCGTGGTGCTGGCGATCGCGAGCGGACCGGCGCTGAACAGCCTGGCCCTCGGCGACGACGTCGCGATCTCGCTCGGCCGGAAGCTGGGCCCGCTGCGGCTGCGCGGCGCGCTCGCGATCACCTTGCTGACCGGCGCGGCCGTCGCCGTCGCCGGGCCGATCGTGTTCCTCGGCCTGATCGTCCCGCACGCGGTGCGGTTCGTCATCGGCACGGACCACAGCTGGCTGCTGCCCTACACCGCGGTGCTCGCGCCGTCCCTGTTGCTGGCCGCGGACATCCTCGGCCGGATCCTGGCGCGGCCCGGCGAGATCCGGGCCGGCGTCATCGTCGCGTTCCTCGGCGCGCCGTTCTTCATCTACCTGGTCCGCCGGCGCAAGTTCGCGGAGGCGTGACATGAGCCTGCTGCAGGTGCGCCGCGACCGCGTCACGTTCCGCCTCGAGAAACCCCCGGTGTCGGCGCGCGTCCGGCCCCGGCTGCTGGTCGTCTGCCTGGTTCTCCTGGTGCTGACGTTCGTGCTGTTCTGCGTCGGCATGACGATCGGCGACGTCCCGATGAGCGTGTCCGACGTCCTGTCGGGCCTCTTCGGCGGCAGTGACAGCGGAAACGGCTACATCGTGCAGGAACTGCGGCTGCCCCGGGCGCTCACCGGGCTGCTGGCCGGGATCGCGTTCGGCGCGTCCGGCGCGGTGTTCCAGACGATCACGCGCAACCCGCTGGCCAGCCCGGACATGATCGGCATCAACGCGGGCGCGGCCACCGCCGTGGTCGCCGGGATCTCGTTCGGCTTCGGCGGCGGGCTCGGCACCTCGACGCTCGGCCTGTTCGGCGGGCTGTTCACCGCGCTGCTGGTGTACGCGCTCGCCTGGCGGCGCGGCACCACCGGCTACCGGATCCTCCTGGTGGGCATCGGGATCTTCGCGATGTGCACCAGCCTGACCGACTACCTGCTGAGCAAGGCCCAGATCACCGAGGCGCAGGCGTCGATCGGCTGGATGGTCGGCAACCTCGCGAACCGCGGCTGGGAACACGTCATCCCGTTGCTGGGTGCGCTGTGCGTGCTGCTGCCGCTGGTGCTCGCGCTGTCGCGGTGGATGAGCACGCTGCAGCTCGGCGACGAGGTCGCCGCCGGCCTCGGCACCCCGGTGCAGCCGGTGCGGCTGGGCCTGCTGCTGGCCGGCGCCGGGCTGGTCGCGTTCGCGACGGCGTCGGCGGGCCCGATCTCGTTCGTCGCACTGACGGCGCCGCAGATCGCCCAGCGGCTGGCCCGGCTGTCGTCCCCGCCGATCACGGCGTCCGCGCTCACCGGCGCGGTCGTGGTGCTGGGCAGTGACATCATCGCGCGCGAGATCACGGCGTCGGCGCTGCCGGTCGGCATCGTCACCGGCGTGCTGGGCGCCCCGCTGCTGCTCTGGCTGCTGGCCAGGGCCAACCGATCCGGTTCCGGAGGCTGACACATGACATCGGACGCACCCTCGTTGCGCGTCGAGGGGCTACGGGTCGCCTACGACGACCGGGTTGTCATCGACGGCCTCGACCTCGACGTCCCGCCGGGTGAGATCACCGCGATCATCGGCGCCAACGCGTGCGGGAAGTCGACGCTGCTGCGCACGATCGCCCGCCTGCTGACGCCGAAGGCCGGCGGGGTGTACCTCGACGGCCGCTCGATCCACGACCTGCCGACCCGCCAGGTCGCCCAGCGGCTCGGGATCCTGCCGCAGTCGCCGGTGGCGCCCGAGGGCATGACGGTGGCCGACCTGGTCGGCCGCGGCCGCGCCCCGCACCAGAGCTGGTGGCGGCAATGGTCCACATCGGACGAAGGCGCGGTGCACGCGGCCTTGGCGGCCACGGAGATGACCGACCTCGCCGACCGGCCGGTGGACGAGCTCTCCGGCGGCCAGCGCCAGCGCGCGTGGATCGCGATGGCCGTCGCGCAGGAGACGCCGGTGCTCCTGCTGGACGAGCCGACGACGTACCTCGACCTGGCGCACCAGATCGACGTGCTCGACCTGGTCGTCGACCTCAACCGCGCCGAGGGCCGCACGGTCGTCATGGTGCTGCACGACCTCCCGCAGGCGTGCCGCTACGCCGACCACGTGATCGCGATGAAGGCGGGCCGGATCGTGGCGTCGGGCAAGCCGGTCGAGGTGATCACCGAGGAGCTCGTCGACGAGGTCTTCGACGTGCGTTGCCAGGTGACCCCGGACCCGATCAGCGGGACGCCGATGGTGATCCCGATCAGCCGTCACCACCCGGCGCCGGCGCGGCCCTGAAGCGCCCCAATGTGGCCTTCGGTGCGTCAGACGCAACCAAGGCGGCCTTCGGTGCGTCACACGCAACGAAGGCCGCCTTGGGGCGTTCGATTCTTTAGCGGGCGCTGACCGCGTACTCTCCCTCGGGCGCCGAGACCACCCGGCGGTCCACAATGGACTGCAGGATCTCCCCCACCCGCACCGCGGTGTTCGACAGCAGCGACGACGTGATGCCGTGCGTGTGCTCGGTGCCGCCCTGCAGGTAGATCCCGCCGCTCAGCACCGGCTCCGTGGTGAGGCGGTAGTCGCGTTCGACGCGCAGTCGACCGGACTCGTCGCGCGAGCAGCGGGGGCCGAGCTCGCCGAGCAGCGGCGTCGGGTCCGCGGGCCGGTAGCCGGTCGCGTAGACGACCGCGTCGGCCGCCAGCACCGTGCGCTCACCGGTGGTCAGCGACTCGACCGTCGCCGATACCGCCGTGCCCGTGTCGGCCACCTCGACCGGGCGCGAGACGTTGAACAGCCGCAGCCGCTCCACCCCCAGCACCTTCTCGCGGTAGACGCGGCGGTAGAGCTCGTCGATCAGGTCGACGTCGACGGCCGAGTAGTTCGTCGCGCCGTGGTAACGCATCAGGCGGTCCTTCACCGGCTCCCCCGCGCGGTAGAACTGGTCGACGGCGTCGGGGTCGAAGATCCGGTTCGCGAACGAGCTGTCGTCGGCCGGGCTGTAGCCGTACCGCGCGAACACCGCGCACACCTCGGCGTCCGGGAACTCGTCGTGCAGCAGCGCCGCGACCTCCGCCGCGCTCTGGCCGGCGCCGACCACGACGAACCGCCGCGGGTCGGTGCCGCGCAGGGCCTCGACGCGGAAGAGCAGCTCGCTGTTGTGCCAGACCCGCGGGCCCGCGGTGACGCCCTCGGGCAGCTGCGGCCGCAGACCCGTGCCCATCACCAGGTTCCGGGCCCGCAGCGAAGAGCCGTCAGAGGCTTCCACGTCGAAGTACGCGACCTCTTCGCCGTCGTACACCGGCGTCACCGAGACGACCTCGGTGCCGTAGGAGACGACGTCGTCGACCTTCGCCGCCGCCCACTCGAAGTAGTCGTGGAACTCGACCCGCAGCGGGAACAGGTTCTTGTGGTTGATGAAGTCGACCAGCCGCCCGACCGACTGCAGGTAGTTCAGGAAGCTGAACTCGCTGGTCGGGTTCCGCATGGTGACCAGGTCCTTGAGGAAGGACACCTGCATGGTCGCGGTGTCGATCAGCATCCCGCGGTGCCAGCCGAACCGCGGCTGCCGCTCCAGGAAGTGCGCGGTCACCGGCTCCCCCGAGCCGGCGTTGTGCTCGGCCAGCGCGATCGCGAGAGCCAGGTTCGAAGGTCCGAAACCCACCCCGACGACGTCGTAGATCGGGACCTGTTCGCCGGCCTCTGCAGTCATGTCGCTCCCTCGCACACTCCGGTACCGTTCAGGGAACCCTAACCTAACTTAGGCGAGCCTCGCCTAGTACGTTCGTGGTGATGTTCGTCCCCCGACTACGGAAAGGCATCTTCGAATGCGCGTGGCGATGTTCGGCTACCAGACGTGGGGGCACCGGACCCTCCAAGCGCTCGTCGACGCGGGGCACGAGGTCGCGCTCGTGGTCACCCACCCGAAGAGCGACCACGCGTACGAGCGGATCTGGGCCGACTCGGTCGCCGACCTCGCCGAGGCCAACGGCATCCGCGTCCTGCTGCGCAACCGCCCGGACGACGCCGAGCTGCTAGCCGAGCTGAAGACGGCGGACCTCGACCTGATCGTGGCGAACAACTGGCGCACCTGGCTGCCGCCGGAGATCTTCGAGCTGCCGCGCCACGGCACCCTGAACATCCACGACTCGCTGCTGCCGTCCTACGCGGGCTTCTCCCCGCTGATCTGGGCGATGATCAACGGCGAGCCCGAGGTCGGGGTCACCGCCCACATGATGGACGGCGAGCTCGACGCCGGTGACATCGTCCTGCAGCGGGCGATCCCGGTCGGGCCGGCCGACACCACGACCGACCTGTTCCACCGCACCGTGGACCTGATCGCGCCGATCACCGCCGAGGCCATCCAGCTCATCGAGACCGGCTACACGCCGGTGCCGCAGGACCGGTCGAAGGCCAGCTTCTTCCACAAGCGGGCGAAGCGCGACAGCCTGATCGACTGGACGTCCTCCCCCACGGACATCGAACGGTTCGTGCGTGCGCTGTCCGACCCGTACCCGAACGCGTTCGCCTACCACCGCGGCCAGGAGCTGCGCATTCTCCAGGCGTCGGTGTCCGAAGGCCACTACGGCGGCACCCCGGGCCGCATCTTCATCAAGGAGGGTGACGGCGTGGTGATCGTGGCCGGGCCGGACGCCCGCCGCGGCCAGTCCCCCGGCCTGCGGGTCGAGCGCGTCCGCACCGCCGACGGCACCGAGCTGGCCGCGCACGAGTACTTCGAGACCATGGGCGGGTACCTCACCGACCGTCCTTGACCGGTCAGCGGGACATCCTCTTGGCGGCCCGGCGGCCCCGGCAGCAGGATGTCCCGCATGGCCGGGATCAGCTTCCTCGAGGACCACCGCACGTGGGTGCTCACCGGGGAGTCGAGCACGTATGCGTTGCGGCTCAACGAAGACGACGTCCCGACCCACATCTACTGGGGTCCTGCGCTGTCCGATGGGGATCTGCCCGAGGTCATCGGGAAAACGCTTCCCTGGTGGGACGGCTTCAACGACCCGAACGAAGGGCTCGACGAGCTCGCCGCCGACGGCGGCACCCGGTACTGGACACCCGCACTGCAGGTCCGCTTCGGCGACGGCACGCGTAGCCTCGAATGGCAGTACCAAAACCACACCATCACCGGCGGGCACCTCGAGCTGGCGTTCACCGACCGCCACTACCCGCTGCGGATCACCCTTCACTACCGGCTGCGTGCAGACGTCCTCGAACGCTGGACCGAGCTGACCGCGGACACCGACGTCGAGGTCGTCCGGGCCGACTCGGCGACCTGGGCGCTCCCGGTCCTCGACGACTACCGGGTCAGCCACGTCACCGGCCGCTGGGCGGCGGAGACCCAGCTGCAGCGGGAACCCGTGCCGCACGGCGAAACCGTCTTCGCGAGCCGCCGCGGGATCACCGGCCACCACGCCAACCCGTGGGTCATGGTCGACGACGGCACGGCGACCGAGCACCACGGCGACGTCTACGGCGTCGCGCTGGCGTGGAGCGGGTCGTGGCGCCTGACCACCACCCGCTCGTTCACCGGACGGCTGACGGTCAGCGGCGGGTTCGGCCAGGACGGTGTTGTGCACCGCGTCGGCCCGGGGCGTCCGCTGAGCACGCCGGTGATCGCCGGCTTGTACACCCGCGGCGGCTTCGGCGCGGCGAGTCGCGCCTGGCACGCCTACGTCTTGAACCACGTCCTGCCGCACCCGGAAGAACTGCGTCCGGTGCTGTACAACTCTTGGGAGGCAACGGGATTCGACGTCAGCGAAGCCGGGCAGCGGGCCCTCGCCGAGCGGGCCGCGGCGCTCGGCGTCGAGCTGTTCGTGATGGACGACGGCTGGTTCGGCGCCCGCACCGGCGACCACGCCGGCCTCGGTGACTGGCACGTCAACCGCGAGCGCTTCCCCGACGGGCTCGCGCCGCTGGTCGACGCCGTGCACGGGCTCGGCATGCGGTTCGGCATCTGGGTCGAGCCCGAGATGGTCAACCCCGACAGCGACCTCTACCGCGCCCACCCGGACTGGGTGCTGCACCACCCGCACCGGCGCCGGTCGGAGCTGCGCAACCAGCTCGTGCTCAACTTCGCGCGTCCCGACGTCGCCGCGTGGGCGCACGAGTGGCTCGACCGGCTCGTCGGCGAGCACGGCGTCGACTTCCTCAAGTGGGACATGAACCGCCCGTTCAGCGAGGCGGGCTGGCCGGGTGCCGCGGACCCCGATCGCCTGTGGGTCGACCACACCAGGGCGGTGTACTCACTGCTGGACCGGCTCCGGGCGGACCACCCGGGCCTGCGGATCGAGTCGTGCGCCGGCGGGGGCGGCCGCGCCGACCTCGGTGTGCTCGCCCGCACCGACCAGGTCTGGACCTCGGACAACACCGACTCGCTCGACCGGCTGCGGATCCAGCACGGGTACGGCCAGCTCTACCCGGCCCGCACGATGTCGGCCTGGGTGACCGACAACCCGAACTTCGTCACCGCCCGGTCGGCGCCGCTGCGGTTCCGCTTCCACGTCGCGATGGCCGGCGTGCTCGGCGTCGGCGGCGACATCGTGCGCTGGCCGGCCGAGGACCTCGAGCTCGCCCGCGAGATGATCAAGCTGTACCGGGACATCCGGCCGGTGGTGCAGCACGGCGCGCTGTTCCGGCTGCGGCCGCCGTCCGGCGACGGGCTCATCGCGCTGCAGTATGTGCTGGACGACCGGGTGGTCGTCTTCGCCTACCGGCAGGCCGCGCACTTCGCCACGCCGGACCGGCCGCTGCGGCTCGACGGCCTCGTTCCCGCTCACCGGTACCTGGATCCGGATTCCGGGCGGACGCACAGCGGCGCGGTGCTCCTCGCGCACGGACTGCCCCTCGGCCTCCCGACCGGCGACTTCGCCAGCACAGTCGTCCGACTGAACCAAATTCGGCACTAAAGATCCGATCTATCGACCCGCCAGAGGCCACTTCGACGGAGTTCGACGCTTGACAGCCGATCATAGGTCCGATCGAATGCGTCATACATCACATATGGTGGGGCATGCGGGAGGCACGATGAGAAGGTCCTTGGCGCTGGGCGCGGCGGCGATCCTGGCGGTGAGCGCGTGCTCGGTCGGCTCGAACACCGGCAGCGGCGGCGGCGCGGAGATCACCTTCCTGACGTTCGAAACCCCTAACCTCACCCCCGCCTACTGGGACGCCGCGATCAAGCGCGTCACCGACAAGAACCCGGGCACCAAGGTCAAGAAGCTCGTCGCCCCGACCGCCGACGGGCGGACGTCGTACGCGAAGCAGCTGCTGCAGTCCGGCCAGTTCCCTGACGTGATGATCGCCGTCGACTCGGCGGGCTTCGCCGAGGCGGGCAACCTGTACGCGTGGACACCCGAGGAACTCAAGGACTTTCAGTTCCCCGAAGCCAATCCGGTCCACGGCAAGTACTACCAGTTGCCGGCCAACACCCAGACCATCCCGCCGGTCTACTACAACAAGAAGATGTTCGCCGACGCGGGCATCACCACGACCCCGAAGACCTGGGCCGAGCTCGAAGCCGACGCCGGAAAGCTCAAGGACAAGGGCTTCGCGCCGTTCACCATCGGCGGCGGCAAGGACGGCTTTCCCTCGTCGATGATCCTCTCCGGCCTGGTCAGCACCGAGGTGTACGGCGCGGTGCCGGACTGGCTGACCCAGCGCCGCCAGGACAAGGTGAAGTTCACCGATCCGGCGTTCCAGAAAGCGTTCGCCAAGCTGGCCGACCTCGCCGCGAAGGGGTACGTGGACAAGACCAGCGTGTCCCGCGACTACGCGGCGACCGAGCAGGCGTTCCTCGACGGCAAGAGCGCGATGTACCCGATGGGCAACTGGTTCGCCGCCAACGCCGACACGAAGAAGCACGATTTCGAGGTCGGCGTGTTCAACTTCCCGTCCGAGGACGGAAAACTCGTCGTCCCCGCCTACACCGGCGGCGGCATGATCGTGAACGCCAAGGCCGCGAACCTCGACGCCGCCAAGAAGTTCGCCCTCGGCTTCCAGCTCGACAAGGACCAGCTCGACGCGTCGGTCAAGGCCGACGGCCTGTTCCCCGCGATCAAGGGATACACCCCACCGGCGGGTGTCGGCCCGGTCTTCAAGGCCGGTTACGACCTCTACACCCAAGCCGTGCAACAGAACGCCGTGGTGCACGCCTTCCGCTGGGAGACCGCCGACGACGGGCTGCTGCCCGGCATGAAGGACAAGGTCGACCAGGCCGCCCAGGACGTCATCACCGGCCGCAAGTCCGTGGCCGACGCGTGCGCGTTCCTGGACACCGAGTGGGCGAAGGCGGGCTGACGACCTTGGCCGCCGTCGTCGCCCCGCCCGCTCCCCCGAAGACCCGCCGGGCACCCGCCCGCGGCAGGCGGCGCAAACCGGTCCTGCCGCGGGTGTGGCACTTCGTGTCGTTCGGCGCGCCGGGCGTGCTCGTCTACCTGTTTTTCGTGCTGGCCCCGATCCTGATCAGCTTCGGGTACAGCCTCACCAACTACAACCCGTTCAACCCGCCGGTGAAGTTCGTCGGTCTCGACAACTACACGCTGCTCTTCACCGACGAGCAGTTCCTCACCGCGCTGAAGGTGACCACGATCCTGACGCTCGTCGTGGTGATCGTCCCGAACGTCCTGGGTCTGGGCGTGGCTCTGCTGCTGGATCGGAAAGGCTGGCTGTACAACGCTTTGCGCAGCGTTTTCTTCACGCCGGTGATCCTCAGTTCAGTCGTCGTTTCGATCGTGTGGTCCCGGCTGCTCGACGACCAGGGGCCGCTCAACAGCGCGTTGCGCGCGCTGGGTGTCGAGCACCCGCCCGGCTGGCTGTCCGATCCGGACCTCGCGCTGTACTCCCTCGCGTCGATCGTGTGCTGGCAGATGCTCGGGTTCTGCGTCGTGGTCTACCTCGCCGGGCTGCAGGGCGTGCCGGCGGAGCTGCTGGAAGCCGCCGAGATCGACGGCGCCGGCCCGGTGCGCCGCTTCCGCGCGGTGACGTGGCCGCTGCTCGCGCCGTCACTGACGATCACCACGGTCGTGCTGCTGATCTCGGCGTTCAAGACCTACGACTACGTCAAGGTGATCACCAACGGCGGCCCGGGATCCGGCGCGACCGCGACGATCGCGTTCGACGTGCTGCAGACCGGGTTCGACTCGAACCACGTCGGTTACGCGTCCGCGATGGCCGTGCTGATGCTGGTGATCGTCGCGCTCGTGACGACGGTCGTGCTCAACTTCCTCCGCCGCCGGGAGGTGGACCTGTGACGCGTTCCTGGGTCCGGCCCACGGCCGCGCTCGTCGTCGGCGCGGTGTTCTTCGTGCCGCTGTACCTGGTGCTGGCCAACGTCTTCAAGCAGGGTGACCGGATCGCCGCGGCACCGGCGTCCCTCCCCGTGCCGCCGACGCTGGCGAACATCCACGCGGTGCTGACCCGGCCGGACGGGCTGTTCTGGGTCAGCCTGACCAACAGCGTCGTGGTCACGGTGCTGTCGATCCTGGTGCTGACGGTCCTCTCGGCGATGCTCGGGCACTACCTCGCGCGTTCGGGCAAGCGGTGGACGAAGGTCCTGACGCTGGTGCTGCTGGCCGGGCTGATGATCCCGCCGCAGGTCATCCTCATCCCGATCACCGACGTCCTGCGCGTCACGCACCTGATGGCGACGCTGCAGGGGCTGATCCTGTTCAACGTCGGGTACTACGTGCCGTTCGGGGTGTTCGTGTTCACCGGCTTCATCCGCGGTGTGCCGGTGGAGCTGGAGGAGGCGGCCCTGCTCGACGGCGCGAGCCGCCTGCAGGTGTTCTGGCGAGTAGTGTTCCCGCTGCTACGACCGGCGACGGCGTCGGTGCTGATCTTCCTCGGCGTGTGGATCTGGAACGACTTCATCGACCCGCTGATCATCCTCGGCCCGAGCCAGGGCACCACGATCACCACCGGCATCTACCGCTCGATCGGCCAGTACCAGGCCGACCTGGGCAGCGTGTTCGCGCTGATGTTCCTGGCCACGCTGCCGGTGCTGATCTTCTACCTGGCACTGCAGAAGCAGTTCGTCAAGGGCCTGACCGGCGGAGCGACGAAGGGTTGAGCGGTGCTTTCATGCGAGAGCACTGCTCACCCCGCTTTGCGCCGCGGTGCTCACATCCGAGAGCACCGCTCACTCGCAGCCTCGCGCCGTGCTCAGAAGCGAGAGCACCGCTCCCCTTCAGCCGCGCGGCCCGCAGAGCAGCACCTATCCTTCGAGAGCACCGCTCACCCCTACCCGCGAGCACCGTTCAGAACCGAGAGCACTGCTTCCAAGCAGCTTCCGCAAGGCGCGCCGAACCGAGAGCACCGCTCACTCGCAGCCCCGCGCCGTGCTCAGAAGCGAGAGCACCGCTCCCCTTCGCCCGCGCGGCCCGCAGAGCAGCACCCATCTTCGAGAGCACTGCTCACCCCAAGCCGCGAGCACCGTTCAGAACCGAGAGCACTGCTCCCGAACCGTTTCCGCAAGGCGCTCCGAACCGACAGCACTGCTCACTCGCCGCACGACCGAAGCAAACAGGCCGTCACAGCTCGCGAACCTTCCCACCGTCAACTTCCAACCGGCGGGTGACATGCACGGCATCCAGCATCCGCCGATCGTGCGTCACCAGCAGAAGCGTCCCCGGATACTCGTCCAGCGCCGCCTCGAGCTGCTCGATGGCCGGCAGGTCCAGGTGGTTGGTCGGCTCGTCCAGCACCAGCAGGTTGACCCCGCGCGCCTGCAGCAGCGCCAGCGCCGCCCGCGTGCGCTCCCCCGGCGACAGCGTCGCCGCGGACCGCAGCACGTGCGCCGCCTTGAGCCCGAACTTGGCCAGCAGCGTCCGGACCTCGGCGTCGGGCAGCTCCGGCACCTCACGGGCGAACGCCGAAGCGAGCGGGACGTCGCCGAGGAACAACTGCCGGGCCTGGTCGACCTCGCCGACCACGACCCCGGGGCCGAGGGCGGCGTTGCCTTCGTCGACGGCGACCCGGCCGAGCATCGCGGCCAGGAGCGTCGACTTGCCGGAACCGTTGGCACCGGTGATGGCGACCTTGTCCGCCCAGTCGATCTGCAGGTCGACCGGCCCGAGCGTGAACCCGCCGCGGCGGACGACCGCGCCGCGCAGGGTCGCGACCACCGCGCCCGCCCGCGGGGCCGCGGCGATCTCCATCCGCAGCTCCCACTCCTTGCGCGGCTCCTCGACGACCTCCAGCCGTTCGATCATCCGGTCGGTCTGGCGCGCCTTCGACGCCTGCTTCTCGGTGGCCTCGGTGCGGAACTTGCGGGCGGACTTGTCGTTGTCGGGCTGCTTCCGGCGGGCGTTCTTGACACCCTTCTCCATCCACGCCCGCTGCATCCGCCCTCGCGACTCCAGCGCGGACCTCGTCCCGGCGTACTCCTCGTAGTCCTCACGCGCGTGCCGCCGCGCGACCTCGCGTTCCTCGAGGTAGGCCTCGTACCCACCGCCGTAGACGTTCACCTGCTGCTGTGCGAGGTCCAGCTCGACAACCCGGTCGACGGTGCGGGCGAGGAACTCGCGGTCGTGGCTGACCAGCACGGTCGCCGCCCGCAGCCCGGACACGAACCGCTCCAGCCGGGCGAGCCCGTCGAGGTCGAGGTCGTTGGTCGGCTCGTCGAGCAGGAAGACGTCGTAGCGGCTCAGCAGCAGCGACGCGAGCCCGGCGCGCGCGGCCTGGCCGCCCGACAGCGACGTCATCAGCTGATCCAGGTCGACGGCCAGGCCGAGGTCGGCCGCCACCTCCGCAGCGCGCTCGTCGAGGTCCGCGCCACCGAGGGCGAGCCACCGGTCGAGTGCGGCGGCGTACTGGTCGTCCGCACCGGCTTCGCCCGCGGTCAGCGCTTCGGTTGCGTCGTCGAGCTCCGCCTGGGCCACCGACACGCCGGTGCGCCGCGCCAGGAACGCCCGCACGGACTCGCCTTCCCGCCGCTCCGGCTCCTGCGGCAGGTGCCCGACGGTGGCGGTCGGCGGGTTCAGCCGGATCTCCCCGCCGTCCGGTTTGGCGAGCCCGGCGAGGGTCCGCAGCAGCGTCGATTTGCCGGCGCCGTTGACCCCGACCAGGCCGACGACGTCGCCGGGCGCGACCACGAGGTCGAGCCCGGAGAAGAGGGTGCGGTCACCGTGGCCCGCGGCCAGGTCCTTCGCGACGAGAGTTGCGCTCATGAGGTAGCCGAGTCTACGGCCACGTGGTGAACTGTCAGATCAAGGTCAAAGCCACCGACTGTGTGTGTCCGGTGGCGCTTTGATCACTCAGTGTGGGTAACCTGTTCGGTTGTCGATACCCCCGCGCAGTGAGGTCGGTGAACAGCATGGGCGAATCCGCTCCCCCGGTCACCCTCGGCCGCAGGCCGAAACCGAGGGAAGGCCGCCCGTCCGCGCCACGCCCGCAGGTGAGCCGGCGCCGCGAGGTCAGCCACGCGAGCGCACGGTCGCTGCTGATGACGGTGCTCGGCGAGTACGCGCTGCCGCGTGACACGCCGGTCTGGACGTCGATGCTCGTCGAGGTGCTGGGCATCCTCGACATCGAGGAGAAGTCGGCGCGGCAGGCCCTCGCCCGGTCCGCGGCCGAAGGCTGGGTGGTCTCCGAGCGCGTCGGGCGCCGCGTGCGCTGGTCGCTGACGCCGCCGGGCCGGCGCCTGCTGACCGAAGGCGCCGACCGGATCTACGCGTTCGGCCGCGAGGAGCGCAGCTGGGACGGGCGCTGGCTGATGCTGATCGTCTCCGTGCCGGAGGCCAAGCGCGACCTGCGGCACCGGCTGCGCACCCGGCTGACCTGGGCGGGCTTCGGCTCGCCGGTGGCCGGCGTGTGGGTCAGCCCGGACCTGAGCCGCCAGCGGGAGGCCCAGCAGATCGTCAACGATCTCGGCCTCGAAGCCCAGGCGATGTCGTTCACCTCGGCCTACGGCGAGATCGGCGAGCAGGAGTCCATGGTCGCCCGGTCCTGGGACCTGACCGAGCTGAAGGACCGCTACGAGGACTTCATCGACCGGTTCACCGGCCTGCACCCCACCGGCGGCCGGGCGGTGCTGCGCGCCCAGACCGAGCTGGTGCACGAGTGGCGGCGGTTCCCGTTCCTCGACCCGCAGCTGCCCGCCGAGCTCCTCCCGGCGAAGTGGAGCGGCACAAAAGCGGGCGAACTGTTCCATCACAAACACGTCGACTGGCGCCCCGAGGCCCAGCAGTATTGGGACGACATCGTCGAAGCCGAAGAAGCAGGGTGAACATGACTGAGCAGGTCCGCCTCGATCGTGACGGCGGGCTCGCCGTCCTGACCGTCGACGCTCCGCCGTTGAACCTGTACACGGCTTCGCTGCAGGATTCGCTTTCCTCGGCGATCGGCTCACTCGAGGAGTCCCCCGCGCGGGCGCTGCTCGTCCGCGCCGAGGGCAAGATCGTCAGTGGCGGCGTGGACGTCTCGCTGTTCGACGCGCAGAACTCGCCGGCCGAGGCGAAGGTGCTGTTCGACGCGATGCTGGCGGTGCCGGACCGGATCGCGGCGCTGCCCTTCCCGACCGTGTTCGCGGCGCACGGCCTGTGCCTGACCTGGGCGTTCGAGGTCGCCGTGGCCTGCGACATCATCCTGGCCGCGCCGCGGGCGAAGTTCGGGCTCGTCGAGAAGGTCGTCGGCCTGACGCCGACCATGGGCGGCACCCAGCGGCTCGCGTCGCGGGCGGGTATCGGCCGGGCGAAGGAGTTCGTCATGACCGGCGACACCTACGACGCCGCGACGCTCGAACGCTGGAACGTCGTCAACCGCATCCTGCCGGACGAAGACTTCGACGCCGCGGCCCGGGCGTTCGCCCAGCGGCTCGCCGACGGCCCGACCCGCGCCCACGCCGCGACCAAGCGCGTGCTCGACCACTTCTCCGCCGGTGGCATCCCGGAGGCGAACGCGAACATCACTTCGATCGCCGCCGAGCTCTTCGAGACCGAAGACCTCCGCAACGCCGTGAAGTCGTTCCTCGCGGACGGGCCCGGGAAGGCGACCTTCGCGGGGCGCTGAACCGCCGTTCGGACAACGGTTTCCGCCGTTCGGGCGCGGGCCCGGGCTACTTGATCGATGTGGTCTGGACCGGTTGTCTCCCACCGGGCTACCTTCGGACATGGTCTAGACCACGTCCGTCTGTTTCGTGCCGCTTGGAGAACCGCCATGAGACGCACTCCCGCACGACTACGCTCCGCGCTCGCCGCCGTACTGATCGCAGTCGGCGGCGTCGCGGCGCTCGCACCACCTGCCGCCGCAGCCGGTTCGCTGACCGCCACCCTGGCGATGAGCGGCACCACCGGCACCTACACCGTCGCCAACACCGGCACCGCGTCGGTGAGCAACTGGGCGATCACCTTCAGCCTGCCCGCCGGCGTCACCGCCACCACCGGCGAAAACGGCACGGTGACCCAGAACGGCACCCAGGTCACCCTCACGCCGGCGTACTACATCGCGACGCTGGCGCCGGGCCGCAACACCTACCCGTACAGCCCGACCTTCCGGCTCAGCGCGGCAGCGACGCCGGCGCAGTGCCGCGTCGACAACGCCAACTGCGACGGTTCCCCGGACACTCCACCGAGCGCGCCGGCGAACCTGCGCCTGGTCGCGAAGACGACCAAGACCGTCGCCCTGGCCTGGAACACCTCCACCGCCGGCTCGCTGCCGGTGACCGGCTACGACGTCTACCAGGGCACGACGCTGGCCGCGTCGGTGACCGGGACCAGCGCCACGATCAGCGGGCTGACGCCGAGCACGGCGTACTCGTTCACGGTGAAGGCCAAGGACTCCAAGGGCACCACGTCATCGGCGAGCGCCGCGCTGGCCGTCACCACGAACAACCCGGCCGACGACACGCAGGCGCCCACCGCACCCGGTGGTCTCCGCTCGACGGCGGCCGACGCGACCTCGGTGTCGCTCACGTGGACCGCGTCCACCGACAACACCGGCGTCGTCAGCTACGACGTCTACCGCGGGTCGGCGCTGGCCACCACGGTGACCACGAACAGCGCCGTCGTGACCGGGCTGGCACCGTCCACTTCGTACACCTTCACGGTGCGCGCCCGTGACGGCTACGACAACGTTTCCGCGCCGAGTGCCGCCGTCACCGCGAAGACCGGTGACATCGTTTCGGGCTACGCGAAGGTCGGTTACTTCGTGCAGTGGGGCATCTACGGCCGTCAGTACTTCGTGAAGAACCTCGAGACGAGCGGCGCGGCGTCGAAGCTGACGCACCTGCTCTACGCGTTCGAGAACATCGACCCGGTGAACCTCACGTGCCTGTCCGGGGTCACGAAGGGCACCACGGCGAACCCGCAGGACCCGAACCAGGGTGACGGCGCCGGCGACGCCGAGGCCGACTACTCGCGGCCGTTCTCCGCGGCGCAGTCCGTCGACGGTGTGGCCGACACGGGCTGGGAGGCGTTGCGCGGCAACTTCAACCAGCTGAAGAAGCTCAAGGCGAAGCACCCGAACCTGAAGGTGCTCGTTTCCCTGGGCGGCTGGACGTATTCGAAGTACTTCTCGGACGTCGCGGCCACGGACGCGTCGCGCAAGAAGTTCGTCTCGTCGTGCGTCGACACGTGGATCAAGGGCAACATCGCGGCCTACGGCGGCGCGGGCGGCCCGGGCACCGCGGCGGGGATCTTCGACGGCATCGACATCGACTGGGAGTGGCCCGGCAGCGCCGACGGCCACCCGGGCAACCACTGGAGCCCGAACGACAAGAACAACCTGACCGCGCTGATGGCCGAGTTCCGCACGCAGCTCGACGCGTACGGCGCGACCACCGGCAAGCGCTACCAGCTGCAGGCGTTCACCCCGGCGGACCCGGCCAAGGTGGCTTCGGGCTGGGACCTGTCGAAGATCTTCAGCTACCTCGACGTCGCGAACGTGCAGGGGTACGACTTCCACGGCTCCGGCAGCGACAACTCGTGGGAGCCGAACCGCACCGGCCACCAGGGCAACCTGTACGCCGACGCGGACGACCCGTACAACTTCCACTTCAGCGCGGAAGCCGCGATCAACGCGTACACGGACGCGGGTGTCGACCCACGGCGGCTCACGCTCGGCCTGGCCTTCTACGGCCGCGGCTGGCAAGGCGTCGCCGCGGGCGGCAAGAACGGCGAGTGGCAGTCGGCAACCGGCGCGGCGCCGGGCCAGTTCGCCGAGGAAGCGGGCACCCGCGGGTATTCGAACCTCATCGCGAGTGTCCCGAACTGCACGGTGTACCACGACACGGCAGCCGTCGCGACGTCGTGCTACACGGGCAACGGCGGCCAGTGGTGGACGTTCGACGACGCGTGGTCGATCGGGTTGAAGACCACCTGGCTGAAGTCCCGCGGCCTGCTCGGCGTGATGGCGTGGGAGATGTCGGGTGACACCGGGACGTTGATGAACGCGGTCAGCGCGGGTCTCGGCTAACGGTACGGCTATTCAGCCCGCTGAACGGAAAACGCCTTCCGTTCAGCGGGCTGAACATTTTGTTCGTTCTTTCCTTCACGACACGAAGAAAGGCGGCTTCTCGTCTTGACTGACGGTGGTCTGGACCATAAAACTGGGCGCAGCGCGCTGGTGACCCACCTCACACCGTCGTCCGGAGGAGAGCCATGTCCCGCTTGAGAAAAGTCTGCACGCTCGCCGCCCTGGTCCCGCTCGCCCTGGGCTTGATCAGCACACCCGCGCCCGCCGCGCCGGCGACGTTCACCCACCCCGGGGTCCTGGTCAGCCGTCCGCAGCTGGACTTCGTCAAGGCGCAGGTGAACGCCGGCGCCCAGCCGTGGAAAGCCGCTTACGACCAGGCCAAAGCGAGTGCGTACGCATCGCTTTCGCGAACCCCCAAGCCGCGTTCGGTCGTCGAATGCGGCTCGTACTCGAACCCGAACTACGGCTGCACGGACGAGCGCGAAGACGCGATCGCGGCGTACACGGACGCCCTGATCTGGTACATCTCGGGCGACGCGAGGTACGCACAGAAGGCAATAGCGCTGATGGACGCGTGGTCGGCGACGATCACCAACCACACCAACAGCAACGCCCCGCTCCAGACGGGCTGGGCCGGATCGTCCTGGCCCCGCGCGGCGGAGATCATCAAGTACACGTACACGAGCTGGCCGAACTCCGGCCGCTTCGGCACGATGCTGCGCAACGTGTACCTGAACAAAATCATCAACGGCAGCAACAGCAACGGCAACTGGGAACTGTCCATGATGGAGGCCGCGGTAGGCATCTCGGTGTTCCTCGAGGACAAGACGAACTTCGACAAGGCGGTTACGCGCTACCGCAATCGCGTCGCGGCCTACGTGTACATCGCCTCGGACGGTTCTTTGCCGAAGACGGTCCCCGGCAGCGGCCTGTCGACGCGCGACCAGATCGTCGGCTACTGGCAGGGCCAGGGAACGTTCGTGGACGGCCTCACCCAGGAAACCTGCCGCGACTTCACCCACACGGGCTACGGCATCGCCGCGATCGCGGACGTGGCGGAGACGCTCCGCATCCAGGGCCAGGACGTCTACGGCACGGACGTGGGTGAGCGCCTGCGCCAGGCCCTGGGCTTCCAGTCGAAGTACCAGCTGGGCACAGCGGTGCCATCGTGGCTCTGCGGCGGCAAGCTGAACCTCGGCCTCGGCCCGGTGACGGAGGTCGGCTTCAACGCCCTCCACGGCCGCCTGGGCATCGCCATGGCGAACACGCAGACGCTCACGGAGCGCCAGCGTCCGGCGGGCTCGAACAACCTGTTCGTCGCGTGGCAGACACTGACCCACGCGGGCAACTCGGCTTGATCTTGGGTGCTGGTCCGCCTGACCTGTTTCCGCAGGTCAGGCGGATCGGGGGCCCTGGTTGCGGGCCGGGTTGGCGGGCACGCTAAAGTACTTTCACGCACTCAGCGAGTGCGGGTCCGGGCTGTGGCGCAGTTTGGTAGCGCACTTGACTGGGGGTCAAGGGGTCGCAGGTTCGAATCCTGTCAGCCCGACGGACAGGCCATCTCTACGCAGGTAGAGGTGGCCTTTTTCATGTCCATGGTCCGCCCGGGACGGCAAGAACCCAGGGGCATGCCACATACATGTCACACAGCCCCGGGGTCCCGGATCAAGCGGCCATCCCTGCCAGCGCGGCGGTACGCCGGGCGTCGAGCACGTCGGCCACCTCGTCGAGGCGGTCCGGGAACAGGTGCCCGTAGATGTTGAGCGTCATCGCGGCGTCGGAGTGCCCGAGCATCTGCTGAATGACCTTCACGTCAGCGCCGGCCGCGATCGCGAGGGACGCGGCGGTGTGTCGCAGCTTGTGCGGCGTCAGCCCGGCGACCTTGAGCTCGGCAGCTACCACCGCCGGATTGAACTCCCGGGTCCGCCAGTTATGCGAGCGAAGCGAGCCACCTCTCGCGGTGGTGAAGACGAGCGTGTCGTCCGGCCGGCCACCGATCACCCGGCGCAGCTCCGGAACCAGTGACGCCGGGATGGAGACCGTCCGCCGCTTGCCGTTCTTGGGCAGGCCCTCGTGCTGCACTCCCCCGACCTCGAAGAACGTCGACACCACGCGGATGCGTCGCTTCGCGAGGTCCACACGTCCAACTCGTAGCGCGGCAGCTTCACCCCACCGGAGGCCCGTGTACGCGAGGAGCAGGATCAGCGCCTTGTTCGCCTCAGCCGAAGCTGTCGGCCGGTCGTACTTCGTCCGCAGCTTCCCGGACGCCTCCGCCAGCATTTCGACCTGTTCGTACGTCAGGTACACGTGCTCGGCCTCCGGCCGAATCGGCAGCGTCACCCCGCGAGCCGGGTTACTCAAGATCCGGGTCGGGACGCACCATTCCAGCACCATCGCGAGTACTCGGTAGGCGTGGCGAGCCTGGGACGGCCCCAACCCGCTACCGCCGTCGCTCTTCGACCGGATCAGCTCGGCTACCCACAGCGCGATGTCCTCGCGCCCGACGGCGGTCAACGGCAAGTCGCCCCACCGAACCAACACGTGGTTGTCGAGCAGGCCCCGGTACTTCCACCACGTCGACTTCTTGAGGTCGTGTCGCGTGGTGAGCCACTTCTCCGCCATCGCCCCCACCGTCACCTTGGCGTGGTCTGGGTCGATGTAGGTGCCGGCCGCCAGAGACGCGGTCAGCTCGGCTTGCCGCTCCTCCGCTTTGGCCTTGTTCGGCGCGACCTCCGAGCGAAGCTTGCCCGCGCGGTCGTAGTAGCGGACGAGCCACCGGGCCGGCGGGGTGCGCCCCCTCGTCTTGGCCGCCTTAACCGAGTCTGCGAACCCCTTGGTCTTGCTGCGGTCATAGACCCACACGCGCGCCATCAGCAGGCCGCCTGTCCGTCGATCCAGGCGTCGACGTCACCCGGGCGGTAGCGGACGTACTTCCCGACGCGGAACCCGGCCGGGCCTTTGCCGGTCTTGCGCCACTGGTAGAGCGTGTTCACAGGGACCTGGAGGTAGGTGGACAGGTCTTCGATGCTGAGTAGACGGTCATTCATGGCGGTGTTCCTTGCTGTATTTGTGTTTGCGGTCGTCTTGGATGCGTTCGGCGATGCCGGCGGCCAGTTCACGTTCGGCGTCGTCGCGGTAGCCGGCTCCGTCGAAGCGCCAGTCGTTGACCACGGCGATCGAGTCGGCGCGGTCGTCGAGGCCGAGGCGTTTGAGCGTCTCGGCGAGCCGGAAGGCCCGGCGGTCACCGCGGATGGCTTTGAACGTCGTGGAGTACGCCATCGACTTGGTGAGGAAGTGGCCCCGGAAGGCCAGCATGTGCGCCCACCGGCGGAGCTTCAGATCCTCGTACGCCGACAGCTCCCCGAGGTCCCACGCGGTTTGGATGATGCGCCGGTGATGCGCGGTCACCGTCAGATGGTCAATGTCCAATTGGGACCGGATCGGGCGGTCGGCGGCTTCGCTCTTGCCGGTGCCCTTGGTGGCGTACTTGGCGATGTAGGCGGCGAGCCGGGCTTCGGAGATCTGGCCGTTGTCGTCTTCGAGTTCGGCGGACCCGGCCGGCTCGATCCGGCGGACGTCGACCTGCGTGCCCCAGGCCAGCCACAGCTCGGTGCCGTCCGGGTACGGGACGCGCACACGCACGGCCCCAGCAGCGGCGTAGACGGCGTCTTCGAGCAGGTCCGGTGTCGCCCACCCGGGAGCCGGTGACGTCGCGCCCTCGGGGCCGTCCAGGCGCACCACGGCGTGGAAGTGCACGAGCCCGCGCCGCTGGTATTCGGCGACCTTCCCGTAGGACAGCCGCGCCTGCTCGGCGAACTCGCGGGCCTTCAGGCCGGCGCGGCGGGCGATCTCCCGGCGCAGCCGCGTCGTGAAGCGCTGCCACAGCACGCCGGCGTGAGCCTGCCAGAGCACCGAGCCGACGTAGTCGTAGGTCTCGGGGTCCAGCGGTCCGCCGATGCGGGTGTCGTCGTCGTGGTGGTACTCCCCGCAGCCGCACGGCCGGCGTTTCCCGTTGCGGGTGACGTGGGCGGTGTGGACGGGTCCGAAGGACGGGGCGGTGAGGGTGACGAACGCGCGCGGCCGGTCGTTGACGGACTCGGGGATGCCCTTGTGGCCACCGACGAGGCCGGCGCGGATGAGGTGGAAGGCGTCGGCGGCGTAGCGGTCGGAGCAGGCCGGGCAGACTCCGGATCGGCGGTTGCCGCAGGGGGCGAAGATGTCGCCGCCGTGGTGGTGCAGGACGCGGCCGGTGGTGGCGTCCTGAAGCTGGTGGGCCCCGGAGAGCCGGATCGGGCGGGCGCAGCCGTTGACCGCGCGGACCTTGTTGCGCCAGTCCTGGTAGTCCCGGGCGCGCACACGGGCGGCGAGACGGTCGTCCAACGTCAGCATGTCGGAGCCTTTCGGTGGGCGGGCATGAAAACGGCGCGGGAGCCGGCCGGAGTGGTGACCGAGCTCCCGCGCCGTCGGCGGGGGCGCGTTGCGGAGAGACGGGTTACGTCGAGAGGGACAGGTCGTAGGCAGCGTGGGCCACCCGCCGCATCTCTTGCCCCTCGTCTTCGTAGATGCAGGCCAGGTCGCCCGCCACTTCGGACAGGCGGCGCAGCGCTTCGCGGTCGCGTCCGCCGGTCTCCTTCATCACTTTCGCGTTGAGGTCGTCGTACTCTTCGTGGAGGCGGGTGAGTTTTTCCAGCAGTGTCTGTGATTTCTCCATGGCGCGGTCCTTTCGGGACGGTCAGGTGGTGGTGAGGTCGTGCAGGATCTGGGCGGCCATCGGTTCGGGGATGCGCACGACGCGGCGGATCTCCTCGATGGTCAGCTCGCGCCCTTCGTTGCGGGCGGTCTGGGCGACGGTGTTGATTCGGCTGGTCAGCTCGGCGGGTAGCTTGAGCCGGGGCCGGGCCGGGGCGGCCACGGTGGCCGGTGCCGGTGGTGCGACTAGGTCGGTCCGCGATGCAGTCACGTTGACTGCCTCGGGAGTCGGAGCAGCCTCGGGGGTCGCTGGGGTCTCAGGGGCCGGGGTGCGGCGCATGAGGAGCTTGACGACCACGAGGAACCCGAGTGCCGGCATCGCGGCGACGAGCCAGCCGGCCGGGGTGGGTTCGGCGAGCGCGACTTGAGCGGCCATCTGCACCCCGAACCCGGCCACGAGCACCACCATGGGAAAGGTGAGCTTGCGTGTCCCGCCGGCGCGGTGGTCGCGCTGGATCTCGAACCCGGCGACGATGACGATGCCCTCGATCACCACGGCGTCGGCCCAGGCGATCCAACCGAGCTGTCCGTGATGGATGGCCCAGTCGTGAGTGTGGGTGAACCCGGCTGCCGCGCCGATGCTGCCCAGGACCACGGCGACCAGGACACGCACGATGTCCACCAGCCGACGAGCCTTGTTCGCACTGTCCGCAGTGGACATGATGAGTCTCCTTTCGGAACGGTTAGCGCTTCGGGAACATCGCCCCGTCGAGGGCGAGGCCGGCGAGTCGCCGGAACTCAGCGGCCTCTTCCTCGTGGATGGTGGCGATCTCGTCGGCCAGTTCGGACAGTCGTAGGAACGTCGAGTGCCCTTGGTCGGTCGCCTCTTCGCCTTTGACGCAGGTGTCGAGGAACTCCTCCTGGAGATCGCGGAGCTTCCGCATGTTCGCGTTCGTGTCGGTCACGAGGTGCCTCCAAGAGGTGTGAGGTTGGACCAGCGCTGGAGCATGTCCCGGCCGCGTCGGGTCAACCGCAGTGGCAGCACGGGTTTGCGGACGACGCCGTGTAGGCAGGAGATCGTTTCGCGGGCTGGGCTGCGTTCGATGTAGCCGATGGACATCAGGTGCATGACGATGTCGTCGTCCTGGGCGGCCCGGCAGTGGCCCTCGCCGTCGAGGACCATCACGCGGTCGGTGTCGTCCAGCAGCCCGAATCGGCCGTCGTGGACTTCCGCGAGCACGTCCTTGGCGACGAGCGGGTTGCCGGGCGTCCCGAGTGTCTTACGGCGTCCTCGGGCCGGTGGGCAGGCGCGGCCGGGAGCCGGTGGCGGCGCAGGGGTGGGGGTGCCGAATAGGCCGAGCTGTCCGGGATCGGTGCGGCGGGTCATCGGATGCGCTCGCGTCCGATGTCGCCGAACTCGCGGTTGCGGAACTCGGTGACTCCGAGCACCATCCCGAGCCCGACGAGGGCGAACACCGCCGCGACGATCCAGAACAGCACGGACCAGCCCTGTGCGAGGTAGATCAGCCAGAGTGCGAGCGCGGCCGGAACACCGTACTTGGCGTAGAGCCAGGCTCGCCACACGTAGAAACCGAGACGCCACATGGTCAGTCCTCCCTTTCTGGGCGGTGGTTCGGGCAGAAGACGAGCTGCTCGGAGGTGCACATCCAGCCGGGCTCCGGGGCCAGGTACTGCACGACGCCTTGCCAGTCGGAGAAGCACCACTCGTCCCGGTCCGGGAACTCGCCGCAGACCACGCAGCGGGTGTAGTAGGCGGTGTCGTACTCCACGATCCGGGCACCGAAATCACCCGGCAGCGGCACGTGCACGAGCGCTCGTTGGGCGTCCGGCAGGTACCGGTACAGCCGCTGGTTGGTTTGCTCGGGCCAGCCCCGTCGGTCCCGCACGAGCACTTCGTAGTGCGGCGCGTGCACGACCGCCGGGAAAACGACCGCGGTCATCAGGCCACCACCGTGAGCCCGGCCATCGGGCGGCCAGAGCGGATGAACGCGATCAGCTCGTCGATCTCGCGGTCGTCGACGTAGGCGGCGCGGACGCGCTGCGGGACGCGGGTGCGCTGCCGGATCACGAACCCGATGCCAGCGGTGTCCGGAACGTTCGGGATCTCGTCGGCCAGTGCGCCCCGCAGCCGAGCGCCGTCTCCCAGGACCATGTCCACATGCGACTGCGCCGTGACCCGCAGACATACCCGGGTTGGGAACAGCTCCCGGACCGGGACGACGTCCTTGGTCGGCTCCTGCACCAGCGCGCGCATGAAGTGCCCGGTGGCGCGGCCCTGAGAGCCGACGATCGCGAGCTGCTTCCGCAGGTTCCGGGCGATCGCGCCGTCGCCGTAGGCCAGCAGCGCGCCGATCTCGTCGATGATCAGCAGGTTCAGTGGGGTCTCGCGGGAGACCTCGATCTTGCGGCGGCCGGTGGCGGCGAAGGACTGCTGCACACTGCGCAGGTCCGCGATGTACTCCTCCACCAGGTCCGCGCAGGTCTCCTCGGTGTCGGCGTAGCGGTAGGCCACGTCCGCGTCACCGAACTTGCGGAACTCGAGCTGCTTGGGGTCGCAGATCCACAGCCGGACCAGCCCGTCCCGGATCAGCGGAGCCAGCGCGCGCAGCTCGGACAGGATGATCGAGTTCTTGCCCGCTCCGGTCGCGCCGGCCACGAACAGGTGCGTCCGGGTCCGCAGTCGCCAGTCCGTGCCGTACTCGGTGTCGCCGACGTAGATGTCGTCCAGGTCGACCGCGTGGGACTCCTCGGGCATCTCCGGGGCCGGGATGGTCTCGGTGAACGGCTCCGACCGTTCGATGACCAGCGCGACGTAGCCGGGCTTCGGGTGCTCGAACGCGATCCGCTGCACCTTCAGCGTGTCGGCAAGTCGCTCGAGGTTCTCCTCGATCGAGCGGCGCCCCTGCCCCCGAGCCAGCGCCAGCGTGACCACGTCCACCGACGGGGAGTAGGACCGCAGCCGGGTGATCCGCGGGAACAAGTCCTCGCCGGTCTTGCGGTCGGTGACGTACATGTCGCACGCCCGCAGCGCCCGTATGAACCGCGGTCCGAAGTAGGCCGACCAGCGGCGACGCCAGGCCCGCAGCCGGGGAGCCGCGTAGTGGTCGAAGGTGTCCGGGTGCGCGCGGTACCAGCACGTCAGCGCGCCGGCCGTGCCGCCGGTGATGCCGCCGGTGACGCTCCAGCCCAGCTCGATCCCGGAGGCGAGGACGCCGGCCGGTGCCACGGTGGCGGTGGGGTGGCGAAACAGCCACTTCAGCGCGCGGAATTCGGTCCCGGCCTTGCGGGACGACTTGGGGGTGTTCATGGTTGGTGGTCCTCTCGAACAGCACGAGACCGGCCCCGCGTCCCGTGATGGGAGGTGGCGGGGCCGGTCTCGTGCGCAACGGATCATGTGTGGTTGTGGTTCAGGACGTGATCGCCGTGCGGGCGTCGGTCAGCTCGGTGGCCAGCGTGCCCATCGAGCGGGCCATGCGGTCGTGCGCGGCCTTGAAGCCGTTCTTGTGCAACGGCATTCCGCGCATCGACTCTTTGACCTGGGTGAGCGTCGTGGCGAGGTCTTCAACGACCCGGTCGACCTGGTGTGCCATGTCAGAACCTCCAGTCTCGGGAGATCAGCTCGGCTTCGTGCTTCTTGCCGAGCACGCGCAGCCGGTCGAGGTCGTCGAACGCCTTGGTGCGCATCGACCTCAGTTCGTCCTGGGTCGCGATGGTCCAGGACTCGCCCGGCGCGGCGTCGTCGTAGCGGTCGATCAGCTTGTCGACCTCGGCGAGGACCTCGGCGGTCAGGTCGAGAGTGTTCACGAACGTGGCGTAGCGCTCCTGTGCCCGCCGGTTGAATGCCTTGATCTGCATTGCCCTTACCACCCTTCCGGCTGGTTGTAGACGCCCCAGATCAGCCCGGACAGCTCGATCTTTACCGGGTTCAGCAACGCGTCCACTTTCGCCTTGACCTTGCTACTGGCATCGGATGCGTCAAGCGCGTCACTCGCCTTACACAACGCGACCAGCACGCACATCACCTCAGCCGAGTTCGTCCTGTGGTCCATCTCGCCTTTACCCTTCGCGTGTTGTGGCGACCAGGCCGGCCGCCGAAGTCAGGTCTGCCGCGAGGAACCGCACCGCGTTTCCGACCGCGACCTTGATCTCTCGATCCGGGCTGGTGGCCACGAACGCGCGGTACGCCTCGTTCGCCGCCGTGATGATCGCCAGGATTTCCGGCATCTCAGCCCCCGTTCCGAATCACGTGTCGTGCGTGCTCCAGGCCATCGCAGAACCCCGACTGCCACGCCAGGTTCTCCGTCGGCTCCGCCAACGCGGCGGTCCGTTCCCGCTCCAGCCGAGCGGCGAGCATGCGGATCACCACGCCGACCTTCACCGGGCGGCTCACCGGCCGGCCCGCCACGCCAACGCCAGCCCCGAGACCAGCGCGAGCACCCCGAACACCGGGGCCGCTACGATCAGCAGCCCCACCAGCACGAGCCAAATCAAGTACGTCAACACCGTTCTCCTCCTCACATTGGCCACTGAGCGCCGCACACGGTGCACGTGGCAATCCGTGTCGGTGACAGCCAGAAACTTGCCGAACAGACGTGGTTGGTTTCAGGAGCCCCGCTTCGGGCCGTGCGGGTCATACGACGACAACCCACCCCGAACCGCATTCATCCCACCCATTCGCCTACTCCTTCCGCTCGAACTCGATTTATTCGTCGTCTTCTGCCGTGAACTCGACTCCGCAGCGCCCGCAGAGAATCGGCGCTTCGGCGAGCGTGCTTTTCGCGACCCGGATCTTGCGGTCGCAGTCGCAGGAGGCCACCGCGAGGTTGCTGCTGCGCGCCTTGCCCGGGGCGATCACTTCGGCGTGCCGGAACGCCACCAGGGCGGCCTTGATCAACTCCACTTCGCGCCGGTAGCGGTTGGACGTCTTCGTCGGCACGCAAGTGACGCTCCAGCCGATGCGCGGGTCCTCCTCCAGGATCAACCCGAGCTCCTCGCCCAGGGCCTTGAACCGCTTGTTGTGGTAGCGGCCCTGCCGCGAGGTGTCCTTGACCTCCCGCGTGTGCGCGATCCCGTGTGCTGCCTCGTGCAGCAGCGTCCCGAGCACCTCTTCGGCGGCCCGCTGGAGGCCCTCGCCTGAGACGAACAGCTCGGGGACCCGGTCGGTGTCGCCGACCTGCCAGCGGCCGGCCGCGAAGTGCCCCAGCCTGGTTTCGCCGCGCCGGGACCCGAGGGTGCCGGACCCGATCGTGATCACCACAGCCGGAACGTCCGGGTGCTGGTCGCGGATCGCTGCCCACGTCGTGTCGAACGCCGACACCAACCGCGCGGTCACGCATTCCGTCGTGTCCACCATCGCGTAGCCACCTCCGCGTTTTGACACTTAAGTGTCAAAGTCCCGAATTCTGGTAAAACCCAAAGACCTCCGGATGAACTGCACCGGAGGTCAATGCGCGCCACCACAAATGGCGCGGATTTAGGCATGGATCGGCCCACTCTGTATTTGTCAAGGAACGAGAAGTGCCCTTGCCCGACTCGAAAACGGGCGGCCAACCGACTTGGGAAGGGCTCCAGGGTGGTGATGACGCAACGGCCGGGGAGGTGGCCGCGCGAACCGGTCACCCACCGGTCATGAGGCCGGAATCAGGCGGCGCGCTGCGCAGCACCCGCTCCGGCGGGCTTGAGACCCATCGCCTTGAACCACAGACCCGAGCCGGTGATCCGGCCGTCATCTCCCGTCGTCTGCCACGTGTTCAACACCGGGTCGATCAGCTCCACGTAGGAGCCTTCCTCGAACCCCTCCCCCGGGTCCGTCGCAAGCGTCACCTTGATCTCTTCGCCCTTGCCCGGGCGGCGTCCCTCCACCGGACGCGGCTTCGCGAACAGCATCACCACGAACGCGGGCACGCCGTCCCGGTCTGTCGCCGGGGTCAGCTCCCCCTTGACTTCGCGCATCTTCATCGTCGGGGCTTCGGTGACCATGAACCGGTAGCCCGAGCTGACGAACGGGATGTCCTGCATGTCCAAACCTCCTGGTCAAGCCCTTCGGTGTAGGCCCCCTAAACACCGAAGGCAAGCTGTTGTCGGTCATCGTTGAGGGGGTCTAAACACGAAGGTACGCCGCCCTCGCGTCAGGTGTCAAGGGGGTCTAAACTTTCGATCCATGGAGGCCGAGAGCGAGTTCGAAAGAGTCCGCAGCGACCCGGACCCGATCCGGCGAGGGCAGCGCGCGTCATCGCTGCTCGTCGTCTACCAGCAGCGCGCGACCGAGCTTGCCCGGCTCCGCAAGGAGGCCATCGAGGAGGCCCACCGGCTTCGCGGCATGAGCTACACCGAGATCGCGGCAGCTCTCGGGATCACCAAGGGCCGAGTGACACAGATCCGGTCAACGGCTCCCGGACCCGAGCGCGCGTTCTTTGGCGTCGGACCGGTGGCGATCGGAGTCCCCTGGCGCTACCAGACGACCGACCGAGAACGCCCGCTCATCGCTGCGGAAGACGCGCAGACCGGCGAACGGCTCGAACGACTCGTCGAGAGCCTCTCGCTGGCCGTCACCCGATTCCAGATCGAACCGGACCGCGAGGCTCTCCCGGACGGTGACGCCATCGTCGTCTGCGGTCCGAAGTCGGCCCCGGTCGCCGCGAACCTCATGGAGCGCGACCCCGTCCTCAGTATGATCAAGGACAGCGGCCGTTGGTGGATCCAGCACGAGCAGAGCGGCGAGCGGTACAGCTCCCCCGCCGACGATGCCCCAGCCAAATCAACCGACATCGCCTACGTCGCCCGCCACCGGGTCGGAGGGCGAACCGTCGTGCACATCGCCGGCATCCACGGCATCGGCTCACTCGGTGCCGCGCACTACCTGACTGGCCACCTCGCCGAGCTGTTCAGCGACACCCGCGAGCAGGAGTGTTCCCTGATCGTTCGATCCACATACGACGGACTCACGATCACCGGGAGCGAACTCGCCGCTGGCCCGTTCCGGTGGTGAGCCGGATGCACGTGGCCACCGCGCAGCTACCCCACATCGACGCCAGCGATGACAAGATCTTTCTCACGCCCAACGCTGTCATCGTCTTGGACGGCGCATCCGCGTTCCGACCGGTGCCCGTCCCCGCATCCACCTATGCCGCCGATCTCGGGCAGCACATCGCCGACGGCTTGCTGGGTGAGCCAAACGCCGACCTCCGCGCCGTAGTGCGCGACGCGATCGACGCAACAGCGCGAGCACTCGCACTCGAACCCGGGAACTCGCCGTCGAGCACGGTGGTGATCCTCCGCCGGCGGGGTGACCAGGTAGACGCGCTCGCACTCGGGGACAGCGTGATCATCCTCCCCGGGCAGATCATCACCGATCAGAGGATCGATGACCTCGACCTTGAACAGCGGCGGAAGTACCGCGAGCGGCTTGCATCCGGAACCGGCTACGACGAAGCCCATCGGCACCTGCTGCGCGAACTCCAAACCCAGCAGGCGGCCCAGCGGAACACAAACGGCGGTTACTGGATCGCAGAGGCCAATCCGGAAGCTGCGATCCACGCTGTGACGGCAATCTTCCCTATCGAAGACGTACCGTGGGCAATCCTTGCGACCGATGGTGCCCACGACGTGATGACCCACCTCGGTATCGACGACTGGCCGAAACTGTCCCAAGCGGACGGCCCTGAGCTCGCAGCCATCCTTGAGCGCTGCCAGTCCTGGGAGGACGAAGCCGATCCTGACGGTGTCGAACTCCCCCGCGCTAAGCGGCATGACGACAAGACCGTCGTCGCGGTCGACCTCCGCGTGTAGTCCTCGGTGGCCACTGTGTTCAGAGTTTCTTTTCTTGTTCAAGGCGGCCCCTCCGGGGCCGCGCCGCTATCGGCCGGCACGCGCGGGGCCCGCCTCCGGCACCCACGCGACCGTCCGGCGGCTGTACCGAGGGCCGCAGCTCAAGAAGAACGGAGTGTCCTCGCCGGACGGGCAGGTCTCCGAGATGGCCGACTCGGGCGCGGCGGTTGCGTCCGTGTGCGGCCAAACGGCATCTCGACGACCTCCCGGAGGGCTATCACGCCGCGTCAAGGGGGCAGCCGAGCAGGCACGCGGCAGTCGAGCTAAAAGAGCCCCCTTGACACAGCGTGATCGGGCTGCGCCAGGTCGACGAGATGCCGAAAGGCCACCCACTAGTTTTTGGAACCTTTATGCCAGACCGTAAAGAAGTCGATGACTTTCCAGCGTCATAAATTCTTCGCGAGTATAAATCAAGATTTTTGGTGTTTCCTGGAACAAATCAGCCACCCTGCCGAGTTGATGACGAAAGCGACCAATTCGCTCCATTCCAATCTCGTCGTCCTCGATGACAATAATCAAGACTGGCTTAAATGACTTAGCCGAAAACATATCGTGACCCCGAAGGCTACGGGCAGCAAGTACGCACTGAATAAGCGCGTGATAGTAACGAACAGGAGTCGTGGAGCGAAGTGACTTGAGCTCTAGCGCAAAACCTTGTTGCGAGGCCGGGTCGACCGCAACCGCATCGATATAAATCCCCGCCTCGTCAGCATCTCGCCCGACAGGCAAGATCTGAGCGCCATTGACCACGTTATTCTCACCGAAAAGCGCTGAAAGTTTCTGAATAAAAGTAGTCTCCAGCATCATTATCTCATTGCGAGCATCAACCCTGGATACGGAGCTCTTCGACGAAGGCGCAGTCGTCGAAGTTGAGCGGTCTTCCGGAGCCGGACTCTCGCCAGCACCAGACCCAGGCGGCGATTCCACTTCGGATTGAGCATCGTCGACACCCTCAGGGCGCGTGATAGGTTCGTACTCAGGTGCACCCGATGCGCTTTCCGACTCCTCCCTCGCCGACTCTTTTAGGGCAGCTTCGACAGCACGCTCTCGTTCCACAGCTTTCAACTGCTCAGAGGCACGTAGGCCTTCAAGCTCAACTTGAACCTTTGCAGCTTCACTCTCTTCTTTCCGGTCAATGACTTTTTGCTTCCTGGACCAGCCTTTCAAGCCGAAACCCGCTAACCCAACACCCAGTAGGGCAAGTGCTCCAAGAACAAAAGGTGACCACTGAAATAAGAAGAGGATAATGTGCTGTTTTTTATCTAAGGCGAGTCGTCCAACTTCGCTCGACTCATTGATTTTCTTCTGTTCAACAAGTAGATCGTTCTGCATTTGAAGAATGAAGCCGCCAACGGCAATCGAAGCAACAACAACTGCCACTCCGAGCGTCGCAAGATACTTTCGCAGATGCCCCTGATCGGTCGGCGGCAGCAAGTGGACTCCTGATCATGAGGCAACTCTGACCGACGTACTCTATAGGGTATCGCCACACCGTCCAACCAGCGCCCAGCGCAACACCCGTCGATCCAGTTGGCCTTGACCACAGCCGGGGACCTCACATGTCACATCCATGCCATACCGCAGGACCGAACGAAGCCCCACAACGGCCGACGACAACCGACATCGGTCCAGGTCAAACGGCATATCCAACGCCCCGCAAGAGGCCCAGCCGCTTCTCGATTAGAGCAAGGGGTCGCAGGTTCGAATCCTGTCAGCCCGACGGACAGGCCATCTCTACCCAGGTAGAGGTGGCCTTTTTCATGCCCAGGCCAGCTACGGCTCCGTCTTGATCCCTCGGTATCTCAAAGCGACGCTGAGGTCATCGCAGGAAGAACCCCGTGCGCCAGCTTGGGTGCTGCGGCCTCCAGCCCAGTAAGCGGGCCAGACCGTTGGACGCTCCCCGCTGCCACCCCTGACGCCCGGAACCTCCTGGAGGAACCGGCGCTCCTACTGCCGCAGCTATCGCTGGGAGCCAGTCGCGGGCGGCGGCCGGCTCGTCGTCCACGATGTTCACCGCACCCGATGGCCACTCCAGCGCCGAAACAGTCGCAGCCGCCGCGTCCTCGAGATGGATGAAGGACGACATCGCATCGTTGGCCGCGACAGCTCCCAGGACCGGGGCCGCCGGATGGGAAGCGCCGGCGCGCAGCACTTCGGAGATCAAACCCTCTCGGTGGTACCACGTTCCGGGGCCGTACAAGAGGCCGTAGCGCAGCACCACGTGAGACGGCACCTCGGAAGTCGCGGACTCCAAGGCGGCGACGCCGCCGACCGTTGTTGCGCGGGGTGAGGGAGCCGAGAGATCCAGAGGGACGTCCTCTGAGGCTGGGGAATCGCCTAGCGCGTAGGCCCACGCCACCGACTGCGAGACCATCCGCGGCACCGCCGCCAGCAGGGCCGCGTCGACGAGGTTACGGGTGCCGATCCGGCGGATTCTTGCGTTGTCCGCGGAGGTTCCGCCTCGCAACGCCGTCAGCTCGTGGATGATCGCGTCCGGGGCGGCCGAGGCCACCGCCTGCTTGACCGCCTCCGCGTCGAACACGTCCAGCTGCACCGGCGTGGCGCCCCAGGAGCGCAACGAAGACGAGCCGGTGCGGGTGGTGCCGGTCACCTGGTGACCGGCCGCGAGCAGGCGGGCCGTTACTGCCCTGCCGAGGACTCCCGTGGCGCCGGCGACGAACACGTGCATGGGACTGCCTTTCTTAACTGGGACGGAATACGGCGGCGGTTGGTGATCCAGACGACGTGGGCCGCGGGTGCGAGCGGGTTCGGCGTCCATGACGCCACGCTAGGAGCCTTCCGACCGAAAACGCGTGCCAGTTCCGGACCCGAAATCTGGACCAGTGACCGAGTGCTCCTGCCTGGGCCGACGAGCGGCTCGGCTGGATCGTCGAGGACGACCGAGACGGCGAGTTCCGCGGACGGCGCACGCCTGTCCGGCCGCGACTGACCTGAATCCTTCAACACCGATCCCCGGGAAGGCGCGACCCGCTATGGTGGGCCGCGCCGTCAAGCGTAGGGGGACGACGTGACCGATCAGGAAGGCGTGGACTGGATCCCGCCCGGGGCCGACATCTCCCGGCCCAGTGCCGCCCGCATCTACGACTACCTGCTCGGCGGGGCGCACAACCTCGCCGCCGATCGGGATGTCGCGCAGCGGCTCGAAGCCATCCAGCCCCAGGTCGCCACCGTGGCGCGGCGCAACCGTGCGTTCCTGCGGCGGGTGGTGCGGTTCCTGCTCGACCAGGGTATCCGGCAGTTCCTCGACCTCGGGTCCGGGATCCCGACCGTCGGCAACGTGCACGAAGTCGCGCAGGACGTCGATCCCGCGGCCAAAGTCGTCTACGTCGACCACGAACCCGTTGCCGTGGCGCACAGTCTCATGCTGCTCAAGGGCAACCGCCACGCTTCCGCGCTCGAAGCCGACGCCACCGACCCCGCCGCCGTGCTGGCGTCCGAGCCCGTCGCGCGGCTCCTCGACCTCGGGAAACCCGTCGGGCTGCTGGCCATCACGCTCGGGCACTACCTGCCGCCCGAGCCGGACGTCCGCGGGGTGTTCGCCGCCTACCGGGACGCGCTCGCGCCCGGGAGCCACCTCGCGCTCACCCACCTGACCAACGACTTCGCCGTGCTGCGGGATCCGCGGGTCGCCGAAACGATGAAGTCCACGCAGGACCACATCTACCCGCGGTCGCGCTCCGAGGTGCTGGCCCTCTTCGAGGGCTTCGAGCTTGTCGAACCGGGCTTGACCACCTCGGCGAACTGGCGGCCGGACCGGTTGGCGGCTGTGGTGGATCCCGAAGAGGACGGCCTCTACGCCGGCGTCGGCGTTAAGCCGTAGCCGAACCGAAGCGCTCCCACGCCGACTGCCTGGTCATCCCCAGAGCCTCGCCGATCTGCGCCCACGTGCCGCCCAGCGAACGCGCTTTCCCGACCCACGCGGCCAGGTTCTCCTGCACCTGCGCACTCGCGGCTGCGACCGGGCGCAGGTTCGACAGCACCTGCTCGAGCGGGAGGTCGTGCTCCCACGGCGCGATGTGCGGCGCCGATGCCGGCTTGCCCTCGATCACGGAAACGCACAGCTGCACACAACCGTCGCAGATGAGCACACCCGGGCCGCTGACCAGCACCTCGACGTCGGTGTTGGGCTTCCCGCAGAACGAACAACGAGCGATCACAGTGGTCACCACGGCTGCCTCCCTTGTCAGGAGGCACCTTACGAGCGTCAGGCGGTCCCTGACAACTCCCGATCCGCACCCAGAAACGCCGATGTCCAACCGGCGAGCTCGGTGAGCCGGGCCGTCAGCTCTTCGATCTCCGCCCAGCGGCGGTGTTCCCGTTCGAGGTCCGGGACCAGGAAGTCCTCCACCACCAACAGGAGCGTGGCGATCTCGTAGGCGACGTCGGCCAGCTGCAGGAACGGCCGGTATTCGGTCTCGGCGCCGGTTCCGTGCCGCGCGGCCCAGTCCCGGGCGCCGTGCCCGGCCGTGCGGCACACGGCCACCAAGGTGCGCCGGAGGTCGCCGCGGCGGGACTCCGGTTTGCCTTCCGTCAGCGGGGCGACGTTCCAGGCCACCGACAGCAGGCAGCACCCGGCGTCGTCCATCGAGGTGTTCATCACCGGACGTACTTTGCGGACCCGCGGGCACAATCCTGCCGTTCCGACTCGCCCGGTCACGCCATCGTGTGAAGAACCGGCCCCGATCGGGGTCAGCGAGCGAGCATCGGCAGCGAGACGAAGTCGGCGAGCGCCTGCTGGCCGGCAGCGTTGGCGTGGATCCCGTCGCCGTTGTCGTAGGCCGGGAGAATGCTGTTCGGCTTCAGCGGATCCTTGAGCACCTCGTCGAAGTCCACCACCCCGGAACACAGCCCACCACAGGTGTTCCACCGCTGGACGAACAGCGCGATCTCGTGCCGGTCCAGGTTGGCCTGGTCGCCGTACCCCGGCCGTGGCGTGCTCGGCGTGACGTAGACGGCGATCCCGGCCGCGCGCAACCGCTGGAACACCGCCCGGTAGCTGTCGAGGATCGCGGTCGCGTCGCAGCCGAATGCGAGGTCGTTGGTCCCGTAGTAGTAGATCACCGAGGTGACGCCGTGCAGCGCCAGGACATCGCGGTCGAGGCGGCTGGCCGCGTCCAGCCCGGTGATGGCCGGCGGCGAGCTCGGGCACGTCTTCGCGCTGGTGGTGCCCGAGACGCCGGCGTTGGCGACGGCGAGCGGGGCCGAAGCGGCGACGATCCGGCGGGCGAGGTCGTCGGTCCAACGCCGGTCCGCGCCGAGCTGGGTGCAGCCGGGGCCGCAGTTGGTGCTGCCGATGCCGTCGACGACCGAGCTGCCGAACGGGACGACCGTGCCCTTCAACGCCGTGTTGTGCACGTCGACGGCGCTGACCACGTAGGTCGAGCCCACCGTCGAAGAGAAGGCCGCGCCCGAGACGTCGGTCGTGTGGTCGCCCGACCCCGGCGCGGTGAGGTAGTTGTCCCGCAGGCCCGCGCCGTGCCGGCCCGGGACGGCGGTGCCTTCGACCGACATGCTGACGGCGAGGTTCGTGTCCGGGCGCGTCGCGAGCCTGGTCTCGTCGCTCCAGACCTCACCGCCGGCGGGGATCGTGACCGCGGGCCGGCCGGCGAAGGTCAGGTCACGCGTCATGGTCACGGCCGCGCCGTCCGCGCCGGGGCCGGCCGTGGCGTGCCCGATGGTCAGCGGGCCGGTGCCGAAGGTGTTCTGGAACCGGACGCGCACCGCGTCGCCGCCCTGGCTGAGGTGGGTGATCATCCGCAGCGACTGGCTGGTGACCGGCGTGTCCGCCCGGCCGTCTTGCGACTGGGCCCACGAGGTGAACCACGCCGGCCGGGCCCCGGCGGCGCCCGGCGCGGATACTACGACGGCCGCGGCCACGGAAACCGCGATCAGCAGGGCGATCCGGCGCACGGCGCCTCCCTCGTCCACAAAGGACACCCGGGGTGACACCGTCGTCACCGCTTCTGACCGATCGTAGGGAGCCGGTCACAGGGCGACAAGGACGCCGAGGGGGTCTTGTCCGATCTTGTCAACCACGGCGGTTTGGAGTTCGATCGGTGAAATGACACTTCGAGGCCTGCCGCGACCGGGCGAACCCGCACCGAGGCTCTTCGGCGAACCGTACGAGACGCCGGACGGCACCACCGTCATCACGGTCAGCCGGCCGCCCGGGGTGTTCGCGATCCGCGAAGGCCAGGCCAAGTGGGAGCCGGCGGTCGACGCCACCCTCGTCGCGGTGCTGGCCGTCACCACCGGGCTCGTGGCCGCGACGCTCGGCACCCTCGCCGTGCTCCGCCGGCCGCCGTGGCCGGACCTTTCCGGCTGGCGGCGTTAGGCCTGCTGGCCCGCCGCCAGCGCCTCCACCCGGCCCATCGGCCCGTTGTAGTAGTTCTGGTCCCCCGGCAGGCCGCCGCCGCGGGCGAACTGCCAGATGCTCTGCTTGTCCCAGCCCGCCGGCAGCTCGCCGACCTCCGGGCCGTACCGCGCCAGCCACAGCGGATCGGTGTTGCCGAACCGGTCGGTGTTGCCGGTGCACGCCTTCCACCACGACGTGCTCGTGTAGATCAGCGCGCTGCGCTTGGCCTTCGCCAGGTACGTGCGCGTGAAGTCCGTGATCCACGCGGTCATGTCGGCCGGGCTCTTGCCGTAACAGGCGTCGCCGTACGGGTTGTACTCGATGTCCAGTGCGCCCGGCAGGGTCTTGCCGTCCGCGCGCCAGCCGCCGCCGTGGGTGATGAAGTACTCCGCCTGCTCCGCGCCGCCGGAGACGTCCGGCCGGGCGAAGTGGTACGCCCCGCGGATCAGGCCCGCCGCGTGGGCGCCGTCGTACTGGCCGGCGAACTGCGGGTTCTGGAACCCGGTGCCCTCGGTCGCCTTGACGTAGGTGAACTTCGCGCCGGCAGCGGCCGCGGCGGGCCAGTCCACCGGGCCCTGGTGCCCGCTGACGTCGTGCCCGAGCGTCTGCCCGGCTGCGTCGGCGCGGGCACTCCCCTGCACGCCTTCGTGCGCGGCGATCTGGGAGCCCGCGAAGTTCGTGTCGGCCAGCGAGTAGTCGGGTGCGGCTTCGGCCGGCACGGCGACGACCGCGGTCGCGAGCGCGGCCAGCACACCCGCTCCGGCGAGCCTCGCCGGCCACCGCCGATCGTCGTGTCCGGCAACGGTTCGGCTCATCGGGGCTCCGATCTCGGTACGGGCACGTCCGAAGCCCATGCTGCCTGCCTTGATCGCTCCCCGCGAGCCTTCTGTCACCCGATGTAGTGATCTTGGTCTTCAGAGCTCGGTGGTGATGATGGCTTCCACCAGCACTTCGCCCTCCCGGGTCAGTTCGATCACGCCGTCGTCCGGCCGCAGCTCGACGAGGCCCCGCGAGGCCAGCGAGCGGAACTTCCCGAGCCACGGCTCGGCGAACAGCGAACGCCCGGGGAACCGCGCGGTGTGCAGGGAATCCCGCAACGGCTGCAACGTCGTCAGCGCCATCTTCACCGCCCGTGCCTCCTGCGCTTCGGGCGTGAACCGCGTCGCCGACCCGAGCGGGATCCGGCCCGCCTCCACGGTTTCGATGTAGCGCTTCGAGTTGACGTCGGTGATCGCCTCCGACGCGCGGCAGCTCGAGCTGCCGCCCAGCCCGATCGCCACCTCGGCCTCCTGCTTGTCCTGGTCGACCATGATGGACTTCCACTTCTCCGGCCCGAGGCCGTCACGCGCGAAGTACATCGTCGGGTGCTCGGTGTACCCGGCCGCGCGCAGGCCGTCGGTGAGCAGCTCCCGCATCTGGTACTGCTCACCGAGCGTCGGCCAGCGGTGGCCGTCGCGCACCAGCTTGTCCCGGTAGGACGGCAGCTGCCACGCGGCCGGCTTCTCGCCGGTGACGCCGGTGCGGGTGTCGCTGTAGGACGCCAGGTGCAGCTTCGTGCACACCACCGCCGTGACCTCGTTCTCCAGCACGACGTCCAGGTCGCGGCGGACGCTGTCGAGGGTCTGGTCGAGCAGGCCGTACATCAGGTCGATGCTGACCCAGTCGAACCCGGCCCGCTGCGCGTTCCGCACGAAGTCGACGCACATCTGCGCGCTGTGCTCACGCCCGCACAGTTCCAGCACGTGGTCGTCGAAGGACTGGACACCGCTGGACAGCTTGGTGCAGCCCAGGTCCCGCAGCAGGTCGAGCTTGGCCGGGGTGAACGTGCTCGGGTCACCTTCGAAGCGGATCGTCGTGTCGGCGGTGAAGCCGAAGTTCTCCCGGTAGAAGTCCAGCAGGCGGCGGATCTCCGGCTCCGGCAGCAGCGACGGCGTGCCGCCGAAGACGTTGAACTCCCCCACTTCGGCGCCGGCCAGGTGCGGCACGGTGTCGAGCCACATCCGGGCTTCGGCGATGTTCAGGTCGACCCAGTGCTTCGCCTTTTCGTACTGCACTTCGGGTTTGCCCTTGACCAGCACCACCGGGTACTGGCAGAACCGGCAGCGGTAGGCGCACGTCGGGATGTAGGACCAGAGGTGGATCGGGCCCGCCGAAGCCAGTTGAGCGTCGAGGTCGCGGAGGAAGTCCTCGGGAGTGCCCGGGACGTTGCCCGGGAACACGTGCGCCCCGAACGGGTCCTCCTGCACAAAATCGAGCAGGTGCCGGTTCTCCGGCGCTTCGAGGACGTCGAGCACGGCCGGCCGCGGCCACGCGGGGTTGATGCCGTGCAGCGAGCCGATCGCCGCTTCGTAAGCGAGCGTCATCAGAACACCCCTCCGTTGCCGAAGTAGTTGTGGGCTTCGCCGGATTCCCGGTCTTCGCAGTAGTAGTGGACGAATTCGGCGAAGCGTTCCTGCGGGATCTCCGCCAGGCACGGCGGCAGCGGTGGCGGCTGACCGATGTCCTCGCCGACGTGCTTGCGCAGGCACGCGAACAGCTCGTCGGCGAATTCGAGGTACAGCCGGTACGACGGTGTCTTATACGCGTGGATCGGCGTGAAGTCGACAACGCGCATCTCGTCGCGGATCTCGGCGATCCGGCGCGCCAGCCGGGCAGCGAGGTCGGCGCCGAAGAACCCGATGACGGCGTCGTCCTCCAGCAGCGTGGGTGTCAGCAGCACCGGCAGGATGGTGTTCTTCGGCGTGAAGTCCTTGATCGAGAACTCCCACGCCTGCTTCGCCTCGGCCTCAGTGAGGTCGACGGCGGTCGTCGGCACCGACGGCCGGATGTCGCGCATGACGATGATGCCGTCCGAGCCGTAGGCACGGCCCGCGATGACCTCGTCGATGGCGTGGTCGACCCGGCGCGGGTTGATCTCGACCCGCGAACGCGGCGCGTAGGTGATCGCGTCGCCGCCGCTGGCGACCTTGATCCCGAAGTCCCAGTCGTCGGACAGGTGGTTGACGAACTTCCCGTCCTGCAGCTGGTAGAAGATCTCGATCCCGCCGGCGCGCTCGTAGGCGTCACGCTCGACGGCGAAACCCTTGCCGTCGGGGAAACCGCCGAAGAGCGCGAACGTGACGGCGCGGCACCGCAGTGTCCGCTGGATCGCGTCCCACAGCCGCGGCCGGCCGGTGAAGTGCGCGGCGTCGTAGTAGTAGTCGCAGACGCCGATCGCGGCCTTGCTCGTCTCCATCGCGGCGAACAGCTCGCTCAGCCAGTGCGCGTCGACCCGGCAGTCCGCGTCGGCGGACACGAGGTAGAACCGCTCCCCCGGGTCGGTGTCGGGCCGGTTCCGGCTGCGCGCCGCGGCGAAGTCCATGCCCGCCCGCCGCGCGCACGAGACACCCTGCTCGGGCTCGGCGATCACGTGCAGCGCCAGGTCCGGGTGCGCCGCCGCGAAGGCGTGCGCGATGGCCACGGTGTCGTCCGTCGAGTTGTTGTCGACCAGGACGACCTCGTACCGGTTCTTGTCCAGCGGCGCGTCGCCGTCACGCTGGTCGTGCAGCGTCCGCAGCACCTCCGGCAGGTTCGCGGCCTCGTTGTACACCGGCAGCACGACGCTCAGCCGCGTGCCGGCGCCCATCGGCGGCGGGTACAGCCGGTCCACCAGGTCGTCGACGACCCGGGTGCCGAACCGCGCCTGCCCGAGTTCGGAGTTCGCCCGCACCACTTCCGCCCGTTTCCCTTCGTCGGTGATCAGCTCGGCGACTTCGCGAGCGAACGCCGCGTCCGGCAGGTCGCGGGTCCGGATGTCGAGCACCGGCGCCCGGAACCCCTTGCTGCCGTAGACGACGTCGTACAGCTCGTACCCGCTCGTCACGTACGGCGTCCCGGAGGCGATCGCTTCGCTGACCGGGTTGCCGTAGCTCTCGTAGTCGTAGGAGGTCAGGAACAGCACCACCGTCGTGTGCGCGAGGAGGTCCCGCACGGAGTAGCGGCCGGGGACGGCGGTGTCGTACGGCGTCAGCCAGCCGCCGAAGACAACGCGGTCACGCACGCCGAGGCGGTCCGCCAGTTCGGCGAGCCGGACGTGCTCGGCGGGCGCCTCGGCGACGTCACCCGCGACGAACAGCCAGGCGTCCGGCAGCAGCGCGAGCAGGTGGAGGTCCCGGTCGATGCGCTTCTGCGGGATGATCCGCGTGATCCGGGCGAGCAGCGGGACACCGCCGGGAATGCCGTGGTCGCGCCGGAAGGCCGCGTTGCGGTGGTCGACGCGGGCGGGGGCGATGGTGAAGGCGTTGGGCAGGACGTCGATGTTCCGCAGGTCCGGCACCCACTCGAGCGTCCGCGCCCGCGCTTCTTCGTGCAGGGCGAAGTAGTGGATGTGCGGGGAGTTCCGCGGCGCGGGCACCCCGGGGTACGGGAACTGCCCGTACTTGGCGATCCCCGGCTCGCTCTGCCACATCAGGTCGTGGTCGCGCCAGAACACGAACCGGCCGAGCCGGTGGCGGGCGCCGTAGCGGTCGATCGCGAGGTAGAGCGCTTCGGTGTAGGTGATGTTCTCCGGCAGGGTCCCGTTCTCGACCATCACCATGGTCACGCCGAGGCGTTCCCAGGTGGCGACGATCCGATCGGCCAGCGCAGCGGCGATCCGGTCGATCTCCGGCCGCAGGGTCTCGTCGCCGCGCTGGACGACCTGCGCGAGCACCCGTTCGGCGAACTCGCCGTGGTAACCCTCGATCCGGTCGACGTCCTCGACGCGGTCGAGCGTGACCCACTCCGGCAGCAGACCGGCTTCGTCGCGGTAGGGCCGGAAGAAGGCGCCCTTGTCGGCCTTGATGTCGTACCCGAGGTCGAGGTGGACGCGCAGCCCGCGCAGGGCCGGCCGGCGCGCTGTCTTGAGGAATTCGACCACGACCCCGGACAGCGGAGTGGCGTCGAAGGACACGCCCCAAAGGACTGACATCGATGTCGGACTCCCGTCTCGGCTTCGCCGTCCGGTCAACCCTAACCGGGCCCGGCTCCGGGGGCCGCGTGAGCGGGGAAGCGCTTTCCTTTTGCCAGTAGTGGTTGACCACGGGCGCCGGACGCCCCAGCATGACCGCATGAACCGGGCCCTCGGGGTGCTGACCTGCGGCGCCTTCCTCTCCGTTGTGCTCGGGGTCCTCGGTTCCGGGGAGCCCGTGCTCTCCCTCGTGCTCGGCGCCGTCTTCACCGCGCTCGCCACCCTCGGCTTCGGCTGGGTCCTCGACCGGCACCGGCCGGCCTGGTCGGCCGCCTACGTCGCCGTCCAGCTGCCGCTGGCCTTCGTGATCTTCACGATCAACGCCGGGGTCGGGGCGACGCTGTTCCTCGTGGTGCTGGTCAGCCAGTGCGTGGTGCTGCGGCTGCCGCTGCCGGCGATCGCGCTGGTCATCGCCGTGGTGCCGCTCGTGCACCTCGGGATGTCGCTGGGCGAAGGCCTGCGCGAAGGTCTCGGCACGCTCGTGTCGGTGTTCTTCGCGGCCGTCGTCACGGAGCTGCTCCTGCGGGAGCAGCGGTCCCGCGGCGAGCTTGCCGAGGCGCACGAGAAGCTGCGCGACTACGCGACCCAGGCCGAGCGGCTCGCGACGGCGCAGGAGCGCAACCGCGTCGCGCGGGACATCCACGACGGGCTCGGGCACTCGCTCACCGTCGTCCAGATGCAGGTCAAGGCGGCGCGGGCGGTGCTGCCGACCGATCCCGGCAAGGCCGACGAGGTGCTCGCCAAGGCGCAGGAGCAGGCCGAGAACGCCCTGGCCGAAGTGCGCCGTTCGGTGAAGGCCCTGCGCGAACCGCGGACGACGCCGCCCTTGCCGGAGGCGCTCGAAGCCCTGGCCGCCGAGACTTCGGCGGCCGGCGTCCCGGCCGAGCTGACGGTGTCGGGCACCGAACGGGAGCTGCCGGACGAGCAGCGCGAAGCCCTCTACCGGGCGGCGCAGGAAGGCCTGACGAACGTCCGCAAGCACGCGGCCGCCGGCCGGGCCGACGTCGTGCTGGACTTCGCGGAGTCGACGGTCCGGGTCGAAGTCCGTGACAACGGCGCCGGCACCGAAGGCGCCGCGTCCCCCGGCTTCGGCCTGCTCGGCCTCCGGGAACGCGCCGAGCACCTCGGCGGCTCCCTCGACTTCACCTCGGCTCCCGGCCGGGGCAGCGCCCTATCCATGGAGGTCCCGGGATGACCCCGGTCCGCGTCCTGCTGGTCGACGACCAGGCCCTCTTCCGCGAAGCCCTCGGCACGCTGCTGGCCACCAACGAGGGCATCACCATCGTCGGCGAGGCGGGGAACGGGGAAGAAGCCCTGGCCCGGGCCGCCGAGCTCGCGCCCGAAGTCGTGCTGATGGACCTGCGCATGCCCGTGCTCGACGGGGTCGCCGCGACGAAGCGCCTGCGGCTCGAACACCCCGGCGTCCGGGTCATCGCGCTGACCACCTTCGACGACGACGAAGACGTCTTCGCCGCCCTGCGCGCGGGCGCCGTCGGCTACCTGCTCAAGGACGTCTCCTCGGCGCGGCTGGTCGAGGCGGTGCTGGCCGCCGCCCGGGGCGAGTCGGTGCTGCAGCCCTCAGTCGCGGCGAAGGTCGTCGCCCGCTTCGCGCAGCTGTCCGACCCGGCCGAGCCTCGTCCGCAGCCACTGGTCGTGCCGCTGTCGGAGCGCGAGCTCGAAGTGCTTCGCCTGCTCGCGGACGGCCGCAGCAACCGCGAGATCGCCTCGACGTTGTTCCTCGCCGAAGGCACCGTGAAGAACCACGTCACGAACCTCCTGGGCAAGCTCGGCGCCCGCGACCGCACCCAGGCCGCGCTGCGCGCAAGGGACCTCGGGCTGCTCTGAGCCGGTCACGTGACCCCGGCCGTGACTTCCGGCACCTGGCAGCGGGGCCCGGACCGGCGATTCTCGTCCGGAGCGAAACCGCACTGGAGGGAACCCGAGATGACCACCACCGCCCCACCCCGGACCACCGCCCGCAAGCTCGCCCGGTTCGCCGGGCACTACGTCGAGATGGTCGTCGCGATGATCGTCGGCATGATGGCGCTCGGCGCGCTGTGGCCGGCCGCCTGGCTCGAGCGCCCCGACGTCGACGCGATCGTGATGGCCACGAACATGACCGTCGCGATGGTGCTCGTGATGGCGCTGCGACGGCACTCGTGGCCGCGGATCGCCGAGATGTCCGCGGCGATGTACCTGCCGTTCGTGGCGCTGCTGGTGCCGTACTGGCTCGGCGCGATCTCCGGCACGACCCTGATGGTCGCCGGGCACGTGATCATGTTCCCGTTGATGCTGGCCGCCATGGTGTGGCGCCGCGCCGAGTACTGGCACTGACGTGCGTACCGCGCTGAAGCGCATCGCACTGGTCCTCGCCGCGGTGGTCGCCGTGCTGGTGGTCCCCGGAGCCGGCGCGACGGTCTCCGCGCTGAGCGCGTTCGGCGCGCTCTACGCCCCCGGCCCATCGCGGCCGGCCCCCGTCGCCGCACCGCCCCCGCACGACCCGGCCAAGCCGACCGCGGTGGTCGTCATCGGCGCTCGCGGGGCCGTCGTCTCCGACGTGCTCGCGCCGTACGAGATCCTCGCCTCGACCGGCCGGTTCAACGTCTACACCGTCGCGCCGGACCACGAGCCGAAGCCGCTGACCGGCGGCCTCGACCTGCTGCCGGACCTGACCTTCGACGACCTCGCCGGCCGGCTCGGCCCGAAGGCGCCGGACCTCGTGGTCACGCCCGCGCTGCCGGACGTCGGCGAGCCCAGCACCGACGTCGCAACCGCGTGGCTGCGGGCCCAGGCCGCCCACGGCGCGAAGCTGCTGGGCGTCTGCAACGGCGGTGGTGTGCTCGCCTCCGCCGGCCTGCTCGACGGCCGGCCCGCAACCGCGCACTGGCTCAAGGTCGACACCTGGGCCGCCGAGTACCCGGCCGTGCACTGGGTGCGCGGGCAGCGGTTCGTCGACGACGGTGACGTCGTCACCACCGCCGGGATCCTCTCCGGCATCGACGGCACCCTGCACTGGGTCGAGCGGCTGGCCGGGCAGCCGGTGGCGGCCGCCGTCGCGACGACGATCGGCTGGCGGCACTACGGCACCACCGTGCCGGTGACACCCGCGGCGTCGATGCCGGACGCGGTGGCGATCGTCAACGCCGGCTTCCGCTGGAACCCCGACGAGATCGGCGTGCTGCTGGCGAACGGCGTCGGCGAGCTCGAGCTCGCGTCGGTGTTCGACACCCAGGGCCAGTCGCTGTCCTCCCGCACGATCGCCGTCAGCGCCGACGGAGCCCCGATCCGGTCGCGGCACGGGCTCACGTTCCTGCCGCGGACGAGCCTCGCCGGCGCGGACCTCGATCGGCTGCTCGTCCCGGGCGCGACGCGCGGGGTCACCCCGCCGCCCGGCGGGCCGGCCGCGGAGTACGTCCACGACCGGCCCGGCTTCGCCTACGACACCGCGGTGAGCGAGCTTTCGCGCAGCACCGACGTCGCGACGGCGCGCTGGACGGCGAAGGCGCTGGAGCTGCCCACCGACGGGGTGGTGTTCGAAGGCCGGGCCTGGCCGTGGCTGCCTACCGCGCTACCGGTCGTCCTGGTCCTGCTGGGTGCCGGAGCCGTCTTCGTGGTGATCCGGCTCCGGCGCCGCCGTCAGGGCGCCCAGGGCTGACCGACGACCCAGCTGACGTCGTCGTTGTACGACGCCGCGGCGTCCCAGGCGTGGGCGCCGCTGGTGTCGGCGATGTAGACGGTGTTGTTGTAGTGCCGCAGGTACTTGCCGGCGTAGTTGTAGGACCGGAACGACGTGCCCTGCCCGTTCTTCCCGGCGACCGGGCAGAACGTCGCGTCGGCGCGGAACGCGGCGCTGCCGTCCATCGGCTGCCGCAGCACCTGGAAGTTGAAGTGGCGCAGGAAGTCCCCGGGGTAGTTGCGCGACTCGAACGACACGCAGGACGCGTCGGCGAGGCCCCGGCGGATGACCCAGGTGGCGTCCCCCTTGTCCAAAGTGGAGCTCCCGGACGCCACGGGCGAGATCACCGTGTTGTTGTTCTGGTGGCGGATGTAGTCACCGGTGCAACACGCGGTGGTCGCGCGGACGGAGATCTCCGAGGCCGGGTTCAGCGAGCCGGTGCTGCCGGTCGGGCCGCCGTAGCCGACCGACACGACGTTCGCCTGGACCGCGTTGTCCGCCGCGTCGGTCGGCAGCCCGGCGGTCATCACCCCTTCGAAGAACGACCCGATCGAGCCGTTGCTGTTGTCCCCGCCGGTGCCCAGGACGATCGCGCCCTCCTGGTGCATCGGCGAATACCCGCCCAGCGTCGGCTCGGGGCCGGCGTAGGTCGTCCGGAGCCCGCCGGACTGGGCGTTGCCGTCCTTGAGCGCGAAGAAGTTCTGGCCGTTGTTCTTCAGCAGGGCCGTGACGAACGGGGCGGTGATCCCGGTGTTGGCGGTGTTCTGGCTCCCGCCGGCGCTCGACTGGAACAGCCCGTTCTCCAGGTCGGCCTGCACCCAGGGACCGGCGCCGTGGCAGGGCTGGAACCAGCATTCGGTGCCGAAGTTGAGGGCGTCCATGTGGCCGTTGCCGGTGTCCTGGTTGTTCGTCTCGGCGTTGCCGTAGTCGAAGCAGCAGGCGCCGTTGACGTGGGTGCCGGAGGTGATCATGTACATGCCTTCGGGCCGGCCGTTCGTCGCGACGCCGGAGGTCGTGTTGTCCCGGTAGCCCATCCGGCCGGAGAACGAGGCGCCGTAGACCTGGTGGCCGCCCGCCGTCACCGGCAGGGCGTCCGCGGGCACGCCGGTGTCCTGTCCGCCCGCGCCGCCGGGCCCCTCGATCGTCAGGTCGTTGTGCCGCGGCGACTGGTCGTAGAGCTCGGTGATCAGGCAGGTCGTCCCGGCGCAGAAGGAGTCCTGGGCGGCGGCGTTGGCGTAACCGCCGGCCGTCAGCAGGCCGATATTGGTGCGCGCGGCGTCGGAGGCCCGCTGAACCTGGTAGAGCGGGCCGTTGTACGCGGCGTAGAGGGCGCGCGTGGTGCTGTGCGCGGCGACGCACGGGGTGCCCGCCGCGCCGTAGATGTCGCACGGCAGCGAGGCCGCGGCCGACGCCGTCGTCGCGGTCGTGAGGCTCGCGAGCACGAGCGCCGCGATGCCGGCCAGCACACCGAAGAACCTTGATCGACTGTTAGCGCTAACATTATTGTTGTCTCGACGCTGAGACATAAAAGCCTCCAAAGCGGGACCAGAAGATGTGAGCGTTACCAGAAGGCACTATGCAACCCGCTCCCCCGTTTCGTCAACGTTCCGGTTCGGCGCGGACCCCGCCTCCGACCGGCCTAAAACGATTTAGGAATCAGCCTTCGACGGCGAACCGATTCACCGGCCATGCGCCCCGGTGGAGTATTGCCAACATGTGTTCTGCTCATTACAGTCACATATCACGCTCCATTGAAACGTTTTAACTCCAGCCGCCTCATCCCCGCCGTAAGGGAGCCCGCATGCTGCCCTCGAAGCTCTGGCGCGCGACCACCACCACGCTCGCCGCGATCCTGGTCCTTTCGGCCGCTTCGGCACCTCCGGCCGGGGCCGCCCCACCGGTCGACCTGGCCGGCGCGCACTGGATCTGGTACCCGGAAGGTGACGCCCGCGTCGCCGCGCCGGCCGCGACCCGGTACTTCCGCACCACGTTCACCGCCCCCGCCGGCCCGGCCACCGACGCCCAGTTCGTCGTGACCGGCGACGACACCGCCGACGTCTGGCTCAACGGCCGGCCGCTCGCGTCTTCGGCGCGGACCACGGACTCGTGGCGGTCGGCGCTGCCGGTGGACCTCCGGTCCGCGCTCACCCCCGGCGTCAACACCCTCGCCGTCGCCGTCCGCAACGCCGGCGGCCCGGCCGGGCTCCTCGGCCGGGTGCGGGTCACGACCGCGTCCGGCACCACCGAACTGACCACCGGCGCCGGCTGGAAGAGCGCGACGACCGCACCGGCCGGCTGGGAACAGCCGGGCTTCGCCGACGGGACATGGGCCGCGGCCGCGGATCTCGGCGCCTACGGAGCCGCACCCTGGGGCACCGGCGTCACCACGCCGAACCCCTCGGCGGCGTCCCCGCTCTCGGTCGCGAGCGCCACGGTCGGGGAGCGGGTGAACCCGATCGGCGTCGACCCCGCGCAGCCGCGGTTCGGCTGGAAGCTGGCGTCCTCGGCGTCGCAGCAGCGGCAGTCGGCCTACCAGCTCGTGGTGTCCGCCAACGGAAGTGACGTCTGGGACAGCGGGCGGGTCACGTCCGCGCAGCAGGCCGACGTCGCCTACGGCGGTCCCGCGCTGGGCTCGCTGACCGCGTACACCTGGCGCGTCCGCGTCTGGGACGGCCAAGGCCGGATGGGCGGCTGGAGCCCGGTGCAGCGCTTCGAAACCGCGTTGCGCGCCCCGGCGACCGAGTGGACGGGCGCGTTCCTCGGCCGCGCCGCGGCGGGCCCGGACCTCGCCGGGGCGAGCTGGATCTGGTACCCGGAGGGAGATCCGGCCGGTGGTGTGCCGCCGTCGACCCGGTTCTTCCGCAAGTCGCTCACCCTGGCGGCCGCGCCGTCGAAGGCCACCCTGGTCGTGACCGGTGACGACAGCGCGACCGTGTGGGTCAACGGCACCCAGGTCAGCGACTCCCCGCGGGTCACCGACTCGTGGAAGACGGCCGCCGTCCTCGAGGTCGGGAACCTGCTGACGGCGGGCGCGAACACCATCGCCGTCCGGAGCGAGAACACCACGCAGAGCCCGGCCGGGACGATCGCCAAGCTGACCGTCCCGGGTGGACCGACAACGGTGACCGACGCTTCCTGGAAGGCGAGCCAGGCCGGCCCGGACGGCTGGCAGTCACGCACCTTCGACGACAGCTCCTGGCCGGCCGCGCAGGCCGTGGCCGCGTACGGCAGCGGGCCGTGGGGTGCGAACGTCGCCGTCAGCGCCCCCGCTCCCCTGCTGCGCAAGAGCTTCAGCGTCACCAAGCCGGTCGCGAGCGCGCGGCTGCTGACCACCGCGCTCGGGCTGCAGGAGACCCACCTCAACGGTGTCAAGGTCGGCGCGGAGGTGCTCGCTCCCGGGTGGACGGACTACGCAAAACGGGTGCAGTACCGCGTTTCCGACGTCACCGGGCAGATCCGCACCGGGGAGAACGTGCTCGGCGCGATGGTCGGCAACGGCTGGTTCTCCGGCAGTGTCGGCATCGCGGGCAGCCAGAAGTACGGCACCGAGCCCTGGTACTCGGCGCAGCTGCGGCTGACCTTCACCGACGGCACCAGCACCACGATCGCGTCGGACGGCACGTGGAAGGCCGGGGACGGCCCGATCCGCGCCGATGACCTCTACCAGGGCGAAACCTACGACGCGCGGCTGGTGTCCGGCTGGGACCGCCCCGGCTTCGACGACCGCGGCTGGGCGGCACCCCGGATCCGCACCGGCGCCAAGCCGAACCTGGTGGCCCAGGTGGACAACGGCGTCACCGTGCAGCAGGAGTTCAAGCCCCTCGCGTGGACCCAGCCGAAGCCGGGTGTGTGGGTGGCCGACCTCGGCCAGAACTTCAGCGGCTGGAACCGGCTTTCGGTGACCGGTCCGGCCGGCACCACGGTGACCATGCGGCACGCCGAGGTGCTCAACCCGGACGGCACGATCTACACCACGAACCTGCGCGCCGCGCAGGCCACCGACCGGTTCACCCTCGCCGGCACCGGCGGCGCCGAGACCTACGAACCGCGCTTCACCGTGCACGGCTACCGGTACGTCGAGCTGACCGGCCTGCCTTCGGCGCCGACGGCGGCCACCCTCACCGGGCGGGCGATGTGGACGGCTGGCGCGCAAGCCGGCACCTTCACGACGTCCAACACGCTGGTGAACCAGCTGCAGCACAACATCCTGTGGGGTGAGCGGTCCAACATGCTGTCGGTGCCCAGCGACTGCCCGCAGCGTGACGAGCGGCTCGGCTGGACCGGCGACATCGGGATCTTCGCCGGCACGTCGACGTTCAACCTCGACGTGGCGAACTTCCTCGGCAAGTTCAGCGACGACCTGGTCGACGCGCAGCACGCCGACGGGGCGTTCACCGACGTCGCGCCGGGTGTGCTGGACGGCTCGGGCACGGCCGGCTGGGGTGACGCGGGCGTCATCGTGCCCTACACCCTGTGGCAGCGCTACGGCGACACCGGCGTGATCACCAAGCACTTCGACGCCATGGTCAAGTGGGTCGAGTACCTGCGCTCGACGTCCGGGGCCGACCTGATCCGCGACCACCAGACGTTCGGGGACTGGCTCAACGTCAACGACAACACCGCGCAGGACCTGATCTCGACGGCGTTCTTCGCGTGGTCGTCACGGCTGGTGTCCCGGATGGCGGCGGCCACCGGGCGCACGGCCGAAGCGACGAAGTACGGGACGCTCGCCGACCAGATCGGGACGGCGTTCACCAACCGGTTCTCGGCGGCGGACGGCACGGTCGGCGCGAACACGCAGACCGGGTACGTGCTGGCGCTGGCGTTCGGGCTCCTGCCGGCTTCCCGCGTGCAGCCGGCAGCCGACAAGCTGGCGGCTCGGGTCGCGGCGGCCGGCGGGCACCTGAGCGTCGGCTTCCTCGGGGTGGAGAACCTGCTGCCGGTGCTGGCCGCCAACGGCCACGCCGACGTCGCGTACCAGGTGCTGCTGCAGCCCGGGTTCCCCGGCTGGGGCTACATGATCGGCCACGGCGCGACGACGATCTGGGAGCGCTGGGACGGCATCAAGCCGGACGGATCGTTCAACGATCCCGGGATGAACTCGTTCAACCACTACGGCCTCGGCTCGGTCGGCGACTTCCTGTACCGGTCGGTCGGCGGCCTGGCCCCGGCTTCCCCGGGTTACGCGTCCCTGCTGGTGGCGCCCCGCCCGGGTGGCGGCCTGACGTCGGCGAAGTCGGCGTACGAGACGCCGTACGGCGGCGCGGTCAGCGACTGGTCGATCTCGGCCGGGAAGCTGACGTTGCGGGTGACGGTGCCGGTCGGCGGGTCGGCGACGGTGCAGGTGCCGACGTCCCAGCCGGGTGCGGTCACGGCGCCTCCGGAGGCGGTGCCGTCAGCGGCGGGGACGTACTTCGTGCCCGCGGGTTCGTACGTGTTCACCGCCCCGGCGTGAGCCCGGGCTGACCAGCGCCCCAAGGCGGCCTTGGTTGCGTCTGACGCAACCAAGGCCGCCTTGGGTGCGTGAGACGCAACAAAGGCCACATTGGGGCGCTTCGGTCAGTGGCGCAGGGCGAGGTTCAGCACGTCGCCAGCGTGGTCCAGGCAGTCGACGCAGATCACCGCGTCGCGCGCTGTGCAGTCGACACGCAGGAGCGGGCGCCGGAGGCCGAGGAACGTCCGGCGCTCGCGGCGGCCGCAGAACTCGCAGACCGCCGCCAATGGTGACGTCACCGCCGCCAGCACGTCGCCGGCTCCGGTCCGCCGGTCCGCGCCGTCCCCCGCGACGCGCAACCCGGCCTGCACGCAGTCCAGGCAGATCGGCCCGGCCTTGCCGGGCACTCGCGGGCCGCCGGTCCGGCCGCAGAACCGGCAGGGCCGGCCGGCCCCGTTCGTCGCCGTCACCGCGGCCTCCTCACGCCCGCCGGAAAGTGCCGGAAGGCCTTCGGAAACCACGCTACTCGGCCCGGCGGCCCCCGGCCGATCGCGCTGCGCCCGCGAGAACCCCGGCTTAGGCTCGGTCGGACCCGGCGTCGCGGATCTCCCCACCCGGTGGCACAGCACGAACCTGGCAGGAGGCCACCGTGTCGTCGTTGACCGTGCTGTTCGGCGTGGCCGGGCTGCTCGCCCTCGCCGCGGCGATCGTGCCGAAGCTCGTCGCCGACCGGCCCTTCTCGGTGCCGCTGGTGATGCTGATCGCCGGGATCGTCCTGGGCCTGCTGCCGCTGCCCGCCCCCTACGGCAACGGCTGGAGCGACCCCGCCGCCCACCTGCACGGCGTGGAGACCTTCACGCAGATGGGCATCCTGGTCGCGCTCGCCGGCGCGGGGCTGTCCGTCGACCGCCCGTTCGGCCTCAAGCGCTGGGGCTCGACGTGGCGGCTGCTCGCGCTCACCATGCCGCTGTCGATCCTGGTGATCGCCGCGCTCGGGTACTGGTGGCTCGCGCTCGCGCCCGGTGTCGCCCTGCTGCTCGCCTCCGCGCTGGCGCCGACCGACCCGGTGCTGGCCGGCGACATCGGCGTGCCGCACCCGGACGTCGAGCCGGAACTGGCCAGGGACAACGAAATCCGCTTCACGCTGACCACCGAAGCCGGCCTCAACGACGGCCTGACCATGCCGTTCGTCCTGCTCGGCCTGGCGCTCGCGGGCAGCGAGCCGGAGCTGGACGTCTCCTGGGTGCTGGTGGACCTGCTGCTCCCCCTGGTGATCGGCGTGGTCATCGGCCTCCTCGCCGGGCGGGTGCTGGGCTGGGCGATCTTCCGCGTCACCTCGGACCGGTTGCGGCTGGCCGAGTACGGCGACGGCCTGGTCCTGCTGGCCCTCGCCTTCCTGCCGTACGCGCTCGCGGAGGTCGCGCACGGCAACGGTTTTGTCGCCGTGTTCGTCGCGGCGGTCGCGGTCCGGACGCAGGAGCGGTCGCACGACTACCACGGTGTCCTGCACGCCTTCGGCCACCAGCTGGAACGGCTGTTCGTGCCGCTCGCCCTGCTCGGCCTCGGGCTGGCCATGGGTGACGGGCTGCTGGCGGGCCTGCGGGTGATCGAGGTGGTCATCGCCGTGCTCGCGGTGCTGGTCGTCCGGCCCGTCGTCGGCTGGCTTTCGCTGCTCGGCTCGTCCGCGGGCCGGCCGGCCAAACTGGCGATCGCGTTCTTCGGCGTCCGCGGCATCGGGACGCTCTACTACCTCGCCTACGCGCTCAACCAGGCCTCGATCCCGCAGCAGGACGTGCTGTGGCGGGTCGGCGCACTCGCCGTCGCCGTCTCGGTGCTGGTCCACGGCATCCTCGCGGAGCCGGCCATCAAGCGGATCGAGCGGATGGGCGGGCACCTGCCGGCCCGTTGAGCCCGGTCGGCGGCGGCGTGACCGTCCTCACGGCGCTCACCCGGTTGTGATGTGTAGACGGCGAACCGGCGGGTAATCGGAGGACAAGGCCCTTTTGGCGACTGGCCGATCCGGAAATGTCGCCACAACGGAAGGTGCATCCGATGAACGACAAGTTCGAGAACAAGGGCGAAGAGCTCAAGGGCCGGGCCAAGGAAGCCGTCGGCGACGCCACGGGCAACGAGCAGTGGCAGGCCGAAGGCAAGGCCGACCAGGCCAAGGGCTCCCTCAAGCAGGCCGCCGAGAAGGTCAAGGACGCCGTCAAGGGTGTCAAGGACAAGAACTGACGCTTTCTCCGCTGCCGCACCCCGGATTTCCGGGGTGCGGCAGTTTTTGCTGGGGGTGAATCGTGTTCGACGGCTTCACGCTCGACCACGTCGACGTCGGCGGGGTGACGCTGCGCGTCCGCCACGGTGGTTCGGGTCCGCCGCTCCTGCTGGTGCACGGGCATCCGCGCACCCACACGACGTGGCACCGGGTCGCCCCGCGGCTCGCCGAGCGGTTCACGGTCATCTGCCCGGACACCCGTGGTTACGGCGAATCGGCCAAACCGCCGACCGACGAAGACCACACGCCCTACAGCAAACGCGTCATGGCGGCCGACTGCGTCGCTTTGCTGCAGCAGCTGGGACATTCCCGCTTCTTCGTGGCGGGTCATGACCGCGGCGCCTACGTGGCGACGCGGCTCGCGCTCGACCACCCGTCGGTGATCCTGGGCGCGGCGATCCTGGACGCCGTCCCGATCGGGGAAGCCCTCGCCCGCTGCGACGCGCGGTTCGCGCGGGAGTGGTTCCACTGGTTCTTCTTCGCCCAGCCGGAAAAGCCCGAACGGGTGATCACCGCCGATCCCGACGCCTGGTACAACGTCGGCACCAAGAACACGCCGGAACGGCTGGGCGAGGACAACTTCGCCGACTTCCACCGGGCGATCCACAACCCGGCCACGGTCACCGCAATGCTCGAGGACTACCGGGCGGGCCTGGGTGTCGACCGCGCGCACGACGACGCCGACCAGGCCGCCGGCAAGCGGATCACCTGCCCGGCGCTGGTCCTGTGGTCCAGCGACGACGACCTGGAAGACCTCTACGGCGACGTCCTGGCGGTCTGGCGCGGCTGGACGACCGACCTCCGCGGCCACGCGATCAAGTCCGGGCACCACATGGCGGAGGAGAATCCGGCTGCTCTGGCCACCGCTCTTGGCGACTTCTTCGGCGGCCTGCCCGCCGGTTGAGCCGTTCCCGCTGCGGATCACGGCGCACTTCGGATCCTTTGTGGACGCCCCCGGCGCACGCTCGTCGTCGGCCGGGTTTCGGGCCGCGCACGGCGGGTACGCGCAGGTCATGTCTGCTCCGGACCGATCCAGTCTCGAACAGCACCTCGCCGGGACGCGGTACCCGTGCGGCCGTGACGAGCTCCTGCGCCGGGCCGCCGCGGCCGGTGGCGGGGACGCCGTGCTCGGCTGCCTCGGCGGCCTGCCCGACCGCGACCGGTACGACGACTTCGCCGCGGTGTGGGAAGCGGTGTCGGCGAAGCACGTCGGCGGTGCGCCCTAAGCCATCCGCTCCACCGCGTCGCGGGCCTCCTTAAGGTCCGCGCCCGTGCTCTCGCGGTAGGCCTTGATCGCCTGGATCTTCTTGCCTTCGCGCAGCAACGCGGTCACTTCGGTCAGTCCGGGCTCGTCGACGGTCACCCCCAGTCCTTCGGCGATCGCGTCCAGCTTCCGTTCCATCCGCGCCAGGCGGCGGTCGACGCGGGTCAACCGGCGGTCCGTGGCCGAAGACCCGACGGCGACGACCACGACGAGCGCGACCACACCCAGCAACAGCATCCCGTAGTCCATGGCGGGTCATGCTACTTCCGGAAATCGTCGGTGGCCGCGGTTAAGGTGAGCCCATGACCACGCTGACCGATCGTCCGAACACCGCCCTGCTGGTCGTCGACGTGCAGAACGGTGTCATGCGCGCCTCCATCGAGAGTGAGGCCGTCGTCGCCAACATCGGCGCCCTGGTGGAGAAGGCCCGCGCCGCGGGTGTCGAAGTCGTGTGGGTGCAGCACACCAGCGAGGAACTGCCGCGCGACAGCGAGACCTGGCAGTACGTGCCCGAGCTGGTGCGGCGCGAGCAGGAACCGCTGGTGCACAAGACCTACGGCGACTCGTTCGAGGACACCGCCCTCGAGGCGGAGCTGGCTGCGCGCGGCATCGGCAAGCTGCTGGTCGCGGGCGCCCAGACGGACGCGTGCATCCGCGCGACCCTGCACGGCGCGATCACCCGCGGCTACGACGCGACCCTGGTCTCCGACGCGCACACGACGGAGGACCTGTCGGCGTACGGCGCGCCGCCGCCCGCCCAGGTCATCGCGCACACCAACCTCTACTGGCAGTTCCACACCGCGCCGGGCCGGACGGCGGGCACGGTGGCGACGGCCGACGTGGACTTCGCGGTGAAGGCGCCGGCCTGATCGGGCTCCGTTTGCTGCGGGGCTTCGGCACATGCGTGGCGGGAGTCCGCGGTGGTGCAGTGCGGTGAACGGTCGAGGTGCGGGTGGACCGCTCGCGGCACCGCGACCTGTACGCACGGTTGCGTTCCGGGGTGTTGACGGCGGTTCTGGCCGGGCGTGATCGGTCTGGCTGCGGGCGTTAACGAGGTCGCTGGGTCGAAGCGCGACGCACCCAATGTGGCGGGGGGGGGGGGGGGGGGGCCGCCCCCCCCCCCCCTTGGGGGGGGGGGGGGGGCCCCCCCCCCCCCCCCGCCACATTGGGTGCATTCCCCGCCACCGGCGCCGCCGCGCGGACTACTCCCCGCGCTTGAAGCCGTACGCGCGCTCCACTTTGGCCACTTCGATGTGGTAGTCGGCGTACCACTGCTCGTGCCCCTGCCGCTGGGCCTCCAGGTGCTCGGGGTGCTGCTTCCACGCGGCGATCGACTCGGCGTCGCGGTAGTACAGCACCGTCAGCTCGCGGCCGTCGTCGCCGGTTTTCGACTCGCGGCCCAGGTAGCCGGGCTGGGCGCGGCAGAGTTCGGCCATGCGCTCGTCCATGGCCGCGTACCCGTCGAGGTGGTCGGTGTCGAGGGCGCTGCTGACGATCACCGCGTAGTACGGCGGCTCGGGTCGGGTGAAGGACATCGCCGGAGCGTAGGCCCGCAAAACCCGGTCCCCAACCGGTTTTCTCACGCACCGCGCAGGTGGTCACGCAGCGCTCGCGCCACCCGGGCCATCAGCACCTCCGCCTCGGGCTGCAGCACCGCCGGGACCCGGGACTCGGTCAACGCCACCACGCCGAACACGCACCCGTCCGCGTGCTCGACAACACCCGCTTCGTGCCGCATGTTCAGCAGCGTTCCGGTCTTCGACGACCACTTCGCCGCGTCCGAGGCGAAGTCGGGGGTCAGCCGGTGGCGGATCACGTTGTTCACCATCAGCTCCCGCACGCCCGCCGCCACCGACGGGTCGATCTTCGACGGTGTCCACAACGCCTGCAGCAGGTCGAGCAGCGCCCGCGCGGACGCGGAGTTGGCCCGGGTGACGTCGAGCTGCGGGAGCCGGTGGCCCTGCCCGGCGGTGCCCGCGCCGATCGCGAGCGAATGGGCGAGGTCGGCTTCGCCCGCGTCGAAGCGCTCGGCCGGGGTTTCGACGAGGTCGCGCATCGGGTGCCGTACGGCGATGCCGCGCAGGTCCCACTCGGTCAGCATCCGCGCGACTTCGGCCGGCGGTGTGAAGTCGAACAGGACGTCGGCCGCTTCGCCGTCACTGAGGCACGTGCTCAGGTAGAGCAGGTCCTCGACGGCGACCCGGGCCGGGTGCCGGAACCGGGTCAGCCCGATGGGCCCCGGGGTGGTGACGCGGCCGGGCGCGACTTCGACCTGCGTCGCGCCGTCGAGCTCGCCGCGGCGGATGCGCTCCAGCGTCGCCGCGGCGAGGGGGACCTTGACCAGCGACGCGATCGGGTACACCCGGTCCGGGTCGATCCCGAGCTCGAGCCCGGACCTCAGGTCGCGGACCAGGAAGGAGCCGCGCAGGCCGCCTTCGTCCAGCTCGTCGCGCAGCTGCCGGACCAGGGTCTCGGCGGTCATGCCGCCTCCTTTTCGGACCGGAAAGCAGTCCTCATGCGGCCTCCTCGGCACCCAGACAACGCCCGACGGCGGCCCGCAGCACGGTCCGCAACCGATCCGCGTCCTCACCCAGCGCCGCCGCTACGGCAAAGCCGCGGGCGAGGTCCAGCTCGCCGATCGGCCGCCAGTGCAACCCCAGCTCGACGGCCTGCGCGGCCGAGCACACCACCAGGTCCGCCGAGCCGAACACCTCCGCGGCCGCCGACGTGAGCGACCCGGCCACCACGACCTGCGCCGGCGGCAGGCCGACGGCGTCGCGGACCCGCAGCACCCGGTCCCGCACGTGCGGGACGTCGTCCTCGGGCTGGATCCACACCCGGCGCCGCGGGCCGCCGGAACGCCCGGTTCGCAGGGTCTCCAGGTGCACCACCCGGCCGGCCGGCGGAGCGACCGCGGCCAGGCCGAGCGGCACGGACCACACGCCTTCCCCAGCGGGGACGGCGGTGAGCGCGGCCCGCACCTCCTGGGTCCGGACCAGCTCGGCCCGCTCCGCCGGCGGTGCGGCGCGGAATTCCAGGTGGACCTCCAGCGCACGGGCCTCGGCGGCCAGTTCGGCCAGTTCGCGCACCCCGCAGGTGTCGGGCACCGCCACCCGCATCGGCCGCAGCCGGGCGCGCTTCGCGTCGTGCTCCATCGTGTCGGCCAGCTGCACGAGCCGCTGGGCCGACGGCAGCATGTCACGCCCGAACGGCGTCAGCCGGGCCCGGCGGGTCGAGCGGTCGAAGAGCCGCTCGCCGAAGTGCCGTTCCAGCGCGGCGATGCGCCGGCTGGCGACCGGCTGCGGGATGCGCGCGAGCGCCGCGCCCGCCGTGAAGCTCCCCGTCTCGCTCACGCTCACGAACGCCCTGCAGCCGCCGACCAGGTCCACCACCTCACTCTATGCGACTTTGGCATCGAACCGCGTGTTTCCGTCTTGGACAGCATGAGCGGATCCGGTGAGACTGCGGATGTCGATCAAGACCGGAAGGAAGCCCCGTGCCGTTCCCCCACGTCCGGTGGGCCGCGCTCGCCGCGCTGGTCCTAGTGCCGCTCACCGCCTGCGCCGCCGAAGCCCCGGCACCGGCCGCGCCGACACCGCCGACAACGGCGTCGTCCGCCACCGCACAACCGCAGCCGGACTTCGCGCCGCTGGAGCGCGACTTCGACGCTCGTCTCGGCGTGTACGCCGTCGACACCGGCTCAGGCCGCGAGGTGACCCACCGCGCCGACGAGCGCTTCGGGTACGCCTCGACGCACAAGGCGTTCTCCGCCGGAGCCGTGCTCCAGCGCACGAGCCTCCCGGGGCTCGACAAGGTGCTGAAGTACCCGCGAGCGGACCTGCAGCCGAACTCGCCGGTCACCGAGAAGCACGTCGCCACCGGCATTTCCCTGCGTGACGCGATGGACGCGGCTCTGCGCTACAGCGACAACACCGCCGCGAACCTGCTGTTCCGCGAGCTCGGCGGGCCGGCCGGGCTCGCCGCCGCCCTGCGCGGGATCGGCGACACGACCACCCACGTCGACCGGATCGAGCCCGGCCTCAACGACCTCGCGCCGGGCGACATCCGGGACACCAGCACACCACGCGCGATGGCCGGCAGCCTGCGCGCGTTCACCCTCGGCACCGCGTTGCCGCCGGAGAAGCGGACCGTGCTCACGGACATGATGCGGGCCAACACCACCGGCGGGGCGCTGATCCGCGCCGGCGCGCCCGCGGGCTGGGCCGTCGCCGACAAGACCGGAACCGGCGAGTACGCGACGCGCAACGACATCGCCGTCGTCTGGCCGCCCGGGCGCGCCCCGATCGTGCTGGTGGTCATGACCGACAAGAAGACCGCCGACGCCGAGCCCGACGACCGGCTGCTCGCCCAGGCCGCCAAGCTCGTCCTCGACGGCTTCCGCCAAAACTAAGGGAGCAGGCGCGCTTCGAGGTCGATGCCGTTCGTCCCGGTGACCTCGGCCCGCACCAGCGAACCCGGTTCGGGCGCCCCGCCGGGGAACGTCACGTCGCCGTCGATCTCCGGGGCCTGGTGCGCGGCCCAGCCGCGGCCGGCCGTCCCGACGACCACCTCGACCACCGAGCCGACCCGTTCCCCGGCGCGGCGGGAGCCGAGGTCGTCGGCGAGCAGCGACAGTTCCTCGACCCGCTCGGCGAGCACCGGAGCCGGCACCTTGTCCGGCAGGTCCAAGGCTTCCGTCCCGTCCTCGTCCGAATAGCCGAACACGCCGATGGAGTCCAGCCGGGCTTCCTCCAGGAACCGCTTCAGTTCGGAAAAGTCGGCTTCGGTCTCGCCGGGGAAGCCGACGATGAAGTTCGAGCGCACCCCGGCGTCCGGCGCCACCGTCCGGATCCGGTCGAGCAGGTGCAGGAACCGTTCCCGGTCGCCGAACCGGCGCATCCGCCGCAGCACCGGGCCGCTGGCGTGCTGGAACGACAGGTCGAAGTACGGCGCGACACCGGGTGTGCCGGTGATCGCTTCGACGAGGCTCGGGCGCAGCTCCGCGGGCTGCAGGTAGCTCAGCCGGACGCGGTCGACGAACCCGGCGAGCCTCGGCAGCAGCTTCTCCAGTGCTTGGAGGTCGCCGAGGTCCTTGCCGTACGACGTCGAGTTCTCGCTCACCAGCACCAGTTCCCGCACGTCGTGGCCGGCCAGCCATTCGGCTTCGGCGAGGATCTCGGCGGGTGTCCGGGACACGAACGCGCCGCGGAAGCTCGGGATGGCGCAGAAGGTGCAGCGCCGGTCGCAGCCCGACGCCAGCTTCAGCGACGCGATCGGGCCGCCGCCGAGCCGGCGCCGCAGGACCGGCGGGCCGCTCGCCGGGCCGGTGCGCTCGGTCGTGTGCCCCGGAACGTGGGCGACGACGGCCGCGGGCCGCTCGACCGGCGTGATCGGCAGCAGTGTCCGCCGGTCGCGCGGGGTGTGCGCGGGGCGGGTGACGCCCTGCAGGACGTCGCCGATGCGGTCGCCGATCTCCGGGTAGTCGTCGAACGACAGCACGGCGTCGGCTTCCGGGACGGCGTCGGCGAGTTCGCGGCCGTAACGCTCGGCCATGCAGCCGACCGCGACGACCTTCGCGCCCTTGCCCGAGGCGGCGAGGACGGCGTCGATGGACTCCTTCTTCGCCGCTTCGATGAAGCCGCAGGTGTTCACGACGACAACGTCGGCTTCGGCGCCCGGTTCGGCGAGCTGCCACCCCGAGTCGTCCAGGCGCGCGGCCAGCTCGTCGGAGTCGACCTCGTTGCGCGCGCAGCCCAAGGTGACCAGGGAGACGGTGCGCACGCGGTTCAGTACGCGACGATGGCGACGGTCGGCGGCTTCGAATCGTTCACCGCGGCCACGATGCTCCCGCGCCCGCTGCCTTCATCGCCGATCGCCGTGGTCTGCACCAGCACCGGCGCGTCGATCGCGGGCGCGACGACGCTCAACGGGAGGTAGGCGGTGACCACGAGGCCGCTCGCGAGCAGCACCCGGGCGATCTTCCGGCGGCGGTCACCGGCTTCCTGGACGCTGACGCACTTCCCCCACTGCTGCCCGGCCGGCGCCGCCGGCGTGGTCTCCTGACGGCGACGACGTTCTTCGGCCATCCGCTCGAGATCACTCACGGTTCCCCCTCGACGAGTCCGGTGCCGGTCCGCCCGAGAATCGCACGCCGCGGGAAAGCCGCTCAAGGACTTCACCGGAACTGGCCGGAAGCGGTCAATGGCCGCCGAACAGGCGCGTCACCTCGGCTTCGACGTCGCGGAGCCACGAGTCGCGGCGATCCGCGCCGGCGTCGGCGACGACCCGGAGCACCAGCCGGGTCACCTCCGGCTCGCCGAGGTAGGGCGCGAGGCAGCGCCGCCAGATCGCGTCGAGCGGGTCGCCGAACAGGGTCCGTTCGCGCTCTTCGGTCGTGTCGGAAGTGTTGACGACCAGCAGCCGCCGCAAGGTCAGCAACGACTCGGGCGCGCCGCCCGCGTCGTCGAGGCGGTAGGCGACCCCGGGCACGAGGATCCGGTCGAGCCAGCCGCTGAGGATCGCCGGTGGTTTGCCCCACCAGTTCGGGTGGATCGCGACGAGCCCGGCGGCGTCCCGCAGTTCCTCGCGGTGCTGCCGCACCAAGGGATCCGGTTCGGCGGCGAGGAATTCTTCCGCGCGGGTGCCGCTGGTGTAGGCCTCTTCCGCGGTCAGCACCGGGTCGAAACGTTCCGCGTACAGGTCGTGGAACCGCACTGAGCGCCCGAGGCGGGTCAGCGTGTCGACGACCCGCTCGGCGAGCGCGTGGTTGAGGCTCCCCGGCCGGGGGTGGGCGAGCAGGACCACCACCGGAGCGGTCATCCGGTCATCGCCACGAGGATGCGCCGCCGGCCGGTGAACGGCTCGCGGCCGTGGGCCATCAGCATGTTGTTGATCACCATGATGTCACCGGCCTGCCAGGGGAAGGCGAAACTCACCTCGTGGTAGACCTCCCGGATCTTTTCGAGGTCCGCCACCGGGATCGGGCTGCCGTCGGCGAAGTAGGCGTTGCGCGGCAGGTCGGCCTCCGGGTACAGCTCCAGCAGCGCCTCGCTCACCTCCTCGCCGAGGCTCGAGACGTGGAAGAGGTTGGCCTGGTTGAACCACACGGTCCCGCCGGTGTGCGGCTCGGTGACGAACGACGGCCGGACGTGTCGCGTGCGCAGCCCGTCCTCGGTCCATTCGAAGGTCTGGCCGTTGCGCACGCAGTACTCCTCGACCACCGCGCGGTCCTCCGTCTGGAAGGCCTCCTGCCAGGTCAGTCCCAACCCTTCGCGGAACGCACGCGTGTAGGTGACGCCGCCCGCGAACCGCTCGCGAAGGTCCTCCGGCAGCTGCCGGTACATCGCCCGGCTGTCCGCGATCGGCGTGGCGCCGCCGGTTTCCGCCGCGGTGTCGCACAGGAAGAACAGCCGTGCCGGCCAGCTCGCCGAGTAGGAGTTCTCGTTGTGCATCGGGATCGACTCGGCCGGCGGGTACTCCGTCGAGGTGTAGATGTTGCCCGCCACCGCCGACCGCGGGGTCGACCGCTCGGTGTAGGTGAGCAGCGCCCCGCCGATCGTCTCGGTGACCCGGTTGAACAGGTCGAGGTCGGCGGGCAGGCCGCGCAGCAGGATCGCGCCGTGGTCACGCAGGTGCGCCTGCAGCCGCGGCAGGTGGGCCTCCACCGCCGCGAGGTCGGTGGCCGGGTGGACGGCGATCCGGGTGTGGTTGGTGCCTTCGAGCTGCGGCACCGTGAGATCGGCGGTCATGACTCCTCCAGTTCGAATCGGACCAGCTTGGTGGCCTCGGTGTGCAGCGCCGCCAGGTCGTCGACGTCGGCGAAGCCCGCGACGAGGACGTTGACGGCGTAGATCTCCTGGTCGTCGGTGAGCACCTGGCCGGGCGAGACGATGGTGACGACGTCGAGGACCTCGGGCAGGTCCGCGACCTGGTCCGTGCCCTCGACGCGCACCAGGCGCCCGGCGCCCTCGGCGTAGACGATCAGGTAGCCGACCGGCACCGGCAGCCCGGCACTCCGCGCGGGCGGCGGGGTGCCGAGGGCGAGCGAGACGGCTTCGGCGGTGACGTCGATGCCCGTGGCGAGCTTGAGCAATGCGGGCTGGGCTCCCCCGGCGCACCGCCCGGCGTTCACCTCGACGACCACCGGCCCGCGCGCCGCGTCGTCGATCACCTCGACGTGCGCGACCGTGTTGTCCAGCCCCAGCGCGAGCACCGCGGCGGTTGCCGCCTGTTCGATCCCGGCCGCCCGCTCGGGACCCAGCCCGAACGGCGGGCAGACCATCGCGAGCTCGAACTTCCGGTCGTCGATCAGTGGTTTGCCGACCACCGTGACGGGCTCGGCCACCCCGTGGCGGACCAGGACGTCGACGGCGTACTCCGGACCGTCGAGCAGGCTCTCCACGAGGAACACCCGCAGCGGGTCGACCAGTCCTGGCAGCATCCGGTGGTAACGCGCGTCCGGGGACTGCGGGAGCCGGGTCGCGAGCAGGTCGTACGCCGCGGCCAGTTCGTCCACTGTGGACACCGTGCGGACGAGGGTGCTCGCGGCGCCGTTGACCGGCTTGACGATCGCCGGGAGGCCGACCTCCTCGGCGATCCTGGCCGCGTGGGCCGGATCGGCGAACAACGCGCACCGGGGACCCGGCAGCCCCGCTGAAGCCAGGGCCTGCCGGACGGCGAACTTGTTGTGCGCCAACGCGAACACGTCCGACGGACACCGGCCGAGGCCGAGCAGCTCGGCAACCCGGGCGGTGCTCGCGATGATCCCCTCGGCGGCGGTGAGCACCGCGGCGGGTTCCCGGTCGCGGAGCGCGTCGGCGACGGCCGCGGCGTCCCGGACGTCCTCGACCACAACGAACCCGTCCACGAGCAAGGCCAGCTCGGCCCGCTCGGCGTCGTCGAGGGGTTCGGTGACCAGCTCCGCCCGGAAGCCCTCCCGACGGACCGCGGCGACCACGTCGCGGATCCAGTGCCCGCGCGTCTCGCGGACGACGAAGGCGGTCTTCACGAGACCTCCAACCGGATGAGCTTGCTCGCCTCCGCGTGCAGCGCGACGAGGTCGTCGTGGTCGGCGAACCCGGCGACGACCAGGTTCACCGCGTACGTCTCCTGCTCGTCGGTGAGCACCTGGCCCGGCGACACCGTGGTGACCAGGTCGACCACCTCCGGCAGGGCGGCGACCTCGTCGAGCCCGCCGATCCCGGTCAGCGTGCCCGAGCCGGACGCGTACAGGATCAGCATCCCCAGCGGGATCGGCAGCTTCGCCGGTGCACGCTCCGGGCGCGGCGCTCCCAGCGCGAGAGCCGTCAGCTCGGCGAAGACGTCGATGCCGGTTCTCAGCTTCGCCAGCAGTGGCATGATCGAGCCCGCCGGCCGCCCGGCGTTGACCTCGACGATCGTCGGGCCGCGCTCCTCGTCGTCGATCACCTCGACGTGCGCAACCGTGTTGTCCAGCCCCAGCGCGAGGACCGCCGCGGACGCCGCGGAAGTGACCAGCGCCGCCCGTTCTTCGGCCAGGTCCGCCGGCGGGCAGGACAGGACCAGTTCGAACTTGCGGTCGTCGACCAGGGGCTTGTCGAGGATCTCGACCGGCTCGGCCACGCCGTCGCGGATCAGCACGTCCACCGCGTACTCGGGACCGCGCAGCAAGCCCTCGACCAGGAACGTCGACGACGGATCCAGCGATCCCAGGAGGCGGTGGTAACGCGGGTCCGGCGACTCGGGCAGCCGGGCGGCCAGCAGCTCGTACGCGGCCGCCAGCTCGTCCACCGTGGACACCGTGCGGACTAGGTTGCTGCCCGCGCCGTTGACCGGCTTGACGATCGCCGGCAACCCCACCCGCGCCGCCACCCCGGCGGCGTCCGACGCCGCGGAGATCAGCGCGAACCCGGGCCCGGGCAGCCCGGCCGCCGCGAGGGCTTCCCGGACGGCGGACTTGTCGGCGCACAGAGCGAACACCGAGGCCGGGCACCGGGCCACCCCGAGCAGCTCGGCGACGCGGGCGGTGCTCGTGATGGCCCCGTCGGAACCGGTCAGCACGGCGGCGGGCGCACCGACGGTCGAGCGGATCTTCTCGGCGACGGCTTCGGCGTTGTAGACGTCGTCGACCGCCGCCACGTCGTCCACCACCGCGGCCAGCGACACGCGCTCGGCCGCGTCCACCGGAGGCGCGAGCAGCACCGCGCGGTGGCCGGCCGCGTGCACCGCGGCGGCGACCTCGCCGACCCAGTGCCCGCGCGCCTCCCTGATCAGCACCACGACACTCATGCGGCCGCCTTCCCCGCGAGCTTCCGCTCCCGTTCCTGCGCGCCGACGAGGTCGTCGGGCAGCGAGTCGGGCACCTCGGTGTCGAAGCGGCGCAGCAACTTCACCGCGAACCCGCCGACGTTGATCAGCAGCAGGATCAGCGCGTAGACGACGTAGGCGAGCCCGACCCCGCGGCCCTCCCCGGTGCCGAGCACCGCGCCGACCGAGCCGGCCAGCGCGCCGTCCGGCGTCAGCAGGGGTGAGAACCAGCCGACCGCCAGCGGTGCGAGCACAGCGAACCCGATCGGCAGGGTCGACCAGGTGATCGTCTGGTTGATCGCGAACACCCGGCCGTGGTACCGCTGCGGCACCTTGACCTGCACGAGCGTCGCGTAGATGCCCTGGGACACGGCCATCGCCGCGGCCAGCAGGAACACCCCCGCGGCCACCACGATCAGCGACGGCCGCAGCCCCATCACCAGGCTGCCGGCGGCGATGCCGACGTTGCCCACGAGCACACCGACCATCCGCCGGTTCCGCGGGCCGCCCCACAGGGCCATCCCGATGCCGCCGGCCACGGCGCCGACCGCCTCGGCCAGCGCGACCTGCGCGACGTCGGTGACCGTGCCGAACGACAGCACCAGCGGCGAGACGAGCACCAGCGCGGGTGCCAGGAACACGTTGGCCAGCGCGAAGTACAGCAGCATCGTCCGGAAGCCGCGGTGGTTCCACGAATACTTCAGCCCACCGGCGATCGCCGTCAGCAGCGGCTCGCGCGGCCGCCAGCCGAGCAGGTCGGGGAACCGGACGAACAGCAGGCTGACGATGGCGAAGACGTAGCTCACCATGTCGAGGACCAGGATCCCGGACAGCTGGATCGCCGCCAGGAGCCCGGCCGCGATCACCGGCATCAGCAGCTGCGCAAAGCCGTTGGACAGCTGGGCGAGGCCCATCGCGTGCCCGAGGTACTGCTTCGGCACGAGCTGCGCGACCGACGACTGGTAGGCGATCCGCTGCAGTGATCCCGCGACCGACCCGAGCGGGATCAGCACGTAGAGGAACCACAGCTGCAGGTTGCCGGCCGTCAGCAGCAACGCCAGCGCGAGCTGGATGACACCGGCGACGGCGCTGGCCGCGATCATGATCTTCCGCCGGTCACCGCGGTCGACCAGGGCGCCCGCGACGGGCAGGATCAGCACCCCGCACATCAGCGCGAGGGCCCAGAGCAGGCCGAGGTCGGTGACCGAGCCGGTCTTCGTGTAGAGCCAGATCGGCACGGCGAACGACGTCAGCGCCGAGCCGGTCGAGGAGACCAGCTGGCCGACGGTGACCGTCACGAACCGGGCCAGGCTCGGCTTCACCGCGGGTTTCTCGTCCACCGCCGCCCGGTGGGTGTCGTGCACGGCCCACCCGGCGTCTTCCCCGCGCGCCGAGACGTGCAGCTCGCCGGGATCGTCGAGGGCGGGGTGGACGCGGGTGACGATCTCGGCCAGCTCGTCCGCGCGGTAGCGGAGGAAGAAGTGCCCGGCCTGGTCCAGCACCACCAGCGCCGTGCGGTCGGTGAGGAACTCCCACTCGCGGTAGCGCTCGGCGTAGTAGTCGGTGACGGGATCCTCCGAGCCGACCACCGAGATGATCGGCGCACGCAGCTTGGCGACCCGGGCGTCGAGCAGGCCGCTGAAGTACTCCTCGGCGGCACGGCTGTCGGCGCGCATGTTGCTGATGATCCGGTCGGCCTGCGCCGGGTCGAGGTCGTCGGTGTCGACGCCCATGCCCTTGAGCCAGTTCGCGTAGTACCGGTTGCTGCGCAGTTTTTCGAGGCGCGTGCGCAGGGTGCCGACGGCGCCCTTGATCCGCGCGAACGGGAAGATCGCGCCGATGTGGACAACTTCCAGCTCACGGCCGCGTTCCTCCAGCCGGCGGGCGACGCCGACGGCGAGCGCGTTGCCGACACCGCAGTGGCCGTAGATGGCCAGCGGGCCGTCGATCCTCTCAAGGACCTCGTCCGCGAGCCGCTCGACCAGTTCGTCGAACGGGACGGCTTCCTCGGTCAGGCCGACGTCGTGGCCCGGGATCGCCACCGAGAACAGCGAATATCCGCCGGGCAGCGCGTCCGCGAGGGGCTGGTAGACGATCGCGCTGCCGCCGCCGTACGGAAAGCAGACGTAGGTGAGCGTCGGCTTCGCGATCGGCTTGGTCAGCTCGTACAGCAGGTGCCCGGAGTCGTCCCGGTCACCGTCCAGGAACACGGCCAGCTCGCGGATGGTCCGGTGCTGGAACAGGTCCATCACGCCCGCTTGGTGCCCGGCCTTCGCGATCCGCGCGACGACCTGCGTCGCGAGCATCGAGTGGCCGCCGAGGTCGAAGAAGTCGTCGTCGGCGCCCAGTTCGTCCACCTTGAGGACGTCCCGCCAGATGTCGGCGAGAAGGACTTCCAGGGGTGTCGAGGGTGTGACGAGTTCCTTGCTCGCGTCGCGACCGGCGACCGGTGCGGGCAGGGCCTTGCGGTCGAGCTTCCCGTTGGGCGTCAGCGGAAGATCGTCGAGGGTGACGAACGACGGCGGGACCATGTAGTCCGGCAAGGTCTGTTTCAACGCCGTCCGCAGCGACCCGGCGTCCGCGTCGCCGACGACGTACCCGACCAGGCGCTTGTCCCCCGGCGTGTCCTCGCGGACGATCACCGCCGCGTCCCGGACGCCGTCCTGCTCGCGCAGGGCCGTCTCGATCTCCCCCAGCTCGATGCGCAGGCCGCGCAGCTTGACCTGGTGGTCGATGCGGCCGAGGAAGGCGAGGGTGCCGTCCGGGCGCCAGTGGGCGAGGTCGCCGGTGCGGTACATCCGGCCACTGTGGAACGGGTCGGGCACGAACTTCTCGGCCGTCAGCTCGGGCCGGTGGTGGTAACCGAGGGCCAGTCCGGCACCGGCGATGTGCAGTTCTCCCGGTACGCCGACCGGACAGGGATTGCCGCGCTTGTCCAGGACGTAGATCCGGGTGTTGCGGATCGGTGCGCCGATCGGCACCGACGCCACCTCGGCGAGCGCCTCGGGGGTGCAGTGCCAGGCGGTGACGTCGATGGCGGCCTCGGTCGGGCCGTAGAGGTTGTGCAGCTCGCAGTGCGGCAGCCGGGTCGTGAACTGCCGGGCCGCGTCCAGGGGCAGTTCCTCGCCGCTGCACACGACCCGCCGCAGCGCCGGGACCGGCTCGGCCCCCGGTTCGGCCAGGAACAAGGTCAGCATCGACGGCACGAAGTGCGCGGTGGTGATGCCCTCGCTCGTCAGGAGTTCACGCAGGTACGCCGCGTCCTTGTGGCCGCCGGGCTCGGCGAGCACCAGCCTGGCCCCGGTCATGAGGGGCCAGAAGAACTCCCACACCGAAACGTCGAAGCTCGCCGGGGTCTTCTGCAGCACCGAGTCCGACGCGTCGAGGCCGTACGCGCGCTGCATCCAGTCGAGGCGGTTGACGATGCCGCGGTGCCCGTTCGGCACACCCTTCGGCCGGCCGGTCGAACCGGAGGTGTAGATGACGTACGCCGGATCGTCCGGCCCGGCCAGGACTTCGGGTACGGTGTCGGCGCCTTCGGGCAGGTCGTCGAGGACAACGACGGTCGCGTCCCCCGGCGGCAGGGTGTCCCGTAACGAGGCCTGGGTGAGCACGACCGGTGCGGCCGCGTCTTCGAGCATGAACGCGAGCCGGTCCGCCGGGTACTCCGGGTCGAGCGGGACGTACGCGCCGCCCGCCTTGAGCACCCCGAGCAGGCCGGTGACCAGCTCGAACGACCGGTTCGCGAAGACACCGACCAGCGTGCCCGGGCCGACGCCCAGCTCGCGCAGGCGGTGCGCAAGACGATTGGCCCGGTGGTCCAGCTCGCGGTACGACAGCGACTCGCCGCGGAAGGTCACCGCGGGCGCGTCCGGGGTGCGGGCCACCTGGGCCTCGACGAGTCCGTGAAGCGTGCCCGGCGGGATCTCCCCCGCCGTGTTGTTCCAGGTTTCGAGCACCAGCTCACGCTGGTCCGGCCCGAGCAGGTCCAGTTCGGACACCGGACGCGCCGGGTCGGCGACGATCGAACGCAACAGCGTGACCAGGCGGTCCGCCATGCCGGCGACGGTGTCCGTGCCGAACAGCGCGGTGTTGTGGACGAACTTGCCGATCAGCCCGGACTCGATCTCGATGGCGTGGAACTCGAAGTCGAAGCGGGTGGCGGGCAGGTCCATCGGCAGCCAGCGGAAGTCCACTTCGGACGTTCCGGCCGCGTTCATCCGGCCCATCTCGTAGTTCTGCAGCGCGAACATGGCCTGGAACACCGGCGAGCGGCTCACGTCTCGCGGCACGCCGAGGGCGTTGACCAGCCGCTCGAACGGGACGTCGGCGTGGTCGAACGCGTCGAGCACGTGCCGCCGGGTCCGGTCCAGCAGCTCGGTGAAGCTCGGGTCGCCGGCCAGCTGGGCCCGCAGCGGCAGCATGTTGACGAACATGCCGACCACACCCTCCAGCTCGGGCAGCCCGCGCCCGGCCGACGACGATCCGACCGCGAAGTCCTCCTGCCCGGAGTAGCGCGACAGCAGGAGCTGATAAGCGGCGAGCAGGGTCATGAAGAGCGTGACGCCGTGTTCGCGGCTCAGTTCGCCGAGGGCGCGGGCGAGGTCCTTCTCGACGAAGAACTCGTGGATGGCGCCGTCGAACGTCTGGGTCGCCGGGCGCGGCCGGTCGGTCGGGAGCTCCAGGGGTTCGACCCCACGGAGGGTTTCCTGCCAGTGGTCCAGCTGCCGGTCGAGTTCGGCGCCGGTGAGCGTCCGGCGTTGCCAGTGCGCGAAGTCGCCGTAGCCGATGGACAGCTCGGGCAGCCCGGCCGCCGTGCCGTGGTAGTGCGCGGCGAGGTCGCGCAGCAGCAGGTCGACCGACCAGCCGTCACCGGCGATGTGGTGCGTGCACACGGCGAGGAGGTGCTCGTCGCCGGAGATCCGCACCAAAGTCGCCCGCAGCAACGGGCCCGTTGCCAGGTCGAACGGCTCGGCCGCGGCGGCATCGACCGCGGCTCGAGCCGTCTCCTCGTCACCGGCCTCCACAATGGACAACGGCACGGTGACGAGCGGTTCCAGGCGGACGGACGGCTGCCCGTCCTCCCCCGCCGGGAACCGCATCCGCAGTGCCTCGTGCCGGGCCGGCAGCGCGTCCAAGGCGGCTTGGAGCGCGACGACGTCGAGCCGTCCGGTGAGGCGGATCGGCACCGGGATGTGGTACGACGTCGTCCCGGGCGCGAACTGCTCCATGAACCAGACGCGTTCCTGCTGGTAGGACAGCGGGACGGGGTCACCGTCCGGCCGCCGGGTGATGGTCGCGGCCGGCTCGGCGCGCCGCCGCAGCCGCCGTTCCAGCAGTGCTCGGCGCGCCGCCGCGCTGCTGGTCTCGTCGATCGTCGTCACGCCTGCTCACCTTCGGCCAGCTGGGCCCGGACCTCTTCGTCGCTGAGCTGGTCGAGGTCCTCGGCCAGCCGCCGCTCGACCTCGGCGGCGAGGCCCGCCACCGTGGTGAACGAGAAGAGGCCGCGCACCGGCAGTTCGACACCGACCTGCTTGCGGATCCGGGCCATCGCCCGGATCGCGAGGAGGGAGTTGCCGCCGTGGGCGAAGAAGTCGTCGTGCACCCCGAGCTTCTCGACCCCCAGGAGTTCACCGAGCACCTCGGCGACCAGTTCCTCGGCCGCCGTGCTCGGGGCGACGTACTCCGCCGCCCCACCGAGCTGCGGGTCCGGGAGCGCGGCCCGATCGAGCTTCCCGCTCGCGGCCACCGGCAAGGCGTCCAGCGTGACGAACACCGTGGGCACCAGGTACTCCGGCAGGGTGGCCCGCAAGGCTTCGGCCGCGCCGTCCGCGTTGCCGGCGACGTAGCCGACCAGGGTGCCTTCGCGGACGGCCACCGCGGCGTCGCGGATCTCCGGCAGCTCGCGCAGCGCGGCTTCGACCTCACCGGGCTCGATCCGGTAGCCGCGCAGCTTGACCTGGTCGTCGATGCGGCCGAGGTACTCGAGGGTGCCGTCACGGCGCCAGCGGACGAGGTCGCCGGTGGTGTACATCCGCCCGAACGGGCCGTCCGGGAATCGTTCCGCGGTCAGCTCGGGCAGCCCGAGGTAACCGTCGGCGAGCTGGGCGCCGGCGAGGTGGAGCTGTCCCGCGACCCCCGGCGGGACGGGCCGCAGCCGGTCGTCGAGGACGTGGACGCGGGTGCCGGGGATCGGGCGGCCGATCGGCACCGGGCCGGCGACCGGGCCGTCGAGCCGGTGGGCGACACAGCCGACGGTCGCCTCGGTCGGGCCGTACTCGTTGGTGACGGTCGCGGCGCACTGCGGCACGACCTCGCCGAAGAGCGCCTCACCACCGAGGACCAGGTCCCCGGTCGGGTAGGACTCCTCCGGCAGCACGGCGAGGTGGGTCGGGGTCGCCTTGAGGAAATCGGGCCGGCCTGCGTCCACAATGGATCCACCGGCGGTGAGCGGGCCGAGCAGCGTCGTGACGGTCAGGTCGAAGGACGCCGACGTGTGCAGCAGCGCGCGACCGGCGAGGCTCGGGTAGGCCTCGCGCGCCCAGCCGAGGTAGGTGGCGAGAGCACGGTGACCGACCTGCACGCCCTTCGGCCGTCCCGTCGAGCCGGACGTGTAGATGACGTAGGCGATGTCGTCCGGGCCGGGCGGCGCCGGGTTCTCGTCGGACGAGTCCGCCCACACCGCCGGGTCACTCAGGTCCAGGGTCTCGGTGCTGACGAGCGTGCCGCCGCTGGTGAGCACGACGCGGGCCCCGGCGTCGGCCAGGACCAGGGCCTGCCGCTGCGCCGGGTTGGCCGGGTCGAGCGGGACGTAGGCGGCACCGCTCTTCAAGGCGCCCAGGATGCCCACGACCAGGTCGGCCGAGTTCGGGGCGCAGACCCCGACCACCCCACCACTGCCGAGGCGGTGCGCGACCCGGTTGACGCGCGTGTTCAGCTCGGCGTAGGTCAGCCGAACCCCGCCGAGGTCGACCGCGACCGCGTCCGGCGTCGACCGCACCTGCTCCTCGAAGCGCGCGACGAACAGCGGTGCGTCCGAAGTGGACGAACCGCTCCACTCCGCCACCTGTGCGCGCTCGGCGTCCGACAACAGCGGAAGGTCGGCCACCAAGGTCGCGGGATCCTCGACCGCCGCGGTGAGCAGCCGCAGGAACCGGTCCACCATGGACTCGGCGGTGGCCCGGTCGAACAGGTCGGTGCGGTAGAGCAGCCGGCCACCGGTTGCGGTCAGGTCGATCGCGACGTCGTCCTTGGCCGTGGCGTAGCGGACCGGCTCGATGCCCGACTCCGGGATGAAGTTGAACCCGATCTGGTACAGCGCCTGCACGGCCGGGTCGCGCTCCGGGCGCACCTCGTCGGCGACCAGCTGGAACGGCACGCGGCCGTGCTCGATCGCGTCCAGCACCGCGGTGCGGACCCGGCCGACCAGTTCGGCGAACGCCGGATCCCCGCCGCAGTCGACGCGGATGGCCAGCTGGTTGACGAACATGCCGATCAGCGGCGCCAGCTCCGGCAGGTCCCGCCCGGCGACCGGCACCCCGACCACCACGTCGTCCGAAGCGGACAGTCGTGACAGCAGCGCGGTGTAGGCGGCCAGCAGCACCATGAACGGCGACGCCGACAGCCCGCGGCCGGTGTCGACGGCCCGGCCGAGCAGCCCGTCCGGCAGGGTGAAGTCGACCTGGTCGCCGGCAAAACCGAACTCCGCGGGCCGCGGCCGGTCGGTGGGCAGGCTGTGCACGGGCGGGAGCCCGGCCAGCCGTTCGCGCCAGTAGTCCAGCTGGGACCGCACGAGCGGCACCTGGCCCCGCTGCCAGGCCGAGTAGTCGGGGTACTGGATGGCGAGCTCGGGCAGCCGCGGCAGCCGGCCCTCGGCGGCCGCGTTGCACGCCTCGTTCAGCTCGGCCGCCAGGACCAGCACCGAACCGGCGTCGAAGACCGTGTGGTGCACGACGAACGTGAGAAGCCAGCCGGCGTCGGCGAGCCGGCACAGCTGGGCCCGCCACGGCGGCGCGGCGTCCAGCGGGATCGGACGGCGCGCGATCGCCTCGGCGAGTTCCGCGGCCCGCTGCTCGGCGTCCGGGACCGTCCGCAGGTCGTGCACCTCGGGCTCGATCGGCACGGTGGCGTGCACGATCTGGACGAGCTCACCGCCGTCCATCCGGAACGCCGTGCGCAGCGCTTCGTGGCGCCCGACGACCACGCCGATCGCGGCGCGCCACTGCCCTTCGGTGAGCGGCAGGTCCTGCCGCACCTGACAGGGCAGGTTGTACACCGGGGACGCCGGGTCCAGCTGGTTCGACAGCCAGATCCGCTCCTGCCCGAACGAGGCCGGGAACGTCCATTCCTTCGTGTCGGTCATGGTCTCCTGCTTCAGCGCTCGAGCTTGGGGATGGCGGTGGGGGCGGGTTCGGCGGCGGCCGCGGCGCCGGCGCGCAGCTCCTCGATCCGCTCGACCAGCGTGGCCACCGTGGAGGATTCGAACAGCGTCTTCATCGCCAGCCGGGCGCCGGTGGTCTTGCGGACCTGCGCGATCAGCTGGATGGCGACGAGCGAGTTGCCGCCGAGGGCGAAGAAGTCGTCGTGGATGCCGATGCGCTCGACGCCGAGCACCTCGGCCCACTGGCGGGCGATCTCCGCCTCGAGGTCGGTGCGCGGGGCGACGTAGTCGTCGGTCGCGAGCGGCGCCGCCGGCTCGACTGCCGCTTCGGGTTCTTCCAGCCCTTCGGCGGTGACCCGGCGGTCGAACAGGTCGCGCACCGGACGGGTGCTGATCACGACCTGCCCGCCGAGGCCGGGGGTGAGCGCCCGCAGGAACGCCTCGGCGCCGTCGACCGGCCGGATCCCGGCCGACTCCGAGTCCACAGTGGACTTCGCGACCGGGGCCGCGAGCCCGCCGCTGACCGCGCCTTCGTCGACCTGGCGCAGCACGAAGTCCTCGATCTCGACGAGCACACGTCCGTTGTCGTCGCACAGCGTCAGGTCGGCGGCGACCACCTGGTCACCCCCGCCGTCCCGATACCGCAGGTGGCTGTGGAAGCTCGCCGGGAGCGCCTGGTGCACAACCACCCGGCCGTAGCTCATCGGCAGGTAGGTGCCACTCCCCCGGCCGCGGCCGAACGCGGTCGCGACGTCGAGCAGGGCCGGGTGCAGTGCCCAGCCGGTGTCCCCCGCCGCCGCTTCGGGTGCGACGAGCGACGCCAGCTCCTCGTGCTCGCCGACGTGGTGGGTGCGCAGCGCGGCCCACCGCGGGCCGAAGGTGACCATGCTGGTCCGGCCGGTGCCGAACGCCTTGCCGTCGTCGAGCACGTCCGTCCGGGCGCGCACCGCGTCGAGGTCCACAGTGGACGTCGACGGCGCCGGGACCCAGCCCGCGGAGCCACGGACGTGCACCTTGGTCACCCCGGCCGCGCGGCTGGTCACCGCGAAGCCGTCACCGTCGAAGCCGACCCGGTACTCCGCGGTGGTGCCTTCGGGCACCGAGAACGGCTCCAGGAACGCGACGTCACGCAGTTCGACGACGTGGTCGTCCCCCGGTTTCGGCAGGGCCGCTTCGACCGCGGCCCGCACCGTCTCCAGGTGGCCGGTGCCCGGCACGACCGGGACGCCGGCGATCCGGTGCTCACCGAGCAGCCAGTGCCCGGCCGCCGAGACCAGGCCGTGGCAGTCGCCGCCCGTGCGCGTGGTGAGCACGGGGTGCGCGACCGGGTCGTCGGCGCGGGTGCGGGTGGAGCGGATCGCCGTCGGCGCGGCGACCTCGGCGGCCATCCCGACCTCGTCCCAGCCACCCCAGTTGTGCGAGACGACGCGGGCCTGCCAGCCGTGGTCGCCACGCGCGTAGGCGTCGAGGAAGTTGTTGGCCGCGCAGTAGTCGACCTGCCCGAAGTCGCCGGACACCGCGGTGACCGACGAGCACAGCGCGACGAAGTCCATCGGCAGGTCGGCGAACGCCCCGGCGAGCGCCAGGGTGCCGGCGATCTTCGGCGCGAGCACCGCTTCGGCGGCCGCTCGCTCCTTGACCTCGGCGACCCCACCGCCGGGCAGCCCGGCCGCGTGCACGATGCCGTCCAGCCCGCCGAACTCACGCTCGGCCAGCTCGCGGACCTCCCGCAACCGCGCCGGATCGGTGACGTCGGCGGCGAGCACGTGCACCATCGCTCCGGCGGCCTCCATGCGCCGGACGGCGAGCATCGCGCGCCCGGCCCGGTCGGTGCCGCCGGGTGCGGCGAGGTGCGCGTCCCACTCCTCCCGCGGCGGGAGCCCACCGCGGGTCAGCAGGATCAGCTTCGCCCGGACCCGCAGCGCGAAGTCCTCGGCGAGGGTGACACCGATGCCGCCGGTGCCGCCGGTGATCAGGTACCGGCCGCCTTCGCGCAGCACCGGCGGCGCTGCTTCGGGGACCGTGAGCTGCGTGTGCTCGAGAACCCAGCGACGGCCGCGGCGCAGCGCCACCTCGGCCGCGGCGTCCGCCGGGCCGAACAGCTCGGTGACCACCTCCGCGGACGCGGACTCGACGTCGATCCGCCGCACCACCGTGCCGGGGACCTCCAGGGGCAGCACCCGCGCGATGCCGGCGAGGGTCGCGTGTTCGGGCCGGGTGAGGTCGGTGCCGGTGACGTCGGCGGTGCCGGTGCTCAGCACGTCGAGCCGCACCGGCTCGCCCCACGCCTGGACGAGGTTGAGGACGCTGAAGAACCCGCGGTCCTGGGCGGCCATCCCGGTCTCGGCGCCGCCGAGCGCCCACGCGTGCACAACCCGCTCGGGACGGGTGCCGAGCGCGGCGACCAGTTCGTCGTAGTCCGCGCGGGCGCCGGGCCGGACGGTGAACCCGTTTCCGGTCGCGGCGAAACCCGCACCCGGCCGGACCTCGGTGACCACGACCCCGGCGTCGCGCAGCAGGCCCGCCACGACGTCGTCGTCGACGAAGGCGAGGCACGACGTGAACGGCTCGCGCCGCAGCTCGGGCCCGGCCTGCCGCCAGGACGGGACGGCGAACCACTCTTCGAGAGGCAGCGGTCCGCTCGGCCGCACCGGCTCGACGGCCGTGCCCGCGGGGTCGGCGTCGACCCAGTACCGCTTGCGTGCGTACGGATAGCCCGGCAGCGGAACACGGCGCCCGTATGTCATCAGGCCGACGGGCACTCCGTGCGTCCACAGCAGACCGGCGGCCGCGTGGAGCGTTTCGACGTCGCCGTCACGCTCGGTGCGGCCCGGCAGGCTCGGCTGCGGCGCGGGCAGGCCCTTGGGCACCTGGCCGCGGGCCAGCCCGGCCAGCTGGTGGCCCGGCCCGCACTCGACGAGCGTCCACCGCTCGCCCCCGGCGAACAGCGTCCGGACGCAGTCGCCGAACCGGACCGCCTGCCGCAGGTGCGCGGCCCAGTACGCCGGGTCGGTGGCCTGGTCGGCGGTGATCCAGTCACCGGTCAGGTTCGACAGGAACGGCAGCGCGGGCGCCGAGCGCGGCACCGCGGCGACCGCTTCGGTGAACTCCGCGAGGATCGGGTCCATCATCGGCGAGTGGAACGCGTGCGACGTCACCAGCTCGCGGCACTGCACGTCACTGGACTTGAGCAGGGCGGCAAAATCGGCCACGGCTTCGGTGGGACCGGCGACAACGCAGGTGCCGGGCCCGTTGACCCCGGCGATCGCAAGCCCTTCGGGCAGCCGCTTCGTGACGGACTCCTCGTCGAGCTGGACGGCGAGCATCGCGCCGGCGGGCATCGCCTGCATCAGCTCACCGCGCCGGACGACCAGCCGCAGCGCGTCGGCCAGGGTGAACACCCCGGCCACGGTGGCCGCGACGTATTCGCCGACGGAGTGGCCGATCATCGCTCCCGGCCGCACACCCCAGCTGCGCCACAGCATCGCCAGCGCGTACTCGACGACGAACAGCGCGGGCTGGGTGAACCGGGTCTCGCGCAGCTTCGCGTCCCCGCCGCGCTCGAAGATCAGCTCCTTCAGGCCCTCGACGCCGGCCAGCTCGCAGCACTCGTCGACGGCCGCGGCGAACACGGGCTCACTGCGGTACAGCTCGGCGCCCATCCCCGCGTACTGCGAACCCTGTCCGGAGAACAGGAACGCCACCTTGAGCTCGTCCGCCTGAGCGGTGAGGAGCCGGCGCGGGTCGCGCAAGCCGTCCACCGCGTCCTCCGGGTCTCGGGCGACCAGCGCCGCCCGGTGCGGGTACTCGGTGCGTCCCGCCGCGAGGGTGTGCGCGACGTCGGCGAGGTCGAGGTCGACGTCTCCGGCCAGCCGGTCGGCGAGCCGCTCGACCGCCGCGGACAGCGCTTCCGCGGTCTTCGCGGAGACTCGCAGCAGCTGCGCCGGGTGCGGCCGGTGGGTGCGCTGCGGTGCCGGCGCCTCCTCCAGCACGACGTGCGCGTTGGTGCCGCCGACGCCGAACGAGCTGACACCCGCGCGGCGCGGAGTGGCGGCCGCCTCCCACTTCGTCACGGTGCGCGCCGGGTAGAACGGGCTGCGCGGGAAGTCGATGCCCGGGTTGGGTTCTTCGTAGTTGATGGTCGGCGGGATGAGCCCGTGTTCCATCGCCAGCACCGTCTTGATCAGCGCCACCACGCCGGCGGCCTGGGACAGGTGGCCGATGTTCGACTTCACGGAGCCGATGGCGCACCAGCCGGTGTCCGACACGCCGTGACCGTACACAGTGGACAGTGAGGTGATCTCGATCGGGTCGCCCAGCGCGGTCCCGGTGCCGTGGGCCTCGACGTAGCCGATCGAGCGCGGGTCGACCGCGGCCATCCCGACCGCCTGCGCGATCGCCTCGGTCTGCCCGGCGACACTCGGCGCGGAGAAGCCGACCTTCGTGGCGCCGTCGTTGTTGATCGCGTTCCCGAGCACCACCGCCCGGATGTGGTCGCCGTCTTCCAGGGCCTGGGCCAGCCGCTTGACCAGCACCACCCCGACGCCGCTGCTCCACACCGTGCCGTTGGCGCCGGCGTCGAACGCGCGCACGTGCCCGTCCGGCGAGGTGAAGCCTTCGACCCCCATGTACCCGATGCCGTGCGGCATCTCCAGGTTCACACCGCCGGCCAGCGCCATGTCGCACTCGCCGTTGCGCAGCGCCTCGCAGGCCAGGTGCACCGCGACCAGCGACGTCGAGCAGGCTGTGTGGACGGACAGGCTCGGGCCGCGCAGGTTGAGCTTGTAGGACACCGACGTCGTCAGGTAGCTCGGCTGGTTGCCGGTCGACATCCCGATGCCGCCGTGCTGCGACGCCATCACCCGCTCGTTGCGCAGCAGGTTCTCGATCAGGTAGCCGGTCCGGCCGGTGCCGCCGTAAACGCCGATCGCCCCGCGGTAGCGGGCCGGGTCGTACCCGCCGTCGGTGAGTGCCGAGTGGCAGGCTTCGAGGAAGACGCGGTGCTGCGGATCGGTGATCTCCGCTTCACGGCTGGTCATGCCGAACAGCTCGGCGTCGAACTCGTCGAAGCCGTCGACCATCGTCGTCGCGTTGACCCAGCTGGGATCGGCCAGCGTTTCCGGGTCGGCGCCGCGGGCCAGCAGCTCCTCGCGGGTGGCCGGCCGGATGGACTCGACGCCGTCGACGAGGTTGCGCCAGAACTGCCGGAGGTCGCCGGCGCCCGGGACGCGGGCGGCCATTCCGACGATGGCGATCGGCTCGGCGCCGGGTTCGGGGTCGTGGGTCACTGGGCTTGCTCCTGTTCCTGGCCGGTCGTGCCGGCACCGCGGCGGGGTCTTCTGGACGGGGTGCGCCCCCGGCGGGCGGCGACCCGCTCGGCGGCGCGGGCGAGCTCGGGGCTGGTTGCGGGCCTGGCGTGCAGGTAGGCCGCCAGGGCGCGGACCGTGGGGTGGCTGAACAGCTCGACGACCGGGATGCGGCGGCCGAGCCGGTCGGTGAGCTGCGCGTGCACCTTCATCAGGGCGAGCGAATGGCCGCCGACGTCGAAGAAGTTGTCGGTGACCCCCACGCGTTCGACGCCGAGCACTTCTCGCCAGGCCTGCGCGATCACCGCCTCGGTGGCGGCGAGCACGGCGACGTCGGTGACCTCCGGCGCGGGCGCCGGCCGCGCGCGGGTCATCGCGTCCGGCGCGGCGGTGCGCACCGAGGGCCGCGGGGTCGCGGGCAGGCAGCTCCCGACCGGCCGGTCCGGCGCGGCGGCCAGCCCGGCGAGCAGGTCCGCGTAGTCCGCGGCGAGCGCGGTCATCCGGGCGGCGTCGAACAGGTCCGGGTTGTAGAGCAGCTCGACGCCGTCGCCGAGAACGTAGACGGTCAGGTCGAACGGCGAGCCCGGCTTGGCGACGGGCAGCCAGCCGGCCCGCACCCCGGGCAGCTCCAGGCGCGGCTCGGTGAAGTTCAGGATGTTCACCATCACCTGCACCAGCGGGGCTTGCGCGGGGTCCCGGCCGACGCCTAGCGCCTCCACGAGCCGGTCGAGCGACGCCGCCGGGTGCGCGGTCGCGGCCAGCAGCTCGGCCCCGCCGCGCCGGGCGTGCGTGGCGAAGTCCGCGTTGTCGTCCGCCCGCAACCGCACCGGCAGGATGTCCACGAAGAACCCGGCGAGGTCCTGGGTCTCGGGGAGCTGCCGGTCGGCCACGACGGTGGCGACCAGGTGGTCGTCCCCGCCGGTGAGCCGGTGCAGCAGCTGCCCGAACGCCGCCAGCAGCACCCCGGCCCGGGTGGTCCCGGTGCGCGCGGCGAGGTCCCGGACGGCCTCGACGGCGCCGTCCGGGAACGCCTGGTGCACACTCGCGCCGCGGTAGGTCTGCACGGCGGGCCGCGGCCGGTCCCGCGGAAGGTCCACTGTGGACGGCGCGCCGGCCAGGTGTTCGGTCCACCAGGCGAGGTCCACGGCTTCCCGGCGGCTGTCCCGGTCCGCACGCCACGCCGCGTAGTCCGCATAGGACGCGACGAGCGGCGGCAGCGACGCACCGGCGTAGGCCGCGGAGAGATCGGCGCAGAACACGTCCTGGGACCAGCCGTCGAACACGGCGTGGTGCAGCGTGAAGCCGAGGACGTGGTCGTCCGGCCCCAGTTCGTACAGCCGGACCCGCCACGGCGGCTCCCGGTCGAGGTGCAGGGGCGTCGCCGCGTCGACGGCCAGCCGGTCGGCGAGGAAGGGCTCGGTCAGGCTGGTCATCGGCACCGGAACGTCCTCCGGCGGCACGCAGTCGGCGTGCGGGACGCCGTCGACCGGCCGGATCCGCCAGCGCAGCACGGCGTGCCGCTCGGCCACCGCACGCAGGGCGGCGCGCAGCCGCACCACGTCCAGCCGGCCGGACAGCCGGAACGCCATCGTGATGTTGTACGGCGCCGAGCCGGGGGCGAGCTGGTCGAGGAACCACAGCCGGCGCTGCGGGGGTGACAGCGCGGGCGCGTGCCCGGTGGTCAGGCCCGGCCCGCCGAGCGGAGCGGCCGCGGCCACCCGCTGTTCGAGACCGCCGAGGGTCCGCCCGGCGAAGACGTCCTCGGCGGAGACGTCGGCGGCCAGCTCCGAGCGCAGGGCCGCGACCAGGCGCATCGCGGCGATCGAGTCGCCGCCGGCCAGCAGGAAGTCCGGCCCGGCGCCGGCCCCGAGCACCTGCCGCCACACCCGGGCCACCGGTGACGCGGGTTCGGCTTCCCCCGGTTCGGGCGGGACTTCGGCGAGTGCGCGCAGCGCGGGCCGGTCGATCTTGCCGGTGCCGGTGCTGACCGGCAGCAGGTCGAGCCGCCGGATCACCGCCGGGCGCATCGCCTCGGTGAGCCGGTCGCCGGCGTACGCGCGGATATCCTCATCGGACGGTGCCGAGGCCGGGGTCAGGAACGCGACCAGCCGGGTGCCGCCGGGGCCGGGCACGGCCTCGACCGCGACGGCGTCGACCCCGGGGTGCGCGCCGAGTGCGGCTTCGACCTCGCCCAGCTCGATCCGCTGCCCGCGCACCTTCACCTGCCGGTCGGCGCGGCCGGCGAACTCCAGGCGGCCGTCGGGCCGCAGGCGCGCCAGGTCGCCGGTGCGGTAGGCCCGCTCCCCCGGCTCCCGGGGGTCGTCGACGAACTTCGCCGCGGTCAGCTCGGGGCTGCCCAGGTAACCCGCGGCCACCCCCGGCCCGCCGATGAGCAGTTCCCCGATCTCACCCGGGGGCACCGGCCGCAGGTCGTCGCCGACGACGTGGGCGTGGTGGTTCGGCGTCGGGGTGCCGAGCGGCAGCGGGTCGGCCGGGCAGCCGGTGACCTCGTCGGTGACCACCACGACGGTCGTCTCGGTCGGGCCGTACACGTTGAAGAACCGGCGGCCGGGCAGCCAGCGCGCGGCCAGATCGGCGGGCACCGGCTCACCACCGCAGGCGATGGTCCGCCAGCCGGGCACATCCGCGGGGTCGAGCAGCGACAGCAGCGTCGGGGTGATGAACCCCCAGTCGACCTGGTGCTCGACCACGAACCGGCGGAGCCGTTCCGGGTCGGCCCGGTCGGCCGAGCCGGCCAGCTGCACGGATCCGCCGACGGCCAGCGACACGAAGACGTCCATCGTGAAGGCGTCGAACCCGGGTGAGGAGATGCCGAGCGCGCGGCTGCCGGGGCCGATGCCGAGCCGGGCGGCGAACCCGGTGACAAACGCGACGATGTTGCGGTGGCTGGTGAGCACGCCCTTCGGCCGTCCGGTCGAGCCGGACGTGTAGAGCACGTGCGCGGTGTTCTCCGGACCGGCCGGGCAGGTGCCGGGCGCGGCGGGCGGAGGCACGTCGAGCGCCTCGATCCCTTCCACCGCGCCGAATTCGGCGACCGCGGCGTCCCCGATCACCAGGGAAACCCCGGCGTCGGCGGTGATCCCGGTCAGCCGCGCCCGCGGCCCGCCCGGGTCGAGCGGGACGTAACAGCCACCGGAGAGCAGCACACCGAGCACGGTGGCCACCAGCGCGGGCCGCCGGTGGGCACAGATCCCGACCCGGGTCTCCGGGCCGGCGCCGCGCTCGCGCAGGGCGGCCGCCACTCCCCAGGCCGCGGCGACGAGCTCAGCGTAGGTGAGCCGGACGTCGCCCTGCCGCACGGCGAGCGCGGCCGGCGTCCGCCGTGCCTGCGCCAGGACCAGTGCGGCGACCGTGGTGTCCGGATAGGACAGTGACGGGCCGTGGATGCCCACGACGGGCAACGTGTCAGTCACGGTGAACTCCCCAGTTCGGTGTGCGGCCCGGGACCGCGGTGGCGGCCGGGCGGTGGAGCTTGCGGGTCACGGGTGGTTTCCCGGGACCGGCGGGTCGATCCAGCACCTGCTGCGCCGGAACGGGTGGCCGGGCAGCGGCACCCGGCCCGGCTCCGCGCCGTCGTGGCGGGCGGCCCAGTCGACGTCGGCGCCGCCGACCCAGCGGACGGCCAGCTCACGGGCCGCACCAGGCGGCCCGGCCAGGTCACCGCCGTCGGCGAGGAGCGTGTCGAGGGCTTCGACGGCCTCCGCCGCGGTCGTCGCGACCACCGCCGCGCGGCAGGCGAACTCGCGGCGGCCGACCGCGAGGGTGTAGGCGACGTCGGCGAGGTCGGGCGGGTCGGTGGCGAGCCGGTCGCGCAGTGCGGAAAGCGTCTCGCGCCGGGCTTCCTCGTCGCGCGCGGACACCGGCAGCACGTACGGGCCGTCGGCGGTGACCCGCGGCCCGGTGGCCGGCGGCTCTTCGACGACCACGTGGACGTTGGTGCCGCCCAGGCCGAACGCGCTGACCCCGGCGACCCGCCGCGGCGCCTCCGGCCAGTCGGCCGCCTTGACGGGCACGTACAACGGCCCGCCGGCCAGGTCGACCTCCGGGTGCGGCGCGGTGAAGTGCAGGTTCGGCGGGATCACGCCGTGGCGCACGGAAAGCACGGTCTTGATCAGCCCGGCCACCCCGGCCGCCGCGTCGAGGTGCCCGATGTTCGTCTTGACCGAGCCGAGGGCGCACGTGCCGGCCGGGACGTCCCGGTACACGCGGTTCAGCGCGGCCACCTCGATGGCATCACCCAGCGGGGTGCCGCTGCCGTGCGCCTCGATCAGCCGGACCTCCGCCGGGTCGACCTCGGCCACGGCCAGCGCCTCGGCGACGGCCGCCGCCTGGCCCGCCGGCCCCGGCACGGCGTACCCGGCGCGCTCGGCGCCGTCGTTGGTCATCGCCCAGCCGGGCAGCACGGCGTGGATGTGGTCGCGGTCGGCCAGTGCGTCGGACAGCCGCCGCAGCACCACGACCCCGGCGCCGGAGCCGAAGCCGGCGCCGTCGGCGGCCGCGTCGAACGACCGGCAACGGCCGTCCGGCGAGGCAAGCCCGCCCGCGCGGTACCGCGGCCAGGTGATGCTCACCCCGCCCGCGAGTGCGAGGTCGCACCGGTACTCGGCGAGGCTCTGCGCGGCCAGCCCGACCGCGGCCAGCGAGCTGGAGCAGGCGCTTTGGACGGCCACCGCGGGCCCGGTCAGCCCGAGGCGGTAGGCGACCTGGCCGGGCAGGTGGTCGGTGAGCTGGCGGCCGAGGAGCCGGCCTTCCCAGTCGTCGGGGTCGACGTCGCCGGTCACGGCCGGGTTCCCGAACAGGTGGAACAGGAAGTACCGGTTCACCCCCGCCGAGGTGAAGACGCCGACCGGGCCGTGTTCCTTCGCCGGGTCGCGGCCCGCGTCTTCCAACGCCCGCCAGGCCGTCTCGAGGAACAGCCGGTGCTGCGGGTCGGTGCGAGCCGCTTCTTCCCCGGTGAACCCGAAGAACGCGGCGTCGAAGTCCTCGACGCCTTCGATCCGGCCGCCGGCGCGGACGTGCGCGGGGTCGGCGCGCAGGCCGGGGCCGATGCCGAGGGCGGCGAGCTCGTCGTCGGTGTAGTCGTGGATCGTGTCGGCGCCGGCGCAGAGGTTCCACCAGAACGCCGCCGCGTCCGGCGCGCCGGGGAACCGGCAGGCGAGCCCGACGACGGCGATCAGGTCGCTGCCGGGCTCGTCCACCTCGCCGGGGGCCGCCGCCACGCGTGGCTCGTCCGAAGTGGACGGTTCGAGGTACGCGGCCTGGGCCGCGACCGTCGGGTGTTCCAGCAGGCCGAGCAGCGGAACGTCGACCCCGAACTCCGCGGCCAGCCGCTGCTGGACCCGGCCCAGCAGCAGCGAATGCCCGCCGACGTCGAAGAACGCGTCGCCGGTGCCGATCCGGTCGTGGCCCAGCACCGCGCACCAGATCGTGTGCACGCGCCGCTCGGCCGGGGTCATCGGCCCGGCCACCACCGGCGCGGCCGGACGTGGGTCCGGAAGCGCTTCCTCGTCCAGCTTGCCGGTGACCGTGAGCGGGAACGCCGCGACCACGGTCACCGCCGACGGCACCGCGTGCGCAGGCAGGACGCCGGCCAGCGCGATCCGCAGCGCCGGCCCGTCCGGGCGCGCGTCCGGCGCCGGGACGACGTAGGCGAGCAGCTCGCCGTCCCGGACGACGGCTCGCGCCCCGGTGACTCCGGGCTGCTCACCGAGCCGGGCCTCGACCTCGGTCAGCTCGACGCGGAACCCGCGCACCTTCACCTGCCGGTCCAGCCGGCCGAGGCAGACGAGGGTCCCGTCCGGCAGCACCCGGCCGAGGTCGCCGGTGCGGTAGCTGCGGACGCCGTCGGCGCCGGTCGTGAAGGCCGGGCTCGGCTGGTCGAAGTAGCCGTCCACCAGGTACCGGCCGCTGACCTCGAGCTCGCCGCCGTCGAGCACGGTGAGCGTGTAGCCGGGCAGCGCGGCGCCGATCGGCAACGGACCGGTGGTGTCCGGATCGACGTCGGCGGCGGTCAGCCGGTGCTGCGCGGCGAAGGTCACCTCGGTCGCGCCGTAACCGTTGACGTACACACAATCGGCGGCGAAGCGGCCGCGGCGGACGTCGGCGTAGGTGGCCTGCTCGCCGCCCAGCAGGACGGTCCGCACCGACGGCAGGTCGCCGTCGAGGGCCTCCAGCAGGTAGCGGTAGACCGTCGGCGTCGAGTGGTAGACGGTCACCTCGTGCCGCGCGAGCTCGCGCGCCGCGTGGGCCACCCCGTGGGCGCGGACGTCGACCGGCACCACGGTGGCGCCGGTCAGCAGCGCCGGGTAGAGGTCCGGGATCGCCGCGTCGAAGCCGAAGGACGCCAGCAGGCTGACCCGGTCGGCGGCGGTGATGCCGAGCGTCGCGATCTGGTTGCCGACCACGTGGAGCAGGTTGCGGTGGGTCTGCGCGACCGCCTTCGGCGTGCCGGTGGACCCGGAGGTGAACAGGACGTAGGCGGGCGCGTCCGGGTCCGGGTCGGGCACCGGCAGCGGCGCGGTGTCCGACCCGGACCGGACGACACGCGCGGACCCCGTGCGGCACAAGGCTTCCGCGAGATCGGCGTGCGCGGGATCGGCGAGCACGGCCGACACGCGCGCCGCGCCGACCTGGTGGGCGAGCCGGTCCCGCGGGAACGTCGGGTCCAGCGGGACGTAGGCACACCCGGCGGCGAGGGTGCCCAGGATCGCGGCGATCGCGGCGGTGCCGTGCCCGGTGAGCAGGCCGACGAACTCGCCCGGCCGGACCCCGGCGTCGAGCAGCCGGGCGGCGTGCCCGCCGGCCAGCTCGGCCAGCCGGGCATAGGTCACCGCCGAGTCGTGCTCGACCACGGCGATCCGGTCGGGCGACTGCTGGGCGATTCCCGCGAAACGGTGGATGCAGCCGGCTTGCGTCATCGCTCGGTGACGGCCCCCGACGGCGAATGGGCGCGCGGAAACCACGGCGGTGACGTCGACTTCATCTCACTCCCCAGTGCGATTCAAAGCGAAGAATCACGCAAGGTTAAGGGTCACGAAGCCGAAGCGGGATACGTAATCCGCAGAGTTGAGCCGAATGGCCCATCGATCTCACCCTCGACGTGGCATTTTCCCACGTCATCCACAGCCGGGATGCGCGCCTGGTCCACTTGGCCGACCACCGTGGACAATCAATCAACTACCCTGTGTCACAGCCTTGAGGACGGCATCACGCTGGTCGGATATTCACCGACAAACGATTTGGCACATCTTTTCGGCGCGCCTTTCCACAAAATCGATCCAGAAAAACGGCGCGAAGATCCAGGGCAGCGCTATCCGGCGTTGGCCAGCAGACCCGGCCCCGACGGCGCGCTCGCCATCAGGCACGCGTGGCACGGCATCCCGCGCAACCCGTCCAGCACCTCGGCTTGGCCCGGCCGGATCGCCTCGCCGCACAGCGCCGTCAGGTGCTCCGGCACCGGGCCCGTGGGCACCGGGATCAGGTGACAGACTCGTCTGCTTTCGCCGACGACGCCTCGGCGTAGCCGCACCAGCGCGAGCATCCCACCGTTTTCACCCATTGGGGAAAGGTAGGCCGAACGGCCGACCGGGGCTTCGTGCTCGCGGCCCAACGATCTTCGCCGCCGGTGGTCCGGGACACCAAACCCTCAGGCCGCCGCCAGCACCGCCGCACCCAGCCGCCGGCACAGGTTCAGCGCCAGCTCGACGTCCAGCCGGCCCTCCGCGAGCCCGCGCGGCAGCAGCTCCTGCGCCTTGCGGACGCGGTACTGCACGGAGTTCTTGTGCATCGTCAGCTCGGCGGCCGACGCGGTGTAACTGCCACCGGAGGCCAGGAAGACGCGCAGGGTCTCGCGCAGCCGGGCGCAGTTCTCGTCGTCGGCGGCCAGCGGCCCGAGAGTGCTCGCCACCCACAGCCGGGCCGCGTTCAGGTCGCTCGTCATCAGCGCCACCGTGCCCACCTCCCGGAAGGTCAGCACCCGGTCGCAGTGCTCACCGGCGGCGAGGGCCAGCGCGTGCACCCGGCGGGCCTGCTGGTGGGTGTCGCGGAAGCCGTCGACGCCGGTGGCGGGGTCGCCGACCGTCACGCGCACCCCGGGCTCGGTGCCCTCGAGCGCCGCGTCGAGGTCTTCGCGGCGGACCGCCGCCCCCGGCGCGAGCGGGAGCCACACCCACGCGCCGGCTTCGTCGCGGGGCACGAAGAGTGGACGGCCCTGGCCCCCGAGGCGCTCGAGCACCGCACCCGCGGCCGACTCCAGCAGCGACAGCGCGTCGCCGGCGTAGCCCTCCGACGCGTGCCAGACGATCATCCCCACGTGCGTGCCACGCAGGCGGTAGCCGATCACGGCTTCGGCCGCGTCGACGTCGGGCGGGCCGCTGTTGTCACCGAGCAGGTCGAGCACCTTCGCCGCCCGCGCGGCGCTCCGGTTGAGCAGCCACTTGTCGCGTTCGTCCTGGTAGACGCTCACGAGCTGGCGGACTACCCGCGTGATGAACTCGTAGGCGACCTTGAGCAGCCGGCGCATCATGGCCCCGAGCAGGGCCGCGTCGTCGACCAGCCGGATGCACTCCTGGAACCCGAAGTCGAGCATCGCGGCCTGCCCGAGGTCGTACGCGCGGATCAGGTCGAACACCGGTGTGCCGCGCTGCGCCAGCCGGCGCGCGTACTCCACGGCCGCCGCGGGCGGCTCGACCGTCGCGGGGTCGATGCCGTGCCGGAAGATCTGCAGGGCGGTCTCGATGTTCTGGTAGACGCTCGCCGACAGCAGGCTCACCATGCGCTCGTCGTCGTTGACCAGCTGCGGCAGGTCGTTGGCGTAGAGCTGCACCAGCTCTACGGTCAGCTCGCCGGCCCGGTCCGCCAGCGTGGCGGCGATCTGCCGGATCCGCTCCGAGACGACTTCTTCGTCCAGCATGGAGCCACCCTACGGGGTGATGGATCATGCTCGCCGGAGGAACTCGTCGATCTTCGTGAACGTCTCGGCCGGGGCCTGGGCGTGCGGCATGTGCCCGGCGCCCGGCACCACCTCGAACCGGGCGTCGGCGAACCCGGCCGCGTACGCCTTGCCGAACGCCGGCGGGACGACGACGTCGTCTTCACCCCAGATCAGCAGCGCCGGGATCCGGACCCGCGCCAGCCGGCGCAGCAGCTTCGGGTCGCCGATCGCCGGACCGGCGTAGGCCCGCAACGTGGCCAGGTCGGCCGGCGCCGGGCCCGGCGCGCCGGGCGGCGGCTCCGGCATGCGCACGGGGTGGCCGTCGACCTCGGGGCCGATGCCGTCGAGCACCACCAGCGCGCGGATGCGCCGCCCGCGGTCGCGCACGGCCATTTCGGACGCCACCCAGCCGCCGAAGGAACTGCCCACCACCACGACGTCTTCGAGGTCTTCGTCGTCGAGGAGGTCGAGGTAGGTGACGGCGAGGTCGTCGACGCCGGTGAACCAGTCCGGGCGCGGGGTGCCGGCCCAGCCCGGGTGCGTCGGCGCGAGCACGCGGGCCTCCGGCTCGAAGTGCTCGACGATGGGCGCGACGCCCCGCGGGCCGGCGCCGCCGTGCAGCGCGAGCACGGCGCGGTTGCCGCTCCCGGTGTCGAGGAGGGTGATCTCCAGTCCGGGGTGGGGCCGGAGCACCCGGGTCTGTTCGGTCATCGTGGTGCCTTTCGGTCAGTGGTGGGCGGTGTGGGCCAGCATCTGGTCGACCATCGCGGCGGGCGCGTCCGGCCGGAAGCAGGCTTCGAGGTTGGCCGCCGAGTCCCGGGCCGCTTCTTCCGCTCGCGGGAACAGCGCGGCTTCGTAGGCCGAGAGAGCGCTTTCGACGTCGGCGTGGTCCGCGAGGGCGAGGGCCAGTTCGGTGGCGTCGAGCATGGCCAGGTTCGCGCCTTCACCGGCGAACGGCGACATCACGTGCGCGGCGTCGCCGAGCAGCGTCACCCCTGGCACCCGGTCCCAGCGGTGGCCGACCGGCAGGGCGTGGATCGGGCGGGGCACCAAGGTGCCGTCGCTGTCGACGAGGAGCGCCCGCAGTCCGGCGTCGAAGTCGGCGAAGAGCTCGAGGAGCCGTTCGCGGTCCGCGAGGCCGGTGACCGCGGCCGGGTCGTCGGTCTCCACCGCGGCGTACACGCGGATGCGCCCACCGCCGTTGCGCTGGGCGATCAGGCCCTTCCCGCCGGCCAGCGCGAACATCGACCCGGAGCCGACGAGCGCCGCCGCGGCCGGGTGCTTGCTGTCCACATCGGACAGATTGGCCTCCACGAAGGAGAGTCCGGAGTAGACCGGCACCGCGTCGGACAGCAGCGGCCGCACCTTCGACCACGCGCCGTCCGCGCCGACGACCAGATCGGTCTCGACAACTTCGCCGGTGGCCAAGGTGATCGCACCGGCGGACACCGCGGTCACCTTGCTCCCCCAGCGGACGACGCCGTCAGGCAGGGACCCCGCCAGGATCCGCTTGAGCTCACCGCGGTCCACCTCGGGCCGGGTGCCGCCACTTTCTTCCGCGGTCTCTTCGAACCGGACGACGCCGTGCCGGTCGAGGATCCGCAGCGCCTCGCCCTCCTCGCGGGCGACGGCGCGGAACTGCTCCGTCAGGCCGGCTTCGGCGAGTGCGCGCAGGCCGGACTCCTCGTGCAGGTCCAGCGTGCCGCCCTGGTCACGGGCGGTCGGGGACGCGTCGAGCTCGTAGACGGCCGACGTGATCCCGCGGGTGTGCAGGACCCGGGCCAGGGTGAGACCACCCAGGCCGGCACCGACGATGGTGATCGAAGGCATCAGGACTCCTCGGGTTCGGGGCGCGGGGTGGTGAGCGCGCCGTTCAGCAACGCGTCGAACGCCCACCGCGTGCGGGCGGGGCCGGAGCCGGACACCAGGTCGGCGGCCATGGCGGCGATGTGCGGATGGGTCCGCGGCGAGGCGGTGGCGAGCGAGTCGACCATGACCTCGTGCTCGCGGGCCGCCCCCGGCTTCTCGCGGCGGCTGCCGTGCTCGACGGCGGCCGCGGTGGCGGTCAGGAGCAGCACATCGACCGCCCAGGCGGCCTGCCCCGGCGCCATGCCGCCCTCGTCGAGCAGCGCCAGCACCGCCTCGACGACGGCGAGGTAGTGCGGTCCGCTGAGCCTGGTCACCAGCGCGACCCGGGCCAGGCTCGGGTGCGCGAACAGCACCGACCGATAGGAGTCCAGCACGGCCCAGAGCCGCTCGCGCCAGTCCCCCGCGCCGTCGAGGCCGACCTCCCCGAGCAGTTCGTCGAGCACCGCGGCGTGCAGTTCCTCGGTGTCCTTGACGTACACGTAGAGCGACGCGGCACCGGTGTCGAGCTCCTTGGCGAGCCGGCGCATGGTGACCCGTTCGACGCCTTCGGCGCGCATCACGGCGACCGCCGTCGTCACGATGCCTTCGCGCGACAACGCCGGCTTCGCCGGGCGCTCGCGCCGGTTGTAGATGCTTTCCGGAGCCATGCCTCCACCGTAGCGAACATGTTCGTTACGAGCACGTTCGGGACGAACATGTTCGCGTGATCCATGTCACCCCGGTCGGCGGCTCACGTGCGGGTTCAGGGACCGATCGACCGCGGGCGGCGGCGCTCTGGGAGTGTCAGCACCGCCCACACGACCTTTCCGCCGGTCCAGCGGGTGCTGCTGCCCCACGCCCGGGCGGTCTGCGCGACGATCCGCAGCCCGAGACCCGGCTCCAGGATGTCCGGCCGCTCGATCAGGACGGCGGGTCGCGAGTCGTCGTCGCTGACGGCGATGGTCAGCAGGTCGTCGCGAAGCTCGAGCCGCAGCCGCGGCTCGGACGAAGTGTGCCGGGACGCGTTGTCGGTGAGTTCGGCCGCGATCAGGGTCCCGTCGTATTCGAGCGCGGGCACGCCCCACTCCTCGGTCCGGTCCCGGACGAACGCCCGCGCCTGCGCGATCCCGGCCTCCCCGCGCGCCAGCGTCCGCCCGGCCCGCCGCCGGATCCGGTGCGGCAGCGCCTGTTCGGCGGTTTCGACGTCCGGGTGCACGGGCACGAACCGGTTGAGGCCGTAGTCTTCGAACGCCCGGAGGTGGCCGGGCTGCCGGGTCACGACGGCCATCGGGATGCCGGGCCACTCCTCGAGCCGCCGGGCGACCAACGGGAACACGGCCGGCGGCCGGCTCCCCAGTGCCAAGCCGTCGATGTCGGCGATCAGGCCGGGCGGGACGTCGGCGCCGATCTTCAGCAGGCCGTCGCGCAGGAAGGGGTAACCCGTGATGTCGAGCTCTCCGGTGACGGTCACCAGCGCGCTCGACGCCCGGGTCCGCAGCAGCAGCTCGATGCCTTCAGCCACGAGGACCGGCCGGGTGACGCCGTCTTTCCATGTGTTTCACGCTAGTCCCCCACGAGGCGGGCGCATAGGCCGGTGACCCAACCTCTCCCCACGCTCGCTCGCCACCGGTCCCCGACTCGGTCGCGTCGCCGGACTCATCCGATGGGCGCAGCGCGCTCGGCCATTCCCCATTGACCGCACTCCCGGCGAAAAGAATCGGAAACATTTCCGAAACCCGGACCAGTTCCCCAACTGGTCTGGACCACAATGCGAAGATCACCCGTCCGGCGGTTTCCCGTTGCCCGGCAATGGAGAGTCTCCGCCACCGGGTAATCGGTGACCCACTCATACCACCGGTCTGCAATTACTCCGAAATTGCTCCACGCGACTTTCGGGGGGTGTGAGAACATCGCACTGGCGGTATATCTGAAACGACCTGATCCGCAGTGACCGGCCGGACTCCCCCGGCCGGTTCGACGCCGCCCGCCCCCCGTTACCGGAGGCCCCCATGCACCGCCTCGACCCCGCCCGCGAGCACGTCATCGGGCTCTACCGCATCGTCATCGGCTTCCTCTTCGCCTGCCACGGCTTGAAAACGCTGTTCGGCCTGTTCGGCGCGAAGGCGACCGCCACGGTCGGCGCGTGGCCCGGCTGGTGGGCGGCGGTCATCCAGCTCGTCTGCGGCGCGCTCGTCTGCTTCGGCATCGGCACCCGGACCGCCGCCGTGCTGGGCTCCGGCTCGATGGCCTTCGCGTACTTCACCGCGCACCTGCCGGACGGCCTGTTCCCCATCCAGAACGGCGGCGAAGCGGCCACCCTGTTCTGCTGGGCCCTGCTGGTCGTCGCGTTTGTCGGCCCCGGCCGCTTCGCGCTCAGCAATCTCCCGGCGCTGCAACGGAATTCGCAGCGCCCGGGGACCCGCGTCACCGCTTAGGGACGGGAGATCCCGACGCCACTGCGCGCGTCGGGCCCGTACTTCGCCAGTTCCCCCGCGAGGTCGAGCCGGCCGATCGACGCACCCTTCGCGCGGTCCGCGTCGGTCAGCAGCTCGCGGGGGATGATCCAGACGACCTCGAACTCGAGGCCGCTGGGATCCTTGGCGTACAACGACTTCGTGGTGCCGTGATCGGACGAGCCGACCAGGGCGCCGGCCGCCTCGAGCCGGCCGGCGATCCGGTCGAGGTCGCCGAGGGTGTCGACCTCCCACGCGAGGTGGTAGAGCCCCACCGACGTCCGCCCGGCGCCCGAGTCCGCGGCTTCCGAGCCGATTTCGAAGAGGCCGAGGTCGTGGTCGTTGGTCGAGCCGGGCGCCCGGAGGAAGGCGGCGCCGCGGTGCGCGTCACCACCGTCGATGTAGTCGAAGCCCAGCACGTCGCGGTAGAACGCGACACTTTTGGCCAGGTCCCGGACGTACAGCACGGCGTGGTTCAGGCGAAAGATCGACATCGGCTCCCCGCGGCTGCCCACAGATAGGTTGAAGTTTCAACTTAAGGCTAGGCGCGAACCGAGGGCCGGTCAAGCGGTGCACGACGCCACCCGGAGTACCCACTCTCAGTGGGTCTGACGACACGACCGGGCGACAACCTTCGACACCGCATCGAGGCCTGGCCGGACGGCCCGCCGGTTCGTAAGGTGGGTTCACCGCAGGACGTCGTGTCAGCCGTCCAGCGGGCGGTGGTGCCCCCGGATCCGACCTTTCCCCGAAGCCAAGTCCGGGGCGCCACCGCGTTCGTCAGCTCACCGTGCCGCTCTCCCACCACCAGCTCTGCGAGCCGTACGCGTACTCGACCCGGCTGTCGACGTGCTGGTGCGCGTCCGAGAGCGTGTACCGCTCCAGCCCGGAGAACCCGCAGGCTTCGGCGAGGACGTAGACCTGGCGGGTGGTCAGCCCGCTGACGTAGATGTCCGCCGCGACACCGTAGAGGTGCATGCTGTTCGACGCGCCGCCGACGGACTGGTTGTGCGCGATGCTGCGGAAGCCGGACGAGATCGTGATCGCGCGGCCGCCCGCCTTGAGCCGCAGGGCTTCCAGCTTGTACATCAGCCGCCGGACGTTCTCCTTGACCGTCGCCGAGCCGACCTTGCCGCCGCCGAACCCCGCGCCGTCCTTCGACGTGAACTCGCCGAATTCGAAGTGCGCGGTCGAACCGTCGGCCGACTCCAAGGCGTTGAGCGCCGCGAAGTCGTCGGCGTCGGCGATGCCGGTGGCCGTCAGGTGGTTCGCCTGCTGGAAGCGGGTCAGCGCGGCGGCCGTCGCGGGCCCGAAGTCGCCGTCGACGGTGACGCACGCCTGCTTCGGACCGTCGGCGGCCCACCCGGCGACGCGGATCTGCAGTTCCTTCACGGCGGCACCGGTCGAGCCGGACCGCAGCGAAGCCGGCCACGAGTAGGCGGCGGCGACGCCGGGGACCGCCGCCATCGCGGCGAGACCGCCGGCGAGGACCACACCGGTCTTGAGCAGCGTGCGACGGGACGGACTCATTCAGACCTCCGGAGGTTTAGGGGGTCGCAGCAGACACCGGACGGCCAAACATCCGCCAAGCACAGGCCGGGCCCGCGCCGGATCCTGCCGCGGTCGCCACCCTGGCGGTGAATTCTTGCCCGACTTGGCGACCATTTACATACGTACTGAATGTATGTAACCTCGCGGCATGACGAACCGCAGCGAATCCCTGGGTCAGGAGCACCGCGTCCGGCTGCCGGCCGGCGAGGTGCGGTACTTCGAGCGCGGCGCCGGGGCTCCGGTGGTGTTCGTGCACGGGGTGCTGACGAACGCCGAGCTGTGGCGGAAGGTGGTGCCGGACGTCGCCGCCGCCGGCTTCCGGTGCCTGGCGCCCGACCTGCCGCTCGGGTCGCACGACCTCCCGATGCGCGCGGACGCCGACCTGTCCGTGCCCGGCAACGCCGACCTGATCGCGGACTTCCTCGAGGCCCTCGACCTGCACGACGTCACGCTCGTCGCGAACGACACCGGCGGCGCGCTGACGCAGGTCCTGCTCAGCCGCCGGCCGGAGCGGGTCGGGCGGGTCGTGTTCACCCCGTCCGACTGCTTCGACCACTTCTTCCCGCCGATCTTCAAGCCGCTGCCGGCGATCGCGCGGATCCCCGGCTCGGTCGCCGTGCTCGGGCAGCTGCTGCGGTTCCGGGCGCTGTACCCGCTGCCGTTCCTCTTCGGCTGGGTGGTCAAGCGGCCGCTGCCGGACGCCGTCGCGCAGGCCTACCTGGCGCCGCTGCGGAAGTCCGCCGGGGTGCGCCGTGACCTGCGCAAGCTCCTGCGGGACGTGCACCCGCGGCACACACTGGCCGCCGCGGAGGCGCTGCGCACGTTCGACCGGCCGGTGCTGCTGGCCTGGGCGACCGAGGACAAGCTGTTCCCGATCCGGCTGGCCCACCGGCTCGCCGCCCTGCTGCCGGCCGCAAAACTCGTCGAAGTGCCGGACGCCTACACGTTCCTGTCCGAGGACCAGCCCGCGGTGCTGGCCCGCCACGTCGTCGAGTTCGCGGGTGTCATGGCAGATTAGGCGGGTGCGACGTACCCAGCAGGACCGTTCCACCGGCACCAAGGCCGCCCTGGTCGCCGCCGCGCGCGAACTGTTCGCCGCCCGCGGTTACCAGGCCGTCCCGGCGGACGAGATCACCCGCGCGGCCGGCGTCACCCGCGGCGCGCTGTACCACCACTACGCCGACAAGCAGGGCTTGTTCCGCGCCGTCGTCGAGGAGCTGGAACGCGAGCTGACCGAAGAGGTCGAAGCCGCCTTCACGCAGGGGCCGGACCCCCTGACCGGCATGACGCTCGGCCTCGGCGTGTTCCTCGACGCGTGCCTGCGCGACGAGGTCCAGCGCATTTCGCTGACCGACGCGCCCGCCGTGCTCGGCTGGGACGTCTGGCGCGAGATCGAGGCGGAGTACGGCCTCGGCCTGATCACCGGTGTGCTCGAGCAGGCCAGGGCGGACGGGCTGATCGTGGACATGCCCGTCCGCACCCTGGCCCAGCTCGTGCTCAGCGCGGTGATGGAGGCGGCCCGGATGATCGCCGCGGCGGACGATCCCGCGCGCACGCGCACCGAGGTCCAGCAGGTGCTGGCCGGCTGGTTCGCGAGCCTCCTGCGGACCTAACGCGTCCGGTAGGTGCTGAGCACCGCCGGTCCGACCTGCTCGCTGGTCACCAGCCGGAGGTCGGCGGGCACCTCGCCGTCGAAGAGCCGCCTCCCCTCCCCCGCCAGGCTCGGGAACACGAGCAGGCGGTACTCGTCGACCAGGCCCTGCCGGGCGAGCGTTCGCGCGATCCCGATCGAGCCGATGACGATCAGGTCGCGCTCCTCGCGGGTGACCTCTTCAACCAGGTCTCCGTGCAGCAGCGAGGAATTGTTCCAGGCGCCGACGTCGGTCAGCGTGCGGGACACGACCAGCTTGGGGATCGTGTTCATCCGACGGGAGAACTCGTCCGTGCGGCCGGGCCAGAGCTTCGAGAAGAGCTCCCAGGTGGTCCGGCCGAGCAGCAACGTTCCGGTGTCGAGCAGCGACCCGAGCCGGAACTTGTCCCCGGCGACGGCTTCCGGCCCGTGCCGGAACGCCCAGCCGCCGGTGGCCGTGCCGCCGGCGCCGTCGGGGTCCTCGACCACGCCGTCCACGGTGACGAACTCGACGACGATCACGCTCATGACGGCTCCCGGTGGTCCCCGCCGCACCCTCGTGGCGCGGCCGCACCGGTACCTACCGGCCGCGGCGGCCGGATTCATCGCTCAGGTCCGTGCGGCCGGTCCGCACGACGCCGATCGGGATGACCGGCCCGGCGTGGGGCCCCCGATCGGCGCCGTGCGCGACCACTACGCCGTGACGAGCGAGAGGCCGTAGGTCTGCAGGATCTCGTTCACCGGCTGGAACCACGTCTCGCCGCCGGAGCTGCAGTTGCCCCAGCCGCCGGAAGTGACCCCCTGGGCCTGGTCACCGGTGATGAACGAGCCGCCGGAGTCGCCGGGTTCCGCGCAGACGTTGGTGCGCGTCATCTGGTAGACCGCGCCCTGGGCGTAGTTGACGGTCTCGTTCTGCCCGAGCACCGTGCCGCAGTGCCAGTGCGTCGTCGAGCCCGAGCGGCACACCGACGTGCCGACCGGCGCCACCCAGGACCCGCGGACGAGCGCGTCGCTCACCGTGCCCCAGCCGAGCACGACCGGGGCGGTCCACCAGCCGTTGCCGATGCGGATGAACGAATAGTCGTTGCCGGGGAAGGAAGAGCCGGCGAAGCTGCCCATCGCCGAGCCGTCCCAGCCGACGACCGAGCTCCCGGCGCCGCCGCAGTGGCCGGCGCTGACGAAGCCGCCCTGCACGGAGAACCCGATCGAGCAGCGGGTGTTGCCGTTGATGTAGTACGGGTCGCCGCCGACGGTGCCGGCCGAGAACGGCTCGGCGGCCGGCGCGGTCGCGACGGTGACCGGGCCCGCCTTCGCCGCACGGGCCAGGAAGGCGTCGACGTCGGCGCCGTGCGCGCCGGGGCGCAATGTGACCACGACGCTGCCGGCACGCGGGTCGGTGCGCCAGCCGCTGACGGCGGCGGGCGCGGGGTCGGCCTTGGCGGAGGCGTCGATCGCGGCCTTCGCCGCGTCCAGCTTCGCCGCGCTGATCCGCGCGGTGGCGGGCTCGGCGCCGGCCTGCCGGACGGCGGTCGCCGCGGCCGGGTCGGTCACGCCGACCACGAGCTTGCCGAGCGCCGGGTCGAACCACGCGCCACCGAAGGCCGCACCGGCGGCCCGCTGCGCGTCCGGCAGCACTCGCGTGGCCGTCATTTCCTGGCCCAGCCGGGTCTCGGCCTGGGCGGCGGTCAGCCCGAGATCTCGCTGCATGGCGGCGACCAGCCCGGGCGACGCGAAGGCCGGGCTGAGTGACGCTGAGGCGAGGCTCGCGGCGAGCGTGACAACGCCGCCGAGGGCCAGGGCGATTCTTCGACGCATGGGAACTCCTCCAAGGCCGGGGGAAAGAAACACACCGTGGGCCGAGTGTGCGGGCGGGTCCGCGACAGGTCCAGAATTGTCCGGTTTTCTGTCCGGAGTTAGCAGGAGCGAACGTCTGTCCATTACGGACTCAAGACTGGAATCTGTTGCACGGTAAGCATTTTGTGCGCGCGCAGGTGAGGCGCGAACCGGCTTCCCCGGTCCGCGCCGCCTTCTGGCCAGCCTCCGTTGCAACGTTGCAAAAGGTCTGAACCAAGTAGAGCACACACCTTCCGGCACCGACCGAAACCAGAGTCGGCAGGGCACCAGAGGTGCATGACAGTCCCCTGCGGGCCCCGACGGCGCGCGGTGTCGATCCGCGCTGGAGCTCGTTGACAGAGCGGCCACCGTCGAGCCAAGATCCTATTTCCTATAGGATTCTGCGTCAGGGGGAACGGTGGCTGTTGTCACGCGGGCCGAGGTCTTTCTCGTCGACGTCGAGGTCGAGCAGGCGCGGACCGACGCCGTGCAGGCGTTCGTGTCCCAGGAGACCGTGTTCGTGGAGCTGACCACGGCCGACGGCGGCAGCGGGCTCGGTTACGCCTACACGATCGGCACCGGCGGCAGCTCCGTGGCCGCCCTGCTGCGGGACCACCTGCTCCCCCGGCTCGTCGGCCGGGACTCGCGGCTGGTCGAGGCGATCTGGCGGGACCTGTTCGCCGCCACTCGGGCGACCACCATCGGCGCCATCACCTCGCTGGCGCTGGCCGCCGTCGACACCGCGCTGTGGGACCTCAAGTGCCGCCGCGCCGGTGAACCGCTGTGGCGCGTCGCCGGCGGGTTCCGGTCGCGGGTTTCGTTGTACGACACCGAAGGAGGCTGGCTGCACCTGACCACCGAAGAGCTCGTCGCGGGCGCGAAGGCCGGCGCGGCCACCGGCTGGGGCGGGGTCAAGGTCAAGATCGGCAAACCCGATGCCGGTGAAGACCTCGAACGGCTCACGGCGGTGCGCGAGGCCGTCGGGACTCGGTTCGACCTGATGGTGGACGCGAACCAGTCGATGACGGCCGCCGAAGCGATCCGGCGGGCTGCCGCGTTCGGGCCCCTCGACCTGTTCTGGCTGGAGGAGCCGCTGCCGGCCGACGACGTCGCCGGGCACGCGCGGCTCGCCGCGACGACCGCCGTGCCGATCGCCGTGGGCGAGTCGCTCTACTCGCTCGGGCAGTTCCGCGACTACCTGCACCGCGGGGCCGCCTCGATCGTGCAGCCCGACGTCGCCCGGATCGGCGGCATCACGCCCTGGCTCAAGGTGGCCCACCTGGCCGAGGCGCACAATGTCGACGTCTGCCCGCACTTCCTGATGGAACTGCACGTGAGCCTCGCCGCGGCGATCCCGAACGGGCGCTACGTCGAGCACATTCCGCAGCTGCGGGCGATCACCCGCACCGAAATGACCGTCGAAAACGGGCACGCGGTGCCCCCGGAAACCCCCGGCCTCGGAATCGACTGGGACCGCGACGCGATGGACGACCGCCGCACCTCGTGAAACGGGCACGACGCCGTCCGGCCACCCGGGAAACGGGTGGCCGGACGGTTCCGCCGGAAATCAGATTTCGTCCACCTGGTAAGTCACCACCCGAGCGGGAACCAACAGCCCGCCGGAGCATTCCGCGACGGCCGGACCGAATCCGTAGGGCACAAAATCGCCGGCCACGAACCAGAACGCATTGCCGCTCGCGCAGTGCGCGACCACCCGGTACCCGTACCCCTCACCGGGGAAGCAGCTGACCGACACCCCTTGTCCGAAGAGGATCCCGTACCGCTCGCCGAAGCAGCCGGGCGGCGCGAAATCGCCACCGGCCGCGGCCGCGGGCACGACCGACAAACCCAGCAGCGAAAACACAGCAACCGCAAGAACTGCCAATTTCCTTCGCATGACCACTCCTCAGCGCGGAGAACCCCGAACGTTGTAAAGCCTAGAAGTGCGGAAGAATTACCGGCAATTCATCGGGCCAGTGAACGGCGCGCAGCGCACCGTCACCACGCTGCTCCATCCGGGCTAGCCCGCGCCCCTGGACGGATGGCGGACGGCGGCGCAATTCCTCAAGGGCTCACGCAAACCCGGTTCCGCCCGGAGTTCTTCGCTTCGTAAACGGCCTTGTCCGCAGCGCCGAGCACCTCGTCCACCGCGGCGCCCGCCGCCGGGTGCACCGCCACCCCGATCGACACCGACAGCCCGGTGACCGTCCGCGCGCCGCCGGTCACCTCGACCGCCAGTTCCGCCACCGCGTCCCGGATCCGCTCGGCGACCGCCACGCTGTGGCCCTGCCCGATGCCCGGCAGCAGCACGACGAACTCCTCGCCGCCGAACCGGCCGACCGAGTCGTAGATCCGCACCTCGCCCCGGACGGCTTCGGCGACCGCGCGCAGGACGTCGTCACCCGCCAGGTGCCCGTGGGTGTCGTTGACGCGCTTGAAGTGGTCCAGGTCGATCATCAGGATCCCGCAGCCGGCGCCGGTGCGCGCCGCCCGGCCCAGTTCGGCCTCCGCCCGCGCCCGCCACTCCGCGATCGCGAGCAGGCCGGTCTTGGCGTCACGGGTCCGCAGTTCCAGCCGCCGGCCGAGCTCACCGCGGTGCAGCAGCACGAGCGGCGGCACCAGCAACGGGACCAGCCAGGGCCGCACCACCAGCAGCGCCGCGGCCGCCGCGCCGAGGCACATGGTCGCCGCGTCGAGCAGGTTCTCCGCCGCCGATCCGGCGAAGGAGAAGATCGGGCGCGCCGGCTCGTGGAGCTTGAACCCGATCATCACCAGCAAGGTGTTGACCAGGAGGAAGGTGAGGCCGGCGGCGACCGTGCCGGCCGCCCCGCCACCGAACGCGCCGGCGACGGAGTGGGCGGCGAAGATGGTGACGACGTTGGTCGCGACCGAGCACGTCGCCCGGTACAGCCGGCTGCCCGGCACGCCTTCCGCCGTCCGCAGCCAGAGGTGCGCGTAGAGCAGCACGGCCAGCACGGACGCGAGCACGGCCGGCATCGACAGCGTCGCCGCGAAGAACCACACCGAAGTGACGCTGACGTGGGGGTTGCGGGAGAGGAACCGCCGCATCCGCTCGGCCTTCGCCGACAGCTCGGTCTGCGCGGCCGCCGAGCCGAGCAGGATCGCGAAGAAGAGCCATTCCCGCGCGGTCGGCGCCGCCGACGGCACGGCGAACGGCAGCACGACGGCGGTGGCCTCGACCACCAGGTAGTAGGGCAGGACGCCGGGCGGCGCGGTGCGCAGCCGGGTGTCCCGGGACGGGTGTGCGGCAGTGACGTCCCCCTGCGGATCCACTTACCCTCCCGTGTCCGTGGATCGGCCGGGCTCCCCCGCCCGGCACCACCACGATAGGCGCACCGGGCGGCGGGCGGAAGCCCGCGCGACCGGGAGGTGAGTGTCCGAAAAGGACGGTCAGCGGGCGAACGCGGTCAGGAAGCGGTCGCGGAAGGAGTCCATCTTCCAGACCGGCGCCTGCGCGGCCGGGTGCAGGCCGTCCGTCCAGCCCCAGCCGGAGATCCGGTCCAGCACCTTCGGGTCCTTCGCCACGATCGTGATCGGCACGTCGTGCACCGCGCCCTGCGGGGTGACGACCGGCGGCTGGTGGTCACCGAGGAAGACCAGCACCAGGTTGTCGTCACCGTAGTTCTGCACGAACGAGATGAGCGTCTTCAGCGAGTAGTCGGTGGCGTCGCGGTAGGCGTCCCGGATCTTCGCGGGGTCCTTCCAGACCGACTCCGGCGCCTCGCCCGCCGCCGGCTGCGGCGCGAACACGGAGCCGTCGCCGACCTGGTTCCAGTCGACGAGCGAGGGCCGCGGCGACCACGGCGCGTGGCTCGAGACGAGGTCGACTTCGGCCATCACCGGCTGCTGCCCCGCTTTGGCGAGTTCCTTGCGCTGCAACATCGAGAAGGTGAACTGGTCCGGCATGGTCGCGTAGGCGAAGCCCGGCCCGTGGTAACCGATGCTGCGAGCGTCGTAGTAGGCGTCCGGGTGGTAGAACTTCTGCCCCTCCGGCCAGTCCTTCGTGTGTGCGGGCACGTCCCAGACCGTCCGCCAGCCCGCCCGCTGGAACGCCCCGCCGAGGGTCAGCCGGTCACTGCCGAGCAGGTCGTTGTACCGCTGCTGGTTGTCGATCCACATGCCCGACTGCACGGTCGAGTGCGCCAGCCAGCTGCCGCCGCCGAACGTCGAGGACGACAGGAACGCGCTCTTCGCGCCGATGCCCGCGGCGCGCAGCTGGGCGGTGCCCGCGTCGAGTGTCGCGCCGATCTTCGGGCCGAAGCCCGGGTCGTCGAGCGCGATCCGGCCGTAGCTCTCCACGAAGGTGAGCACGACGTTCTTGCCGCGCAGCCCGGTCAGCAGCTCGTCGCCCGGCGTCTGCCGGAACGCGTCTTCCGCGGACACCTCGCCGAACGGCCGCTGGTCGCGCAGGTCGGAGCTGACCTGGCGCAGGTCGCCGTAGGCCAGCGCGGCGGCGCTCTGGGCGGCGACCGGCTGGCCCGGCGCGATCTCCACGCCGAACACCGAGCAGACGATCCAGATCACCCCGAGCACGGCCACCACGCGCGTCGCCCCGGTCCGGCGGCCGGCCGCGATCCGCGTCAGCCGCAGCATCGCGAGGACCATGCCCACGACGACGCCCACCGCGAGCAGCCCGGCGCCGGCGAGCGCGGCGATGGTGCCCGCCTCGCCGATCTGCCCGGCGAGGAACTCGACCCCGGCGTGGAAGAAGCTCCAGTCGTAGATCGGGTCGAACGGCTTCTCGAGCGTCGCGTAGAACCCCGTGTCGAGCGCCTTCATCAGGGTGAGCAGCCCGAGCACCAGCCCGACGGCCACCGCGACGACGCGGCGCGCCCGCGGCGGCAGGACCAGCACGAACGCCGCGACGATGAGCCCTTCCACCGGCACCCGCACCAGCGCCTCGGCGGAGAAGGACGTGAGGTCGTCCGGGGCGAGGAGCCCGAACAGCACGAGCAGCGTGGCCAGCGCGGTCAGCACCAGGCCCGCGACGGCGTGCCGCCGGCGGCCGGGGTTCGGCAGCCCGAAGTCGGGCAGTGCCGACCCCGGGACCGGGGTGCGGCGGCGGGCGCGCCGCGGGAGCGGCAGACCGGGATTTCCAAGCATGCGGGCCTCACGTCGTGGTTCACGGCGGTGACCGCCGGGCCCCTGCGGCGGGGCCGGCGATCCTCACCGGATATACGGTGCGCGGCAGCCCGCGGTTCAAGCCCGGCCGCCACCCCTCACGCGGCGGGCGGCCACACGTACAGCTTCTCCGGGACGATCCGGACGATCAGCCGTTCGTCCCCCGGTTCCGGCGGCGGAGTCGCCCCGCCCATGTGCCGGGCGTACATCTCGTGCAGCAGCACTTTGTCCGGGTCGTCGGTGATCTCGACGCTCCCGCGGATCTCGACGTACCGGCCGGGGCTGCTCGTCACCAGCAGGCTGACCCGCGGGTCGCGCCGCATGTTGCGGGTCTTCAGCCGGCCGTTGATCGTGCTGAACAGGACGGTGTCCCCGTCACGCAGCACGAAGATCACCGACGACTGCGGCCGGCCGTCGGCGTTCGAGGTCGCGATCACCGCCGTGTGCGGCCCGTCGAGCACTTCGCGGGTGGCTTCGGTCAGGGAAACGGTCATCGGGGAGTTCCTTTCGGCGGATCCGGAAGAGCCGGTGCTCATGCCCGTACCGACCGGCCCCGGTCCGGAAAGGAACCGGTCCCTACCCGCTGCCACCGCGTTCAAACACCCGACGTCGGCTTTCACCCGGGAAAGGGGCAGTAATACCCACGACAGGTGAGTGCATACGGCCGTTCGGTTGCGAGCCCGTTGCGCCGGTGTTCTGCTCGGAACGTCCGATGGCCCCGAAGGAACGGAAAGGCCGACCGATGAATCTGTTCGACAAGGCGAAGGAAGCGCTCGGGAACAACCCCGACAAGGCCGACCAGGGGGTCGACAAGGCCGCCGAGGCCGCCAAGGGGCGCTTCGGCGAGCACGCCGACAAGATCGACCAGGGCTCGGAGAAGGTGAAGGACTTCCTGCACAAGCAGGGTGGCGGGCAGCAGGACGCGCCGCCGCAGTAAGCCGCCGTGGTGAACCGCTGCCGGTGATGGCCCAGCCGTCCGGGGGAAGCACGCTTCGCTCCCCCTTCGGCTGGGTACCACCGGCTCCGTGGTCGCCACCTATCTCGTCCCCGTCCGGACCGCCCTCATCCTCTTCCCGTTCCTCGTGCTGGCCGTCATGCTGCCGGCCGCGTTCGTCAGCTACCGCCGCCGAGGGCGCGCCGGCGGCTGGACGACGTTCGTCTTCTACGCGTTCCTCTTCTACCTGCTGGCGATCGCGACGCAGACGGTGCTGCCGCTGCCCGCCGATCCGGCGTTCTGCGCGGGGCACACCTACGCGAGTTCTCCGCAGTTGCGGCCCTTCTACTTCGTCGAAGTCGTCTCGCAGCGGGCTCGCGGCCACTGGAGCCCCGGCGCGCTGCTGCACAACCCGGCGCTGTGGACCACCGCGCTGAACGTCGTGATGCTCGCGCCCCTCGGCTTCTACGTCCGGTACGCGCAGCGGATGCGGCTGGTGCCGGCCGCCCTGATCGGCTTCGGTCTCTCGCTGTTCTTCGAGCTCACCCAGCTGACCGGGCTGTGGTTCGTCTACCCGTGCCCGTACCGGCTGTTCAGCGTCGACGACCTGATCCTCAACACCGCCGGCGTCGTCGTGGGCTGGCTGCTGGCCGGCCCGCTCGGCCGGCTGCTGCCCGCGCCGGAGCCGGAGCACGACCGCCGCCGGTACGCCGAGAAGGTCACCTTCACCCGGCGCCTGTTCGCGCTGGTCACCGACCTGCTCGGGTTCGCCGCGCTGCTCGGCTTCCTGTTCGGCCTGCTGACGCTCTTCGGCGAGGACCTCGCGCACCGCGACACGCCGGTCGTCATCCTCGCCCTGGTGTGGTTCGTCGTGCTGCCGGTGGTGACCGGGTCGACGCCCGGCAAGCGCGCGATGCTGCTGCGGGTCGTCCGCCGGGGCCGCCGCCGGGCCGGGCCGATCGCGCTGCTGGTCCGCAACGGCGTCCTGCTTTCGCCGCTGTGGCTCACCTGGCTGCTGCTGGACCTGGACCACTGGGACCTCGGCAACCACCCCGAGCAGCTGCTCCTGCCGGTCGCGCTGGTCGTGTCCGGGTTCGTGGTGGGCGTCTGGACGCCGCTCGCGGTGCTGCTCGACGGTGAGCACCGGGCGCCCTACGAACGGCTGACGCGCACGGTCAACGTCGCCATCGTGCCGCCCGCTGCCGAGGCGCCCGGACCAGCGCCGGAGCCCGCCCCGGCCGAGGTCCTTAAAGGACGGTGACGGGAACCACCGTGCTGCCCCGGCCCGACCGCGCTGGTAGATTGCGACCGGAGCAGGTTGAGCCGCCAGCCCGCGCCCCTGATCCCCCTTCTTGGAGCTTGCATGACCACCGATGCCACGCGGCCCCGGCAGCAGTTCTCCGGTGACGGCTGGTCGCTGGACGTCCACGAGACCGCCGACCTGAGCGTCTACGCCCTGCGCGGCGAGTTCGACTTCGCGGTTTCGCCGAAGCTGGCCGAGCTGCTTCCGCCGGACCCCGGTGCCGGCCGGGTCGTCCTGGACATGACCGAGGTCGGGTTCTGCGACTCGAGCTGCCTGCAGGCCATGCTGCGGCTGGCGCGCCGCCTGCACGCGGCCGGCGGCCGGTTCGCCGTGGTCACGACCGTGCCCGCCGTCACCCGGCCCATCGACCTGCTCGGCCTCGGCGACGTGATGCCGGTGCACCCCACCCTCGACGCGGCGCTCGCCTCCTGGGGCGCGGAAACATGACCACCTCCGAAATCAGTGTCAGCGGGGCCGGTTCCGGGCATGAGGGAGGGGAGGGCTTTCCCCCGGGGCCCGGCACGGCGAAGGAGGCGGACGTGAATCTACGAGCTGTCCGGCACGAGCTCGGCATCTCCGCCGAGCTCACCGAGCTGGCCCGGGTCCGGCACTGGGTCCGGTCCGTCCTGGGCGGGTTCCCGGCCCACGTCGTCAGCACCGCCGTCATGGTGGTCGACGAGCTGACGTCCAACGCGCTGCGCCACGGCCGCGCGCCCTACCACGTGCGCCTGCTCCCCGGAGCCGCGAAGCTGCGGATCGAGGTCGACGACGGCGCGGGCGAGCCGGCTCGCCGGCGGCTGCCGTCCGACCACGGCGGCCGCGGCCTCCTGCTGGTGGAACGCTGCGCGGCGGCGTGGGGCCAGCTGCGCCGGCCCAGCGGCAAGACGCTGTGGGCCGAGCTGACCACCGACCCCGGCCCGTCGGGCGCCCGTGGCTGACCCGGTGCGCACCGCGCCGGCCACCCCGGTCGTCGTCGACCGGGTCTGGGAGGCCGCGCCCACGGCGGCGGTCGTCGCCGACGGCTCCGGTGTCCTCCAGGTCCTCAACGAAGCCGCCCGCGAGCTCTTCCCCGGCGCCGCGCCCGGCCGGCCCCTGACCGGCACGGTCGCGGCCTGGCTGGCCGACGCGCACGTCCGCGCCGCCGACGAGGTCGTCCGCGGCGCGGTCGGCGACCGGGCTTTCGCGGCGCACCCGATCCCGCACGGCGACGCGACGACGTGGTGGCTCATCGAGGAGACCGACGTCCGATCGGCACGCGAGGCGCTGGCACAGGAACAGCGGCGGACGGCGTTCCTCAGCGAGGCGTCGGCCGCCCTGCTGGGCTCGCTCAACCTCGAACGCTGCATGGAGGTCGCCGCCCGGCTGGCCGCACAGCACCTCGCCGACGCCGCGCTCGTCCTGGCCCCCACCACCGGCGGGACCTTTCCCGCGGTGACGTGCCTGCGCGGCGGTGAGCCGATCCGGGCCCAGCTGGAGATCGACCCGGACGACCTGCCCGGGCTCGGCGAGGCCCTGCAGGGCTTCCCGCCGGTGCCCTCGCGCTGGCTCGACCCGGACGCCGCGCCCGGCTGGGTGCTGCCCGGGGACTTCGGGCCGGTCGGCTCGATCGTCGTCACGCCGCTGCCCGGCCACGGCGTCCCGGCCGGTGCCCTGGTGCTGCTTCGCCGCGGCGACCGGGCGTCGTTCACCGACCAGGAAGAGCTCTTCGCCCGCCTCTTCGCGGCACGAGCGGGCGCGGCGATGTCCGCGGCACGCGTGTTCGCGCTCCAGGCGTCGATCACCGACACGCTGATGCGCGAGCTGCTCCCGCCGACGCTCGAACAGCTCGGCGGTGTCGAGTTCGCCGGCCGGTACCGCCCGGCCCGCGACGGCGAGCGGATCGGCGGCGACTTCTACGACGTGCACCCGACCGGCAACACCGAGGGCGAGGAGTCGCTGGCCGTGCTCGGCGACGTCTGCGGCAAGGGCCTCGACGCGGCCGTGCTCACCGGCAAGATCCGCACCACGCTGCGGGCGCTGCTGCCGATGGCGGACGACCACCACCGGCTGCTCAACCTGCTCAACCGCACGCTCGGCGACAACGAGGACGCCCGGTTCGTGACGCTCGTGCTGGCCTCGGCGCGCCGCGAAGGCGCCACGGTCGGGCTGCGCGTCACCTGCGCGGGACACCCGCCGCCGCTGATCGTGCGGGCCGACGGCCGGGTCCAAGAGGCCGAAAGCCACGGCAGCCTGATCGGCGTGCTGCCCGAGATCGAGTCGGTGAGCGCGGACATCACGCTCGGCCCGGGCGAGACCTGCCTGCTCTACACCGACGGCATCGTCGAAGCGAAGGGCGGCCCGCTGGGTGACGCCATGTTCGGCGAAGAGCGCCTCCGGCAGATCGTCGCCGAGTGCGCGAACATGCCGGCCGACGCCGTGGTCGAGCGGGTGCAGATGGTCGCCTCGCAGTGGATCGGCCGCGGCGCCCACGACGACATGGCCGTACTGGCGATCACCGCCCCGCGCGGGCAGCACCTGGCCGCGGTCGGCGGCCACAGTCGCGGGAGGTACACCGCATGAACACCTCGACCCGCACCGGCCCGGCCGGGGTGGCCGAGCAGGCCGAGCGGCTCTGGGCCGCCGTCACGACCGGGGACGAATACGCCGCCGCCGACCTCGTCGTCCAGGCGCTGGGCGCCGGGGCGGACCCGGAGAGCCTGCTGCTCGACGTGATCGGCGCGGTGCAGCGGCGGGTCGGGCAGGAGTGGGCGGCCAACCGCCTCACCGTCGCGCAGGAGCACGCGGCGACCGCGATCAACGACCGCGTCATCGCGACCTTCGGTCACGTGCTGAAGCGGCCGGAGCCGCACCTGGGCCGAGTCACGGTCGCCTGCGTCGACGGCGAGTGGCACGCGATGCCCGCCCGGCTGCTCGCCGAGGTGCTGCGGCTGCGCGGGTTCCAGGTCGACTACCTCGGCGCGCAGGTGCCCGCCCCGCACCTGGTGGCCCACCTGCACCGCACCGGGCCGGACGCGGTCGCGCTCTCCAGCTCGATCGCCACCCGGCTGCCGACCGCGCACGCCACGATCACCGCGTGCCAGGCCGCGGCCACCCCCGTCATCGCGGGCGGCGCCGCCTTCGGGCCCGACGGCCGCTACGCGCGGCTGCTGGGCGCCGAAGCGTGGGCCCCGGACGCGCGGGGCGCCGCCGACCGGCTGACCGAGCCGCTCCCCCGCCCGCACGGCGCGCACCAGCCGCTCGACGACCTGCCGCACCTGGCCGACCAGGAGTACACGCTGGTCACCCGCAGCTCCGGCCGGCTCGTCAAGGCGGTGCTGGCCGGGCTGGAGGAGCGGATCCCGGCCATGCGGAGCTACACCGACCAGCAGCGCCAGCACACCGCCGAGGACATCGCGCACATCGTCGAGTTCCTGGCGACGGCGCTGTACGTCGGCGACGCCGAGCTGTTCACCGGGTTCCTGACCTGGACCGCCGGGATCCTCACCGCGCGCGGCGTCCCGGCCGCCTCGCTGGTGCCCGCCCTCGACCTGCTCGAGGCGGAGCTCCGCGACTTCCCGCGAGCCACCAGCCTGCTCCGCGGCGCGCGCACGCACCTGGCGGCCCCGGCCGCCGGATCGGGGCTGTCGGCATGAGCGGCGCGTTGACCTGCACCTGGACCTGCCCGGACCGCGCCACGGCCCACGTTTCCGTCGTCGGCGAGCTGGAGTTCGCCACGGCGGGGATGCTGCTGAACCTGGTCACCGGGTGGCTGGCCGACCACCCCGGGGTGCGGGACGTGCGGATCGACTGCGGCGAGATCGCCTTCTGCGACTCCTCCGGGTTGTCGGCGCTGCTGCGGGTCCACCGCGTGGTGACCGGGGCCGGTGCCCGGCTGCACCTGGACAACCGGCGGCGTGCCCTGGACCGGCTGCTCACGCTGACCGGGACGGCCGCGTACCTGACCGGCGAGGCCGTGGTGTCCCGGGCACGCGTCGACTCCTAGTCCGGAAGCGGTCCAGCGTCCGGATCGTGAATGGCCGCCGCCGCGCCGTCCGCCTTGCGGGCCAGCGCCGACGGCCACCAAATCTTCCGGCCCACGTCGACCGTCAACGCCGGGACCAGCAGCGAGCGCACCAGGAACGTGTCCAGCAGGACGCCGAACGCCACGATGAACGCGATCTGGGCGAGGAACAGGATCGGGATCACGGCCAGCGCCGAGAACGTCGCGGCCAGCACGACCCCGGCCGACGTGATCACCCCGCCGGTCAGCGACAGCCCGCGCAGCGTGCCCTCACGCGTGCCCCGGGTCAGCGCCTCTTCGCGAACCCGGGTCATCAGGAAGATGTTGTAGTCGATCCCCAGCGCCACCAGGAACACGAACCCGAACAGCGGCACCACCGGGTCCGCGCCCGGAAAACCGAGGACGTGGTTGAACACCAGCGCCGACACGCCCATGGTCGCGGCGAACGACAGCACCACCGTGGCGATGAGCAGCAACGGCGCGAGCAGCGACCGCAGCAGCAGGGCCAGCACAAAGAAGATCACCAGCAGCACGATCGGGATGATCAGCGCGCGGTCGCGCACCGACGTCTCCTGCGTGTCGAGCTGGATCGCCGTCGGCCCGCCCACCTTCGCGTTCGCGCCGGGCACCGCGTGCACGGCGTCCCGCAGCTTGCCGACGGTCGCGACCGCCGCTTCGGAGTCCGCCGGATCGGTGAGCACGGACAGGATCTGCACCCGGCCGCCGACCACCTTCGGCTTGCCGTCGGGGCCCGGCAGCGGCAGCGACTGCGCCACTCCGTCCATTGTGGACGCCTTCAGCACGGCGGGCAGCGCGCCGGCGTCGGCGATGGTGATCGCGGGCGCGCCGAGCCCGCCCGGGAAGTGCCGGCCGAGGACCTCCTGGCCCGTCCCGGATTCGACCTGGGTGAGGAAGACGTCCGACTGCGCGGTGCCGGACGCCTTGAGCTGCGGCAGGAACGCGACGCCGATGCCGAGCACGAGCGCCGTCACCACCCAGACCGCGCGCGGCCGCTTGCCGACCAGGCGGGCCACCCGGCCCCAGATCCCGGCCGTCTCCGGGTGCGGCGAGCCGAGCGCCGGCTTGAACGGCCAGAACGCACCGCGCCCGCACAGCGCCAGCGCGGCGGGCAGGAACGTGGTGGACGCCAGCAACGCCGCGCCGATGCCGATCGCGGCGACCGGGCCGAGCCCCTTGTTCGAGTTGAGGTCGCTGAACAGCAGGCACAGCACACCGAGCACGACGGTGCCTGCCGACGCAGCGATCGGTTCGAGCGTCGCGCGCCAGGCGAGCTTCAGTGCGTCGAACCGGCTCGGCGTGTCGCGCAGCTGCTCGCGGAACCGCGCGACCAGCAGCAGCGCGTAGTCCGTCGCCGCGCCGAACACGAGGATCGAGAGGATGCCCTGGCTCTGGCCGTTGAGCGCGAGGACGTCGTGCTTCGCCAGCAGGTAGACGACGAGGCTGGCGAGCCCGAGCGCGAACACCGCCGACAGCAGCACCAGGAACGGCAGCAGCGGACTGCGGTAGACCGCGAGGAGAATCAGCGCCACCACACCGCCGGCGACGAGCAGCAGGACGCCGTCGATGCCGCCGAACGCCTTGACCAGGTCGGCGATCTGCCCGGCCGGCCCGGTGACGAGCACGGTGAGCCCGGCCGGGGCGCCGCTGAGCCGCTCGCGGACCTCCTTGACGACATCGGCGGGGTTGCCGTCGGCGAGGATCGGCACGGCCAGCTGCACGGCCTGGTCGTCCCGCGGCGCGTTTTCGGGTTTCCCGAGCGGCCCGACCACACCGGGGACGCTGCCCAGCTCCTGCGCCTTGGTCTCGAGGAACCGGCGGTCGTCCGCGGTCAGGCCGGTGGTGCGCTCGGCGACGACGGTCGCGGGCAGCACCTGGCGCGGGCTGAACCCCTTCTGCTCGTCGGAGACCTCGGTGGCTTCGGCCGAGCGCGGCAGGAAGGCGGCGTTGTCGTTCTTCGCGACTTCGCTGAGCTTCCCGGCGAACGGGCCGCCGAACCCGCCCAGCCCGAGCCAGGCGATCACCAGGAGGGCGGGGATCAGCCAGCGGAGCCGGCGCGGCTTGTCGTTCATGGTCGCTAAGGTCCTTTCGAGGGCGAACACGCCCAATTGTTCAGCAAGCTGAACATTCTGCACGACGACCCGGAGTGACGGTGAGCACAACCCCCGAACCCGACCTGAGCACCTGGCCGACGGGCCGGCTCCTGGCCGTCGCCGCACGACTCGTGGAGCAACGCTGGGCGGCCGTGCTCGACGGCATGGGCCTCACCCACGCGGGCCTGATCGCGCTGCACGTCCTGCGCGACGGCCCGCTCCCCCAGCGAACACTGGCGCAGCGCTGCCAGGTGACCGACCAGACGATGAGCCGCACGCTCGACCGGCTCGCCAAGGCGGGTTTCGTCACGCGGACGCCGGACCCGGCGGATGCCCGCCGCCACCTGACCCGGTTGACCACGCGCGGCCGGGCCGTCCACGAACGGGCGGTGCACGCCGAACCCGCACTGCTCGGTGTGCTCGGCGAGGACGACGCCTTCCGGGCGGGACTCCTGGACGTGATCACCCGGCTGTCCGCGGGTGGTTGAGATCAGCCGGGGCTGGGTAGCTCTTCTGACATGTGGATCGCGGTGAGCACCCCAGTGGCCCTCCTGATCGCTACCGTCCTGATGGAGCGGTTCGAGCGACGATGCACCCCGATGCCCGCCGCCGAGGTCGAACGCGTCGAACCCCGCGGCTGACCCGCGGCCCTTTCGAAACCACCGGCCACCCCTCGGTTCGAGCTGCGCAGCTCACCCTTGCTGTGATCCACGTCTCACTCCGCCCTGACGAGAACCTCGGCCGCGCCTGTCCGCGACTGACTGGGCAGATCCGGCTGATCCGGATCCCGGGGAGGAGATCACCATGCGCAGCACCAGCAAGCCCACCCGCAAGGTGGCCGGCCTGGCCCTCGCGGCCGGACTGGTCACGGCGGCGAGCATCGGGATCGCCGGCGGCGCGTCGGCGGAGCCGGGAACCACGGAGGGGACCATGACGAACGCGAACCACCAGCCGCCCCAGGGGGCGCGCGCCACCGTGCAGGTGAGCCCGAACCCCACCACTCATCGCGGCGAAGAAGTGACCATCACGGGCAACTGCGGCGGCGGCACCGGGCTGAAGTCCGTGCTCGGCGGGTTCCCGGAGCGGCCGGCACTGGAGAACATCCGGATCCTCGACGCCGGTCCGGACCACTTCGTGGCCAAGGCCACCGTGGCCCAGCACATCGGGAACGGCGTCGGCCCGGTGTTCGTCGACTGCGGTGGCGAGGCCGGGGTGACCCTGCTCGTCACCCACGTCTGACCGGGACGAACGGCCCGCTCACCGGCCGGTGTTTCCGGTGAGCGGGTCATCGGAGCGGAAAAGACCGCGGAATTCAGCAGGTCTTCCACGCGAAGTGGTAAATCGTGTCCACGCTCGCGTGCTCGGAATCCATTTCGATGTAACTCGTCCCGCCGGCGGTGCCCGCGTCGGCCCGCAGTTCCGCATTGATGTTCAGGTTGCGGTCTTCCCCGCACGGCGCGAACACCAGCTCGGCCACCTCGGTGACGTCGGTGGCCCGCCACACCCCGTGGAACGGGCCGGGGAACGTGTGCCGCACGCGGGCGGTCGGCGACGTCCCGGCGAAGTAGTAGTTCGCCTGCTCGAGCGCGCTCGACCCGCTCTCGATGTGCGCGAAGCCCCGGTACTCCGCCGAGGCGATCGCGTACGTGAACCCTTGGGGCACGTGGACGAGCACGTTGATCTGGCAGTTCTTCCGGGCGTCGAGCGCGGACGCGCCCCCACCGGCCTTGGCGGTGAAGTTCGTGTAGTGCACCGTGAACGACGTGTTGTCCGACGCGACGTCGGCCGAAGCCGTGGCCGTGCCGGCCGGGCAGCCGGAGCCGTTGATGGTCTTGATGTCGAGCGTGATCTTCTGGTCGGGAGCCGATTCCGCCACGGATTCGACGGGTGCGGCGACGGCGGACAGAATCATTCCGGCTACGACCAACATACCGAGCATGACGCTCCTCCAAATGGGCCACGATGCCTTTTTGATCACGATGATCGCGCGCGGAACGGATCGTAGCGCGATCGCAACCTTTTCGACGGCCACTGAACGGAGTAACACGGCAACCGAAAGTACGGGAAATCCATTTCCCCGCTGTTTCCGGTTTCAACTACGCGGTATTCTCGGAATCACTGTCGAAACTGGTCTGGACCAGTATCGTGCCGGAGTGAGTACGGCGGCGTCGAGCCCGCCAGCAGCGCCTCGGCGTCCAGCGTCGCCGCCCGGCTCCCCCGCTCGGCGAAGCGGCGCGCCACCAGCGCACCCGGATCGGCCACCCGGTCCACACGCCCGGACAGGAACGCCCACTCGTGCTCGTCGGAACCGAAGTACAGCACCGTGCCGAACACCTCGCCGAACCGCCGCCACGACGCGCGCAGCGTCTCGTTGCGCCACAACGTCGGGCAGCCCGCCTGGCAGGTCACCACACCGCCGGGAGCCAGGACACGCACGCAGTGCCGGAGGAAGTCCGTGCCGTACAAGCGGTTGTGCTGGGCCTCGGGATCGGTGTTCTCGTCCGGCAGGTCGATCACCACCACGTCGTAACTCCCGGCGGGAGCCGCGGCCAGGAACGCCCAGCCGTCCGCATAGGACACCCGGACCGGCCCTTCGCCCCGCGAAGCGCGGTCCAGCTCTTCGGCCGGGTAACCGTAGGGCAGGTGCTCGGCGCAGGCCCGGACCGCCTGCTCGTCGATGTCGACGTGGTCGACGTGCGCAGCGCCCGCCGCGACCGCCAGTTGACTGGCGACCCCCTCGCTCGACCCGATCACCAGGACCCGCCGCACCTGCTCGGCCAGCAGCAGCGCGGGCACCATCAGCGCCTCGTGGTAGACGAGCTGGCTCGCTTCGGTGCTCTGGCGCTCACCGTCGCAGAACAGCGAAACCCCTTGCGCGGTCTTCCCGATCAGCACCTGCTGGTACGGCGTGCGCGCGTCGAACACGACGTCGTCGACCTCCCACACGCGGGTGAGGCCGGCGCCGACCGGTTCGTGGATCGAGGGCATCAGCGTTCTCCCCGGTGGACGACGGACAGGTGGACCGAAGCGGCGTCCAGCGACTTCGCCAGCAGCCGCAGCGCGTGCTCGGGATCGGCCCGCTCGCCGCAGGTGAAGACGTCGGCGAACAGCGAGCCGTGCTCGGGGTAGGTGTGCACGGACGCGTGCGACTCGGCCAGCAGCGCGATCACCGTGGCGCCCTGCGGCGCGAACCGCTTGGCCACGACGTCGACCACCGTCGCGCCCGCCTCCGTCACGGCCGCGCGGAGCAGCTCTCCCAGCCGCGTGGCGTCGTCGAGCAGGCCCGGGTCGATGCCGTGCAGCTCGGCCAGGACGTGGCGCCCGGTGAACCGGCCGACCTCAGGCATCTCCCCACCTCCCGACGCAGTAGGTGCGCAGCGGCTCGATGCCGTTGAACGCGACGGACGCGTAGCTGGCGGTGTAGGCCCCGGTGCCGGGCAGGTCGAGCCGGTCGCCGGTCCGCAGGGACAGCGGCAGCTCGTACGGCGTGCGCTGGTAGAGGACGTCGTCGCCGTCGCAGGTCGGCCCGGCGAGCACCACCGGACCGACGGGCCCGGGGTGCGGCTCGACCGGCTCGAACCGGTAGGCGATGGCCTCGTTCTCGGCCTCGGCGAGCCCGTTGTAGCGGCCGATGTCGAGGTACACCCAGCGCCGCTCACCCCGGTTCGCGACCAGCACGACCTCCGCGCGCAGCAGGCCCGCGTCGGCGACGAGCACCCGGCCGGGCTCGAGCAGCAGGTCCGGCCGTCCGGCGGGGAAACACGAGTCGAGCGCGGAGGCGATCGCCGTCGCGTACGCGGCCAGCGGCGGGACGGCGGTGCGGTGGGTGGTCGCGAAGCCGCCGCCGAGGTTGAGCCGCGTCATCTCGACGCCTTGCGCCGCCGCCTCGGCGAACAGCTTCGCCGCGGTGGTGACGCCGATCTCCCAGGCGGCGACGTCCGGCTGCTGCGACCCGACGTGGAAGGCGATGCCGGGCCGCAGCCCCAGCCCGGCCGCACGCAGTACCAGGTCGAGGGCCTCGGCCGGCTCGCAGCCGAACTTGCGGCCGAACGGCGTCACCGAGTCCGGCGCGTCGAGCACCACCCGGATCGAGACGGCCGAGCCCGGCGCGTGCCGGCCCAGGTGGTCGACGTCGTCGGCGGCGTCCGAGGTGAACTCGCGGACCCCGCGCCCGTAGGCGTAGGCGATGTCACGGGGTTTCTTGATCGGGTTGCCGTAGGCGAGGTCGGCCGGATCGGCGCCCCGCTCGAGGCACAGCGTCAGCTCGGCCGGCCCGGCGACGTCGAAGCCGGCCCCCGCCGCCACCAGCGTGTCGAGCACCGGCGGCGCCGGGTTGGCCTTGACCGCGTACCGGACCAGCGCGCCGGGGAACGCGGCCCGGAACTCTGCCGCCCGGGCCGCGACGACGTCGGTGTCGACAACGAGGCACGGGGTCGGCGGATCCCGCTCGTCGAGGAACCGGCGGATCCGGCTGAGGTCGGCGCACACTTCGCCAGTCTTGCAAACGACGTCAGCCGAACCGCCACAGGTGGTCCGGCGAGCCGTTGTCGTCCCACTGCGTCACCTGCGCGCCGTCCGCCGTGGACTGCTGGTCGACCGCCAGCACCTTGCCGCTGCGGACGTTGACGAGCTTCGACCAGCCGCCGCCCGCGTCGGTGATCCGCCAGTTGTGGTCCGGGGTGCCGTTGTCCCGGTACTGCTGCACGTGGGCGCCGTTGTCGAGGCTCTGGTCGTGCACCGCCAGGACCTTGCCGCTGTTGCGGTTGACGATCCGCACCGTGCCGTCACCGTTGTCGACCACCGTCCAGAGGTGGTCTGCGGTGCCGTTGTCCGCCCACTGCGTGACCTCGGCGGTGTCGGCCAGGGACATGTTCGACACGGCCAGGACCTTGCCCGACCGCTGGTTCTGGAGCTTGCGCCACACCGTCGTCGACCCGGCCGGACGGGTCAGCAGGGCCAGGTAACCCCCGGCGACCGGGCGGGCCTGGAAGCCGCGCTGGGTGGCGTCGGCGACGACGTACCAGTCGCTGAACGGGACACGCTGCGGTGTGCTGTTCGCGTAGCTGTAAACACCCTCGACCAGTGTGTTCCGGATGTTCGGCTGGTCGGTGAGCCAGGCCGCGGTCCACAGCTCCCAGTCGGCCTTCGTGTAGTTGTTGCGCGGGTCGAGCAGCACACCGTGGGCGCCCGCCCGGGCGTGGTACCAGGCGGCCTCTTGCGCCGCGACGCCGAGCGGGACCAGGTCGAGGCCGAGCACGCGGTCGGCGAAGCCGTTGTACTTCAGGCTCCACGTGCCGGGCTGGTCGTAGGCGAGCTTCAGGTGCTGGTTCGACGTGTCCTGCGCGAGCGTCACCCATTGGCTGACGTAACTGCGGGACGTCGACCGGTAGCGCTGGGCGTCGGCGGTGTTCCCGGTGGCGGTGGCGATGATCCCCATCGCGCCGACCCCGATGATGCCCTTCAGCGCGAGGTTCGCACTGTGCGCGATGAACCCGGTGAAGTCGTCGGTCTGGTTCTGGAAGCCCGGGTCGAGGGTGGTGCCCACCAGGTACTCGGCCCACTGCCGCAGGATCCGGTAGTGCGTGGTGGCGAACGCGCTCGCCTCCGCCGACGGCAGCCGCTGGACCAGCGCGGCGGCCATGATCAGCAGGTTGGCCGACTCCTCGACCGGCATGCTCTCCTCGTTGCCGTCGTTGTGCCCGGTCGCGTCCGGGTAGTGGGTGCCGAGGTCGTGCTCGGCGAACTCCTTCGGCCAGCCGCCGCGCTCGGCGTAGTCCAGCAGCGGCTCCAGGATCAGCCGCAGGTAGGCCGGGGACAGGTACAGGTAGCCCGGGAACGCCGGGTAGGTGACGTCCACAGTGGACATGTTGCCGTTGGAGGAGATCTCCTTGAGGAAGGCCCACGGCGCGCCGCCGCGGTCGACCAGCTCGGTCCCGCCGAACGCCTGGCGCAGCGCCAGCGCGCAGATCCCGGCGTAGTGCTCACCCGTGGTCCCGCCGCCGGCCGCGGTGACGGCGTCGTCGTGCAGCCGCTGGTCGATCACCGTCGCGGCCGCGAGCGCGGCGGCGTGGTCGTTGGCGAACCAGACCGCCATGTCCTGCCAGCTGCCCCAGTAGTGCGTCCACCAGGGCCGCAGCTCGGTGCCGAGGTAGCGGACCGCGGGCGTGCGGACGTGCCCGATCGACAGCGTGAACGGCGCCGACGTGCCGCCGGCCGCGATGGTGCCGAGGTTCCTGTTGAAGGCGAGCACCGGCCAGCGGTCGTTGATCGCCCGCGGCTGGGCGGTGTCACTGCTGTTGCCGAGACCGCCCTGGCCGGCCGAGGCGGCGCGCACGACGGTGTCCTGCCCGATCTGCCAGCTGACCCCGGACGTCGGCGCGGCCAGCACCAGCGAGCCCCAGCCGGCCTGGTCGCCGTTTTCCTGCAGCACACCCGGGCTCGCCGGGGTGCAGCTCAGCAGCGTGTAGCCGTTGGACTGCTGCTGCGTCCAGGTGACCGGGGTGGCGGTGTTGCCGTGCACCCACTCGGCCGAGGAGTCGAAGTGCAGGTCGACGGCGTGCGCGCGGCCGTCGGTGCTGGCGGCCTGGATGGTGACGTAGCCGAACGGCACGGACTGGCGCTGCAGGTTCGCCGGGTCGACGGGCGAGAAGAACGTGACGGTGAGGTTCACCCCGCCGCCGCTGAGGACATACGTCGATCGTGTGCCGGTGACCTGCAGCGACACCTGCGTCATCGGGGTCAGCGCCGGCCCGGACGGCAGGGCGGGCGACCCGGCGAAGACGTACGCGACACCGTCGATGCGGGCGAGGCCGCACAGCGCGGTGGTGTGCCCGGTCCAGAAGCTCGCCCAGGTGCCGGGCAGGTTGTCGGCGGGCTGCCAGGTGGACAGGTACGGCGAGCGGACGATCAGCGGGGTGGCCGGCGGCCGGATCGGGCTGAAGGTGCCCGCGGCGGCCGCCGTGCCGGGCAGCCAGAGCGCCGCGGCGACGGCGGCGGCCGTGCCCCCGGCGAGCCGGAGCAGGTCACGACGGGACAGGTGATCGCGTTCTCGGGCGGACATCGGTGGCCCCTTCCACGGCGTGAAGCCGGAGCGACGAACAGCGCAGGGACACTTCTACCTCGTTGATACAACGTTGTAAATCCGCCGATAGTCTGTCCGCCCGCTGTCCACCGGACCACCGCGTCCGCAGGTCCGGTGCGGTTTTCAGGCGGTGCGCCGCGGCCGGTCCGAGGGCGGCCAGACGTACGGCAGGTCCCCCGGCACGTCCGGGAACTGCGCCCGGTAGTGGTCCGGGTCCTTCCGCACCAGTGCGGACCGGTGACTGCGGTGCACGGCGTCGTCACCGAGCCACGGCGGGACATCCCCGGTGGCCGTGAGCTCGGCCTGCGTGCGGACGGCGGCGTCGCCGAGTGACCGGGTGTACTCGTCGGCGAGCTTTCCCGCGCACGTGTCGGCCGCGCCGAGGGCACACCACGCCGCGCAGACTTCGAGGCCGTAGCGGGTCAGTGCTTCTTCGTAGCCCGTCCACATCTTCGCCGCGGGGTGGTGACGCCAGCCGTAGTCCGGGACGACGAGCGCGCGCAGCACCTGCAGCGCCTCCACCCGCTGCTTGCCGAGCCGGCGGCGGTCGAGCGTGCGGGCGCTCTCGGCGAAGCCGGCGCACGGCAGGAACGTCTGCATGCCGGGTGGGTACCCCGGCGCCGCGCCGCCGATGCGGGAAGATCGGCGCATGCACGCCGACCTCGTCTTCACCGGCGGCCCGGTGCACACCGGGGACGCGGCCCGCAGCCGGGCCGGGTCCGTCGCCGTCACCGGCGACCGGATCACCGCGGTGGGCGGCGACCCGAAACCGTTGATCGGCCCGCGCACCGAGGTTGTCGACCTACGCGGCCGCCTGCTGCTGCCCGGGTTCCAGGACGCGCACGTCCACGCCGTCGGCGCCGGGATCGAGTTGGGCCGCTGCGACCTCACCGGCGCCACCACGGTCGCGGAGTGTCGGGACGCCGTCGCCGCCTACGCCGAGGCGAACCCGCGGCTGGCGTGGCTGACCGGCAGCGGCTGGTCCATGGAGACCTTCGTGGGCGGCCTGCCGCACCGGCGGCTGCTCGACGACGTCGTCGCGGACCGGCCGGTGGTGCTGGTCAACCGCGACCACCACGGCGCGTGGCTGAACGGCGTGGCGCTCGCCCGCGCCGGAATCACCGAGGACACGCCCGACCCGCCCGACGGGCGCATCGAACGGGACGCCGACGGCGCCGCGACCGGCGTGTTGCAGGAAGGCGCGATGGACCTCGTCACCCGGCTGCTGCCGCCGAGCACCGCCGCGGACGAGCTCGCCGGGCTGCTGCGGGCACAACAGCTGCTGCACTCCTTCGGTGTCACCGCCTGGCAGGACCCGCTGCTCGGCGCGTACGGCGGCATGCCCGACCCGTCGGGCGCGTATGTCGACGCGATCGCGCGGGGCGTCCTGACAGCAAGGGTCACCGGCGCACTCTGGTGGGACTGCGACCGCGGCGCCGACCAGCTCCCAGACCTGCTGGAGCGCCGGGAATCGTTGCGCGACAGCGGGTTCCGCACCGGGAGTGTCAAGATCATGCTCGACGGTGTGGCGGAGAACCAGACCGCCGCGTTGCTCAGGCCCTACCTGTGCGGTGACCACAGTGGACTGAGCTTCGTCGATCCGGCGGCGTTGCGCGAGCACGTCACGCTCCTCGACGCGCATGGGTTCCAGGTGCACTTCCACGCGCTCGGCGACCGGGCGGTGCGGGACGCGCTCGACGCCGTCGAAGCCGCCCGCGCGGCCAACGGCTGGAGCGACCACCGGCACCACCTCGCGCACCTGCAGGTGGTGCACCCCGACGACGTCCCGCGGTTCCGGCGGCTCGGCGCGACCGCGACGATCCAGCCGCTGTGGGCCGTGCACGAGCCGCAGATGGACGACCTGACCGTCCCGTTCCTGGGCGCCGAACGGGCGGCGCGGCAGTACCCGTTCGGCGCCCTGCTGCGGTCCGGGGCCACCCTGGCCGCCGGGAGCGACTGGCCGGTGAGCAGCCCCGACCCGCTGCAGGGCATCCACGTCGCGGTCAACCGGACGCCGCACGGGGAGAACGTGCCACCGTTCTTCCCCGCGCAGCGGATCGACCTCGGCGCGGCGATCGCGACCTACACGGCGGGCTCGGCCTACGTCAACCACTTCGACGACGCCGGCTCGATCCGGCCGGGCCTGCGCGCCGACCTCGTCGTGCTGGACCGCGATCCCTTCGACGGCCCCGAAAGCGAGATCGGGGCCGCGAAGGCCGAGCTGACGTTCACCGGGGGCCGGTGCGTCCACGGGCCATGACGGCCGGTTCCGCGTCGACGGTCACCCGCGGGTGCAGGGGCAGGTCGTCCAGCCCCTCGACGTCGAGCACCAGGAACCAGTGCGCGTTGGCCGGAATGTGGATCTTGAACATCGGTGCGGTGGCCACCCCGCCGTGCATCCGGTAGTACTGCCGGCGCCGGTATGCCTGGAGGTTGACCTCCGTCAGGAGCCTGACGTTGGCCATCGCGTCCAGGCGGATGGTGACCACCGCGTCTCTTCGCACCTTCCCGAGGTCGAATACTGTCGCTTCCATTTTTCGTCCCTACTTCCACGCGTGGTTTTGTCGGCTCGCGAGCAGCGCGGAGCACGCCGCGAAGCGCACGACGGAACGGAGTTTCGGGACGCGATCTAGCCGGGGCCGGTGCCCGGCTTGCAGGGCCGCCAAAGCGGCAGGAAGTCCCCGTGCGACCGCGTGAAGCCCCCGGTGGCGCGGGGTCCGTGGTCGGAGGTCAGGAAGGCCGGCGGGATCGAGGAGCCGCCGCCGAAGGTGGCATCGGACGACGCCGGGGCGTGCGGGGCCGGCGGGTTTTCGGGGGCTTGGTGGCGCTTCGGGGCCGGGTGCTTCGGCTGCGGCCGGACCGGCGCCGGGCGCTGTTCGTGGGCCGGGCGGGGTTCGGCGGCCCGGAATCCGGCGTGGGTCGCGGCAGCCAGCTTGGCCGGTTCCGTTGCCGGGCGCAAGACCGGGCTCGCCGGGGATTCCTGCTGCGCGGGGTGCGCTTCCCGCAGTTCGCCGGCGCGGGTGGCCGGGGCGGGCAGAACAACGGCATCGGGATCCGGCACCGGTTCGGCCACTTCGCCGACGACGGGGTCGAGGACGTCGGGCAGGACGGGCGCCGTGGCATCAAGAACCGGCGCGACGACGGTCGAGGTGACCGGGCGCAGGAGGTCGGCGACTGGTGCGACGGCGTCGGTCAGCGGGGCGACGAGGTCGGAGACCGGCTTGGTCACGGTCGCGAGGATCGGCGCGGTGATGTCGGTCAGCGGCGAGAGGGTGCCGTGGACGGCCTGGGTGACTGGCGCGACCACCTCGGCGGCGGTGGTTACCACCGGCGTGACGGTCTTGATCACTGGCGAAGCTGCGGTCTCGACGATGCGCGCCACCGGCTCGACCACGGGCACGGTTGAACGCACCACCTGCGAGACCGGCTCGATCACTGGCGCCGCAGTCTTGACCACCGGCGATACAGCCGCCGCGACGACCTGCGCCACGGGCTCGACCACGGGCGCGGCAGTTTTGATGATGCGCGCCACCGGCTCCACCACGGGCGCGGTCGCACGGACCACCTGCGAAACCGGCTCGACCACCGCAGTGGCAGTCTTGGCCACCTGCTCGACGAGCTGCGACACCGGCTCAACCGCCGTGGCGGCGGTGTTGGCCGCCGGCCTGGCGGCCGCCTCGACTACGCCCGCTGACGGTTCGACCACCGGCGCCGCCGCGCGCACCACTCGCGACACCGGCTCGACCACGGTCGTGGCGATATCGGCGATCGGCGAAGATGTCGCCTCGACAACCCGCGCCACCGGCTCGACGGGCGGTGCCGGAGATGAAGCCGACCCGGTATTGGGCGAAATCGGCGCGGCCGAACGTACTTGCGACACCGGCTCCACGACAGGCACCGCAATCCCCGCAACCGGCGACGAAGCCGACCCGGCAGCTGGCGAAATCGGCGCGGCCGAACTCACTTGCGACACCGGCTCAACGACAGGCGCCGCAGTCCCTGCAACCGGCGACGAAGCCGACCCGGTAGCGGACGAAACCAGCGCGGCCGAACCCACCGACTCAACAGGCGCCGCAATCCCTGCAACCGGCGACGAAGCCGACTCGGCAACTGGCGAGACCGGCGCGGCCGAAATCGCCCGCGACACCGGCTCGACGAGCTGCACCGCAGTTCCAGCGACCGGCGACGAAGCCGACTCGGCAATACCGTCAGCCGGCGATGAAACCGACTCAACGCTCCGCGAAATCCCCGCGCCAGCCACCTTGACCGCCGGCTTCACAACATCAGTCGCCTCAGCGACGGGCGAAACCGCACGCGCCGCATCGGTCACCGGCGCCAGACCAGCCACCCGGACAACCGACGAAGAAGGCCCCGACACAGACCCCACCGGATCCGGCAGCCTCGGCGTGGCAGCCTCCGCGTGACCGGACACCAGCCACGACACCAGCCATAGGCCCGCCACGGCCCCGGCCAGCACCAGCAGCCGACGCGCGGCGACCGTTGCGCCGCCCGCGTCGTGAGCCCGGGTCACGTCGGCGAACCTCCCCTCGGCGAGAGCAGACCTCTGACCTACCCCTCAACGCCGCCGGTCACACGCGCGCTACGCCCTCGGAGGCCCCTTCCACTCGACCGGCCTAGTGCTTTGGTCTCAGTAAGCCTGAGTAAAGAGCCCAGTCGGCGGAGCCTGATCCCCCAGTCGTCAGCAAAAAGTTGCGTAAGCGAAATATCAGGGTTGCTGAGAGCGACGCAAGAGCGCTCCCAATGCCGTAACGCCGTGCTGGAGCCCCTCGCGGAACGTCGCGCGCTGGCCCGGGCTCAGGTCGGCGAGCAGGGCGTGCTCCACCTCCGCGATCGCCGGCGCGCAGTCCGCCAGCAGCGTGCGGCCGGCGTCGGTGAGGCCGGCCAGCAGCACCCGCTTGTTGCCCGCCTTGGGGGTGCGCGCGATCAGCCCGCGCTTTTCCAGCGCCAGCACCATTTCGTGCATGGTCTGCGGCCGCAGGAACGACCGGCGGGCCAGCTGCGCCGAGGACAGCGCGCCGCTGGCTTCGAGCACCGTCAGCGCGGTGTACTGCAGCGTGGTCAGCCCGAGCGGCCGCAACGCGTCGTCGAGCAGCGCCCTGACCACCAGCTCGAGCCGTTTGACCAGGTAGAGGGTCAACGGTGCGCCGGCGGGGTGCTGCTCCGCGGAGGTGCTCACGCCGCCCATCATGACACGCGGCGGCCGTTATGCTGCGATCATGGACCACGGTCGGCAGACCCGCGTGCGGCAGGCGTTCGACACCTTCTTCGGCCCGCCGGAACCACCGTCCGAAGACCACGTGCTCGACCTGGTCCACCGCACCGCGGAAACCGTGCCCGCGTACCGGAAGTTCCTGCGGGAACACGGGATCACGCCCGAAGACGTCAAGACGATGGCGGACTTCCGCACGCTGCCGCTCGTCGACAAGGCGGGCTACCACCGGAAGCACCCGCTGCCCGAGCTGTGCCGCGGTGGCACGTTCGCCGGAAACGACATGATCGCCGTCTCCTCCGGTTCGAGCGGCCGGCCGACGATCTGGCCCCGCGCCCTCGAGGACGAGCTGCACGTCGCCCGCCGCTTCGAGCAGGTCATGGTCGACGGCTTCGGCGCGGACGAGCGCAGCACCCTCGCCGTCGTCTGCTTCCCGCTCGGCACCTGGGTGGGCGGCCTGTTCACCACGGCGTGCGTGCGCCACCTCGCGGCGAAGGGCTGCCCGATCACCGTGGTGGCGCCGGGCAACAACAAGGCCGAGATCCTGCGGGTGCTCCCCGAGCTGGCGCCGCACTTCGAGCAGGTGGTGCTGCTGGGTTACCCGCCGTTCGTGAAGGACGTCGTCGACACCGGGCTCGCCGAGGGCGTCGATTGGCCCGCGTACACGATCAAACTCGTGCTCGCCGGCGAAGTCTTCAGCGAGCAGTGGCGGGACCTCGTCGCGCAGCGGGCCGGGGTGGCCGACCCCGTTCGCGACATCGCATCGCTGTACGGCACCGCCGACGCCGGGGTGCTCGGCACCGAAACCCCGGTGTCGGTGGGCATCCGCCGGTTCTTCGCCGGCCGCCCGGACCTCGCCCGGGAGGTCTTCGGCGACGCGCGGCTCCCGACCCTCGTGCAGTACGACCCGGCGAGCCGCTTCTTCGAGGTGCACGAAGGCACGCTCGTCTTCACCGCGGACGGCGGGATCCCGCTGATCCGCTACCACATCGCCGACGACGGCGGGGTCCTGCCGCACGCCGAGCTGCTCGCCTTCTGCGCCCGGCACGGCTTCACCCCGCCGCCCGGGCCGGAGCTGCCGTTCGTGTACGTGTTCGGCCGGTCCCTGTTCACGGTTTCCTTCTTCGGCGCCAACGTCTACCCGGAGAACGTCACCGTCGGGCTGGAGCAGCCCGGCATCAGCGACACCGTCACCGGCAAGTTCGTCATCGAGTCGGTCGAGGACGCCGACCGCGACCGGCGGCTGCGGATCACCGTCGAGACGGCGCCGGGTGCGACCGCCGACGCCGGGCGGATCGCCGGCTCGGTGCGCGATCAGCTGCGCCGGCTCAACAGCGAGTTCGCGCACTACGTGCCGGCGGACCGGCAGCTGCCCGACGTCGTCCTGCGCCCGGCGGGTGATCCCGAGTACTTCCCGGCCGGGGTGAAGCACCGCTACACCCGGCCGTCCTAGGGCCGGGCGAGCTTCCGGAACCGCTCACGCCGTTCGCCGGCCGAAGAGCCGTCGGCGATGTCGTCGTCGAACCACGACCAGAGTGCCGCCCACAGCTCGGCGCGCGTGGTGAAGTCGTCTTCGGCGACCAGGCCGTGCTCGAGCTCGGTGATTTCGGTGACGAGCTGGTCGAGCCGCTGGTCGCACAGCCGCACGTACTCGCGGACGACGACGTTGGCGTCCAGGCCGGTCTTGACGCGTGACCCGGCCGCGCCACGCAGCTGGGCGTGCAGCCGTTCTTCGTCGTAGAGCGGGAACCCGGTGATGGCGCCCGGGTAACCCGAGTCGGCCGACCATTCGCGGAACGCGCAGATCGCCTGGTAGCGGGTGTACCAGTCCTGTTTCCCGGTGGCCAGCCGCGACAGCTTCCGCCAGGCGTCGCGGTCGGCGGAGCGCCAGCGGTCGAGCGTCCGGCCGTCCGGGGCCGGGCCGGGCTCGAGGGCGCGGGTCCGCCAGAAGTGCGCGCGGCAGCCGGCGATCTCCCCGACGAGCCGCCGCACGTAGCTGACCTGCTCCCAGACGTGGGCGCGCTGCGGCCGCAGCGGGGCGGCGCGGTCCGGCGAGAAGGTGACCATCTCGAAGACCCGGAACAGCTCGTGCCCGCGCAGCGCGGCGAGGTCGGGGTCCTCCCCCATCACCCACGACCGGCGCTCCGGCAGCCGCCCGCTGTGGCTGATCGTCGCCGCGTGGTACAGCTCGCGGATCGCGCGGCGGGCCACTTCGTCGCGCGCTTCCCCGGTGAGCCGGGGATTGCGGGCGCGGTCGCGCAGGTCGCGTTCGCCGCGCGGACCGACTTCGAGCATGGCGACGGCGTACACGCTCGCCGCGTTGTAGCACTCTTCCCACGACCGGCGGGATCCCGCGGCCTCGACGGTTTCGTCGAGCGCCTGCGGGTCCGGCGGCCAGCGCCGGTCCGGGCAGACGTCGGCCAGCCGGACGCGACTGCCCGGGTAAGCGGGCTGGGGCACCGGAACCGCGCCCGTGACCGGCTCGACGTCGGCCATCGCGCGCCGCACCACCGTCCAGATCAGGGACAGGTCGAGCGCGCGGTTGGTCAGCTGCTGCCAGCTGCGGCGCCAGCGCCGGCCGAACCGGCGGTAGTCCTCGATGAGCCGCTCGATCTCGTACTGCGACAGCGCGCCGAGGTACGAGCGCATCTCGGCGGCACGCTGGTTGTACTCGGCCAGCTGCGCCGGCGTCGCCTCCTGGACGACGAGCTCGCGCACCGGCACCCGCATCACCCGGCGGTGCAGCTCGAGCCGTTTCTCCCGCGGGATCGTGTACGGCCGCGTCCGGACGTCGAGGTCGATGTACCGGCGGAACCGCAGTTCCAGCGCGGCCCGCAGTTCGGCGCGGCGCAACGCCCGCGCGTCGTCGGGCACGCTCGCGGTGGTGCGGCGCACCCACCAGGAGCCCGCCACGGAGTCGCCGTGCCCGAGCACGAGGGCGTGCCGGTACCGGGCGATCAGCAGCGCGACGTCACGGCCGCGGCCGGCGTAACGCGGCTGCTTCGCGAAGTCGGCGCCGATCCACCAGCGGGCGAGGGCCGGGTGGCCCCGGCTGCAGACGGTGATCACGTCGTCGTAGGTGGCGAGCGCGTCGAGGTGCAGGTCGAGCTGCTCCTGCAGGGCGGCGATCTCGAGTCTGATGTAGACGTTCGACGGGTCGAGACTGACTGCCCGGTAGTACTCGGCGAGGGCTTCGTCGTAACGGCGGTAGGTGACGAAGTGGTTGGCGCGCTGGTAGGCGTCGAAGAGCTCGTACGGGATCTTCGCGTCGCGCCAGGCGGTCCAATGGATGTTCGTGCGCACGTAGGCGCTGCGCGGGATGACCAGCGCGGCGACGGCGTTCGCGGCCCGGTGCAGCACGCGCGGCCAGTTCTCGTCCTCGATCACCAGCGGGCTGGCAGCGAACCGCGGGACGCGCACGAGCTCGAGGATGAGCTGGTAGCGGCCGGTGGTGTTGCCCGGCCGGACGGTGCCGGTCACGGTGAACGCGGCGGGCGGCTGGGCGAGCCGGATCAGCTTGGTGGCGGCCTTCCACCAGCCGTCCGCGGAGTCGCCGGCGTGCTCGACGATCTGGATGAAGTCGTACGAGCTGCCGACCCCCGGGACCGGGGTCGGGGTGTAGAGGCGGGAGTCGTTGAGGAACCGCTTGAAGGTGGCGGTCAGCTCGACGGCGGAGTCGATCTCGCGGTCGTGGCTGCCGGTCGGCCGTTCGTCGACGAAGAGGCGGATGTCGATCTGGTTGCCGCGGAAGGCGGCGGTTTCGAGGCGGGCCTTCCCCACGAAGAACAGCGTGAGGATCGTGGAGATGACCACGACGGACGTCTGCAGGACGGTCCAGGTGATGACACTGGCGACCTTCGGGTCGCGGACGAACGTCCAGCCCTGGAAGAACGGCAGGTAGGGCACCACGGCGAAGCTGACCGCGACGAGCCCGGCCGCCACCGCCGCCAGCCACCACCTGATCCGGTGAGCCTTGGGCAGTTCGGCTTGGTCGAAACCGACGTGTCGTCGCGCGAGCACCGTCGATCACCCCCTCGTGTCGCCAGGTTACTCGCAGAGGGGGTGTGTTTCGTTACCGCCCGTGATCTGCGAGTTCGGCGATCACCTGGGCGTGGCACGGCTCGGGCACGCACCAGCACCCGAGGCGCCGTCCTACGCGGCGGCCGCCTGGTGGTCCGCCACCAGCTCGTCCAACCGCCGCCGCGCCCGGCCGGCGTCCGGACCGGTCAGCTCCGCCCGGGTCGGCAGCACCGCCGTCAAACCCCAGGCGCGACCGCGCGCCCAGGTGGCGTCGTCGATGTCGAGCGCCGCGCGGAACACCCGCCGTCCCGCCGGGGACAGCACCGACCACGCCGCGATGAGGTCGCACGCGGGGTCGCCGACGGCCATCGTCCCGAAGTCGATCACCGCGCTCAGCCGGCCGTCGCGGGCCAGGAGGTTCGCCGGCGCCGGATCGCCGTGGATCCACACCGGCGGGCCGTCCCACGGCGGGGCCGCGCGGGCCGCCTCCCACACCGCCGCCACCGCGCCGACGTCGATCAGGCCGGCCAGCGCCTCGATCCGGGAGGCGAGCCGGACCGGCGCGATCGCCGAATCACGCTCGTCGGTCGTCGAGACGCCGCGGAAGCCGTTGCTCCACTGCGGAGGCGGCCCGCCGGTGGTGTCCGCCCGGCGCAACGCGGCGAAGAACCCGGCGAGGCCTTCCGCCGGGTCCGCCACCCCGTCCGGATCCAGCGGGCCGCCGGGCAGCCAGCTCAGCACCGACCACGGGAAGGGGTAGCCCGCCCCCGGCTTCCCGGCACCCAGCGGCACCGGGACCGGCAGCGGCAGCCCGGGCGCCAGCTTCGGCAGCCATTCCTGCTCCCGCGCGACCTGCCCGGCCCAGCGCGCGAACCGCGGCAGCCGCACCGACATCTCCGGTCCCAGGCGGTACGTGGCGTTGTCGACGCCTTGCGCCGGCGCGGGCTCGAGCGGCAGCCCGGCCCACTGCGGGAACTGCGTCTCGACCAGGCGCCGGACGACGGGCACCGTGATGGTCGCTTCGGCGGAAGACAGGTCTCCGGTGGTCAAGGCGCCCCTCACGTCGGCTGCGGTCCGCGGCCGATCCCACCGGGCCGCGCCGCGGCTGTCCACCGAATTTGCCCCGCTGGTCCACCTAGTGCAGATGCACTATGCTGACCGTTCACGGTTGAGCCGTCAGCCGCCGCCGGACGTTCCGCGCCCGGGCCGGCAGGCTGCCCTCACCGGCACCTCCTCCCCCGACGTCCGGTCCGCTTCCGCTGCCCGATGAAAGGGTGTGCCGCGATGGTTCCCGAACCACGCCCGGCCGACCACGAGCTCACCACCGCCTGGATCAACGCCCACGGCCGCATGACCCTGCGCGTCCTCCGCCCCGCCCGGCACACCGTCCTGGTCGAGGTGGCCGGCGAAATCGACCTGAGCACCGCCCGCCGGCTCGACGAAGTCCTCGGGTCCCGGATCCGCAGCCAGGTCCGGGAGGTCGTCGTCGACCTCACCGGCGTCACGTTCTTCTCCGTCGCCGGGCTGAACTCGCTGCTGCGCGCCCAGCTCCTCGCCGACGCCGCCGGGGCCCACCTCACCGTGGAACCCGGGCAGTCCCGTGCCGTGCGGCGGCTGTTCACCTTGCTGCCGATGGACTTCTACGGCGTGATGAACACCCGGCCGGTCGGCTGACCGCTCACGAGGAGGACGTCCCGCGGCCCAGCCGCCGGACGGCTTCGACGATCGCCCGGTTCGGCGCGCCCTTCACCAGGTACTCGGTGACGCCGGCCGCGGCGAGGCCGGCCATCGAGGCCCGGTCCGCGTAGGCGGAGAAGGCCAGGATCGCGGTGCCGGGACTGCACCGGGCGATCTCGCGCGCGGCCCGGGCGCCGCCCCCGCCCGGCATCCGGACGTCGAGGACCGCGACCGAGGGCCGGTGGTGCTCGGCGAGCCGGATCGCCTCGTCCGCGTCGGCGGCGACCGCGACCACGGCGATGTCGGGCTCCTCGTCCAGGACCTCCTTGAGGACGTCGCGGATCAGCACGTCGTCGTCGGAGATCAGCACCCGCAGCTCGGTCACGGTTCGAGTCCCGTCGCGTCGGGCAGCATCGGCAGCCAGAACTCGACAACCGTGCCGTCACCCGGGACGCCGGCCACCGACAGCCAGCCGTGCGCCGCTTCGGCGCGTTCGTGCATCTCGACCAGCCCGAAGTGCCCGGAGCCGGCGTCGTCCCCCGGCGTGCCGACACCGTCGTCGGTGATCCGCACCAGCGTTCCGTTGTCCACTGTGGACAGCGTGAGGTCGACCCGGGTGGCCCGGGCGTGCTTGTGGACGTTGCTCAGCGCCTCCTGGCAGATCCGGTAGACGGTGATCGCCGCCGCCGGGGACGGTTCGGCGGTGAGCTCGTCGCGCACCGAGTGCGCCAGGCCCCACCGGCCCGCGACCTCGTCGACGTACCCGGACACCGCCTCCACCAGCCCGCGCTGGTCGAGCTCGGGCGGCCGCAGCCGGGACACCAGGCCCCGCAGCCTGGCGATGGCGGCCTGCACCGACTCGTCGAGCCCGCCGACCGCGCTCGCGTGCGGCTCCGGCAGCCGGGAGGCGAGCAGCTGCAGCCGCATCCCGACCGCGACCATGGACTGGATCGACTCGTCGTGGACGTCCCAGGCGATCCGGCGCCGCTCCACCTCCTGCGCGTCCACGAGGTGGCCGACGAGCCGGCGGCGTTCGCGCAGGGCCTGCTCGGCGTTGCGGCGTTCGGTCATGTCGCGGGTGACCTTCCCGAAGCCGTGCAACCGGTGCTCCTTGTCGAACAACGCCGTGATCACCACGTTCGCCCAGAACCGGGTGCCGTCCTTGCGCACCCGCCACCCTTCGTCTTCGAGACGTCCCTGGTCGATCGCGATCTCCAGCTCACGCGCGGGCTTTCCCGCCGCCACGTCCTCGGGCGGGTAGAACACCGAGAAGTGCTGGCCGATGATCTCGCCCGCCGCATAACCCTTGATCCGCTCCGCCCCCGCGTTCCAGCTCGAAATCCGGCCGTCCCGGTCCAGCATGAAGATCCCGTAGTCCTGGACGTTCTGCACCAGGAGCCGGAACCGTTCTTCGCTTTCCTGCAGCGCCAGTTCGGCCGCGCGGCGTTCGGTCAGGTCCCGGGTGACCTTGCCGAAGCCCCGCAGCCGCCCCTGCTCGTCGACCAGCGCCGTGATCACCACGTTGGCCCAGAACCGGCTGCCGTCCTTGCGCACCCGCCAGCCCTCGTCCTCCAGCCGGCCCTGCTCGGCCGCGACTTCCAGCTCACGCGCGGGCTTTCCCGCCGCCAGGTCCTCCGGCGGGTAGAACACCGAAAAATGCTGCCCGACGATCTCCCCCGCCGCATAACCCTTGATCCGCTCCGCCCCCGCGTTCCAGCTCGAAATCCGCCCGCCCGGGTCGAGCAGGAAGATCGCGTAGTCCTGCACGCTGCGCACCAGCAGGCCGAACCGGTCTTCACTCGCCGGCGACGGCCCGCCGAGGCCGGCCGGATCGCGGACGACCTGGCCGAAGCCGCGCACCCGCCCCTGCTCGTCGAACAGGGCCGCGATCGACGTGACCGCCCGGAACCGGGTGCCGTCCTTGCGCACCCGCCCGCCCTCGCCGTCCAGGTGCCCCCGCTCGGCCGCGATCTCGAGGTCGCGGGCCGGCTTCCCCGCCGCCACGTCTTCCGGCGGGTAGAGGATCGAAAAATGCCGGCCGACGATCTCCCGCGCCGGGTAGCCCGTGACGCGTTCGGCCTCCGCGTTCCAGCCCGCCACCCGTCCGTCCGGGTCGAGCAGGAAGATCGTGTGTCCCGGCCGAAGCGCCTCGTCCATGCGGCAACTGTGCCGGACGGACGTCCGCGTGGCACGGCGTGGCCGGCGCTCAGCCCGCGAGCTCGGCGGACGTGGCGGGCAGCGCACACCAGACCACCTTCCCCCGGCCGTGGCGCGCGATCCCCCAGTCCAGGGCCAGCCGGTCGACGAGGGCGAGCCCCCAGCCACCGTCGTCACCGGCGGGCCGGCGCACCGGCGGTGCCGGGTCGTCGTCGAACACCTCGACGCGGATGCGTTCGGCCCCCACGCTCAGCCGCAGGACGGGATTCGCGCCGCCGTGCTGCAGCGCGTTGGTCGCGAGTTCGGTGACCGCCAGCAGGACGTCGTCGACGGCGGTGGCGTCCGTCCAGGCCAGCAGTGCGAGGCGGGTGAACCGGCGCACGGCGGCGAGTCCGCCCGCCGGATCGGTCAGGGCGCACTCCGCGACGAGCGGGGCCGGGCTCTCCACGACGTCAAGGGTGCTCCGGGGCGCGGCCCTGCACGAGATGCAAGCGGCACCGGTCCCCCTGGTGCACCTGCATCAGGTGATGAGGCCCTCCCGGCGGGCCACGGCGACCGCTTCGAGCTTCGAGCGCGCGCCGAGCTTCTCCAGCACACGCTGCACGTGGTTGCGCGTGGTGTTGCGGGAGACGCCCAGCCGCCGGCCGATCTCGTCGGTGGTGGCGCCTTCGGCGAGCAGGTCGAGCGTCTCCCGCTCCCGCGTGGTCAGCGCCGCGCCGGGGGCACGTCCGGTGAGCTGGTCGAAGACCCCGGGCAGCAGGTCCGGGTCGAAGACGACTCCGCCGGCGGCGACGTCCCGCACCGCCGACTCCAGCACGCCCAGCTGCGACGACTTGAGCAGCAGCCCCGCTCCGCCCGCCTTGGCCACCTGCACGGCGATCGCCGGGGTCGCGTCGCCGGTCAGCACGAGCACGCGGGCGCCACCCGAACCGAGCTCCGCGATGACACCCAGGGCGTCGCCGTCCGGCAGCCGCCGGTCCAGCACCACGACGTCCGGCCCGTGCGCACGCGTATCGGTGACGGCTTCGGCCCGCGACCGGGCCCGGCCGACCACGGTGATCCCGTCGGCGCGGTCGAGAGCCAGTTGCAGCGCCTCCGCCACCATGTCGTGGTCCTCCACCAGGAGAACGCGGACGGGCGGGGGTGCATCAGGGCTCACGGGGGTTCCCTCACTGGACGGTGCCGACGGCCCATCCTATGCGCCGGACGCCGGCGCCGAGGCCGCTCACCAGGTCGGGGAGCTCGATCGCAGCAGGCCCTCGGGTCCGATGACCGGCAGCCGGCCGACGAGCTCTTCGTGGTCACCCGCCGTCCGGAACACCGGCGGGCGGAGCGGACCGGCGGGTGCGCCGGCCGTCCGCAGCACCTCGACGAACCGGCCGACCGTGCGCGGCGGCGGCACGACTTCACCGCCGCCGAGGTAGGCGAGCACCTCCGCCGTCTCCCCGCTCGCGGGTTCGACAACCGCCGACCAGCCGTGCACCTCGTCCCAGACGAGGGCGAGCTCGTGGTCCGGCCGGTCCGGCAGCGCGCGGTCGAGGGCGACGTACCCGGAGCTGGGCACACCGAGGTCGAGCGAACACGATTCGAAGCCGACTCCGACGGTCTTCGCGACCCGCGCGAGGTAGGCCCGCAGGCCGCGGGCGAAGTGGTACTCGCTGTCCTTGCCGAAGTCCATGTGCGTGGTCACGATCGTGCCTCCTGGGCCGGTGCGCCGTCCGGATACCCGGTGACGGTGCAGCTCACACCCGATCGGGTCACTCCTCGACCGCACCGCCGACGGCACGCAGGTGCGCGCGGAAGGTCAGCGACGGGTCCGCCTCCCGCGCGGCGAGGAAGTCGGCGAAGCGCACCTGTTCCCGCAACGACTCGCCGGCGCGGATCCGGTCGGCCTGGCGGCGTTCGGTGTCGCGGATGCCTTCGGCGAGCGTGAACAGCTCGCCGGCCCGGGCCAGCGGGACGAAGAGGACACCGTCGTCGTCACCCAGCACGAGGTCCGACGGCCCGATCCGCCAGGTGCCGACCACCGCTTCGGCCAGGCCGCCGTCGATGCGCGGGCCGAGGCTCAGCGGGCCGGTGGGGAGCGAGCCGAGGCTGAACACCGGCAGGCCGATGGCGCGGATGTCGGCGGTGTCGCGGTGCAGGCCCCAGATGACGACGCCGGACAGCCCGGCCGCGCGCGCCTCCAGCACCATGAGGTCGCCGACGCAGCTTTCGTCGAGGCGGCCGCCGTTGTCGACCACCAGCACCCCGCCGGCGGTGGCGGTTTCGAACACCTCCAGGAAGACGTCGACACTGCCGACGTGCCGGACCGGGATCGCCGGTCCGAAGAGGCGGTTGCCCGGCGTCACCGCGCGGGTTCCCGCCGGGGCGCAGCGCACCGGGAGCCCGGCGCGGATGCACGCGTCCGCGAGGTGGGCCGTGGTCAGTGTCGCGAAGCGCTGCTTGAGTCCTTCGTGCTCCATCCCCCGACCGTAATCAGGAATCCGGGCGTCAGCCACGGGTTTCGGCGGTCAGCCAGGCCAGGTACCCGGCGCTCCCGCCTTCGACGGGCGTGGCGATGATCTCCGGCAGGTCGTAGGTGTGCAGCTGCCCGAGGCGCTCGGTCAGCTCGGGCACGCGGGCGGCGGTCGTCTTGATCTCGACGCGCCACTCCTGGTCGGTGCGCACCTCGCCCTCCCAGCGGTAGACGCTGGTCACCGGCCCGACCACCTGCGCGCAGGCCCCCAGCCGGGCTTCCACCGCCGCGGCGGCCAGCTCCCGCGCCGCCGCTTCGGAGTCGGTCGTGGACGTCACGATCACGTGCTCTGCCGCCATGTCCGCGACATTACCGGCGGCGCAGGCCGTGCATCGCCACTGCACCGAGCAGCGGCCCCACCGCGAGCGCCGGCCCGGCCGCACGCCAGCCGGCCGCGTCGGCCACCAGCGGCAGCAGCTGGATCGTGGCCGCGCTCAGCAGGAACCCGAACGCCGTCATCGCGGTGAGCGCGGTGCCGACGTACCGCGGGTCCGCCGTCTCGGCGAGGGCGGCGGAGAACTGGCCGGAGTCGGCGATGACGGCGACACCCCACACGAGCAGCACCGGCAGCAGCAGGCCGGCACCGGCCGCCGGGTAGGACAGCAGCGCGCAGCCCGCGCTGACGAGCAGCGCCGTCATCGCGACGGCCGCCCGGCCGCAGCGGTCCGAGAGGGCGCCGCCCAGCAGGCACCCCACCGCGCCGCACAGGCCGATCACGGCGAACGTCGTCAGCCCGCCCGGCCCACCGGTCGCGGCGAGGTAGGCCGGCAGCCACGCCCACAGCGCGTAAAGCTCCCACATGTGGCCGAAGTAGCCGAGGCACACCAGCCGCTGACGGCGGTCGGCCACCATCCGCAGCAGGTACCGGAGCGACCACGGCGGCGCCGCGGCCGAGGCCGGTCCCGGGCGGACGAACACCAGCGTGATGCCCGCGCCGAGCGTCGCCAGCGCGGCCGAGCAGAGCAGGACCGCTTGCCACGGAACGGAAGTCAGCGCCGCCGGGAGGCTGGGCAGGGCCGACCCGAGGGTCAGCGCGCCCAGCAGCACGCCGAGCGCGATCCCCCGCCGCCGCGGAAACCACGACACGACGACCTTCATCCCGACGGGGTAGACCCCGGCGAGCGCGAAGCCGGTCAAGAACCGCAGCGGGACGACCACCCCGTGCGCGCCGGCGCACCACGGCAGCACCGCCGTCACCACCGCCGCCAGCAGGGCGCTGCCCGCGATCAGCACCTGCGGCCGGACGCGGTCGGCGAGGTTGAGCGCGGCCGAAACGACCGCGCCACCGGCAAAACCCACCTGGACGGCCACCGTCAGCAGGATCGTGTGCTCGCGGGAAAGCCCCCATTCCGCGCGCAGCGCCGGGACCACCGCCGACGCCGAAAACCAGACGCTCATCACGCACACCTGCACCGCGGCCAGCAGCGCGAGCTGCCGGGCACCGGTGGTGGGCCGCGCCGGTGCGGGCCGGAGAGTGATCACCCGCTCTACTTGTGATCACCCGGCGGCCCCGGTCAACGCCGGCGGCCGCCCCTTCACCCCATGGGCTGGAAAACTTCTCACATCCTGGGCTCAGGTCGTGGTCTTCGCACTCGTCGTGGTCGTCGGCGTGGTGGTCGTGGTCGTCGGTGTGGTCGTCCGGGTCGGGGTGGTGGTCCTCGGCGGTGTCTTGCGCCGGGTCGACGCCGGCGGGTTCGTGCGCTGCGGCACGACCGACGCCTGGGTCGTCTGCGGGTCCTCCGGCGACGGCAGCGTCACCAGGGTCGGCGTCTCGGTCGCCGAGCTCGAAGGTGCCGTCCCGCCGGACGGGCTGCCGCCGGAGCTGGCGACCGCGACGGCGACGCCGCCGATCGCCACCACCGCGACCGCGCACAGCCCGATGACGACCCCGCGGCGCGAAGCCCGCCGTCCGGGGCTCGCGGCGTCGGCTTTGCCCCGCCCCAGCGACGGCGGCGGCGCACCCGCGCCGAACCCCGGGGTGGCCAGCTCGCGCGTTTCCTCGCGCGGCGCCGGCACCCGGGCGACGTCGGGCTGCGGAGGCGGCGGCACCGGCCGGATCGCCGGCTGCGAGCGGGTCGCCTGCACCAGCCCGGACCGGCCGGACGCCAGCGCCGCCGCCCCGAGCGCGACGCCGTACTTCGGGTGGATGTCGACCGCGGTCGGCCGGCCGAGCTCGGCCGACACCAGCTGGGACACCAGCGGGATCCGCGACGAACCGCCGACCAGCAGTACCGCGCCGAGGTCGGCCGGGCGCAGGTTCGCCGAGCGCAGCGCCCGGTGCAGCGACCCGATCGTCGCGGTGATCGACGGGCGGACCATCTCCTCGAACTCGCCGCGGGTCAGCCGCACCTCGGTCTGCACCGACGGCAGCAGCACCGGGACGGCGGTTTCGGTGTCGGCGGAGAGGGCTTCCTTGGCCAGCACGCATTCCTGCCGCAGCCGCACGACCGCCGCCACCGCACCGGCGTCGTCGGGGTCGATCTGCGACAGCTTGCCGTCGAGCGCGCGGTCGACGTGCCCGAACACGGCTTCGTCGAAGTCGACACCGCCGAGGCCTTCGATCCCTTCCGGGGTGCCGAGGATCTCGAAGCCGCCCCCGCGCTTGCGGAGCACAGTCGCGTCGAAGGTCCCGCCGCCGAGGTCGTACACCGCGACGACGGCGCCGTCCTCCAGCCGTTCCTGGGCCGCGTAGTGCGCCGCCGCGGCCTCGGGCTCGGTGATCAGGCCGACCCGTTCGATCCCGGTCAGCCGGGGCACCTGCTCGAACAGCTCCCGCTTGTACGGCCCCCAGTTCGCCGGGTGGGTCAGGGTGATCCGGTCGGGCCGGCCGCCCTGCTGCCCGGCGACCGTCCGCACCACGTACCCGAGCAGGTGCGCCATCAGCGACGCCACCGAATGCGGCGCGCCGCCGAGCAGCACCGGCGTCGGGTCGCCCAGGCGCCGCTTGAACTCCCGCGCCACGCGGTCCGGCTCCACGGCCGCCCGCCGGCTCGCCGCGTCCCCGACCAGCACACCGCCGTCGGCCCGCAACAGCACCACCGACGGGATCGCCGCGGTGCGGTCGCCGAGGGACACCATTTCGACGTGGCCGGCGCTGTCGACGGCGGCGGCCGTGAAGGTCGTGCCGAGGTCGATGCCCAGTCCGTAGCCCATGTCAGCCTCCGCCATCCGCGTGCGCGTGATCCAGAATCGGGTGATCGTCCGGAACCGGCTGCGGCTCCTCGACGGGGTGTTCTTGGTGGTCTTCGTGCGCCGGTGGGCCGGGCGGCTCCGCCGGCGGTTCCGGCGGCAGGTCGTGCGGCTCCCGCGGCGGCTCCTCCGGGACGCGCCCGGTGTCCGGCTCGGGGTGCCGCTCGCGGGGCGGTTCGAACGGGCGCTCCTCTTCGGCCGGGTGCGCCCGGGTCCCCGTGACCTCGCCGGCGTCGTGGTGCTTCGGCTCGGGTTCGGTGACGAAGCTGTGCTTCACCGCCGGCTGCTCGGTCAGCGCGGACGTCGCGGCGAGCGTCGTCTCGACCGCGACCGGCTGAGCGTCCACAGTGGACGGCTGACGGCTGAACGTGACGACCGGCGGGGCCGGCGGCCCGGGCAGCGACGGCGCCGGCGCGGTGACCGACGCGGTCACGGTGGTGCCGCGGGCCTTGTCGGTGATCACCTCGGTCTGGTGGATCGTCGGCCCGGCGGGCTCGCCGAACGGGTCCTCGGCCGTGGCCGCCTCGTCCACCGTGACCTCGACCTCGATGCCGGGCGGGCCGGTCTCGGCCTCGTCGAGCACGACGGTCTCGTCCTGGAAGACCTCGATGTCGCCGTGTCCCGGCGCGTCGGGCGTGAGCTCGTAGGTCAGCGACCCCTCGTGCTCCACGGTGATCGTGCCGTCCGGGTTCTCGTGCACGACGATGTCGGCGTCCTGGAAGATGTCGATGTCCGTGTCACCCGGGGTCCCGTCGCCGGGCACCACGAGGTGCTGGTGCTCCACGTAGACCTCGTCGTGGCCGTTGTTGTGCACCACGAACCGCTCGGTCGCATCGATGACGAAGTTGCCGAACTCGTCCTCGCGGACGTCGATCTGCTCGAACTCCTCGACGGTGGGCAGGTCCTCCAGCGGCACGCCGTCGGCGGTCTCCGGGTGCCAGACGGTGCCGGTCTCCGCCGCCACCGAGCCGTCCTCGCCGCGGGTGACCGTGCTGATCTCCACCTCGGGCACGTACTCGTGGCCGGTCTCCGGCTGCGCGGTCTCCGCGGCGGCCGGCTCCGGGTCGGGGGGCGGCGGTGGCGGCGGGGTCTCGCCGGGGGTCAGCGCGTTGCCGACGACCTCGGACAGAACGGCGCCCGCGCCGGCGACGACCGCCCTCTTGACCTTCGACTTCGGGTGGTCGTTCACGACAAGACCTCCGCCCGGGCTTCGCTGAGCAGGATTCCTTCGCAGGTGCGGACGAGCACGCGGGCGGCGTCGCGGACGTCGCGCGGGGAGGCGGGGTGCTCGGCGCGCCGCTGCCACCTCAGCAGCTGCGCGCCGAGCGCCTGCCGGACCGCGGCGCGGCCCGCGTCCGCCGGCAGCCCCAGCCGGCTCGGCACGTCCACCCCGGCCGCGCCGAGCAGGCGTTCCGCGTCGCGGGCTTCGTCGGTGGTGAACAGCACCACCCCGAGCCGGATCGAGTCGATCAGCTGGATCTCGGCGAACTCGTGCGCGCCGGCGACGATCCGCTCCCACTCGTGCAGCAGTCCCCCGGTGCGGTCCGGGAAGGTGCGCAGCACGAGCTCCACCGCCTGCAGCGCCGAACGCGCCTTGAGCACGTCCGCCCGCGCGGCGAACTGCGTGGTCAGCAGCGACCGCAGGCCGTGCAGGCCGCTGCGGGCCAGCAGCTCCCCCGACAGCGCCCGCGCGCCGGTGACCAGCCCGCCGCGCGTCAGCTCGACCGACAGCCGGACGCCGAACAGGCCGTAGCGGGCCAGCAGGTCGGTGCGCTCGGCCGCGGAAACGTCCACTTCGGACTCGCCGCGGGCGAACCGGTCGGCCGACGTCAGCAGGCGGGCGACTTCGGCCTCCGGCGCGGCGGCCAGCACCCGGAACGCCCGGTGCTCGGACTCCTTCAGCGACGCGGCCGAGCTGGCCAGCAGGCCGGCCACCGGCACCACGGTCTGGCAGAGCCCGCGAACCCGGGCGTCGCGGGCGTACCGGCCGGCGATCTTCGCCGCCGAGTCCAGCGCGTCGGCCCGCGCGTGGCCGACCTCGTCGGCCCGGGCGAGCACCCCGATGGTGTTCACCGGGCGCCGCTGCGCCGGGTCGTCGTGGAACGCCTCGAGGAACCGGACGTCGTCACCGTGCACGTGCCGCATCAGGTAGATCACCGCGTCCGCGGTGCCGACGCCGTCCCCCTCGGGGACCAGCGCGACCTCGGTGCGCTCGGACACCGCCGGCCGTGCCGAGCCCAGCCCGGGTGTGTCGATCAGCGTCATCACCCGCAGCGCGGGGGACGGCCAGTCGACAACGAGCCGGTCGACGTCGCCGGGCGGCATGCCCAGCTCGAGGCCGAGCGTGCCGGACAGCCGCCCGAACGGCAGCTGGCGTGGCATCCCGCGCACCGGGTGCAGCATGATCCGGTAGGTCGGGCCGTTGCGGTACCAGGTGACGACCCGGGTGCACTCCCCCGCGTCGGTCGCCGCGAGCTCCTGGCCGACCAGCGCGTTGAGCAAAGTGGACTTCCCGGCCTTGACCCGGCCGGCGATCGCGACCCGCAGCGGCTCGGCGAGCCGGCCGGCGATCTGCCGCAGCGCGGGCTCGGCGGGGGTGCCGGCGTACCCGGCACACGCGCGGGCGATGAACCCGCGAACCTGGACGTAGAGCGTGGTCATCGGGTCACCGCCGGAACCGGCTTCGGCGCACTGCGCAGGGTGAGCTCGTCCGCGCGGCGGCCGAGGACTTCGAGGGCTTCGATGTCGGCCTCCAGGCGCTTGAGCTCGCCGGACTCGGCGTCGTCCTCGACGACGGCCTTCTTCGCCGCGGCCAGCGCTTCGGTCAGGGACCGCTGCAGTTCTTCGACGCGTGCGCTGTAGGCGTCACGCAGCTCCCGCTGCACGATCCGCATCGCGTCGCGGGAGTCCTTGCCGACCTGGAGGTTGAACTCGTCGACGAACCGGCGTACCGCGGTCTTGGCCAGGGTGCGGCGCTTTTCCAGCTGCCGCTTGCGTTCGTCGACAAAACCGGAGCGGCCCATCAGCAGGCCGGCGGCGACGCCGAACGGGGTCGGGATGGCCAGCGCGGCCATCTTCGTCAGCATGGAGAACATCAGGAAGCCGCTGTAGGCCTTCTGGAACGCGGCCATCCCGGTGGCGCCGCGGGTCTTGACACCGGTGAACGACGAGTCGATGTCGATCTCCTCGACGACCTTCACCGGCGCCTGCACCTCGCGCGGCAGCACGGCCTGGGACTCGGCGAGCTCGAAGTGCTCGGCCACCCGGGTGGCGAGGCCGCGGGCCTGCTTGACGAACGTCGCGTAGTTCTCGAGCGTTTCGTTCGCCAGGCGCTGCCGCAGCCACTTCTCGAACTCGGCCCAGTTCTTGGCGGGATCACCGTCTTCGATGGCCTCTTCGGCCTCGTGCAGCACACCGCGGGAGCGGGCGCGCAGGTCGTAGTCCACATCGGACGAAATGTCGGCGAAGCCGTCGAAGAGCAGCTGCTGCCACTTCGCGGACTGGCTGCGCAGCGCGTCGACGCGGTCGTTGACCCGGCCGAGCTCCGCGACGAGGGCGGCGGACTGCTCGGGGTGCGCGAGCGAGGTGCGGCGGGCGCGCAGGGCCGCGTGCAGCTGCCCGACCGCGGACCCGACGTGCAGGCCGACGGCGTTGAGCGCGGACCGCTCGGCGTCCCCGACCACGCCCTGCAGGTACTTGACCAGCTGCGGGAAGCCGGATTCGACGTTCATCCCCTGGTCGGCCGACCGGGCGGCCACGGTGCGCAGCTCCGACGACACCGCGACGGTGTCGAGCGGGATGCCGCACGCTTCGAGGTGGCCGGTGTTGAGCTCGAGGATCCGCCGCCACTGCGGGTAGAGGTCGATCTTGGTGAGGACGAAGAAGACGCTCGGGCAGAGTTCTTTCACCGTCCGGAGGAACCGGAGCTCGGCGCCGGTCAGCTCCTGCGAGGCGTCGGAGAGGAACAGCACGGCGTGCGCCCGCGGCAGCGAGCTGACCGTGACGGCGTTGTGCAGCGAGCCGAGCCCGCCGACACCGGGGGTGTCGACCAGCACCAGCCCGCCCGAGAGCAGCTGGCGGCTGATCGACGCCGTGACCGACCGCAGCTTCCGCAGGTTGCCGGGATTGCCGGCTTCACTCACGTGAGTGGGCAGGTCTTCGAGCGAGATCCGCTCGGTCCACGGCGGCGACGACGGATCGGCCGGCTCGTAGGTCGCCAGAGCCCCGGACTCCGGCGCGAACCGGACGACCGTCGGCACCGCGGTCGCGATGTCGTCGTCGACCGGGCAGATCTTCGCGGTCAGCAGGGCGTTGATGAGCGAACTCTTGCCCTGCTTGAACTCCCCGACGACGTAGACGGTGACGTCGGGCTCGGACAGCAGGCGCCGGGCGTCGGTGAGGCGCCGGACGAGGTCGTCCCGCCCGTACGCCTGCGCACCCTTGACCGCGAGGTCGAGTGTGTCGAGGGCGATGGGCCCCCCGCCGCTCGGCTCCTGCATGACCGCTCCTTCAGCTTCCCGCCGGCTCAGCAGTGCGGGTCGACGTCGTGGTGCTGGTAGTCGGCGTGGTGGTCGTGGCCGCCGTGGTGCTCGCGCTCGTGGCCGTGGTGCTCACGTTCGTGGCCGTGGTGCTCGGCCTGCTCGTTGAACTGGTTCCCACCGTGGCCGCCCGAGCCCTGTTCGTTCTGGAAGATGTTGCCGTGGCCGCCCGTGGAGGCCTGCTCGTTGAACTGGTTCCCACCGTGGCCGGCGCCCTGCTGGTTCTGGAAGATGTTCCCGTGGCCGCCGGTCGAGGCCTGCTCGTTGAACTGGTTCCCGCCGCCGTGCCCGCCGGAACCCTGCTCGTTCTGGAAGATGCTTCCGTGGCCGCCCGTGGAGGCCTGCTCGTTGAACTGGTTCCCGCCGCCGT
>NZ_JBITCJ010000007.1:41621-369051 GCF_044453095.1 Amycolatopsis sp. NPDC051758 | reverse complement strand
CTGCCCGCCGGAACCCTGCTCGTTCTGGAAGATGCTTCCGTGGCCGCCGGTCGACGCCTGCTCGTTGAACTGGTTCCCGCCGCCGTGCCCGCCGGAACCCTGCTCGTTCTGGAAGATGCTTCCGTGGCCGCCGGTCGACGCCTGCTCGTTGAACTGGTTCCCGCCGCCGTGCCCGCCGGAGCCCTGCTCGTTCTGGAAGATGTCGCCGCCGCGGCCGCCCGTCGAGGCCTGCTCGTTGAACTGGTTGCCGCCGTGGCCACCCGAACCCTGCTCGTTCTGGAAGATCGAGCCGCCGTAGCCGCCGGTCGAGGCCTGCTCGTTGAACTGGTTGCCGTCACCGTGCCCGCCCGAGCCCTGCTCGTTCTGGAACACGTCACCGTGGTGGCCGGCCGACGCCTGCTCGTTGAACTGGTTGCCGCCGCGGCCGGAGCCTTGCTCGTTCTGGAAGATGTCGCCGCCGCGGCCGCCGGTGGAGGCCTGCTCGTTGAACTGATTCCCATCCCCGCGACCACCCGAGCCCTGCTCGTTCTGGAAGATGTCCCCGCGACCACCACCAGTCGAAGCCTGCTCGTTGAACTGGTTCCCATCCCCGCGACCACCCGAGCCCTGCTCGTTCTGGAAAATGTCCCCACGACCACCACCAGTCGAAGCCTGCTCGTTGAACTGATTCCCGCCGGAACCTCCCGAACCCTGCTGGTTCTGGAAGATGTCGCCGCCACCACTCGTCGAAGCCTGCTCGTTGAACTGGTTGCCGCCGGAGCCGCCGGCTCCTTGCTCGCTCTGGAAAACGTCGCCCGATGAAGTTGTCATCGTGTGCACTCCTGACATTCGGATCGGTGAAGCCGATGCCCCTCCGTTGTCATCCAGTCTTGGGCCGCGAGCCGCTCCGGTCATGAGTAGCGCCCTACTCGGCTTTGTGACCGCGGCCGGCGCGAGCTACCTATGGGCCGTCGCCGGGACTACTCCCCGGCTCGGGTTGCCCCACCACCGAAGCCAGTTCGCGGCGGCCGGAAATACCCAATTTCGCGTAAACGCCGTGCAGCACGTTGTCGACCGTCCGCACCGAAACGACGAGCCGGTCCGCGACCGCGCGGCTGGTGAGCCCGGTTGCCACCAGCCGGGCGATCTCGAGCTCCCGGACCGTGAGGTCGAGCGGGGTCTCCAGCAGGGCCAGCGCCGGCGTCGCCGCGTCCTCGCAGGACGCCAGCCACGCCCGCGCACGCTGTGCCGACGTCGCCGCGCTGCCGAGCTTGCCCGCCACGCGGTGGGCTCGGGCCGCCTCAGCCGCGGTTTCCGCGGCGAGCAGGCGCGCCCCTGTGTCGGCAAAGCCGGTCGCGACCGCGTCCAGCTCCGTCGCGGACGCCGCTCGTGCGTGGGCCGAGTACAACCCGCCGAGCACGCCGCCGGGTGAGGCGAAGGAGTCCGGACCCGCGCCGAAGCGGACCAAGTCGTGGCGGATCTCGGCGGCGACCGCGAGCCGGCCCGCCGTTTCGGCGGTGGCCGCGGCTTCCGCGGCGAGCTCGCCCGCGCGGGACAGCTCACCCCGGGCGGCGGCCAGCCAGGCGCGGCTCCAGCCGCCGAGTGGATCCGCCGCTTCGGGCAAGCCGGGTACCTCGGCGACGCGGCCTGCCATCGCCGTCGCCCGGGTCAGGGCCGCCGCGACGGCGGGCCGGAACTCGTACGGCTGGTCGTGCTCCTCGGTGGCGAGGGCTTCGCGCAGCCAGCGGATCGCGCCGCGGATGTTGCCGTAGGCCAGCGCGACCGTGCCGAGGGACGCCGCCGCCCCGGCGAGCGCCGGGCCCCAGCGGTCGCCGACGGCGTCCCGGTAGCCGTCCCCGGCCAGGTCTTCGGCCTCCTCGAGCCGTCCCGCCCGGCACAGCGCGTCGATCCGGGCGTGCTCCAGCCGGACCCGCGCCCCCGGCGCGGAAGCGTCGGAGATCCGGGCCGCGACGGCCATTCCTTCTTCGACGACGCCGAGGCACGCCTCGGTGCGTCCGCTCTCGGCCAAGGCCCCGGCCGCGACCACGAGCGCGCCGAGCCGGAGCGAGTCGCCGCCGCGGTTGCGGTCCAGCACCGGCCCGAGCAGGGTGAGCGCGGTCCGGCAGGCGCCGGCCGCCGCGCGCAGGGCCGCCCGGGCGGTGACCAGTTCGTCCGCGGTTCCCGACACCCCGGTCTCCGCGGTGTCCAGCACGGTTTCGGCGTCGTCGGCGCGGCCCAGGCCGAACGCCAGGTTCAGCGCTCGCGTCGCGGCGACGCGGGCGTGCTGCGTGTCCGACACCGTCTTGCCGGCCAGCTCGGCGAGCAGCGTGTCGGCGTCGGCGGGCCGGCCGCCGGCGATCCGGACCTGGGCGAGCAGCAGCTTCGCCCCGAACCCGCCACCGAGCCGGACGGCCTCCGCCGCCAGCTGTTCCGCCTGCGGGAAGTCCTGGCGCAGCAACGTCTCCGCGGCGGCCCGGACCAGCTGCGGGTCGGTCGGCAGCCCGGCGGCCAGCCGCCACCGCACCAGCCGGGGCTTGTCCTCCGCGCGCCGCGCGCCGGTCATGTCCAGGGTCTGCGCGAGGATCCGGTAGGTGTCACGCTGGCGCAGCGGTGACGTCCGGCGCCGGATCACCTCGGCGTACAGCGGATGTGCGAGCCGCACGTTCAGCCGCCGCCCGGTGCGTTCCGACACGACCAGCCCGGCCTGTTCGGTGGTGGCGAGGACCCGGCCGGCGCCGAGGCGCACGAGCGGCTCGCAGCCGAGCGGCTCCCCGAACGCGAGCAGTTCCAGCAGCCGCCGCTCGTCGGCGTCGACTCGGTCGGTGCGGGTCTCGATCAGCTCGACCAGCCGCGGCGTCGCCCGCAGCGCGCCGCTCCACCGCCACACGCCGTCCTTGGCCGAGAGCGCGCCGCTGTCGAGCCCGCCCTGCACCAGTTCGCGCAGGAACAGCGGGTTCCCGAGGGTCAGGTGCCACAGCCGGTGCTCGGCGCCGTCGTCGAGCCGGCCGCCCAGCACGGCAGTGATCAGTTCGGTGGTCTTCGGCCGGGTGAGCTCGCGGACCTCGAGCCGTTCGGCGACGCGGTCCTTCCACAGCGCGAACACCGGATCGGGCACGCTCACCCCGTGCGGCGCGATCACGACCACGAAGGCCGACGCCGTCGCGGCCAGCTGGTGCACCAGCGTCGCGGACAGGTCGTCGAGCAGGTGCGCGTCGTCGACGCACAGCACGAGCCGCCGTCCCTCCGCACCGCGGGTGAGGTGGCCGGCGACCTGGTTGAGCCGGTGCGCACGGTCCGCCGGGCCCTCGGCGCCGCCGGGCAGCAGGTGCGCGAAGGCGCCGAACGGAATCGTCGACGCGGACGACATCGCCCGCACCCAATGCGTGCGCGCACCCCCGTCGGCCAGTTCGGCCAGCAGCACCTTGGCCAGCCGGGTCTTGCCGGCGCCGGCGCGTCCGGTCAACAACAGCCCGCACACCTCGGCGTCGGCCAGCGCCCGGCGCGCCGACGTCAGTTCTTCGTCGCGGCCGATCAGCGGCCAGTTGCTCCCCACACCCACTGCCTCCCCGTCCCGCGCGGGTTTTCCGGTGTCCGCGCACACCTGTTCCACGGATAATGAGCACACCCGGCCCGGTGGAGTACCGGATCCGCGCGGCGATTTCGCATTAATCGCCGAATGGCGCGGCCAATGCGACAAAACAGACACTCGATCTTCTATTCCGTGAGCATTTACCGGCCATTCCCCGAAAGCCGTGATCAATGCTTTCCCGGTGATTCTTTTTCCCGGCCGACCATGATTCCGACGACCCGTGGCAGGACGACGGCGTTCCAGCCCGCCATCCCGGTGACCAGTCCCGGCTCCGGCCCGCCCGTCCACACGCGCACCTGCCCCGCGTGCAGGTCGGTGCCGAGCACACCCGCCCAAGGCACCTTCCCGGTGAACCACCGGCACCGGCGCAGCCCCTCCGCGTCGGCGTCGATCCGCGGACGCCCGCCGAACCGGGCGGTGGCGCCGGCCGTGATCGCGTCCGCCGCCGCACCCGCGATCCGCGGGCAGGCCGCGGACTCGACCAGCTCGACCAGCCGCCGCCAGGTCTCGCGCGCGTCGTCCAGTTCGCCGCCGCGGCCGAACGCGTCGAACACGAACCGGCTCCGCACCGGGCCCGACGCCAGGCCGAGCGCGTAACTGGCTTGGTGCGGCCGGGCCGCCGCGTGATAAGCGACCCGGTCCACCTCGGCCAGCCGGAAGACCCGGTCCCCGATCACGATCACGTCCCCCGCCGCGGCGAGCGTGCGCCCGCCGCTGGAAACCCGGAGCCCGCCGGAACCGGTGAACGAGAACTTGCCGGCCGCCACCGGGCTACTTGCCGGTCTTCGCCAGGCAGAGCACCACGCCGGTCTCGCCCTCCTTGCCCTGCCAGAACACCTGCTCGGCGTCGGGGTAGGCGGAGCACGCGCTGACCTGCGCCTCGGTCTGCGTCTTGCCCTCGACGCGCGCGACGACCTTCAGCGTGGCGTTGTCCGCTCCGCAGTCGACGATCTTCACGTAGTTCTCGCCGCTCTCGGTGACGCAGTTGCCGGCCTGCGCGTTCTCGCCGTTGTCGCGGGTGGCCGCCCAGACCAGCGCGAGGACCGCGGCGACGACGATCAGGAACACGGTGAGCACGATCTTCTGGCGCCGCTTCGACTTCTTGGGCGCGGCAGGCGGCTGGGCCGCCCCGGGTTCGCCGGTGTGGGTCATGACGTTTTCCTCCCTCGGAAACCAGCTGTCACCTCCTGGGCGTTCCACGGCCGTTCCACGACGTTCCACCGGTGTTCGAGGCAGCGGCCACGTCGGACGGCCAGGATGGGCCGCGGCCCGTTCCCCGACGTGAGGACCCGAGGATGACCCGACTGCCCGCACTGGCCGTCTCCGTATTGACCGCGTCCGCGCTGCTGACCGGCGAGACGGCCGAGGCCGCGAGCCCGCCGTTCACCGCCTCGGTGTTCCGGGCCACCCACAACAGCTACTCGGGCAACGTCGACGGCGCGAAGGACTCGATCGCCTACCAGCTCGACCACGGTGTGCGCTTCATCGAGCTCGACGTCCACGACAACGGCTACGGCACGGCACACGACTACGCGGTCGGCCACGACTCGCCCGGCAACCTCGTGGACCACAGCGGCGGCAACCCGGCGTCGAACAACCTCCGCGACTGGCTGGCGGTGGTGAACACGTGGTCGGCGGCGCACCCGGCGGCCGCGCCGATCGTCGTCATGCTGGACCTCAAGGACAACCTGACCGACAACACGTCGTACGCGGCGGGCAACCTGACCGCCGTCAACGAGGAGCTGGAGTCGGTGTTCGGCTCACGGCTGCTGCAGGCGAAGGACTACCCGGCGGGCCAGCCGGTGGTGGACGCGCTGCGCGGCCGCGTGCTGCCGCTGCTGTCCGGCGACGCCGGGACGCGTACCGAGTACAAGCGCGACGTCGGGTACCACCCGGCGGTCGCGCTGAACGGCCGTGGCCAGGTTGTCGAGGTGCACGACTCCGGCGCCGGCGCGCTCTGGTACTGGACCGGGACCTACGGCCCCGACGGGCGGGTGACGTGGCTGCGGCACGGGAAGTACGACAGCGGGCAGACGCCGGCGGTCGCCTTGAACGACAACGGCGACCTCGTCGAGGTGCACCAGTCGCAGAGCGCGACCACGCTCTGGTACCACGTCGGCAAGCTCGGCGCGGACGGCGAGATCACCTGGCAGGCGAGCCACCAGTACGACAACGGTGTGCTGCCGACGGTCGCGTTCACCAGCCCGGGCGGCACCCAGCTGCGGGAGATCCACCGCAGCCAGAGCGGCAGCCAGAACTGGACCTGGAACGGCGCCCTGTCCGGGACGACGGTCTCGTGGACCGGCAACACCAAGACGTCCGACGCGCGGTTCCCTTCGGCGACGGCGACCAGCGGCAGCCGGCGCGTCACCGTGTGGACGGGCGCGGACGGCCCGACTTCGGCGCAGACCCTGCGCGTGGACACCGACAGTGTCGCCGGTGACCGGATCCGCTACCGGCAGGTCGCGTTCGACGAGTTCCAGCAGGGCGACAGCGCCGAACTCCAGCAGGGCGCGCTGTTCTACGGCGCGCCCGCCACGGAGTCGGCGTTCATCACCGCGGCCCGCAACTCCGGCAAGCTGGTCCGCGGCTGGGACTTCGACTCGGCGGGCCAGGCGACCACGCCCCTGGCGAACTACCCGGCGACGAACCACCCGTACGACGCCTGGTACCAGAACCTCCTCACCCAGAACGGCGCGGTGCAGTAGGGGTCCGCTCGCGGCAGACCGCTCAGCCGGGGCGGTAGCAGCAGCGGGTGCCGGTCCGGACGCCGTCGCGCAGGACGTCGCCGATGAGCGCGTCCGCGGCGGTGATCCGGGTCAGGGCGCGCCGGATCGCCTTGCCCACCGCGATCCGGGCCTTCTCCTCGGCTCCGGCGAACTCCCGGACGCGGCCGGCCAGGCCCGCGGCGGCGGACAGCTCGCCGAGCAGCCAGTCGCGTTCGGACCGCACCCGCTCGGCGCGGCCGTCGTCGTGGTTGGCCTCGTGCTCGTCGAGCTCGGCCTCCAGGGTGGCCAGCCACCGGCGGTAGTGGCTGGTGGCCGCCGGGTCGAGCACCGGCTGCGCGGACGTCGGGGCGGGCACCACCCCGGGGCCGGCGGCCAGCTCGACGGCCGCCAGCTCATGGCCGGGGTGCTCCAGCAGCGTCGCGAGGTAACCCATGCCGACGCTGTGCTCGACCAGCGCCGACCGCGCCCCGAAGGTCACCACCCAGTGCTTGCCGTGCCGCCGGCAGGTGACCCGCCCGGCAACCGGACGCGGCGGTGCGGCCGGCAGGGCCATGCCGAGCTCCGCCGCCTCCCGCGTCGCTGCGGCCAGTTCGCGCTCGGCGCCGGCCGAACCCGGCAGCAGCGCCAGCGCCTGCGCGAGCCGGGCGCGGGAAAGGGCCGCCGCCGGCCAGTGCGCGAGGGCCAGGTTGTCCCGCACCGCCGCCCGGAAGTGCGTGACGGCCCGCTCGAGCTCGCCCGCGGTCAGCATCGCCACACCCAGCGCGTGCTGGACCGAGCCGAAGCAAGCGACGGCGAGACTGGCCGTCATCGGCAGCCGCGCGAACGGCGTCAGCAGCGCGTACGCGGCCAGCGCGGACTCGACGTCCGAGAGCAGGCAGGCGGACTCGACGATGCCGTACATCGACACCAGCCAGCTGCTCGACCGCGGCAGCAGCGCCAGGTCGGGGCCGCGCAGCCGGGCCAGCGCGCCGGCCGCCTCACGGTGGTCACCCGCCGACGCGGCGGCCACGGCCAGCCCGGCGACGTGCGCGTTGTCGATCGCGCTCAACGTCGGTGAATGCACCATCTCCCGCAGCACCGGCAGCAGTTCGGCGACCCGGCCCTGATACCAGCGGATGGCGCCGAGCTGCGCGGTGTACCAGCCGGTCGCGTCGGCGTCCCCGGCCAGCTCACCACGCCGTGCGCAGGCCGCCGCCCGTGCCTCGGCCTCGTCGAACCGGCCGGCGCGGATGCTGAGCATGACGGTGATCGCGTCGAGCACGAACCCGACCGCGAGGTGGTCCTGTTCGGCCAGCAGGCCACGCAGGTCGGCGAGCCCGCGCTGGGCGTGCGGGTCACCGTCGAGGAACAGGTCGACGGTCCGCCAGAGCAGGCCCATCAGCAGGTCGCTGCGCCGCGACGTCCGGAAGCCTTCGGTGATCAGCTCCTGAGCGAGGGCACGACGCTGACCACCGTGGTCGGGCCCGAGCAGGCAGTGGTGGGCCAGGCTCGCGGCCTCCGCCCACGCGACCGGGTCACCCGCGCGCTTGGCCTCTTCGAGCACGGCGAGGATCGTGCTGCTCTCCCCCGCCACGTAGTCGGCTTCGCCTGCGAGCCGGACCTTGAGCCGCAACGCCAGCGACGAACCGGGCTCGACCAGTTGGCAGGCGCTGCTCAGCCTCGCCTGCAGCAACGCCGCCGCGGGCGCGCTGCGGTGCTCGTGGACCCACAGCCCGCCCAGGCCCAGCGCGGCGCGGGCCATCCCGGCGCCGTCCCCCGCGGCTTCCGCGGCCCGGTAGGCGCGGTCGAACCACGCCCGGCCGGCGCGCAGGTCGCCGTCGGCTTCGAGCGCGCGCTCGCCGTTGCCCAACAGTTCACCGAGGCCGGTCACCGCCGGCCGAGTTCCGCTGTCCAGCACTGTCGCCCCTCTCCCCGGCGAAGATGGTCCCCCCGGAACCGGACCGGGTCAACACGGGAAACCCGCGCCGCCGGACGGGAATTTTCCGGCACCGGCCGTCCATTCGAGACAGTCACGCACCAGGTGCCGACGGTGACCGTCAGCGGATCGCCAGCCGGCGGTCAGCGCCGGCCGCGACGCTCGGCGGCATGAAGAACCTCACCGTCCTGATCTCCGGCGCCAGCATCGCCGGCCCCGCTCTCGCCCACTGGCTGGCCCGCTACGGCTGCACCGTCACCGTGGTCGAACGCGCCCCCGGGGTCCGCCCGGGCGGCCAGGCCGTCGACTTCAAGGGCGCCACTCACCGGACCGTGCTGCGGCGCATGGGCATCCTCGACGAGGTCCTCGCCCGCCAGACCGGCGGCACCGACCAGACCATCATCAACGCCGAAGGCCACGCCCAGGCGGTGATCCCCGGCGAGTTCACCGGCGGGGAGATCGAGATCCGCCGCGGCGACCTGGCCCAGCTCCTCCACGAGCGCACCGCCCCGCACTGCGAGTACGTCTTCGGCGACACCATCACGTCGCTGACCGAGACGGCCGACGGGGTCGACGTCACCTTCGCCCGCGCCGCCCCGCGCCGGTTCGACCTCGTGGTCGGCGCCGACGGCATCCACTCGAACGTCCGGCGGCTGGCCTTCGGCCCGGAACACGACTACGTCCAGCACCTCGGCCACTACTACGCGCTGGCCGAGCTGGGCGAAGAGGTCGCCGACGGCGACGCCGTCATGTACAACGAGCCGGGCCGGATGGCCGCGGTCGGCGGGCCGAAGGCGTCGGCGTTCTTCGTGTTCGCCTCACCGGAGCTGGACTACGACCGCACGGACGTCGAGCGGCAGCGCGCACTGGTGGCCGGCGCCTACCGCGGCGCCGGCTGGCGCGTGGCCGAGCTCATCGCGAAGGTGCCGGAGGCTCGCGAGTTCTACCTCGACGCGCTCGCCCGGGTCACCATCGACCACTACTCGCGCGGCCGGGTCGTCCTGCTCGGCGACGCCGCGTACGGGAACACCCTCGGCGGCTTCGGCACCGGCCTCGCGATCGTCGGCGCGTACGTGTTGGCGGGCGAGCTCCTGGCGGCGGACGGCGACCACCGCACCGCCTTCGCGCGCTACGAGGAGCAGCTCCGCGGCTACGCCAAGATCTCGCAGCGCGCCAGCGCGGGCCCGTTCCTCGCGCCGCCGTCCCGGCTCCGGATCAAGCTGCGGGACTGGACGTTCAAGTCCCGCTTCCTGCTCCGCCTGATGCTCAAGGCGACCGACAACTTCGCCACCGACATCAAGCTGAAGGACTACGCCCCGGGCTCGTAGGCCAGGTTCGGCCGCAGCCACTGCTCGACCTCGGCCACCTCGACACCCTTGCGCCGCGCGTAGTCCTCGATCTGGTCGCGGTCGAGCCGGCCGACGGTGAAGTACTTCGAGTCCGGGTGCGCGAAGATCAGCCCGGACACGCTCGCCGCCGGTGTCATCGCGAACGACTCGGTCAGCGCCATCCCCAGTTCGTCCGCCTCCAGCAGCTCGAACAGCTCGCGCTTCTGGCTGTGGTCGGGGCTGGCCGGGTAACCGAGTGCCGGGCGGATGCCGCGGAACCGCTCCGCGTGCAGGTCTTCCAGCTTCGGGTCGGCGTCCGGCTCGAACCAGTCGCGCCGGGCCTTGAGGTGGATGTACTCGGCGAAGGCTTCGGCGAGCCGGTCGGCCAGCGCCTTGACCATGATCGCGCGGTAGTCGTCCTGCTCGGCTTCGTACTTGGCCGCCAGGTCCTCGGCGCCGTGGATGGCGACCGCGAACCCGCCGAGGTGGTCACCGGCGGGCGCGATGTAGTCGGCGAGACAGCGGTTCGCGCGGTCCAGCGGCTTCGACGTCTGCTGCCGCAGCATCGGGAACCCGATGTGGGCGAACTCGCCGTCGAGCAGGATGTCGTCACCCTCGCGGTGAGCCGGCCAGTACGCGTACGCGCCCTTCGCCTTGAAGCTGCCTTCGGTGATGATCTGGTCCAGCAGCGTGTTCGCGTCGTCGAACAGCTCACGTGCGACCGGCTCGTTCAGAATGGCCGGGTACTTGCCCTTGAGCTCCCAGGCCAGGAACAGGAACTGCCAGTCGATCATCTCGCGCAGCTCGGTGATGCTCGGCTCCACGACCCGGACGCCGGTGAACGCCGGGGTCGACAGGTCGTCGAACGAGACCCGCTCGGGGTTCGCGCGCGCCTGCTCGAGGGTGAGCATCGGGCGGCGCTGCTTGTTCGCGTGCTGCTCGCGCAGCACCTCCTGGTCGGCCCGGTTCTTCTCGGCCAGTTCGATCGACCGGTCCGGGTCGAGCAGGTCGGACACCACGCCGACCACGCGTGACGCGTCGAGCACGTGCACGGTCGCGTTGTCGTAGGCCGGGGCGATCCGGACGGCGGTGTGCTGGCGGGACGTCGTCGCGCCGCCGATCAGCAGCGGCAGCTTCAGGCCGCGGCGCTGCATCTCGGTGGCGACGTTGACCATCTCGTCCAGCGACGGCGTGATCAGCCCGGACAGCCCGACCGCGTCGGCGCCTTCGGTGACGGCGATGTCGAGGATCTTCGCCGCCGGCACCATCACGCCGAGGTCGATCACCTCGTAGTTGTTGCAGCCGAGCACCACGCCGACGATGTTCTTGCCGATGTCGTGCACGTCGCCCTTCACCGTGGCGAGCACGACCTTGCCCTGGCCGTTGGACACCTCGGCGCGTCCCGCCAGCCGGGCTTCCTCCTTCTCGGCCTCCATGAACGGCTCGAGGTAGGCGACCGAACGCTTCATCACCCGGGCGCTCTTCACCACCTGCGGCAGGAACATCTTGCCCGCGCCGAACAGGTCGCCGACGATCTTCATGCCGTCCATCAGCGGGCCTTCGATCACCTCGAGCGGCCGGGCCTTGACCAGGCGCGCCTCTTCGGTGTCCTCCTCGATGTAGTCCACGATCCCGTGGACCAGCGCGTGCGAGAGCCGCTCTTCGACCGTGCCTTCGCGCCAGGTGAGATCGACGACGCGCTTGGTGCCGCTGCCCTTGACGTTCTCGGCGAAGCTCACCAGCCGGTCGGTGGCGTCCTCGCGGCGGTCGAACAGCACGTCCTCGACCAGCTCGAGCAGGTCCGCCGGGATGTCCTGGTAGACGGCGAGCTGGCCGGCGTTGACGATGCCCATGTCCAGCCCGGCGGTCACGGCGTAGTAGAGGAACGCGGAGTGCATCGCTTCGCGGACGACGTCGTTGCCGCGGAAGGAGAACGACAGGTTCGAGATGCCGCCGCTGGTGCGGGCGCCCGGGCAGCGCTCCTTGATCCGGGGCAGCGCCTCGAGGAACGCCTTCGCGTAGCCGTTGTGCTCGCTGATGCCGGTGGCGACGGCGAGGACGTTCGGGTCGAAGATGATGTCCTCGCCCGCGAAGCCGGCCTTCTGCGTCAGCAGGTCGTACGCGCGGCCGCAGATGTCCACCTTGCGGTCGGCGGTGTCGGCCTGGCCCTGCTCGTCGAAGGCCATCACGACCACACCGGCGCCGTAGTTGCGGATGGTGCGGGCCTGGGCGAGGAACGGCTCCTCACCCTCCTTCAGGCTGATCGAGTTGACCACGCCTTTGCCCTGGATGCAGCGCAGGCCGGCTTCGAGCACGGTCCACTTCGAGCTGTCGACCATCACCGGGATGCGGGCGACCTCGGGCTCGGTGGCGATCAGATTGAGGAACGTCGTCATCGCCTGCTCGCTGTCGAGCAGGTCGGCGTCCATGTTGACGTCGAGCAGGTTGGCCCCGCCGCGGACCTGCTCCAGCGCGACGTCGACCGCGCCCTGGTGGTCGTCGGACTCGATGAGCCGGCGGAACCGCTTCGAGCCGGTGACGTTGGTGCGCTCGCCGATCATCACGAACCCGGTGTCCGCGCCGATGCCGAACGGCTCGAGGCCGCTGAACCGGGTGTGGGTGCGCGGGGCCGGCACCTCGCGCGGCGCGACGCCCTTCGCCGCGGCGGCGATCTCCTTGATGTGCGCCGGAGTCGTGCCGCAGCAGCCGCCGACCAGGTTGACCATGCCGTCGCGGGCGAACCCGCCGATCAGCCCGGCGGTCTCCTCGGGCGTCTGGTCGTACCCGCCGAAGGCGTTCGGCAGCCCGGCGTTCGGGTGACAGGCGACGTAGGTGTCCGCGAGCCGCGACAGCTCCTCGACGTGCGGGCGCATCTCCTCGGCGCCCAGCGAGCAGTTGACGCCCACGACCAGCGGCTTCGCGTGCTCGATCGAGCTCCAGAACGCCTCGACGGTCTGGCCCGAGAGCGTCCGGCCGCTCAGGTCGACGATGGTGACGGAGATCCACAGCGGCAGGTGCGGCGCGACGTCGCGCGCGGCGGCGATGGCCGCCTTGCAGTTGAGCGTGTCGAAGATGGTCTCGATCATCAGCAGGTCGACACCGCCCTCGTCGAGCGCGGCGATCTGCTCCGCATACGCGGCCTTGACCTGCTCGAACGTGACCGCCCGGTACGCCGGGTCTTCGACCTTCGGCGACAGGCTGAGGGTGACGTTCAGCGGCCCGATCGACCCGGCGACGAACTTGCCGCCGGCCTCTTCGGCGGCCTGCCGGGCGATCTGCGCGCCGCGGACGTTCATCTCGCGGACGTGGTCCTGCAGCCCGTAGTCGGCCTGGCCGATGCTGGTGGCGGTGAAGGTGTTCGTCGTGGTGATGTCCGCGCCCGCGGCCAGGTACTGGCGGTGCACGTCGAGGATGACGTCCGGGCGGGTGAGGTTGAGCAGGTCCGGGTCGCCGGTGACGTCGTGGGTGTGCTCGCCGAAGCGGTCGCCGCGGTAGTCGTCCGGGGTCAGCCCGGCGCCCTGCAGCATCGTCCCCCAGGCGCCGTCGAGCACGGCCACGCGGGTGCCGAGCAGCTCGCGCAGGCGCGCGGTGGCGTCGGACTCTCGCGGGGTGTTCGGGTTCACCGGCAGCCTCCCTCGTTCGGGAGGCGCCCTTGGGTGGTCGTGCCGGGCCGAGCGTGGCGGACCCGGGGGTCCGTTGCAGCGCCTCTCGACCTGTGACCCACGGTAGCGGAACCGGGCCGGTGGACGCCATCCCGCCCCACCGGGGCGTCCACTGGCTGGGACGCCGCGCTCGAGTGTCCACTGTGTACACCGAGTACGCGCCGGAGTGCCGAAGTCACCCTGTCACCACCATCGTTCCGTTTTCCGGGCCGTCCCCCACCGTGACCCCGCGGGCGCCGGCCGTCCGTCTCCCGCCTGGTGGACCCGGGCCGCGTCCATCACGATTCGACCGGCCCTCGAGCCACGGTCACCCATCGTACGAGCCCGGCCACCCACCGCGACCACCGGCTCACCTTGAAAACTGAAACACGTTCTAATACGCTCCTCGCGTGGACTACGGAATCGTGCTGTTCACCAGCGACCGAGGCATCACCCCGGCTTCCGCGGCGCGCGCCGCGGAGGCCGCCGGGTTCGCCACCTTCTACGTGCCCGAGCACACCCACATCCCGGTGAAGCGGGAGTCGCCCCACCCGCGCACCGGGGACGCTTCGCTGCCCGACGACCGCTACAGCCGCACGCTCGACCCGTGGGTCGCGCTGGCGACGGCGGCCGCGGTCACGACGCGGATCCGGCTGTCCACCGCGGTGGCCCTGCCCGTCGAGAGCGACCCGATCACGCTGGCCAAGACGATCGCGAGCCTGGACCACCTGTCCGGCGGGCGCGTCACGCTCGGCACCGGGTTCGGCTGGAACGTCGACGAGCTGACCGACCACGGGGTGCCCGGCAACCGCCGCCGCACCGCGCTGCGCGAGTACCTCGAGGCGATGAATGCACTGTGGACGGAGGAAGAAGCCTCGTACGACGGGGAATTCGTCTCCTTCGGTCCCAGCTGGGCGTGGCCGAAGCCGGTCCAGCCGCACATCCCGGTGCTGCTCGGCGCGGGCCCGACGGAGAAGACGTTCCGCTGGATCGCCCGCCACGCCGACGGCTGGATCACCACCCCGGCCGACAGCGACCTGGACGGGCACGTGGCGCTGCTCAAGGACATCTGGCACGACGAAGGCCGCGACGGAGCGCCGCGGATCTGCGCCCTCGGCGAACGGCCGGATCCGGAGCGCCTGGCGCACCTGGACACCCTCGGCGTCACCGAAACCGTCTTCGGGCTGCCGGACCGCACCCCGGAGGAGGTCGAAGCGTGGATCGGCCGCCTCGCCGGCAAGCTCGGCCTGGTCACCGCGTCCGCGCACTGAAACGGCGGGGCACGGTCCGACCGTGCCCCGCCGTTCAAGACCCCCCGGGGTCAGACCTTGGCCCGCACCCCCTGCCGCTCGCGCAGGTCGAGCTCGATCTGCTCCAGGCTGCGTCCCTTGGTCTCCGGGACCAGCCACTTGGTGAGCCCGAACAGCACGACGTTGACGCCGGCGAACAGGAACATCGAGCCGCCGATGCCGAGCGAGCCCACGGCGGAGATGAGCGGGAACACCGCACTCACGATGCCGGTCGCCGCCCAGAGGATGACGCTGCTGACGCCCATGCCCGCCGCCCGGTACTTGAGCGGGAACACCTCGGCCATCATCACCCAGACGACCGCGCCCCAGCCGAGCTCGTAACCGACCAGGTACAGCACCATCATCACCAGCATCAGGATGCCGCGGGTGCCGGTGTCGTGGACGTTCAGCACCACGAGCCCGGCCGCCACCAGCGTGATCACCATGATCACGTTGCCGATCAGCAGCAGCGGCTTGCGGCCCCAGCGGTCCACCACGAACACGACCCACGCGGTGAACAGGAACTTCGTGACGCCCAGCAGCACGCCGGACAGCAGCGCGGCCTGCGTGGCGAACCCGAGGCCGATCAGCATCGTCGGGAAGTACGCGTTGATCGCGTTGACCCCGCTGAACTGCTGGCCGATCGCGAGCAGGGCCGCGACGATCATCATCGGCCGGACGAAGCCGGAGAACAGGTCGCGGAACCGCGGCTTGTCCTCGGTGTCCAGCCGGATGACGTCGCGGATGGTCGCGATCTCCTCGTCCAGGTTCACGGAGTTGCCGTGCGCGCTCGCCAGGACCCGGCGGGCTTCCTCCTCCTGGCCGTTCTTGAGCAGCCAGCGCGGGGTCTCGGGCAGGAACGCCAGCCCGACGAGCAGGATGACCGCGGGCACGATCGCGCCGGCGAACATCCAGCGCCACGCCGAGATCGGGCCGAGCCAGTAGCTCACCAGGAACGCGATCAGGATGCCGAGCACGATGAAGATCTGGTTCAGCGCACCCATCGCGCCCCGCAGCCGCGCCGGTGCCAATTCGGACAAATACGTCGGAACCGTCGACGACGAAAGCCCGATCCCGAGCCCGATGACCAGCCGCGAAATCACCAGCAGCGCGAACGTCGGCGAGAAGCTCGCCGCCAGCGTGCCCACGATGACGACGGCCGCGGCGACCATGATGGTGCGCCGCCGGCCGAGGGCTTCGTTGATGCGGCTGGAGAACAGCGCGCCCACGATGGCGCCGACCGAGAGACTGGCGGTGATCACGCCCTTGTCCCACGCGGTCAGCGACCACGCTTTCCCGATGAACGGGAGCACCCCGGAGATCACGCCGAGGTCGTAGCCGAACAAAATGCCGCCGAGCGCACCGAAGAAGTACAAGGTGGTTCGGCTGATGTGCCGCGCCGGGGCTGTCTGCGTCATTGCCGGGTCGCCTCTTTCATAGGTCCAGTCCAGCCAGCGGGGACCACACTCACACGCCGGAAAAAGCCGGGCAAGACAGTCCTGGTAACAATTCAGAAACGTGATCGCCGTTCACATATGTGACACCGTTTGGCGCACACCATTACTCCGTCCGCGCACTCCCCTTTCCGCCCGGCAATTCGGTACACAATGGACACGATTTCGCGCGTCCGGCGGTTCATAAATCCATTGTGGACGGCTACGGAAAGCGAAATCATCGAACGCTTTACAACACTGAGTGAGCTGGTTACCGTCATTCTGGAAGCGCTCCCAGAGTGGTGGAGGCCGACGTGCGACGACGAAACTTCCCTTGCGCGCGAACGATGCGGACCCCGGGGCGGCTGCTCGCCACGGCGCTCGCCCTGCTCCTGCCCACCGCCGTCGCGGTCACCGCCGGTGCGCCGCCGGCCCCGGCCGCGGTGGCGCCCTACACCTGGCACAACGCCGAGATCGGCGGTGGCGGGTTCGTCCCCGGCATCGTCTTCAACCCGACGGAGCCCGGCCTCGTCTACGCCCGCACCGACATCGGCGGCGCGTACCGCTGGAACCCCGCCACCGGGCGCTGGCTCCCGCTGCTCGACGCCGTCGGCTGGACCGACTGGGGCCACAACGGCGTGGTCAGCCTGGCCACTGACCCGGTCGACCCGAACCGCGTCTACGCCGCGGCCGGCATGTACACCAACAGCTGGGACCCGAACCCCGGCGCGGTGCTGCGCTCGGCCGACCGCGGCGCCACCTGGCAGGCGGCGCAGCTGCCGTTCAAGCTCGGCGGCAACATGCCCGGCCGCGGCATGGGCGAGCGGCTCGCGATCGACCCGAACCGCACCAGCGTCCTCTACCTCGGCGCGCCCAGCGGCAACGGGCTCTGGCGCAGCACGGACTCCGGTGTCACGTGGGCGAAGGTGACCAGCTTCCCGAACCCCGGCACCTATGCACCCGACCCGAACGACCCGTCCGGCTACTCCAGCGACAACGAAGGGGTCACCTGGGTGACGTTCGACCCGTCGACCGGCACCCGCGGCAGCACGACGCGGACGATCTACGCCGGCGTCGCGGACAAGGCGAACCCCGTCTACCGCAGCACGGACGGCGGGGCGACCTGGGCGCGGCTGCCCGGCCAGCCCACCGGGTACCTGGCGCACAAGGGTGTCCTCGACCCGGCCGGCGGTCAGCTCTACCTCGCGACCAGCGACACCGGCGGCCCCTACGACGGCGCGAAGGGCGACGTCTGGAAGTACGGCACGAAGACCGGCGCCTGGACGCGGATCAGCCCGGTCCCGTCCGGCAGCGCCGACGACTACTTCGGCTACAGCGGCCTGACGCTCGACCGGCAGCACCCGGGCACCCTGATGGTGGCGACGCAGGTGTCGTGGTGGCCGGACGTGGTCTTCTTCCGCAGCACCGACGCCGGTGCCACCTGGACCCGGATCTGGGACTGGGCGAACTACCCCGAGCGGTCGCAGCGGTTCACCCAGGACATCTCCGCGGTGCCGTGGCTGACCTTCGGTGTCCAGGCCGCTCCCCCGGTGCCGTCGCCGAAGCTCGGCTGGATGACCGAGTCGGTGGAGATCGACCCGTTCGACTCGAACCACCTGCTCTACGGCACCGGCGCGACGATCTACGGCACGACCGACCTCACGAAGTGGGACAGCGGCGGGAAGATCACGATCAAGCCGGTGGTCGGCGGCCTCGAAGAGACCGCGGTGCTGGACCTGATCAGCCCGCCGTCGGGCGCGCCCCTGTTGTCCGGCCTCGGCGACGTCGGCGGGTTCCGGCACGACAGCCTCGACGCCGTCCCGGCCACGATGTACACCTCGCCGGTGTTCACGACGACCACCAGCCTGGACTACGCCGAGCTGAACCCGGCCACCGTCGTGCGGACCGGCACGCTCGACCGGTCCGCCCGGCCGAACGACAACCGGATCGCCTTCTCCACCGACGGCGGGAAGAACTGGTTCCAAGGCGGCGAGCCCGGCGGCGGCGCGAGCGGCGGCACGGTGGCCGCGGCCGCCGACGGCAGCCGGTTCGTGTGGAGCCCGGACGGCGCCGGGGTCAGCTACTCGCCGGGGTTCGGCTGGTCGTGGACGGCGTCCGCCGGCATCCCGGCCGGGGCGGTGGTCGAGGCCGACCGCGTCGACCCGAAGCGGTTCTACGGGTTCGCCGCGGGCCGGTTCTACCTCAGCACCGACGGCGGGGCGACGTTCGCCGCGACCGCGGCCACCGGGCTGCCCACCGGCCCGGCGCACTTCAAGGCGATGCCGGGGGTGACCGGCGACGTCTGGCTGGCCGGCGGCTCCGGCGCGGCGTACGGCCTCTGGCACTCCACCGACTCCGGAGCGTCCTTCACGAAGCTGCCGGGCGTCACCGAGGCCGACAACGTGGGCTTCGGCAAAGCCGCTCCCGGCCGGACGTATTCGGCGTTATACACGATCGCGAAGATCGGCGGGGTGCGCGGGATCTTCCGGTCGGACGACGCGGGTGGGTCGTGGACGCGGGTGAACGACGACCGGCACCAGTACGGCAACATCGGGGCGGCGCTGAGCGGGGATCCGCGGGTGTACGGCCGGGTGTACGTCGGCACGAACGGGCGGGGTGTGGTCGTGGGTGAGTCCGGGGGTGCGCGGGCGGCCGCCCGGTAGCGGCCGGAAGGGGGTTTCAACCCACCCCCAGGTGGTTGAAACCCCCTCCCCGCGCCCCCAGACCCGGACACCCGGCCCCGAGCAGCCGCAGCCTGCTCGGGCGATGTCCTGGTGACTACCACTCTCCCGGGAACGCCCGGCAGCCGCCATTCCTGTCGAAAGAGGACTTTTTCGCCCGCCTGCACCGCGATTACCTGCAAAAACGGCCCGCCGGGGTACGAAAATACCCAGGCGGGCCGGCAAAAGTTACCCGTGCGGCGTCAGGCGCTCTCCAGGACGACCTTCCCGAGGTGGGCGCCGGACTCGAGGTGCTTGAGCGCGTCGGCGACCTCGTCGAAGGCGAACCGGCGGTCGATGACGGGCCGCAGGCCGCTCTGCTCGATGGCCCGGTTCATCGCCTGGAACGTCTCCCGGGAGGCGTTGGTGAGGCCCCGCAGGGTGAGCTGCTTGACCAGCACGAGCACCGGGTCGGCGGCGCCTTCGTGGGTCAGCACGCCGGCGACGCTGACGTGGCCGCCGTACCGGGCGGCGATCATCGACTGGCCGATCGTGCCGCCGCCGCCGACGTCGACGACGTGGTCGACCCCGCCGCCGGTCAGCTCGGCCACGGCGGCGCCCCACTCCGGGGTGGTCGTGTAGTTGATCGTTTCGGCGGCGCCGAGCGCGCGCAGCCGCTCCAGCTTCGCATCCGAGCTGGACGTCGCGATGACGCGGGCGCCACCGAGCGCGGCGAACTGCAGCGCGAACGTCGACAGGCCGCCGCTGCCCAGGGTGAGCACGGTCTGGCCGGGCGCCAGCCCGCCTTCTTCGACCACCGCGCGCCACGCGGTGACCCCGGCGCTGGGCAGCGTCGCCGCCTCGGCGTAGTCGAGGTGCGCGGGCACCGCGACGAGCGCGTGCTCCGGGAAGACGGCGTACTCGGCGAGCACCCCGTCGAGGGTCCCGGCGAGGTCGTCCGCGGTCTTGTCCGGCGTGCCGGGCCCGGCCTGCCAGTCCGGGAAGTACGTCGCGGCGACCCGGTCACCGGCGGACCAGGTGTGCACCCCGTCGCCGACCGCGACGACCTCGCCCGCGCCGTCGGACAGCGGGACGACGTCCGCTTTGACCGGCTTCGGGTAGAAGCCCTTGAGGATCATCAGGTCGCGGGCGTTGACCGCCCACCCGCGCAGCCGGACCAGCACCTGCCCGGGGCCGGGTTCGGGGGTGTCGCGCTCGCCCAGGACGAGCTCGGCGCCGGGACGGGGCAGGGAAAAGTACTTCACAGCGGCTCCAAGGGTGCGGGAACTCCTCAACGACGCCAGTGTGTCGAAGTCGCGAGCTCCTCGTCGACGATCTCCACGAGTTCCGGGGTCAGTTCGGCGAGCGAGCCCGGCAGGTGCCGGACGCCGTAACCGGCCATGAACTCCGCCTGGCGCGCGTGGGCCGGGCTCGACGGGAACCCGATGAACCCGGCGCCGTGCGCGCGGGCGTCCTCGGCCACCCGGCTGACGTCGTCGACGAACACGATCTCGTCGAAGCCGGCGCCGAGCACGGTCCGGGTGATGTGGTCGACGCCCGGCCGGTGCTCGTTGATGCTCACGTACGGCACCGCGGGGTCCAGCAGGTCCACGAGGTCACCCAGGTACCGGTCGAAGGTGTGCTCCCGGGTGCGCCCGCCGTAGCAGACCAGCCGGACGGGCAGCTTGCCGAGCGCGGCGAGGCAGTCCCGCGCGCCTTCGGCAACCTGGATGGGATGGTCGGCCAGGTACTCCTGCCGCGCGGCCCACAGCTGCTTCAGCGTCTCTTCGGCCGGCTGGTCGAGGCCGCAGAGCCGGGTGACCTTTTCGGCGACGACGATGTCCCGCAGCCCGATCACGTCCCGCTCGGCCGCGGCGTCGTAGACCCCGCCGTGCTCGGTGACGAACCGGGCGATCATGGCGAGGTAGGTGTCGTCGATCAGGACGCCGTCGCAGTCGAGCGCGACCACGCGGACCTTCCGCAGCCCGGTCACCGCTGCGCGAACACTTCCCGCGCGGCGGCGATGGCGTTGAGCGCGGCCGGGAACCCGCAGTAGAACGCCAGGTGCAGCACGGTCTCGACCACCTCCTGCTCGGTGCCGCCGACGTTGAGCAGGCCGTGGATGTGCACCTTCAGCTGCGGCAGCGCGGTGCCCAGCGCGACACACGCGGCGATCGTGACGATCTCGCGGTGGCGCAGGCTCAGGTGCGCCCGGCTGTAGATCTCGCCGAAGGTGAACTCGATGATGTAGGTCGCCAGGTCCGGGGCGATGTCCTGCAGCGCCTCGGCGACCTTCTCCCCCGCGTCGCCGTCGACGGCCTTCATCGCGGCCAGACCACGTTCGTAGCGGTCCTCGATGCCCGCCCAGGGCACGTCGGCGGTCTCGACCGGCGACTCGTCGGCGGGCAGGCCCTCGAACAGCGCCTTGAGCTCCCCCAGCGCGTTGAGCGTGGCGGGGAACCCGGCGAACGAGCTGATCTGGATGACCGTCTCGACCAGCTGGCGGCGGGTGCAGCCGACGTTGAGCGCGGCCTTGGCGTGGAACTGCAGCTGCGAGCCCGCGTACCCCAGCGCGGTGAGCGCGGCGACCGTCGCCAGCTGCCGGTCCGGCAGCGGCAGGCCAGGCCGGTGGTAGACGTCGCCGTAGATGAACCCGACACACTGCTCGCCGAACTCGGCCTCCCCGATGCTCGCGAACAGGTCCAGCACGGCCGGCCGCTCGACGCCGCCGAGCCGCTGGATGAGCTCGAGGCCCTGGGCGAAGGACGCGGAGCGGTCGTGCACTTCGGACATCGTGGTGTGGTTTCCCTTCCGGAGTGGGTGTTCGGCTCAGCCCAGGTAGGCCCGGGTGGCCTGGTCGGCCTTGCGGCGTTCGAGTGCGTCGATGCGGCTCTGCCCGATCATCGAGTACTCGATGACGGCGGTGGCGACGCCGCGGCCCTGCTGGCGCACCGCCGTGCTGGCGCGGAACTTCAGGTGGGAGTCGCGGCTGACGTCGGACTCCTCGATCAGGGACTCGACCGTGGCGGGCAACGGGAACAGGAAGTCCTCGAAGGACAGGTCGATCCGCTTCCACACCCCCGCGTACGCGGCCGGGCCGAGGGCGGGGCGGACCGCCGTCTCGAACTGCGCGATGCAGATCTGCCGCATCGCCTCGATGATCACGATGCCCTGCACGTGCTCACCGGTGTGGTGGTCGAGGATCAGCTCGTTGTCCCGGTGGATCCGCAGCTCGGCCTGGCAGTGCGTGGCCGACGGGCTGTGCACGCCCGCCAGCAGGACGTTCTCCGGCCGGTCCTTGTGGACGGTCGCCGGCCGCTCGGCCTGCTGCCGGGACGCCGCCGGGTCCGCCAGGCACACCATGGCTTCGCTCTTGTCGCAGGCGGCCTCGAGCAGGTCGTGGTCGGTGGCGTCGATGCCCTGGCCGAGGTGGACGACCCAGTGGCACCCGGGCACGTCCGGGCGGCCCGAGGTGATCAGCGCCAGCATGTCCGTCATCGTGAGCACCTGGTCCCCGCGGGCGAAGCTCGCGAAGCGGTCGGCGACCACGACGACGTTGCGGCGGGTGTGGCCTTCGAAGGCCCGGTCGTCCGGGGTTTCCGGGCGCGGCGAACCGGGCAGTGGGGTGCGCGGTAGCTCCGTCCCGGCCGGGTCGCCCGTCACCGGCGAGCCGAAGCTTGGGCGTCCAGGAGGGCCTCGGCGAGGTTCTTCGCCGTCGGCGCCGTGCGCCAGCGTGGACCGGACAGCTCGGTGGCGAGGACCTTGAGCATCGAGCGCACCATGTCCGGCTGCTTGTCCACGTCCGTGGCCAGCAGCGGTTCCAGCTGCGCGGCGGCGCCGTCGAGATCGTCGAGCCGCAGGTGTGCGCGGCCCGTGTCGATCCGGATCATGGGGTCCATGGCCTCCCAGCGATTCTCCAGGGACAGCTTTTCGTACGCCTCCCTGGCGGTTGTGAACTCGCGCAACGCCGCCGAAGCCTGCCCGACGGAGAGGAGCGAGGTGCCGGCCATGTAGTGCCGGCGGTCTTTCGTGATGTTGAAGAACCGGTCTTCGCCCCCGGCGCCCAGGTCCGGGTCTTCGATGCTGGTCCAGCGGGCGATCGCGTCGAGCACCTGCGGCTCGGCCTGCACCGACGACCAGCCCCGTGCCTCGGCGAGGATCAGTGGCGCGTCCGTGAGCCGCCCGCCCACGTGGTAGTTGAGGCCGTCGGCCGCCAGCTTCGCGGACTCGACCCCGTTGCCCGACCAGAATGCCACGCGCGCCTGGGACGTGCGCACCCAGCGCCGGGCGAGGAAGTCGTCGGCGTACTGGGTGTACAGCCATGCGGCGGAGTTCAGCTCCCGCGACAGCCGGTACCGGCCGAGGTCCCCGGCGATCCACGCCATCATCGCGGCGGACTTCGCCCCGACGAGGAGCAGGTCCTGGGTCTGCTTCGGCCGCTGTCGGCCCTTCAGCAGGGCGGACGCGCGTTCTTCGACGACAGCGAGCTGGCCGAGGATGGATTCGGGGGCGGTGCGGGTGTAGGCGCTGCCGAGGAAGTCGACGTCCGACCACAGGTCGTCGAGCTGGCAGTCGTCGACGTTGGTCTTGGTGAGCAGGATGGCGTCGTCGAGGGCGCCGGCGCCGAACTCCTCCTCCGGGCGCGGCTCGACGCGGGTGATGGTGCGGACCGGGTGGGCGGGCACGACCGGCTCCGGCGCCGCGGCCACCGCCACCGGGGCGGGCTCGTCGGCGTGGTACTCGGCGAGGTCCTTCGCCGGCAGCTGCTCGAGATCACGCAGTCCCAGCAGGGACTTCCAGCCGGTGCCGTACACCTGGGCCAGCACGCGCAGGGCCGCGACGGTGGGCCGGACGCCGCGTTCGGGCCACTGCTCGTACTCCCAGATCCGGGTGCCGCGCATGCCCGCCTTGGGGTCGCCGGTGACGGCGTTGTAGTGGTGCGCCGCGACGTCGAGCGACAGCTCGGACGCCAGCCGCCACGCGGTGCGGGGCGGGATCCGGCATTCGACGATCAGGTTCTCCGCCACCCTGGCCGGCATCGCCGCCTCGGGGAATCCCAACGCGGCCAGCCGGTCGCGCAGCTGTGCACGGTAGGGCTTACTCCCTGGCTTGACCTGTCGACTCATCGTTCATCCAACGATTTCCGGAGTACTGGTGCACACGGACGACAGTACCGCAGCGTGACCGTCAGGACCGAGGACGTCACCGAGGACCTGGTCACAGCACCCGGAAGGGTGAGGAAACCCCTATTTCGTGCACGTGCAGACGCCGGTTCACCACTCTGCCGACTGAAGGGCGGCGGATGACGCTCCGCCGCCCTCCGGCACGTCAGCCCGCCGCGAGGAACCGCGCCCGGATGCCCGCGCCGAACGCCGTCGGCGTGCCGTCGTAGGCCGAGATCATCGCCGGGCCGGTGGCGCAGTTCCACGTGTTCCAGGTCCAGCCGAGGTAGGACGCCTGGTGCCGGTCGAGCCAGTCCATCAGCCCGGTGACGTACCCGCTCGCGCAGTCGTTCTCGCCGATCTCGCCGGCCACCAGCGGCACCGCCGCGGCGACCGGCGCGAGCTGGCTGTCCCAGCAGGACGACGAGCTGCAGACGTTGAAGTTGTACGAGTGCCAGGAGGCGACCAGGTTGCCCGCCGGGTCGTCCGGCCGGTACTGCAGCCAGCCGGTGAGGTCGTTGGAGTAGGCGAGGCCGCCGAGCATGATCACGTTGGTGGCGCCGGTCGCCCGCACCGCGTTCACCAGCGTCTGCATGCCCGCCACCGGGTAGCCGATGCCCGGGCACGCGGAGCCGCCGTCGCGCCAGCACGTCCAGGCCTGGGCCGAGCCGGACACCGCGCGGTCGAGGTAGGGCTCGTTGAACAGGTCGAGGATCGTGGCGTTGTCACCCTTGAAGGTGTTCGCGACCGACGTCCACAGGTCCACCGAGTGCGCCGTGTTCGTCATCGGCTTCTGGCACGTCGAGTTGACGTCCGAGCACGCGGAGGAGTTCCCCGTGTAGACACCTTGGGTCCAGTGCAGGTCGAGGATCGCGATGAGGCCGTTCTCGTGCAGCAGGTCCACATAGGACTTGAGGGCGGCCCGGTAGGTGGCTCCGGCGTACTCCGGCTTGACGTTCGGCAGGCCGAGCCAGCAGTCCTCGTTGAACGGCACCCGCACCACGTTCGCGTGCCAGCTCTTGATCGCGGCCACCGAGGCCGCGTCCATCGGGCCGTCGAAGATGCCGTTTCCCTGCACACAGGCGAATTCCCCGCCGGAGCGGTTCACCCCGCGCAGGGTGACCGGGGTGCCCGCGGGGTCGGCGAGCCGGTTGCCGGCGACGTGCAGGGCGGGCGCGTCCCCGGCCGGCGGTGTGGTGGGCGTCGTGGTCGGGGTCGTGGGTGTCGTGGGTGTGGTCGTCGGGGTGGTGCCGCCGCACGGGGCGCCGTTGACGCTGAACGACGTGGGCGCACTGTTGGCGCCGCTGTACCCGAAGTTGGCCCCGGCGGTGACCGACGCGTTCGGCGCGACGGTCCCATTCCAGGTCGCCGGGGTGACCGTGACGGTCCGGCCGCTCTGGGACCAGGTGGCGTTCCAGCCCTGCTGCAGCTGCTGGTTCCCGGTGTAGGTGTAGCTGATCTGCCATCCGGACAGCGGCGCCGTCCCGAGGTTCTTCAAGGTGAGGTTGGCGGTGAAACCGCTTCCCCAGTCGTTCGCCGTGTAGCCGACTTCGCAGGCCGTGGCCGCGGCGGCGGATGACGGCGTGCCGAGCGTGAACGCCGTCGTCGCGCCGAAAACGGCCAGCGCGCTGAAGGCGCCGAGCAGTGCTGGTCCGGAACGCATCGAACACTCCCTTGTGCAGGACGAATCGTGAGAGCGCTCCCAGCAGCGCTGGACAGTACCGGGCGCCCCGGCCCGCTGTAAACCCCGCCGTGATCTTGGTGAGGATTTCCCCGAATCCACTCCAACGGCCGCATCCGACGGCCTCACACCGTGGCATTGAGCGACCGCGGGATCGTTTACCCCCCAACGGGTTCGGCCGTTCAGGAGCGTTCAGTGACCGCCGGGCGCGGCCGGGCGCCGGAAAACGGACCACCGGATCGGGCCGCGTCCGGGGCGCGCTTTACAACGACGACACCCAGGGGTTACTTTTCTGGCGGCTGGAAGCGCTCCCATGCCAGGTCGCCTCACCAGAACGCGGCCACCACCCAGGGGCGCCGTGGTGCAGGCCACGGCGCCCCTGTCCGCGTCCCCGTCCGCGTCCCCGGGAGTCCCGATGACCAGGTTCGCCGGCGCCCTCGCCGCCCTCTGCCTCGCCGCGGCGGCCACCACCGCGGTGGTCGCCGCCGGGCCGGCCACCGCCGCCCCGGCCTGCTCGGTCGGCTACCGCGTCAACCAGTGGCAGACCGGGTACACCGCCGAGATCACCGTGACCAACGGCGCCACCGCGCTCTCCTCCTGGACGCTCACCTGGCACTACACCGGGAACCAGGCCGTGACGTCGGCCTGGAACGCCACCGTCCGCCAGTCCGGCACCGCGGTGACCGCCGAAAGCCTGCCGTACAACGCCGCGCTGCCCGCCGGCGGTTCCGTCTCGTTCGGTGTGCAGGGCACCTCCGGCGGGACGACCCCCGACCCCACCGACTTCGCGCTCAACGGCGTCTCCTGTGGTGACCCCGCTCCCCCGGTGACGACCACGCCGACCACGCCGGCCACCACGACCACCGCTCCGCCGCCGGCCGGGTGCGCGACAGCCACGATCTGCGACGACTTCGAGCAGCAGACCGGCGGCGCCCCGGGCGGCCGCTGGACCGTCGGCGCGGCGAACTGCCAGGGCACCGGCACGGTCGCCGTCGACACCACGGTCGCGCACTCGGGCACCCGGTCGGTGCAGGTCGCCGGCCAGGGTGGCTACTGCAACCACGCCTTCTTCGGCACGAGCTTGACCGGCGCCGGCCCGTTCTTCGGCCGGTTCTGGGTCCGGCACACCACCCCGCTGCCCGCCGGGCACGTCACCTTCCTGGCGATGCGCGACAGCACCGACGGCCGCGACCTGCGGGCCGGCGGGCAGAACCGGGCCCTGCAGTGGAACCGCGAATCCGACGACGCCACCCTGCCCGCGCAGAGTCCGGCCGGCGTCGCGCAGAGCGTCCCGCTGCCGACCGGGACCTGGTCCTGCTTCGAGTTCGAGCTCGACGGCGCCGCCGGGCACCTGCGCACCTGGCTCGGCTCCGCCGAGGTGCCCGGCCTCGTCGCCGACGGCGTCCCGACGGCCGACGTCGACCAGCAGTGGCTCGCGCGGGCGTGGCACCCGTCGGTGACCGACCTGCGGCTGGGCTGGGAGAGCTACGGCGCCGACGCCGACACGCTGTGGTTCGACGACGTGGCCGTGGGCGCCACCAGGATCGGCTGTTGACGATCGACGCTGTCAGGCCGCGGCGATCCGGTCGATCTCGGCCAGCTCGTCGTCGGTGAACTCGAGGTTCGCAGTGGCCGCGACGGTGTTCTCGAGCTGCGCGACGCTGCTGGCGCCGATCAGCGCGGAGGTGACGCGGCCGCGCCGCAGCACCCAGGCGATGGCCAGCTGCGCCAGCGTCTGCCCGCGCCGCTTCGCGACGTCGTTCAGCGCGCGGATCGTCGCCAGGGTCTCCTCGGTCAGCCGGTCCTTCGTGAGGAACGGGCTGGCGCCGGCCGCCCGCGAGTCGGCCGGGACGCCGTCGAGGTAGCGGTCGGTCAGCAGGCCCTGGCTCAGCGGCGAGTAGGCGATCGAGCCGACGCCGTGCTCGTCGAGGGTGTCCTGGAGGCCGTCCTCCACCCAGCGGTTCAGGATCGAGTACGACGGCTGGTGGATCAGCAGCGGCGTGCCGAGCTCCTTCAGCGCGCCGAGCGCGGCTTCCGTCTGTTCCGGCGAGTAGTTGGAAATGCCCGCGTAAAGCGCCTTCCCCGACCGGACGGCTGTGTCGAGGGCGCCCATCGTCTCCTCGATCGGCGTCTCCGGGTCCGGGCGGTGCGAGTAAAAGACGTCGAAGTGGTCCAGGCCGGTGCGCGCGAGGCTCTGGTCCAGGCTGGCGAGGAGGTTCTTGCGCGAGCCCCACTCGCCGTAGGGGCCGTCCCACATCAGGTAGCCCGCCTTGGACGACACCAGGATCTCGTCGCGGTACGGGCGGAAGTCGGCGGCGTAGTGCCGGCCGAAGTTCGCCTCGGCCGCGCCCGGCGGCGGGCCGTAGTTGTTGGCCAGGTCGAAGTGGGTCACGCCGAGGTCGAACGCCCGGCGCAGCACCGCGCGCTGGACGTCGAGCGGCTTGTCGTCCCCGAAGTTGTGCCACAGGCCGAGCGACACGGCGGGCAGCTTCAGCCCGCTGCGCCCGGCCCGCCGGTACGGCATGTCCGCGTACCGGTTCTCGGCGGCGGCGAAAGGCGACATGGTTCTCCTTGTCGGGGAAGGACGGCTTCGGCAGTCTAGCGGCGCGGCTTCAGGGCCCCGGCGAACGACGCGGCCGCCGGGAGTGCGGGCAGCAGCGTCGCCTGGTAGGCGTGGTAGATGTCCGGTTTGCCGGCCCAGACCGTCGCGGCGGGCCGGTTCTCCGGGTCGAGCTCGTGGTGCCACGAGCCGAGTTCGCGGTCGGCAAAGCAGGCCTCGGCGTGCTCGCACCATTCCCGGAACCGCTCGAGGTAGGCCGGGTCGCCGGTCTCCTGGTGCAGCGTCCACGCGGCGGCGATCGCCTCCGCCACCACCCAGTGCAGCCGGGTGCGCACCACCGGTGTCCCGGCGAAGTCGGTGGTGTAGACGAATCCCGGGTGACCGTCGACGCTCCAGCCGTCGCGCACCGCGGTGGTGAACAGCGCCGCCGCGTCGGGCACCAGCCACGCGGGCGCGGTGCCGCCGAGGGCCCGCTTGAGGTGCACGGCCAACCGTGCCCACTCGAAGAGGTGCCCGATCGTCGCGCCGAAGGGGCGGAACGGGTGCGCGGGCTCGGCCCGGTTGTGGTCCAGGAGCACGTGCCAGCCCGCGTCGTAGTGCTCCGGCAGCCGCCAGTCGTGCGCGCGGGCTTCGCCGTGCACCAGCTTGTCCACAATGGACAACGCACGGGCGGCCCAGACCGCGTCGCCGGTGACGTCGGCCGCGGCCAGGAACGCCTCGACGGTGTGCATGTTGGCGTTGGCCCCGCGGTAGTCCTCCAGCCGCGTCCAGCCGCGGTCCCAGACGTCGGCGACGCGGCCGGGGCCGGGTTCCCAGAAGCGGCGTTCGACCACGTCCAGGGCCTCGGCCAGCAGCGGTTCCGCCCCCTCGGCGCCGGCGGCCACCGCGCTCGACGCCGCCAGGACGACAAACGCGTGCTCGTAGGCGCGCTTCTCTGACAACGTTGTCGTCGCGTACCAGCCACCGTGGTCCGGGTCACGCAGCAGGCTCGTCAGCGCCGCGACGCCGCGCGCGACCTGCTCGCCCGTGTCCTCACCCTGCAGGGAGGCCAGCGCGAAGACGTGCGTCATCCGGCAGGTGATCCAGGTTTCGACGGGCCGGTCGAGCACCGGGCGGCCGGTGTTGTCGAGCCAGGCGAACCCGCCGCCGGGGTGCGCCGCGCGGGCGGCGAAACCGAGCAGCCGGGCGGGTTCGGCCCGCACCCAGGCGGGAACCGATGACGGACTTTCCACACGATGCCTTTCTCGGTGATCGACGGCCTCCGCCAACGTAGGCCAACGCCCGCGCCCGGGTCACCGCGGGCTGTTCCGCAGGCGCGGCACCGCGTATCCTGACCTTGAGAGCGCTCCCAGTCTTCGACGCACGCTACCCGACGAAGGGACAGACGTGACCAGGAGACGAAGTACGATCCTCGCCGCCGTCACCGTGTTGCTGGCAAGCCTGACGGCCATCCTGTTGAACACCGGCACCGCCGAAGCGCACGGCGCCCTGATGAAACCGGGCAGCCGGACGTTCCTGTGCTGGCAGGACGGGCTCAGCTCGACCGGCCAGATCATCCCGCAGAACCCGGCCTGCTCGGCCGCGGTGAACACCAGCGGCGCCAACTCGCTGTACAACTGGTTCGCCGTGCTGCGCTCGGACGGCGCCGGGCGCACCCGCGGGTTCATCCCGGACGGGAAGCTGTGCTCCGGCGGGAACCCGGGCTACGCCGGCTTCGACCAGGTCGGCGACTGGCCGCTGACCCACCTCACCGCCGGGGCCACGTTCGACTTCTCGTACAACGCGTGGGCCGCGCACCCCGGCTGGTTCTACACCTACGTCACGAAGGACGGCTGGGATCCCTCGGCGCCGCTCACCTGGGACTCGCTGGAGGACCAGCCGTTCCTGACCGTGGACCACCCGGCGGTGACCGGCCAGGTCGGCACGGTGGACGGGCAGTACAAGTGGACCGGCGCGCTGCCGTCGAACAAGTCGGGCCGGCACATCGTCTATTCGGTCTGGAAGCGCTCCGACAGCGCCGAGACGTTCTACGGCTGCTCGGACGTCACGTTCGACGGCGGGCACGGCGAGGTCACCGGCGTCCACTCACCCGGCACACCGACCACCACGCCGACCACGCCCACCGATCCCCCGCCGACCGGCGGGTCGTGCATGGCGATGTACGAGATCACCAACGCCTGGAGCGGCGGCTACCAGGCCACGGTGACGGTGATGAACCACGGCACGACGCCCTACGGCGGCTGGCAGGTGGGCTGGACGCTGCCCACGGGCCAGACGGTCGGCAGCGTCTGGAACGGCGCGCTCAGCCAATCCGGCTCCGTGGTCACGGTCCGCAACGCCGACTGGAACGGCCGGATAGCCCCGGACGGCCAGACCACCTTCGGACTGGTCGTCAACGCGTCCGGGAGCAACCCGGCCCAGCCGACGCCGACCTGCCAGGGCACCTGAGACGTCCGATGTGGACGGCAGCACCGGCCCTCGTCACCGGACGGGACCGGTGCTGCCGCGGGTGATCAGCCGCGGCCGGGAGGCACACACGTCGCCGGGCTCTTCCCCGGCCAGGAGGTCACCCAGGACCGACGCGGCGAGCGTGCCGAGCTCGGCGAGGGGCCGCCGGACGGCGGTGAGGGCCGGGCGGACCAGGCGGCAGAGCGGGGTGTCGTCCCACGAGACGACGGAGAGGTCCCCGGGAACGGCAAGGCCGAGCTCCCGCGCGGCGGCGAGCGCGGCCACGGCGAGCCAGTCGGTGTCGCAGAGGAGCGCGGTGGGCCGGGGATGCGCGGTGAGGACACGCCGGACCGCGTCGGCCGAGGGTTCGGTGTGGACGGTGCCCGGGAGGGAGAGCCCTGCGGAGGCTTCGGCACCACGGCTCCCGGAGCCGGCGGCCCACGGACCGGCTGTGCCCGCACCGCCACCACGGTTTCCGGAACCGGCGGCCCACGCACCGCCGGCGCCCGCACCGCCACCACGGTTCCCGGTGCCCGGTTGGGAAAGCCCTGTGCCGGCTTCGGCACCACGGTTTCCGGAGCCGGCGGCCCACGAACCGGCCGCGCCCGCACCACCACCACGGTTCCCGGCGCCCGGGCGGGAACCGCCTGCCCCGGCTTCGAAACCGGCCGGACCCGCACTCCGACCATCGGAACCGGCGGTCCACGAACCGCCACCGCGGTCCTCGGCATCCGCGTTGGGCACACCACGGAGTCCGAATCTCTCCGCCGCCACCCTGAACGCCGGATCCCCGGGCCGGACGATCCCCGCACCGGGGCCGTCGGATTCAGCAGGCTGCCCGGTCGGGCCGATCCCGGCACCACCGGCCGGCCCGCCGCGCAGTCCCAGCCGGTCCACCGCCGCGGCGAACGCCTGCTCGCGCGCCCGGGAATCCGCGAACGGCGCCACTCCCGCGATCCGGACCACCCGCCGGTGTCCCAGCGCGACCAGGTACTCGAGCACTTCACCCGCCCCGGCCACGTCGTCCACCCACACCGACGGCACACCCGGCACCCCGCCCGCGCCGCCGAGCACCACCGCCGCCAGGCCGATCCCCTTCACCTCCGCGGCGCACCCCGGTCCGGTGAGCAGCACGCCGTCGACCCTCCGCTCGGCGTGCCAGCGGCGGTAAACGGCCAGCGAAGCGTCGTACCCCGGCGCGATCTGCAGCAGCAGCTCCTGCTCGAACCCGTCGAGCAAGGCCACGAAGAACTCTTCCGGTGGCCGGTCGAGCACCAGGCCGATCGCGCCGGACCGGCCGCCGGACAGGGCGCGCGCGGTGCTGCTCGGGGACCAGCCGAGCCGCTTCGCGATTTCGGTGATCCGGCGCCGGGTCGCCTCCGAAACACCCGGGCGGCCGTTGAGCGCGTACGAAACGGCCCCTTTGGACACTCCCGCTTCCCGCGCGATGTCGGTGATGGTCGGCCGCTTCACCGCGCACCTCCGCTCGAGTCCGTGTCCGGGCGGGCACCCGCAGTCGCGCACCTTGACACCCGGCGCCCGCGGAAACAAGACTGCGTCCGGGAGCGCTCCCAATCACGAGGGAGTGAGCCGGGAACGGGGAGTGCGCGCACATGAGGCAGATCCGAAGACGGCTGGCCTTCGCCGTCACCGCCGTCCTGCTCGTCCTGACCGGCGGGTGCGGCCCCGGCACCCCCGAGCAGATCACGCTGACGCTGGCCACCTTCGGGCAGTTCGGCTACGACGACCTCATCCCCGGCTACGAGTTCACCCACCCCGGGATCACCATCAACCAGGTCCGGACCGAGCAGGGCGGCCCGTACCACCAGGACCTGCTGGCCAAGCTGCGCAGCGGCCAGGGGCTCGCCGACGTCCAGGCCGTCGAGGAGGGCCACCTTTCCGACGTCATGGCGCAGTCCGGGAAGTTCAGCGACCTCGCCGAGATCGGCCCCGCGGACGTGAAGCCCGGGCGCTGGCTGGAATGGAAGTACGAAGCCGGCCGCAGCAAGGACGGCAAGCTCGTCGGTTACGGCACGGACATCGGCCCGCTGGCCATGTGCTTCCGCAAGGACCTGCTCGAAGCGGCCGGGCTGCCCACCGACCCGGGCTCGGTGAAGACGATGTTCGCAACCTGGGACAGCTACTTCCAGGCGGGCGAGCGCTACGTCAAGCGCTCGAAGGGCAAGGCCTGGTTCGACTCGGCCGCGCAGACCTTCAACGCCATGGTCAACCAGCTCCCGGTCGGCTACCTCGACCGCGAGGACCACCCGACGCTCGAGACGAACACCGCGGTCCGGGCCGCCTGGGACCAGGTCACCGGTGCCGTCGCGCAGAAGCAGTCCGCCGGGCTCACCGCCTTCGCCGACGACGGCAACAACGGCCTGCGCCTCGGCACCTTCGCGACGAAGGTCTGTCCCTCGTGGATGCTCGGTGTCATCGAGCAGCAGGCCGGGATCGGCAACGCGGGCAAGTGGGCGATCACCGACGCCTTCCCGGACGGCGGCGGCAACTGGGGCGGCTCGTACCTGACCGTGCCGTCCTCGAGCGCCCACCCGAAGGAGGCCGCCGCGCTCGCCGCGTGGCTGACCGCGCCCGAGCAGCAGCTGCACGCGTTCCGGGTGAGCGGGAACTTCCCCAGCCAGGTCGACGCCTTCACCTCGCCCGACCTGCTCAGCGAGATGAACGGCTACTTCGGCGGGGCGCTGAGCGGGCAGGTGTTCGTCGCGCAGGCCCAGAAGGTCGGGAAGCCGCAGTACAAGGGCCCGGGTGACGGCGAGATCCAGGAGACGGTGATCGCGCCCGCCCTCAAGGCCGTCGAGCAGGGCGCCGGCCCGGCCGCGGTCTGGCAGCAGGTGCTGGTGGGCGTGCACCGGGTCGTGCCGTGAGGCCGGGACCGGCAAAACCCGCTCGCGCGGGCACGCCGGAGCAGGCAGGGTGCCGGTCATGACCACTCCCCTCTCCACACCTTGGCGGCACTACGACCTCCGCCGCCCGGGTCCCGAAGACCACCTGCCGGTGCTGGCCGTCCTCGACACCTGGTGGGACGGCATGGGCGGCCCGGAAGCCTCCCGCCAACGGGCTCTGCTCCTGCCCAAGCTGATGTTCCAGCACTTCACCGAGAGCAGCTTCCTGGTCACCTCGGACGAGCGGATCGTGGCGTTCCTGATCGGCTTCCTCTCGCCGTCCCGGCCGGCCGAGAGCTACATCCACTTCGTGGGTGTCGACCCCGCCGAACGCGGCAACGGGCTCGGCGCGGAGCTGTACGAGCGCTTCTTCGCCTACAGCCGGGCGCACGGGCGCTCGGTGGTGCGGGCGATCACCTCGCCGGTGAACAAGGGCTCCCACGCGTTCCACACCCGGATGGGGTTCGTCACCGAGCCGGGCCCGGAGGAGTTCGACGGCCTGCCGGTCCAGCCCGACTACGACGGGCCGGGGCTGGACCGGCTGTCCTTCCGGAAGAACCTCTAGCCCGACACGCTGAACGAGCGCACCCCGAGCCCGGTCTGGCCCTCCCACGGCTCGAAGCCGAACTGGACACTCGTCAGGTACCAGGCGTCGCTGATCTTGCCGCGGCCCACCGCGTCCCGGGTGAAGTCGGCGAGGTTGACGTCGAGGCTGTCCGTCCCGCTGGTGCGGACGTAGGAGATGACGTTCCAGCCGATGTTGCCGGACCAGACGTTCCACGTCGCCCCGGCGAGCTGCGCGGTGCCGATGACACTGCCGACCGGTTGCGGGGCGCCGCGGTGGTTGCCCCAGATCATGACTTCGGCGCCGGTGTTCTGGCCCGCCGGGTTCGGCGCGGGGTCGTACCAGACGTCGTAGGCCGCGTCCCACTGTCCCGACTGGACGGTCGTGTAGGCCACCCGGGACGTCAGCGAGCCGAGCGAGCGGACCTGTAGCGGCCGCCCTGGATGCGCAGCGAGCCGTACTTGTCGCACAGCTGCGTGTCCGCGGCCGCCGGTGGGGCGGTCAGCGCGACACCGCCGGACAGCAGCAGGGTCGCGGCTCCGAACGACGCCAGTGTGGCCCGTAGCCGGTTCTTCATGGAATCTCCTCTTCGGTGCCGGGACGGGGTGGAAACCCGGGCCGGACGGCGGCTGCGCGGCACCGCCCGGCCCGGGATGTCTTACTGCACCGCCGGGTAGGCGTTCTGGACCAGCTGCTCGAACTGGGCCTGGAACCACTTGCCGGACAGCGGCGAGTTCGGCAGGGCGCCGGTCAGGTTGCCGCCGTTCGCCTGGTCGCTGCCGTGGTAGGTCGGGTCGCACATCCGGTCGAAGCCCTTGCCCTCGTCGTTCGGGATCTGCGAGCTCGCGCCGTCGGACTCACCCGGCGGCTTGATCCAGACGTAGGCGTCGAAGTGCGCCGCCGGCGACACCGTCGGGCGCACGCCCAGCCCGGCCCCGCTCTGGTTGCACCAGTTGCCGCGGTGCAGCCGCCGGTCGATCCGGCCCGAGTTGACGTAGGCGTCCACAGTGGATCCGGAGGCACCGCTCGGCCGGGCCGAGCCGCCCCAGCCGTTGCGGGAGGTGTCGACCAGCATGCCGATGCCGCTCGGCAGGCCCGCGGAGACGAACGCGTTGTACATCGCCGTGGCGAACGGCACCTCGGCGAAGTACGGGTTCCACTGGTAGAAGGTCGCCGACCGCAGGGGCTGGCCCCCGACGGTGAGGCTCGAGTCCGGCAGGTTCGGCTCGGTCAGCGGCGTGTAGTTCGCCGTGTCGCTGATGAAGCCGTCGATGCTGTTCACCCCGGCCGTCGTGCCCTGCAGCGTCTGCTTCACCAGGTTCACGAACGGCTGGAAGTTGCTGTCCCAGCCCAGCCACGCCGAGTGCGCGATGTCCAGGTAGTTGTAGACGTTGGAGATCGCGTGCAGCTTGTTCAGCGCGTACTGGATGCCCTGGGTGTAGGCCCCGGTGGACTGCGCTTCGGCGCACTTGGCCGTCGCGGTGTTGGTGATCAGGTTGGGCAGCGAGTCCGGTTCGACGACCGCCACGACCCGCAGCGGCGCGTACTTCGCGTCCGAGAGGATCGACGCGATCGGGTCGATGTACTCGCTCTTGTACCGGGCCAGGCCGTTCGAGCCGGCCTGCAGCTCACCGTTGGACGCCAGCGCCGCGCAGTCGCGGTTCGGCAGGTCGTAGACGACGATCTGGATCGTCACCGGCGTCCCGCCGCTCTGCTGGGCCAGCGCCGCGTCGAGGTGCCCGCGCAGGCCGCGCGCGCTCGACGTGCCTTCGATCGCCGCGATCCGGTCGAGCCACACCGCGGTCGAGGTGTTCGCCACCTTGGCCATCTGGGAGCCGAGCGTGCCGCCCGTGGTTGCGGCCGCGGCGGTCACCGACGCCGACCAGTCCGGGTTCACGTACCCCTTGGACCCGACGTACGGGTTGTCGACATGGGTTCCCGGCTGGGGTGTGGTCGTGGTCGTCGGCGTCGTGGTGGGCGTCGTCGGGGTGGTCGGCGTGGTGGTCGGAGTGGTGGTGGTGCCGCCGTCGCAGGTGACGCCGTTGAGCGAGAACGACGCCGGGATGGCGTTCGTGCCCGAGTACGAGCCGTTGAAGCCGAAGCTCGCCGACGCGTTCGACCCGAGCGCGCCGCCCCACGACGGGTTCTTCGCGCTCACGTGCTTGCCGCTCTGGCTGAACGTGGCGCTCCAGCCCTGCTGCACCTGCTGGTTGCCGGCGAAGTCCCACTGGACGTCCCAGCTGGAGACGGCGTCGCCGAGGTTGGTCACCGCGACGTTCGCGGTGAACCCGGTGTCCCACTGGTTCACCGTGTAGGTCACCTTGCAGCCGGCGGCGGCGACCGCCGGGCTGCCGCCGGCCACCACCAGGCCGGCCACGACGGCCGCGGCCGTCACCGAGGACGCCACGGCGAGCCGTGACTTCCTCCTCGCGGACCAGAATTCACTCTTCATCGAGTGTGCTCCTTCGTGTTCGGTGGACGGGTCAGGTGGTGCACGCGGTCGCGCCGACGGCGAAGCCGCTGGGCGAGCCGGTGGAAGCCCCGGTCGCCTGGATGCCGATCGACGTCGAAGCGCCGCCGGCCAGGTCGGGCGCCCAGGTGGGGGCCTTGGCGGTCGCCTGCTGCCCGGACTGGGTGACGGTGGCGCCCCAGCCGCCGGTGATCTGCGTCCCGGACGGCACGGTCCAGCCGAGCGCCCAGGTCTTCAGCGGGGTGGTGCCGGTGTTCTTGAGCGTCACGGAGGCGACGAAGCCGCCCTGCCACGCGTTATCGACGTGGTAGGTGACCCCGCAGCTCACCGCGGGCGGCGGATCGGTCGTCCCGCCCCCGCCGACCGGCGGGATCAGGTACGGCTGGAGGATCGCCTGCTTGGCCTGGTTGACCGTGGTCCAGTCGTCGTTGAGGATGCCACCGGTGTCCCCGGAGTTCGGGTTCCACGACCAGTACGTGAAGCTCATCCCGGTCGTGCCGGTGCCCGAGTACTTCATCAGCTCCTGCAGCCAGGTCTTGTCGCGCGGGTCGGCGAGCGTGGTGCCGAACTCGCCGAGCAGCACCGGCGCGATCTTCTCCTTGTGCAGGTAGCCGAAGAAGTGGTCCCACAGCGCCGGCAGGTTCGCCGGGAACGACGGGTCGGAGAACCACGGCTGGGCGAACACCGACGTCGCGTACTCGTGCGCCGAGTAGACGAGCTTGTCCGGTTTGGACAGCCGCACCGGGAACTGGCGGGCGCCGGAGAGGTTGCCGCCCCACCAGCCGCACTGCGGGTCGCCGGTGCCGCCGACGCAGTCGACACCCTCGACGATGACGAGCCAGTCCGGGTTGGCGGACAGGACGGCGTTGCCGCCGCGTTCGGCGGCCAGCCGCCAGTCGGTCGCGGTGTCACCGCAGCCCCAGCACGCGCCGCCGCCACCCTGGATCGAGTGCGGCTCGTTGTGCAGGTCGGCGCCGATCACCGTGGTGTTGCCCTTGTAGTGCTGGGCGAGCATCGTCCAGTCGGACAGCCAGCGGCTTTCGGGGTAGGCGCTGGTGTACCAGAGCGCGGACTGCGCGCCGGAGTCCGGCCGGTGCTGGTCGAGGATGACGCGCATGCCCTTGGTGCCCGCGTACCCGATGATCTTGTCCAGCACCTGGAGCCCGGAAAGCCCTTGCAGGTCGGGGTTCTGGACGGCGTCGATGCTGGTCGGCTTGACGCCGGGGTCGAAGAGCTGGTTGGAGTACGGCAGCCGCAGCGTGTTGTAACCGAGGCTCGCCATCTGGTCGAGCATGTCCTTGTAGTTGCGGCTCCACAGGCCGTGCGGCGAGTAGTTGCCGGTCTCGGCGCCGAACCAGTTGACGCCGGTCATCCGGACCGGCGCGCCGGTGGCGTCGACGAGCTGGGAGCCCGACGCGTGCCAGTAGCCCGTGCCGGTGCCGGCAGCCGCGGGGGCCGCGGTGGCCGGGGACGCCGTGAGAACGGCGCCCCCGACCAGTGCGGCGACCGCGAGGGAGAGCAGTCGCTTCATCGAGTGCCTTTCAGCCGAACAGGGCGACGTGGGCGGCGAACGCCGTGGCGATCTCCGACTGCGCCCAGAACCGGTGGTAGGTGAAGGTCGGGGCGGCCCCGCCGTTGAGGTAGGCCTGGACCTTCGGCCACTGCGGATCGGACTGGTAGAACGACCGGATCGAAGCGAACGTCGAGCTCGAATTGATCGGGTCGCCGTTCGGCATCGTGCCGGTCCAGCCGGTGGGCACGTACAGGCCCTGATCGGTGGTGGCGTTGTAGGCGTCGTCGAACCGGTTGTAGTCAGTCCGGGTCTCCGGCACCGCGATGCCCTGGGTGTCCGCGTTCGCCGACAGCGCCGTCAGCAGCTGCTCCCCCACGCTCTTGGCCTGGGCGTTGCCCGAGCCGGAGGCGTAGTAGAGCAACGTCTTCGACAGCGAAGCCGCAACACCGACGTCGTTGTTGTAGTTCTTCACCGTGACGTGCAGGCCGTTGTTCGCACCCGGGCTGGTGGCGCTCCAGGTGTCCGGCGCGCCGCTCCAGGTCAGGTCGGCCGGGATCTGGAAGCTCCCGCCGGACCCGACCGTGGTGCCCGCGATGGCCCACGGAACCCACTTGTCGAGGATCTTCTTCGCCCGGGCGTCGCCGGTCGCCTGGTAGTACTCGGCGATGCGTTCCATGCCCCAGGTCTGGAAGCCGAACCACTGGTTGCTCGGCGGGTCGTGCCAGACCGGCTGCTGGTCGTAGAACATGCCGTAGAACGTCGGCGTGCCGGACGGCGGTGTGCCGTACTGGCCTTCCCAGCTGTTGGTCGCGCCGCCGGCGAGGCCGCCTTCGGACGACTGGAGCCACTGCAGGAACTCCATCTGCCGGCCGAGACTGGTCGCCCAGTCGCTCGCGCCGGTCGCCGACGTCACCTTCAGGCCCGGGTCCGTCGACAACGCGTACGCCGCCAAGGGGTTCTGGTAACCCTGGTGCGCCGCGCCGTCCCCGATCCGCCACGCCCACGCGCTGGACGAGTCCATCGAGCCGCCCCAGGCGTAGTACCAGGAGACGAGGTAGTGCTCGCTGTCCTTTCCGGTGCCGGCGGCGCAGCTCGACGCGCCGACGCAGTTGCCGATCTTCTTGAAGTACTTGTCGAACAGCGAGTACCGGAGGTAGTCGCCCATCTTCGAGGCCTTCTTGACGACGGCCGCGATGTCCGAGCTCTTGCCCTGCGCGGCGGCCCACTTCTCGGCCTGGAAGGCCACCTGCACGGCGCGGGCGTCCGCGTCGGGCGCGTTGGTGTACTTCCACTGCTTCGCGTAGGACGAGTCGCCGGTGAACAGGTCGAGGTACCCGTTCTTGCCGCCGAACTTCAGGACGTCACAGCTGGGCTGGGTGACCGTCTCCCAGACCGACTCCTGCGAACCGCGCTGGAAGGTGTTGATGAACGCCGGCGCGGTGTTCGTGCCGTCCTCGCAGTGGCCGAACTTGTAGATGTTGTCGACGTCGAGCAGCCAGTGCATGCCGTAGACGTCCGCCGAGCCGTAGGCCGCCTTCAGCTCGGCCGCGATCGGGTCACTGCCGACGGAGACGCCGCTCTGCAGCTGCGACGGGTACGACTTCGGGCTCGGGTACTCCGCCGCGTAGGTCGCGGGTTTGCTCGCGTTGTAACCGGAGTTGCCGGGCTGGTCGGCCGCGGACGGGATCGCGTAGGTCTCGATCGAGGTCCAGGCCTGGTTGAACGGGGCCCAGTCCCCGGTGATCCGGCCGTAGGACGCCTCCAGCCACAGGTAGTAGCTGAACGCCTCCGACGTCGTCTCGTGGCCGTGGTCCGGCGCCTCGACGATCAGCGTCTCGATCGAGTGGTAGGGCACCAGGATGCTGCCGAACTTGCGGAAGTAGCCGTTGTTCGGGTCCTTGATCTTGTTGTACTGCTTGAGGAACTCGACCTGGTAGTCCGAAGTGGACGCCGAGATCTCGCTGACCGCCACGGTGGCCGCGGTGTACCCGCTGCTGCTCGCGGTGAACGTGGCGCTGCCCAGCGCCCCGCCGTTGTCGGCGCTCTTCACGGTGACGTTCTGCGGGGTGTTCCAGTTCGCCGTCGTGAAGGTGAGGCTCGTGGGGCTCGCGGTCAGGTCCGTGCTGCCCGCGGTGCGGGCGACGCCGACGGTGACCGAGCCGGTCGGCGCGCCGGCGAGGGTGACCGCGAACGTCGTCGTCCCGCCCTGCTTGACCTGCGCGGTCGCCGGGGCGGCGACGATCGTGGGTCCGGAAAGGACCTTCACGCTGACCGGGCTGGACGTCGTCGACGCGTTCTTGTTGTCGTAGGCCTTGGCCGTGATCGAGTACGTGCCGGCCGGGACGCTCGCCCAGCTGCCTTCGAACGGCGCGGCCGTGTCGGTGGCCAGCAGGGTGTCGCCGGCGTAGAACTCGACCTTGCTCACCGTGCCGTCGCTGTCGGCGGCGGTCGCGGCGAGCGGGATGGTGGCCGGGGCGTAGTAGGTGCCGGTCGACACCGGTGCCGTCAGGCTGACGGTCGGAGCTTTGTTGGCGCCGGTGCAGGCGGTGCCGTTGACGGAGAAGTCGGTGGGCGGGCGGTTGGCGGAGCCCTTCGAGCCGTTGAAGCCGAAGCTGGTGCTCGCCCCGGTGTCGAGGTGGCCGTTGTAGGAGAGGTTCGTGGCGGTGACCGCGGCGCCGGTCTGGGCGAACGTGGCGCTCCAGCCCTGCTGGACCTTCTGGCCGTCGAGGAACGTCCAGCCGACCTTCCAGCTGTCGAGGGCCGCGCCGTCGTTGCGCAGCGAGACGTTGGCGGTGAATCCGGAGTCCCAGTCGTTGGTGGTGTAGGTGACGGAACAGGCGACGTCGGCGGCGAGCGCCGACGTGGGGGCGACCAGCCCGGCGGTGAACGCGACCGCGGCCGAAGCCAGGGCCAGCGCGCGGCCGCGTAACCAGCGCGTTCGGCGCACTCGGCGCCATCGGGGAGAGGAACGCATGGCTTCGGAACTCCTTTGTCCGTAGGGAGCCAGCGATCTGGGAGCGCTTCCAGGCGCAGACGGTAGCCAGCCGGAAACGCACCTGTAAAGAATCGAGTCAGAAGGACACCGCGGCCGCGGACGTCACAGCCACGCTGCCGGCCGGTGCGAGCCCGCTGAACACTCCTGAACAGCCGCCCCCGATGGTCGCCCGTTCACTCGTCCGGCCCAGCACGCCGGTCACGGTGGGTGTCGAGGAAACACCGTTTAGCGCCAAAGGTGTACATCTCGACCAGGAGCGCTCCCAGCCCGCGTCGATCCTTTCGACACAGACCTACTTCGTGTCGTCCATCCCGGTGCGCGTGTCGTCCGTTCAGGTACGCGTGTCGTCCACCCGATCACGCGAGCCGACCCTCCAGGCACGCGAACCGACCCTCCGGGTACGCGAATTCGCCCTTCCGGCCGGCACACCGATGGCCGACACGCGTACCTAAGGGGACGACACGCGTACTCAGGCGGACGACACGGCGTCAGCTGGAGGCGCGGACCGCCAGGGAGACCGGGAGGATCTGCTGCCGCGGCTTGAGGCTCTGGTCGTCGAGCAGCTGCAGCATCGTCTCGACCATCGCGTGGATCTGCTCGCGCGGGTCCTGGTGGACCGACGTCAGGGGCGGGTCCATCGCCGGGGCCAGTGTCGCGTTGTCGTCGAAGCTGACCACCGCGACGTCCTCGGGGATGCGCCGGCCCGCCGCGTCGAGGGTGCGCAGCGCGCCGACCGCCATCATGTCGCTGGCGACGAACACCGCGTCGAGGTCCGGGTGGCGGGTGAGCAGCGCGGACATCGCGTTCGCCCCGCCGGACAGCGTGAAGTCGGCCTCTTCGACCAGGTCGGCGGGGTCGAGCCCGGCGTCCAGGAGGGTCTTGCGCCAGCCGGCGAGCCGGTCGATCGGGGCGCTCTGGTCCTGCGGCCCGGCAATCGTGGCGATCCGCCGCCGCCCGGCCGCGACCAGGTGCTCGACCGCGAGCCGGGCGCCACCCTCGTTGTCGAAGTCGACGACGTGGACACCGCGGCGGATGCCGGCCGCCTGGCCGCCGAACACCACCGGGATGCGCAGCAGCCGCAGCGCCTTGGGCAGCGGGTCGGCCCGGTGCGGCGCGAACACCAGCGCGCCGTCGACGTGCCCGCCCTCGAGGAACCGGACGGTCCGGCTCAGGTCCTCGCGGATGTCGCTGAAGATCAGCACCATCTGCCGGCCGACGTCGGCGAGCTCGCGATAACCGGCACGCATGACGGCGGCGCGGTACGGGTCGTCGAGCAGCCGGGACTCCGGCTCCGACAGCACCACGGCGACGGCCCCGGTGCGGCGGGTGACCAGCGACCGGGCCGCCTGGTTCGGGGAATAACCCAGGTCGCGGGCCGCGGCGAGGACCTTCTCGCGCGCCGTCGCGCTGACGTACGCGTCGTCGTTCAACGCGCGCGACGCCGTCGACCGCGACACCCCGGCGAACGCCGCGACGTCCTCCAGCGTCGGCCGTTCTTCATCCCCAGCTCGAGGCCCCACGGCACCGCCCTCAATCACCACATCCACCCTGACACCCGACAGCTTAACGTTCACGCACGCGACCGTCCGGGAGCGCTCCTCGCAGGAAACGCTCCGGTTACAACCCCTTGACACCGGTGAAGGCCCCAACCAGACTCTGCCACACCTGGGAGCGCTCCCAGTCGGGCTCCCAGCAGTGAGAGCGCTCATTCCCGTCAACAAGGTGGTTGAACACGTGAGAACGATCCGGAACGGCCTGGTCCTCGCACTGGGCATCACGATGACGGCGCTCGGCGCCACGGCCTGTGGCGGCGGCGGTGACGAAACCCCGCCGGCAGCGGCTCCCAACGAGCACGTGGACCTGACGCTGGCGACGTTCACCGAGTTCGGCTACGAGGCGCTCATCCCGGAGTACGAGCGGCTGCACCCCAACATCAAGATCACCCACCGCAAGACCGGCCAGGGCGGCCCCTACCACGAGGAACTCGTCACCAAGATGGCCGCGGGCTCGGGCCTCGCCGACGTGACGGCGCTCGAAGAGGGCCACCTGTCGGACTTCCTCGACAAGGGTTCGAAGTTCAACGACCTGAGCAAGATCGGGCCGGCCGACGCCTCCCCCGACCGCTGGCTGAGCTGGAAGTACGACGCCGCCAAGACCAAGGACGGCAAGCTGATCGGCTACGGGACCGACATCGGCCCGCTCGCCATGTGCTACCGCAAGGACATGTTCAAGGCCGCCGGCCTGCCGGAGGACCCCGAGGCGGTCAAGTCGCTGTTCGCCACCTGGGACAGCTACTTCGCCGCCGGCGCGGACTTCGTGCAGAAGAGCAAGGGCAAGGCCTGGTTCGACTCGGCCGCGCAGAACTTCAACGCCATGGTCAACCAGCTCCCCCAGGGTTACATCGGCAGCGACGACAAGCTGGCCGTCGAAAACAACCAGGGCATCAAGGACGCCTGGACCAAGGTCACCGACGCCGTCGCCAAGGGCGAGTCGGCCAAGCTCACCGCGTTCAGCAACGAGTGGAACACCGGCTTCAAGCAGGGCGCGTTCGCCACGAAGGTGTGCCCCGCCTGGATGCTCGGCGTGATCAAGGAGCAGGCGGGCCCGGAGAACGCGAACAAGTGGGCGGTCACCGCGGCCTTCCCCGGCGGCGGCGGCAACTGGGGCGGCTCGTACCTGACCGTCCCGACGCAGTCGAAGCACCCGAAGGAGGCCGCCGAGCTCGCGGCCTGGCTGACCGCGCCGGAGCAGCAGATCAAGGCGTTCCAGGCCAAGGGCACCTTCCCGAGCCAGGTCAAAGCGCTGACGGACCCGGCGCTGCTGAGCAAGACCGACGACTACTTCGGCGGCACGAAGGTCGGCGAGCTGTTCGCCGAGCAGGCCAAGAAGGTCCAGAAGCCGCAGTACAAGGGCCCGGGCGACGGCCAGATCCAGGAGAACGCGTCCAGCCCGGCCCTGCAGGCGGTCGAACAGGGCAAGTCGGCGGCGGACGGCTGGAACCAGATGGTCGAAGCCGCGAAGAAGATCACGCGCTGAGCAGATGACCGTCATCGACAAGATCGCGCCGGAAGGGAGCAAGGCCGGGGAGCGAGTGTCTCCCCGGCCCACCTTCCGTCACCGGTTGAGCCGGTGGGACGTCAAGGTCTCGCCGTACCTCTACATCGCGCCGTTCTTCATCCTCTTCGGGATCGTCGGGCTGTTCCCGCTGCTCTACACCGCGTACGTTTCGCTGTTCAAGTGGGAAGCCGGCAGCGACGACCCCGACTTCATCGGCCTCGACAACTTCAAGGAGCTCTTCGCCGACGCGCAGTTCTGGAACGCGCTGACGAACACGATCAGCATCTTCCTGCTCTCCAGCGTCCCGCAGCTCATCATCGCGATGCTGCTGGCGGCGCTGCTCGGGGCCCGGCTGCGCGGCGCGACGGGCTGGCGAGTGGGCATCCTGCTGCCGTACGCGGCCAGCCTGGTCGCCATCGGCATCATCTTCGCCAACCTCTTCGGCCCGAAGTACGGGCTGATCAACGGCGTGCTGCAGACCATCGGGCTGGACCCGGTCGACTGGCAGGCCAGCCGGTTCGGCAGCCACGTCGCGATCGCGATCATGGTGAACTGGCGCTGGACCGGCTACAACGCCCTGATCGTGCTGGCGGCCATGCAGGCCATCCCCAAGGAGCTGCACGAGGCGGCCCTGATCGACGGCGCGGGCACGTGGCGCCGCTTCTTCAACGTCACGCTGCCGCTGCTGAAGCCGACGCTGATCTTCGTCACCATCACCTCGACGATCGGCGGCCTGCAGATCTTCACCGAGCCGAAGCTGTTCGACGCCATGCCCGGGTCGAACAACGGCGGCTCCACCAACCAGTTCCAGACCGTGACGCTGTACCTCTACCAGACGGCGTTCCAGAACGCCGATCTCGGCTACGCCTCGGCGATCGCCTGGGTGCTGTTCCTGATCATCGTGCTCATCGCGCTGGTGAACTTCTTCCTCACCGGCCGGCTGGCGCGCACCCCGGCGGTGAAGAAGAAATGACGACACTCCAAAGAAGCGGACTGCGACGGCGGGTCGCCACACTCGGCAAGCCGCGCAAGGCGACCTACGTCGTGCTGGCGATCTTCGTGCTCGGGTCGCTGTTCCCGTTCTACTGGTCGTTCCTGGTGGCCAGCCGCGACAACGGGATGCTCACCGAGCGCATCCCGCCGTTCGTGCCCGGTGGCAACTTCTTCGCCAACGCGGCGCGGGTGTTCGACACCGTGCCGTTCTGGAAGGCGCTGGCCAACAGCGTCATCGTGTCCGGCACGGTGACCCTGACGACGGTGCTGTTCTCCTCGCTGGCCGGGTTCGCCTTCGCGAAACTGCGGTTCCGGGGACGCGACAAGCTGTTCGTGTTCATCGTCGTCACGCTCGCGGTGCCCACCCAGCTCGGCATCATCCCGCTGTTCATCGCGATGTCCGAACTGGGCTGGACGGGGACCTTGACGGCGGTGATCGTGCCCAACCTGGTCACCGCGTTCGGCGTGTTCTGGATGCGGCAGTACACAGTGGACGCACTGCCGTACGAGCTGATCGAGGCCGCGCGCGTCGACGGCTGCAGCATGATCCGGATCTTCTGGAACGTCTGCCTGCCCGCCGTGCGCCCGGCCGCGGCGATCCTGGCGATGTTCACGTTCATGATGTCCTGGAACGACTTCCTGTGGCCGCTGGTGGTGCTGGACGCGGGCAACCCGACCGTCCAGGTCGCCCTGGAGAAGCTGCAGAGCGGTTATTACGTCGACTACTCGCTGGTGCTGGCCGGCACGACCCTGGCCACCATCCCGATCCTCATCGTCTTCCTCCTCCTCGGCCGCCAGATCGTGGCCGGGATCATGCAAGGTGCCGTGAAAGGGTGAACATGTCCGTACATCCCGACAGCGTTCGGGCGGAGACAGCGCTGATGTTCCCGCCCGGCTTCGTCTGGGGCGCCGCCACCGCGGCGTTCCAGGTGGAAGGAGCGACCACGGCCGACGGTCGCACGGACTCGGTCTGGGACGTCTTCGCGCGCCGTCCGGGTGCGGTCGTGGGCGGCGACACCGGCGACCCCGCCGCCGACCACTACCGGCGCTACGGCGAGGACGTCGACCTGATGCGCCGCCTCGGCCTCGGCGCCTACCGGTTCTCGCTGGCGTGGCCGCGGGTGCGCCCGGACGGCGGCGCCCCCAACACCGCCGGGCTCGCCTTCTACGACCGGCTGGTCGACCGCCTCCTGGAGGCGGGGATCGAGCCGTGGGCGACGCTCTACCACTGGGACCTGCCGCAGGCGCTGGAGGACAAGGGCGGCTGGACCTCGCGGGACACCGCATACCGGTTCGCCGAGTACACCGAGACCGTGCTCGCCCGGCTCGGCGACCGCGTCGCCAGCTGGTCGACGCTCAACGAGCCGTGGTGCGCGGCGATGCTCGGGTACGCGGGCGGCATCCACGCGCCCGGCCGCACCGACCACCCCGCCGCCGTCGCCGCGACGCACCACCTGCTGCTGGGCCACGGGCTGGCGATGGACATCATCCGCCGGCACGCGCCGGGCGTCCCGGCCGGCATCACGCTCAACCTCTACCCCGTCGTGCCGCACGACCCGGCCAACGTCTCCGACGTTTCCGCGGCCCGGCGGATCGACGGCCTGCAGAACCGGCTGTTCCTCGACCCGGTGCTGCGCGGCGGGTACCCGGACGACCTGGTCGCCGACCTCGCGCCGTTCGGCCTGGGCGAGGTGGTCCGGCCCGACGACGCCGCGGTCATCGCCGCGCACGTCGACTGGCTGGGTGTCAACTACTACCGCGACTACCGGGTTGCGGGGCGGCCGGTGCCGGGCAGCGAGCCGGCGGGCCCGGAGTGGGTCGGCGCCGGCGACGTCCACTTCGTGCCGGACCCGGCGGCGCCGCGCACCGACTCCGGGTGGGAGGTCCAGCCGGCCGGGCTGACCGAGTCGCTGCTGCAGGTGCACCGCGGCTACCGGCCGGTGCCGCTGTACATCACCGAGAACGGCGCGGCCTACCCCGACGTCGTCAGCGACGGCGGTGACATCGTCGACACCGACCGCGTGGCGTTCCTCGACTCCCACCTGCGGGCGGCCCACGAGGCCGTCGAGGCGGGCGTCGACCTGCGCGGGTACTTCTACTGGTCACTGCTGGACAACTTCGAGTGGGCCGAGGGCTACGCGAAGCGGTTCGGCCTGGTCCACGTCGACTACACGACCCAGCAGCGGACCCCGAAGCGCAGCGCGCACTGGTACTCGCGGGTGATCGGCCTCAACGGCCTCGGCTGACCCGAGCGCCCCAAGGCGGCCTTGGTTGCGTCAGACGCACCCAAGGCGGCCTTCGGTGCGTCTGACGCACCGAAGGCCGCCTTGGGGCGCTTGAGCCGGCGGGGTCCCGTTGACAGACTGACCGGTATGGGACTGCGCAGCGAAGCTTGGTTCAACAACCCCGCCGACCCCGGGATGACCGCGCTCTACCTCGAGCGGTACATGAACTGGGGGCTCACCCGGGAGGAGCTGCAGTCGGGCAAGCCGATCATCGGCATCGCGCAGACCGGCTCCGACCTCACCCCGTGCAACCGGCACCACCTGCAGCTGGCCGACCGGACGCGGGAAGGCATCCGCGAAGCGGGCGGGATCGCGATCGAGTTCCCGGTGCACCCCATCCAGGAGACCGGCAAGCGCCCGACCGCGGCGCTGGACCGCAACCTCGCCTACCTCGGCCTGGTCGAGACGCTCTACGGCTACCCCATCGACGGCGTGGTGCTGACCACCGGCTGTGACAAGACGACCCCCGCGTGCCTGATGGCCGCCGCGACCGTCGACCTCCCGGCGATCGTGCTGTCCGGCGGGCCGATGCTCAACGGCTGGCACAACGGCGAGCGCACCGGCTCCGGGACCATCGTCTGGAAGGCCCGCGAACTGCTCGCGGCCGGGGAGATCGACGACGCCGGGTTCATGGAGCTCGTCGCGTCGTCCGCGCCGTCGCCGGGGCACTGCAACACGATGGGCACGGCGTCGACGATGAACGCCCTCGCCGAAGCGCTCGGGATGAGCCTGCCCGGCTGCGCGGCCATCCCCGCGCCGCACCGCGACCGCGCCCGGATGGCCTACCGCACCGGGCTGCGGATCGTCGAGATGGTGCGCGAGGACCTCAAGCCGTCGGACATCCTGACGCGCGAGGCGTTCGAGAACGCCATCGTGGTGAGCTCGGCGATCGGCGGCTCCACCAACGCACCCATCCACATCGGCGCGATCGCCCGGCACATCGGCGTCGACCTGCCGCTGGCGGACTGGCAGCGGCTCGGGCACGCCGTGCCGCTGCTGGTCGACCTGCAGCCGGCCGGCAAGTACCTCGGTGAGGAGTTCCACCGCGCCGGCGGTGTCCCGGCGGTGGTGCACGAGCTGATGCGGCACGGGCTGGTCCACGAGGACGCGCCGACGGTCAACGGCCGCACCCTCGGTGACAACTGCCGGGCCGCCGAGGCCGGCGACCGGGACGTCATCCGCACGTTCGACACGGCGCTGGTGCCCGACGCCGGGTTCCTCGTGCTGGCGGGCAACCTCTTCGACGCGGCGATCATGAAGTCCAGCGTCATCTCGGCCGACTTCCGGCGGCGGTACCTCGCCGGCGGTGTCTACGAGGGCACCGCGGTGGTGTTCGACGGCCCGGAGGACTACCACGCCCGCATCGACGACCCGGACCTCGGTGTCGACGAGCACTCGCTGCTCGTGATGCGCGGCACCGGCCCGCTCGGTTACCCGGGCTCGGCCGAGGTGGTGAACATGCGCCCGCCCGCCGAGCTCATCAAGCGCGGGGTGCACGAGCTGCCGTGCCTCGGCGACGGCCGCCAGTCGGGCACCTCCGGGTCGCCGTCGATCCTCAACGCCTCCCCCGAGGCGGCGGCGGGCGGCGGGCTCGCCGTGCTGCGGACCGGCGACCCGGTGCGGATCGACCTCGGGGCGGGTACCGCGAACGTGCTCATTCCGGACGAAGAGCTCGCGCTGCGGCACAAGGAGCTGGCAGAGTCGGGTGGGTACCCGGTGCCTGAGTCCCAGACGCCGTGGCAGGAGATCCAGCGCTCGATGGTCGACCAGCTGTGCGACGGCATGGTGCTGCGCCCGGCCGTGGCGTACCAGCGGATCGCCGCCACGAAGGGCATCCCCCGCGACAACCACTGACTTTCCCCGGAAAAGGGGGGCTTCGGACGGGCGCGGAACGGGTACCACTCCGATAGCCGAGGCGAGGAGGCCCCCCATGCTGCCGGACCGAGAACGGCACGCCCTGCGCGAAATCGAGGCGGAGCTGCTGGCGAGCGACCCCGCGTTCGCCGCCACCCTCAGCGGCCACAAGCTGCGCAAGTCCGGGCGGTTGAACCTGCTGCTCGTGCTCTGCGACGTCACCGCGGTCGTCATGCTGCTCGTCGGGCTGTTCGCCAGGGACGCCGCGCTCGTGCTGTGGGGCACCGTGAGCGCGGGCGCGCTCGTCGCCTGGCACATCGCCCGCACCGAAACGGCCCGCAAGTCCACCGAGGACGACGCAACTCCGGCGGCCGACTCGCACTGAGCGCCCGGCCGCCGAAGTCCACAGTGGACTAACCGGCCGCCTTCGCCGCGCCCGCAACGGCCTCGGCCATCGCGGGCACCAGTGCGTCGTCGAACACGCTCGGCACGATGCGCCCCGGCTCCAGGTCCTCCCCCACGACGTCGGCCAGTGCGCGCGCCGCGGCCAGCAGCATGTTCCCGGTGACGCGGGGTGCGCCGGAATCGAGCAGCCCGCGGAACATCCCGGGGAACGCCAGCACGTTGTTGATCTGGTTCGGGTGATCGCTGCGGCCGGTGGCGACGATCTCCGCGTGCCGTCCGGCGGCTTCGGGGTCGACCTCCGGATCGGGGTTCGCCAGCGCGAACACGATCGCGTGGTCGGCCATCGCGGCGACGTCGTCCGGCTCGAGCAGGCTGCCGGTGCTGACACCGACGAAGACGTCTGCGCCGCGCAGGGCGTCCTGCACACTGCCGGTGGCGCCGCCGCCGTTGGTGTTCTCCGCCAGCCACTGCTTCTCGCCAATCAGGTCCCGGTCCCGGTGCAGCACGCCTTCGCTGTCGCAGACGACAAGACCGTCGGCCTGGTAACCCGCACGCAGCAGCAGCCGGGCGATGGCGCTGCCCGCCGCGCCGGCCCCGGCGATGACGACCGAGGTGCCTGCGGGCTCGCGGCCGGTCAGTTTCAGCGCGTTGTGCAGCGCGCCGAGCACGACGACCGCGGTGCCGTGCTGGTCGTCGTGGAAGACCGGGATGTCCAGCTCGTCGTGCAGCCGCCGTTCGACGGTGAAGCACCGCGGGGCGGCGATGTCCTCGAGGTTGATCGCGCCGAACGACGTCGCGAGGTCCTTCACGGTCCGGACCAGGTCGTCGGGCTCACGGCTGACCGGGCAGATCGGCCAGGCGTCGACGTCGGCGAACCGCTTGAGCAGCGCTGCCTTGCCTTCCATCACCGGCAGGGCTGCGGCCGGGCCCCGGTCGCCGAGCCCGAGCAGGGCGGAGCCGTCGGAGACGATGGCAACCGAGTTCGCCTTGACCGTCTCCCGCCCGAGCGCGGCCGGATCGCCGGCGATCCGCTTCGCCTGCTCGGCGACCCCCGGCGTGTAGTGCTCGGCCAGGTCGTCCGGCGTGTCCAGCGTGACGCGGGTGGTCACCTCGATCTTTCCGCGGCTGTGTGTCATGCGCGCCGGGTACCCGGCGGGTGCGGCCGGGAATCGCCGTCACCCGGCCGTGGCACGTTTACACCGGCGCCGCGCGGGGAATTTCTCGCCGCATGCCGGATTCCCGCGGTGCCGAGCCGCCGGACACCACCGACCTCGACCGGTTGCGGTCGGCGGCGTCCGGCTGCCACGGGTGCACGCTTCACCAGGACGCCACCCAGACCGTTTTCGGGGCAGGTTCCCGCCGCGCCAAGGTGCTGGTCGTCGGCGAGGCGCCGGGCGACCAGGAGGACGTGGCGGGCGAACCGTTCGTCGGACCCGCCGGGAAGCTGCTGGACAAGGCGTTCGAGGAAGCCGGTTTTGACCGGCGGTCGCTGTACGTCACCAACGCCGTCAAGCACTTCAAGTTCAAGCGGGACGACCGCGGCAAGCGCCGCATCCACCAGAAGCCGGGCCGCACCGAGGTGGTCGCCTGCCGGCCGTGGCTGCTGGCCGAGCTGCGTGCCGTGCGCCCGGAACTGGTGCTGCTGCTGGGTGCGACGGCCGCGCAGTCGTTGCTCGGCCCGAAGTTCCGGCTCACCGCCCACCGCGGCGAGCCGGTCGACGCGCCCGAGGACGTCGCCGACCTGCTCCCGGCGGCGGTCGCCACCGTGCACCCGTCCTCGATCCTGCGAGCGCCGGACCGCGACGACGCCTACGCGGCCTTTGTCGCCGATCTCAAGGCGGCGAAGAAAGCGCTCAAGTAAGGCGCCTCAGGGCCGCTTCAGCCGAAGCCGCATGCCGGTCCAGGTCCCGCCACGGATCTTCCTTGCGCGCCAGCCGCTGCTTCTCCTTCGCCGGGCCCCACCCGTCCGGGGCGGCCTTGCCCAGCTCCCGCCAGTCCAGCGGCGTCGCGGCGGCCGCGCCCGGGCGGGCACGCAGCGAGTACGGCGCGACGAACGTCTGCGCGTAACCGTTGCGGTTGGCGTCCAGGAAGATCCGGTCGCCGCGCTTCTCCTTGCGCTGGGCCGTCGTCAGGCGGTCCGGGTCGTCCGCCGCCACCTCGTCGGCCAGCGCGCGGGACAGCTCCAGCACCACGTCGGTGCCCGCCTTCGCGTCGAGCGGCGCGAGCACGTGGAAACCGCGGCCGCCGGTCGCCTGGACGAACGCCGTCAGGCCCACCCGCTCGTAGTGGTCCTTGATCCGCCGCGCGACCGCGCGCAGCTCGGTGGCCGGCGTGCCGTCCGGCGGGTCGAGGTCCAGCACCAGCCGGTCCGGCCGCTCCGGCGCGTCCACCGTGGACAGCCAGACGTGGAACTCCAGCGTGCCCTGGCCGGCCAGGTAGTCCAGCGTCTCGGCGTCGTCGCAGACGACGTACTCGTCCGTGCCGCCGGCGCGCCGGGGAACACGTTCGACGCGGATCGAGTCCGGGAAGTGCTCCCCCGGGTGCTTCTGGAACCAGCCCTGCCCGTCAATGCCGTCGGGGAAGCGCCGCAGCGTCAGCGGGCGGCCGCGCAGGTGCGGCACCATGACGCCGGCGACGGCGCGGTAGTACTCGACGACGGCACCCTTCGTCAGCCCGTCCTCGGGGTAGAACACCTTGTCGGCGTGGGAAATCTCGGTGTTCACGCTCGCTCCCGTACGACGTCGGCGGCTCTCAGGACGCCTTGAGCGCCTTCTCCAGCTCGGCGCGCGACATCTTCGATCGGCCCTTCACGCCCTGCTCGCGCGCGAGCTTGTCCAGATCGGTCTTGGACAGCTCGGAGAGGCCGGCCTTCTTCTTCGTCTTCTTGGGTTCCTTGCCGCCGCCCTTGCGGCTCTTCACGCTGCGCGACAGGGCTTCGAACAGGTCGACGACGTCGGCCGAGGGCTCCGGCTCCTCCTCGTGGGTGATCTCCTTGCCGGCCTTCTTGGCCTTCAGCAGCTTCTCCACACGGCCGGAGTACTCGTCGCGGTAGTCCTCGGGCTTCCACGGCGAGGTCATCTCGTCGACCAGCGAAAGCGCCATGTCGAGCTCCTTCGGCCGCGGCTTCGGCAGCTTGGGCAGCCCGCCCATGACGTCCTTCGGCTTCCGCAGGTCGGCGATGAAGTGCAGGGTGTTGAGCACCATGACGTCGTCGCCGGCGCGGATGGCCGCGAGGTACTCCTTGCCGCGCAGCACGAACTTCGCGATCCCGGCCTTTTCGCTGCGGTCCATCGCCTTCAGCAGCAGGCCGTACGCCTTGGCGAAGTCGTCCTTGGCCGGCTTGAGCCAGTACGTGCGGTCGAAGAACCAGGGGTCGATCTCGGCCAGCTCGACGAACTGCTCGATGTCGATCCGCCGGGACCGCTCGGGCGCGATCTCGTCCAGCTCGTCGGGTTCGACGAGCACGTGGTCACCGCCACCCAGGTTGTACCCCTTGACGATCTCGTCCTGGGTGACCTCGTCACCGGTCCGCTCGTTGACCTTGCGGTTGCGGATCCGGTCCGACGTCCCGCGTTCGAACTGGTGGAAGTGGATCGTGTGGTCCGCCACCGCCGGGTACAGCTCCACCGGGACGGTGACCAGCCCCAGGCTCAGCGCCCCGCTCCACACCGGTCTGGCCATGTCGACCTCCTCGTCGCCACCCCGATACCCGCGGGGAAAGCCGGCGAAACGCGATCAGTGACGGTGTGTCAGGCGACTTCGCTGCTGCGACCGTCGCTCCGGTGCAGGCCCAGCATCTCCAGCAGCCGGGCGCAGTCGTCGGAGTCCTTGGCCCGCGCCGCGACGGCCAGCGCCGCCTTGCGACGGGTCTGCGCCTGCTCCGGCGAGTCGCCGCCCTCCAAGAGGAGGTCCGCCACCGGCCGCAGGTCGTTCCGCTTGTCTCGCATGTTGTTCTCCCCTCCGGATCATCCCCGGTCGAGCCCTTCCGCCGGCGGATTACCCCGGATCACCCGCCGAAACACAAGAGGCGTCGAACGAGGCAAGGGAGACGAAGAACGTTAGGCCGAACGAGTGAATTCAGTGGGCTTTGCCGCCGAAACCGGCAAGGTATGTGAGACCCACGTCACACAGGAGGCCGCATGGGCACCCAGATCCGCATCAGCCGCGAGGACGGCTCGCTGCCCTGCGAGGTCTGCGGCTTCCCGACGATGCACGTGGCGCAGGTCGTGGCCGACGACGGCACGGTGCTCGGCCGCACCCTGGTCTGCACGACCTGCCAGCGCAGCAAGCACCGCCCGGAGCCGCCGCTGGCGGCCGCGGCACCACCGGACGAGGTCCCGACCGGCTAGGTACCGCCGACGCACGTCACGCTCGCGGTCTCCACATCCGGGCGGCGACCCGCCCGCGGCGCACGAAGCCCAGCACGCCGGCAGCGTCAGCCGGTCGTCGCCACCGCGGCCACGAACTCCGCCGCCACCTCGTGGAGCTTCCGGTTGCCGTCCTGGGAGCGTTTCACCAGCCGCTGGAACGCCTCCTCGGCCGTGATCCGGTGCGCCGCCATCAGGATCCCCTTGGCCTGGTCGATCACCGCGCGTGTCTCGAGCGCCCGGTTGAGCTGGTCGATCAGCTCGCGCGCCGCGAAGTAGCGGCGTGCGCTGCGGAGGCCGAGCACCACCGTCGCCGTGTACAGCTCGAGGATCTTCGTCCCCAGCTCGCTGAAGCCGTGCTCGCCGAACCCGAACAGGTTCACCGCGCCGGACATGTCCTCGTCGACCGTCAGCGGCGCGGCGAGGAAGCTGGCCACGCCGAGCTGCTCGGCCGACGACACGAACTGCGGCCACACGTCGCCCACGGCGCCGACGCCGACGCGCACCGGCTGCCCGGTCTGGGCCGCGCGCAGGCACGGCCCGTCGCCGATCCGGTACTGCTCGCGGTCGAAGTTCACCGCCCGCTGGTCGGTGCTGGCCACCGTCTCCGGCACGCCGTCGCGCACCAGGGTGATGCTGGCCATGTCGGCCCCCGGCACCACCTGCACCACGTGGTCGCACACCGCCTGCAGCATCTGGCCGAGGTCGAGCTCGGTGTCCAGCATCGTGGTCAGCGACTCCATCGCGAGCGTGACTTCGTCCAGCCGCGCGGTGAGCTGATCATGCCCGCCCGTCATCCAGGTAACGCCCCTCTTCCGCTTCTCAGGGCGCTCTGGACCAGGGAGGACCCGGGCGTGCGCCACCAGTGGGCCGCTAGCGCTTTAACGGGTCCGGCGCGAGATTACTGCATCCCGATCACCGCGGGCGCAAGCGGTCGCCGGCTTCGCGCGGCACGCGTCCGTTCGGAGCAACGGCCGTTACGCGGCTCGCCGTCACCGGGACAGAGCCCGTTTGGACCGCACGTGCCGTTCCTCCGTCAGCCGCGCCACGACCTCGGGATGGTGCAGCTCGAACGCCGGCCGCTCCGACCGGATCCGGGGCAGGTCGAGGAAGTTGTGCCGTGGCGGCGGACAGGTGGTCGCCCACTCGAGGGAGTTGCCGAACCCCCACGGGTCGTCGACCAGGACCTGCTCGCCGTAGCGGTAGCTGCGCACGACGTTCCAGACGAACGGCAGCGTCGAGGCGCCCAAGAGGAACGCGCCGATCGTGGAGATCGTGTTCAGCGTCGTGAAGCCGTCACTGGTCAGGTAGTCGGCGTACCGGCGCGGCATGCCCTCGTCGCCCAGCCAGTGCTGCACCAGGAACGTCGTGTGGAAGCCGAGGAAGGTCGTCCAGAAGTGCCACTTGCCGAGGCTCTCGTCGAGCATCCGGCCGGTCATCTTCGGGAACCAGAAGTAGATCCCGGCGAAGGTCGCGAACACGATCGTGCCGAACAGCACGTAGTGGAAGTGCGCGACGACGAAGTAGCTGTCGTGCACGTGGAAGTCCAGCGGCGGGGACGCCAGGATGATGCCGGTCAGGCCGCCGAAGAGGAACGTCACCATGAACCCGACCGACCACAGCATCGGCGTCTCGAAGGTGAGCTGCCCCTTCCACATCGTGCCGATCCAGTTGAAGAACTTGATCCCGGTCGGCACCGCGATGAAGAACGTCATGATCGAGAAGAACGGCAGCAGCACCGCGCCGGTGGCGAACATGTGGTGCGCCCACACCACCGCCGACAGCCCGGTGATCGCGACGGTCGCGAACACCATCAGCCGGTAGCCGTACAGCGGTTTTCGGCTGAACACCGGGACGATCTCGGTGATGATCCCGAAGTACGGCAGCGCCACGATGTAGACCTCGGGGTGGCCGAAGAACCAGAACAGGTGCTGGAACATGATCGCGCCGCCGTTTTCGGGGTCGAACACGTGCGCCCCGAGCCGGCGGTCCGCCTCCAGGCCGAACAACGCGGCCGTCAGGATCGGGAACGCCAGCAGGACCAGGATGGCGGTGAACAGGATGTTCCAGGTGAACAGTGGCATCCGCCACATCGTCATCCCGGGGCAGCGCAGGCAGACGATCGTGGTGACCATGTTGACCGCGCCGAGGATGGTGCCGAGGCCGGAGACGATCAGGCCCATGATCCACAGGTCGCCGCCGATCCCCGGCGAGTGGATGGCGTTCGACAGCGGCGTGTAGGCCGTCCACCCGAAGTCCGGCGCGCCGCCCGGGGTGACGAACGAGCTGAGCACGATCAGCCCGCCGAACAGGTAGAGCCAGTAGGCGAACCCGTTGAGCCGCGGGAACGCGACGTCCGGCGCGCCGATCTGCAGCGGCAGGATGTAGTTGGCGAACCCGAACAGGTTCGGGGTGGCGTAGAGCAGCAGCATGATCGTGCCGTGCATGGTGAACAGCTGGTTGTACTGCTCCGGCGACAGGAACTGCAGGCCGGGCCGGGCGAGCTCGCCGCGCATCAGCAGCGCCATCGCCCCGCCGGCCATGAAGAACCCGAACGAGGTCACCAGGTACAGCAGGCCGATCTGCTTCGGGTCCGTGGTGCGGAACAGCGCGAGCAGCGTCCCGCCCTTCGGCCCCCGGCGCGCCACCGCCAGGGGCACCGCCCGCAGGGTCGGCTCGGGCTTCACGTCGGTCATCCGCAACTCCCGTCGCCGGATTGTCCGTACTCCGCGTAGTACTCCTGCCGGCCGGATTCCGCGTTACCCCGAACGGGTGGAGCTACTCCCGCAGCGCCGGGAGCAGCTCTTTTTCGGCAAAATCGAGGAAGCCCTCTTGCTGGTCACCACCGATCTGGATCAGCGCGACGTCGGTGAAGCCCGCCTTCTCGAACTCGCGCACCCCCGCCACGATCGGCTCGACGTCGGGACCGCAGGGGATGGACCCGGCGACGTCGTCCTCGCGGACGAACTGCGTCGCCCCGGCGAACCCGGCCGGCCCCGGCAGCTCGGCGTTGACCTTCCAGCCGCCGGCGAACCAGCGGAACTGCTCGTGCGCGCGCTTCACGGCGGCGTCGCGGTCGGTGCCCCACGCCACCGGCAGCTGCGCGATCTTGCGGGTCGGCGGGCCCGGCTTCGTCGCGTCCCACTCGCTCGACAGCTCCGCCTTCGGCTCGACGGCGATCATCGCGTCGGCCACCGGGGCGAACCGCTTGATCGACTGCGACCCGGACACGGCGACGCCGATCGGGGTCCGCCGCTCCGGCAGGTCCCACAGCTTCGCGGAGTCGACGCGGAAGTGCTTGCCCTCGTAGTCGAAGTAACCGCCGTCGAAGAGGCCGCCGATGATCTGCAGGGCCTCGGCGAGCATGTCGTGCCGGACGTTCGCCGGCGGCCAGCCGCGGCCGACGACGTGCTCGTTGAGGTTCTCCCCCGCGCCCAGCCCGAGGGTGAACCGGCCGTCCGAGAGCGCCTGCACGGTCGCCGCCTTCTGCGCCACGACCGCCGGGTGGTACCGCATGGTCGGGCAGGTCACGAAGGTCATCAGCTCGGCGCGTTCGGTCACCTGCGTGACCGCGCCCAGCACGCTCCAGGCGTACGGCGAGTGGCCCTGTTCGGCGAGCCAGGGCGAGTAGTGGTCGCTCATCACCTCGAAGTCGAAGCCGGCCTGTTCCGCGCCGGCGGCGAACCGGACCAGCTCGTTCGGGCCGGCCTGCTCGGTCATCAGGGTGTAACCGATCTTCATCGGGGCCTCCTCTCGGTCAGCTCCCCGCGTACCCGGCCCGCCCGCGGGGTAACCGACCGTCATGGGTGACGTTTACCCGGGCCTTCGCCGGGTATCCGGCGGACGTCGGAAGGGAGTGGTCATGCCCCAGTCGTGGAGCGCCAAGCGCGAACGCCAATATGAGCACGTCAAGGACTCCGCCGAAGATCGCGGCGCGAGCACAAAACGGGCCAAGGAGATCGCGTCGCGGACGGTGAACAAGAACCGCGCCCAGGCGGGTGAGTCCCGGCAGGCCAGCAAGACGTCGCTGAACGACAAGTCCCCGCAGCAGCGCGGCGGCGAGCGGTCGGGCAACCGCAAGGGACCGGGCGGGCCGACGAGGGACCAGCTGTACAACGAAGCCAAGAAGCGGAACATCGACGGCCGCTCGAAGATGTCCAAGAAGGAACTCGAACGGGCGCTGGGCCGGTGACCAAACCGGAAACCCCTGACCAGCAAGTGTCAGCGTTCGCCCAGATGGGTAGTAGTCCCGCCATGGAAGAAACACGAAGTGGTGGCTCGCACGGCGCCAAGCCGACGCTGGACGAGCTGCTCGAGGAACTGGTGGAACTGCGGCTGCCCGCCATGGCGGAGCAGATTCCGCTGGTCCGCATGCTCACGCACGGCGTCGTGTCCCGCGCCGACTTCGGGCTGGACGCCATCGCCGACGCCAAGATGGCGGTCGACGAAGCGTGCGCCCAGCTAGTGCAGCTGGCGGAGCTGGGCTCGCAGCTGCACTGCCGGTTCCGGAACGCGCCCGACGGCCTGCACGTCGTCGTCTCGACCCGGGCCACGGACCCGCGGCCGCCGAGCGACCGCACCTTCGGCTGGCACGTCCTGACCACGCTGAGCCGTTCGGTGACCGCGCACTGCGACGTCCTCCCCGGTGGAGGTGCGGGCATCGTCACCATCGAGCTGGTGCTCAACCCGGGAACGAGCGCGTGAGCGGCGAACGCAAAACCGTCCTCCACCGCCCGGACGAATACGCCCACTGCGAACCGCTGTTCGAGGAACTGGGGACGCTCGAGCCCGGTGATCCGCGGCGGGACGTCGTCCGGAGCAGACTGGTGACCGAGCTGCTGCCGCTCGCCGAGCACATCGCGACCCGGTTCTCCGGGCGCGGCGAGCCCCGAGAGGACCTGGTCCAGGTGGCGCGGATCGGCCTGATCAACGCCGTCGACCGGTTCGACCCCACCCGCGGCCACGACTTCCTGTCCTTCGCCGTCCCGACGATCATGGGCGAGGTCCGGCGGCACTTCCGGGACACCGGCTGGTCGGTGCGGGTCCCGCGGCGGCTCAAGGAGCTGCACCTGTCCCTGAGCCAGGGCTCGGCCGTGCTTTCGCAGCGGATGGGCCGCGCGCCGACCCCGACCGAGCTGGCCGAGCACCTCGGCCTGGACGTCGACGAGGTGCGTGAGGGTCTCCTCGCCGGCAACGCCTACCAGGCCCTCTCCGTGGACAAGCCGGTCCACGACGACGCCGAGGCGCTGTCGCTGGCGGACACGATGGGCGAGCCCGACCACGAGATGGCCATGGTCGAGAACCACGAGGCCCTCCAGCCGCTGCTCCAGGAACTGCCGGCGCGGGAGCGCGCGATCCTGGTGATGCGGTTCTTCGGCGGGCTGACCCAGACCCAGATCGCCGACCGCGTCGGCATCTCCCAGATGCACGTCTCCCGGCTGCTGTCGCAGACCCTGGAGCAGCTGCGCGGGAAGCTCACCGGCGACGCCTGAGGCGCGCCGCGCCCCGCTCTTCTTCTTTCCCTTCGCAGCACCCGGCCGGTGTCGGCCGCGCCCTCTCGCGCGGCCGGCACCGGCTCTCGGTCAGCGCAGCCAGCCGGGGCGGTCACCCTTGCGCAGCCGCCGCCACTCGCCCGCGAACCGCTCGCGCAGCTTCTCCGCCGCCGCGGCGTCCTGGGCGTACAGCATCCCGAAGGTGAAGGTGTTCTGTCCCTCGCCGTGCCCGGCGACGGTGAGGTGGTGCAGGACGTCCCGGCCGACCACGGTGTCCTGGTGCTCGCCCAAGGTGCTCTGGGCGGCCTTGACGTTCTTGCGCCACTTCCGCAGCTTCTTGCCGTAGACCGGCTTCACGGTGTCCGCGGCGTAGCGGGCGCGCTTCGCCTTCTTGCGGACGTCGTGCAGGGCCTTCTCGAGTTCTTCGCCTTCCAGACCGCGGGTCTCCGCTTCGGCGCGACGCAGTTTCTCGGCGGCCTTGCGCACCGGCTTGCGCAGCCCGGACTTCGCGGGCTTGCGCGCCTTCGCGGTCAGCGGCGGTTCCTCCAGCACGGCGTCGAGCGTCCGCAGCAGGCTCAGGTACCGCTTGCCGGTCAGCGCCGCCATCGCCCGGGTCCGGCCCTCTTCGGCCTCGCGGGAGAAGTAACGGGTGAGGAACTGGCGCAACGGCCCGAACACCAGCTCCGGGGGCACGCCGTCGAGCCGCTCGCCGAGCCGCGCTTCGGTGACCTCGGTGTCGCGGGCCGGCGCGAGCTGCTGCCCGAGCCACTTCAGCTCGGCCGTCAGCGGCGCCGTCGCGTCCTTGTCCACAATGGACCCGAAGGTGCGCAGGGCGCTGCGCAGCTTGCGGGTCGCGACGCGCATCTGGTGCACCGAGTCCTCGACGTCCAGCCGCACCCCGACGTCGGCGCGGCGCAGCTGGGCGTGGTGCTCCCGCAGCGACGCCAGCACGATCGCGCCCGCCGTCGGCTTCTTCCGCTTGCGCGGCGGCCCCGGCACGCGGTCGCCGATCAGGCGCCGCAGCTTCGACGGCCAGGGTGACGCCGACGCGCCCGCGTCGGCCAGCGCGCGGTCGAACTCGTCGAGCCGGCCGGGCTCGGTTTCGGGCTCGAGCTCCAGTTCCAGCTCGCGCCATTCGTCGAGCCGGGCGGTTTCCCCGCCGGCTTCGCCGGTCACGTGGTCGTCGGTGAGGGTCGCGATCGTGCGGCCGTCGGCGCCGGCGAGGCGGTGGGCGAAACGATCGGTGCGCAGGTGCGCGATCGGCACCAGCTTCTCCCCCAGCGTGTACGCCCGGACCAGGCGCCGGAGCCGGCCGGGCACCTTCTGGGTGTCACCCCCGAGCGGCAGCTGGAGCTCCTGCCGCTCGTCGGCCGAGACGGGCAGTTTCAGGTGCCAGCCCGCGTCGTGCCCGCCGACCCGCCGCCGCAGCGTGATGCCGCTCTTGGCCAGCCGGAACGTCCGGGTGTCGTAGTAGGACGCGTCGAGGACCTGTTCGACCGGCGCGTCCTGCGTCTCGACCCCCGCGACGCCGATCAGCCGGGGCACGCCGCTGCCCGCGACGATCTCGTACTTGCGTTCGCGCTCGGTCACCGACGACGGCGCTGCCATGGTCATCCTCCTTGGGGGCCGGTTGTCCTCCCCGGGTACCCGAGTGGCGCGCGGCCGACACGGGATTCGGCGCGCGAGCAGCGGGTATCCGGGCACGGACCATCCCCGTCCGGACCAGGAGCGTGCATGAACGGCAGCCAGCCCGCAACCGACCTGACCACCGTCCTCGCGCGTGACCACCGCGAGCTCGACCGCCTGTGCACCGAGCTGGAGCTCGGCCAGGGCAGTCCCGAGAACCGCAAGGACCTCGCCGACCACCTGAGCGCGGAACTGGTCCGGCACGCCGTCGCCGAAGAGCCCTACCTCGAAGCGGAAGGCGACCTCGCCGAGGCGGAGAGCCTGATGCGGCAGCTGGAGGGCTTGGGGCCGCAGGAGACGCGGTTCGAGCGGCTGCTGGGCGGGCTGATCCGCGCGGTGCGCCGCCACGTCCGGGACGAGGGGCCGGCCGCCCTGCGGCAGATCCGGCTCAGCTGTTCCCCGGACCGCCGGCACGAGCTGGGCGAGGAGGTCCTCGAAGCCCGGGACGCGGCGCCGTCGCTGCCGCACCCCGGCCTGGCCGACCGGATGCCGCAGGCCGACCAGCTGTGGCCCGGGCCGGGGTTCGTGGACCGGGCCCGGGCGGCCCTGCGGCGCGCGGCCGACTCGCCCGGTTGAGATGCCACGGACACCCCGGTGCGCCCCGGCATCGGGTTGAATGGGGATCCACCACCCGGATGTGACGGACAGCGAGGACGAATGAGCGTCGGCAAGGACGAGTGGGCCCGGGAACGGGCCGCCTTCGGGCAGGACGGCCCCGGGCCGGGCGCGCTGGCGAGCCAGTTCGCCGACCTCACGCGGACCCTGCTCGACGTGACGCCGACCGTCGGCGGGGTGCTCAAGCTCGTCGTCGGCGCCGCGGTTGCGATCGTCCCGGGCGCCGACCTGGTCAGCGTCACCTTGCGCGCCCCCGACGGCACGTTCCACACGCCCGTGGAGACCGACCCGGTCGCCCTGCCGCTCGACCAGCTCCAGTACGACCACGGCGAAGGCCCGTGCGTCGAGTCCGCGCGACCGGACGGTCCCGCGATCGCCCGGTCGCACGACCTCGGTGGCGACCCGCGCTGGCCGTCGTTCGGCCCCGGCGCCGCCCGCCACGGTTACCACTCGGTGCTGGCGACGACCCTGGTCCCGGACGCCCGCCCGCCGCGGCTCTCCGGTGCGCTCAACATCTACTCGACCCGCCCGGCCGCGTTCGACGACGGCGCGATCGACATCGCGCTCCTGCTGGCCACGCACGCTTCGCTCGCGCTGGCCCACACCCAGGCGGTCGCCACGGCCGAGCTGGAGACCGAGCACCTGCGCCGGGCGGTGGAGAGCCGCGACGTCATCGGCCAGGCGAAGGGCATCCTGATGCAGCGCCGCGGCATCACCGCCGAGGCGGCTTTCGACGTGCTGCGCAGCGCGTCCCAGGACCTGAACGTCAAGCTGGCCGACCTGGCCCGGACCCTGGCCGCCCGGCACGCCGAGGTGGACCTCCCCTAAGCACGCGGAAGGCCACCACCGGGTGCGCCCGGTGGTGGCCTTCGAAGTTCGCGGTGCCGCTTACTGGGCGGAGTACGGGGACCGGTTCTCCAGGGACGGGCTGACGTCCGGGTACCGGCCTTCCTGGCCCGGCACCGGCGTGACCGTCGGGCCCGGCAGCTCCGGCTCCTGCCGCTGCGCCCTCGCGCCGCCACGCTGGACGACCGCCTCGACCTCCTGCTCGCCGCGGATGCGGGCCAGCGCGCCGAGGGTGATCGCGTGGGCCAGCGCCAGGATCAGCAGCAGCACCCCGACCCGCCCGACCACGCCGGGCAGGTCGCTGCCGCCCATGTTGATGGTCGAGACGAGGGCCAGCACGCCCAGCGTCGCCAGGTGGAACAGCACCGTGACCAGCCGGGTCATCGACGCCCCCGCGGCCGGGTCGCCGTAGGAGTTCTCCAGGTAACGCCGGCCGCTGCGGTAGATGACCTGCCCGTCTATCAGGACCAGCGCCACGCCGATCGCGAGGAACGACAGATACGCGTTCGTGGTCATGCCGGGACGCTCCTTCGGCTGGGGGACCTCTCCGGGTGAAGTACCCGGGAGGTTGCGCAGGGAAACCCCGCGGTCACCCCGCGAAAGTGTCCGGGTCCGGTCCGGTGCGGCGGCCGTCGTCGAGCTTGCCGATCGCCGTCATGTCCTCGTCGTCCAGCTCGAAGCCGAACACGTCGATGTTCTCGCGCATCCGCTCGGGCGACGACGACTTCGGGAACACGATGTTCCCGAGCTGGAGGTGCCAGCGCAGCACGACCTGCGCGGCGGTCCGGGCGTGCTTCTCGGCCAGGTCGCCGAGCACGGGATCCTCGAGCACCTCGGCCTGGGCCAGCGGGCTCCACGCCTCGGTCGCGATGCCGTGGGACTGGTGGTAGGCGCGCAGTTCCGTCTGCTGCAACGCCGGGTGCAGCTCGATCTGGTTGACCGCGGGGACCGTGCCGGTCTCCTCGGCGAGCCGGTCGAGGTGGGCGGGCTGGAAGTTCGACACGCCGATCGCGCGGGCTTTGCCCACCCGCAGGATGTCCTCGAAGCCCTGCCAGGTCCGGACGTAGTTGTCCTTGTGCGGCAACGGCCAGTGGACGAGGTAGAGGTCGACGTAGTCGAACCCGAGCCGGCGCAGGCTGCCTTCGAGCGCGGTGATCGCGTTGTCGTGCCCGTGCGCGTCGTTCGCCAGCTTCGTGGTGACGAACACGTCTTCACGCGCCAGGCCGGAGTCCGCGACGCCGGCGCCGACCCCGGCCTCGTTGCGGTACATCTGCGCGGTGTCGATATGGCGGTAACCCGCGTCCAGGGCCGTCCGCACGGCCTGCGCGGTCTCCTCGGGCGGGATCTGGAACACGCCGAACCCGAACTGCGGGATCCGGACACCGTTGTTCAGCTCCACGGTGGGGACGTCGGCACTGGTGGTGGTCATGCCTGCGGCCTACCCGACCGCTCCGGACACGAAACACGGCGGGACGGCACCCGCCCCGCCGTGCCACTCGTTCGAGTGAACCTCGCGCGTCAGGTGCCCGGGCGCTCGACGTCACCGCGCCAGCCACCGGTGGCCCGGCCGCGGTTCTCGACGAACTCCTTGAACCGCTTGAGATCGCCCTTCACCCGCCGGTCGAGGACGCCGAGCTTGTCGGCGACGTTCTCGGCGAAGCCCTCCGGGTCGATGTCCATCTGGGCGGTCACCCGGGTGTGGGCGTCGTCGAGCCGGTGGAACGTGATCACCCCGGCGTGGTCCGGGCCGGAGTCGGACGTCCACGCGACCCGCTCGTCGGGGTGCTGCTCGGTGATCGTCGCGTCGAACTCCCGCGTGACGCCACCGAACTTCGTCACCCAGTGCGTGTGGGTGGCGTCGACCTGGCGGATCTCCTCCACGCCCTCCATGAACTGCGGGAACTCCTCGAACTGCGTCCACTGGTCGTAGGCGGTGGACACGGGGACCTCGACGTCCACGATTTCGGTGATCGTGCTCATGCACTCCTCCTCGTCGGTGGTCGGGCAGTCCGGCTACCCGGTGCCGGAACGGTCAAACCCGGCGTGATTGACACCGGGCAGGGCCGGGTACACGGCCGCCAGGCAAGGAGGTGTTCCGTGATCGAAGAAGTGAACAAGAAGCCGGCGGCCGACCGCTCGGTCGGAGAGCTGGTGACGGACCTGACCGGCGAGGTCAAGCGGCTCGTCCGGGACGAGATGCGGCTCGCGGTGTTCGAACTGCAGCGCAAGGGCAAGAAGATGGGCGTCGGCGCCGGGTTGTTCGGCGCGGCCGGGCTGTTCGCCCTGTTCGGCGCCGGCACACTGGTCGCGGCCGCCGTGCTGGCGCTCGCGCTGGTCGTGCCCGGGTGGCTGGCGGCGGTGATCGTCGCGGTGGTGTTGTTCGTCATCGCGGGAATCGCGGCCCTGGTCGGCAAGAAGGAAGTCACGCAGGCGGTGCCGCCGGTGCCCGAAGAGGCCATCACGGGCGTTCGCGAAGACGTGGACACGGTGAAGCAGGGAGTGCACACATGAGCCAGGACTTCCCGAAGAACGCCGAGGAGGCGCGGCTCGACCGCGACACCACCCGGGAGGAGCTCACCGAGACGCTGGAAGCGCTCGGGCAGAAGCTGGACGTGAAGACCCGGGTCAAGGAGAACGTCGACGAGAAGCTCGACCTGGCGACCGCGAAGGTCGCCGACGTGACGAACGAGCCGACCGCGGTGAAGTTCCGCCAGGGCGCGGACGTCGTCCGGAGCAACCCGGTCCCGATCTTCGCCGGTGTGCTGGGCCTGGTGATCCTGATCCGCCTGATCCTGCGCCGGAGGAACTCGTGAACAAGGTTGTGTACAAGCCCCTGAGCTGGGCGGTGGGCGCGCTCGGCGGTCTCCTGGCGGGCCAGGTGTTCAAGCAGGTCTGGAAGCGCGCGGCCGGCGAAGAAGACGCGCCCGACGCCATCGACCGCGACTACACCTGGACCCAGGTGATCATCGCGGCCGCGGTGCAGGGCGCGATCTTCGGCGCCGTCAAGGCCGCGACCGAACGCGCGGGCGCGGTCGGTTACCGCAAGGCGACCGGTGACTGGCCCGACGACTGACCACAGTGGACAGCGGGAGGGCGTGGCCGCCGGGCGGTCACGCCTCCCGGCCGGGCTCGGCGGCCAGGCGGGCGAGCGCCGCGCCGGTGCGCGGGTGGATCTCCAGCAGCAGGTCGGCGCCGGTCGCTTCGAGCGAGCGCGTCACGGCGTGGCCGCCGACGACGACGGCGAGGTCGGCCCGGCTGTTCGCCTGCAGCAGCGACCGGACACCGGCGCAGCTGAGGAAGGCGACCCTGGTCAGGTCGACGACCAGCCGCTCGCCGTCGGCGAGGGCTTCGTCGAGCGTCCCGACGGTGGCGGCGTCGATGTCGCCCACCAGGGTGATGACGCGGATCCCGCCCGGCCGCTCGGTGGCGGTGACGGTCAAACCGGTCGGATCGTCGATCGTGCGGAAGAGGTCGTACATGGCGCTCCCTATCGCAGCGTGCAGGGGCGCTGACCGGAGCACGTTTCTGAACAACAGCCAACTCCCCTGACCGTACGCCCCTGTGTCCTGAGGTCAACCCCGCGGGTTACCCCGCTCCGACCTGGGGTAACCCGCAGCCGACGAACATCCCGCCCCGGAAGGAGACCCATGCGTGCCGTGATCGTCGGAGGCGGTTTCGCCGGATTCCACGCGGCGAAGAGCCTGCGGAAGGAAGCCGGCGAAGACATCGAAATCGTCGTGCTGAACCCGACGGATTACTTCCTCTACCTGCCGTTGCTGCCGGAAGTGGCGGCCGGCATCCTCGACCCGCGGCGGGTGACGGTGTCGCTGCCCGAGCGGCTGCGCGGCGTCCGTCTGGTGCTCGGCAAAGCGACCGGGGTCGACTTCGAAAACCGGGCCGTCACCTACACCGATCCGGAAGACCAAGAGCACCGGATCGGGTACGACCGGCTGGTGCTCGCGGCGGGCAGCGTCAACAAGCTGCTGCCGATCCCGGGGGTCCCCGAGTACGCACACGGGTTCCGCGGGGTGCCCGAGGCGCTCTACCTGCGTGACCACATCACGCGGCAGATCGAACTGGCCGCGGCGGCCGAAGATCCCGCCGAACGTGAAGCGAGGTGCACGTTCGTGGTCGTCGGCGCCGGCTACACCGGCACCGAAGTGGCTGCGCAGGGTCCCGCGTTCACCGAAGCGCTCGCCGCCCGGCACCCGGAGCTCGCCGGGCAGCAGATCCGCTGGCTGCTGCTCGACGTCGCCGACCGGGTGCTGCCCGAGCTCGGCAAGCGGCTGGGCAAGACCGCCGACGAGGTCCTGCGCGCCCGCGGCGTCGAGGTGCTGATGAAGACCTCGGTCGACCACGCGGACGCCAAGGGCGTCACGCTGACCAGCGGTGAAGCGGTGCCGACCCGCACCCTCGTCTGGTGTGTCGGCGTGCGGCCGGACCCCTTGGTGGCCGACCTCGGCCTCGACACGGCGAAGGGCCGGGTCGTGGTCACCGAGCAGCTCCGGGTGCCGGGCCGCGACGACGTGTTTGCTTGCGGTGACGCGGCCGCGGTGCCCGATCTCACCCGCCCCGGCGAGTACACCGCGATGACCGCGCAGCACGCCGAGCGCCAGGGGAAGCTCGCCGGGCGCAACGTCGCCGCGTCGCTGGGTTACGGCCGTCCGGGCACCTACCGGCACCACGACCTCGGCTTCGTCGTCGACCTCGGCGCCGGCGCGGCGGCCGCGAACCCGTTGCACATCCCGCTGTCCGGGTGGCCGGCGAAGGTGGTGACCCGCGGTTACCACCTGATCGCGATGCCCGGGAACCGCGTCCGCACGGCCGTCGAATGGCTCCTGGAGACGTTGACCGGCCGCCAGACCGTCCAGCTGGGCCTGGTCCGGTCCGGGTCGGTGCCGCTGGACACCGATTCCCCGGAACTCCCCCGGTACTGAGAGGACCCGTGCCGTCGTGGCGGGCGGCGACGTTTAGCCCGCCGACACCGGCGGTAACCGCGCGGCATGAGCCACACCGTTGCGGACCACCTGCTGGCCAGACTGCGCGAATGGGACGTCGACCAGGTCTTCGCCTATCCCGGTGACGGGATCAACGGCCTGGTGACCGCCTTCGGCAAGGCAGAAGACGCACCGCGGTTCATCCAGGCCCGCCACGAGGAGATGGCGGCCTTCGCCGCGGTCGGCTACGCGAAGTTCAGCGGCCGGCCCGGCGTCTGCATGGCGACGTCCGGTCCCGGCGCGATCCACCTGCTCAACGGGCTGTACGACGCGAAGCTCGACCACGTCCCGGTCGTGGCGATCGTCGGGCAGACCGCGCGCAGCGCGATGGGCGGCAGCTACCAGCAGGAAGTCGACCTGCAGGCGCTGTACAAGGACGTCGCGAGCGAATACCTCGTCGAGGTCAACGTGCCCGAGCAGCTGCCCAACGCACTCGACCGCGCGATGCGGACCGCGATCGCACAGCGTGCGCCGACGGCCCTGATCATCCCGGCGGACCTGCAGGAAATGGCGTACGAGGCGCCGCAGCACGCGTTCAAGCACGTGCCGTCCAGCCCGCCGGACCACCCGCGGGCGAGCGTCGTGCCGCCCGCGGACGAGCTCGCCAGGGCGGCCGACGTGCTCAACGCGGGTGAGCGGGTCGCCGTGCTCGTCGGCCAAGGTGCCCGAAACGCCGTCACCGAGCTGCGCGAGTTCGCCGAGCTCACCGGGGCGGGCATCGCGAAGGCGTTGCTGGGCAAGGACGTTCTCCCGGACGACCTGCCGTACGTCACCGGCGCGATCGGCCTGCTCGGCACCCGGCCCAGCTACGAGCTGATGCGCGACTGCGACACGCTGCTCATCGTCGGGTCGAGCTTCCCCTACTCCCAGTTCCTGCCGGAGTTCGGCCAGGCTCGCGCGGTGCAGATCGACGTCGACGCGCGGTTCCTCGGCCTCCGCTACCCCACCGAGGTGAACCTGCTCGGCGACGCCAAGGGCACGCTGGAACGGCTGCTGCCGCTGCTCGAGCGCAAGGCCGACACGTCGTGGCAGGGCAAGGTCGCGAAGAACGTCACCGAGTGGCACGAAACCGTGACGCGGCAGGCGATGCTGCGGGCCGAGCCGGTCAACCCGATGCGGGTCGTGCACGAGCTGTCCGAGCGGATCCCCGACAACACCATCGTCACCGCGGATTCGGGCTCGGCCACCAACTGGTACGCCCGCAACCTGCGGTTCCGCGGCCGGATGCGCGGCTCGCTGTCCGGCACGCTGGCCACCATGGGCCCGGCGGTGCCGTACGCGATCGGCGCGAAGTTCGCTCATCCTGACCGGCCGGTGGTCGCGCTGACCGGCGACGGCGCCATGCAGATGAACGGCATGGCGGAGCTGCTGACCATCGCGCGTTACCGCGAACTGTGGGCCGACCAGCGGCTGGTCGTCTGCGTGTTCCACAACGGCGACCTCAACCAGGTCACCTGGGAGCTGCGGGCGATGGGCGGCGCGCCCAAGTTCGAGCCGTCGCAGTCGCTGCCCGAAGTGTCCTATGCGGACTTCGCGCGCAGCATCGGGCTCGGCGGCATCGCCGTCGACGACCCCGAGGTGCTCGGTGACGCGTGGGCGACCGCGCTCGCCGCCGACGTGCCGACGGTGCTCGACGTCCGGTGCGACCCCGAGGTGCCGCCGATCCCGCCGCACGCCACGACCGAGCAGCTCAAGTCGATGACCGAAGCGGTGCTCAAGGGCGACCCCCACGCCTGGCACCTGTTCACCCAGGGCATGAAGACGAAACTCCAGGAGCTCCTGCCCTCGAAGTACTGAAAGGACTCCACTGTGGACACTTCCACGATGCGCGGGCTCACCGTCGCGGACGGACCGTTCGCGTCCGTGCACTTCGATTCCTCGCACAACACCGAAGACGCCGCCAAGCAGCTCGAGATCCGGGTGAAGGAGATCGAAGCGGCGCTGTCGGACCAGCAGGCCGACGCGGAGACGGTGCACGCCGTCCTGCGGGCGATCCGCGACGGCGAGCCGCCCGTCGGCAAGGCCGGTCGCAGCATCGTCGCCGCGCGCGGCTCGGTGGTGCTCGACCAGCGGCTGGCCGCGCCGCCGCCGGAGCAGATCGTGCGCTACTCGGCGCTGCCGTACCTGCTGCCGCTCGCCACCCACGTCGACGAAGCGCCGTCCCACGTGGTCATCGTGACCGACCGGGTCGGCGCCGAGGTCACCGTCCACGGCGACGGCCGGCCGCACACCGAAACGGTCGAGGGCGCCGACCAGCCGGGCCACCAGGTCCGCGGCGGCGGCTCGGCCCACCACGACGTCCAGAACCGGGCCGAGGAGAGCACGCGGCAGAACCTCGAGGAGGTCGCGCGCCACGTCACGAAGGCGGTCGAGCGGTCGCACGCGAAGCTGGTCGTCCTGGGCGGCGAAGTGCAGTCCCGGTCGGCGCTGCACGGCCTGCTGCCGGAGGCGGTCCGGCGGATCACCACCGAGGTCGACACCGGCAGCCGCGCCCAGGGCGCGTCGCACGAGGAGCTGGACCGGCGGGTCCACGAGCTGCTCGCCAACCGGCACCTCGCGGACCTCGACGACGTCGCCGAGACGTTCCGGGCGGAGTCGGGCCGCGACTCGGGCCTGGCGGTGAGCGGCCTCGAAGCCGTGACGGCGGCGCTGGCCGAGGCCAATGTGGCGACGCTGCTGGTGGGCTCCCCCGGCGACACTTCGGTGTTCACCGGGCCGGAGCCGGCCCAGGTGGCGGTCGGCAAGGCCGGGCTGCAGGCCCTGGGCGTCAGCGACCCCGAGCAGCGCCGGGCCGACGAGGCGATCCCGTTCGCCGCGGTGGCCACCGGCGCGGCGGTCGTGGTGCTCGACGAGCGCCTGGACCTCTGGGAAGGCTTCGGCGCGCTCCTGCGCCACAGCTGACCCGCAGGTGCGTCACTCGTCGTCGAAGACCGAGAGGGCCTGACGGCGGTGCAGCAGGTCGACGGCCGCGTCCAGCTGGCGTTCGAGGTCCTTCAGCCGGGCGCGGTCGTCCGGGGTCAGCCCGCCGTGGTGGAGGGCGCCGGTGCGCAGCCGGTGCTCTTCGTCGATGAGGTCGGCGATCCGGTCCGTGATTTCGTGCCCTGCCATGGAAATGCCCTCCGCGTCCGGCTGTCCGCGAGCATACGCGCGGCGGGTAGCGTCGCCAGGGTGATCGACGCGGCGGTGGACCTGGTGCGCGCCCGCGGCGCGCGGGCGAGCCTGTGCGTGCTGCGGGGCGGCCGGGTGCTGCTCGACCGCAGTTTCGGCGGCCCGCCGGACGCGCTGTTCTGGATCTTCTCGGCGAGCAAGCCGTTCGTCGCGCTGCTGGTGCACCAGCTCGCGGCACGCGGGGTGCTCTCCCTGGACGCACCAGTGGCCGACTACTGGCCGGCGTTCGCGGGCGGCGGCAAGGGCGAGGTCACCGTCCGGCACGTGCTGCAGCACCGCTCCGGCTTCGCGACGGCCCGTGGCTTCGCCGGCGACTCCCTCGTGATGACGGACTGGCCGCGCACGGTGCGGGCGATCGAACGTGCACCGCTGCGCCGGCCGCCTGGTTCGGTGGCCGCCTACCAGCCGATCGTGTACGGCCACATCCTCGGGGAGCTGGTCCGCCGGACCACCGGCGCGGACGTCGCGACGGTGTTGCGGGAGGAGTTCCTCGGCCCGCTCAGCCTCACCGACACCCACCTCGGCCTGCCGGACCCGCTGTGGCCGCGGCACGTGCCGGTCCGCGGCCAGGGCCTCGGCGGCCCGCTGACCGCCCGGATGGTGAACCGCCGCACCGTCCGCCGCGCGGTGATCCCGGCAGCCGGCATCTCGACCACGGCACGCGACCTGGCGAAGTTCTACCAGTCCCTGCTGGACGGCTTCGCTCCGGCAGCGGTCACGGAGGCGCGGCGCCCCTCGGGAGCCCCGGTGGTGGACCGCACGATCGGCACCCGCATCCACTGGGCGCACGGCTTCCAGCTCGGCGGCACCGGCCGTCCGATGGGGACGCTCAGCACCCCGGACACGTTCGGGCACAACGGAAGCAACTGCTGCATCGCATGGGCGGACCCCGGTCGCCGGCTGGTGTTCGCGTACCTCACGGACCGGATCGTTTCGGGCCACAGCGCGGCCGCCCACCTCGGCGCGGTGGCCGACGCGGTGCTGGCCGCCTGCCCGTGACCTCAACACATCCGCCTGACAAGGCGATACTGCCGCGCGACGTTTCCGGACCTAGCTAGTCCGGCGGTTGCGTGGCACACGGCCGAGCAACCGTGCCCGGCACCAGTCGCCCTCCCTCAGCGGCCGCCCGCACCCTCCGCGGCCAGGTCCACAAAGGCCCGCACCACCGGCGGCACCGGCCCGCCCCGCCAGGCCAGCCCCAGGTCGATCCGCGGCACCGGATCCTCCAGCCGGCGCAACACGACGCCGCGGCGGCGCAACCCTCGCGCCCGGTGTTCCGGCACCGCCGCGATCCCCGCGCCCTCGGCGACCGCGCGCATCAGCTGCTCGTCCTCCGGTTCCTCGCGGACGATCGTGGGGACCCCGCCCGGCCAGACCTGGCCGCTGATCGCGTCGTACTGGCCGGGCCCGTTGTCACGTGGCCAGAACACCACCGGTTCCGACGCGATCCACGCTCGCCGCAGCCGGCCGCGGCGGCGGGCCAGCGGGTGCTCCGACGGCAGCGCGATCAGCACCTCCTCCGAGCCGACCACCGCCACCTCGAAACCCGGGTCGGACACCGGTGGCCGCACGAAGCCGAGGTCGATCTCGCCCGTCGCCAGCCGGGCCAGGTTCAGGCTCGTCCAGCCCGTCTCCAACGCCAGCTCGACGCCGGGGTGCCGCGCGCGGTAGGCCGCGACCAGGTCGCCGGCCAGCGGGCCGGGCGCCGACCGGGTGTAGGCGATCCGGAGCCGGCCGGTGTCGGCGCGGCCGGCCGCGGTGATCACGCCGCGCGCGCGGTCCAGGCGGTCGAGCAGGTCCCGCGCCTCCGCGGCCGCGACGCGCCCGGCCTCGGTGAGCGCGAAGCGCGGACCCGAACGGTCGAGCAGCGCAACACCCAGCTCCGCTTCGAACGCGCGGATCTGCTGGCTCAGCGACGGCTGCGACACGAACAGCCGGGCCGCGGCACGGGTGAAGTGCATCTCCTCGGCGAGCACGGCGAAGTAGTGCCATCGGCGAAGGTCCACCCAGCGATTATAAGTGAATCCTATGCTGCCATCAGGACCAGGTCTTGGACCCCCGCCACCGTCCGCTGCTGTCCTTTGACGGTGACCACGACCAGCGCACCCCTGACCCGCACCGACCGCCGGCAGCTCGCCCTCGCCGCCGCGGCGGACCGGCGGCTCGTCGACCCGATGGCCGGTTTTGTCGACCTCGCCGGCCTCCGCGCCGCCGTCGAAGAGCTGACCGAGGCGTTCGCCCCGCTCGGCCGCGTCCAGCACACGGTCGCCGCCAAGGCGTGCGGCCTCGCTCCCCTGCTGCGGTTCCTCGGCGACCTCGGGGTCGACGCCGAGGTCGCGAGCCCGGGCGAGACGGCGGTCGCCGAAGCCGCCGGGCTCCGCGGGCCGCGGCTCGTGCTCGACTCCCCCGCCAAGACGATCGGCGAGCTCGCGCACGCCCTCGCCGAGGGCACCGCGATCAACGCCGACAACTTCCAGGAGCTGGCCCGGCTCGACCGGCTCGTCGGGGCGGCTCCGCGCTCGGTGCTGGGCCTGCGGATCAACCCGCAGATCGGGGCCGGGCGGATCGGCGACACGAGCACCGCGACCGCGTCGTCGAAGTTCGGGATCCCGGTGCGGGACCACGGGAACCGCGGGCTGGTGATCGAAGCGTTCCTCCACCGGCCGTGGCTGACCCGCCTGCACGTCCACGTCGGCTCGCAGGGCTGCCCGCCGGAGCTGATGGCCGACGGGGTCGCCGCCGTGCACCGGCTCGCCGAGGAGATCAACGCGGAGGCCGGGTACCAGCAGGTCACCAGCATCGACCTCGGCGGCGGCCTGCCGGTGAACTTCACCTCCGACGACCCCGGCCCGACCTACGCCGGCTACGTCGACACGCTGCTCGCGCGGGTCCCGGCCCTCGCCGACGGGCGGTACTCGTTCGTCACCGAGTTCGGCCGGTCCCTGCTGGCGAAGAACGGGTTCCTCGTCAGCACCGTCGAATACACGAAGGTCGCGGGCGGCCGGCACATCGCCGTGACGCACGCCGGCGCGCAGGTGGCCGCGCGCACGGTGCTCCAGCCGGAGCACTGGCCGCTGCGGCTCAGCGCGCTCGACGCCGCGGGCACGCCGAAGACCGGTCCCGAGGTGCCGCAGGACATCGCCGGGCCGCTGTGCTTCGCCGGTGATCTCCTCGCCCGCGAACGGCCGCTGCCGTTGCTGGAGCCCGGCGACCTCGTCGTCGCCCACGACACCGGCGCGTACTACTTCGGCGCCCACTACGCGTACAACACGCTGCCGCGGCCGGCGGTGCACGGGTTCACCATCGGCGCGGACGGCGAGGTCCGGTTCACGCCGATCCGCCGTGCGCAGTCCCTGGCCGAGCTGGTCGCGGACGCGGGCGGCGAATACCTCGAAGCGCTCCCGCACGGGTGATCCCGGGCGTACGATCCCCGCACGCCGAGGGGAGACTGCCATGGGGGCCGGTCGCGCATCCGGGTCTTTGCCACGCTTCGCCGCAGTGCCGGTCGGCATCGTCGTCGCACTCCAAGCTGGTGTGCTGACCGCACTTTCCGGCCGGTACGGCTTCCACCGCGACGAGCTGTACTTCGTCGCCGCCGGGAAGCGGCCGGACTGGGGCTACGTGGACCAGCCGCCGATCACGCCGTGGCTCGCGCGGGCGTCGACGGCGCTGTTCGGCGAGACCCCCATGGGCCTGCGGGTGGCGGCGACGCTGCTCGGGATCGCGACGGTGGTGGTCGTCGCGCTGATCGCCCGTGAGGTCGGCGGCGGCCGCGGGGCGCAACTGGCCACCGCGATCGCGACGGCATTGTCGTCGTACGTGCTCGCCGTGACGCACATGCTGGCCACGAACACCGCGGATCTGCTGCTGTGGTCGCTCATCGCGCTCTTCGGCCTGCGGCTGCTGCGCACCGGCGACGGCCGGTGGTGGCTCGCGGTCGGCGCCGCGGCCGGGCTCGGCATGATGAACAAGTGGCTGGTCCTGCTCCTGCTGTCGGGGCTCGCCATCGGGGTGGCCGTCGCCGGGCCGCGCGGCGTGCTGCGGACGTGGTGGCTCGCCGCGGGCATCGGCGTCGCCGCCGTGCTGACCGCGCCGGTGGTGCTCTGGCAGGCGTCGCACGGCTGGCCGATGCTCACCGTCGCGGGCGGGATCAGCGAGGACGACGGCGTGGAGAACCGCGTGCTGTTCGTGCCGATGCAGCTGCTCTACCTGTCGCCGGTGCTGGTGCCGGTGTGGATCGCCGGGCTCGCCCGGCCGTCGCGCGACGCCGGCCTGCGCTGGGCCCGCGCCCTCGCGATCGCCTACCCGGTCGTCTGCGTGGAACTGCTGGCGCTGGGTGGGAAGCCGTACTACTCGGTGCCGTTGCTGCTGCCGCTGGTCGCGCTCGGCGCCGAACCCGTCCTGCGGTGGCTGGCGCGGACCGGGACGGTGGCGCGGGCGCTGACCGGCGTCGCGGTTGCGGTGTGCGTCGCCGCGTCCGTCCTCATCGGACTCCCGGTGGTGCCGCCCACGGCGCTGGGCCCGGTTTTGGCCGTGAACAAGGAACCCGGTGAGCAGGTCGGCTGGCCGGAGTTCGCCGACACCGTCGCGGCCGGGTGGGCGCGGATCCCGGCGACCGAGCGGGACACCGCGGTGATCCTCGCCGGCAACTACGGCGAAGCCGGCGCTCTCGAGTACTACGGACCCGAGCGCGGGCTGCCGCAGCCGTACTCGCCGCACATGTCCTACGCCGACTGGGGACCGCCGCCGGACCGGCTGGTCGGCCCGGTGCTGCTGATCGGGCGCGCCGAGCCCGGTTCGCCGGCGGCGCGGCTGATCACCGGGTGCCGTCCGGTCGGGATGCACCGGGCCCCCGCCAACCTCGACAACGACGAAAACGGCGTCAGGCTCTCGCTGTGCACGTTGACCGAGCCGTGGTCGACGGCGTGGCCGCAGCTGCGACATTTCTACTGAACGATTCGTCCGGTTCGCGCTACCCTCGGGCGCATGGTGGCGACGCGCACGGCGGTGGCCGTGGTGGGGGCGGGCCCGGCCGGGTTGACGCTGGCGAACCTCTTGCGGCGCGCGGGGATCGGCTGCGTGCTGCTGGAGGAGCAGAGCCGGGCGTTCATCGAGCAGCGGCCGCGGGCGGGGTTCATCGAGGAGTGGGCGGTCCGCGGGCTCGAAGCGCGCGGCCTCGGCGAGCAGCTCGTCGCGAAGGCGCCGCGGCACGAGGAGTTCGAGTTCCGGTTCGCCGGGCAACGGCACGTCTTCCGCTACGGCGACGTCACCGGGCAACGGCATTTTGTCTACCCGCAACAACTTCTGGTGACCGACCTGGTCGCGCAGTACACCGACGCGGGCGGCGAGGCCGTCTTCGAGGTCAGTGACGTCCGGCTGCACGACCTGACGTCGGACTCCCCCGCCGTCACGTTCCGCACCGTCGGCGGAGAGCACCGGATCGACTGCGACTTCGTCGCCGGTTGCGACGGCGCCCACGGTGTCTCCCAGCGGTACCTGCCCGCGGATTCCACCGTGAAGGCCCACCACGACTACGGGATCGGCTGGCTGGCCCTGCTGGCCGAGGCGCCGCCGTCGGCCGACGGTGTGCTCTTCGGCATCCACCCGCGCGGATTCGGCGCGCACATGGCCCGCACCCCGACCGTCACGCGGTTCTACCTGCAGACGACGGCGGGCGAGACCGAAGCCGACTGGCCCGACGAGCGCATCTGGCAGGAGCTGCAGGCCCGGCTGGCGGTGCCGGACGGCCCGATCACCGAGGGACGGCTGGTCGAGAAGCGGATCCTCGACATGTACAACTACGTCGTCGAGCCGATGTCGCACGGCCGCCTGCACCTGGCCGGCGAGTCGGCGCACCTGGTCGCGCCGATCGCCGCGAAGGGCATGAACCTCGCCCTGCACGACGCTTTCCTGCTCGCCGAGGCGTACCAGGCGCACTACGCGGGCGATCCGGCCCGGCTCGCCGGCTACTCCGACGCGTGCCTGCCGCTGGTGTGGCAGTACCAGGAGTTCTCGCTGTGGCTGTCGGACATCTTCCACCACACCGCGGCCGCGGCGGAGAACCCGTTCCAGGCACGCATCGCGGAGGCCCGGATGCGCCGGCTGCTGGGTTCACCCGCCGCGGCGGCGGCGTTCGCGGAGCTGTACATCGGGAAGAACGCGGACCTTTAGGACGGCACAGCTCAGCTCCAGGCGATCTTGAACACCCAGGCGAAGCGGCCGGACTGCCGCGCCGCCGCCGGGACGTCGATCACCAGCGAGCCGTTTTCGACGGTCCAGTGCAGGTTTCCGCGGTACCCGAGCAGCGTCACCCGGTCGCCGGCGCGGATCGGGACCGGGGCGTCGACCACCAGCCTGCTGCCCGGCGCGGCGAGGGAGTGCACGTAGAACGCCTCGTTCTGCTTGACCGTGAACCGCAGGTCGCCGAGCTGGGCCATCCGCGACCAGTACGTCGTGCCGTAGATCGCTTCGCCGTTGACCTTCAGCCACGCGCCCGCGTCCCGCAGGTGCCGCTGCATGACGTCCGGGATGGTGCCGTCGAAGTCCGGGCCGATGTCCAGCAGGAAGTTGCCGTTCTTCGAGACGATGTCGACGAGCGTCCGGACGACCTCCTCCGCCGTCATGTACTTCTCGTCGGGGGTCGCACGGTTGTAACCGTAGGAGAACGGGTCGAGGCCGCGGCTCGCCTCCCACTTCGCCACCACGGTGTTCGGGTACGTCGTGTACTCCGGCGTGGTGAAGTCGTGGTCCGGGATGCCGCCGCGGTCGTTGTAGGTGACGTCCTTGGGGCGCTTGCGGTTCTTCGCGTGGTTGAAGTATTCGGTGAGCACGTTGCGGGTGTCGTTGTCCCCGCCGATGTCGAACCACAGGACGTCCGGGTCGAACTCCGAGATCAGCTCGAGCACCTGCGGCGCCTGGTAGTCGCGGACGAAGTCCTTGCCCGCGGTGTAGCCGGTGTAGGGCAGCGCCGCGCCGGTGTAGGGGTTGCGCGGCGCGTGGCCCATCCACGGGTTGTCCGGGTTGAACCACTCGGGCAGCGAGAAGTACAGGCCGTTGCGCAGCTGGGGGGTGTACTTCCGCGACGCGGCGAACAGCTCCGCGATGACGTTGCGCTTCGGGCCGAGCTTGACGGAGTTGCGGTCGCTGACCTTGGTGTCCCACAACGCAAACCCGTCGTGGTGCTTGGAGGTCAGGACGTAGTACTCCGCGCCCGCGTCCGCGATCAGCTTCAGCCAGCTGCGCGGGTCGAACTTCTTCGCGGTGAACATCGGGATGAAGTCGTCGTAGACGAAGTCCTCGCCGTACTTCTGGGCGTGGTAGGCGTAGGTCGCGCCGTTCGGGTCCTGCTGGTTCTGCCAGTACCACTCCGCGTACTGCTGCCCCACCGGCGCCCACGCGGGCACGGCGTACACACCCCAGTGGATGAAGATGCCGAACTTGCTGTCGTTGAACCAGTACGGCGCCCGGTGCGTCGACAGCGAAGCGTCGGTGGGCCGGAAGTCCGGGACACCGAGGGTGATCGGCACCTGCTGGGTGGCGAGGGTGCCGCGCCCGGCGGTGACGCGAATCTGGCCGTTGGTCGTGGTGCCGGGCGGCACGGACGCGTTCGGCGCGAGGCCGAGCCGCACCGTCGCCTGCTCCCCCGGCGCGAGCGCGCGGATGTTCGCCGGCACGGTCGTGCGGCCGCCGGGAACGTCGAGGGTCACGGTGACGCGGTCGCGTGCGCCGAGCCACACGGTGCCCGCGTTGACCACGGTCGCCTCGGCGGCCTGCGGACCGCCGTCGGTCAGCAGGTTCGCGGTCGAGCGGCCGTCGAGCACCAGCGCCGACCGGCCGACGGCGACCGGCTGCAAGGTGAGCGCGAAGACGTGCAGGCTGGACACGTTGGGCGCGGGGGTCGCGGTGGCCGGCAGGGTCAGCGCGACGGCTTCGCGGGCCGGGTCGACCCAGACCTGGCCGGTGGCCAGGGAAACCGGGTTGTTGTCGACGACCCCGCCCGGCGCGTAGCGGAACGGCGAGACCAAGGCGCCGTTACCGGTGTACCAGTCCGGGCCGGACAGGGAGCCGGTGCTCGTGCTGCCGTCGGCGTAGTGCACGGTCGCCGTGCCGCCGGTCGTGCCGTAGCTGGCGGCGACCAGGAAGTACGCGACGAAGTACTTCCCGCGCGGCAGGTCGAGCTGCTGGCCGGTGGCGGCGATGTTGTTCTTCGCCCCGGCGGCCGCGGAGCCGAGCCGGAACGGGACGCCGCCCACGGTGACCGGCCCGGCGGGCAGGTGCTCGGCCGGGAAGGTGTACCCGGACCCGTCGAAGTCGCCGCCCGGCGCCGACGCGCTGTCGATGCCGTCGTTCGAGAACCAGGCCTCGAGCGCGACCGGGACGGGTGGCGGGGGCGGGACGATCGGGGTGTCCGGGCCGTCGGCGGCGGCGTCGACGGGCACCGACGCGTCGGCCGGAGCGAGGCCGGCCGCGGTGAGCGCCACGGCGCCACCGACGGCGAAACCGAGGGCTTGACGGCGGGGGAAGGTCGTCACTGAACCTCCAGGGATCGGATGAGTACGGCGGAAAGACGGCAGACTTCTCCCGCATGAGGGCACATCTGTCTCCGCGGGAGCTAATTCATCCGATGACTGACCCTGCTCGCTGAGCAATGCCCTGTCAAGAGGCCAAGCGGAGCGATCGAAGTGAACCGCGCTCGTGTTCGGCCCGTACTCCTAAGTAACGAGCTGCAGCACTCGCCGCCAGAACCCCAGCCGGACCGAGAGGCCAGACCGATGTCCACCCTTCCGAACGCGCTGAGCCGCCGCGCGATCGCCATGCTCAAGGCGGTCGGCGAAGGCCGCGCCGAGCTCCGCTGCAGCTGCGAACCCGACCTCCGCGTCGACGGCTTGTCGTGCTGCGACCAGAACACCGCCCATGACCTCGCCCGCGCCGGACTGGTCCGGGCCGTCGGGCTCGTCCTGCCCGGCCAGTGGGCGCCCGCCGAGCTGACCGAGGACGGCCGCCGCGCGCTGACCGGCTTCCCGGCCGCCGCCGCGTGAGCGGGAAACTGCGCTGAACCGTCCCGCGCCGGCGACCGTGCTCTGGGTGAGGGCGTCTCGCACACGCCCTCCGGAGTCGCCACGACGCAACGATCCGGGCCCAGCCTCCGCCCGATCGGGACCGGGCACTCCGGCGAGCGGCCGTCGCGGCAACGGCCACCTCGCGCGGGCCCGTCCGGCATCCCCAGAATCCCGGACGGGCCCGCCCCTTTTTGCCGGGTTCACTGTCCGGGATCTTGTCCAGTCGCTCACCTGATCAGCGGTCGCCCGTCCGGGGGTCACGCGCAACCGTAAGGTTATGCGACGCTTCCTCGCCGTGAGCGCGGCTGTCCTGACCGGGTTCGGCCTCCTCACCTCGGCCGGTAGTGCAAACCCGGAAAGCGCCTTCCCGGTCCTCGCCGAGCACGCCGTCGGCGGCTGGGTCGGCACCTGGGCCGCCGCGCCCGCGTCCGCCGTGGCCGGCACGCCGGACGGCTATCCGGGTTATTCGATCCGCAACGTCGTGCACACCAGCGCCGGCGGTGGCCGCGCCCGCGTGCACCTCTCGAACGCCTTCGGCGCCTCTCCCCTGACCTTCGGACACGTCACCGTCGCGGTGCAGGGCTCCGGCCCGGACGCCGTGCCGGGCACCCTGCGGTCGCTGACGTTCGGCGGTGCGGGAAGCGTTGTCGTGCCGGCCGGCGCCGAGGCGCTGAGCGACCCGGTGAACCTGCGGGTGCCCGCCGACGCCAACCTGCTCGTCACGACCTACGTGCCGACGAAGTCCGGGCCGGTGACCTACCACCCGGCCGCGTCGCAGACGTCGTACTTCACCCGCGCGGGCGACTTCGCCGGCAGCGAGTCCGGCGCGCCGTACAACGAGCAGACGTCCGTGTGGCACTACGTCTCCGGCGTCGACGTCCAGGGCGGCGCGGAAGCTTCGATCGTGACGCTCGGCGATTCGATCACCGACGGCGTCGGCTCGGTCGCCGGCGCGAACCACCGCTGGCCGGACTACCTCGCCGACCGCCTGCACGGCCGCTTCGGCGTCCTCAACGCGGGGATCAGCGCCAACCGCCTGCTGCTCGACGTGCCGGGCTCCGGCGCGGGCCAGAACGCGCTGTCGCGCTTCGACCGCGACGTGCTCGGCGTCGGCGGGGTGCGGACGCTGATCGTGCTGGAGGGCATCAACGACATCCAGCAGGACCCGCACCAGACCGACCCGAACGCGATCACGTCGGCGTACCGGCAGCTGGTGGCCCAGGCGCACGCCCGCAACATCCGCGTCCTGGGCGGCACGCTCACGCCGTTCAAGGGCTGGCGCGTCTACGACGAAACCCTCGAAGCGACCCGGACCGCGGTGAACACGTTCATCCGCACCAGCGGCGTGTTCGACGGCGTGGTCGACTTCGACGCCGCGGTCCGCGACCCGGCCGACCCGCTGCGGATGCTGCCGGCCTACGACTCCGGCGACCACCTGCACCCCGGTGACGCCGGCTACGAGCGGATGGCCGCGGCGGTCCGCCTCGACCGGCTGTGATCACTCCCGGGGGATGAACGCCACCGCGACCAGGCTGAGCAGGGCCACCGCCACCAGGTAGAGCGACACCGAAAACGAGGTGCCGGTGGAGGTCTGCAACGCCGTCGCGATCAGCGGCGCGAAGCTGCCACCCAGGACCGCGCCGACGGCGTAGGAGAACGACGCGCCGCTGTAGCGGTACCGCGGCTCGAACAGCTCCGCGAACAACGCCGACTGCGGCCCGTACGTCGCGCCGAGCCCGACGTTGAGCACGATCACCGCCACGATCAGCCACAGCGCCTGACGGGTGTCGACCAGCAGGAAGAACGGGATCGGCCAGACCACCAGCAGCACCGACCCGGCGAGGTAGACCGGCTTGCGGCCGACCCGGTCCGACCACGACGCGGTCACCAGGATGCTCACCAGCCACGTCACGCTGCCGACGATGACCACCACCAGCAACGTGGTCCGGTCGATCTTCAGCACGGACGTGCCGTACGACAGCAGGTACGCCAGGAAGATGTACCCGATCGCGGTGTTGGCGATGAAGCTCCCGGACGCCACCAGCAGCGCCCGCGGCCGTTCGCGCAGGACGTCGACCATCGGCCGGCGGCTGCGCGCCGCGGCGTCCTCCAGCTGCGTGAACACCGGGCTCTCCTCGATCCGCAGCCGGATCACCAGGCCGACGCCGACCAGCAGGATGCTCAGCAGGAACGGCACCCGCCAGCCCCACGACGCGAACTGGGCGTCGGTCAACGCCTTGCCGAGGACGAAGAACACCAGCTGCGCGAGGATCAGCCCGGCCGGCACGCCGATCTGGGAGAACGCGCCATACCGGCCGCGACGTCCTTCCGGAGCGTGTTCGACGGCCATCAGCGCGGCCCCGCCCCACTCGCCGCCCGCGCTCAGGCCCTGCAGCAGCCGCAGGACCAGCAGCAGGATCGGGGCCCAGACGCCGATCGCGGAGTACGTCGGCAGCAGGCCGACCCCGACCGTGGCCACGCCCATCAGGAGCAGCGAGAGCACCAGCATCGCCTTGCGGCCGACCCGGTCGCCGAAGTGGCCCCACAGGATCCCGCCGACCGGACGGGCCAGGAACCCCACGCCGAGCGTGGCGAACGCGGCGAGGGTGCCGGACGCGGGCGAGAGCGTGGTGAAGAAGAGCTTGCCGAACACGAGCGCCGTCGCCGTGCTGTAGATGAAGTAGTCGTACCACTCGATCGTGGTCCCGATGGCGCTCGCCACGGCGACCCGCCGCAGCTGCCCGGGCGTACCCGGCAGCGCCTGCGTGCTCACGAGCCGGCCAGTGCGACGGCGGGGACCAGGTCTTCGGCGAGCAGGTCCATCAGGAGCCCGTCGTGCCAGTTGCCGTCCGGCCCGCGCTCGTAGGAGCGCATCGTCCCGACCGGCTGGAAGCCGAGGGACTGGTAGAGCTTGATCGCGGACTTGTTGTCCGCCGCGGGATCGATCACCACCCGGTGGTGCCCGCGCACGCTGAACAGGTGCTCGGCCAGCGTCCGGATCGCGTCCGAGCCGAGGCCGTGGTGCTGGAAGTCCGGGTGCACGGCGATGTCGATCCCGGCGTGCCGGTACTGCGGATCGGCCTCCTCGAAGGCGAGTTCGATGCCGACGACGACGTCGTCGTGTTCGATGGCGTAGGTCGTGGTGCCCTCGTCGGGGTCCAGTAGATAGGACACCTGGGCGGCCACCGGCTCCTCGGCGTCGGCCCACCAGCGGGCGACTTCGGGATGCGACAGGATCTCCTCGAACCGGGCGGCGTCCGTGGCTGCGGCGGGCCGCAGCCGGACACGGCTTCCGGTGATCAGGCCGGTCATCGGCCCAGTGTCGACCCCTGGACGCCCCCTGTCGAGCCGTTGACCGGGTGCTATGCGTAGACGGTGACGAGGTCCGAGCCCGACTTCGCGGCCCGCTCGACCGCCGACACGACGTCCTGGACCGCTTCGGCGTCGTCGTCGTCGAGGTCGCCGGGCAGCTCGCCCCGCCGTGCCAGCGCCTCGCGGAGCTCGGTGTTCGTCACCCACCCGATGCTCGGGTACTCCGGCCAGGTGATCCCTTCGAGCGGCCGTTCCAGCAGGTGCCAGGCCAGGTCGTCCCCGAGCACGGACGCGATCGTCTCGCCGAAGAGCTCCTCGCGGAACCAGTCGCCGCCGGACGAGCTGTGGTCCAGCGCGCCGAGCTCGCGGCCCTGCCCGAGCACGATCCGCACCACGGCGTCGCCGACCTCCGGGGTCGCGTCCCCGCCCCCGGCGGCGACGAACGCGGCGACCGTCGCGTCTTCGTGCAGGCGCCGCTTCAGCTCGTCGAGGGCCATCTCCCGGAAGACCACCGCGTAACCCATGTCCCTACTCCCCGTAGCCCGGCGTGACCTTGACGACCGCCTTGCCGTCCGGGCCCACCGTCGTGTTCACCGGCACGTACTTGTAGTTGCCGTCCTTGATGCTGTCCCAGATCGCGGTGCCGACCTCGGCCCGGCCGTCGTAGCTCTTCGCGGTGGGCTGGGTGTGCTTCATGTTCGCCGCGACGTCCTTGAGGTAGTCCTCGTCGCCCTGGTTGAGCTTGACGTCGACGGGGCGGTCCGCCTGGGGCACCGGCGAGCCGTCGCTCGGGTCGAACCGCTGCGTCCGGCCGGTCATGCCGCCACTCAGCGTGGAGCCGTTGCCCTTCGCCTCCACGACGTGCATCGTCTTGCCGTCCCAGTAGCTGACGTCGGCGACGTTGCGGCCGTTGAACGCCACCGCGTTCGGCCACGGTTTGCCGGGCTCCTTGCCGTACTTGCCCGCCTCCAGCGGGTTGTCCTTGGTCGGCGTGATCATCTGCAGGTCGTCCTTGCCGGTGACCTTCTTGAGGTAGTCGTGCGCGCCGGCCTCCCCGACGTCCTCCGACCGCTTGATCTTCGACTTGCCCTCGGCGTCCTTGAACCCCTTGCCGGCGCCCTCCGGCGCCGGCGGGAAGTTCTTGTACTTGTCGATCGCCGGGTCCTTGAGGTCGTCGTTGACGATGTCGCCCGGCTTGTAGTTCTTGCCCGTGTTGGGCCGCTTGTTCGAGCCCGAGCCGGACGCGCCGGTCGAGTCGTCTTCGGAGCGCTTTCGCTTCGGCGGGCCGTCGTTGATGATCTTCCCGCACGGCGCCACGGTCGGCGCCAGGCCGAGCGGGTCCGCCGCGAGGAGCGGGTTCGGCACGTACGCGACCGGGTTCGGCGCGGGTTCGAGGCCCAGCGGGTCCGGGCTGAGGTACCGCCCGGTCGCCGGGTCGTAGTAGCGGTAGACGTTGTAGTGCAGCCCGGTCTCGGCGTCCCGGTACTGGCCGGGGAACCGCAGTGGCGTGCCGCTCGGGTCCGCGGTGTCGGCGCCCCACAGGTCCGCCTGCCCGCGCCACAGCAGCGCGCCTGCCGCGTCGACGAGCTCCACCGGGGCGCCAACCTGGTCGGTGACGACCGTGGCCAGCCGACCGGACGCCAGCTGTGCCAAGGGTTTCCCGTCGTCCGGGTGGTACTCCCAGGTGGTGACCCGGGCGCCGGCCTGCTCCTCGACGAGGGTGGTGCCGTCCCAGGTGAACAGCACCTCCTCGGCCACCACCGGGGCGCCGCCCGGCGCGCCCGCGACGATCCGCTGCTTGGCCGTGCGCCGGCCGAGCGGGTCGTAGCGGTAGCGCCACTGGCTGCCGTCCGGGGTGACGACGCCGGTGAGCCGGCCGAGGGCGTTCCAGGTGTAGTGCCAGACGCCGTCGGGCGTCCGGCGGGCCACCAGCCTGCCCTGCGGGTCGTATTCGTAGGCGGCAGTGTCCGACGTGGTCAGCCGGGTGCCCGTGTAGAACCGCCGCTCCCGGGCGGTGCCGGTGATGTTGCCGGCGCCGTCGTAGCGGTACTGCTCGGCGCAGTTCGGGCCGGTGACCGCGGTGACCCGGCCGGCGGCGTCGAGCTGGTAGCGCACCGGGCCGGTCGTGTTGTCGTCGATCCCGGCGAGCTCGCCGTCGGGCCGGTAGTCGTAGCCGCGGGTGTGCACCGGCCGCCCGGCGACCGAGACGGTCTGCGCGGTGAGCCGCTCCCCAGCGTACGCCTGGTCGAGCACGACGTCGCCGAAGACGCGGCGCGTCTCGGCGGCGCCGTCGTGTCCGAAGTGGATCGACTGGCCGGCGGTCTCCAGCGCCAGCGGGACACCGTCCGGGTCGAAGCGCCACACACTGTCCACTCCGGACGGTGTGCGACGGCGGACGAGGTGGTTTTCGTCGTCGTAGCCGAAGGAGATCGTCCGGCCGTCGACCGTGTGCGCCAGGACGCGGCCCTGCTCGTCGCGTTCGATGTCCACCCGGGACTCGGCGTTCGCCGCGGCGGCGAGCCGGCCGACCGGGTCGTGGCCGAACGTCGTCAGCTCGTCGGCCGTGCGCCGGGAGACGACGTTGCCGAGCGCGTCGTAGGTGTACTCGACCACCAGGCCGGCCGACTCCGAGCGCACCAGCCGGCCGGCGGGGTCGTGGGCGTACCGGCTGACGCGGCCGTCGAAGTCGGACTCGGCGGCGAGCCGCCCGGCCGGGTCGTAGGTGTAGTGCCAGGTCAGCCCGGCCGGGTTGGTCACCGCGACGAGGCGCAGCTCGGTGTCGTAGGTGTACGACGTCCGCGCGCCGGTGGCGTCGGTGACCGCGGTGAGCAGGTCGAACGGCCCGTATTCGCGCACCTCCGCCTGGCCGAGCAGGCCGGTGTGGCCGAGTTCGTTGCCCTGCCAGTCGTAGCGCCACTGCTCCTGCGCCCCGGCCGGGTTCGTCCGGGCCAGGAGCTTGCCTTCGACGCTCCAGCGCAGCTGGTTCCGCCCGCCGACGACGTCGAGGACCGCCTTCGGTCGGCCGAACAGGTCGGTGTCCGTGCCGCGCTCGCGCGCATGGGCGGCGGTGACCGCCGCGGTGCCGGGCGCGGCGGGCTCCTCTTCGGCCGCCGTCGCCGCCGAGCCGTCGGAGACGCCGAGCTGCGTGGTGTACGGGTCGGGCGCGCTGCCGGCCGGGTAGGTGCGCCGCCAGATCCGGCCCGCGGCTTCGACGGTGATGTCGAGGGCGCCGTCGAGGTGGCGGGTGACGGCGACGCGGCTGCCGTCCGGCCGGACGACCGCGCGCAGGTCGCCGTCCTCGTCGTGCTCGAACAGCGTGGTCCGGCCGAGCGCGTCGGTCCGGCTCTGCTGCCGGTCGTAGCGGTCCCAGGTGGAGGAGGTGACCGCGCCGAGCGGGTCGACCTCGCGCACCAGCTGGCCGAGGTGGTTGAAGTGGTGTTCGGTGCGGTGACCGAGGGAGTCGGTGAACGTCGTGACGCGCCGCGCCGGGTCGTAGGCGAACCGGCCGTCGAGGAAACCGCCGTCCCCGACGGTGACCACGCAGCGGCCGTCGACGTCGTAGAGGTAGCGGTACCAGACGTCGTTGCGGTCCTGCCAGCCGGTGATCCGGCCGGCGGCGTCGTACTCGAACCGCACCGCGGTCTCCGACGAGTCGAAGATCGCGACCAGCCGGCCGCGCGCGTCGTAGTCGTACCGGGTGGCGCGGACCCGGAAGCCGGTGTCACCGTCGAGCACCTCGACCGCGACCACCCGCCCGCGGTCGGTGGTCAGCTCCACCTCGTAGCCGGCCGAGTGCGACAGCCGCGAAGGCGCGCCCATCGGCGTGTAGGCGACGGAAATGCTGCTGCCACTGACATCTTCGACGCGCTGCACCGGTTGGAGTGCGTCACCCTGGCCGGGCAGGGGCGCGAAGGTGAGCGTGCGGCGGGTCAGCGGGTCGTACAGCGAGTACCCCGTGCCGGTCCGGGTCAGCGGGCGCCGCGGGCCTTCCAGCGGCAGCACCGGGACACCGGCCGCGGCGTGCGGGTAGACCAGGATCAGGCCGTCGGCGGAGAAGTAGCAGACGTGCTCGCCGTCGAGCTCGAGCCGCTGGTCCACAGTGGACGTCCAAGTGGGACCGAACCACTGCCCGGCCCGGTAGGACGAGATGTGCGTCCGGTCGAGCACGAGCGGGAGGGGGTCGGTCAGCTCCAGGTCGCGCTGCTCCAGGATGACGTCGCCGTTGGCCACGTCCACCGGGTCGGACTTGCAGACGCGGTCGTCCGGGCCGACCCCGCGGTCACGCGGGTTGTCCGGCTTGTTCGACGAACCGGGGCCCTTGTCCCCACCGCCCTTGCCCGCGCCCGAGGGGGTGGTCGAGCTGTTCGGCGACGGGTCCGGGCTCTTCGGGGTGTCGTCGGGGCCTTTGGACGCGGGTGGCGGGTCGGTCTTCGGCGGGGCGTCCGGGCCGCCCTTGCCGCCGGACGGCGTGGTCCCGTCCCCCTTCGCGCCCGACGGTGTGGTGCCGTCGCCCTTCGGCGGTGGCGCGTCCGGCGACCCGTTGCCCTTAGGCCCGCCGATGTCCTTCGGGTTGCCCTTGATGTCGATGCTCTTCGGCGGCGGCGCAGCCTTACCCGGCTTGATGTTCCGCAACGCCTTCGCCGCATCCGAAAACAAATCACCCGCACGCTTCAACAGCGGCACCAGCGCCTTCAACGCCGTCACCAGCCGCTTCACCAAATCCGCGATCTTCGACGCCGTCTTCGCCACCGCATTGATCACCTGCGGCACCACCCACGTCAAACCGATACCCAGGGTGAACACCACCTGCAACGCCCAACTGATCAGATGCCCGATCAGCTCCGCGATGATGTCACGGACCAGCGCCCGCACCGCCGCGACAACCTCACCAGCCGTCTTCACACCACTGGAAGCACCCTCACAGCCCTTCTGCGCCGTGTTCAACAACGTCACGGTGTCATCCGCCCGCTGCCGATAGGTGTCAGCGGCATTCCCCGTCCACGACACGGTGTCGGCCTTGACCATCCCGGTCAGATCCTCACCGATGCTGCCCAGCTCGGTCGCGATGTTCTTCCACGTCTCCGACTGCGCCGCGATCTCGTCGGCGTTACCAGTCAGCCCGTTGAGAGCCTCCTTGAGCGGCCCGACGTGCTCCATCAGCCACCCGACCCCAGCCGCCAAAACCGCGCCGAAGGGGTCCATGGCCATCGACAACGCGTCCAGCGCGGTGCCCACGGCCCCCATCGCCACCGACGCCCAGTCACCGCTCTCGATCGCGGACTTCAGATCCGCCGCCGACTCCAGCAGCGAAACTCCCGAGTACGCCTTGGTGGAGTCCTTGGTCTCCGCGACCAGCGGGTTCGCCACTACACGACCTTCCTGAAGGCTCGGGCGAACCGAATCACCACGGGTTGTTGTCGTCGTCCTCCGCGGCCGCGGGACGTCGTTGCGGAGGCGAAGCCGGCGGGGCCGACGGCGCCGGCGGGACCGCCGCGCCGCCCGCCGGGGACGGCGGCACCGGGCCCGGCTCCGCGGGCGGCTGCTCGTCCGGCTCGTCCGGGTCGGGGAACCGGCCGCGCAGCGTGTCGAGCAAGGCGCCGCGGGTCTCGCGGTCCTCGTCGCCGAGCTGCTCGGCCATGACCCCGGCGACACGGTCGGCGATGCCGGCCTGCGCCCGGCGCATCGTGGTCAGGATCTGCCGGGACAGCTCCTCGAGCGGGAACGACTTGACCTTGTTGCTGAAGGTCAGGTCGGTGACGGTGCCGTCCGCCCCGACGGTGACGGCGACCGCGCCGTCGGAGCTGGTCGCGGTGAGCCGCAGCCGTTCGGTCTGCTCCTGCGCCGCCTGGTACCGCTCCGCCTTCGCGGCGAACCCGGCGGCCCAGTCGTCCATTCGGCGGATCGTCTCGTCGGGGTCCCGCATCAGGTCCCCCAGGCCGTTCGGCCCCGTCATGCCTTCACCTTCGCTTCAGCGGCACGCGGCGCCGCCGTGAGCTGCCGCTCGAACGGCTGCGCATTGCCTTCTTCACCGTCGCGGTAGGACTGCGCCGCGGTCTTGACGTTGTCCGCCAGCCCGCGCACACCCTCGACCGAGGCGGTCAACGTGTCCTTCGCCTGTTCTCCCGTCGGCCGGATGATCGGCGGGAGGAACGCGCACAGCAGCCCGTAGGCGTGGTCCGACATCGCCGAGTCCGAGGCGGAAACGGCCGTGTTCAGCCGGTCCACCAGGCTCTCGACGTGACTCGCGTGCGCGACCAGGTCGTCCGGCTCGACTTCGAAGCCGCCGGCGGTCATGCACTCACTTCCAATCCTGGTTCTTCCAGTCACCGATCACCGGGGGCGCGACGACCTGTTCTCCGGCGAAGAAGTTCGGGTCGTCGTTCTCGACGTAGTCGGCCGACTTGTGTTCCTTGTCGTCTTCCTTCTTGCCACCGCGGGCTCCGGCGCCCATGCCGCCCATGCCCGGGGCGCCGGCCGCGCCGGCCTTGCCACCGGACGCCGCCGCGTTGCGCGCCGCCAAAGCTTCGGCCTCCGCGGCCGCGCCGGACGCGGCACCACCGCTGAGGTTGCCCGCGCCGCGCATGCCCGCGCCGCTCGCACCCCCCGCGCCGGAGCCGGAGCCGCCGATCCCGCCGAGGGAGCCGCCACCGGCGCCGCCGCCACCCAGGCCGCCGAGCCGGCTGGCGATGCTCTCGCCGTTGATCCCGCCGCCGCGGCCGATGGTCGGCAGCTTGGCCCCGCCCGGGCCGGTGCCGATCCCGCCGGTGCCGGTGGGCAGGCCGGTGATCGGGTCGATGCCCGGCGGGGTGAAGCCGGGGATCGGGCTGCCGCCGCGGATGCCCCCGCTGCCGCCCGGGATGTCCGGGACGGGGATGTTCGGCGGGGTGTACCCGCTGCCGCCGATCCCGCCACCGGTGCCCCCGCCACCGCCGCCGATGCCGGACGGCGAGAAGCCGGACGACGTCGTCGAGTCGTCGAAGCCCGGCAGTGAGGAGCCCGGGATGCCGGCGCCGCTGAAGTTGCCGCCGCCGGGGCCGCCGGGCACGTCGAAGTTCGGCGGCGTGAAGCCCGCGCCACCGGCGCCCGAGCCGCCCGCACCGCTGCCGCCGCCGGACGCGGCCGGGATGCCGGCGCCGGAGAAGCCGGAGCCACCGGCGCCGAACCCACCGGAGCCTGCTCCACCTGCACCGGAGCCGTCACCCGGAATGCCGGAGCCGCCGCCAGGGATGCCGGAGCCTGGGATGCCGGAGCCGGGCGCGCCCGCGCCGGAGCCGCCGGGGCCGTTCACGCCGTCGAGACCGGCCATGGTCCCCTCGGCCGGGATCCGCGCCGAAGCCTGGTCCATCGCCGTGCGCGCCATCAGCGGCTGCGAGCCGTCGGTGCCGGCGCCGCCCGAAGCCGGGCTGCCCAGCTGACGCGCCGTTGCGGTCGCGGTCGGCAGCTTCGGCGGGGCCGGGAAGCGGGGTGTCGCCACCGCGCCGCCGATGGTCTCGTCGTACTGCGTCATGATCTGCGCGGCGTGGTCCCGGGCCGCGGTCTGCGCCCGGTAGGTCTGCATGGCCTCGCCGGCCGCCGCCGCGTACTGCACCGGGTCGGTCATCGACATCAGGCGCTGGTTGGTGCTCTGCAGGTCGAACTGCACCGGCGGGTTCGCGACCATCTGCCGCTGGGTCTCGTTGAGCGCCTGGGAGTGGATCTCCTGCTGCCGCCCGGCCAGCGTCGCGCCCTGCGCGGTCGCGCCCAGCCACTTGCCGACCCCGGCGAGGTGCTCGCGGACGGCGTCGCCGGCGTCACCCTGCCAGTTGCTGGTGCTCGCGTTGATCGCGTCACCCAGGGTCTTCTGGTGCGTGCCCAGGTCGTTGCCGACCGCGACCCACTCCTCCGAGGTCTCCGCGACGGTCGCCGGGTTGGCGTCCTGCGTGATGGCCTCGTTCATCTGCTCGTGGCTGGCGTTGGCCCACAGCGTCTTCGGCGCCCCGCCGTTCTCGCGCATGGTGAGGCCCTCGTCGAGGCCGTGCTTGGCGTCGTCCAGGTGCTGCTGGTACAGCTCCTGGATCTTCTTGTCGCGCAGCACAGGGTCGACGGCCGGGCCGAGCCAGCCGGCCCGGATCTCGTCGTCGATCTGCTGGGTCGCCATCTCGCGGATCTCGTCACCCGAGGGCGTGTTGTCCGTCTTCAACGGCCCGACGTAGTACTTCGACGACGTGTCGGCGGTCACGTCGTAGAGCGGACTGCGCGGGTTGTAGTCCGGGGACGACGGGTCCGAGACGGACTCGGCGGTGGGTGCCACGGTCTCCCTCAGCTCTGGTCGGCGGACGGGAGCGACACGAGCGTCGCCCGCGTGTCCTCTTCCCGCGTCTTGTAGTTCTGCTTGGCCAGCTTGATCGCTTCGATGTAGGTCGGGAACTCCTGCCGGGCGGCCTGCAGCTGGGTGACCAGCCCGTGGTCGTCGGCGGCGGTGCTGACCATGTGCGCGGAGACCCACTGCCCGGTCGCGGTCCGGCTCATCGCCGGCGCGTCGTGCAGCCGCTGGAGGTTGGCCCAGCGCTGCTCGAGCGACTCGAGCACGCCTTCGAGGGCCTCGATCAGCTGGTTGCCCGTGGTGTCGTCGATGGCGAAGCCACCGGTCTGCGCGAGCCGCTTCAGCTGGGCGCCGGCGAGCCCGACGCGAACCGCGGCCATGGCCTTCTGCGCGGGTTCGGTCGCGGTCTGCATCTGCGCCGTCGCCTGGAGAGCCTGGGCGACCGCCTCGGTCTCTTCCGTCATCAGGACTGTTCCCTTTCCGGTCAGTAGACCGCGGCGATCGCGTCGCGGATCGCGCGGGCGAGGTCGGCGCGCCCGGCCGGCACGTATTCGGCGGTCAGCTCGCCCGCGTCGCCGGTCGTGGTGTGGACGAGGTAGCGGCCGTCGGCGGTGTCCAGCCAGCTCAGCGGCTCGCTGGCGACCCGCTCCCCGTGCCTGCCCTGGGCGGTGACGGCGATGTGGCCGCCGCCCAGCCGCGGCTCGGCGAGCACCCGCTCCAGCACCGCGACGTCGGACGACTTGGGCGCCGGCGGCCGGCGGCCGGGCCGCACCACGGCCTTCACCTCGATCATGCCGAAGGCGTCGGTCTCTTCTTCGTCGAACTCCGCGTCCGCGATCCGCTTGGCCGTCATCGCCGAGACCTCGCGCCCGGCGGCGCGGTGCACGACGTGCTTGCCGGTGGTCGCGGCCGGAGCCGGCGGCAGGACGCCGGTGACGACCTCCACCAGGTCCTCGTCCGCGAAGAGCGAGAACAGCAGGTCGTCGTTGTCCGCGGCCTGGGTGATGCCGAGCGCCTGCGCGCCGTCGGTGACCACGAGCACGGCGACGTCGGCGCCGAGGCCGTCGATCCCGCTCACGGCAACCGAAACGCGGGGCTCGGCCAGCAGCTCGAAGGCCGTCCGCACCCCCGGGTGCAGTTCGCCCGAAACCGAAAGCCGCCGCTCCTCGAGCGCGTCGTACACCTGGCGCGCGACCCGGACGAATCGCACCGGGTCGGTCGGGAGGTTCCCGGAGCGCAACGGGTAACGCCGGAGGTCACCACCGGTCGCCCGGCCGACGACCAGGGACTCGACGGCCCCGAGGACGAACTCGAACCTGTCCGCCATTTCCCCTCGCTGCTTCTTGTTGCCAACCAAAGCCGTCAAACCCTCAAGCAACTCTCTTGACGAAGATTAGCAGTGCCGGATCACCCGGGGTCGGCGCCGCCACCCGGGTGCCCGAAAGACCACGATCCCTGGGACTGCGCGGGCAAAGCGCGCTCGGTGACGAGTTCACCCGATGCGGTGCTGGTGGACCCGCAACTGCAGGGTGACGAGGTCCAGCAACGGCACCCGAACGCCCAGCTCACGGGCACGCGCGGTGAGATCGCCGAAGATCTGCTCCCCCTCGACCGGGTGACCGCCGAGCAGGTCGCGGTACAACGAAGAACCACCCGTCCCGGGATCGGTCACGATCCGGCGTGTCCCCTCGAGCTCCGCGGCGGACACCGGATAGCCGGCGGCCTCGGCGACAGCAGCCGCTTCGGCCACGACAGCTTCGGAGAACTCGACGCCACCAGGCACGGCGACGACGTCCCCGGTGGTGCCCCGCATCAGGCTGTTCACGGCGCCGATCGCCGCGATGAACACCCATTTCGCCCACATCGCCCCGGTGATCCGCTCGTCGAGCGCGGCGGCGAACCCGGCGTCACGCAGGGCGGCGTCAACATCGGCCAGCCGCGCCGGCGGCGGGTCCGTGCGCGCGCCGTAGGCCAGGCTCTGCAGCGGCCCGAGCCGCCGGATCGCACCGTCGTCGTCAATCGTGGTCTGCACCTTGGCGACCCCGCCGAGCACCGCGGCCTTCCCGAACCGCGCTTCGAGAGCGTCGATGTGCGCAAGTCCATTGAGGAACGGGAGGATCAGCGTCTCGGGGCCGACGGCGGCGGCGAAATCGTCGATGGCCGAAGCCAGGCCGTTCGCCTTCACCGCGAGCAGCACGAGGTCGTAGGTCTCGTCGAGGGAGCCGGTTTCGACGAGTGCCGGTTCGAGCAAGGTGTCCTCGCCGAGCCCGGTGATCCGCAGGCCGCGTTCCCGCAGCAGCTTCGCCCGCCCCGGCCGCACCAGGAAGGTGACGTCCCGGCCCGCCTGCAGCAGCCGTCCACCGAAGTACCCGCCGGTCGCACCGGCGCCCACCACCAGAATCCGCAAGTCGTTCACGACGCGACGTTACGCCCGAGCCGGTCGCGTCACCACAGCGTCCGCACAGCAAGACACAGCAAACGGACAGGTGATTTCGGCAGCCGATCGGCGTCGGCAGGGCGTTGACCAGGCATGGGAAGACGGATCCGGTGGACGCTCGCAGGCGCGGGCCTGACGGCAGCGGCACTGACGGCCGGGCTCCTGGTGGCCCTCGGCGGCCGCAGCACGACCCCGGTGGCGGCTTCGGTAGCCCCGCCGATGGATACGGCGATCAGCCCGGCCCCACCGACGTCGACGTCCGAGGTCCCGTACCCCGACCTCTCCGCGGTGGCCGGCGACGTCTCCGACGCGGTCACGGCGGCATCGCGCGGCACGAACGTCGGGTTCGTCCTGTACGACCGCCGGTCCGGCAAGGTCCTGGCATCTCTCGAGGCGGACCAGCCGTACTACACGGCCTCGGTGGTCAAGCTGCTGATCGCGATCGACGAGGTCCACGACGACACAACGGGCACCTGGGCACTCCCGGACGCCGACGCGGTCCAGGACCTGACGGACATGCTGGCGGGTAGTAACGACGGGATCGCCTCGGCGTTGTGGGAGCAGAACGGCGGCAACACGATAGTCACGCGCACGGCGGCGCTGATCGGCCTTTCGAACACCACACCGCCGACCGACCCCACGCAGTGGGGAATGGCCAAGATGAGCGCCGCCGACGTGGTGGCGGTCTATTCGTACCTCGAGGACTCGGTACCCGACGAGGTGGCGTCGCCGCTGCTAGCCGCCCTTGGCGACGCCCGAAACCCGGCCGACGACGGCTGGGACCAGTACTTCGGAATTCCGGACGGACTGCCGGGGATGTCGTGGCAGATCAAGCAAGGATGGATGATCCTGCGCTATGCGCTGGTCCTGAACACGACCGGGGTGGTGGGTGGCCGCTATGTCGTGGTGCTGTTGACCCAGCAGCCGCTGGTGAGTTCGGCAAAGGGCCGGGCCGCGGTGACGGCGGGAGTCAAGACGTTGGGCCCGTTGCTGACGCAGCTGAACGCGACCTGACGCGGTTTGGGCCATTTTTCGGTGTCCGCCGCTGTCATACACAACGTTGAACGGCGTGGGCCGACGGTGGCACCAGCCTCGGCCGGCCAGCTGGCGGTAGGTCTGGTGGCGGTTGCCGGCGAGACGTTGACTGGGCCGGCGCGTGCGGGGTCTGTGGTGTTCCGGGTTCGGTGTGGGTGGTCGGATCGGTCCGTGCGGCGGGGGCTTCGGCTGTGGCGACCGGGGGCGAGATGGTGACCGCTTGCCGGGGACGTGGGCGTGGGCCCGTAGCCGGTTGGCTGCGGGCCTTTCCCATCTTTGGTTGATTGGTTGATCAGGCCGCGAACGGCAACGGTTGATGCAGGTTGTTACGCCGAGGTTTTCGACGTTTGTCCAGGAAAACCGGCGGAAGGAACTCCGGCAACCCGTCAGGAGCGATGCGGACTTCCCAACCTGACCGGTGCAACAGCCGATGATGGTGGCCGCACATCAACACCAAGTTCCCGAGTTCAGTCGGACCACCGTCGGCCCAATGCCGCACGTGGTGACCTTGACAGTGCCGAGGTGGGCGATGACAACCGGGGAAGGCACAACCACGGTCACGCAGAAACAACGCCCGGCGCATACTCGAGGTGATCAAGCGGCAGCGACGGCCCAGATCCAGCGGTTCGCTCTTCGTACCCAGGACCGCGGGGATGAGCGTGGCGTCGCAGGCGTGGAGGCGGGCCTCGGCCGCGCTCATCAGGCCGGTGTCGCCGAGGATCGCGGAGCCGAGGCCGGACTGCAGGTCACGCAGCGACACCGCGACCATCACATGAGCACGTTCACCAGCCTGGGTAGGCACCTCGGGGGCGTTGAGAGCCAGGTCTAGCACGTCGGAGAACGCATCCCCGTAACGCTCCTGCGGGGAGCGGAAGTCGGGACCTTCGTCGCCGGTGCGGCGTTCGGCGAGAGCGTCGAGCAGGGCGCTGGCCCGGGTGCCGGTCTCGTCGTCGAACCGGCCATGCAGCTCCCAAGTGCCGGATCTTTTACGACGCAGCGAGAGTTCGCGGCTGGGTGTGGCGGGTTCGGTGCTGTCGGGTTCGGATCCGTCGGGGTCGAGGTGGGCCAGAATCCGGCCACCGAGAGCGGCGACCTGCTTGTGGCCAGCATCCTCGGCGAAGTCGAGCAGGTGCCGCTCGGCCTCCTCCCGCTCCGCAGGCGGAACCTGGGTGAGCACCCCGACGATGGTGTCGATCATCGGATTGCTCAACCGCCCATCCTGGGCAGCAACCCCGGTCGCAGGCGCCAACGCGGCAACCGGACTGCCGTCCAGGGCACGGCCCGGACGTAAAGCCCGAGCTCGCTTCACGACCGTCTCGGCAGCAGACTTGGGAATATCGGCGAGATGTTCGAGCAGCCGAGCAACAGAGCGGTACCCGAACAATTCCATGACACCCCGCCCCTCAATTTCCACAAGAAGGACACCAAGCTCAGCCTCAGCAGACCGCATCGACGCAAGCAGCGAGCCAATACGGTCGGCGAGTCCCACCGCATCAGCCTGCCAAACCGCGTTGTCGTCCACAGCAAAAACAATACCGCCAACCCGAACAAATGTTCATCACACGATCAGGTAGCAACAACCCAAAGTGTCCACCCACCGAAACACCAAAAAAAACCGGCAGGTAAATCGAAGCGCGGGGAAAGCCGCATCTTGAAAACTCAAGACAACCGAGCCCGCTCAATATCAGGCCCCCGATAAAAACTCTCAGGAATCCGAGCCAAGGTAGAAGGATGAACCTGAGACCCAAGCCCATAAAGCTTCTGAAAACTCATGATCAACGGCCGCCAAGCATCAGGATCAATCCGATCCTCATGCCCGGCCAGCCGAACGGAGTCATGAACAAAAACCCGCTGAACCCGAACCTCGATGGCAACGATCCCACCCCGCTGAGCAGGATCTTCATCGGCAACCGGATGCACAGCCTCGACAACAGCCTCCATGGCAACCGGACACTCGGCAACCCGAGGCGGAGCAACGGTCTCGGAAGGAACCGGCGTCAACCCGGCCCGGGCGAACTTCTCGGCCACGTGGAAATACCCACGCTTCTGCTTCCCAGGAGGAACCGGATCAGAACCAGTGGTCAACGCAAGCCGGTCAACAGCCCCGGCAAGCGCGTCCGAAGGCAGGTTGAGCACACACTCACGCGTGCGCAGGAGGTTCTGGGCAGTCTTGGACCGCGCCCCGAGCCCGAGCATCGCGCGCCAGCCGAGCCAAAACGCCGACGACATCGGGGCCAGGTTGGCCGAGTCGTCCTCGTTGGTGCTGGAAATGAGCACCACCGGGGTGCCGAAGTAGAGGATTCCGGGCTCGATGGCCGTGTGCGCAAGGGTTTCCGTCTTCACGACCCCGAGTGTGCCGCCCCGGGAACACCGGGCGCTGGCGGGAATCGGCCGTCGTGATCACCGGCACCCCCTGGAGGTGCCGGTGATCACGAGCTCAGCTCGCCTGCGTCAACGCCCGGCGGGTCAGGACGCGCGCCAGGTGGCGGCGGTAGTCCGCCGTCGCGTGGGGCTCGTCCGGCGGGTTCGTGCCGTCCGCGGCCAGCGCGGCCGCCTCGGCGATCGACGCACCGGAGGCCAGCGCGGCCTCCGTGGCCGTCGCCCGCAGCGGCACCCCGCCCATGTTGACCAGGCCGACGCGGCCGCCGACGACGGTCACCCCGACCATCGCCCAGTCGATCGCGCGGCGGGTGAACTTCTCGAAGCCCCAGCCCTGTCCGGTCTGGGCCGGCAGCCGGATCTCCGTCAGCAGCTCGTCCGGCTCCAGCGGGGTCGTGAACGGGCCGAGGAAGAACTCCGCCGCCGGGATGCGCCGCTCCCCCGCCGGGCCGCGTGCGACCAGCACGGCGTCCGACGCCAGGATCGCCGCGGGCAGGTCCGCCGCGGAGTCGGCGTGCACGAGCGACCCGCCGATGGTGCCGCGGTGGCGGACCTGCCGGTCGCCGACCTCGCCGGACACGCGCGCCAGCAGCGGCGCGTGCTCCAGCAGCACCGGATCCCGGGTGAGGTCGCTGTACCGCGACAACGCGCCGATCGCGACGTCGTCGCCGTCGAGCCGGACGTACCGGAGCTCGTCGAGCGGCCCGATGTCGATCAGGTACTCCGGCGCGGCCAGCCGCAGCTTCATCAGCGGCAGCAGGGAGTGCCCGCCGGCCAGCACCTTGGCGTCGTCACCGTACGACGCCAGCCGCGCCAGCGCCTCCTCCACTGTGGACACCCGCTCGTAGCGGAACTCGGCGGGGATCACCGGTCCACCTCCTGACCCGAAGCGTCGACCACCGCGCTGACGATGTTGTGATAGCCCGTGCAGCGGCACAGGTTGCCCTCGAGCCCGGCCCGCACCTCGTCACGTGACGGCTTCGGGTTGTCCGACAGCAGCGACACCGACGCCATGATCATGCCCGGCGTGCAGAACCCGCACTGCAGGCCGTGCTGCTCGCGGAAGGCACGCTGCACCGGGTGCAACGAGCCGTCCGGTTCGGCCAGGCCCTCGACGGTGGTGACGGCGTGGCCGTCGGCCTGCGCGGCGAGCACCGTGCACGACTTGACGGACTCGCCGTCGAGCAGGACCGTGCAGGCGCCGCAGGACGTCGTGTCGCAGCCGATGTTCGTGCCGGTCAGCCCGGCGGTGTCACGCAGGAAGTGCACCAGCAGGGTCCGGTCGGGCACCTCCTCGGCCACCGGCCGCCCGTTGACCTCGATCGAGACCTTCACCGCTCGTTCTCCTTCTGCGCTTCTTCGAGTGCGGCCCAGACCCGGATGGGGGTCGTGGGCATGTCCAGGTGGGTGACGCCGCGCGCGGACAGCGCGTCGACCACGGCGTTGTGCACCGCCGGGGTCGACCCGATCGTCGCCGCCTCGCCGATCCCCTTGACGCCCAGCAGGTTCCGGTCGGTCGGTGTGGCCATGTCGACCAGCTCGAAGTCCGGCAGCTCGACGGCGGTGACGAACGAGTAGTCCGCCAGGGTCGCGGTGGTCGGGTTGCCGTCCTCGTCGTAGGTGACGACTTCCATCAGCGCCTGCGCCGCGCCCTGCCCGAGCCCGCCGTGGCGCTGGCCGCGGAAGGTCAGCGGGTTGACGATCGGTCCCGCGTCGTCGACGGCGATGATCCGGCGCAGCTCGACCTTGCCGGTCTCGGTGTCGACCTCGACCACCGCCAGGTGCGCGCCGAACGGGAACGTCGGCTTGCCGCCGCCGAACCAGACGTCGGCGGAAAGCTTGCCCTCCCCGGCGGTTTCGGCGACCTGCGCCCAGCTGAGCACCGTGCTCGACGGCGCACCCTTGACCTGCCAGACGCCGCGTTCGGCGTCCAGTTCGAGGTCTTCGGCGGACGCTTCCAGCAGGTCGGCGGCCAGCTCACGAGCCTGCGCGATGACCTCGTCGGCCGCCTGCCGGATCGCCGAGCCGCCCAGCTGCAGCGACCGGGAGCCGAAGGTGCCGACGGCCTTCGGCACCTCGTCGGTGTCGCCGTGGCGGACGGTGATCTTCTCCAGCGGCACGCCGAGCTGGTCGGACAGCAGCATCGCCAGTGACGTGCCGAGCCCCTGCCCGTGCGGTGAGCTGCCGGTCCAGGCGACCACCGAGCCGTCCGGGTGGATGTCGACGCGGCCGCTCTCCCCGCCGGAGTCACCGCCGGTGATCTCGACGTACGCGGCGATCCCGAGGCCGATTTCGACCGGGTCGCCGGCCTCGCGCCGCCGCTGCTGCTCGGCCCGCAGGTCCGCGTACCCGGCGGCCTCGAGGACCTTGTCCAGCGCCGCGGCGTACTCGCCGGTGTCGTAGGACGCGCCGGTCGGCGTCTGGTACGGGAACTCCTCGGGCCGGATGAAGTTGACCCGGCGGACCTCGGCCGGGTCCATCCCGATCTCGTTCGCGAAGACGTCCATCGCCCGCTCGAGCGCGGCGGTCGCCTCCGGGCGGCCCGCGCCGCGGTAGGCCGCGATCGGCGTCGTGTTCGTGACGACCGCGCGGCTGCGGGTCTCCACCTTCGGGAACCGGTAGACGCCGACGGCCATCAGCTCGGTCAGCGTCGGCAGGAACAGCGTCCGTGGGTAGGCGCCCGCGTCCTGGATGACGTCGAGGCGGTAGGCGAGGACGGTGCCGTCGCGCTTCCCGCCGATCGTCACAGTGTTCTGTTGCGCGCGGCCGTGCGTCATCGCCGTCAGGTTCTCGCTGCGCGACTCGACCCAGCGCACCGCGCGGCCGAGGCTCTTGGCCGCCCAGCCGAGCACGGTCGCTTCGGGGTCGGCGCCGATCTTCGCGCCGAAGCCGCCGCCGACGTCCGGCGCGATCACCCGCACCTGCTCCTCGCCGACGCCGAGGCTCGCGGCCAGCTGCGTCCGGGCGATCTGGGCGTTCTGGGTGGAAAGCCAGACCGTCAGCCGGCCGTCTTCGCCCCACACGCACGACGCGCCGCGCCCTTCGAGCGGCGCGGGCGCGACACGCTGGTTCACGATTGTCCGCGACACGACGACTTCGCACTCGTCGAAGATCGAGTCGTCGAACGTCTCCGCGCCGTTGACCTGCACGACGTTGCTGCCGGTCTCCGGGTACAGCAGCGTCTCGTCCGCCAGCGCCGCGTTGATGCTCGCAACGGCGTCCAGCGGGTCGTAGTCGATGTCGACCAGCTCGGCCGCGTCGGCCAGCTGGTAACGCTCCTCGGTGAGGACCAGCGCGACAGGTTCGCCGACGTATCGGACAATTCCGTCGGCCAGCCACGGTTCCTTGACCGGCCCGGCGGCGTGCGGGTCGAGCCCGAGGTCCGCGGCGGTGTACACGCCGAGCACCCCCGGCGCCGCCTTCGCCTCGCTCACATCGATGCTCCCGATCCGCGCGTGCGCGATCGGACTGCGGACGAACACCGCATGCGCGGCGCCGGAAAGCGCTTCCTCCCGCAGATCGTCCACGTAGGTGCCGCCCGCGGTGATCAGATTTTGATCCTCCTGGCGGACCACCCTGGTCCCGACAATGCTCATCTGGTCTCCTGCTCGCCGTTACCCGCCCGATCATGCCTTGTCCGGCGGGCCGGCGTCACGCGGTGAAGGCCTGCCAACCCAGCACGATCGCGAGGCCGAGCCCGGCAACCCCGATCCCGATGCGCAACGGCGTCGCCGGCAGGTGCCGCACCAGTGTCGACCCCAGCCACGAGCCGGCGAGCGACCCGAGGCAGACGGCGAGCGCGGCGGTCCAGACGACCTTGCCGGTGACGGAAAAGACGACCGCGGCGAGGAGGTTCGCCGAGCCGGTGACCAGGTTCTTCGCCGCGTTGGTCCGGGCGAGCGGCTGCGTCCACACCGACACCAGCAGCGCGAGCATCAGCACCCCGGCGGCGGCGCCGAAGTAGCCGCCGTAGACGCCGATGAAGAACGCGGCGACACCGGTGGCCGGGCGGAGGCCGTGGTGTTCGGCGCCTTCGGCCAGCCGGCGCAGCCGCGGGCCCGCCATCAGGACGATCGAAGCGGCGCCGATCAGCCACGGGACGATCGCGGTGAACGCGTCGGACGGCGTCAGCAGCAGGACGGCCCCGCCGGCCGCGCCGCCGACGGTGGTGATGACGCACAGCGGGATGATCCGGGCCCGCTGCCCGGCGAGCTCCGGCCGCGCCCCGGCGGCGGCGCCCGCGGTGGTCCCGAGCATGGCGACGGTGTTGGTGACGTTCGCGATCACCGGCGGCAGCCCGGCGGCGAGGAGCGCGGGGTAGGACACGAGCGACGCGAGCCCGGCGATGGCCCCGGTCAGGCCGGCGCCGACACCGGCGAGGACGAGCAGGAGGAGTACGCCGGGATCCGTGATCACGTTGTCATCTCAACACGGCGGGGTGCCGCGGCCGCGGTGAGCTTGGTCCTACCGGCCGGCGAGAGATGCCATGAACGACCCTTTCCGGGCGTCGGACGCGGTGAAAGGGTCGTTCATGACGGCCGAGCCGGCGCCGGTATAGGTCGTTATACGAATTAGCCAGGCATTGTCCGAAACCGGACTGGATCGGCCGCCGGGCTTGCCCCGCCGCCGCGCGGCATCCCAGAATCGCCGCGGAATGACAAGGTTGTCAGCGAGTGGAGGCCGGTTATGGGTGAGCTGAACCGGCGGCGGGCGCTCGGGCTGCTGGGTGCGGGCGGCGTGGCCGCGGCACTGGCCTCGGGTCTGCTGCCGGACATCGCGCGGGCGGCCGACGGAGCGCCCCGAGCGGGCGCGGCACCGGACCCCGTCGCCGCCACCTACCTGCGGGTTCTCCTGCGCCACACCCGCTGGGCCGAGCAGCAGTTCGACCCCGTCGCCGGGATCTACCCCGCCCGCGACTTCACCTTCGCCGTTGTCCTCGGCAACGCCCTCCTGCTGACCCGCGACGGCTACGACGCCGAGACGGCCGGCGTCGAAAAGGACGTGCTCAAGGCCCACACGCTCGCCACCATCCGGCACTTCGCCGCGTCGAACCTCCTCACCGGTGGCGCCGAGTGGGGCCGGAAGCTGTTCTTCGACACCACCTTCCAGTCGTACTTCGTGCTCGCCGCCCGTCTCTTGTGGACGGAGCTGGACGCCACGACCCGAAGCCAGGTCGAACGCATCACCACCGAGCAAGCCGCCTACACGACCGCGCTCGGCACCGGCGACGACCCCACCTCGGGCAGCTGGACGCCGAACGGCCGGCAGGGCGGCTACGTCGGGGACACCAAGCTCGAAGAGATGGGCGTCTACGCCCAGTCGCTCGCTCCCGCGCTCGCCTGGGCGCCGGACGACCCGCGCGCGAAGGACTGGCGGGACGCCTTCGGCGCGTGGAGCCGCAACGAGGCCGGGCTGCCGGCCGCCGACCTGGCCAACCCACGGCTCGTCGACGGCGTCCCGGTCAGCGCCAACACCGCCACGAACCTATACGACACCTTCCTGGTCGAGAACCACGGCTCGTTCGGCCCGCACTACCAGGAAGAGCTCTGGCGCACCTCCGGCCGGAACTCGATGCACTTCCTCGCGGCCGGCACGCCGCTACCCGAGGTGCTCACCGCGCAGCCGAACGGCGAACTGCTCTGGCGCACCATGCTGCTGATGACCAGCGACGCCGGCGAGCCGCTGATGCCGATGGTCGCCGACCGCGAGCACCTCTACGGCCGCGACGTCATCCCGCTGGCCTTCCGCGCCCAGGTGCTCGGTGACCGCTACGCCGCCCGAGCCGAGGCGCAGCTGGCCGCGCGTCTCGAGCCGTACCAGGCTTACGCGCCCACCGACCGGATCACGAAGTTCTCGGGTGAGCCGAAGTACGAGCCGGAGGCGCGCGCCGAGCTGGCCATCAGCTACCTGCTGCACGAATGGCGGGCCAAGCACGGCGGCCCGGTGCGCCCCGTAACTGAAAACGAGTTCGACACCCACGCCGCCGGGGTCGCCGACTTCGGTGCCGCCCCGGGCCTGCTCGCCCACCGCTCCCCCGCCGCCTGGGCCGCGACGGTGAGCAAGGCCGGCTTTGTGAAGTTCGCCTGGCAGCCCCACCACGACGACTGGCTCTTCGTGCTCGGCGGCGCGAACCCGATGCTGCTCCCGGCCACGAACATCGCCGTGAGAGAACGTCACGCCACCACCTACAAGACGGTCCGAGACGGCTTCGACGGCACGTTCGGCGTCCTGCGCTTCGACACCGGGTACGCCGCCCTCGCCACCCTCCCGACCGGCGCCGCGGTCTACGCCAGCACCGGCGTCGCCGAGAGCGAAGGCGCCCTGAACGTCTACAACCTCACCATGCCGGGTGTGCCGGGTCTCGACGGCGACCGCACCTACACCGCCGCCGAAGGCAAGGTGACGCTCAAGGCGCAGGCCGCTCCCACCGGCGCCCGCACCGACGAGCTGACGTTCACCCGGGTCACCGCCCGCCACGTCCGGATGCTCGGCGTCCAGCCGGACCCGCAGTACGGCTACTCGCTCTGGGCGTTCGAAGTCCGTGACGGCGACGGCCCGGACCTCGCGCGAGCCGGCACGGCGACCGCGTCGTCCGCGGCGCCGGGCAAGGAGGCCAAGTACACGACCGACGGCAACCCGGCCACCCGCTGGGCAGTGTCCACATCGGACCGGACGCGGGCTGACAGCTGGCTCGCGGTCGACCTCGGCGCGCCGCAGACCGTCGACCGCGTGCGGCTGAGCTGGGAGGCCGCCGCCGGGCGGAAGTACCGCATCGAGACCTCGCCCGACGGCGTGACCTGGACGCCGGCGGTGAGCTACCCGGTGCCCGCGCTGCGCAGCACGAGCGGCTGGCTGGACGTCGACGGCCGGGCCGGGGTTGTGGTCGCCGGCCCGAACCCGCTCACCGTCACCGCCGACCGCGTCACGCTCTCGGACGGCCCGGCCGCGCCCCTGCTCGCCGAGCTGTACCCCGATCCCGCGAACCTCGCGAAGCTGGCCGGACGCGCTCGCGCCACCACCACGGCGCCGGCGGTCCGCACCACCGTCACCGACGGCTTTCTGGTGCTGGTCAACCTTTCCGGCGCCCCGGCCGGCGGCACGGCGACCCTGCCGCAGGACCGCGGCGCCGTGCGGCTGCACCGCGGTGAGCAGGTCGTCACGGCGAGCGGCACGGAGTTCTCGTTCAGCCTGGCCGCCGCCGAAGGCCGCATCGAACCGCCCCGCTTCACGCTCCGGGGTGCGATGCCGGGACTGAAGGCGGTCGTCCGGGACGCGAGCCGCGTCGACCTGACGGCGCCGGCCGGGTTCCTCCCGGTCGTGGTCACGGTGACGCCGGACGGTGGCCGGCCGCGGCCGGTGGTGCTGCCGCCACGGCGGACCGTGCCGGTCGTGTTCGGGGACGTCCGGCCGTATCCCCTCGACGACCTCGCACTCGGCGCCGTCACCTTCCCGGCGGAGCCGCTCCCGCCGGGGATGTCGAGCCCCGACGCGGCCGTCGACGACGACCCGAAGACGGCGTGGCGGCCCGGCCCCGGCGGCCGGATGGTCGTTGATCTCGGTGCGGCGACGGCGGTTTCAGCGGTGGAGCTCGCCTGGTCGGCCGGGCGGGTGCCCGGCACGACCGTCGAGACCAGCACCGACGGCCGGACCTACACGGCGGCGGCTCGTCCGGCGCGAAGCCGCACCACCTCGATCGCCGTCCGTGGAGCAGCCCGATACATTGCGGTCCGCACGCTCGACTGGCGAACCGGCGACGCGAGCCTCACGAGGTTGTCCGTGCGGACTTGATCGATCTCGCACCGCTCGCGCCGGGGCCGGGGGCGAGTACCTTGGCACCACAGAGCTTGCCCGCCCCTGGCTCGGGAGGACGGATGCGCGTCACGATCGCCGAGGTCGCCCGCCGCGCCCGGGTGAGCAAGACGACCGTGTCGAGGGTGCTCAACAACAAGGCCGATGTGGACGCGGCGACCGCGATCCGGGTGCGCGAGGTGATCGCGGCGACCGGCTACATCCCCAGTGCCGGTGCGGTCGGGCTGGCCCGGGGGGTGACCCGCACGGTCGGGATGCTGGTGCCGGGGCTGACCTGGCCGTGGATGGGCGAAGTGCTGCAGGGCGTCGCCGACGTCGTGGAGTCGAAGGGCTACGGCCTGCTGCTGTCCACCGCCAACCGCGGCGCCGACTCCCTGGAGGAGTTCTCGCGGCAGGTGTCGGCGAAGGCGTTCGACGGGCTCCTGCTCGTCGAACCGCCGGACGCGGTGCGCCACCTGCGGGTGCTGCACGACTCCGGGCTGCCGGTGGTGGTGATCGACGACCGCGGCCGCCGGCCCGCGTTCCCGTCCGTGGGCACGAGCAACCGGCAGGGCGGCGCGGCCGCGGCCCGCCACCTCCTGGACATCGGCCGCACCCGGCTCGCCACCGTCACCGGCCCGCGCGACTTCGGCTGCACGAGCGACCGGCTCAACGGCTTCCACGACGCCGTCCGCGAGGCCGGTCTGACGCTCGACTCGCGGCTGATCATCGAAGGCGACTTCACCGGCGAAAGCGGCGAGGCCGCGATCCTCCAGCTCCTCGAAACGGGCCCGGCGTTCGACGCGGTCTTCGCGCACAACGACTTCACCGCGGCCGGGGTGCTCGCCGGGCTCCGGAAGGCCGGCCGCGCGGTGCCGGGGGACGTCGCCGTGGTCGGTTTTGACGACATCCCCCTGGCCGCGCACACCCAGCCGCCGCTGACGACGATCCGCCAGCCGTCACGGGAGATGGGCGAGGCGGCCGCGCGGCAGCTGCTCGCCCAGCTGGGTGGGGCGCCCCAGCCGGGCGAGCCGCTGATCGTGCCGACGTCCCTGGTGATCCGGGAGTCGACTCAGGAGACGGTCAGCCCCGCCGACAACGGGACGTTGCGCGACGAATCACCGAGGTAGACCCGGTACTGCCCGGCGTTCGTCGTCCACGACCCGGCCCAGTGCGCGAGGTCGCGCGGGGTGAGCGGGAACGACACGACCTGGCTCTGCCCGGGGTCGAGCTGCACCTTCTTGAATCCCTTCAGTTGTTTGGGCGGCTCTCCGTTCGCGGCTGGCTGCCCGACGTAGAGCTGGACGACGTCGGCGCCCGCGCGGGTGCCGGTGTTGGTGACTGTCGCCGTCACGGTTGCCGTGCCGTTGGTCCCCTGCGGCGTGACGACCAGGTTCGAGAATCCGAACGTCGTGTACGACAGGCCGAAGCCGAACGGGAACAGCGGCTCGATGTTCCGGGCGTCGTACCAGCGGTATCCGACGTTCAGGCCCTCCGAGTACTCGATCCGGTCGTTCGCGCCCGGGAACTGCTGGACGTTCGCCGTCGGCAGGTCGGCGATCTGCTTCGGGAAGCTGACCGGCAGCTTGCCCGACGGGTTGACGTCGCCGTAGAGCAGCGACGCGATCGCGTTGCCGTTCTCCTGGCCCGGGTACCAGCCCTCGATCACCGCGGCTGCCTTCGACAACCACGGCATCGTCACCGCCGAACCGGTGTTGAGCACGACGATCGTGCGCGGGTTCGCAGAGGCCACCGCGTCGATCAGCTCGTTCTGCTGGTTCTGCAGGTCGATCGTGTCGAGGTCCTGGGTCTCGGACTCGCCGTAACTGGCGAACACGATCGCGACGTCCGCGGCTTTCGCCGCCGTGACCGCACCGGGGATGTTCGGCGTCTGGACGTGCTCGCCCGCGCCGTCCACATAGGACACCGTGACGCCGGACCCGGCCCGCGCCTTGATGCCGTTGATCGGGTTCACCGACGCCGGGGAGGGATTGACCTTGGCGCTGCCGCCGCCGATGTTCTGCGGGTCGATCCCGTCGCCGCCGGACAGCGCGATCGACTTGGTCGACGCCGTCAGCGGCAACACGCCGTTGTTCTTCAGCAGCACCGACCCGGCCGCCGCGACGTCCCTGGCAGTTGTCACGTTCGCCGCGTTGGTCACGACCGACTGCGGGGTGCCGCGCCGGGCCCGGTCGAACACGCCGAACTTGACCATCTGGGTCAGCACGCGCCGGACCATGTCGTCGACCCGCGCCTGCGTCACCTCGCCGCGGGAAACGGCGTCGAGCAGACCCTGGCCGAAGAACGCGCCGCCGGGCATCTCCATGTCGAGCCCGCCGTTGGCCAGCTGCCGCGGGCCGCCGGTGGCCGAGCCCCAGTCGGAGCCCACGAACCCGCCCCAGTTGGCGTTCTGCTTGATCGCGGTCGTGAGCACGCCGCTGCTCTGGCAGGCTGGGACGCCGTTGATCTGGTTGTAGGCGCACATCATCGACGCGACCTGGCCCTGGCTCGCCACCTGCTGGAACGCCGGCAGGTACAGCTCGTGCAGGGTCCGGTCGTCGATGATCACGTTGTCCGACGGCGTCCCGCGCGACGCCCCGGCCTCGACGTTGTAGGCCGCCGCGTGCTTGGCCTGCGCCATCACGCCCTGGCTCTGGATGCCCTGGATCGTCGCGGTCCCGGCCGCGCCGGCGAGGTACGGGTCCTCGGCGTAGGTCTCGAAGTTGCGGCCCCACCGGGGGTCGCGGACCAGGTTGATCGTCGGGCCGAGGGCGATGTCGACACCCTTCCCGGCGAACTCGGCGCCCATCGCGGAGCCGTACCGGTTCATCAGGCCGGTGTCCCAGGTCGCCGCCGCCGACACCGGCGCCGGGAACTGGGTGACGCCGTCGAGGCCGTCACCGACCCCGGCCGGGCCGTCCTGCAGGCCGAGCGCCGGGATGCACAGCTCGGGCACGGCGTCGGTGTTGCCGATGTACGGCCCGGTCGCGCCGTTGCCGTGCAGCACCTTGATCTTCTGCTGCGCGGTCATGGCCGCCATGAGCTGGTTGACGCGGTCGGCGACGGGCGCAGTGGACCCGACCCACGGGCAGCCACCCGGGTTGGTCGGCGTGGTTGTCGGCGGTGCGCTGTCACTCGTGTGCACCGCGAACTCCCACAGCGAGATCCCCCACTGCGTGGCCCGCGCGGTGGCGTTGAGCCGGACGTACCGGGCGGCGCCGGACACGGCCGGGTGCTCGATGCCGCCCGCGCCGGTCACGGTAGCCGCCGTGGTCCACGACGAGCCGTTCGTGGACAGCTGGATCGTGTACGCGCTCGCGTACGCCGCCTCCCACGTCAGGTCGACGCCGCAGACCGGACGTGAACTGCCGAGGTCGACCTGGATCCACTGCGGGTCCGCGGCCAGGCTCGACCAGCGCGTACCCGGATCGCCGTCGAAGGCGGCGGACACCGGAAACGCGTCGGACTGGACACTGGACGCCGACGACGGCTGCCGCAACGCGGCGTTCGCGCTGCCGCACGCCTGCGCCGCACCGTCGCCGAACACCTGGAACTCCCACAACGACACACCCCACTGGGTCGCGCGCTGGGTGGTGGTCAGGCGGACGTACCGGCCACTGCCCGACACCGGCAGCGTCTGCGTGCCGCCGGTGCCCGTCGTCGTCGAGTACACAGTGGACCATTGGGTGCCGTCGGCGGACGCCTGGATCGTGAACGCCTTCGCGTAGGCGGCCTCCCACTGCAGCACCACCTGGTTCAGCGGGTACGCCGAGCCGAGGTCGACCTGCAGCGTCTGCGGGTCGGCGGCCAGGCTCGACCAGCGGGTACCCGGGTCGCCGTCGACCGCGGCCGAAGCCGGGAACGCGGCGTTCTCGCTGGAGGACGCGGTCACGGCGTGCCCCTGCGAGAGCAGCGCCGGAGCCGCCTGGGCCGTGAACAGCGGCGCGGTGAGCAGTCCGGCGGCCACCACCGCGCCGGTGACGAGCGCGAGCCGTCGCCTCCTCATTGATACACCCGGACGTAGTCGATCACCATGTCCTGCGGGAGCACGGTCCCGGCTCCCGGCGGACCGGGGAAGTCCCCGCCGATGGCGTTGTTGAGGATCAGGAAGAACGGGTGGTCGTAGACCCACGGCCCGCGCGTGCTCTCCACCGTGGCGCGGTTGATCGTCTCGAAGGCGTTCCCGTCGACGTAGAAGGTCATGTGCGACGCGTCCCAGTCGAGACCGAACTTGTGGAACCCGGCGGAGACGTCCTGGCCCAGGTCGAGGGGCGCGCCGATGCCGCCGGCGCCGTTGTAGGCCGGGGCGTGGATGGTCGAGTAGGCCAGGTTCGGCGACTTCCCGACGTGCTCCATGATGTCGATCTCACCGCAGTTCGGCCACGGCGTGCCGCTGAAGAAGTTCGCGCCGAGCAGCCAGAACGCGGGCCAGAGACCCTGCGTGCCGGACACCTTGATGTTCGCCTCGACGTGGCCGTAGGTGAAGCTGAACTTGCCCGCGGTGTTGATCCGGCCCGAGGTGTACTGGCAGGTGCCGCTGCCACTGATCGGGTCGATCGGGCACGCCGAACCGGGTGTCGCCTCGCGGCGGAGCTGGATGACGAGGTTGCCGCGGCCGTCCTGCTTCGCGTTGTTGTTGTTCGTGTAGTACTCGAGCTCGTTGTTGACGCCGGGGCCGGTCTCGGCGGTCCACTTGCTCGCGTCCGGGGCCGCGCCCGAACCGCCGTTGAACTCGTCGCTCCAGACCAGGGTGCCCGGGAAGCGCGGGGCCGGCGGCGCGGGCGGCGGGGTGGTCGGGTTGCCGCCGGTGCCGTAGACGTCGAAGCCCCACAGCGAGTAGCCGTAGCCGTTCGACCGGGCGGTGCCGTACATCCGGACGTAGCGCCCGGAGCCGTTGACGGTCAGCGTCTCCTTGAAGCCCTTGCCGGTGGTGGTCGAGTACAGCGACGTCCAGTTCGTGTTGTCGTTCGAAACCTGGATCTGGTATGCGACGGCGTAGGCCGGGTCCCACTGCAGGACCACCTGGTGCACGGTCGCGGTCGCGCCGAGGTCGACGGTCAGCCAGCCCGGGTCGACCCAGCCGGTGGTGGCGCTGGTCGCCCAGCGGGTGGCCGGGTCGGCGTCGAACGCCTTCGCCGGGAGGCAGCCGGGGCAGGCGCCGTCGTCCTGGTAGGACGAGGCCGAGCCGGACTTCCCGTACGACAGCAGGACATCACCGGGCTGGGTGGTGCCGCCCCCGCCGTAGACCTGCAGCTCCCACAGCGAGTAGCCGTACTGCGTGGCGCGCTGGGTGCCGGTGAGCCGGACGTACCGGCCGCTGCCGGTGACGGCGAGCGTCTGGTTCCCGCCGGTCGCGGTGGTCGTCGAGTAGAGCGACGTCCAGGTCGCACCGTCGGTGGACGCCTGGATCGTGAAGGCCTTGGCGTAGGCGGCTTCCCAGTTCAGCACGACCTGGGACAGCTGCTGGGTGGACCCGAGGTCGACCTGGAGCCACTGCGGGTCGCTGAAGCCGCTCGACCAGCGGGTGCCGGGGTCGCCGTCGACTGCGGCGCTCGCTCCGAACGCGGCGGACTCGCTCGAGGACGCCGTCACGGGACGGCCTTGGGAGAGCAGGACGGGCGCGGCCTGGGCGACCGGCGCGGTGAGCAGGGCGGCCAGGGTCAGGGCGAGGACGGCGAGTGCGCTCCAGCGGACCCGGGTTCTCGGCATGCGGCGTTGCATGGGCACCTCCACGGCGAACCGGCGCCGGGGCGGCCTTGCCCCGGCGCGGATCGGCTCACGTGGTCCTCGGCGCGGGGTGTGGGCCCCACCCTTCGGAACGCTCTTAGTTCAAGATATAAATAAAGAGCTGCAAAATGTCAACGACACTGCGCCGGACGGTCGCGGACCACCTCGCGGACTGGTCCGGGAGAACGAATCCGCGCCGGATCCTTGACGCCGCGGACACCCGCGCTGTTAACTGCGAACCGCCGGACGGAACCGGTTCCGTGACCGCCACCCGGGATGGTTCCCCCGCACCAGAACACTTTTCGGGCTGACCGGTTCGCGCCGTCGCACCTGCCCCGGCACCGCTCTTCCGGCTCACGATGCCGGACGGGTGCCCCGCGCGCGAACCCGCCGCACCACCCGACACCGGCGCGAGCTGTGGGGCTCGCCCGGTCCGCCGCCGCCCGGCACCGCCGCGCGGCTCCTTCCGGCGTCCGTTCCGAGCAGCAGGCAGGCAGATGAGATCAACGACGTTCTCCCCGGTACACCGCCTACTCGTCCTCACGACCACCCTCGTCACCGCGCTCACCACCGCGGTGGTGGTCGGCTCCGCGCCGGCCCAGGCCGCCGCGTGCGGGACCACCAACCTCGCGCAGGGCCGCACCGCCACCGCGTCGTCCACCGAGAACGGCGGGACACCCGCGTCCGCCGCGGTCGACGGCAACACCGGCACCCGCTGGTCCAGCGCGTTCGCCGACCCGCAGTGGCTGCAGGTCGACCTCGGCTCCGCGCAGCAGCTCTGCGACGTGGTGCTCAGCTGGGAAGCCGCGTACGCCAGCGCGTTCACCGTGCAGCTCTCGGCCGACGCGAGCACCTGGACCACGGCGTACTCGACCACCAGCGGCACCGGCGGCACGCAGACCGTGCCCGTCACCGGCACCGGCCGGTACCTCCGGATCACCGGCACCCAGCGGGCGACGGGGTACGGCTACTCGCTGTGGGAGGTCGCGGCGCACGGCACCGGCGGCGGCACCACCATCCCGCCGACCGACCCGCGCAACCCGGACCTCGGGCCGAACGTGTCGGTGTTCGACCCGTCGACCCCGGCCGCCACGATCCAGAACCGGCTGACGCAGATCGCGAACCAGCAGCACACCAACCAGTTCGGCAACGAGCGTTACGCCGTGCTGTTCAAGCCGGGCACCTACACCGCCGACGTCAACCTCGGCTTCTACGAGCAGGTCGCCGGCCTCGGCCTCTCCCCCGACGACGTCAACCTCAACGGGCACGTCCGCGTCGAGGCGGACTGGCTGCAGCAGGGTGACAACCCGGCCAACAAGGGCAACGCGACGCAGAACTTCTGGCGCTCCGCCGAGAACCTGTCGGTGACGCTGCCGGCCGGCCAGGTCGAGCGCTGGGCGGTCGCGCAGGCCGCGCCCTACCGGCGGATGCACCTGAAGGGCAGCCAGATCCAGCTGTGGAACGGCGGGGACGGCTGGGCCAGTGGCGGCCTGATCGCCGACAGCAAGATCGACGGCCAGGCGGTTTCCGGTTCACAGCAGCAGTTCCTGACCCGCAACAGCGAGCTCGGCAGCTGGGCGGGCGGCGTGTGGAACATGGTGTTCGTCGGCTCGACCGGCACCCCACCGGCGTCGTTCCCGAACCCGCCGGAGACGGTCGTCGGCCAGACCCCGGTGATCCGCGAGAAGCCCTTCCTCTACGTGGACGGTTCGGGCAGCTACAACGTGTTCGTGCCCGCGGTGCGGCAGAACTCGGTCGGCACCAGCTGGGGCCACGGCGCGCCGGCCGGCTCGTCGATCTCGCTCAGCGAGTTCTACGTCGCCAAGCCGTCCGACTCGGCCGCGACGATCAACGCGGCGCTGGCGGCGGGCAAGAACCTGCTCGTCACGCCGGGTGTGTACCACCTCGACCAGGCGCTGAACGTGACGCGCCCGGACACCGTGGTGCTCGGCCTCGGCCTCGCGACGCTGCAGCCCACCAACGGGACAGCGGCGATCAACGTGTCCGATGTGGACGGCGTGAAGGTGGCCGGGCTGCTGATCGACGCCGGCGCGGTCAACTCGCCGGTGCTGATGCAGGTCGGGCAGCCGGGCTCGAACGCCAACCACAGCGCCGACCCGACGTCGCTGCACGACGTGTTCTTCCGGATCGGCGGCGCCGCCGTCGGCCGGGCGACGCAGACGCTGGTGGTCAACTCGAACAACGTCATCGGCGACCACATGTGGCTGTGGCGCGGCGACCACTCGAACGGCGTCGGCTGGAACGTCAACACCGCGGCGAACGGCCTGGTGGTCAACGGCGCGAACGTGACCATGTACGGCCTGTTCGTCGAGCACTACCAGCAGTACGAGGTGCTCTGGAACGGCAACGGCGGGCGCACGTACTTCTTCCAGAACGAGATGCCGTACGACCCGCCGGACCAGGCGTCCTGGACCAGCGGCGGTGGCCGGCAGGGCTGGGCGGCGTACAAGGTGGCCGACTCGGTGACCAGCCATGAAGGGTGGGGTCTGGGCAGCTACTGCTTCTTCCAGACCAATCCGTCCATCGTTGCCAGTCACTCCTTCGAGGTGCCGAACAACGGCGGGGTGCGGCTGCACAACCTGGTGTCGGTGTCGCTCGGCGGGGTGGGCACGATCGCCCACGTCGTCAACGACACCGGTGACCCGGCGAACACCGCCCACCAGGTGAGCCCGCTGAACAACTACCCGTGACACCGCTGCAGGGCCCGGCCGAGCTCCGCCGGGTCCTGCAGCACCGCGGCGACGTACGCGTCCGGGCGGACCAGCCAGGCCTCGCCCGGACGCGCGCCCAGCGCCCCACCCGCCGGGATCTCCACAGACCGCAATCCCTTGGCTTCGACACCGGGGGTCGTCAGCAGCAGGAACCCTTGCCGGGCCAGGTCCCGCAACCGTCCACCCGGGACGGTGACGTCCGGCAGCAGCACCCCGGGCCCCGGCGGTGGCAGGGCGCCACGCGGCGGCCGGCCGGCGAACGGGCGTCCCGGATCCGGTGTGGTCAGCGGTGAATCGGCGTACCAGAACGGCTCGGCCAGCCGGCCCGAGTCGACCTCGGCGTGCACACCCCCGGCCAGCACCTCGGCGCGGCGCCGGCGGCGTGCTTCGTCCTGGGGCACCAGGAAGTCCATCGTCGCCGTGGTCACCTCGGCGTTCTCCACCGCGGCCGCGTGCCGCTCGGTGTGGTAGCTCTCCAGCAGCTCCTCCCCCGCGTGCCCGCGCAGGACCCAGGCCAGCTTCCACGCGGCGTTCTCCGCGTCGGCGACACCCGAGTTGAGCCCGCGCGCACCGAACGGGGCGACCAGGTGCGCGCAGTCCCCGGCCAGCAGCACCCGCCCGGCCCGCATCCGCTCCACCAGCCGGGTGTGGAACCGGTACACCGAGCGCCAGACGACCTCGTACGGCCGGTCGCCGAGGATCGCCCGGATCCTTTTGTCCAGGGCACCGCCGGTTTCCTCCGCGGTGAGGTCGTAGTCCTCCGGGACCTGCCAGTCGATGCGGAACTGCGAGCCCGGGCACGGGTGGATCAGCACCTGGCGCCCCGGGTTCCACGGCGGGTCGAAGTAGAACCGGCGCTCCGCCGCCCAGCCCGGCAGGTCGGCCCGGATGTCGCAGATCAGGAACAGGTCCCGGAAGGACACCCCGGTGAGGTGCTGCCCCAGGGCCCGCCGCACGACGTCACCGCGGGCGCCGGTGGCGGCGATGGCGTAGTCGGCCTCGATCCGGCGAGGCCCGTCCGCGGTCTCGCAGAGGATTTCGACGCAGCCGGGCTGGGTCAGCCCGGTGACGCGGTGGCCGCGACGGACGTCGATCAGCGGCTGCTCGGCGATCAGCCCGTCCAGGACCTCCTCGACCCGCCCCTGCGAGAGGTTCACGAACGGCGGCAGCGCGGACCCGCCGTCCGGCAGCTTCAGCGAGAACAGCTCCCGGTCGCGGTGGAACGTCCGCGCGGTCGTCCAGGTCAGGCCTTCCTCGGCCAGGCAGCCGGCGCCGAGCGACGCCCAGACGTCCAAAGTGTCCCGTTGCTGGCAGATCGCCTTGGAGCCCACGGGATCGCGCACCGGGTGCTCGTCGACGAGCACCACCGGCACACCCCAGCGCGCGAGCAGCAGCGCGGCCGTCTGGCCGACCGGGCCGCTGCCGAGGACCGCGACCGTCATCCTTGCAGCTGGTCCCAGACTTCGCGGTCCCGTTCGGCCGTCCACACCACCGGCCGCTCGATGCCGCCCAGCTCGTCCCACAGCCGGGAGACGTCGAAGGGCAGGCAGTGCTCGAAGATCGGCCAGTGCCCGTAGCCCTCCACGAGCGCCGCGTGCGTGCGCTCGAAGGCTTCCTTGAGCGTCCCGCCGGCGTCGCGGACGGCGCCGACCTCGCGGAGCATCGTGGTCAGGAAGTGCCGGGTCTGCGCGATGGCGGCGTCGACGGCTTCGGTGCCACGGCTCACCCCGCCGCGGCCGCCGATCAGCACCTCGGCGCCGAACTCGGCCACCCGGTCCAAAGTGGACGACGACCACTCGCGGTGGAAGGCGTCCCCGGTGTACAGCGCGGCTTCGGCCTCGACGAGGTCACCGGCGTAGAGGATCTTCTGCCGGGGCAGCCAGGCCACGAGGTCGCCTTCGGTGTGGCCGCGGCCGCAGTACTGCAGCACGAGGTCACCGCGGTCACCGCCGAGGTCGATGGTGAGCCGGTCGGAGAAGGTCAGCGTCGGCCAGGTCAGCCCGGGCACCGATTCGGCGGCCTTGGCCAGCCGCGGCATCCGGCCGAACTCGCTCTCCCAATCCTCCTTGCCGCGCTCGGCGACCAGCGCGCGGGTGTTCTCGTGCGCGACGATCACCTCGGCGTCGAACGCCGACGCGCCGAGCACGCGGACCGCGTGGTAGTGGCTCAGCACCAGGTAGCGCACCGGTTTGTCGGTGTGTTCACGCAGCTTCGCGAGCCACTCGCCCGCGGCGACCGGCGTGGCCAGCGCCTCGAAGCAGACGAGGAAGTCCTCACCCTCGATCGCGCCGATGTTCGGATCGCCTTCCGCGGTCAGCGCGTAAACGCCGTCCGCGAGCACCTCGAGGGTCTGCGCTTTCTCCGCCAGGTCGGCCGAAGAGGCGAAGGCTTTCTTCGTCATGACGAGCGCTCCTTGGTCGTCAAAGGTTTGACTATCGTCGGGCCAGGCTAACCCGCCGGGCCGCCGCGCGGAACCCCTCGTCGCCTAACCTGGGCCGATGACCGACCGACCGGCCGACCTCGACTACCTCTCGTTCGTCGACTACGCGATCGGGAAGACGCAGGCCGAGCTGCCCGCGACCGACCCGGTCGCGATGCGCCTCGGCCTGACGCTGCACCGGCTGGCCGGCGCGCTGGTCTACGACTGGGAATCGACGGTCCACCGCCCACGCGGCCTGAGCTGGGGCGGATTCCGTGTGCTGTTCGTGCTCTGGCTGGCGGGCCCGCTCGAGTCCCGTCACACGGCCCGGCTCGCCGGGATGAGCCGGGCGGCGGTGTCGGCGCTGGTCAAGACCCTGGAACGGGACGGCCTGGTGACGCGCACCCAGGTCCCCCACGACCGCCGCGCGGTCGAGCTCGCGCTGACGACGGCGGGCCACACGGCGGTGACCGACGCGTACCAGGCGCACAACGCCCGCGAACAGGCCTGGTCGGCGTCCCTCACGCCGTCGGAACAGACGGTCTTGATCGGGCTCCTGGAGAAACTGACCACGGGCCCGGCGGCCGCGGCGGCCCAGCGGCTGGCTTGAGCCTCAGCTGGCCAGCCCGGGCAGCGTGTGCCCGGTCCGCTCGACCTTCGCGCGGAGATAGCGGACGTTGTTCTCGGTCGCGAAAACCCCGGTCGGAACCTGGTCACGCACCGCGATCCCGGCGTTGCGAAGCTGCGCCGCCTTGTCGGGGTTGTTGGACAGCAGGTCCACCTCGTGCACACCCAGCGCCTCGAGCATCTGCGCGGCAACGGTGTAGTCACGCGCATCCTCGGGCAGCCCGAGCGCGGCGTTCGCGGCGTAGGTGTCGAGCCCACCGTCCTGCAGCGCGTAGGCGTCGAGCTTGTTGTACAGCCCGATCCCCCGGCCTTCCTGCCGCAGGTAGAGCAGATAACCACCGGCCTCGGAGATCCGAGCAACGGCTTCGGCCAGCTGCGGCCCGCAGTCGCACCGCGCGGACCCGAAGACGTCCCCGGTGAGACATTCGGAGTGCGGCCGCACGAGCGGCACCTCACCGGGCGTGCCCAGCACGAAGGCCAGGTGCTCACCACCGTCGGCCAGGCCACGGAAGGTGACGGCTTCGGCCTCGACCGCGACGCCACCGTCGAGCCGCAACGGGATCCGCACCCGCGTCCGCACCTCAGCCGCCGTCACGCCGTCGCCCCTGGAGTCACCCACAAGATCGACCCTACACGAAGTTCAAATTCGAACATCCCTGGTCACCACGCGGGAAAACCGGTGGCGGCCGGGTCGTATCCTCGGCCCATGATCCCCGGCGCCACCGCTGCTTCGTTCCTGCTGGTCGTCCTACTCGGAGCGATGTCCCCCGGGCCGGACTTCGTCGTGGTGACGCGAACCTCCCTCACCGGCGGCCGGCGGGCCGGGTTCGCTGCCGGCGCCGGGATCGCGCTTGGTGTCTTCGCCTGGGTCGTCGCCATCGCGCTCGGCGTTGCCGCCGTGCTGACCGCGTCGGCCGTGGCCTTCACCGTGGTCAAGCTGGTCGGGGCCGGCTACCTCGTCGTGCTCGGGGTCAAGAGCTGGCTGGCCGTGCGCCGCGGCGACTACCGGGACCTGGGCGACGACAAGGCAGCCGAGCCGCTCAAAGCCGGGGCCGCCTTTCGGCAGGGGCTGTTCACCAACCTGCTCAACCCCAAGGTCGCGGTGTACTTCCTCGCGCTGCTCCCCCAGTTCCTGCCCGCGGACGGCTCCACCCTGCAGACGCTCGAACTCGCCGTGATCGCCACCGCCGGCACCGTGCTGTGGTTCTGCGCCCTCGCCCTCGTCGTCGGGGCGCTCAAGCGGTTCTTCAGCAACGGGCGCGTCCGGCGGGGGCTCGACGCGGTGCTCGGCAGTGTGCTCGTCGCGCTCGGGATCAAGGTCGCCGCGGAAACGGCCTGAGGGCCCGCCGAAAACGGGCCCTCAGAACCGTCAGCCCAGCTTCTCGGCCGCCAGGCGGGTGCCTTCGACGCGGGCCCTGATCTTCGCGAACGCGATGTCGCGCGACGTCGACGTGTCGTCGGCGAACGGGGAGAACCCGCAGTCGTCACACGTGCCGAGGCGGTCGGCCGGCAGGAACCTGGCCGCGTTGAGGACCCGGTCGCGGACCTCTTCCGGGGTCTCCACGCGCGGGTCGATCGGGTCGATGACGCCGACGAAGATCCGCTGGTCCGCCTTGAGGTGGTCGGCGATGACGCGCAGCGCGCGGTCCGGGTCGGCCTCGCTGGCCATCTGCACGAAGAACCGGCCGGCCTTCAGGTCGAGCAACGCCGGCAGCAGGTCCGCGTAGTCGACGTCGAGGCTGTGCACCGAGTCCTGGTCACCGCCCGGGCAGGTGTGGACGCCGATCTTCGCGCGCTCTTCCGCGGTGAACCGGTCGAGCACCGCGTTGTTGAGGTCGACGAACTGCCGCAGCAGCCCGCCGGACGGGTCGAGCTTGAGCGACAGCCGCCCCTCGGTGAAGTCGATCTGCACGCTGTCCGCGCCCGCGTCGAGACTGCCCCGGATGTCCGCCTCGGCTTCGTTGACCAGGTCGGCGACGAACTGCTCCTGCGAGTACCCGTCGATGCCGTCGGCGGGGTAGATCAGCGAGACGGCGGACGCGGCGATCACGGCCTGCTTGACCGGCTTGCCGGTGAGCTCCTTGGCGCGCGTCAGGTAGGAGTCCGCGTGCGTGGCGTAGCGGAACGGGCCCGCGGTCAGCCGCGGCAGCTGCCGGGTGTGGCCGTCGGCGAACGGGATCACCACCCCGTCGGGCGCCAGGGCGGTCAGGCCGGCCAGCGGGTACGTCGCGAAGCTCGGCTTGCCCTGCTCGCCGTCGGTCAGCACCGGGGAGCCGGTCTCCTCGAACCGGCTGATCGTGTCGGCCAGCGCGCGGCTTTCCAGCGCCGCGAGCGCGGCGGCGTCGATCCGGCCGGCGGCGAACTCACCGAGGCCTTCGACGAGGTAGTCCGGGCGCGGGATGCTGCCGATCGGTTCGGTGGGCAAGGTCATCGAGTCCTCCCGCTGCTCGAAGGGCCTGACCGGCCGCACCCCGGCGCGAAGGAAGGAACCGGTCACCCGTCCCAACGGCCGCCCGTGCGGGCGTCCCCTCCGTCGTCCGGACTGTGACCGGCCACGTTCAGGGGGCAACGTAACGTGGCCGAACCCGGTTACGGAGCGCAGATCACCCGGACGGCCCAGCAAAAAGCACAAAATGAGAAGGCGTTCGGCGGTTCGTCGGCGCGACTATTGGGTATTCGCTCTGGCGATACGGCGGGTTCGGCGCCGAAGGAGTACCCCCGATGCTCAGTCACCACGACCGCACCGAGCTCGCGAAGATCGAACGCGACCTCGAGCTCAGCGACCCCGACCTGGCCACCGCCCTGCGCGAGGGCCGGCGCCGGAAACCGCGCGGCCTCCGGACCGCGCTGCTGATCGCCCTCGACGTCGCGGCCGTGACCCTGCTGGTCGTCGGGCTGGTGCTGCCCGATCCCGGGGTCACGCTCTGCGGGATCCTCGCCCTCACCGGCACCGTCTGGACCCACGTGGCGCGGCACAAGATCTGAGGCAGACTGGGCCCGTGAAGTGGGTCCTGCACGTCGACCTCGACCAGTTCATCGCCGCGGTCGAGATCGCCCGCCACCCGGAGCTGCGCGGGAAGCCGGTGGTGGTCGGCGGCAACGGCGACCCTGCCGAACGTGCCGTCGTCGCGACCGCGTCGTACGAGGCCCGCGAGTTCGGGATCCAGTCCGGCATTCCGCTGCGGACGGCGGCGAAACGCTGTCCGGACGCCGTGTTCCTGCCCAGCGACCCGCCGGCGTACCTCGAAGTGTCGGAGCACGTGATGGCGACGTTGCGGGAGTTCCCCGTCGTCGTCGAGGTGCTCGGCTGGGACGAGGCGTTCCTCGGGGCCGAGGCCGACGACCCGGAAGCCCTGGCCGTCTCGATCCGGGAAGCCGTCGCACGGGAGACCGGGCTGTCGTGCGCGGTCGGGATCGGCGACAACAAGCTGCGGGCCAAGCTCGCCACCGGCTTCGGCAAGCCGGGCGGGATCTTCCGGCTGACGCAGGAGAACTGGTGGGACGTGATGGCCGCGCGCCCGACCGACGCGCTCTGGGGCATCGGCGGCAAGACGGCGAAGAAGCTCGCCGAACTGGGCATCAGCACGGTCCTCGACCTGGCCGGCGCGGACCCGGCCGAGCTGGCCGCGCGGTTCGGCCCCAAGACCGGCCCGTGGCTGCGGCTGCTCGGCGGCGGTATCAGCGACGCCGACGTCAGCGCGACGCCGTACGTGGCCCGCTCCCGCAGCCGCGAGACGACCTTCCAGCACGACCTGACGGACCCGGCCGAGATGGCGGCCGAGGTGTCGGCCCTGGCGAAGCGCGTCACGCAGGACGTCCTCGAGGAGGGCCGGCCGGCGGCGCGGGTGGCGGTCAAGGTGCGGTTCGTGCCGTTCATGACGCACACGCACAGCGTCACCCTGCCGGAGCCGACGTCGGACGCGGCCGAGATCGACCGGGCGGCGCGGGAGGTGCTCGGCATGTTCGAGCTGACCCGCGCGGTGCGGTTGCTGGGCGTGCGGGCCGAGTTCCGGCGCGAGGACTAAAGCGCTTCCGGCAGCGGCAACGGCCGGTCCGGGTCCAGCTCCACGCCGCCCGCCCGCAGGGTGTGGTCGAGCATCGCCCAGATCGTGCCCGTCAGCTGGTCCGTCAGCTGCGCCAGGCTGAGCGTGCCCGGGTGGTCGAGCCAGCGGGTCGTGGCGGACTCGACGTAGCCGACCAGGCCGAACGCGATCGTGTCCGCGGGCGCCGGGTCCAGCCCGAAGGCGGCCAGGTAGCCGGTGAACAGCCGGCTCAGGTGCCGCGCGATCGTGCCGCGGACGTCGGTGCGGGCCTCCGGGGTGCCGGGCAGCGTCCGGGCCAGGTAGCGGTGCAGGTGGGCGTGCTCGGTGAGCCAGCGCAGGTGCGTCGAGATCACCGTGGAGATCATCCCGTTCGGCGAGCCCTCGGGGTGCCAGAGCGGCCGGAGCTCCGCCGTGACGAGCTCCGCGGCCCGTTCGGCGATCGCGCGCTGGAGGTCGGCCGCGCCGTTGAAGTGCCGGTACAGGCGGGTGCGGGCGACGCCGGCGCGCTCGGCGATCTGCTCGGTCGAGACGTCCGGGCCGTGCTCGGCGATGGCCGCCAGCGCGGCGTCGACGAACTCCGCGCGCCGCCGCTCCTGCTGCCCGGCCCAGCGCGCCGCCCGTCCGTCCACCTTGGTCACGGCGAAAGCCTACTCAGGGCCCGCGGGGCGGTGTACGCTCCCGAAGTAGCTAGTACATCGCGTACCCCCTACTTTTGGAGGCCGCCATGGGCGTCGAGGCCCAGGATCGGGACGTCACCGCGGCTCGCCTGCTCAAGAGCTCCGCGAAGAACTCCTACGACCCGTACGTCGACATCGACTGGGCCGCGCCGCTCGCCGAGGGCAAGGCGTACATGCCGCTCGAGCGCGTCTCCCTCTACGGCACGGACCTCTGGGCGAAGCTGACGCCGGAGCAGCGGATCGAGCTGTCCAAGCACGAGATCGCCAGCATCATGAGCGTCGGCCTGTGGTTCGAGATCGTGCTGATGCAGCTGCTGGCCCGGTACGTCTTCGACCTCGACGCGCGCACCGAGCACGCGCAGTACGCGATGACCGAGATCGGCGACGAGACCCGGCACTCGGTGATGTTCGCCCGCACCGCCGACCGGCTCGGGGTGCCGCGCTACGGCGTCCCGAAGGTGGTGCACCGCGCGGCGAAGGTGTTCGGCGCGACCGCCGCCGGGCCGTCGATGTTCGCCAGCGTGCTGGTCGCCGAGGAGACCACCGACCGGCTGCAGCGGTCGATGATGGACGACGACGGCATCCAGCCGCTGATCCGCTCGGTCAACCGCATCCACGTGGTCGAAGAGGCCCGGCACGTCCGGTTCGCCAAGGAAGAAGTGCTGCGCGAGACGCCGAAACTGTCGAAGGCGGCGCTGCAGCGGCACCGGCTGCGGACCGCGCTCGTCGCCTTCGGCGTCATCGACAGCATGGTCGACCCGCGGATCTACCGCAGCGTCGGGATCGACGCGCGCGAGGGCCGGGCCGCGGCGCTCGCGAACCCGCACTTCCACGAGACGCGACGCTGGATGGCCGCGAAGATCGTGCCGTTCCTCCGCGACGCGGGGCTGATCGGCGGCCGCTCCGAAGGCATTTGGCGGCGCGCGCATCTCATCTGAGTCCCTGTCCGTGAAATTCCCTTCCCGCCGGATGTCGGGTTCCGCCAGGATTCCCGGGGTGACCGAAGACTTCCCGCGGGAGCACCCGCCCGAGCCGGCACCGGGGCCCGCGCAGCCGCCGCCCGGGCCGCGCCGCCCGTTGCTCGCGCGGCCGGTGGTCACCGGCCTGATCGGCGTCCTCGTCGGCGCGTTCCTGGTCGGGGTGCCGTGGCTGACGCTGAGCCTGTTCGGCGACGAGCCGAGCGGACGCACGCTGAGCGCGCCCGCCGCCCTCGGCGGGCTGAGCCGGGCCCAGGAGGCGATCGCGAAGCTCGACAAGGTGAAGGGCCAGACCCAGATCGACCGGATCGACAAGACCGACCGGGAGACGGCCGGCCGCGTGTCGGCGGCTTACGGCGGGGCGGGCGCGGTCGTGCAGCAGTACCAGGACGACCGGTTGCAGCGCGGGTTCCAGCTGATCGCCGTCCGCGCGCCGTCACCCGAACTGGTGGCGCCCTACGAGGACGTCCAGGCGCTGGGCCTGGCCGCGCCGAGCACCGAGCTCGTCCGCGTCGGCCCCGTGCAGTGCCTGGTGCACAACGACCCGGCGCCGGCCGGGACGACACCGGACCCGGACCGGTCCTTCGTCACGAACTGCCAGCGCACCGGCGCGAACCTGACCGTCACGCTGCGCGTCCTCAGCTCCGAAGGCAACCACGACCCGCAGGAGCTCGCCGGGATCGTCGAGCAGGCCTGGCGGGAGCTCGGCGAGTGACGACCGTCCGGCTCGCCCGCGCCGAAGACGAGGCCGTGCTCGCGAAGCTCGACGAGCGCACCTGGACGCCGGCCTTCTCCCCCGCTCCCCCGCCACCGGCCGGCACGCCGTTCTTCGACGACGGCACCCGGCCCGGGAACGTCCTCGTCGCGGAGCACGAGGGTGCGGTCGCCGGCTACGTGCGGCTGGACGAAGGGTTCGGCATCCCCGCCCACCGGCACGTGCTGGTGATCGGCGGGCTCGCCGTCGACCCGGACCGGCGGCGGCTCGGCATCGCGCGCCGGCTCGTCGACGCCGCGGTGGCCGAGGCCCGCCGGCGGGGCGCCCGGAAGCTGACGCTGCGCGTGCTGGGTCACAACACCGGCGCGCGAAGGCTTTACGAGCGGTGTGGTTTTGTCGTGGAAGGCGTGTTACGAGCGGAATTCCGGGTCGACGGCGAGGACGTCGACGACGTTCTCATGGCTCGCCCGCTCGCTTGACAGCTTCCCGGCGGTTTTGCCATCCTGGTTCCGGGCCGAGAGGCGCTGCGACGGAACTCCTTCCGCCACGCTCGGCCCGGACCACGACTCCAAGGGCGCCTCCCGCGAGGGAGGTGCCTTTTGTTGTTCTCGAGTGCCTCTCGAGCGTTCCGCAACCGAACTCTGGAGTGCACCGAAGAATGAGCGACAAACTCACCCACCGCAACGGCCTCGACTTCGCCGTCGCCGACCTCTCCCTGGCCGAAGCCGGCCGCACCCAGCTGCGCCTGGCCGAGCACGAGATGCCCGGCCTGATGGCCATCCGCCGCGAGTACGCCGCCGCGCAGCCGCTGAAGGGCGCCCGCGTCGCCGGGTCGCTGCACATGACCGTCCAGACCGCCGTGCTCATCGAGACCCTGGTCGCGCTCGGCGCCGAGGTGCGCTGGGTGTCCTGCAACATCTTCTCCACCCAGGACGAGGCCGCCGCCGCGGTCGTCGTCGGCCCGGACGGCACCGCCGACGCCCCGGCGGGCACCCCGGTCTTCGCCTGGAAGGGCGAAACGCTCGAAGAGTACTGGTGGTGCACCGACCAGCTCTTCGCCTTCTCCGGCGGCCAGGCGCCGAACATGATCCTCGACGACGGCGGTGACGCCACCCTGCTCGTCCACAAGGGAGTCGAGTTCGAAGCCGCGGGCGCGGTGCCGCAACCGTCCGAAGAGGACCCGGAGGAGTACCGGATCGTCCTCGAGACCCTGCGCACCAGCCTGACCCGCGACGGCGACCGCTTCACGCGGATGGCCAAGGAGATCCGCGGTGTCACCGAGGAGACGACCAACGGCGTCAAGCGGCTCTACAAGCTCGCCAAGGACGGCGAGCTGCTCTTCCCCGCGATGAACGTCAACGACTCCGTGACGAAGTCCAAGTTCGACAACAAGTACGGCATCCGGCACTCACTGGTCGACGGCCTCAACCGCGCCACCGACGTGATGATCGGCGGCAAGCGTGTCCTCGTCTGCGGGTACGGCGACGTCGGCAAGGGCGCGGTCGAAGCGCTGCGCGGCCAGGGCGCGCGCGTCGCGGTCACCGAGATCGACCCGATCTGCGCGCTGCAGGCCGCGATGGACGGCATCGACGTGGTCGAGCTGGAGGATGTCGTCGAGACCAGCGACATCTTCATCACGACCACCGGCAACTACGGCATCATCTCCGCCGAGCAGATGAGCCGGATGAAGCACAACGCGATCGTCGCGAACGTCGGTCACTTCGACAACGAGATCGACATGGCCGGGCTGGCGAAGCTGCCGGGCGTGGTGAAGAGCGAGATCAAGCCGCAGGTGCACGAGTGGACGTTCCCGGACGGCCACGCGATCATCGTGCTCTCCGAGGGCCGCCTGATGAACCTCGGCAACGCGACCGGGCACCCGTCCTTCGTGATGTCGAACTCGTTCACCAACCAGGCCATCGCGCAGATCGAGCTGTTCACCAAGCCCGGCGAGTACCCCACCGACGTCCACCGGCTGCCGAAGCACCTGGACGAGAAGGTGGCCCGCCTGCACCTCGACGCCCTCGGTGTGAAACTCACCAAGCTGACCAAGGAACAGGCGGAGTACATCGGCGTCGACGTCGAAGGCCCGTACAAGCTCGACCACTACCGGTACTGATCCGAAGTTGCTCCATTTGCCGCAGTTTGGGACATCCGGAAACTGGCCATCCTCCGGACGAGAGCGCATCCGCCCGGACGGCACGGAGCCGGGCCGGGTCTCGTGCGAAGGAGTGTGTCAAGTGATCGTCCTCGGTGTTATTTTGCTGGTCATCGGGTTCATCGTCGGTATTCCGGTGCTGTACACCATCGGTATCGTGCTGGCTGTCGCCGGCGTGGCGCTGGCCATCCTCGGTGGCACCGGCCGCAAGATCGGCGGCCGCGCGCACTGGTACTGATCCCGTGACCCTCGCCACGGCCTGGCGCGTCAGCAGCAATGCTGGCCGCGCCAGGCCGTTCGGCCTTCTTTTGCGGCCACCACAGCAATCGCGAGCGCCACGACCGGGTCGGCCCACCACCAGCCGGCCAGTGCGTTGAGCAGCAACCCCGCCAGCAGCACCGCGGAAAGGTAAGTGCAGAGCAAAGTCTGCCGCGAATCCGCGACCGCGCTGGCGGAACCCAGTTCCCGCCCGGCCCGGCGCTGCGCCGCGGAGAGGGTGGGCATCACCACGAGCGAAACCGCCGCGAGCACGATTCCGGTCCGGGAAGTTTCCGGCGCCGTGCCGGCGAAGAACGTTTCGACGGCTTCGAACGTGACATAAATCGCGAGCGCGAAGAAAGAAATCGAGATCACCTTCAGCGCGCGCCGTTCGCGGGCTTCCGGGTCGGCACCGGAAAACTGCCACGCGACCGCGACCGCCGAAGCGACTTCGATCACCGAATCCAGCCCGAAGCCGATCAGCGCGCCCGACGAGGCCGCGGTTCCGGCCGCCAGCGCGACAACGGCTTCGACGACGTTGTAGGTGATCGTCGCCGCCACGAGCAGCCGGACGCGGCGCACCAGCGCCGCGCGGCGATCCTGCGCCACCGCGGGTGACGCGCAGCAGCCGTCGGCACACGTGTTCACAACCGGTTCGAGGTTCATCGCGCCGGCACCGGCTCGTCTTCGCAGTCTTCGCGCGGTTCGACCGCCAGCACGACCTGGACGAGCTCCCGCAGCGCACGCGCCAGGTGCGCGTCGGCGATCTCGTACCGCACCTGACGGCCTTCGTAGCCCGCCACGACGAGCCCGCAGCCACGCAGGCACGACAGGTGGTTCGAGACGTTCGACCGGCTCAACCCGAGCTCGCCGGCGAGGCGCCCGGGATAGGCGGGGCCGTCGAGCAGCGCGGTGAGGATCCGGCAGCGCGTCGGATCGGACAGGGCGCGCCCGATCCGGGCCAGCGCCGCCTCTCGCGTCTCACAGGTCACCATGCGGTGAACTGTACATCGACCGCTGACATATCCACTAGGGACACCGCGGAAATTAAAGGGTCCTCCGGCTCCGAGGGGGAGGGAGAGCCGAAGGACCCCGTTAGTGTTAGCACATCGCCAAGCCCGTGTACACAGCTGCATACACGATCGTGTTACGGCCTTGACGCCTTCCTGACGCCGTGAAGGCCTCCCCGGCTGGCGGTGACGCCCGGCGGGGAGGCCTTCACGGTCCTGGCGGGAGGCTCAGGAAACCTGGCGCAGCAGCGGTTTTCCCGGCGCGGCCGCACAGCTGCACCCGCTGCCGACGGTGTGGCAGTCGACGATCAGCCCGTGCCGCACGCGGTCGGTGTCCCCGCAGGACGGATCCGAGCACTCGGCGAATCCGCCTTCCGGGTGCACCACCAGCGTCCCGTGGCAGTGATCGATCCCCGCGTCACAAGAAGCGCATTGCATGACCGGCCCGCCTTCCCGCGATCGGTGTGCTCGCACCTCTTGGTACCACCGGGAAGCGGGCGGGCGTCGCAAAGGGACGGCGTGTCGGCACAACCACCCGTCCGGGGCGGCGACAGTGGGCTCAAGCGGACTTCGGCGCCCGCTTGCGGGCCGCCGGCTTCTTCTTCGCCGGCTTCTCGTCCTCATCGGACTCGTCCGCCGTGGACTCCGCCGACGCCTTCGCCGGCTCGCGGGACTTCTTAGCCGCGTCCACACTGGCCTGCAGCGCCGCCATCAGGTCGACGACGTCGGCCTTGGCGGTGACCGCCGCGGGCTTGGTCGTCTCCTCCCCCGCGACCTTGGCCTCGATCATCTCCTCGAGCGCCTCGCGGTAGTGGTCGTGGTACTTCTCCGGCTCGAACACCGGCTCGGCCAGCGAGTCGATCAGCGACCCCGCCATCGACAGCTCCTGCGGCCGGATCTGCGGCGGGTCGTCCCGCAGGAACGGGAAGTCCGGCTCGCGGACCTCGTCCGGCCACAGCATCGTCGTCATCACCAGCACGTCGGCGTGCACGCGCAGCACCGCCATGCTCTCCCGCTGCCGCACGGCGACCTTGGCCACGGCCACCTGGCTCGACTTGTGCAGCGCGTCGCGCAGCACGATGTAGGGCTTCACCGCGTTCTTCTGCGGCTCCAGGTAGTACGTCCGGTCGTACTGGATCGGGTCGATCGACTCCAGCGGGACGAACTCCAGCACGTCGATCGTGCGCTGTGAGGACAGCGGCAGCTCCGCCATCTCGGCGTCGGTGATCACGACCATCTCGCCGTCGGGCAGCTCGTAGCCCTTGGCGATCTCGGCGTACGGCACCTCCTGGCCGTCGACCGTGCAGAACCGCTTGTACTGGATGCGGCCGCCGTCGGCCTCGTGCACCTGCCGGAGGGAGACGTTCTTGTTCTCGGTGGCCGCGTACATCTGGATCGGGATGGACACCAGCCCGAAGGACACCGAGCCTTTCCACATCGCCCGCATGCCACGCACCTCCGAGATCGCCTTCACGCTACGTAGTTACCGTAGCCCGAATCGTCCCCCGGCGACAGTGCACCGCGCCCGCGATCTAGACCTCTGCCAGGTACTTCTCCCAAAGTGCCGGATCCATGAACCAGTGCTGGAAATCGGTGGGATCGGTGAACCCGTTGGCGAACCGCTTGGCCACGGCCGGGTTCTGGCCCGCAACGCCGAGGATCTGGAGCACGTGCGGGGGCGGCGGCTGGAGCAGCGCGTTGGTCCACTCGGTGACGTGACGGGCGTACTCCCAGTAGCGCTCGAACGTGGCGTCCATCCACGCCGCGTCGTACGGCCGGTCGCCGTGCTCCACGATCGCGTCGAGGTAGGTCGCCGCGCAGTGGCCGGCATTGTTCGACCCCTGGCCGGTGATCGGGTCGTTCGCCACGACGACGTCGGCCATGCCCAGCACGATCGCCCCGCCGGGCAGCGTGCCGACCGGGTTGCGGACGACGGGCGTGTACCCGCCTGCCAGGGTCGCCTTGGCGTCGGTCAGCTCGGCGTCGCGGCAACGCTCGTACTCCCACGGCACGAACTGCCGCATCAGGTCGAGGATGCGCACGAAGTGCTCGGCCGGGCCGGGCCGGTCGTCGAAGCAGTCGAGCGGCCCGCCGGGAACCCCTTCGAAGAAGAGGATGTCGCAGTTCCCGGTGAGGGTGTACGCCGGGATCATGAACAGCTCGCCGACCCCGGGGACGATGTTGAACCGCACCGCCATCTTGTCCGGGTGCTCCGGCCGCGGGCGCACGCCGTGGGCGTAGGCCAGCGAAAGCGCGCGCATCGGCTTCGTGTACGGCGACCGCTCGGGCACCCGGTCGAACAGCTGGACCAGCTCACCCTTGCCGGCCGAGATGATCACCAGGTCGTAGAGGCGGGCCAGGGCGTCCAGTTCGGACGTCATCACGCCGTGGATCACGAGCTTGCCGCCGCGGTCCTCGAACAGCTCGAGCCAGCCGGCCATCTTGACCCGCTGGTCGACCGACTGCGCGATGTGGTCCAGCTCGGCGAACCAGTCGAGCGCCCGCCCGCCGTCCGGCGCGGCCACGGAGACGCCGAGGCCTTCGACGTTCACCGTGTCGGCTTCCCACTGGTTGATGCCGAGGTCCCGCTCGTGCTGCAGCGCGTCGTGGAACATGCACTGCGTCGACATCACGCGCCCGGTCCGGATCTCCTCCGGCGTCCGCGCGGACATCACCGTGACGTCGTAGTCCGCGGCCAGCAGCCCGAGGGCCAGCTGCAGGCCGGACTGCCCGGCGCCCACGATCAGGACCTTGCGCATGGAGCTCTTCTCCTCCGGAATTCGGCTCAGGCGTGCGGAGCGCTGCCGGCCAGCTCACGCGGGCCGGACAGCACGGCGAGCGACAGCGTGTGGCTGACCAGCTCGGTCAGTGCGGCGATGGTCGACGCGCGGTCCCGCGCGTCGCAGGTGATCAAGGGGACGTTCGGGTCGAGCGCCAGCGCGTCGCGCACCTCGTCGAGGTCGTGCACCGGCTTGCCCTCGAACTGGTTGACCGCCACGACGAACGGCAGCTCGGAGTCGTTCTCGAAGTAGTTGATCGCCGCGAACGACTCGTCGATCCGGCTGGTGTCGACCAGCACGACCGCGCCGAGCGCACCCCGGCTCAGGTCGTCCCAGAGGAACCAGAACCGCGCCTGGCCCGGCGTGCCGAACAGGTACAGCAACAGGTCCGGGCGCAACGTGATCCGGCCGAAGTCCATCGCGACGGTCGTGGTCGACTTGCCGCCGGGCGGGATGTCGTCGACCCCTTCCCCGGCTTCGGTCATCCACGCCTCGTTGCTCATCGGCGGCACTTCCGACACCGCGCCGACGAACGTGGTCTTGCCGACACCGAAGCCCCCGGCGACGACGATCTTCGCGGAGATCGTCAGCAGATCGCCCTCAGGCGGGGAGCCGCTTGAGCCCATCAAGGATCCTCTCGAGCACGTTGGTGTCGTGGTGGTAGGCGTGCGCGGTGGGGTGGACGAACACCGCGCCCTGCGAGGCGAGGTCGCCGATCAGCACCCGCACCACGCCCAGCGGCAGGTCCAGCCCGACCGACAGCTCGGCGATCGAGCAGCGCGTCCGCGCGCGTTCGTAGAGCGAGCGGGACTCGGGCATGAGCGTGTCGCTCAGCGCCGGGTCGTACTGCGGGACCGACACCAGCGTCTCCACCAGCAGCTGGTGGCGGGTGCTGGTGCGGCCGCCGGTGAGCGCGTACGCGCGGATCCGGCGGCTGCGCCGCGGCAAGGCGGTGTCCTTCTCGGACACAGGAATCACATCCTCGGGCATACCCATCACACCCGGGGCCGGCGCGCGGTGAGCACCTGGCGCAGTTCGGCGCGCACCTCGGGGGTGAGCGCGTGGCCGGCGTTGGTGATGAACTGGGTCATCTCGTAGGCGACCACCTTCATGTCCGCCTCGCCCGAGGTCAGCACCGCGAGCCCGGCACCGGAACCGATGCCCATGAAGAGGAAGTAGCCGTGGGTGAGCCGGATGATGATCTGCTCGCAGGCGCCCTTCCCGAACAGCGCCGCGCTGTTGCCGGCCAGCGAGAGCAGGCCGCTGGCGATCGCCGCGAGCTGCTCGGCCTCGGCTTCGGCGACCGAGTCGGACGCGGTCAGCGGGAAGCCGTCCACACTCATGATCAGCGCGTGGCTGACCCCGTGGACCTTGCGCACGAAGTCGTCGAGCAGCCAGGCGAAGTTCGCCGGGGCCGGGTGGGGGGCGCTCACGAAGCGGTTCCTCCGGGCGTCTCGTCCTGCTGGGTGCGGTTTTCGGCGAGCGCCGCCTGCTCGCCGTCGGCGAAGGCGCCGAGGTCGGCGAGCAGCTGCTCGTGCCCGGAGCCGGCCGGGGCCGGCGGGGGCGGTGGTGGTTCGGGGGCGGCGCCGCGGATGCTGCCGGGCACCCGGCGCGGCAGGCCGTTGGCCGTCGTCCCGCCGGAGACCTGCTCGAGCGGCCGGGGGCTGGGCTTGCGCGGCGCGGGCGCGGGCTCCTCCCGCGGGAAGGCGCCCGGGCGGCGGCGCGGCAGGCTGCCGACGGCGACCGGCTCACCGTCGGCCCCGGGCTTGGCCGGCTCGATGGTGACGGTCCGGGTGCCCGACCACGCGTGCTCGGCGAGTTCGGTGACGATCCCGGTCGGCAGCAGCACGGTGGCCACCGTGCCGTGCGGGCTGCGCCGGTCGAGCCGCACGGTGACACCGTGGCGGGCGGCGAGCCGGGACACCACGGCGAGTCCCATGTGCCGCGCCGCGGCGTCGTCGAGGTCTCCCCCGGCGGCCAGGCGCGCGTTGAGGCCTTCGACACGGTCGGCGGGGATGCCGATGCCCTCGTCCTCGATCCGGACGAGCACGCTGCCCTGCTCGGTCAGGTGGGCGCTGACGTTCACCGGCGAGCTCGGGGAGGACTGGTTGGCGGCGTTGTCGAACAGCTCCGCCAGCACGCGGCCGAGGTCTTCGGCGGCGAACCCGACCACGCCGAGGTTGATCACGCGGCCGATGGTGATCCGGGCGTAGTGGTCGATCGAGGACATCGCCTCGCGCATGAGGTCGAGGACCGAGGTGGCGCGGGCGGCGCCGTCGGCGGTGTCCTGCCCGGCCAGCACGCGCAGGTTCTCGGCGTTGCGGCGCAGCCGGGTGGCGAGGTGGTCGAGCTGGTAGAGCTCCGAGAGGCGGTGGTGGTCCTCCTCCCCCGCCTCGAGCTCTTCCAGGCGCGCGAGGAGCTGGTCGAGCAAGTTCAGGTCACGCAGGGCGACACTGGCGCAGATCTCGGCCAGCACGGCGTCGTCCGCCGGCGGCGATGGGATCTCCTGGGCCGGCTCGGCCGGCGGCAGCTCCGCGATCGCCGGGCCCGCCGCGGGCGCGTACCCGGGATGCTTCGGGGGCGCGATGAGGAACTGCGCGGCGGCGACCCGCGAGCGGTCCAGCAGGACGCGTGATCGATCCAGGATTTCCCGGGCCCGGCTCGCCATGTGGTCCCACTTCTTCCTTGCTCAGGTTCGGAAACAGTGCACTGCGCCGACCCCCGGGCGGCGATGCCGGACATGGAAGCAGAAAGCTTTGTCAGATGTCCACAGCCGGTTCCCGCGCGATCGCGGCCCGTGAGCGGATTTTCGGACCGTTGCTGCTGGTGAGCGCAGCGGACTAGGCCAATCGGCTCATTTTTGCAAGTTGCGTGTCGCAACGGAGCGCACACGGCAGCCGATATCGCAGCCGACGAGGGAACTCACGGCGAAATCCCAGGCAGTGTCCGTTTCGTCCCAAATTTGCGGGGCACGCAACTTTTTGCGTGCCCCGCAAGTTTTTCGCTACACTCCGTTCATGCCGCCGGACGAACCACCGAAGCTCACGCTGCGGGAACGCAAGAAGCGCGAGGCCCGCCGGGCCCTCGCGCAGGCCGCGTTGCGGCTCGCGATGGACCGCGGACTGGAGAACGTGCGGGTGGAGGACATCGCCGCCGAGGTCGGTGTCTCGCCCCGCACATTCAACAACTACTTCTCCAGCAAGGAGCAGGCGGTCTGCTCGATGGTCGTCGACCGCCACGAGGGGATGCGCGAAGCGCTGCTCGCCCGGCCGGAGGGCGAGCCGCTCTGGGAGTCCGTCAAGCAGGCGGTGCTCCACCAATATTCGCGTGAGGGCGAGCCGGATCGCGCGTATGTTGCGCGTATCCGGGAGCTGATGGGCCAGCTCATGCTGCGCGGCGAGTTCCTCAACGCGCACGCGGCGGTCGAACGCGTCCTCGCCGAGACCATCGCGAAGCGGGCGGGCGGGGCGGACCACCTGCTGTGCCGGCTGATGGCTTCCTCGGTGGAAAGCGCCGTCCGCGTCGCCTTCGTCAACTGGTTCATGACCGAAGGCGAGCCGTTCCTGCCGACCCTGGAACGGCTGCTCGACGAACTCGCCACGGGGATGCCCACCCTGACCGGCGGCACCGCACCGAATCCCGGACCGAACACCACCACCGCACTGGGGGAACCGTTGTGCTAGTCAAGCTCCTGCGCAGTCACCTGCGCCCGTACAAGGGGACGCTGTGGGCGATCGTCGTCCTGCAGCTGGTGCAGACGATCGCCATGCTCTACCTGCCGACGCTGAACGCCGACATCGTCGACAACGGCCTGATCAAGGGCGACATGGACTACATCCTGCGGGTCGGCGCGATGATGCTCGTCGTCACGCTGGCCCAGATCGCCGGCTCGATCGGCGCGGTCTACTACGGCGCCCGCACGGCGATGGCGGTCGGCCGCGACATCCGCGCCGGCGTCTTCCACCGCGTGCAGGACTTCTCCGCCCGCGAGGTCGGCCAGTTCGGCACGCCGTCGCTGATCACCCGCACCACCAACGACGTCCAGCAGGTCCAGATGCTGGTGCTGATGACGCTGATCCTGATGGTGTCGGCGCCGATCATGTGCATCGGCGGCATCATCCTGGCGCTCAACCTCGACGTGCCGCTCTCCTCGCTGCTGCTGGTGATCGTGCCGATCCTGGCGATCGCGGTCGGGCTGATCATCGCCAAGATGCGGCCCGCCTTCCGGCTGATGCAGGAGCGGATCGACCGGATCAACCAGATCCTGCGCGAGCAGATCATGGGCATCCGCGTCATCCGCGCGTTCGTCCGGGACAAGCACGAACGGCAGCGCTTCGACGTCGCCAACGACGAGCTGCTCACCGTGTCGCTGCGGGTCGGCCGGCTGATGGCGCTGATGTTCCCGATCGTGATGCTGGTGATGAACGCATCCAGCGTCGCGGTGCTGTGGTTCGGCGGGCAGCGCATCGACTCCGGCAGCATGCAGATCGGCGCCATGACGGCGTTCCTGTCCTACCTGCTGCAGATCCTGATGGCGGTCATGATGGCCACCTTCATGTTCATGATGGTGCCGCGCGCGGAGGTCAGCGCCGAGCGCATCTCCGAGGTGCTCGACACCGAGTCGAGCGTCCGGCCGCCGGTGACGCCGATCCGGCCCGGCACCGTGCACGGGCACCTGGAGCTGTCCGGGGTCGAGTTCCGCTACCCCGGCGCGGAAAAGCCGGTGCTGTGCGACATCTCGCTGATCGGGCGGCCGGGTGAGACCACCGCCGTGATCGGGTCGACGGGTACCGGCAAGACCACGCTGCTCAACCTGATCCCGCGGCTGATGGACGCCACTCAGGGCACGGTGAAGGTGGACGGCGTCGACGTCCGCGACCTCGACCCCGACGTGCTCGCCCGCGCGGTCGGGCTGGTGCCGCAGAAGCCGTACCTGTTCGCCGGCACGATCGCGACCAACCTGCGTTACGGCAACCCGGACGCCACCGACGAAGAACTGTGGCACGCGCTGGAAGTGGCGCAGGGCAAGGACTTCGTCGAAGCGATGACCGAAGGGCTGGACGCACCGATCGCCCAGGGCGGCACGAACGTCTCGGGCGGGCAGCGGCAGCGGCTTGCGATCGCCCGGATGCTGGTGCACAAGCCGGAGATCTACCTCTTCGACGACTCGTTCTCCGCGCTCGACTACGCGACCGACGCGGCCCTGCGCCGCGCGCTGGTGCCGGAAACCGCCGACGCCACGGTGGTCATCGTCGCGCAGCGGGTCAGCACCATCCGGGGCGCCGACCGCATCATCGTCCTCGACGAGGGCCGCGTCGTCGGCACCGGAACCCATCACGAACTCATGGACGGCAACGAAACCTACCGGGAGATCGTGCTGTCCCAGCTGACCGAACAGGAGGCGGCGTGAGCACCACGGAAGAGTCCGCCGTCACCGAGGCCGGGGAACGGCCCACCGCCGAGCGGCAGAAGAACACCGGGGCCGCGACCGCGGGCCCGGGACGCTGGATGGCCGGCGGCGCGCCGCCGGAGAAGGCACTGGACTTCAAGGGGTCCTTGAAGCGGCTGCTGCGCATGCTGGCGCCGCAGCGGGCGGCCCTCGTCGGCGTGCTCGTGCTGGGTGCGGCGAGTGTCGCGCTGACCGTGATCGGGCCGAAGATCCTCGGCCAGGCCACCGACGCGATCCTGGCCGGCGTGCTCGGCAAGCAGGTGCCGCCGGGCGTCACGAAGGAGCAGGTCGTCGCCGGGCTGCGGGCCCGCGGCGACAGCACGCTCGCCGACATCTACAGCCGCGTCGACCTGGTGCCCGGTGTCGGCATCAACTTCGACAAGGTCGGCCAGATCCTGCTGACCGTGCTGGCCCTGTTCGTCATCGCGTCGTTCTTCGGGCTGATCCAGGCCCGCCTGACCACGACGCTGGTGCAGCAGGCGGTGTACCGGCTGCGCCAGGACGTCGAGGACAAGTTCGCGCGGCTGCCGCTGAAGTACTTCGACCGCCAGCCGCGCGGTGAGGTGCTCAGCCGGGTCACCAACGACATCGACAACCTGGCGCAGTCGCTGCAGCAGACGCTGTCCCAGATCGTCGCGTCGCTGCTGACCGTGATCGGCGTGCTGATCATGATGTTCCTGATCTCGCCGCTGCTGGCGCTGATCGCGCTGCTCACGGTGCCGCTGTCGGCGGTCGTGGCGGCGAAGATCGGCAAGCGGGCGCAGCCGAACTTCATCAAGCAGTGGTCGACGACCGGGAAGCTCAACGCACACGTCGAGGAGATGTACACCGGGCACTCGCTGGTCAAGGTGTTCGGCCGCCGCGACGAGTCCGCCGCGATCTTCGACAAGCAGAACGAAACGCTGTACCAGGCGAGCTTCCGGGCGCAGTTCATCTCCGGCATGATCCAGCCGGCGATGATGTTCATCGGCAACCTGAGCTACGTGCTGGTGGCCGTGATCGGCGCACTGCGCGTCGCTTCGGGCAGCCTCACCCTCGGTGAGGTGCAGGCGTTCATCCAGTACTCGCGCCAGTTCAGCCAGCCGGTGACGCAGATCGCCAGCATGGCGAACCTGCTGCAGTCCGGTGTCGCCTCGGCCGAGCGGGTGTTCGCGCTGCTCGACGCCGAGGAGCAGGAGCCCGAGCCCGCCGATCCCGAGCGGCCTTCACCGGTGCGCGGGCGCGTCGAGTTCCAGGACGCCTCCTTCCGCTACCTGGCGGACAAGCCGCTGATCGAGGACCTGTCGCTGACCGTGGAACCCGGTCAGACGGTCGCGATCGTCGGCCCGACCGGCGCCGGGAAGACGACGCTGGTCAACCTGCTCATGCGGTTCTACGAGCTCGACGGCGGCCGGATCACGCTCGACGGCGTCGACATCGCGAAGATGAACCGCGAGGAGCTGCGCGACCAGACCGGCATGGTGCTGCAGGACGCGTGGTTGTTCGGCGGCACGATCGCGGAGAACATCGCCTACGGCGCCGACGACCCGAGCCGCGAGGAAATCATCGAAGCGGCAACGGCGACGTACGTCGACAGGTTCGTCCGCACCCTGCCGGACGGCTACGAGACGGTGCTCGACGACGAGGGCGGCACGGTCAGCGCGGGCGAGAAGCAGCTGATCACGGTGGCGCGCGCGTTCCTGGCCAAGCCGGTGATCCTGATCCTCGACGAGGCGACCAGCTCGGTCGACACCCGCACCGAGGTGCTCATCCAGCGGGCGATGAACTCGTTGCGGAGCGGGCGAACCAGCTTCGTCATCGCCCACCGCCTGTCGACGATCCGCGACGCCGACGTGATCCTGGTGATGGAGCACGGCCGGATCGTGGAGCAGGGCGACCACGAGACGCTGCTCCACAGCGGCGGCGCTTATGCGCGGCTGTATGCGGCTCAGTTCGCGGAAGCCATGGCGGAGACGGACTGACGATTGTTGCCCGTGAAGGCCTCCTTACCGGCTCTTATGGCCGGGAAGGGGGCCTTCACGGCTTTCCGGCGACCTCGAAAGCCGCGCCGCCGTCCGGGCCATTGCCGTTCCCCGGTATCCTGGACGCTCCCGAGCGGAAGGGGTACCGGGCCGGCGATGGCGGACAAACTCTCCGAGTACCGCGGCAAGCGTGGCAAGGACCGCACCCCCGAACCCTGGCCGGACGGCCCGCCGGAGCCCGGCGACGACGATCTCTTCGTCATCCAGGAACACCACGCCACCCGGCTGCACTGGGACTTCCGGTTCGAGCGGGACGGCGTGCTCGTGTCGTGGGCCGTGCCGAAGGGCCTGCCGCTCACTCCCGGTGTCAACCGGCTCGCAGTGCACACCGAAGACCATCCGATGGAGTACCTCACCTTCGCGGGCGAGATCCCCGCCGGTGAGTACGGCGGCGGCACGATGACCGTGTGGGACACCGGGAAGTACGACACCCTGCACTGGAACGACCACAAGGTCGAGGTCGTCTTCCACGGCGAGCGGGCGCGCGGCAAGTACGTCTTCTTCAACCGCCACAACGGTGACGACGACCGTGACTGGACGCTGCGGCGCCTCGACCCGGCCGAGCCGGGGCACGAGGACGCGCCGGAGTTCCTCGAGCCGATGACGGCGGCGCCGGGTGACCTGCCCGCCGACGACGACGCGTGGGCCTACGAGTTCGCCTGGGGTGGCCTGCGCACGATGATGCAGGTCTCCGGCGGCCGCGTCACCCTTCACGATGACACCGGCGCCGACGTCACCGGCCGCTACCCCGAGCTGCACAAGCTCGGCGAGGAGTTCGGCTCGACGGAAGTCCTGCTGGACGGCGAGGTCGTCGTGGTCAAGGACGGCAAGCCCTACCCCGACGGGCTCGAAGAACGCCGGCGGGCCGACGGCGCCGCCGCGAAACGGCTCAAGACCAGCTGCCCGGTCTTCTACTTCGCTTCCGACGTCCTGCACTTCGACGGCAAGCCGACGCTCGACCTGCCCTACACCGACCGCCGGGAACTGCTGGACGGCCTGGCCGTGACCGACCGCCACTGGCAGGTGCCGCGCTACTTCTCCGGCGGTGGTGAGGCCGTCGCCGGCGCGAGCCGCCAGCACGGCCTGCCCGGCATCGTCGCCAAACACGCGGAATCCCCGTACCGGCCGGGTGAAGCCGGCTGGCTGCTGGTCAAGAACTAGCCGGCGCCACACCCGCCACCGCGCCGGCGACGACGTTGCCGACCAGCGCGGCCGTCGACGGCTGGGTCTCCCCCGCCTGTCGCAGCAGCCACGGCGAAAGCGCGGCCCACGCGCCGAGGACCGGGACCACCCAGCCGATCAGCGACAGCCGCCGCGTGGCGGTGCGGGTGATCGCGAACGCCACCAGGACCAGACCGACCAGCGTGTTGCTCAGCGCAAGCACACCCGCGCCGCCGAAACCGGCGATCCTGGGGGCGAGCACGAGGTAGATACCGGCCAGGAGCACAAAACCCGCCGCCGCGCCGATCATCGCGGTTCACGCCCGGGCGTCGCGGTGCGTAACCGGGACCTGCCCGCAGCCCTCGGAACGGGCAGGTCCCGGCCGGAAAGCTCAGCAGCCGCAGGTGTAGTACGTGATGTCCCAGTGGTTGCCCTCGTCGCAGTAGAGGTTGCCGGAGCCGGCCTTCCACTGCGGGTAGCCGTCGCCGCGCAGGCCGGCGTAGGCGAAGGAGTTCTTGATGTAGCTGTCGATGCAGCTGTTGTGCGAGATGTCCACCTTGTAGCCGTTGTAGTGGCTGTAGGTGCCCGACGCGTGCCCGACCTCGGTGCCGCCGGTGATGTTGATCGCGCAGCCGCTCGCCCGCTTCAGCGTGATCACGCCGGTGACGGTGGTCTGGTTGATCTGCTCGTAGGACGTGCAGGTCGAGTTCGACCTGGTGGTGCAGCCGCCGCTGGACGAGTGGGTCACCCCGGCCGCGGACAGCTGTGACGCGGCCGCCGACTGGCTGAGCTTGGTGACCTCGACCTCCGCCGAAGCGGTTCCGATGGTGGCGAAAACCACCGTCGCGGCCGAAGCGGTCAGCCCCACCGCCGCCCGCACGAGCATCCGTTGTCCCGACATGACTTGCCTCCTCGGTACGTCGATCCGATGGGCGGCAGCCAAATGCGGACGGCCATAACTTCGCCAAACGACGCGGCCGCGGGTAGGGGTTCGGCGGCACTCAGGTTCTGATCTTCGTCAAGACTTCACGGGTTCTCTCGTGCGCCGGGGATTCACTGGTGACGCCGTTGAGCTCCCGCAACGCGCGCAGCTCCCACAGCGGGAACCCGAGCTCCCGGAACAGGTCCGCCGACGTCCGCAGGTTCCGCGCGGCCTCGGGCCCGGCGCCGCCGTCCGCCTGCGTCCGGCCGAGGCTGAGCAGGGCGTATCCGGCGCCGCGGCGGTCGCGCAGCTCCCGGAACACGCCCATCGCGGCCCGGACGTGCCACAGCGCGCCCGTCGGGTCACCCGCGCGGCGGCGGGCCTCGGCCAGGCTGCGATGGGTGTAGGCGGCGGCGTGCCGGTGCCCGATCTGCTCGAACAGCGCCAGCGACCGCGTCAGGCAGCGTTCACCGTCGCCGAGCTCCCCGGCCTCGGTGTGCAGGTCGCCGAGGCTGCGCAGGACGTGCGCCTCCCAGTGCCGCTCGCGCGTGCGGACGGCGCCGCCGAGCGCGCCGGTGAGCAGGTCGGCCGCCTGGTCGCAGCCGCCGTGACGGCGCAGGACGTCGGCGTAGCGCTTGGCGGCCTGGTCGTGCCAGCGGCCGTCGTCGCACTCCCGGGCGAGCAGCATGCTCACCTCGAAGCTCTCGACCGCGCGCCGCACGTCGCCGACGTCCTCGGCCAGCGAACCCAGCTGCGCCGCCACGGCCGCCTGCCCGCGCCGGTCCCCGCAGTCGCGCAACAGGTCGAGCGCCTCCCGCAGCTCGGCCTCGGCGGCACCCGGGTCACCACCGTCGAGGTGGACGTCGGCGAGCGCGGCCAGCGCCGCGCCCGTGCCCTGCGGGTCGTCCAGCCGCCGGAAGCGGGTTTCGGCCATGACGAAGTAGCTCCGCGCCTGGCGCCCGCGGCCGTGCTGCAGGTGGACCGAGCCGAGGTTGTACAGCTTTTCGGCTTCCGCGCGCGGGTCCTGGCGGCGGCGGGCCGCGGCCAGGCCGAGCACCGACACGGCGCGGGCGTCGGGGCCGAGCCACGGCCGGCCGGCCAGCGCGGTGCACGCGTCGGCGAGCCGTTCGGTGAGCTCGTGCCAGCCGTTCGCGCTCGCCAGGCGCACGGCGGCGGCGATGAGGCCCGTCTCCTCCGCCGCCCAGCCCGGCGGGTCGGCCGCGACCCGGCGCAGTGCCGCCGGATCCGGTTTCGGCAGGCCGGGTGCGTGGTGACCCCGGGCGTGCTCGGCCAGGACGAGGGTGACCTCGCACGCGCGGCGCAGCGCGACCCGGTCGGTCTCCGGGCTTTCCGCCAGGACCAGCCGGAGGAACGGCGGTACCACCCAGCGGGTCCCGGCCGGCTCCAGCAGGTGGGCGGTGACCAGCGCGTCGAGCCGGTCGCGGGCCTCGGTGAGCGGACGGTCCAGCAGCGCCGCGGCGCACCAGTCCGGGACGGCGCCGTCGAAGGCGGCGAGCAGCCGCAGCAGGGCGCCCTCGGACGCGGGCCGGTCCCGCAGCGCCGACGTCACGGTGGCGCGGACGCCGAGGTCGCCCGTGGTCAGCTCGTCGAGGCGACGACGTTCGTCGGCGAGCCGCGCGGCGAGTTCGGCGACCCGCTGACCGGGTCGCGCTGCGAGCTTGACACCGGCGATCCGGACGGCGAGCGCGAGCCCGGCACAGTGGCCGAGAAGTCGTTGCGCTGCTTCGGGTTCCGCACGCAGCCGCGGCTCCCCCACGATCGCCGCGAGCAGCGCCCAACCGTCCTCAGTGGACAACTCCGGGACGGGAACCGGGTGCGCGCCGCACAATCCGGACAGCTCCCGGCGCGCCGTGACGAGCGTGGCGCAGCCGGGTCCGCTCGGCAGCAGGGCCCGCACCTGGGCCTCGGACGCGGCGTCCTCCAGGAGCACCAGCAGCCGCCGGTCGGCGGTGTAACTGCGCCAAAGCCCGGCCAGGCCGGCGCGGTCGGCGAGCTCCGCGGGTGTGGCGCCGAGCAGGCGAAGGAACCCGGTCAGCACGGTCGCCGGATCCGCGGGTGTTCCGTCCTGGCAGCGCAGCGAAGCGGTCAGCTGGCCGTCGGGGAACCGGCGGCGGGCTCGCCACGCGGCCTGGACGGCCAGCGCGGACTTCCCGGCCCCGGCGGCTCCGTGGAGCACGATCGGCGCCGGACCGCGCAGGGCCCGGCTGATGTCGGCGAGCTCGGCCGCGCGGCCGGTGAAGTCGGGCACCGCGGGCGGCAGCTGGGCGGGCGGGCCCGGGGTTGTCCACTCGGTGCCGGCGATCCGGCGGTACACCGCGACGAGGTCCGCACCCGGCCACACACCGGCCTCTTCCCAGAGCGCCCGCCGCGTCCGGCGGAGCACTTCCAGGGCCGACTCGCGGCGGCCGACCGTGCCGAGCGCGGACGCAAGTCGGGCGGCGAACCGCTCGTCCGCGGGGCGCGCCGCGACCACCGGGGCGAGCCGCTCGACCACGGCCCGGCCGTCCCCGTCGGCGAGCTCCAGCTCGACCAGCTGCAGCAGCGCCGCCGACCGCCGGTCCTCCAGCCACAGCTTGTGCGCTTCCAGCAGCGGGCCGCCGGCGACGTCGGCGAAGGCGTCACCCCGCCAGCACGCCAAGGCCCGTTCGAGCGCGCGGCGGCGCTGGGCCCGGTCGTCGGCACCGGCGGACAGCAGCGTCAGGAAGTCGTCCGAGTCCAGCTCCCCCGGCTCGACGGCCAGCGCGTAGCCCCGCGGCCCGGACCGCAGGCGCTGCCCGGCCTCGGCAGCACCAAGGCCGGGTGAGAGCGACTTGCGCAGTTTCGACACGGTGACCTGGACGATCGCCGCGGCGCTCGACGGCGCGCCGTCCGGCCACAGCTCGTCGACGAGGGTGTCGCGGCCGACGAACTGGCCGGCGCGCGCGAGCAGGACGGCGAGCAGCCGCCGCGGCTGGGCCGCCGACGGCAGCGGCACGGAGGCCGTCATCGGGCCGAGGACCTGGAACCGCACGGCTACACCCCACCCGCGGAGATCACCTGATCGAGCGAGCTGAATCTAGCCGCCGGGTGCGCGGTCCGTCCGCGCATCACCCGGATGGCCGAGGCCGTTGGGCTTACGCGTGGGCGAGCAGTTTCGCCAGCAGCTCCGGGTGGTCGGCCAGGCCCGCGCGCAACGTGTGCTCACGAAGCGGCGTGAGGTCGCCATACGGCTGGTTTGCCCAGTCCAGGGCGCCCTGGGGCGGTTCCGGGTCGTACTCGATGACGAACTGGACGTTGGTCGCGACCTGCCGGCCCGCCAGCCGTTCCACCAGGTGCAGGGCCAGATCGATGCCTGCCGAGACGCCGGCCGCGGTGATCACGCGGCCGTCTTCGACCCACCGCCGGGCGACCGGTGTCGCACCCAGCCCGGCGAGGACGTCACGGAACATCCAGTGCGTGGTCGCCTCCTTGCCGTCGAGCAGCCCCGCCGCGCCGAGGACCAGCGAACCGGTGCAGACCGACGTCACCAGCTCGGCGCCCGCGGCCGCGGTGCGCAGCCAGGCGAGGAGCGCGTCGTCGGCCATCGCGCGCAGCGTCGGCACGGTGCCGCCGGGCACGAGCACCGCGAACGGCGACGGCACCTCGTCGAACGTGTGGCTGGGGGCGATCCGCAGCGGGGTGTCGGTCCCGACGGTGTCCTTCGTGGCCCCCACCACGACGGTCCGGTAGGTCGGGTCGATCTGGGCCAGCGCGCTGAGCACCTGGAGCGGGCCCACCAGGTCGAGCGGGGTCAGCCCCGGGTACACCACGAAGGCGATGGTCTTCTGCTCATCGGTCATGCACCCGAGCGTGGCGGCTCGCGGGGCCCGGAGTGACGCGGATGTCCGAAAACCTGCGAACCGCGTCCGAGCGCCGGTCCGGCTGCTAGCGTGCGATCATGGCGGGTTCACCCAGACGGGTCACGATCGTCGGATTTCCCGACGTCGAGCTGCTGGATGTCGCCTGCCCGGCGGACGTGCTCGACGCCGCCAACCGCCACGGTGCACGCCCGCCGTACGAGATCCGGCTCGCCAACCTCGACGGCCAGGGCATCCGCACCTGCTCCGGACTGGTCCTGCAGCCGCACCTGCGGCTCGACCAGGTCGCCGGTGACCTCGACACGCTGGTCGTCGCCGGCGGCTGGGGCAGCACGACGGCGGCGTCCGACGAACGCGTGCTGGCCCACATCCGGCGGCTCGCGCAGACCAGCCGGCGGGTGGCGTCGGTCTGCACCGGCGCCGAGGTGCTGGCCGCGGCGGGCCTGCTCAACGGCCGCCGCGCGACCACCCACTGGCGCTGGGCGGCGAAACTGGCGGAGGACTACCCGGCGGTGACCGTGGACCCGGTGCCGCTGTACGTCCGGCACGGGAACGTCTACACCGCGGCCGGGGTGACCAGCGGGCTCGACCTGACCCTGGCGCTCGTGGAGGCCGACCACGGGCCGACGCTGGCCCGCGAAGTGGCCCGGTCGCTCGTGACCTACCTGCAGCGGCCGGGGAACCAGGCCCAGGTCAGCCTGTTCCTGGCCGGCCCGCCGCCGGAGCACCGCGAGGTCCGCGACCTCACCGCGTACATCGCCGAGCACCTCGACCACGACCTCGGCACACCGGCGCTCGCCACCCGCGCCGGGATCAGCGCCCGCCAGCTCACCCGCCTGTTCGACGCCCACCTCGGCACCACACCCGGCCGGTACGTCCGGACGATCCGCACCGAGCAGGCGGCCCGCCTGCTGTCGGGCACCGACCTGCCGCTGGCCACGATCGCCCGCCGCTGCGGCTTCGGCTCCACCGAGACGCTGCGGCAGGCCTTCCTCGACCACTTCGACACCCCGCCGTCGGCCTACCGGCGCGTCCACGTGCGCCAGGCCTACGGCTGACCCCGTGTCGTCCACCCGGGTACGCGCGTCGTCCATCCGTGCCGGACCGGAACGGCGAACTCGCGTACCCCGGCGGACGACACGGCGCATCCGGACGAACCGGGCCGTCGGCGGCCCCTCGCGCGGGGCGCGGAATCCCGCTGTCAGGATGTGCGGGTGGACCGCCCCGACCTCGACGACGACGAAACCGGCCCGATTCGCCGGATCACCGACGAGGTGTCCCCTTCCCCGGCTCGCGGAACGTCCGGAACGTCGGATACGCCCCGGAAACCGGCCCGCCGGACGCCGCCCGAAGGCACCCGACGCGCGGCCGACTCCCCTGCCGCACCGCGGCGGCGCGCCGACACCGGGCCGCAACGGGTTCCCGCCGGGGGCAAGCGGATCCCGGCCGAAGCCGGCCGCACCGACAACGGGACCCAACGAACTCCCGCCGCGGCCAGGCGGGCCGACACCGGCGCACAGCGGATTCCCGCCGAGAACCGAGCCGACACTGGACCCCAGCGACGCGCCGCGAAGCCGGCCGAAGCCGTTGCCGAACCCTCGGCCACCACAAGAAAACCCGCGGAAACCGGGCACGGCCATGGCCACGGCCACGGGCCCGCCGCCCCGGCGTCACGCCGTGTCCGGCTGCTGCTGATCTGGCTGCTCGCCCCGCTCGCCGTCGCCACCGTGGCCGGGATGATCGTGCTCTACCCCTGGGGCAAGGCCGACCCGACGAGCGTCGTCCCGCAGGGCACCCCGGTGGCCGCGAGCATCACCACCACCAACACCGGTCCCTGCCTCGCCCAGGGCCAGGTGCAGGTCGGCGACCAGAGCGACCCGAACGCCAAGCCGTGCCTGACCGTCGACCTCACCATGACCGACGGCCCGGCCAACGGGAAACAGCTCAAGCTGACCGTCCCGATCGAGCCCAGCACACCACGCTTCGCCGCGGGTGACGCCGTTGTCCTCGCCTACAACGGCGGGAACGCGGCCGACCCGGCGAGCTTCCAGCTGGTCGACTTCCAGCGCGGGACCCCGCTGCTGGTGCTGGCCGCGCTCTTCGCGGTCGCGGTGCTGGTGCTGGGCCGCTGGCAGGGCCTGGCCGCGCTGGTTGCGCTGGGCCTGTCCTTCCTGGTGATCGCGCTGTTCATCCTCCCCGCGATCCTCGCCGGCGAGAACCCGCTGGTGGTGGCCATCGCGGGCGCGGGCGCGATCATGTTCATCGCGCTGTACCTGACACACGGGCTGTCGGCGAGAACGTCCGCCGCCGTGCTGGGCACGCTCGTCAGCCTCGCGCTCATCGGCGTCCTGTCGGCGATCTTCTCCGCCGCCGCGTCACTGACCGGGCTCGACGACAGCACGTCGACGCTGATCGGGTCGCTCGGCCACGGCATCGACGCGCGGGGGCTGCTGCTCGCCGGCGTCGTCATCGGCGCGCTCGGTGTGCTCGACGACGTCACCGTCACCCAGACCAGCGCCGTCTGGGAGCTCCGCCGCGCCAACCCGGACCTGAGCTGGCAGGAGCTGTACCGCTCCGGCCTGCGGATCGGTCGTGACCACGTCGGCTCGGCGGTCAACACGCTCGTCATGGCCTACGCCGGGGCCGCGCTGCCGGTGCTGCTGTACTCGTCCATCTCCGGGGTCGGGCTGGGCGCGCTGCTCGGCAGCGAAGAGATCGCGCAGGAGATCATCCGGACGCTCGCCGGCAGTGTCGGCATCGTCGCGGCCGTCCCGGTGACGACCGTGCTCGCCGCCCTGATCGCCTCACGGGAGCCGGCCGGGTACCTCAGCAGCACCACGAAGGCCGTTCCGTCCCACCCGTAACACCGGCGCACCCCGGCCGCGCCGGACCAGCGAGAACGCGGTAGGAAGGCGGCAGCCGACCCGGGAGGCGCCATGTTCCTGCTCGCCGGACCGCGGTGCCTTGTGCGGGGTGCACTGCGGGTGGTCACCAGCACCGTCCAGGCCGTCGAATCGCTGCCCCGCATCGCGGCAGCCCTCGAGGACGTCCGCACGACGCTGCACCACGTCGAGCGGCTCGCGGCGTACATCGCGCAGGAGGTCCCGGAGCTCGTCTACCAGCTCGAACAGCTCCGCAAGGAGGACGAGGAGCTCAGTCGAGAGTCGCCACGAACCGGCTGACGGCCTCCATCGTGAACCGCTGCACGTACTTGCCGGACGGCGCCACCGACGCCAGCCGGTAGAGCGGGCGGTCCGCCACGCCGGTGCCGCGTGCCTCGGCCTTCAGCTCGGCGACCAGCAGCTCCCCGAACACCAGGCCGTTCGCCTCGGTGTTGTTCATCAGCGCGTTCGCCAGCTTCCGCAGCTGCAGGATGCCCAGCTCGCGCCCGCCGGTCCCGGAGAACACCGCGAGGTCCACCTTCGCGACCTTGCCCCGCTGCCCGGCGTTGACCAGCAGGCTCACCGTGCGAGAACCCCGGACGTCGCCGACGACGAGGTCGAGGCGGGTCGCGGTGACCAGGTCGACCCGGCGCAGCCCCCAGGTGCGGACGAGCAGCGTCGAGCCCTCCAGCCAGACGCGGCGCCGGATGCTGACCGCCATCACGTACAGCAGCGGCAGGGCGATCACCAGCGCGACGACCAGCCCGGTCACCGTGCCGCCGATCAGGCCGGCGATGCCGCCGAACGCCGCCCCGACGATCACCACGCCGATCAGTCCCGAAATCCCCCGGCGACGGCGGCCACGCGGGTCCTCCTCGAACAGCGCCAGCCGTTCGGCCGGCTCCTGCGCCATGCTCATGCCCCTGTCCCGGCGAGGAACGGGTTGCCCGCGCGCTCCCGGCCGATCGTCGTCGCCGGGCCGTGGCCCGGCAGCACCACCGTGTCGTCCGGCAGGCTCGCCAGCAGGCCCCGCACCGCCTCCGCGTCGGCGCCGCGGCCGACCGACCCGGCGAACAGCGTGTCACCGGTCAGCGCGACCCGCCCGCCTTCGGCCGTCCCCAGGCTCAGCACCACCGAGCCCGGCGTGTGGCCGGGGACGTGCCGGACGTCGACGTTCAGACCGGCGAAGGTCCCCGTCTCGAGTGGCACGCTCTCGCCGTCGTACAGCGCGGCGTCCGCGGGGTGCAGGTGCAGGGGAACGCCGTGCTCGGCCGCCAGCCAAGCGGCCGAAGCGACGTGGTCGGGGTGCCCGTGGGTGGCCACGAGCGCCGCCGGGGCCAGCCGGTGCTCGGCGAGCGCGGCCGCCAGCGGCGCGCCTGCCTCCTGTCCGGGATCCACGACCAGGCACGGCCCGCCGGCGGCGTCCGCCAGCAGGTAGCAGTTGGCCTGCAGCGGGCCGCTGCCGAACCCGACGACGAGCACCGAACGCCTCCCGGACTTCCGCGCCGGATGGCGCCGATCACGATCGGGTTGAGACTAGCGGGCCCTGTACATGGTCCTCACAGGCTGTGCCCATACACTGCCGCTACCTCAGACGTGTGACACGAGCGGAAACCTGGGAGGGTACGGGGTGGCGACCAACCAGCAGCGCCGCGAAGCTGCGAAGCGCAAGCTCGAGAGGCAGCTCGAGCGCCGATTGGAGCAGCAGAAGCGACGCCGGAGGATCGGCGCCGGTGTGGTCGGCGTGGCTGTGCTCGTCGTCGCGGGCGTGGTGGTGTGGATCGTGAGCGCGAACGGCGGCGAGAACACCGACACCGCCGCGTCGTCCTCGGCCGCCCCGCCGCCGACCGAAGTCCAGATCCCGACGGAGCGCACCGCGCTGCCGAAGCGGACCGCGGCGCTGCCGAACCCGACGACGTGCGACTACAAAGCCGACACGACGGGCAAGGCGCCGAAGAAGGTGAACCTGCCCGACGGCAAGAACGTCCCGTCGACCGGCACGGTGAACGTGACGCTGAAGAGCACCGCGGGCGACATCCCGCTGACGCTCGACCGGGCGCTCGCGCCGTGTGCGGTGCAGAGCTTCATCAACCTCGCGAAGCAGAACTTCTACAACGACACCATGTGCCACCGGCTCGGCACCGAGGGCCTGCAGATGCTGCAGTGCGGTGACCCCTCGGCCACCGGCGACCCGACGAACGACGGTCAGGGCGGCCCCGGCTACACGATGCCGGACGAGGCGTTCCCGGAGATCAAGTACGGCCGCGGCATCCTCGCGATGGCGAAGACGCAGGCCCCGAACTCCGGTGGCAGCCAGTTCTTCATGGTCTACGGCAGCGCCGAAGGCCTCCCGGCGGAGTACTCGGTGTTCGGCAGCATCAGCGACGAGGGCCTCAAGGTGCTCGACGCGGTGGCCAAGGCCGGCATCGCTAACCCGAACCCGCAGGACGGGACCGGGGCGCCGACCAAGCAGGTGAAGTTCACGGGCGTCACCGTCCAGTAGTGGCGGTCCGCTCCGAGCTCGACGGGGTCCCGCTCGGCCCGGACGCCTTCGTCGCGACGATGACCTCCTACGGTCACTTCACCGCGATGCAGGTCCGGGACGGGCGGGTCCGCGGGCTCGCCCACCACCTCGACCGGCTCACCACGAGCACCCGCCTGCTGTTCGGCGCGGAGCTCGACGTCGAGCGCGTGCGCGCCTACGTCCGGCAGGCGATCGCGGGCGAACCGGCCCTTTCCGTGCGGGTCCTGGTGCTCACACGCTCTTTCGACGAGCCGATGACACCGGAGATCCTGGTCCGCACGCTCCCGCCGCACCCGGTCGACCCGGCGCCGCTGCGCCTGCGGACCGTGCGGTACCAACGGGATCTGCCGCAGGTGAAGCACCTCGGCACGTTCGGCCTGATCCACCACGCCCGCCAGGCGGAGCTCGCCGGGTACGACGACGCGCTGTTCGTCGACCACGCCGGCCGGATCAGCGAAGCTTCGGTGTGGAACGCGGGTTTCCTGGCCGGGGACACGGTCGTCTGGCCGGAAGCCGAAGTCCTGCCCGGGATCACGATGCTGGTCCAGCAGGACGCCTTGCACCGGCTCGGTGTGCCGCAGGAGACGCGCGAGGTCCGGCCCGCCGATCTGGGCGGGTTCGACACGATGTTCCTGACGAACTCGGAAACGCCGGGGCGCCCGGTCGCTTCGGTGGACGGCTTCGTGTTGCCGCCCGCGGATCGAGCGGTGAAGCTGCTCGCGGAAGCCTACGAAACCGTGCCCTGGGACGAAATCTGACCCGGACCGTCCGGCGCGGACCCGGCCCGGGCGAACGTCTCGCGCTTCCGAACCCCCGGCCCCGGGCAAGATCTGAACCACGCCCGCACCCGACCCGTGTAAAGGGGCAACACCGTGATCCGCCGGGGTCACCGGGGAGAGGGTGCCGACGATGGGCGAAAACCGGGTTCCCGCGGTGCGCCGCGCTCTCGGCCGGGCCGGGCAAGCAGGCTGCGCCGGAGTCCTCTTCGCCGTGCTCGCCGGCGGCCCCGCCCTCGCGCAGCCGGCGCCGCCACCGGTGAAGTACTACATCGTCCCGCACGCCGACAACCCGGACGACATCACGCTGTTCAAGATCGCCGAACGCGCACTCGGGGACGGGCGGCGGTTCCCCGAGATCTACCAGCTCAACCAGGGCCGGCCGCGCCCCGACGGAACCCCGTTCACCGACCCCGCGGCGATCGAGCCCGGTCAGGTGCTCCAGCTGCCCGAGGACGCCAAGGACCCGGCCGTGCAGTTCGGTCCGCTGCCGCCGGCCGCCCCCGAAGCCAAGCCTGCCGAGGCGAAGCCCGCGGAGGAAGCTTCCGGCCTCGGGATCGGGCTGGCCTCGGCGGTCAGCGGCACCGGTGGCCTGCTGACCGGCCTGATCGCCGGGCTCTGGTGGCGGCGGCGCCCGCAGCTCGTCCCGCCGCCGCCGTTCGAAACGCCCGCGCACCACGAAGACGACGACGGATCGGGCTCGGTCAGCGGGACCCTGCCGCTCCCCGTGGTGGTGCCGCAGCCGCGTCCGGACGTGGTCCTGCGGGACGAGCCGATCACCGCCGAGCACGCGATCATCGTGCTCGACACGGCCGAGACCCAGGTGATCGCCGCGATCCGGCCGGGCTCGCAGTTCCGCTTCCGGCTCGACCGGGAACCGGGCTTCGCGGACAGTTCCACCGTGCTCGTGGTCGACGACGAGAGCGACCAGAGGTGACCGCGGGGCGTGCGTGCCGGGTCACCCTGCGCTGAACGGATCAACCGGCGCCGGAACACTGGCCATCGGGCCGCCGGGCCCGCGATAGTCGTCTGATGACCTCGGATCCGTTCGGCACTCTGCACCAGGCGCTGTGGATCGGCGGCGCCCCGTGGACCGGGAAGTCCACCGTCGCCCGGCTGCTGGCCGAGCGGCACGGGCTGACCACCTACCACCACGACCACCGGACCCGGGACGCCCTGCCGGACGACGTCCCCGCCGGTGACCAGCTGGCCGCGATGCTCGCCGAGTTCCGGCACGGCTTCGACTGCGCGCTCGACGAACTGCGCGCGCTGACGTCACCGCGGCCGATCCTCGCCGAGGGCCGGGGGCTGCGGCCCGAGCTGGTCGCCCCGCTCGTGGACTCGCCGCGCCGGATGGTGGTGCTCGTGCCGACCGAGCTGTTCCGCCAGCACCAGCTGCGGCACCGGCCGGACGAACCCGCGATCCCGCAGCAGCGGACCCGGCTGACCCGCGACCGGATGCTCGCCGCCCAGGCCGTGCGGTCGGCGCGGGAGCTCGGCATCCGCGTCCTCGAGATCGACGGCAAGCTCGATCCGGCCGGCGTCACCGACGTCGTCGCCGACCATTTCCGCGAATACCTCGAAGCCGGAAGATAATATCAGTCCTGCTCTGTCCGTTGACCCGCTCCGGAACGACCGCCGAAGATCGGTGATCGACACCACCGCCGTTCTTTCCGCGCAGCAAAGGGGCTGGGTTCTTTGGCGTTCCGGAAAGCACTTCTCGCCGCTGTTCTCGGGCTGACGCTCGTCACGCAACCGGCCGCGGCCGCGCCGGCCGACTGGTCGCGGGCCGTCGCCGATTCGACGATCGCGGCGCGCCCGGCGACGTCGCTGGGCCTCGGGTACACCGACGCCCTCTTCCTGCTCGGCCTGCACCGCGTCTACCAGCGCACGCACGACCGCCGTTACCTGGACTACCTCGAGACTTGGGGCGCCGCCAAGGTTCAGCCCGACGGCAGCACCGGCAACCCGTACAACGACCTGGACAGCATGCTGGCGGGCAACGTCTTCCTCGTGCTGGCCGGCGAAACCGGCGACCCGCGTTACCCACTCGCCGCCCGGCGCATCCACGACCGGCTGGCCACCTATCCGCGGACCACCGACGGCGGCTTCATTCACAACACCGCGTTCACCGGACAGCTGTGGGCCGACGGCGCATTCATGCTCGACCCATTCCTCGCGCGTTACGGAAAGGAGTTCGCCGACCCGGCGAGCACCACCGAATCGGCGCAGCAGCTGCTCACTTATTTCACCCATCTGCGGCATCCGAGCGGATTGCTGTACCACGCGTATGACGAGCGGCGGAAACAGAGCTGGGCCGATCCGGTGACCGGGCTGTCCCCGGACGTGTGGTGCCGCGCGGTCGGCTGGTTCGGCGCCGCGACGGTCGACGTCCTCGACGCGCTGCCCGCGGCGGCCCCGCAGCGCGGCGCCCTCGTCGGCATCGTGCGTTACCTCGCGCAGGGCTTCCGCCGCTGGCAGGACCCGGTGACCGGCCGATGGTTCCAGCTGACCGTCAAGCCCACCGCGGCCGACAACTGGACCGAGACGTCCTGCTCCAGCCTGTACACCTACACGCTTTCGCGGGCGGTGCAGCGCGGGTACGTCGGCAAGGAGTACCGGCCGGTGATCGACCGCGGGTACGCCGGCGTGCTCGCGAAGGTCTCCCAAGCCACCGACGGCACCACGCGGATCGACGACATCAGCGTCGGCACGAACGTCGGCAACGGCCGGTACTACCTCGACCGGCCGCATGTCACCAACGACTTCCACGGGCTCGGCGCGTTCCTGTACCTGAACGAGCAGCTGACCGGGGCGGGCCGGTGAGGCGCGTCGCCACGGCGCTCGTGGCGGCCCTGACGGCTACCCTGGTCGCCACGATGCCCGCCGACGCCGCCGACCGCTGGACGGTCAGCCTGACCGGTGCGGTGACCGCCGCGGTCACCCGCACCGGCGACGGCGGCCTGACCTTCGCGGTGTCCCGGGGCGCCACGACCGTGCTGGCCCCCGCCCCGCTGGGCCTGCGGACAAAAACCGCCGACCTGACTCGCGACCTGCGGTTCCTGCGCCGCACCGACCGCGTTGTCGACGACCGCTACACGATGACCACCGGCAAACGCCTCCAGCGGCACGCGCGGGCGGCGGAGACGACGTTGTCGTTCGCCGGTTCCGGCGGGACACGGCTGGACGTCGTGGTGCGCGCGGCCGCCGACGGCGTTGCCTATCGTTACGTGCTGCCCACCGGCGGGCCGGTGACGGTGACCGGCGAGGCGTCGTCGTTCACCCTTCCCGCGTCGGCGCCGGCCTGGCTGCTGCCCTACTCCCCCAACTACGAGAAGGTCCGCGTCGAAACCACCGCGAGCGGCGCGGCCGCGGGTGAGTACGGCTTCCCGTCGCTGTTCGACACCGGCGACGGGACCTACACGCTCCTGACCGAGTCCGATGTGGACGGCCGGTACTCCGGGGCCCGGCTGGCCCACGCGGCCGGCACATCCGCTTACACGATCAAGCTCGCCGACGCCGCGATCAAAGCGACCGGGCCTTTCGCGACACCCTGGCGAGTCGCGATCACCGGTGACCTGGCGACGGTCACGGAGTCCACTTTGGTCGACGACCTCGCGCCGTCGTCGAAACTGGCGGACACTTCATGGGTCCGGCCGGGCAAGGTGGCCTGGTCGTGGCTGTCCGAACACGACAGTCCGAGTGATCCCGTGCGGCAGAAGCAGTACGCGGACTTCGCCGCACGCAACGGCTGGCCCTACCTGCTCATCGACGAGGGCTGGGACGCCTCCTGGGTGCCGGACGTCATCCGCTACGCCCGCGCCCGCGGTGTCGAGGTGATCCTGTGGTTCCGGTGGAACACCCTCGACTCCCCCGCCGAGCGCGCGAAGTGGCTGCCGCTGGTCAAGTCGTGGGGCGTGGCCGGGATCAAGGTCGACTTCATGGACTCCGACACGCAGGCGCGCTTCGGGTTCTACGACGACATCGCACGGGCCACCGCGCAGCAGCGGCTGATGATCAACTTCCACGGCGCGACCATCCCCCGCGGCTTCCAGCGGACCTGGCCGCACGTGATGAGCTTCGAAGCCGTCCGCGGCGCCGAGCAGTTCAAGACGCGCGCGGCGACCAACACGATGTTCCCGTTCACCCGCAACGTCGTCGGCAGCATGGACTACACGCCGACCGCGTTCGTGGTGTCCGATCGGGACACCACCGACGCCCACGAGGTGGCGACGTTCTTCGTCTACGAGTCGGGCTGGCAGCACGGCGCGGACAAGCCGGAGAACTACGAAGCCCGGCCGGAGGCGCTGCACACGCTCGACCAGCTGCCGACGGTGTGGGACGAAACCCGGCTGCTGTCCGGGCGGCCCGGACAGGAGGCGGTGTTCGCCAAGCGCTCGGGCGACCGCTGGTTCGTCGGCGGCATCGAAGCGGGCCCGGCCAAGACCGTCGACGCGCCGCTCGGGTTCCTCGGCCACGGGCGCTGGCTCGCCGACACCCTGCGCGACGGGCCGTCGGGGCTGGTGCGGGAGAAGACGACGGTGAGCGCGGCCGGGCGGCTGTCCGTGCCGGTGGCGAAGAACGGCGGGTTCGTCACGATCCTCTGTCCCGCGCGGCCCGGCCGGACGAACTGCGATCAGGAAGTCCGGCAGGTGCCCGAAACGAAGCTGAGCGTCACGCCGTCGACGGCGGAGGGCACGACGGTCCAGGTGTCGGCGACCTTCGTGCTGCCCGCAGGTGCGCCGCTGCACAACGTCGAGCTCGGGCCGGTCTCCCCGGCCGGGTGGAAGGTGACCGGGAGGCCGGTCTTCCGGCCGGTGCTGTTCGCCGGCCAGACCGTGACGGGCACGTGGCGGTTCACCGGCGGCCCGGCGGGCACCACCGACCTGCCGGTGGTGGCGACCTACCGCTTCCGCGGCGACCCCGAGGCCCGGCCGGTGCACGTCGAGGGCGTCACCAGCGCGTTCATCCCGCCGCCGGCACCCACCGGCACGGCGCTCGTCAGCGCGCTGCCGTTCCTGGCGTCGTCCAACGGCTGGGGCCCGGTGGAGCGCGACCAGTCGAACGGCGACACCGCCGAGGGTGACGGACACCCGCTCACCATCGCGGGCACAACCTACGCGCACGGCCTGGGCACCAACGCGCCCAGCTCGGTGACGCTCTGGCTCGGCGGCGCGTGCACGGCGTTCACCGCGATCACCGGCATCGACGACGAGGTCGGGGACCCGGCTTCGGTGGCATTTCGCGTCCTCGGCGACGGCCGGCTGCTGACGGAGACACCGGTCCTGCACTCGGCCGACGGCGCGGTGCCGGTCCGCGCCGACGTCACGGGAGTCCGACGACTGACGCTGGAGGTGACCGACGGCGGCGACGACAAGGACTCCGACCACGGCGACTGGGCCGACGCGGCGGTGACCTGCGCTTGACCGATCAGCGGAAGGTGAAACGCGGCGGGCGCCGCTCGAGGAAGGACGCGACGCCCTCCGCGTAGTCCTCGCCGTGCAGGGCTTCGGACCGGATCTCCTCGACCTCGGCGTCCGGGGTCTCCTGCCCGGCGACGATCTTCTCGATGATGCGGTTCATCCCGCGGATCGACGCCTGCGAGCGCGAGCACAGCGTCGACACGAACTCCAGCGTCGACGACTCCAGCTCCTCGGCCGGGAAGACCTCGTTGAGCAAGCCGATTTCGCGCGCGCGGCCGGCGGTGATCAGCTCGCCGGACAGCAGGAAGTACTTGGCGTGCGCCGGGCCGACCAGGGAGACGAGCTGACGCGTCGAGTCGAAGTGGTAAACGATGCCGAGCTTCGCCGGGGTGATGCCGAACCGCGCGCCCTCGGCGGCGAACCGGAAGTCGCACGCGACCGACACCTGGCAGCCGCCGCCGATGCAGTTGCCCTGGATCATCGCGACCGACGGCTTTCGCATCGCGGTCAACGCGGCGACCGCGCCCTCGACCGCCTTGTCGTAGCTCGCCGCACCTTCCGCCGTGGTGCGCAGCTCGCCGAACTCGCTGATGTCCGCGCCCGCGGAGAAGTGCTTCCCGGCGCCCGCGATCACCAGCACCTTCAGCGCCGGGTCGGCCTCCACCTCGGCCACGACGTCCGGGATCGCCGACCACATGCCGTAGGTGATCGCGTTCATCTTCTCGGGCCGGTTCAGCGTGAGCCGGGCGACTTCGCCGTCGCGCGTCAGGTCGAATCCGTCGGTCATGAACCGCACCCTAGCTTCTCGCCCTGAGCGAAACCCCGGGTGTGTGACGCGGTCGCGGGGCTAGCTTGGGGCCCATGGCGATGATCGAGGTGGGCGCGACGGCGTTCGGCTACGACGAAGCGGGCGAGGGGCCCGCGGTGGTCCTGCTGCACGCCGCGATCGGCGACCGCCGGATGTGGGACGCCCAGTTCACCACGCTCGCCGCCACCCACCGGGTGATCCGCTACGACCGCCGCGGCTTCGGCGAAACGGCCGACGGCCCCGGCGAGCACGCCCACTACGAAGACCTGCTGGCCCTGCTCGATGCCCGGGGGATCGAGCAGGCCGCGCTGGTCGGGGCGTCGATGGGCGGGGCGTGCGCACTGGACGCCGCCCTCGCCGCGCCGGAGCGGGTCACCCGGCTCGTGCTGCTCGGCTCCGGCCTCACCGGGCACACCTGGCCGGACCACATGCAGGCCGACATCGCGCGCCTGACGGCCGAAGCCGTCCCGGCCGACCGGATGGCGCGCTACGCCGCCCGGGAAGGCGACGTCGATCCGGCGGACGTCCGGGCCATCGCGGACGCCAACATCCGCTACCTCGTGGCCGGTCCGGAGCGTGACGTGTCCGTGCTGCCGGCCGGCATGCTCGCCCTGGTGCGGGAAATGTGCGAGCAGGTGTACCGCCACGACTGGACGGCTCCACAGTGGACGGAGCGGATCCCGGACACCCGCCACCGGCTGGCCGAGATCACGGCGCCCGCCCTGGTGCTGATCGGGACGGCGGACGCGCCCGGGCTGGTGGAGCTGTCTTCGCACCTGGCGGAGTCGCTGCCGAACGCGGAACTCGTCGAGCTGCCGGACACCGGGCACCTGCCGTCGATGGAACGGCCGGACGAGGTGACCGCCCTGCTGCGGAAAGTCCTGTAGCGCACGGATTTTCCGCCGCTCAGGTGAAGATCTTCTGCACCTGGTCGGAGATCTTCGCCACCAGCTCGGAGAACTGCGCCACCCCGCCCAGCAGGCCCTTGACCTTCTCCCAGCGGCTGCGCACCACCGCCGGCTCGGCGGCGTCCCCCGCGCGCAGGTCGGTCGCCAGGTCGGTCAGCGTGTCCTCCAGCACCTCCTGCTTCGCCAGCTCCTTGCCCTGCACCGAAGCCGAGAGCCGCTCGACCAGCTCGAGCAGCGACGAGACGGTGGCCTCGGCGCCGCCGCCTTCGATGCCGGTCTGGGTGATGCGGCCCGAGTTGTCGCCGCCGATGCTGACCTTGTTCGTGATCCGGTGTCCCATCAGGCCTCCGTCCGGGTCAGCGACCGGGCGTCCGCAGCGGGCGCGGACGCCCACCACGCTGCCCGGTCTGGTTGATCGGGGCGCGGTTGTCGCCGCCGATGGTGATGTCGTTGTTGATCACGACCGCCGCCTGTTCGTCGAACTTCGCCGTCGAGAACCCGGCGTCGCCGAGCAGGGTGCCGATCGCCGGCAGGAGCCGGCTTTCGATGATCTTCTCGTACCGTTCGATGTCGACGAGCTGGAAGTAGTCGGTGAACAGGTTCACCGCCGCGAGCTCGCGCAGGGTGCTCGCGGCGCCGTAACGGTCCGGGTCGAGGACGCCGGGTTCCCGCTTCGGCTGCCGGATCCACGACGCGAGGTTCGCGATCCGCCCCGGCAGGCTCGCCGGCAGCTCCAGCCAGGCCAGCAGCCCCTGGCCGAACGGGCGCAGCGAGTCCGGGCGCATCTTGTCCACCACGCGGTAGTCGCTCCGGATCGGCGGCAGCATGAACGGCGTCCACTCGACGTACAACGTCGTGTCGTCCACCGCGACGTGCAGGAACGTCGTGAGCACCAGGTCCCGGTCCCAGGTCTCGACCTGGAAGCACAGGTAGTAGCGCGCCCATTCCTTGGGCTCCATCCGGATCCGGTCGACCCCGGCCGCGGTCAGCCGGGTGTGCGGCGGGTGCTCGATGTCCGGCAGGTAGGCCGCGGCTTCCGGCTCCGCCAGGTGGTCGACGAGCTCGGCGGCCGGGGTGAACACCGCTTCGGTCACGGTCAGCCCGCCCAGCCGCCGGTCCGGCGACAGCGAGCCCGAACGGCGGAGGTTCCCGATCGCCTCGCGGATCTCTTGGTACAGCCTCTCGGTGGTCAGCTCCCGCTGCGTCGCCGGGTCGATCTCGTCGTCCTCCAGCCGCTCCAGCGGGATCGCCATGGACCACGCGGCCCGCCGGAACCCGGCTCCCACGAACGGGTTGTACCCGCGGTACACCACCAGGGGCGCGCCGGGCATCCCGGCGAATTCGTCACCCCGCTGGTACCGGCCGAGCTGCTCGCGGAAGTCTTCGGTGAGCAAGCCGGTGAGACTGCCGCTGTCCGTCCTGGGTGGCGGGGCGTTGCGCTTGAAGCGCGTCGTCAGCAGGTTCCACAAGGACCAGCGCTCGTAGGTCACGGCCGCGAGCGCGATCAGGGCGAGCACGATGCCGACGACCAACCTGGCGGTGTCGCCGCCCTCGGCCCCGTCGTCGTAGTAGTCGTAGTCCGAGGAGTACCGGCTCCCGGAGTCGAAGATCTCGTCCGAGTAGCCGAGCAGCAGGACGGCGACCACAACGGCGATGCTGAGGATGGCCACCGTCTTCGGGCTGAACGACCGCTGCGACGCGTACGCGTGCTGCCCCGCCCGCGCGACCACGAGCACCACCGAGAGCACGATCCAGCCGTAGAGCAGCGGGTTGTCCCACAACAACCCGATGAGGGCGACCATGAGCAGCACCAGCAGCCCGTCGTGGTTCTTCCGGCGGGCCCGCGCCCGCACCGCCTCGGTGAGCACGCGGCCCGCGTCGAGCCCCGGCGACGGCGGCACCGGCCGGGTGGGCTCGACGAGGAACTCGGTGATCGCCCGCTTGCTGTAACCGGGGTCGAGGTACGACGCCGCGCACAGGTAACGCGTGGTGTCGTCGGCCGTGCCTGGGGACATGCTGCTCCCTCGGAGATCGGGCGGAAGGTCCGGTCAGGGTGTCGAAGCGTCGAGCATCCGCTCGGCCAGCTCGGCGGTCGCCGGCCAGCTCGATTCGGGTCCGTGCAGGTAGACGTAGTATTCGAGCCCGCCGCTGCGCCAGTAGACGGCGCGGACGTGGCGCCGGCCTTCGGGCGCGTCCCAGGCGAACTCCCAGTCGACGGCGTCGTGCCCGCGCAGGGTCGTCGGCTGCAGGCCGTATTGGACGTAGCCGCTGCGCTGGGCGATCTGCCGCGCGTAGCGCTCGTGGTAGGTCAGGATGTCCGAGCCGTCCGACGGCGGCGCCCCGCCGAACTTGACGATCCGGCGGGGGTCGTCGGGATCGGTCGCCTGCATGCTGCCCGGTTCGGGCAGCGTCTTCGTCGGCCAGCCGCGCGGGAGAACGGTCTCGAGCCCGGCGGGCCCGCGCACCCGGTCCAGGCCGCCCGGTAACACTTCGCCGGTTGCCGGCGTCTCGGAAGGCGGCAACAGCGACGAAGACGGCGGGAGGGTCGTGGTGGTTCCCCAGGCGAGAGCGGGTTCGCTCGGCGGCCCCGGTTCCGGCGCGCGGTTCAGCACGGTGCCGACGGTGCCCACGAGGGCGCACCCCGCGAGGTTCGCCGCGAAGACGACCGTCGCCAGTCGCGCGGAACCGAGCTGCACCGGTGTTCCTCCCCCGTTTCGGAAGCCTCTGCTTTACCTGCAATTTGCAGACCGTAGCATGCACCATCGAAAAGCGGGACGGCATTTTCGGGAGTGATCTTGTTCGAAGAAGATTCGCAGCGGATCGCCGAGCTGGAACGGTTAATGACCAACGGCGAAGCCGATCCGGGAACCCGCCGGGAATTGGCGGTGGTGCTTTATCGGCGCGCTGTCGAAGCGTGCAGCGTGACGCGCGACGGAACACCGGTGATGACGACCGGCCGGCAGCGCGGGCTCTGCGCCGACGCCGGCCGGCGCATCCTGGAGCTGGGCGTCGACAACGCGGAACTCCAGCAGCGGGCCCGTTCCCTGCTGGCCGTGGTGGCCGGCGGCGACCGGTGGGTCTGGCAGCCCGGACGCCTCGCCGCCGCACTCCTGGCCGCGGCGGTGCTCGCCGGTCTCGGCCTGGTGTGGTGGTCGACGACCGAGGGCAGCCTGCTTCTCGCGGCGGGCGCGGCAACGGTCAGCAGCGCCTTGGCGGCCGGGGTGGTCCTGCGGTTCCGGAAACAGCTCTGGCGGCTCGAAGCGATCCGCGTCGGCCCGATCCTCCGGCGGCACGGCCTCTGATAAAGGGAATGCGCCGGATCGTCGTTCGACAGTTCTTTCTAGGAAGCCGACGTCACGCGGTAGACGTCGTAAACGCCTTCCACGCCGCGGACCACCTTGAGGACGTGGCCGAGGTGCTTCGGGTCGCCCATTTCGAACGAGAAGCGGCTGACCGCGACCCGGTCTCGCGACGTCGTCACCGACGCCGACAGGATGTTGACCTTCTCGTCGGCCAGCACCTTCGTCACGTCCGAAAGCAACCGGTGCCGGTCGAGCGCCTCGACCTGGATCGCCACCAGGAACACCGAGGACGCCGACGGGGCCCACTCGACCTCGACCAGCCGCTCGGGCTGGGACTGCAGGTCGCCGGCGTTGGTGCAGTCGGTCCGGTGCACCGAGACACCGCCGCCGCGGGTCACGAAACCGAGGATCTCGTCGCCCGGCACCGGGGTGCAGCAGCGGGCCAGCTTCGCCCAGACGTCGCTGGCGCCCTTGACCACCACGCCGACGTCGTTGGAACCGCGGCGCCGGGTGACGGTGGACGGTGTCGCGCGCTCGGCGAGCTCCTCCTCCGCCGCGTCGACCCCGCCGATGAGGGCGACCAGGCGCTGCACGACGTGCTTCGCGCTGGTGTGACCTTCCCCGACCGCCGCGTACAGCGACGAGATGTCCGCGTGGCGCAGTTCGGTGGCCACCGCGCCCATCGACTCCGCGGAGACCAGCCGCTGGATCGGCAGGCCGACCTTGCGGATCTCCTTGGTGATGGCTTCCTTGCCGCCTTCGATCGCCTCGTCGCGGCGTTCCTTGGCAAACCACTGCCGGATCTTGGCGCGTGCCTTCGGCGACCCGGCGAACTGCAGCCAGTCGCGGCTCGGGCCGGCGTTCTCCGCCTTCGAGGTGAAGATCTCGATGGACTCGCCGTTTTCCAGCTTCCGCTCGAGCGCGACCAGGCGGCCGTTGACCCGCGCGCCGATGCAGCGGTGCCCGACCTCGGTGTGCACGGCGTAGGCGAAGTCGACCGGCGTCGAGTCCACCGGCAGCGTGATCACGTCGCCCTTCGGCGTGAACACGAAGATCTCGCGCGAGGCCAGCTCGTAGCGCAGGGACTCGAGGAAGTCACCCGGGTCCGCCGCTTCACGCTGCCAGTCGAGGAGCTGGCGCATCCACGCCATCTCGTCGACGTCCACGGCGTTGCCGCTGTGCGTGCCCTTGGTTTCCTTGTAGCGCCAGTGCGCGGCGATGCCGTACTCGGCGGTGCGGTGCATCTCGTAGGTGCGGATCTGCACCTCGAGCGGCTTACCGTCCGGGCCGATCACCGTGGTGTGCAGCGACTGGTAGACGCCGAACCGCGGCTGCGCGATGTAGTCCTTGAAGCGGCCGGGCACCGGCTGCCACAGCGCGTGGACGACGCCCATCGCCGCGTAGCAGTCGCGGACGTCCTCGACCAGGATCCGCACGCCGACCAGGTCGTGGATGTCGTCCAGGTCGCGGCCGCGGACGATCATCTTCTGGTGGATCGAGTAGTAGTGCTTCGGCCGGCCCTCGACCTTCGCGGTGATCCGCGACGACACGAGGTTGCTAGTCAGGTCGGTGATGACCGAGCGCAGGTAGATGTCGCGCGAGGGCGCGCGGTCGGCGACCAGGCGCACGATCTCGTCGTACTTCTTCGGCTGCAGGATGGCGAACGCGAGGTCCTCCAGCTCCCACTTCACCGTGGCCATGCCGAGCCGGTGCGCGAGCGGGGCGAGGACTTCGAGCGTCTCGCGGGCCTTGCGGGCCTGCTTCTCGGGCGGCAGGAAGCGCATGGTGCGCATGTTGTGCAGCCGGTCGGCGAGCTTGATGACCAGCACCCGCGGGTCCTTGGCCATCGCGATGACCATCTTGCGGATGGTCTCGGCCTCGGCGGACGAGCCGAGCTTGACCTTGTCCAGCTTCGTGACGCCGTCGACCAGCTCGGCGACCTTCTCGCCGAAGTCGGCCTTCAGGCTTTCGACGGCGTAGCCGGTGTCCTCGACGGTGTCGTGCAGCAGCGCCGCGACCAGCGTCGTGGTGTCCATGCCCAGCTCGGCGAGGATGGTCGCGACGGCGAGCGGGTGGGTGATGTAGGGGTCGCCGGACTTGCGCCGCTGCTCGCGGTGCAGCTCCTCGGCGACGTCGTAGGCGCGCTGCAGCAGCCCCAGGTCGGCGTTCGGGTGCAGCTCGCGGTGGATGACGGCGAGCGGCTCGAGGACCTGCTTGACCGGGGCGGCGCGCTGCGCGGTGATCCGCCGGGCGAGGCGGGCGCGCACCCGTCGGGTGGCGGACGGGTTCGGCGCCGCACCGTTCGGCTTCGGCGGCGCGGGCTGTGCCGCCGCCTGCCCGTTCTGCTGGGCGCCCTCTTTCGCGGGCACCGCGGCGTCGAGCTCCTGGCTCACCCGCACCTCCTGCTGCTCGTGCGGCCTACGAACCACCAGGGTAGCCGTTGTGCCTCGGGGCCCCGTCGGGTGCGCCCGTTCAGGGTGATCGAGGTGCCCGGACCTGCGGGTTCACCCGTTCGTCGGCGTGGCGGCCGGGCCCGAAGCCGGAACTCACGTGATTGGGGCCGGAACTCACGTGATCAGGGCCGTAACTCGCGAGTTACGGCCCTGATCACGCTGGTTACGGCTCTGCTCACGCGAGTTCCGGCTCAGCACACCTGCAGCGCGTGGACCTTCCGGTTCACCAGCACGTCACGGCCACCCAGCGCACCCAGCTCCAGCACCACCGAGACGCTGTCGACCACGGCTCCCGCGTCTTCCAGGAGCTTGCCCGTCGCCGCGACCGTGCCGCCCGTGGCCAGCACGTCGTCCAGGATCGCGATCCGCTGGCCGGGCCGGACCACGCCGACCGGCAGCTCGACCGTCGCCGTGCCGTACTCCAGCGCGTAGTCCACCCGGCCCGCCACCTGCGGCAGCTTGCCGGGCTTGCGGATCAGCACCACGCCGAGGCCGCGGGCGTACCCGACGGCCGCGGCGAGGAGGAACCCGCGGGCCTCCACGCCGGCGAGCGCCTCGACTTTTGCGTCGAGGGTGCCCGCCAGCGCGTCGGTCACCGCTTTGAACGCGCCCGCGTCCGCGAAGAGCGGACTGAGGTCGCGAAACAGCACGCCGGGCTCGGGAAAGTCCGGCACCTCGGCGATCAGGCCGAGTGCGTCGTCCAGGTCCACGTCAGCGCTTCCGCTTGCCCGCCGGTTTACCCGACGGACGCTGCTTCTGGATCCGGGCCGGCACGCTGGCCGCGGCCGCGTACGCCTTCTCCTTGCGCAGCTCCTTCGCCAGCGCGTCGTCGTCCGAAGCGTCGAAGTCCTCCGCGCCGGCCGCCTTGCGCTCCTGGCTGGCCCGGCGCTGGTGGACGCGGTCGGCCTGCTGCCGGTACTTCGGGTCGCGCATCTTGAAGTCGACCAGCAGCGGCGTCGCCAGCGCGACCGACGACAGGACGCCGACGATCGTGCCGGTGAGCTGCACGAGCGCCAGGTCCTGCAGCGTGCCCGAGCCGAGCAGCACGTACCCGACGATCAGCAGGCCGAGGATCGGCAGCAGCGCGATGAACGCGGTGTTGAACGACCGCATCAGCGTCTGGTTCAGCGCCAGGTTCGCGGCTTCGCCGTAGGTGCGGCGGGTCAGCCCGAGCAGGCCGCGGGTGTTCTCGCGGACCTTGTCGAACACCACCACCGTGTCGTACAGCGAGAACCCGAGAATGGTCAGCAGACCGATCACCGTCGCCGGCGTGACCTCGAAGCCGACCAGCGAGTACACACCGGCCGTCACCAGGATGTCGTGCAGCAGCGAGACCAGTGCCGCCGACGCCATCCGGAGGTCGAAGTAGATCGCCAGGAAGATGACCACCGCGACGAGGAACACGATGAGGGCGATCAGCGCCTTTTGCGAGATCTCCCCGCCCCAGGACGCGCTGACCGCGCTGTCGCTGATCGCCGCCACGCTCGGCTGGCCGTTGCCGCCCTTCGGACCGAGGTCCTGGAACAGGGTCTGCTTGAGCTTGCCGACCTCGGCCGCGTCCAGCGTCTCGGTGCGGATCTGGATGGTCGCCGCGGCGCCCGTGCCGACCTTCTGGGTCTCCGCGGCCGGGTGGCCGAGAGCCTTCTGGAACGACTCCTTGGCCTGGTCCTCGGTGATCACGCCGTGGATGCCCGCGGCCGGCATCTGGATCTGCGTGCCGCCCTCGAACTCGATGCCGTAGTTGAAGCCGCGGAAGACCATCGACGCGAGGCACGCCAGCACCAGCACGCCGAAGAAGATGTACCAGCGCCTGCGCTTGCCGACGACGTCGAACGCGCCCGTGCCGACGTAGAGCCGGCGGAAGACGCTCTCGCGCTTGCCGGGCTTCGCGACCTTGGTGTCGCCGTCGGCGTCCCTGCCCAGTTCCTCGACGCCCACGTCAGGCCTCCTTCACGTTCGCGCGGCCGACGTTGGTCGACTTGCGCTGCGAACCCACTTGCTGCACGGCGCCCAGGCCCAGGTACTTGGGGTTGGACAGGATCTTCGACTTCGACGTGGACGCGATCGCGACCAGCGGGTGCGTGACCAGGTAGACGATCACCAGGTCCAGCACGGTCGACATGCCGAGGGTGAACGCGAAGCCCTGGACGTCGCCGACCGCGATGATGTACAGGATCGCCGCGGCCAGGAAGCTCACCGCGTCCGAAGCCAGAATGGTGCGCTGGGCCCGGGTCCAGCCCCGTGGCACCGCGGACCGGAACGTCCGGCCCTCCCGGATCTCGTCTTTAAGCCGTTCGAAATAAATCACGAACGAGTCGGCCGTGATACCGATCGCGATGATCAGGCCGGCGATGCCCGCCAGGTCCAGCGTGTAGCCGATCCAGCGCCCGAGCAGCACCAGCACCGCGAACACCAGCGAGAAGGACAGCCCCAGCGAAAGGATGGTGAGCACGCCGAGGAGCCGGTAGTAGAACAGGCAGTAGATGAAGACCACCAGCAGGCCGATGCCACCGGCGATCAGGCCCGCCTGCAGCGAGGCGAGCCCCAGCGTGGCCGACACCGTGGTCGCGTCCGAGGAGGCGAACGACAGCGGCAGCGAGCCGTACTTCAGGATGTCCGACAGGTCCTTCGCCTCGGGCTGGGTGAACTTGCCCGTGATCTGGGTGTTGCCGTCGACGATCGCGACCTGGATGTTCGGCGCGGAGACGACCTGCGTGTCCAGCACGAAGGCGGCCTGCTGGCCCTGGTTCTTCGTCGTGAAGTCGGCCCAGATCTTGGTGCCCTCGCTCTTGAAGCTGAGGTTCACCACCCACTGGCCGCGCTGCTGGTCGTAACCCGAGGTCGAGTCCGCGATCTCGGTGCCCGGCAGGAACTCCGGCTCCAGCAGGTACTTGTACGTGTCCTTGTCACCGCAGGCGACCAGCGGCAGCTTCGGGTCGTCGTTGCCCTCGAGCGGGTCCTTGGCGTTCGGCGCGCAGGTGAGCGACGCCATCGCCTGGGCGAGGAGCTCCTGGTTCGGGGTGCCGTCGGCGCCGATCAGCTGCGGGTTCTGCCGCAGCGCCTTCGCGGCCTGGATCTCCTTGGCCGTCTGGTCGTCGACCGAGCCGTCCGAGGGGGCCGGCGCCTGGCTCGACGCGGGCGGCGTGGTGCTGCTGCTCGGCGGGGCCGGGGTGGTGCTCTGCTGCTGCGCGGGCGCGGCGGCGGGGGCGCCGCCACCACCGGCGGCCGGGCTCGACGGCGGCGCACTGGAGCTGGCCGTCGGCGCGCCCGAAGAGGTCGGCGCGCCCGAAGAGGGCGGGGCCGAGCTGCTCGGGGCGCCGGACGTCGGCGGCGGCGTGGTCTGCGGGGGCACCACCGGCTGCGTCGCGTTCGCGACGACCTTCCGGAAGCCCAGCTTCGCCGTCTTGCCCAGGTTCTTCGCCTGGTCGCCCTGCTCGCCGGGGACCGTGATGACGACGTTGTTGCCGTCGAGGAGGACCTCGGTACCGCTGACGCCGATCCCGTTGACGCGCCGTTCGATGATCTGGCGCGCCTGGTTCAGGGATTCCCGGGAGGGCTGGCCGCCGTCCGGGGTGCGGGCGGTGAGCGTGACCCGGGTGCCGCCTTGCAGGTCGATGCCCAGCTTCGGGGTCGGCTTGTGGTTGCCGGTGAGGAACACCAGCCCGTACAGCACGATCACGATCAGGGCGAAGAAGGCGAGATAGCGTCCCGGGCGGAGATGCCCGGCCGATGATGCCACGGTGCTTCGGTCTCCTCGGACTGGGTTGCCCCAACGTTTTGGTGCCCGCCCGGAGGGTTACCGGGCCGGACTGTGTGCGATTCACTCCCGGGCACGGGTATGACGGCGGACACGCACGCAGCACCGAGACACTACTCGGTGCTGCGTGAGCCCGGCGTTGCGGCCATACCGACTTTCGTCGGAGGTTTCCGCCCCCGCCCAGGGGGTTGCCGCGAGGGCCTTACTTCTTGCCGTGCTCCAGCGGCGGCGCCACCTGCGCGGTGGTCGGCTGCTCGTCGTCGCTCTTGATGCCCGAGCTCGACTCGATGATCGACTCCTCGGCGGGAGCCTCCACCTCGTCGACCGAGTCCTCGTCGGTCTCGACGACCGGCTGGACCTTCTCGCGGACCGCGAGCCGCAGCCAGGTCGTGACGACACCCGGCGCGATCTCGATGTCGATCGTGTTGTCGCCCGAGGTGTCGGCGACGGTGCCGTAGAGACCCGAGGTGGTCATCACGCGGTCACCGGGCGCCAGGCTGTTCTGCAGATCCTGCTGCGCGGCCTGCTGCTTCTTCTGCTTGCGCGAGCTCATGATCAGCGGCACCGCGAGGACGAGCACGAGCAGCAGGGGCAGCAATAGCTGTTGCATGATTCTCCGTTCGACGGACTCCGGGCCCAGCCGAAATGTCCGGTTTTTGGGTATGTGCTCCTGTCGAGTGTGCCAGGTACCAGCGCGGACGCCAGCACCCACCCGCCGGGACCGGCCGCTCAGTCCTGCTCGAACGGCGACGACCCGCCCTGGTCGGGACGCCCCGGGAGGTCCGCGGGCGGCACCATGCCGAGGTGTTCCCACGCGGCCGCGGTCGCGACCCGGCCACGTGGGGTGCGGGCGAGCATACCGGCGCGCACGAGGTAGGGCTCACACACCTCTTCCACGGTGGTCGCCTCCTCCCCCACGGCCACGGCCAGCGTCGAGATGCCGACCGGCCCGCCGCCGAACGACCTGGTCAGCGCGGTGAGCACGGCCCGGTCGAGCCGGTCGAGCCCCAGCTCGTCGACGTCGTAGACGGCCAGCGCGGCGCGGGCGACCGCCACCGTCACCTTGCCGTCGGCGCGGACCTCGGCGTAGTCGCGGACGCGCCGCAGCAGCCGGTTCGCGATCCGGGGTGTGCCCCGCGAGCGGCCGGCGATCTCCGCGCAGCCGTCACGGTCGATCGGGATGTCGAGGATCGTCGCGGCGCGCCGGACGACCAGCTCCAGCTCGGCGTCGGTGTAGAACTCCATCTGGCCGGTGAAGCCGAACCGGTCGCGCAGCGGGCCGGTCAGCGAGCCGGACCGGGTGGTGGCCCCGACCAGCGTGAACGGCGCGATCTCCAGCGGGATGCTGGTGGCGCCCGGGCCCTTGCCGACCACGACGTCGACCCGGAAGTCCTCCATCGCCAGGTAGAGCATCTCTTCGGCGGGGCGGGCGATCCGGTGGATCTCGTCGATGAACAGGACGTCGCCGGGCGCGAGGTTGGACAGCATCGCGGCCAGGTCGCCGGCGCGTTCCAGCGCCGGGCCGGAGGTGATCCGGATGGCCGCGCCCAGCTCGGCCGCGACGATCATCGCCATCGACGTCTTGCCCAGCCCGGGCGGGCCGGACAGCAGGACGTGGTCGGGCGGCACCCCGCGGCGCCGCGCGCTCTCCAGCACCAGCTCCAGCTGCTCGCGCACGCGCGGCTGGCCGACGAACTCGTCGAGCTTCCGGGGCCGCAGCGTGCCCTCGACGGTGTCCTCGCCGGTCTGGGCCCACGCCGAGAGGGCTTCGTCCTCGTCCTCGGTCACGGCCTCATGGTCCATCAAGGCGCCTTACCGCTTCCGGCCGAGGGTGGCCAGGGCGGCGCGCAGCACGCTGGCCGTCGTGTGGCCGTCGCCGTCGGCGATGACCTTGTCCACGGCCTGCTCGGCCTGCTTGGCCGGGAAACCGAGCCCGGCCAGCGCCTCGACGACCTCCGAGCGCAGCGCGCCGGGGGCGGTCACGGCGGGCGCGTCCCCGGTGCCGCCGAGCGCGGTGACCTTGTCGCGCAGTTCGAGGGTGAGCCGTTCGGCGCCCTTGCGGCCGATGCCGGGCACCGACGTCAGCACGGTGATGTTGCCTTCGACCAGCGCGCCGCGCAGCTTGTCGGGGTCGAGGACGGCGAGGGTGGCCAGCGCGAGCCGCGGGCCGATCCCGGACACCGTCTGCAGCAGCCCGAACAGCTCCCGCGCGTCGGCGTCGGCGAAGCCGAACAGCGTCAGCGAGTCCTCGCGCACGACCAGCGCAGTGTGCAGCCGGGCCTCTTCGCCGCGGCGAAGGGTGGCGAGGGTGGCGGGGGTGGCCTGCACGGCGAAGCCGACCCCGCCGACCTCGACCACCACGTGGTCCAGGCCGACCGACAGGACTTCCCCGCGTACCGACGAGATCATCGTGCTGCTCCAGGCTTCTTCGTCTTGTTCATCGTGGCTTGCTTGGCGGCGGTGTTCGCTTCCTTCGCGGCCGCGGCCAGCCGGGCCTTGTGCGTGCGGGCCATCTCGGCCGCACGGGCTTCGGCTTCGGCGAGCCGGGCGCGCATCGGCTCCCGCCAGAGGTGGCAGATGGCGAGCGCGAGCGCGTCCGCCGCGTCGGCGGGGTGCGGCGCGACCTCGAGGTTGAGCAGGCGCATCACCATGGCCGTGACCTGCGCCTTGTCGGCGCGGCCCGACCCGCTGACCGCGGCCTTGACCTCGCTCGGCGTGTGGAACACGACCGGCAGTCCCCGGCGGGCGGCGGCCAGGGCGACCACCCCGCCGGCCTGGGCCGTGCCCATCGCGGTCCGGACGTTGTGCTGGGCGAAGACGCGCTCGACCGCAACCGCGGCCGGCTTGTACTTGTCCATCCACCGTTCGACCTCGTCGGAGATGCCGAGCAGCCGGTGCGCCAGATCGGCGTCGGCCGGTGTCCGCACGACGTCGACGGCGACACAGCGGACGGCCCGGCCCTTGCCGCCGTCGACCACCCCCAGGCCGCACCTGGTCAGACCGGGGTCGACCCCGAGCACCCGCACCCGTTTTCCTTCCCGCCGCGAACACCAGTTCGAGCTTGCAGGCTAGCGGGCGCGCCTGCGGCAGGATGGCAGACATGCCGCAGCCCATGGATTTCGTCACCCACCTGGGGCTCGAGCCCCTGCCCGTCGAAGGCGGGCGGTGGGCGCAGAGCTGGCGTTCGGACACCGGCTCGGCGATCTACTACCTGCTCGTCGCACCCGAGTCCTCCGCGCCGCACCGGCTCGACCGCGTCGAGGTGTACGCCCACCACGCGGGCGCGCCGGCCGCGATGCTGCTGCTGCACCCGGACGGCTCGGTCGAGCGGCCCGTGCTGGGCACCGACGTCGCCGCCGGCGAGCGGCCCCAGGTCGTCGTGCCCGCCGGGACCTGGCAGGCCACCGTCACCTGCGGGGAGTGGAGCCTGCTCGGCACCGTCGTCGTGCCGCCCTACACCGACGACTGCGTGGAGTTCGCGCCGGCTTCGGAGCTGGCCGCGCGGTATCCGGAAGCGGCCGCCGACCTGCGGAAGTTCTAGGGACCGTCGACGCCGGGGGTCCAGCTCTCCGGGTCACCGCTCTCGGTGAGCACCAGCTGCCACCGGGCAAAGCCCTCGGGCGCGTCCGGGTGCCACGGGAACCGGCCCTCCGGCGTGGCGACGATCAGCTGCAGCGCCGGGAAGTCGCCGTCCGGGTAGATGAGGAACGCGGTGCCGAAGTACTCCGGGTAGTGCCCCTTGGCGACCCGCTCGAGGACCACCGGGACGCCCTCGAAGAAGTCGTCGTAGCGCTTGCCGACCTCGAAGATCTCACCGTTGGCCGCGCGGTCGACGTAGGCGTCGAGCAGGACCTGGCCCATCTGCTCCGGCAGGCCGACGACCACCGCCTCGGGCACGCCGTGCAGCGCCCACGCACAGGCGGTGAAGCAGTAGCCGGCGCCCTGGTCGTCACCGGCGACCGAAACGACGGCGTTCCCACGTTCCTTCGCCTGCGTCTCGATCCATTCGATGAGACGCAGTTCGTCCGCGCTCAGATCGGCGGTGATGTCGGCGGAAGCGGCGGGGGTCGTCGAGGTCACGGCGCACATTCTGCCTGACTGGCGCGCCCCCGCCCAGTGCCCGGGCCGGAAAGTTTCCGGCCCGGGCCTGGAAGTGTTGCGGGGCAAGGAGAAATCAGCCGACTTCGGCGAGCACCTCGTCCGACACGTGGATGGCCACACAGCGCGTAGACGCTTTCCACAGCCGAACCGCACGCACCGCTCGCACGCACCGTCCGCCGCCGGACAACGCGAAGGCCGCCACGGGAAACCTCTCCCCCCGGCGGCCTCCGGCACGAATCCGACCCGGCGTCAGCCGACTTCGGCGAGCACCTCGTCCGACACGTGGATGGCCACACAGTGCGTAGACGTTTCCGCAGCCGAACTGCACACCCGACTCGGACGCGCCGTCCGCCGCCGGACAGCACGAAGGCCGCCACAGGGAACCTCTCCCCCCGGCGGCCTCCGGCACGAATCCGACCCGGCGTCAGCCGACTTCGGCGAGCACCTCGTCCGAAACGTCGATGGCCACACAGTGCGTAGACGTTTTCCGCAGCCGAACTGCACACCCCGCTCGCACGCGCCGCCCGTCGCCGGACAACGCGAAGGCCGCCACGGGAAACCTCTCCCCCCGGCGGCCTCCGGCGCGAATCCGACCCGGCGTCAGCCGACTTCGGCGAGCACCTCGTCCGAAACGTCGAAGTTCGCGTAGACGTTCTGGACGTCGTCGCAGTCTTCGAGCGCGTCGATCAGCTTGAAGACCTTCTTCGCGCCGTCGGCGTCGAGGGGCACGCTGACCGACGGGAGGAACGTCAGCTCGGCCGACTCGTACTCGAACCCGGCCTCCTGCAGTGCCTTGCGCACCGGGACCAGGTCGCCGCCCTCGGAGACGATCTCGAAGCTCTCGTCGAGGTCGTTGACCTCTTCGGCGCCCGCGTCGAGGACCGCCATGAGGACGTCGTCCTCCGAGGCGTCACCCTTCGGCATGATCACGACACCCTTGCGGGTGAACATGTACGCGACCGAGCCCGGGTCGGCGAGGGAGCCGTTGTTGCGCGTGAGCGCGGTGCGGACCTCCATCGCGGCGCGGTTCTTGTTGTCGGTCAGGCACTCGATCAGCACCGCCACGCCGTTGGGGCCGTAGCCCTCGTACGTGATGTTCTGCCAGTCGGCGCCACCGGCCTCTTCACCGGCACCACGCTTGCGGGCGCGCTCGATGTTGTCCTGCGGGACCGAGTTCTTCTTCGCCTTCTGGATGGCGTCGTAGAGCGTGGGGTTGCCATCCGGGTCGCCACCACCGGTGCCGGTCCGCGCGGCCACCTCGATGTTCTTGATCAACCGCGCGAAGAGCTTGCCGCGCTTCGCGTCGAGGTTGGCCTTCTTGTGCTTCGTGGTGGCCCACTTGGAGTGGCCGCTCATCTCTCCTCCATCTGTTCCGTACCCCGGCCGGGCACCGCGTTTCAGGCAGCCTGTCGCACGAGGCCGACGAACAGCCGGTGCACCCGCACGTCGGGCGTCAGTTCCGGGTGGAACGCGGTCGCCAGCACCGCCCCTTGCCGGACCGCGACGATCCTAGCGGCCTCGTCCGGCACTCCGGGCACACCGCTGACCGTGGCCAGCACCTCGACGCCGTCACCGGCCTTCTCGACCCACGGCGCCCGGATGAAGACCGCGTGCACGCCGCCGTCGTCGACCCCGGCGAAGTCGAGGTCCGCCTCGAAGGAGTCGACCTGCCGGCCGAAGGCGTTGCGCCGGACGACCACGTCGAGCCCGCCGAGCTGCTGCTGGTCCGGCCGCCCGTCGAGGGTCTGCCGCGCCAGCAGGATCATCCCGGCGCACGAGCCGAACGCCGGCAGCCCGCCCGCGATCCGCTCGCGCAGCGGTTCCAGCAGCTCGAAGGTCTCCAGCAGCCGCGACATCGTGGTCGACTCGCCACCGGGCAGCACCAGACCGTCCACTTCGGACAGCTCGGTGGCGCGCCGAACCGGCTTCGCCCGCGCGCCCGCTTCTTCCAGCATCGCGACGTGCTCCCGCACGGCGCCCTGCATGGCGAGCACACCGATCACCGGCTCCGACGACACCCGACCTCCCGAAAGACCCTTCCCACCAGCCTAGACGCTCGGCGTCGAAGACGGACCAGCAGGTCAGCCCGGCTCCCGGACGACCGCGGCAAGCGGCCCGAGCGCCCCAATGTGGCCTTCGGTGCGTCCGACGCACCGAAGGCCGCCTTGGGTGCGTGAGACGCAACCAAGGCCGCCTTGGGGCGCTGGCAACCGGACAACAGCGCGGGTCAGGGCACGCCGGCCAGCCGCAACAGCGCCGCCGTCGCCGCGGCGGCCACGACCACCAGCACGAACGGCGCCTTCCGCCAGGCCAGCACCCCGGCCACCAGCACCCCCGCCGGCCGCGCGAAGCCGGCGAACTCGTGCCCCTCGGTCAGCGCGCTGACCGCGACCAGCGCCGCGAGCAGCACGACCGCCGCCAGCGCCATCAGGCGTTCCGCCTTCGGGGACAGCTTCACCCGGCTGCGCAGCATCGGTCCGGCGAGCCGGAAGGCGAACGTCCCCAGTGCCAGCACGATCGTGCCGATCACCAGCTCCATGCCGTCCATCAGCGGGCCTCCTCCGGTTCCGGTTCCTTCGCCGCGACCCCGGCCAGCACGCCGGCCAGGGCGAGCAGCACCGGCAGCCCGGCGGGCAGGAACGGGGTCGTCGCCAGCGCGACGACCACCCCGGCCAGCACCGGCAGGCGCACGGCCCGGTCACGCAGGGACGGCAGCACCAGCGCCAGCAGCACCGCGGGGAACGCGGCGTCCAGGCCGAACACGTCGGTGTCGCTGATCGCCGACCCGGCGAAGGCGCCGGCCACCACGCCCACGTTCCAGCAGGCGAACAGGCCGAGCCCGCAGGCCCAGTACGCCGCCCGGCGCCGGTGCATCTCCTGCTGGGCCAGTGCGAACGCCACCGCCTCGTCGACCATCAGGTGACTGCCGGCCAGCCGGGCCGGCCACCGCTTGCCCAGCACGTCACCGATCGCGAAGCCGAACGGCAGGTGCCGCGTGTTGGCCAGCAGCCCGGCGAGCACGGCGGCGAACGGGTTGCCGCCGGCGGCCACGATCCCGATGAACATGAACTGCGACGCGCCGGCGAAGACCAGCAGCGACATGAGCATGGGCAGCCACAGCGGGAAGCCCGAGCTCACCGCGATGGCGCCGTAGGACACCCCCACGAGGCAGTCGGCGAGGCAGACCAGGCCGATGTCGCGGGCCAGGCCCCGATCGAGTGTTCGCCAAATCGAACGCATGTGTTCTATGGTGAACACAAGCACCCGTGTTCGTCAAGACGAACAGATAGACCGATGGAGCGAACGGCATGTCGCAGGAAACCACCGGCGCGCCCCTGGACATCATCGCGGCGTCCCTGCGCCGGGAACGCACCCGCGCCGGCTTGTCCCTGACCGAGGTCGCGCGCCGCGCGGGCCTGGCCAAGTCGACGCTGTCGCAGCTCGAGTCCGGCACCGGCAACCCCAGCGTCGAGACGCTGTGGGCGCTCGGCGTCGCGCTCGACGTGCCGTTCTCCCGGCTGGTCGAGCCGGAACGGCCCAAGGTCCGCGTGATCCGGGCCGGCAAGGGCCCGACGGTGTTCGCCGAGCACGCCGACTACGCGTGCACGCTGCTGTCGGCCTGTCCTCCGTCCGCGCGGCGGGACATGTACCTGATCCGTGCCGAGCCGGGCACCCCGCGGCGGTCCGACCCGCACATGACCGGCGTGATGGAGCACATCGTGCTGTGCGCGGGCCGCGCCAGGATCGGCGTGCTGGAAGCGCCCGAGGTGCTGAACCCCGGCGACTACATCTCCTACCCCGGCGACGTCCCGCACATCTTCGAGGCCCTCGAGCCGGGCACCTACGGCGTCGAGATCTCGGAGTACGTCTAGCTAGCTCCGGAACGCCCGCCGGTAGGCGCCCGGCGTGGTGCCCACCCGGGCGCGGAAACGCCGGCGCAGGTTCACCGCCGAGGTGAGGCCGACCCGGGTGGCGACGGCTTCGACCGGCAGATCCGTCCGTTCCAGCAGGGTGCGCGCCTCCGCCACCCGGCGGGCCAGCAGCCACGCGCCCGGGCTCGTGCCCAGCCGGTCGGCGAAACGCCGGGCCAGCGTGCGGGGCGAGACGTTCAGGTGCGCGGCCAGGTCGTCCACCGACAACGGCGTCCCGAGGCGCGCGCCGGCCCACTCGAGTAGGCCGTCCAGCTCGTCGGTGTCCGGCGCGGGTGGCGCGTACTGCGCCTGACCGCCTTCGCGGTGTGGCGGCATCACCATGTGCCGCGCGAGCAGGGCGGCGTACGCGGCGCCGTGGTCCTGCCGGACGAGGTGCAGGCACAGGTCGACACCGGCGCCCGCCCCGGCGCTCGTCGCGACGTCGCCGTGGTCCACGTAAAGCACGTCCGGCTCGACGCGCACCTGCGGGAACTCTTGTCGCAACTGCTCGGCGCGAGCCCAGTGGGTGGTGGCCGAGCGGCCGTCCAGCAGGCCGGTGCGGGCCAGCGCGAACACCCCGGAGCAGATCGTGACGAGCCGCGTGCCCCGGGCGTGCGCCTTCAGCAGCGCGCGGCGCACGCGGGCCGACAGCGGCGCCTCCACCGGCGCCCAGCCCGGGATGAGCACGGTGTCCGCGGACGCCAGGGCCGACAACCCCCGCGTCACGGACATCGCGTACCCGGCCGACGTCGCCACCGGGCCGGGCGTCTCCGTGCACACCTCGAACTCGTAGTGCTGCGGCACTTCCGCCCGCGGGGTGCCGAAGACCTCGGCGGCGATGCCGAGCTCGAACGTCGACTGCACCGGCCGCACCAGGGCCACCACTCGATGCATGGCAGGAAAGTATCCCATGGTGTCTTTCCCGACGCTGGTCCGGCGGGAAGCGCGCACGGCACCGTGGGGGCATGCACCCGGAGATCCTCGCCCAAGCGGGCTACACGTCCGTGTCCGTCGAAGACGCCCCTGTCCGCGAAGTCTTCCCCGGCATCCGGTTACGTCCACTGTGGACGAGCCCGGCCGGGGCCCACGCCAACGTCCTCGAGATGGACCCGGGCACGTCCTGGCCGCGCCGCGACGTCCACGAGCCCGGCCCGGAAGAGGTCTACGTGGTCGCGGGCACGTTCAACGACGGCGCCCGCGACTACCCGGCCGGGACGTTCCTGCACGCCCCGGCCGGAACGTGGCACGTGCCCGCCACCAGAACCGGCTGCACGTTGTTCCTCTTCTACCCGGAGGGCTAGGACGTCACCAGCCGCGCTCGGCCAGGCGGTGCGGCTCCGGCAGCTCTTCGACGTTGATGCCGACCATGGCCTCGCCCAGGCCGCGCGAAACCTTCGCGAGCACGTCCGGGTCGTCGTAGAACGTCGTCGCCTTGACGATCGCCTCGGCGCGCTGGGCCGGGTTGCCCGACTTGAAGATGCCGGAGCCGACGAACACACCTTCGGCGCCGAGTTGCATCATCATCGCCGCGTCGGCCGGGGTGGCGATGCCGCCCGCGGTGAACAGCACCACCGGCAGCTTGCCCTTCTCGGCCACCTCGCGCACCAGCTCGTACGGCGCCTGCAGCTCCTTCGCGGCGACGTACAGCTCGTCCTCCGGCAGCGAGGTCAGCTTGCGGATCTCGGCGCGGATCTGCCGCATGTGCGTGGTGGCGTTGGAGACGTCGCCGGTGCCGGCCTCACCCTTGGAGCGGATCATCGCCGCGCCTTCGGTGATCCGGCGCAGGGCCTCGCCGAGGTTGGTCGCGCCGCAGACGAAGGGCACGGTGAACGCCCACTTGTCGATGTGGTTGGCGTAGTCGGCCGGGGTGAGGACCTCGGACTCGTCCACGTAGTCGACACCCAGGGACTGCAGCACCTGCGCCTCGACGAAGTGGCCGATGCGGGCCTTCGCCATCACCGGGATCGAGACGGTCTCGATGATGCCGTCGATCAGGTCGGGGTCGCTCATCCGCGCGACGCCGCCCTGGGCGCGGATGTCGGCGGGCACCCGCTCCAGCGCCATCACCGCGACCGCGCCGGCGTCTTCGGCGATCTTGGCCTGCTCGGCGGTGACCACGTCCATGATCACGCCGCCCTTGAGCATCTCGGCCATGCCGCGCTTCACCTTGGCGGTGCCGGTGACCGACTGGACGGTGCCGTTCTGGGGGCTGGGCTGCTGCTCGGACACGACGGGGCCTTTCCACACGATGAACCGGGGGTTACCGGTCCGAGGGTAGGTCGGTGGTGGACCCTTCAGGCAGGCCAGTGCGCGGCAATCTCAGGAGTCCACTTTCGGCACCCCGGCGACCAGGACTTCCGCAGCTTCCGTGCGTGCGTAGAGCACGTGACGTCCGGCACGATGCCCGCTGACCAGGCCCGCGGCCTTGAGGACGCCCAGGTGCTGCGACACGGCGCCCGCGGTGAGCTGCGTCCGGCGGGCGAGCTCCGAGGTGGACGCCGGTGCGGCCAGTTCGGCGAGCAGCATCGCGCGGCCGCGGCCCACCACCGCGGCCAGTGCGCCGGGCGCGGCGGCCGTGCCGGTCTCCCACAGCGTGGCGATCCCGCGCGGCGGGTAGCGCAGCACCGGCTGCCAGCGCGGGTCGGTCTTGGAGAACACCCGCGGCCAGACGAACGCCGAGGGCACGAGCACGAGGCCGCGCCCGTCGAGCGGCACGGCGGCGTGCAGGTGGCGGTGCGCCACCGTGAGCGTGCCGCCCTGCCAGCGGACCAGCGGCGTGAGGTCGTTGAACAGCTCGGCGGCCCCGCCGTGGGCCAGCAGCCGCGACCGGTGCAGCACGTCGGCCTCGAGCAGCGCGCGGATGCGCGGCCAGTCGGCGGCGAGCACGAGGTCCCAGTACCGCTCCATCAGCGTCGCGAGCCGCTCCAGCCCGGCTTCGGGATCGCGGTGGAAGCGGTTCAGCGCGGGCGACCGCGGCCCGGACATCGCGTCGAGCTCACGCCGGACGACGCGGGCCGGCACGTCGCGGAGGTCGGCGAGCTCGTCGGCCAGCTCGGGCAGCGGGGTCGACGGCGTGCCGGCGAGGAAGCCGGGCAGGTGCCGCAGCGGGACGAGCTCGCGCAGCAGCCCGATGTCCAGCCCGGCGCCGTCGAGCGCCGCGGTGGCCCGCTTGACCCACGGCAGGTGCAGGGCGTGCTCCCCCGGCTGGTTCAGGACGCGGACGCTCGCCACGATCTCCCACGCCGGGGAGAACGCGAACCGGGTGTGCGCCAGGTCCTCTGTGGAGAATGCCAGGTCGAGCACGCGCTGCCTCCTGCCGCGGAACAGCTGTCAGCCTAAGACTCTCCCTTGTGGACGGTCGAGCGGGGTGCGGAAAGTCCTTGCGGGAACGCGAAAATTCCTCGCGGGTCGTACTTCCGGGCGACCGCGCGCAGCCGGGGCAGGTTCACCCCGTAGTACGCCTCGGCCCAGTCCGGCATCTCCGGGTCGAGGTAATTGACGTAGCCGGTGGTGCCGAACTCCGGCCCGAGCCCGTCCCGCACGGCGGCGAGCGAACGCCGCGCTGCCGCCTCGCCGCCGTCCTCCGGCGCCGCGCCGTGCAGGAACTGCAGGCTCGCCAGGGACTTCCGGTGCGGGAACGCCGTGTCACGGGCGCCGACCCGTGCGATGGCGCCGCCCGCCGAGTCGACGATGGTGCGGACACCCGGGTCGCGGGTCAGGACCTCGACCACCGCGCCCGGATCCGCGGCGGGCCGCGTCAGCATCCGCGACGTCCCGGTGTAGGCGTAGCGGGCTTCGAGGGCCCCCGGCCGGGAGTCGTGGTCGTCGAACGACCGCATGGCGGACAGGTGGTCCATGACCTGCCGCCGCTGGTCGATCGGCGGGGTGCCGACCCGGCGGATCAGGTCGTCGAGCAGCTCCTTCAACCGGGCTTCGGGACCGAGGAACGTGCCGCCGAGCGACGCTTCGTTCGCCGCGAGCCCCATCCCCGACCACAGCTCGTCCGGCCCGGCCGGCTGCCACTCCTGCCAGGCGGCGAGCAGGTCGGCGCCCGCGGCCGGCGGGAAGTACAGCTGGAAGGTGGCGACGTCGGCGACCGCGACGGTCCGGAACGTGAAGCCCGTGACGATGCCGAAGTTCCCGCCGCCCCCGCCGCGCAGCGCCCAGAACAGGTCCGGCTCCGCCGTCGCCGAGACGGTGCGCAGCCGGCCGTCGGCCGTGACGATCCGGGCCGCCTCCAGGTGGTCGCACGTCAGCCCGTACTTCCGGTCGAGCACCCCGACCCCGCCGCCGAGGGCGAGCCCGGCGATGCCGACGGTGTCGCAGCTGCCCGCCGGCAGCACCCGGCCGGCCGCCGCGAGCGTGGTCGCGATCGGCCCCAGCCGGGCCCCGGCGCCGATCGCCGCGCGGCCGTCGGGGCGCACCTCGATCCCCGAGAACCGGCTCAGGTCCACCACGATCCCGCCGTCCACAGTGGAATAGCCGGGATAACTGTGCCCACCGCTGCGGGCGGCCACGGGCAGCCGGTGCCGAGCGGCGAAGGCGATCGCGGCCTGGATGTCCTCGACGCACGCCGCGCCGACGACGGCGGCCGGCATCCGGTCGTCGTACATCGTGAAGAAGACCTGCTTGACCTCCGGATAACCCGCGTCGCCCGGCCGGAACAGCGGCCCGGACAGCCGGCGGCGCAGCCGCTCCCAGTCGTCCGGCGGCGGCCAGCCCGCCAGGCCCGCCACCGGAACCGCCCCGGAAATCCGCAGGAAAGTCCGCCTGTCCACCGTCATGACACTCCCCCTGGCCCCATGCTCCCCGGGCATTCGGCTGGTCCCGGGACCCTTGCCTTGCCGTGACCAGGGTAGCGGGTGTGTGATCGAGGACACATCCCGTACACCAGCCGTTCGCCGAGGAGTCGTCATGGCAGACAAACAGGCCAAGAACGCCGACACCGGGGCCGCCGTCGCTGTGGACGACCCCGCGAAGGTCCGCAACGTGGTGCTCGTCGGCCCGTCCGGCTCGGGGAAGACGACCCTCACGGAGGCCCTCCTCGCGGCGTCCGGCACCGTCCCGCGCGCGGGCTCGGTGGTCGACGGGACGACGGTGTGCGACCACGACCCGGCCGCGGTCCGCCAGCAGCGCTCGGTCGGCCTCTCGGTCGCGCCGGTGCTGCACCGGGGTCACAAGATCAACCTGATCGACACGCCGGGCTACGCCGACTTCGTCGGCGAGCTGCGGGCCGGGCTGCGGGCGGCCGACGCGGCGCTGTTCGTCGTCTGCGCGGCCGAAGGGGTCGACGCGGCGACGATCGCCGTGTGGGAGGAGTGCGCCGCGGTCGGGATGCCGCGCGCGGTCGTCGTCTCCCGGCTCGACCACCACCGGGCCGACACGATGGCCGAGATCGCCGCCTGCCAGGCCGCGTTCGGCGCCGGGGTGCTGCCGCTGTACCTGCCCGCGGGCGCCGGCCTGGTCGGGCTGATCACCCAGCGGTACTTCGACTACTCCGCCGGGCACCCGCCGAAGGTGGGCGAGCCCGAGCCGGCCGACCTGGAACGGATGGCCGAGGCCCGCAACGAGCTGATCGAAGGGATCATCGCCGAGAGCGAGGACGAGTCCCTGATGGACCGCTACCTCGGCGGGGAGGGGATCGCCGAGGAGACCCTCATCGCCGACCTCGAAACCGCCGTCGCGCGCGGTTCGTTCCACCCGGTCATCCCGGTCTGCTCGACCAGCGGGATCGGCCTGGCCGAGGTGCTCGACGGGATCGTCCGGGCGTTCCCCTCACCGCTGGAGCACGAGCCGCCGGACGTCACCACGCCGGACGGCGAACCGCACGCCGCGATCTCCGCCGACCCCGCGGGCCCCCTCGCCGCGGAGGTCGTCCGGACGGCCGTCGACTCCTACGTCGGCCGCGTGTCCCTCGTCCGGGTGTTCTCCGGGACACTGCGGCCCGAGCGGCCGGTGCACGTGTCCGGGCACGGTCTCGCCGAACGCGGCCACGAGGACCACGACGCCGACGAGCGCGTCGCGCACCTCTATTCCCCGCTCGGCGCGAACCTGCGCGAAGTCCCGTACTGCGTCGCGGGTGACCTCTGCGCGCTGACGAAGGTCGGGTCGGCGGAGACCGGCGACACCGTCTCCTCGCCCGAAGAGCCGTTGCTGATGGAACCGTGGGCGATGCCGGAGCCGCTGCTGCCGGTCGCGGTCGTCGCGAAGACCCGCAGCGACGAAGACACGTTGGCGCGCAACCTGTCCCGGCTCGTCGCCGGCGACCCGACGCTGCGGCTCGACCGCAACGCCGAGACGAACCAGCTGGTGCTGTGGTGCATGGGCGAGGCCCACGCCGACGTCGTGCTGTCGCGGCTGCGCGCGGGTGGCGCGGACGTCGACACCGAACCGGTGAAGATCAGCCTGCGCACGACGTTCGGCAAGCCCGCCAAGGGCCACGGCCGGCACGTGAAGCAGTCCGGCGGGCACGGCCAGTTCGCCGTCTGCGACATCGTGGTCGAGCCGCTGCCGCGCGGCGGCGGGTTCCAGTTCGTGGACAAGGTCGTCGGCGGGTCGGTGCCGCACCAGTTCATCCCGAGTGTCGAGAAGGGGGTGCGGGCGCAGCTGCAGCGCGGGCTGGCCGACGGCCACCCGGTGGTCGACGTCAAGGTGACGCTGGTGGACGGGAAGGCGCACAGTGTCGACTCCTCCGACGCCGCGTTCCAGACCGCCGGCGCGCTGGCGTTGCGGGAGGCCGCGGCGAACGGGCACCTCACGATGCTGGAGCCCCTCGAAGAAGTGGCCATCCGGCTGCCGGACGAGCACCTCGGCACCGTGCTCGGCGACCTCTCCTCGCGAAGGGGCCGCGTGCTGGGCACCGAGGCCGGCGACGGCGGCCGGACGATGATCCGCGCCGAGGTCCCGGCGACCGAGCTGATCCGCTACCTCATCGACCTGCGCTCGATGAGCTCCGGCACGGCGACGTTCACCCGCCGCCACGCCCGGTTCGAGCCGATGCCGGAAGGGATGGCGGTGCACTAGCCGACCCGCGTACCCGGGCGGACGACAAGGCAACGGCCGGCTCAGCCGCCGTGTCGTCCGGCTGGGTACGCGTGTCGTCCGGTCGGCGGTCGGTCCGGGCGGCGGGCGCGGTGCAGTGTGGCCGCGAAGTCGAGGGTGATCACGCCGTCCTCGGCCATCGTGCGGGCGCCGTCCAGGAACCGCGCGCGGAACTCGCCGGCCCGCTCACCGAGCGCGGCGACCAGCTCGGTGCCGCCGCGCGGCTGCAGCCACTCCCACAGCGCGTCCGGTCCTTCGAGCGGCAACGGCATCTCGACGTCTTCGCGGGCCAGATCGCGGAATCCCCCCGCGGTCAGCAGCGTGTCGAGGCCGTCCGCGTCCATCGGCCCCGCGTCCGGCTCGGGCTCGGGCTCCGGCTGCGACTCGGGCTCGGGCTCGGCCGGGGAGTCCGGCGCGAAGAACTCGGCGCTGAGCTCCTGCAACCAGCCCAGCCGGCCCACCGACTGCCGCTCCAGCGAGAGCGCGATCGTGCCGCCGGGCGCCAGCATCCGCCGGGCCTGGGCCAGCACGGCCGCCGGGTCGTCCAGGACCTGCACGACGAACCCCGCCGTGACCAGGTCGAACGCGCCGTCGGGGAAATCCGGGCGGGCCGCGTCCATCGTGCGGGCGGTCAGCTCCGGGTGGTCGGCGGTGAGCCGGCCGACCATCTCCGGTGAGGCGTCGATCGCCGTCACCACGCAACCGCGCGCCAGCAGGGCACGGGCGACAGCGCCGCGGCCGGCCCCGATGTCCAGGGCCCGCGAGCCCGGCCGGGGGCCGGCGAACGCGGCGAGCCGGGCGCCGATGTCGCCCACGTAGAAGAAGATCTCCTCGTACCGATCGGCGATCCGGTCGTACTTCGCCTGAGCCTGGGCAGCCGTGACCATGAGGACGACGCTAGGGAACCGGCCCGCGGCGAGGAACCGCCAGTGGGACGAGGCGCTCAGAAGTCGAAGCCGCCCGGGCGGCCGTTGCGGTCGGCCAGCAGGCCGGCGAGCGTGGCCAGCGCGATCTCCGGCGGGGTCCGCGAGCCGATGTTGAGCCCGACCGGCCGGTGCACCCGGGCGATCTCGGCGTCCGGCACGCCGAGCCCCTGCAACGCGGCCACGTGCGGACCCGGGTGGCGCGGGTTGCCGAGCACGCCGATCCACCGCGGCGACTGGTCGAGCGCGGCCTTCAGGACGTCGCCGAGCTCCGGCCGGTGGTGGTCGGTCACCACGACGTCCGCGGTCCCGTCGAGCGCGGCCGGCGTTGTCGCGGCCTCGATCCCGTCCGGGACGTCGGTCGCCCGCGCGGCGTCCGGTTCGACCAGCGCGACGTGGAAACCGAGGTCCCGCGCGAACTTCAGCAGGTACCGCGAAACCGGGGAGGCGAACACCGCCACCAGGGTCCGCGTGGCCGGGTCCGCCGGAGCCGTGCCGTGGGCGACGTCGCAGGTCTCGCTCATGCCGCCATTGTGCCCCGGTTCAGCGGACCTGTTCGCCCAGCGACACCCGGAACTGGAACAGGTCGGTCTTGCCCTTCACGAGCACCAGGTAGCCCCCGGCCACGCGCAGCACCGTCCGCCCGACCGGCGACCACGGGTGCGCGGGCCGGTGCTGCTTGGCCAGCAGGTACGCGTCGTCCTCGGCGCTCTCGCGGTCGGGGTACGGCGTCGCCTCCGCGACCGACCAGCCGCGGCCGTCGCCCACGCCACCCTGCTCTTCGATGACCACCCACCACGTCGCACTCATGCCGGTCCGACGCGGGCCGGGGCCGCCGGGTTTCAGATTTCTTCGGCGACCGTCAGCCGGAAGTGGAACGTCGAGGTCCGGCCGTCGACGATCACCAGGTACCCACCCGCGGCCCGCAGGACCCGCCGCGACTTCGGCGACCACGGGTAAGCCGGCTGGTACTCACGCGCGAGCCGCAACGCCTCGGCCTCCGCCGCCTCCTGGTCCGGGAAGGAGAAGGTCTCCGACAGCGACCAGGTCCGGCCGTCACCGGTTCCGCGCTGCTCTTCGACGACCACGCACCAGGTCACGCTCGCACCTCCGGTTCAGCGACGGTCTCCCCGAGGGTCACGCGGAAGTGGAACGTCGCGGTGCGGCCGGTCGCGATCACGAGGTAACCATCGCCGACCCGCAGGACCTTCCGTTCCTTGACCGTCGACGGGTGCACGGGCCGGTGCTCGAACGCGAGCCGCCGCGCCACCTCGTCGGCGTGGGCCCGGTCGCCGCCCGCCGGCTTCGTCTTGGTGACCTCCCAGGTGCGCCCGTCACCACCGCCGCGCTGCTCCTCGACGATCACCCACCACACGTCACACCTCCGGTTCGGCGAACTCGAAGTACTCCGGCAGCGGCGCGGTGCCCGCCAGCCGGAAGTAGCGCACCTTCCGCCGCCGCCGCAGCCGCAGGGTGTCGCGGACGGCGTCGTTGTGGACGCGGCGGGCGATCACCACCCGGTGCTCGGCGTCGGTCAGCTCCTCGGCCAGCTCGGCGGCCAGGCCGGCCCGGTCGACGCGGCTCAGGTGCAGCGTCAGCTCGTTCTCCTCGGCTTCACGGTCGGGCCGCGGCGCGGCTTCGGCGCGCTCGGCCGACATCCGCAGGGCGGTATCGCCCAGCACCACCGCGACCGCCCGCGCCACGACCGCCCGGCGGGCCAGCGCCGCGTCCAAGGCGGCCCAGCCGGCGTCCGTGCGGACGTGCAGCCGGTCGAGCCGGTTCGCCGTCGCCAGCAGGAACAGCCCGCCCAGCACGACGACCAGCGCCAGGACCGGAAGCAGCCAGCCGAGCACGTTCACCGGGCGAACTCCCGCTCCGGCGCCGCGACGCGCCGGGGGTCGGCCGCGATGGCCGTCTCGTAGACGCGCAACACCTGCGTGGCCACCACCGACCAGTCGAACATCGTGACCCGCTCCCCCGCCGCCGCGGCCAGCGACACCCGGCGCGCGGGGTCGCCGAGCAGCTCGCGCAGCCCGTCGGCGAGCGCGGCCGGGTCGCCGGTCTCGACGAGCATCCCGGCGCGGCCGTCGTCGAGCACCCGCCGGAACGAGTCGAGCCCGCTGGCCAGCACCGGGGTGCCCGCGGCCATCGCCTCGGTCAGGATCATCCCGAAGCTCTCGCCGCCGGTGTTCGGCGCGCAGTAGACGTCGACGCTGCGCAGCGCCTGGGCCTTCACGTCGTCGTCGGCCTGGCCGAGCAGCTCCAGGTGCGGCGCCAGCTCGGGACCGGCGTCACGGCGCAGCTGGTCCTCGTCACCGCGGCCGACGACGACCAGCCGCAGGTCTTCGAACTCCGGCAGGATCCGCCGCAGCGCCTCCAGCAGCACACCCATGCCCTTGCGCGGCTCGCCGAACCGGCCGACGAACCCGACCGTGCCGCCGGCCCGCGGGTAACCCGGCAGCGGCGTCGCCGAGGAGAAGAACTCGACGTCGACACCGTTGGGGATCTCCACGGCGTCCCCACCCGCGTGCTCCACCTGCACCCGGCGGGCCAGCGCGGAGACCGCGATCCGCGCGGTGATCTTCTCCAGCAGCGGCCGCAGCACCGGCTGGAACGCCGACAGCGTGCGCGAGCGGGTCGTCGCGGTGTGGAACGTCGCCACGATCGGGCCGTCCGCGATGAGCAGCGCCAGCAGCGAAAGGCTCGGCGCGGCCGGCTCGTGCAGGTGCAGGACGTCGAAGTCGCCGTCGCGGATCCAGCGCCGCACCCGGGCGTAGGACACCGGGCCGAACTGCAGGCGGGCGACCGAGCCGTTGTACGGGATGCCGAGCGCCTTGCCGGCCGGGTGCACGAACGGCGGCAGGTCCGCGTCGTCGTCGGCGGGCGCGAGCACGGACACCTGGTGCCCGCGCGCGAGCAGCGCCTTCGTCAGGTCGATGACGTGCCCCTGGACCCCACCGGGCACGTCGAACGAGTAGGGGCAGACGATCCCGACCCGCATTCCCCGCGCGGCCACGCGTCAGCTCGCTTCTTCGAGGCTGACCCGCTCGGCGGCCTCGAGGTCGGCCGGCCAGAACTTCTGCAGCATGTGCCAGTCGGCCGGGTGCGCGGCGATGTCGCCGGCGAAGATGTCGGCCAGCGCCTGGGTCGCGGCCGGGACCTCGGCGCGCGCGGTGACCCGGATCCGCGGGTGCAGCCGGATCTGCCAGCCGTCCTCGGTGAACCAGCAGCCGGCCGGGATCAGCGCCGCGCCGGTCGTGGCGGCCAGCCGCGCGGGCCCGCCGGGCATCCGCGCGGGCTCGCCGAAGAACTTCACCGGGATGCCGCTGCTGGTCAGGTCCCGGTCGCCGAGCAGGCAGACGGCCTTGTTCTCCCGCAGCCGCTTCAGGAGCACGCGCATCGCCGAGCTGTCGCCGGTCAGCGGCAGGATCTCGAAGCCGAGCGACTCCCGGTAGGCGACGAACCGGCGGTAGAGCGACTCGGGCTTCAGCCGCTCGGCGACGGTCGTGAACCCGCCGAGGTAGTCGGCCAGCCAGACCCCGGCGATGTCCCAGTTGCCGCTGTGCGGCAGCGCCATCACCGCGCCGTTGCCCTCGGCCAGCGCCGCGTCGAGGTTCTCCACCCCGGTGATCGACGCGGCGACCTTGCCGCTGACCGCCTTGTGGTCCATCACCGGCAGCCGGAAGGTCTCGTGCCAGTACCGGGCGTACGAGCGCATCGCCCGGCGCGCCAGCTCGTCCATTTCGACCGGGTCGGCCTGCGGCACCACGCGGGCGAGGTTCGCGCGCAGCTGCCGCACGCCGTCGCCGTCACGCCGGACGGCGAGGTCGGCGCCGAGCGAGAAGACCGTGCCGCCGAACCCGGCGGGCAGCCAGCCGGCCAGCCGCCAGCCCGCCGCGTAGCCGAAGCTGCTCAGCCGCTCGGTCAGCCTGCTCATGCCGGCTGCTCCCCGGCGGCCTCGCGGGCCGCCTTCGCCACGGCGGCCGTCCGCTGCAGCAGGGTGATCACCGAGAGCACGGCGAGCAGCCAGAGCGTCACGTCCACGGTGTACGGGATGCCGAAGCCGTGCAGGCCGGTGCCGACGAGCGCGATGATCAGCCGCTCGGCGCGCTCGACGAGGCCGCCGTCGACGGGCAGGCCCGAGGCGTCGGCGCGGGCCTTGACGTAGGAGATGACCTGGGCGAGCACCAGGCACAGCAGCGCCGCGGCGGCGGCCGGGCGGTTGTCGTCGACGACGAAGCACCACCACGCGATGGCGGCGAACAGGGCGCCGTCGACCAGCCTGTCGCAGGTCGCGTCGAGCACCGCGCCGAACGGGGTGCCGTAACCGCGGGCCCGGGCCATGGCGCCGTCGAGCAGGTCCAGCATGGCGAAGCCCCACACCGTGAAGGTGCCCCACAGCAGGTGGTCGGTCGGGAAGAAGAAAAGAGCGCAGACGACGGCGCCGGCAGTGCCGAACACGGTCATGACGTTCGGGGTCAGCCCGGCGCGGACCAGCGCCTGGCCGATCGGATCGGTGACGCGGGAAACGGAGGCACGCGCGAAGATATTGAGCATCGGATCGTCTGAGGCACCTGGCTACGAGGGTCGGGTGGGCGATGGCAGCCTATCGACCCGTCCCGGTGAACCCGACGCGCCGCCCCGCGTCAGCCGGATTTCGGCAGCCGGACGACCTCGCCGGCGAACGCCTCGGCGTCCATTTGGGCCTGCGCGGCGGCGCACTTCGGTGAGAGCTGGTTGCGGATCGCGGTGCTGATCTCACCCAGCGCGGCCACCTGCTCCGGCGTCAGCGGGTCGAACAGGCTCTCCCGGACGGCCTCGACGTGCCCGGGCGCGGCGGCCTCGAGCGCGGCGAAGCCCGCCTCGGTCAGGACGGCCCAGGCGCCGCGCTTGTCGGTCGGGCAGGCCTCGCGGCGCACCCAGCCGTTGGCCTCCAGGCGCGCGACCGCGTGCGAGAGACGGCTTCGCGACGCCTGCCGCGCGTCGGCGAGCTCACTCATCCGGAGCCGGCGGCCCGGCGCTTCCGAGAGGGCCACGAGGACTTCGTAATAGGTGTGCGGCATGCCCGAGTCGTGCTGCAGCTGACCCTCGAGGTGCGCGCTGAGCATGCGGGTGGCCATGTTGAACTCACGCCAGACGCGCTGCTCGTCGTCGCTGAGCCATCGAGTTTCGGACATACCCCCATCATACCCTCGGTTGAACACTCAATTAGGGTTTGCCGGTTACGGCATTCGAGCGTTTCACCAGGCGTCGGCCAGCAGATCCCGCGTTTCGCCCAGCAATTGCGGGAGCACCTTCGTCTGGCCGATGATCGGCATGAAGTTCGCGTCGCCGCCCCAGCGTGGCACCAGGTGCTGGTGCAGGTGCGCGGCGATGCCCGCGCCGGCGATCACGCCCTGGTTCAGGCCGATGTTGAACCCGTGCGCGCCGGACACCGCGCGGATCACCTTCATCGCGTGCTGGGTGAACTCCGCGACTTCGCGCGTCTCTTCCACCGTCAGCTCGGTGTAGTCCGCAACGTGCCGGTAGGGCACCACCATCAGGTGCCCGGGGTTGTACGGGTACAGGTTCAGCACCGCGAACACCGTCTCGCCGCGCGCGACGATCAGGCCGGTCTTGTCGTCGAGCGACGGGATCCGGCAGAACGGGCAGCCGGGCTCGTCGTCGCCGTCCGGCTTGTCCTGGCCCTTGATGTAGGCCATCCGGTGCGGGGTCCAGAGCCGCTGGAACGCGTCCTGGACCCCGGCGCCCTGCTGCTCGACGAGCTCGGGACCGTCACTCACCGAACGACCGTCTCCAGCGCCTCGGCCGACGGCGAGGCGTTCTCGCGGCGCTCGATCCAGCCGGCGATCGCGTCGACGGCGTCGGCCACCGGCACGCCGTTGATCTGGCCGCCGTCGCGGAAGCGGAACGACACCGCGCCCGCCTCGACGTCCTTCGCGCCGGCCAGCAGCATGAAGGGCACCTTCTGCGTGGTGTGCGTGCGGATCTTCTTCTGCATCCGGTCGTCACTCGCGTCGACCTCGGCGCGGATCCCCTTGGCGCGCAACGCCTTCTCGATGTCCTGCAGGTGCTCGACCTGGTCGGCGGTGATCGGGATGCCGACCACCTGCACCGGCGCGAGCCACGCCGGGAACGCGCCCGCGTAGTGCTCGGTCAGCACGCCGAAGAACCGCTCGATCGAGCCGAACAGCGCGCGGTGGATCATCACCGGCGTCTGGCGGGTGCCGTCCGGCGCGGTGTACTCGAGCTCGAACCGCTTGTTCTGGTTGAAGTCCAGCTGGATGGTCGACATCTGCCAGGTGCGGCCGATGGCGTCCTTCGCCTGCACCGAGATCTTCGGCCCGTAGAAGGCCGCGCCGCCCGGGTCCGGGACCAGCTCGAGGCCGGAGTCGACGGCCGCCTGCCGCAGCGTCTCGGTGGCCTCCTCCCACTCCCAGTCCTCGCCGATGAACTTGTCGGAGTCGCCGCGGGTGGACAGCTCGAGGTAGAAGTCGGAGAGGCCGTAGTCGGCCAGCAGGTCCAGCACGAACTTCAGCAGCGACCGGAGCTCGCCCGGCATCTGCTCCTTGGTGCAGTAGATGTGCGAGTCGTCCATCGTCAGGCCGCGCACCCGGGTCAGGCCGTGCACCACACCCGACTTCTCGTAGCGGTACACCGTGCCGAACTCGAACAGCCGCAGCGGCAGCTCGCGGTAGGACCGCCCGCGCGAGCGGAAGATCAGGTTGTGCATCGGGCAGTTCATGGCCTTGAGGTAGTAGTTCTCCTCGTCGAACTGCACCGGCGGGAACATCGTGTCCGCGTAGTAGGGCAGGTGGCCGGAGGTGTGGAACAGCTCGCCCTTGCTGATGTGCGGGGTGTTCACGAACTCGTAGCCGGCCTCCTCGTGGCGGCGGCGCGAGTAGTTCTCCAGCTCACGGCGGATGATGCCGCCCTTGGGGTGGAACACCGGCAGGCCCGAGCCGATCTCCTCGGGGAAGGAGAACAGGTCGAGCTCGGCGCCGAGCTTGCGGTGGTCGCGGCGCTCGGCCTCGGCGATGCGCTCGAGGTGGGCGTCCTGTGCCTCGGCCGACTCCCACGCCGTGCCGTAGATACGCTGCAGCTGCGGGTTCTTCTCGCTCCCCCGCCAGTACGCGGCGGCGACGCGGGTCAGCTTGAACGCGGGGATGAACTTGGTGGTCGGCACGTGCGGACCGCGGCAGAGGTCACTCCAGACACGTTCCTTGGTGCGCGGGTCGAGATTGTCGTAGATGGTGAGCTCACCCTCGCCCACCTCCATCACCTCGGAGGTGTCCACTTCGGACTTGAGGTCGACGAGCTCGAGCTTGAACGGCTCGTCCGCCAGTTCCTTCTTCGCCTCGTCCACCGAGTCGAAAACGCGCCGGGAGAACTGCTGGGCGCCCTTGACGATCTGCTTCATGCGCTTTTCGAGCGCCTGCAGGTCCTCCGGGGTGAACGGAGTGTCGACGGCGAAGTCGTAGTAGAAGCCGTCCTTCACCGGCGGGCCGATGCCCAGCTTGGCGTCCGGGAACTGCTGCTGGACAGCCTGGGCGAGCACGTGGGCCGCCGAATGGCGGATGACGCTGCGGCCGTCCTCGGTGTTCGCGGCGACCGGCTCGACCTCGGTGTCCGATTCCGGGGCCCAGGCGAGGTCGCGCAGCTTGCCCTCGGCGTCGCGGACCACGACGACGGTGTCCGGGCCCTTGGTCGGCAGACCGGCCTCGCGGACCGCGGCGCCCGCCGTAGTGCCCGCCGGTACCACCACGCGGGAGGCGGCCACGGGGGAAACGGGGGGCGACTGGGACACGATGGCTCCTCGAACTTCAGTGATAAAGGCGACGCCGTCGATGCTAGTCGGCGGCCCGCGCGCGCCTCACGCGCGTCCGCGAACGCCGGACAGGCCGCCTCCGGTTCGGGAAGCGGCCTGCCCGTTCGACGGACCAGGTGGGTCAGAGGGTTTCGACGACCTGGTCGAAGTCCAGCCGCGGCAGCCGGTCGAACCACGGGTTCTCCCCCGGCTTGCCGACGTTGACGACGACGAGCGAGCGCCACTTCTTGTCGGCGAAGAACTCGTCGTCCACCCCGGCGGCGTCGAAGCCGGTCATCGGCCCGGCGGCCAGGCCGGCGGCGCGGACGCCGATGATGAAGTAGCCGACCTGCAGCAGCGAGTTCAGCTTGGCGAACTCGACGCGGCCCTGCTCGTCGGAGAAGTTGTCCTTCACCTGCGGGGCGTGCGGGAAGACCTGGGGGATGTTTTCGTGGAAGTCGACGTCCGCGGCGAGCACGACGGTCAGCGGAGCGGCTTCGGTCTTGTCCCGGTTGCCCGGGGCCATGTGCGGGAGCAGGCGGGCCTTCGCCTCGGCGGTGCGCAGCACCAGCGCACGCAGCGGCTGGGTGTTCATCGACGTCGGGGCCCACTTGACGAGGTCGTAGATCGCGCGGACCTGCTCCTCGGTCACCGGCTCGGAGCTGAAACTGTTGGCCGTCCGCGCCTCGCGGAACAGCAGGTTCTGCACGTCCGAGGGGAGCTGAAGGGCTTCGGTCTGCTCGGCAAAGGTGGTCATCGGGCTGAGGTTCCTTCCGTGGGTCGGTACCCGGAAGAACCAAGTTGAGCGTTGAACTATTTCGCTCTCAACCATCTGCGGTCGGTGAAGTGGATCACAAGGAAGGACCACGGGGCGCGAGCGCCGGTCACCCGACCGGGGACGAGCACGGCCGCCGGCCCCCTGCGGCGGGGATCGGCGGCCGTGTGCGCGGAACGCGGTGCGGAACGGGTCAGTAGGCGCCCTGCCCGCCCATCACCGCGCGGAAGGTCTTCCAGAGGATCACCAGGTCCAGCGCGAGGGACCAGTCCTCGACGTAGCGCAGGTCGAGCCGGATGCTCTCGGCCCAGGTGAGGTCGCTGCGCCCGCTCACCTGCCACAGGCCGGTCAGCCCCGGCTTCACCAGCAGCCGGCGCCGGGCGTCCGGCGCGTACTGCGCGGTTTCCTCCGGCAGCGGCGGCCGCGGGCCGACGAGCGACATCCGCCCGGACACGACGTTGAACAGCTGGGGCAGCTCGTCGAGCGAATATCGGCGCAGGAGACCACCCACGCGGGTGATACGCGGATCGCGCTTCATCTTGAACAGCGGGCCCGAGCCTTCGTTCGCCGTCTCGAGGGTTTTCCGGATTTCGTCGGCATTGGTGACCATCGTGCGGAACTTCAACATCGTGAAGACGGCGCCGTCGCGACCGACGCGGCGCTGCCGGTAGATCACCGGGCCGCGGTCGTTCAGCTTGATCGCGAGCGCGATCACCAGCAGCAGCGGGGACATCATGGTGAGCAGGAACGCCGAGCCGCAGCGGTCGACGACCTCCTTCACCACGCGGCGCCCGCCGGTGAACATCGGCGCGGTGACGCGCAGGAGAGGCATGCCCAGCACACCGGTGACGTTCAGCCGGGGGCCGGCGACCTCCATCAGCACGGGTGCGACGACCATCTCCGCGCCGGTGCCCTCCATGTCCCAGGCCAGCCGCTGCAACCGCTTGGGCGTCCAGTACTGGTCGGCGGTGATCGCCACGACCCGGTAACCGCCGCGGCGCACGTGCCCGGACAGCTCCTCGAGCCGCCCGACCACCGGGACACCGTCGATCTCGCCGCTGTCGCGGTCGGCGCCGTGCCCGCTGAACGTGCACGCCGCCTCGACGCGCCAGCCGACGTGCACCTCCGAGCGGGTGCGCGCGATCAGGTCGGCCACCGTCTCCGGGCTGCCCGCGGCCATCACCGGCAGCAGGCAGAGTCCCTTGGCGCGCTTGCGGTGCAGCACCTGGCGCAGCAGGTACCGCTGCGGGAACGCGACGAGCGCGATGGCCGGGACCACGACGAACACCCAGACCTGGACCTCGAGCGCGCCGAACAGCAGGCCGCCCAGCGCGACCAGGACGGCCGCGGTGATGAAGCCGCGGCCGAGGGTGCGGTACTCCTCCGCGCCTTCACCGAGCACCCGCGAGCTCCACGCCCGGCTCACCGGCAGCGAGACGAAGATCGCCAGGATCGTGCCGAAAGCGTGCATGTCGTGCGGGGCAACACGATCGATGACGAACGCGCTGATCGCGATCACCAGCAGCGTGATGAAGACATCGCTGCCGATGACCCAGGCTCTGTATCTCGCTTCCCAGGCCGCCGGCAGCGCCTTGGGGGACGGCGTCCCGGCGGGTTCGCCCGCCGGGTGCTCGTCCCGCTTGACGGGACGCGGGATGGCCTGGAGGTCGATGTGCGGCGGTGGCTGGCTCACCGTGTACGAAGGCCGCACCGACTCTTCCATCTGACCTCCCGGGACAGGATCGGGTTGATCTCGCAGGTACGCAGCGTCACCGATAGTGATTCCGGAGAGTCACCACAACTCGGCTGTCGCGCTAATGCCCGCTGAGGCTTCACACGGCAAGGTATCGGCGACTCTCTCAGCATCGTTACAAGGATTTCCAGCCACATGCTGCGCGTGTTCCCCGCCAGAAAATGGCCGCAAGATAACAAGATGATGACGATGTGTAATAGGCCGTATCCATGGAAAAATTACGGAATGTAGCCAAAAGCGCAGTGCCCGCACCCGGGTGGACCACACTGTTCCAAACGGCCGAACGGGTGGTGAAAAATCTACTGTGGACACTGCGCGGGCAACGGCGTCCACAGTGGACCAGGGCGCCTCGTTCGCGACCCGGCGTGGCCGCCGGATGATCACAGCGTGACGTTCTTCGCCGAATCGTCACGCGCGGCACTTCCGTCACACGTCGCTGGACCAGTTCGGCATCCGCCGCGGCGACGGCACGTGCCGAGGATCACATGGGGACCTCCGGCGGGTTCCGTTCGACAGAAGACCGCCGCGGCGGCACGTTTCGGAAGCAGTTCCGGCGAGCCTCGGCGGCGGGCCGCGAACCGCCCTCGTCAGCAGATACGGAAGATCCGAACGGATCGTTCACTCCGGTTCGGCGCACGGGTGAACCACCGACAAAAGGCCGGACCGACCTGGGCGCGGCCGGCGACCGCAGAAACAGCGAAGGCCCCGGACAGCTTGTCCAGGGCCTTCGGCGTCGCGCTGATGTGGGCGATACTGGGATCGAACCAGTGACCTCTTCGGTGTGAACGAAGCGCTCTCCCGCTGAGCTAATCGCCCGCTCGCGGTGTTGCTGAAGACTTTAGCCTACGACTTCCGGGGGCCTGCAAACGGGTGGTCCTCGGCGACCACACTCCGCTTACCGGCGAGTACGGAACGAACAACCCCGAGCTAGCCGGGGTTGTGCCGGACGGGGGCCGCCCGACACCACGTTCGACATCCGTGCGACGGTGCTATCGCCCGGCGGCTAAACCGCGCAATATGGAGGTGTGGGCCCCACGGGGCGCGCCGGTCAGCTGCGCGCCGTGGGTGATCACGGGCGACAGACGGAGGCCATGAGCCGTACGGGTGATCTGCGGCGCACCCGCGACGGAATCGGCCTCCCGATGCGTCCCAGTGGTGGACGCCCTCGGCCAGGCCGGGCCGGGAAGGGAGACGAAGGGTAGGACGATGCGCAACGATCACGTGACGCTCCGCTCGACGGCGGTCTTCGACCTGCTGGCGCCGCGGACTCCCGCGGTTCCGGTGAAGGTGGAGCTGCGCTACGACACACGCGACCCGTATGCGGTCGTCGCCGCCTTCCGCACCGGCCGCGCCGGCTGGGTCGAGTGGGTTTACGCGCGCGACCTCCTCGCGGACGGCCTGCTGGCCGACGCGGGTGACGGGGACGTCCGCATCCGCCCCTCCGTCGAAGACCCCGAGTCCGTGCTGATCGAGCTGAACTCGCCGTCCGGGCACGCCATGTTCGAGGCGTCGGCCCAGGAGCTCGCCGACTTCCTCGACCGCACCTACGACGTCGTGTTGCCCGGCAACGAGCACCTGTGGGTCGACGTCGACGACGCGCTCACCCACCTCATCCCGCACGATCTCGCCTGATGACGGGCCCGCAACGGCTGAGTGACACCCCGGTGTCGAAGCCGTTTTCGGGGTCCGATATGGTTTTCACACACCACGGCGACGGGGTGAGCGACAGGGCCACGGCCCCGGACCTCCCGAACCGTAGCTGGGTAGTGCGGATGTAGCGCAGCTGGTAGCGCATCACCTTGCCAAGGTGAGGGTCGCGGGTTCGAATCCCGTCATCCGCTCGGTAGGCTCTCGAGGCCTGGCACGGTGGAGTGGCCGAGAGGCGAGGCAACGGCCTGCAAAGCCGTGTACACGGGTTCGAATCCCGTCTCCACCTCGCGCGATTAGCTCAGCGGGAGAGCGCTTCCCTGACACGGAAGAGGTCACTGGTTCAATCCCAGTATCGCGCACCACGTGTTTTCGCAGGTCAGAAGCCCTGTCCCTCCCCGGAGGGGCAGGGCTTCAGTCGTCAGATGGCGACGAAATGGCGACGGCACCCAGCGCCTGGATGGCCCGCCCAGACCTTAGGTGCGGGAACCAGGACACCAGCTTCGCCCGCTCCCCATCGCGGGCGTCCCTAGGGCGGGCGACCTCCGGGATCCCGTCCTCGATCAGCCACGTAGCGTGCGTGTGACGGCCCTCGTGGAAGGTGAACGTCGGCAGGATCGGTGACCGCCGCTCCCCCGCGCCGGCGTCGTCCAGTTCGACGCCGTCCCACGCCGGCCGCCAGAACCGGATCCGGAAGTTCGATCGCCGCCACGGATGTCCCTCCGGCGTGGACAGGACGAACGGATCGCGATGGCTGTCCATCAGCTCCTCGTAAAGCACCGCTATCCCCGGCGGCAGAGCCACGAACCGGGTCCCTTCCGGCCTCCTTTGTAGACTTTCCCGCCGACCTCCTTCAGCGACAGCAGGACGCAACCGCTCGACAAGCGGATGGTGTGCACCGAAAGGTTCACGCGCAACCACGTGGAGAACATGGCCCTGATGGGCGGATGCGCACCGCCTGGCGGATTCACGACCATCGACCCCGCCGAACCGGAGGCCAGGGCGTGACAACCCGGCCGTTAGAGCGGGTCCACCAGGCCGTTGCGCGGCCCGCTTCTATTTCCTCGAGGAACAGCCGTCGCAGCATCAGGCGCGGCCGGCTCGTCCCGGTGCGGCGCCACTGACGGTGTCAGCTAAGCGGGAGTTCCGGTGGTCACGCGTCGAAGCGGAGGTGAACTGTGCGGTGGTAGTCGCCGGTTGCGGCGTTCGGGCGGCTCTCCGGGCCCAAGGATGCGACGCCGTGGAACTTGTTGCCGATCGGTGTGATGCCGTCGAGGAACGAGATGTCGCCCGCCGGGTACGTGACGACGGCGTTCTGCGGATCGGGACCGGAGGCCGGGGTGAACAGTCGGAGGTACAGGCCTTCCTCCGCGGCGACCACCGTGATCGCGCCTTCGGTGGTGTCCAGTACCGCCCAGCAGGTTCGCGCGTGGTAGCCCTTGAACTCCGGGTACGCGAACCCGCTCGCCCCGGTCGCGGTGTTGTTGTACGGCTTGCTCCAGACGTCGGGGGCCACGCCGCGCAGACGATTCTTGTAGACGCGGTACGGCCCGTCCCCGAGCCAGGTGACGCCTCGGACGTTCGTCTCCGGGTAGGCGAAGTTCACGCCGAGGTGGTCGTGGTCGCCGGTGGCGTGGTAGCGGTACTCCAGCCTCAGCCAGCCGTTGGCGTCCAGGCGCCAGCGCACGGACGTCAGGTCGCCGCGGTAATCGGCCTGGACGACCCAGCCGGTGGCGTCGCGGAAGTGGCTGAACGCGGTGAGGGTCGCCGTCCCGCCGGCCGGGGCGGGTCCGTTGGCCAGTGATACCGGCACGCCGGCGCGGCGCACGCCGAGCAGCCGTCCGTCGGCCTTGCCGATGGTGACCCGGGTGGCGCCGGCGACGAGCGTGACGTCGGTGGCCGTCTCGGCTGCGGTGACGCTGCCGGTGGTCGCCGGCTTCACCAGCCGCGCGGCGAAGTCCGGCGCCTTGCGGATGCGCCACGTCCAGCCGGCGACGTCCCGGCCGGCCGGGTCGATCACGCTCAGCCGCAGCGCGTCGGCGCCGGTCCAGTCGGCGGGCAGGCCGAGCGTCACCGCGCCGGTGGCCCCCGGTGCGACGTCCGGCGCGCCGGCTTGGCCCCGGGACAGGACTTGGTGGCCGGTTTCCGCGCCCGGCACCGGGAAAGCCAGCAGCTGCCAGGCGAACCGGCACTCCCGGAGGTTCGTGAAGTCGTACCGGTTGACCAGCTTCACCGTCTTGTCGAACGACGCCGGGAAGACCGAGTCGTAGTAGGCCGGACTGGCGAGCTGGACCGGCGACCAGATGTCCTTGATCGTGAAGAAGCTGGCTTCCTTTTCACGGTACGGGCCGAGGATGCCGTCGGGGGCCCGGCTGCCGTTGGTGTCGAGGGCGCCGCCGCGGTCGTCGCGCACCACGCTTTCGTCGACGAGCGCCCAGATGAACCCGCCCGCCGAGCGCTGGGCGCCGCCCATGAGCTTCCAGTAGTCGTTCAGGCCGGCTCCGGCGCCGCCGTCGTAGAGGCCGTGCAGGAACTCGGTCGGCATGAAGATCGTGGCGCCGGCGGCCTTGCTCGCGGTGCTGCTGTAGGTCTGGTAGTGGCTGGTGTCGATGCCGCCGAACGTCGTCCACGGGTGCAGCACCGCCCGCCGCTGCGGGTCGTACTTGCCGAAGTCGTCGTCCAGCGCGGTGTTCCAGCCGCCTTCGTTGCCGTTGTCCCAGAACAGGATCGACGGGTGGTTGACGTCGCGCTCCACCAGGGCCTCGACCAGCGGGGCGCCGACCCCCTCGTCGTAGTGGCGCTGCCAGCCGGTCAGCTCGTCCAGGACGTAGAGCCCGAGCTCGTCGCAGAGGTCGAGGAAGTACGCGTCCGGCGGGTAGTGCGACATCCGGACGGCGTTCATGTTCATGTCCTTCATCAGCCCGATGTCCAGCCGGGCGAGGCGAAGACTGGACGCCCGGCCGGACGTCGGCCAGAAGGTGTGCCGGTTCGCTCCTTTGAGGACGATCCGCTTCCCGTTGACGTAGACGCCGTCCCCGGCCCGGACCTCGATCGTGCGGAATCCGAAGCGCTCGGCGGTGCTGTGCCACGGGTCGCCGGCGTTACTCGCGAGGGTCAGTTCGACCTGGTACAGGTTCGGGGTCTCGGCCGTCCACAACGACGGCCGCACCACGGTGGTGTTCAGGGTCGCGCCGGTGGCACCGCTCGCCACGGCGACCGAAAAGGCCCCGCCGACGACCGTGCCGTCGAGCGCGCGCAGCTGCGCGGTCAGCCGGGCCGCCGCGGTCACCCCGGCCAGGGTGACCTGGGCGGTGAAGGTCCCGTCCGCGCGGGCGTCGATCGCGACGCGGTCGATCCGCGCGGCCGGGTACGCCTCCAGGAACACCGGCCGGAAGAGCCCGCCGAAGTTCCAGAAGTCGCCGCGGCGCTCCGCGTCGTTCACCGAGTTGTCCGCCGACTCCTTGCTGACGGTCACCTCGAGCAGGTTCGGCTCGCCGAGCCGCAGCAGGGCCGTCACGTCGTGGCGGAAGCGGTAGAAGCCGCCCTGGTGCACCAGACCCGCCGAGACGCCGTTGACCCGCACGTCGGCGTCGGTCATGGCGGCCTAGAACACCAGGAAGATCCGGCGGCCGGCCCAGGACGCCGGCGGCGTGAACGAGTGCCGGTAGTTGCCCTTCTCCGCCGGGACGAGGTCGCCGCCGTAGTGGTAGCTGCCGAAGCCGTGGCACTCCCAGTTGGACGGCGTCGGGATCGTGGCCCACTCCCCCGCGCGCCGGCCGGCGGTGACCTGGAAGTCCCAGTCGGCGGTGTGGTCGGCGTCGCCGCCGGTGAGCAGCATGGTCTCGGTCACCGGCCCGGCCACGGCCGCCGCCGCGGCTCCGGACGCCGGCCACCCCGCAGCGGCCACACCGGCCGCGCTGATCGCCAGCGCCTGGCGTCGGGTGAGTTCCACCAGACCTCCCACGTCCGATCTGATATATGACACACCGTACAACGGGAAAGGGCGACCAAGCGGACAAGCAGCCGGACAAGTCTTGACGGCCGTTCGGCGGGCCCAGGACAGTGGTGCCGCACCGCCCTCCCGACGACTCCGGCCGATCCCTCGCGAAAGGGTGGACGATGTTCTCCTCGAACCTCCGCCGACGACTGCGCCTCGGTGTCCTGACCGCGGTGCTCGGCGCCGCCGCGCTGGTCGCGCCCACCGCCACCGCCGCCACCGGCTCGACCGTGGTCGGCGTGGCCTCCGGGCGGTGCCTGGACGTCGTCGGCAACAGCACCGCGGCGAAGGCGCGCGTCAACATCTACGACTGCATCGGGCAGGCCAACCAGGCGTGGACGTTCACTCCGGCGGGCGAGCTGCGGGTCTACGACGGCGCGATGTGCCTCGACGTCGCGGGCGCGAGCACCACCTCCCCGGCCGACGCGCAGATCTACCCGTGCACCGGCGGCGGCAACCAGAAGTGGCGGATCACCGCCGACGGCAGCATCGTCGGCGTGCAGTCGGGCCTCTGCCTGGACGTCACCGGGGCGGGCACCGGGAACAGCACCCTGGTCGGCTTGTACACCTGCACCGGCGCGGGCAACCAGAAGTGGCGCACCGCCCTCGGCGACGCCCAGCCGCCGAGCGTGCCGGGCAACCCACGGGTGAGCGACCTGGTCTGCGACGCCGTGACGTTCTCGTGGAACGCCGCCACCGACAACGTGGGCGTCGCGTTCTACGACGTCTACCACGACGGCCAGCTGATGAAATCGGTGGGCGGCAGCACCCTGTCGACGAACCTCACCGTGGTCGGCGGCGTGACCTGGGGCCTGTACGTCAACGCGCGGGACGCCGCCGGGAACGTCTCGCAGGCCAGTGCGACGGTGCCGATCACCCCACCGCAGTGTCAGCCGGACACCCAGGCGCCGAGCGCGCCCACGAACCTGACCGGCAGGGCGTCGGGCACCACGGTGACCCTGAACTGGACCGCGGCCACGGACGACATCGGCGTCCGGGCCTACGACGTCTACCGCGGCGGCGCCAAGGCCGGCACCGTCACCGGGACCGCCACCGCGCCGCCCGCGACGACCTTCGTGGACAGCGGGCTGGCGGCGAACACGAGCTACCAGTACTCCGTCGTCGCGCGGGACGCGCAGGCGAACGTGTCGGCGCCCAGCGCGTCGACGACCGTGACCACCGGTGCGGCCTGCGGCGACTCCGTGTGCGCGGTGACGCAGGTCGCCACCGACACCGACATCCCGTGGGGCCTGGTGACCCTGCCGGACGGCACGATCCTCTACAGCCGGCGCGACGCCCACGACATCGTCCACCTGAACCCCGCCACCGGGGCCAAGACCAGCGTGGGCACGGTCCCCGGCGTCGACAACACCGACGGTGAGGGCGGCCTGCTCGGCCTGGCCGTCTCGAGCGGTTTCGCCGGCGACCACTGGCTCTACATCATGCACACCTCGCCGTCGGACAACCGGATCGTGCGGATCAAGCTGGAGAACGACAAGCTCACCACTAGTACCGAACAGGTCCTGCTCAGCGGGTTGCTGCGCAACAAGTTCCACAACGGCGGCCGGCTGCGCTTCGGGCCGGACGGCAAGCTCTACGCCAGCACCGGGGATGCCCAGAACGGCGACAACGCGCAGAACAAGACCAGCCTCAACGGCAAGATCCTGCGGATCAACCCGGACGGCAGCGTGCCTTCGGACAACCCCTTCGGCAACCAGGTGTGGAGCTACGGCCACCGCAACCCGCAGGGGCTGGCGTTCGACTCGCAGGGCCGGCTGTGGGAGCAGGAGTTCGGCAACGCGGTGATGGACGAGACCAACCTGATCACCAAGGGCGGCAACTACGGCTGGCCGGCCTGTGAAGGCACGTCCGGGACGTGCGGCACCGCGGGCTTCATCGCACCGAAGCGGACGTACTCCACGGCGGACGGTTCCTGCTCCGGCATCGCCATCGTCCGCGACGTGCTCTACGTCGCCTGCGAGCGCGGGACCCGGATGTACCGGGAAGTGCTCAGCGGCAGCGACCTCACCGACGTCCAGGCCTACTTCAACGGCACCTACGGGCGGCTGCGCACCGTGGAGCCCGCGCCGGACGGCGGCCTGTGGCTGACGACGACGAACAACGGCGACAAGGACAGCATCCCGGACAACAGCAACGAAAAGATCTTCCACGTCGCGCTGTCCTGACCCCCTCACCGCGATGAGTTCCGAAGGAGATCCCCCATGCGTCCGCAGCGCCGCGGCTCCACGCTCCGCCGGCTCCTCTTCCTGAGCTTGCCGCCCCTGCTCGCCGCCGCCTCACTCGTGGTGACCGCCGCGCCCGCCGGGGCGGCCACCACGATCGCCGTCAACGGCGGCAGCACCGGCCGCACCTTCGACGGTGTCGGCGCGATCAGCGGCGGCGGCGGCAACTCCCGCCTGCTGATCGACTACCCGCCGGCCCAGCGCTCGCAGATCCTCGACTACCTGTTCAAGCCCGGCTACGGCGCCGCCGTGCAGCTGCTGAAGCTGGAGATCGGCGGCGACGCGAACTCCACCGACGGCGCCGAACCCAGCCACCAGCACGTGCGCGGCGAGATCAACTGCAACGCCGGGTACGAGTTCTGGCTCGGCGAGCAGGCCATCACCCGCAACCCCGGGATCAAGCTGGTCGCGCTGCCCTGGGCCGCGCCGGGCTGGATCGGCGGCGGGAACTTCTGGTCCCAGGACATGATCGACTACGACATCTCCTGGCTCGACTGCGCGAAGCAGCACGGCCTCACGATCAGCTACCTCGGCGGCTGGAACGAACGCGGCCACGACAAGACCTGGTACCAGAACCTGCGCGCGGCGCTGAACTCCCGCGGCTACGGTTCGGTGCAGATCGTCGGCGACGACAGCAGCTGGAACACCGCCGACGACATGCTCTCCGACAGCGGGTTCAACGCCGCGGTCGGCGTGGTCGGCTCGCACTACCCGTGCGGCTACCTCTCGGACGCGACGTCGTGCGCGTCGTCCGCGAACGCCGTCGCCACCGGAAAACCCTTGTGGGCCAGCGAGTTCGGCTCGCAGGACTTCACCACCGGCTCGGCCGCCTACATCCGCACCATCACGCGCGGCTACCTCGACGGGCAGCTGACCGGGTTCATGAACTGGCCGTTGATCGCCGCGCTGTATTCGAACCTGCCCTACAGCACCGTCGGGCTGGCGACCGCGAACACGCCGTGGTCGGGCGCCTACGCGCTCGGGAAGAACCTGTGGGCCAATGCGCAGGTGACCCAGTTCACCCAGCCCGGCTGGAAGTTCCTCACCGGCTCGGCGAGCGGCTACCTCGGCGGCAACCGGGCGAACGGCAGCTACCTCTCGGTCAAGTCCACCAACGGCACCGACTACTCGACGATCTACGAGACCACCGGTGCGCCGGCCGCCCAGACCGTGAACGTCACCGTCTCCGGCGGGCTGAACAGCGGCACCGTGCACGTCTGGTCCACCGACCTGGGCTCGTCGAACCCCGCCGACCACTTCGTCAAGCAGGCTGACGTCAGTTCGTCGGGGTCGTATTCCCTGACCCTGCAACCGAACCGGATCTACACGGTCACCACGACCACCGGCCAGGGCAAGGGCACCGCGACCAGCCCGCCGGCCGGCCGGCTTGCGCTCCCCTACTCGGACACTTTCGACGGCTACCGTCCCCGCAGTGCCGCCAAGTACTTCTCCGACATGCAAGGCTCGTTCGAGGTCCGCCCGTGCGCGGGCGGCCGCGGTGGGCAGTGCCTGCAGCAGGTCGCCCCGATCCGGCCGATCAACTGGCAGGACGACAGCGACGCCTTCACCCTCGTCGGCGATCCACAGTGGAGCAACTACACCGTCAGCACCGACGTCGACCTCCAGCAGGCCGGCACCGTGACCCTGCTCGGCCGGGCCAACACGCAGAACCGGCCGCAGAGCCACCAGGCCGCGTACCAGCTGCGCGTCGCCGACACCGGCGCCTGGTCCATCGCGAAGAACAGCAGCGGCGGCGTCCTCACCACGCTCACCTCCGGTTCCCACGCGGCGCTGGGCCTGAACACCTGGCACACCGTCGAACTCGGCTTCAGCGGCAACCGGATCACCGCGACCCTCGACGGCGCCACGCTCGGCACGGTCACCGACACGGCGTTCACCACCGGCCTCGCCGGCGTCGGGGTCGTCGGCTACCAGACGGACCTCTTCGACAACTTCAGCGTCACCCCGAACCCGGACGGCGACTTCGGCGGCATCCTCAAGGGCCAGGAGTCGGGGCTGTGCGCCGACGTCCCCGCGGCGAGCCAGGCCGACGGCACCGCCGTCGCGCTCTGGGACTGCACCGGCGGCGCCAACCAGAGCTGGACCGCGACCCCGGCCAAGCAGCTGATGGTCTACGACACCAAGTGCCTGGACGCCACCGACGCGACCGCGGCCCGGATCTCGAGCTGCACCGGCACCGCCGCCCAGCAGTGGACCGTCAACGCCGACGGTTCGGTCGTCAGCACCGGGTCGGGCAAGTGTCTCGACGCGACCGGGCACGGCACGGTCAACGGCACCGCGCTGGTGCTCTGGGGCTGCAACGGCGGCGCGAACCAGAAGTGGGCCCGCACCGAGACCGCCGGCATCCTCAAGGCCCAGGAGTCGGGCAAGTGCGCCGACGTCCCCGCGGCGAACCAGGCCAACGGCACGATCCCGGCGCTGTGGGACTGCACCAACGGCACCAACCAGACGTGGACGTCCACGACCGGCAACCAGCTCAAGGTCTTCGACACCAAGTGCCTCGAGGCCGCCGGCGGTGGCACGGCCGACGGGACCACGGTCCAGATCCACGACTGCACGGGAGCCACCACGCAACAGTGGCGCGTCCAGTCGGGTGGCGCGGTCGTCAACGCCGGATCCGGCAAGTGCCTCGACGTGACCGGCCACGGCACGACCAACGGCACCCCGTTCGTCATCTGGACGTGCAACGGGGCGACCAACCAGAAGTGGTCGCGCAGCTAGCTCGCCGGTGACGGCCGACTCGGCGTGAAGTACGCATGATCGACCGGCTGCGACCGGCGCGGTCATCGACGTCGTAGCGGCAACGCCGAGGCGGAAACCGTCTTCCTTTGGTAGCTGACTGTGCGTGACCGAGCAGGCACGGACGAGGTCGCAATCCGTAACCCTGTCGTGACGCAGGCCCTTTCAAGTGCACGGACCGCGATGTAGCATCGGTTCGATCAAGCCGACGGATCAAGGCCGGACGGCACAGTCGCCTGGACGGCCAGCCCGTCCATTCCGAGTGCCTGGGGGTCAGGCCGATGAGGTCGGTGGGAGTCGGCCGCGCGCTGCGCGGATTCTTCGTCGTCGTAGCACTGCTCGCCGGCAGTGTGAGCCCGGCGGAGGCAGTGACCACACCCGCCGATGGCCAGTCGGCCAAGGACAAGGAGCGCACCTCGCTCGCCGACGTCGCCAAGACGCCGGAGCCGCAGGTGCCCGACAAGTCGTGGCAGGTCGACGGGAACGGGACGTTCACCGACTCGATCGCGATCCGGGTCCCGGCCTTCCACGACATCACCCCGCAGTTCTCGCTGGCCTACGACTCCTCGGCCCTCAACGGGCTGGCCGGGGTCGGCTGGACGCTGAGCGGTCTCAGTGAGATCGAGCGGGCCGGCACCGGCAAGGGCGCCCCCAAGTACGACGGCTCGGACGTCTACCTCGCGGACGGCGAGGAGCTCGTGCCCTGCGTCGCCGGCAGCGTGAGCCCGAGCTGCACCTCCGGCGGTACGCACTCGACCAAGAACGAGTCCTTCCGGAAGTTCGCGCTGACCGGAACCGGGGCCGCCAGCCGGTGGACCCTGACCGCGAAGGACGGCGTCAAGCGCGTCTACGCGCCGGTGCTGTCGGCCGGGACCGATCTCGTCTACCGGTGGGGCCTGAGCCAGGTCATCGACACGAAGGGCAACACGGTCACCTACAACTGGGCGGCCAACCAGTTCGCGTGCTGCTGGGAGTACCTCGATTCGGTCACCTACAACGGGACCACGATCAAGTTCACCTACGAGCAGCGCACCGACACCGACCTGCGGGCGATGGGCAACGGCGGCATCCGGACCGTCCAGGGCCGCATCAAGACCATCGACGTGGGCGTGAGCGGCAGCCGGGTCCGCGCGTACAAGCTGACCTACGCCACCAGTGACGCGACGGGACGGTCACTCCTGTCGGCCGTGCAGCAGTTCGGCACCGACGCCGTCCTGGACGCCGCCGGCACCGTCACCGGCGGCACCGCGATGCCACCCGTGACGGCGACCTACCAGGCCGGCGCGCCCGCGTTCGTCTCCGGCACCAACAACCCGGCGTTCACCGGCAACAACAACGCCGCCAAAGACTTCCCGATGGACATCAACGGCGACGGCAAGACCGACATGCTGGAGCTGTGGCCGAACTTCGGGACCTACCAACGCAAGACGTGGCTGTCCGACGGCACCGACTTCACGCTCGCCTCGGCGGAGGGCGCGACATCGCTCAACGAGAACGCGCGCTACCTGCCGGGAGACTTCACCGGCGACGGGAAGTCCGACCTGCTGGAGTTCTCCCCCTCCGGCCTGGGTCTGGCGCGGCAGCTGTGGGTGTCCACCGGCACCGGCTTCACGGCGGGTTCGACCGGCGCGGCCCAGGGCCGCAACGACGCGAACGCGCGCTTCCTCCCGATGGACGTCAACGGCGACGGCAAGACCGACGTCCTGGAACTGTATTCCTGCGGCATCTTCCCGGTGAACTACTGCCGCGCGACGTGGCTTTCGGACGGCACCACCTTCACCCTCGCCTCCAACGACGCCGGCATCGCCTACGACGCGAGTCGGCAGTTCGAGCCCGCCGACGTCAACGGCGACGGCAAGACCGACTTCGTCGAACTGTCGCCCGCGCTCTTCGGCGCCGGCAACCGGCACATCTGGCTGTCCACCGGAACCGGCTTCGCCTCCGGGGCGACCGACTCCGGCATCTCCTGGAGCGCGCCGAACGCGGAAGGCGCCGGCAGCCGGTTCCTGATGATGGACGTCAACGACGACGACAAGGTCGACATGGTCGAGCTCTACCCGCTGTTCGGCACGTACACCCGCCGGACGTGGCTCTCCACCGGCTACGGCTACAAACTGGGCGCCACCGACACGAGCATGGCCTACGCCGAGACGTCCAAGCAGCTCGTGATGGACGTCAACGGCGACCACCGGATGGACATGGTCGCCCTCTCCCCGGGATTCCTGGGGGCGTCGACGAAACGCGACATCTGGCTGTCCACCGGCTCCGGCTTCACGCCCGGCGCGAGCGACCCGACGATGGGCACCTACTCCTGCAGCAAGGGCACCTGCACCAGCGACTTCCTCGAAATGGACGTCAACGGCGACATGCGCACGGAAATGGTGGAGCTCTACAACACCAACTTCGGCCTCAACAAGGGGCGCCACATCTGGAACATGGGTGGCGCGGCGACCGACGTGCTGACCTCCCGCACCAACGAGTGGGGCGACAAGACGTCGGTGAGCTACAAGCCGTCGTCGGCGTGGGCGAACACGAACAACCCGCCGCTGACCCAGACGGTGTCCGCCGTGACCGACGACGCCGGCCCGGGTGGCGCCGCGACCACGAACTACAGCTACTCCGGCGGGGCGTACCACCACCCGGAGCGCACGTTCCTCGGGTTCCGCACGCAGCGGGAGACCAAGCCGTGCAACGCGGGCGAGACGCAGTGCCCGTACGTCGACACGACGTTCCGCCAGGACCTCGCCGCGATCGGCCAGCCGGAGCGCGTCGAGAACCACGGCGGCGACGGTGCGCTGCTGAGCTCGACGGCCACCGACTACGTCACCAACGGCACGACCGTGCCGAGGACGGCGCTGCCGACCGGCACGATGGAGACCGCGTACACCGGCAAGAGCGCGGTGTGCCCCGGAGCGGACTGCAAGCGCACCTACACGAGCCGGGCGTACAACGCCTACGGCGAAGTGGTGACCCAGATCGAGAACGGCGACAACGAGCAGGCGGGCGACGAGCGCACGACGGTGACCACGTTCGTGCCCAATACGGCCGCCTATATCGTGAACAAGCCGGCCGCGGTGAAGGTCGTCGCCGGTGTCGGCGCCGGGGGGACGAAGCTCAGCGAGACCCGCACCGGGTACGACGGCGCGGCGTGGGACCAGGCCCCCGCGACCGGTTACGCGACGTCGTCGGCCCAGTGGCTTTCGACCCGGGACGCGTTCGTCGGGACCGGCAAGGAGTACGACGCGTGGGGCAACCTCACCGCCGAGATCGACGCGCTCGGCGGGCGCACCACACTCGGCTACGACCCGGCGTACCACAGTTTCCAGACGTCGGAGACCAACGCGCTGTCCCAGACGGTCGACGCGACGTGGGATCCCGTCTGCGGCACGCCGACCCGGGTGAACGACCTCAACCGGCAGGCGACCACGGTCACCTACGACCCGCTGTGCCGGGCGGCCGAATCCATCCAGCCCGGCGGCAAGTTCGAACGCCACAAGTGGGTGGACGTCGGCGATCCGGCCAAGCAGTACGAGCAGGTCGAGAAGCCGGCCGCGGACGGGACGAGCGCCCCGCAGTGGAGCCGCCGCTACCTGGACGGTCTGCAGCGCCCGTACCGCACCGCGGCCAAGGGCCCGGACGCGGCGACCGGGGACATCTACGTCGACTCGGCGTACAACGCCCGCGGCCAGGTCGCGTCGAAGACCGCGCCCTACTACTGGGTGGCGGGCACCGCGCAGCCGGTGACGTACCCGACGCTCACCGCCTACGACGGGCTCGACCGAGTGGTCAAGACCACGCTGCCGGGTGGTGCGGTCCAGACCAAGAGCTACGGCCCGTGGTCGACCACCAGCACCGACGAGAACGGCCACGCCACGACCGACCGCCTGGACGCCTACGGCAAGCGCGCCGAGCGCCAGGAGACGGTCGACGGCAAGCCCGTGACCGCGCGGTACGACTACGACCTGCGGGGCAACCTCGCGAAGTCCACCGACCCGTCCGGGGCCGTCATCACCTACACCACCGACTCGTTCGGGCGGCAGACGAAGGTGGCGGACCCGGACAAGGGCATCACCACCTACGAGTGGGACGACGCCGGCCGCGCGGTCGCGCAGACCGACGCGAACAACCAGCGCACGACGTTCACCAACGACAAGCTGGGGCGCAAGACCGGCAAGACGACCAACGCGGGCACCGCGTCCGCCGCGACGGTGTCCTGGACCTACGACCAGGTCCGCGCCGGCTACGCCAACGTCGGCAAGGTCACCGCGAACACGGACGCGGCCGGCACCCGGACGTTCGACTACGACGCCCTCGGCCACACCGTCAAGACCGTGCGGACCGTGGGCGCCGCGAGCTACGAGTTCCGGTACGGCTTCGACGCGGGCGACCGCAAGCTGTGGACCACCTACCCCGACGGGGACACCCAGGGCACCGCGGCGGCGCCGTTGCGCTACGACAGCGCGGGCCGGCTCACGGCGATCCCCGGCTACGTCACCTCGGCGACCTACAACGCCGACGGCAAGGTGACCCGGATCGCCAACGCCAACGGCACCACGACCACTCGCCCGCACGACGCGGAACGCGGCTGGCTCACCGGCATCGAGACGAAGTCGGGCGCGAACGTCGTGCAGGACAACAAGTTCACCCGCGACGCGAGCGGCAACATCACGAAGGTCACCAGCCCGTTCCCCGACGAGAGCTGGACCTACACCTACGACGACGGCGGCCGGCTCACCAGCGCGACCGACGACGCCGGCCCGGCGAACAACCAGTCCCTCACCTACGATGCGGCCGGCAACATCGCCGCGAACTCCCGGACCGGGGCCTACGCCTACGACCCGGCGCACCCGCACGCGGTGAGCACCGCCGGGGCGAACACCTACACCTACGACGCGGCGGGCAACATGACCTCCGGCGCCGGCCGCACCCTCACCTGGAACGGCGACGGGCTGCTCGCTTCGGTCGTCAAGGGCGGTGTCACGTCGACGTTCACCTACGACGCCGACGACACCCGGCTCCAGCAGGTCGAGGGCGGGGTCACCCGCCGCTACCTCGGCGTCGACTACGAGGTGAACGTCACCGCCGGCACGACCACCAAGTACGTCTCGATCGAGGGCACGCCGGTGGCCCGGGTCGACGGCGGGACGAAGTACTGGGTGCACACCGACATCCAGGGCTCGGTGCAGGCCGAGACCGACGCCGCGGGGGTGGAGGTCCACCGCAAGAAGTACCGGCCCTTCGGCGAGGTCCTGTCGGCCGGCGGGTCGCTGCCCTTCGAGTCGCGCGGGTTCATCGCCGAACGCCAGGACTCGACCGGGCTGGTGTACCTCAACGCCCGCTACTACGACCCGCAGCTCGGCCGGTTCATCTCGCCCGACCCCACCATCGACGGCGAAGACACGGTCGGCCTCAACCGGTACGCCTACGCCGCGAACGACCCGGTGAACCAGGTCGACCGCACCGGCCTCTCCTGCCAGAAGGCGGACGGCAACAAGTGCGACCCGGAGAACGAACCCAAGATCACCCGGTCGGAGATCATCGCCCGGGCGCAGTACTGGGTCGACCACCAGCCCGGGCCGTACTACGACCCGGACAACTTCGCCCCCGGTGACAACGGTTTCTCACCCGGGCCGGGTGACGGACGCGTCTACCGCCGCGACTGCTCGGGGTACGTCTCGATGGCCTTCCACCTCAGCTGGAGCGCGAGCACGTACACCCTGCCCTACTACGGAGAGAAGATCGACCGCTCCGAGCTCCAGGCCGGGGACATCCTGAACTCGACCACCGAACACGTCCTGCTCTTCCACAAGTGGCTCGACGACAAGGGGAACTTCGAGTACTACTCGTTCGGCGCAACCCCGGTGAAGCGCGTCACGGCCAACATCAACGACCCCACCCTCGACAGCCACGCGAACGGCAACTACCAGGCGTACCGCTACGTCAACGTCGTCGACGACCCCCCGCCGGCACCCGGCGTCATCGGGAATGCCGCCGGCCGTTCGCCGTTCTCCTGACGGCCCGCGTCGCCGGGTGGGGTCGCGGCGAGCATCGACTTCGCGCACGCGACTTCCTCCGCGAGGTGCGAGTGGTCCGCGTCAGGGCTGGGGCGGCGTGGGCACGAGGTGGTCGAGGAACCGCCGGATGCGGTCGAGGTCGACGTCGGCCGCCAGGTGGGCCGGTTGTGGCAGCTCGTCGGTGAGGGGATCAACACCGAACAACAGCCGAGGCAGTGCCGGGTGGATGGTGAGGCCGATCAGCTCGTTCGCCACGACCTCGGCTTCCGCGGCGGCGAGTCCCGACGCGGTTTCCAGATGGGTCGCGAGGTTGCCGGTCGTGATTCCGAAGAGGACGTCGAAGAGTCCGGCCGCCAGCTCCGGCAGCCGGTCCGCTTCGCCGATGCCGAGGCGGACCATCTTCCCGACCGAGGACCAGCGCAAGAGCTGCACGAAACGCCCGCAGTACCGCACGACCGCTTCCGCCGGTTCGCCGGCGTAGTCGGCCGGGGCGCCCATCCGTGCACCGAACAGGGCGCGGATGCGTTCGACGACCGCGAGGAACAGCGCGTCCTTGGTCGGGAAGTGTGCGTACAGGGAGCGCTTCGACGTCTCCGCGAGCGCCGCGATCGCGTCCATGGAGGTCCGCTCGAAGCCGGTCTCCAGGAACGCGAGCTTCGCCGTGTCGAGGATGTGTTCGCGAAGCGCTTCCCCGCGTCGGGCCATGACGTCCACCTAAGTATACGGTACAGTAGAGTTTACTTCTGGTGCTGATGCTGACGGGAGCCATCATCCATGATTGTGATCACCGCCCCGACCGGGCAGATCGGCGGCAAGCTCGTTTCGACGCTGCTGACGCGGGAGGAGCCACTCCGGCTCGTGGTCCGGGACCCGGCCAAACTGCCTGCCGAGGCGCGGCGGCGCGCCGAGATCGTCGTGGGGTCGCACCGCGATCGCGACGTCTTGGACCAGGCTCTCGACGGTGCTGATGCGCTGTTCTGGCTGATGCCGGCGGCCGCGACGGCCAGTAGCCCCTACGAGGCTTACGTAACCGCATCGATCCCGGGCGCGGACGCTGTGGTGCGCCACGCGGTGCCACGGGTCGTGATCGTCTCCGCGCTCGGGCGCGGATCACAGATCTACGCCGGACACGTGTCGGCGTCGCACGCGATGGAGGATCTTTTCCGCAGTACCGGCGCGCACGTGCGCGCCTTGGCGCTGCCCACCTTCATGGACAACGTTCTCCGGCAGGTGGCCACGATCCGGGACGGGGTTGTCTCGGGCACCCTGCCGGCCGATTTCCGGATGCCGTGGATCGCGACGAAGGACATCGCGGCGCTCGCCGCCGAGTACCTCCTGGATCGCACGTGGACCGGGCAGGACTCGGTCGAGTCCCTCGGTGGTGAAGACCTTTCGCACCAGGACGTCGCCGAAATCCTCTCCGAGGTGCTCGGTACGCCCATCCGGTACCAGCTCGGCGATCGCACCGTGGTCAAGCAGTTCCTCGCCGATCGTGGTGTCTCCGAGGCGATGGCCCGATCCATGATGGACATGGACCTCGCCGGCGAGCGCGGCATCAACAACACCACGCCGCGCACCGCCGAGAACACCACGCCCACCACCTTCCGCGAGTTCGCCGAAGAGACCGTCAAGCCGGCGGTGGCCGGATGACCCTGATCTGCGTCGAAGAGCACGCGATCGACCCGGCGATCGCCGGGGCGGCCGGCCCGGTGCTGGCCCGGGAAGCGCCGTACATGCACGCGCAAAGCTCGTCGCCCGTGCGACCGGGGCCCGGCCGGCGGCCTGCCGTCGCCCTGCCCGAAGCGCTGTCCCTCGGCGTCGACCTCGGACCGGACCGCATCCGGCGGATGGACGAGCACGGCATCGACGTGCAGATCGTCTCCTGGACCAGTCCGATCCAGCTGGTGCCCGGCGACCAGGCGGCCGCGCTGTGCCGGGCGGCCAACGACCGGCTCTCGCAGGCGGTCGCCGCCCACCCCGACCGGCTCCAGGGCTTGGCGGCGTTGCCGTGGCAGCTTCCCGCCGCGGCCGTGGCGGAGCTCGACCGCGCCGTGACCGAACTCGGCCTGCGCGGCGTCCTGATCCTGGGACGTCCCGGCGCGGGGTTCCTCGACGACCCGGCCCACCACCCGGTGCTGGAGCGGATCGCCGCGCTGGGCGTGCCGCTCTACGTGCACCCGTTCCACCCCGTCCCGCAGGTGCAGCAGGCGTACTATGCCGGGTTCGCCGACAAGGTGACCGCGGAACTGTCACTGGGCGGCTGGGGCTGGCACCACGAGGCGGGGATCCACGTGCTGCGCCTCATCCTCGCCGGGGTCTTCGAGCGCCTGCCCGGCCTCCAGGTCGTCAGCGGTCACTGGGGCGAGATGGTCCCCTTCTTCCTCAGCCGCCTGGACGACGTCCTGTCCCCGGCCGACACCGGGCTCTCGCGGACGATCACCGAGACCTACCGCGCCCACGTCTGGGTCACGCCGAGCGGGATGTTCCACCGGCCGCAGTTCGACTTCGTCCGCGCCGTGGTGGGCCTCGACCGCCTGATCTGGTCGGCCGACTACCCCTTCCTCCACCTCGACGGCACGCGGGAGTTCCTCGACGAACTCGACGTCACGCCCGAAGATCGGGAGAAGATCACCCATCGCAACGCGCAGCGTCTCTTCCGGCTCGACGGCGGGTGACCGGGGACGTCCCTCGGAGCCGCCCGCGGACGTCCACGCTCCGTCGAAGTGACCGATGCGGAAAACCGCCGGCAGCTGATCCGATGACCCGCCCGGCACGACGGATGCCGCGGCGGCGTCACGTGGGTAAGGTACCGAGGCCGGACGATCGTGCGCGATCGTCCGGCCGGCACTTGAGCCCCCAGGTGCGCCCGCCCGACCCAGGCGGTGGCACCCGGCCGCCGAGCCTCCGCAGAAAGCAGACCGATGTCCCGATCCGGTGACGGAGCGCTCGGCAGTTCCGAGCCGCCGGTCCCGACCGACTCGGACCTGCGGGCGCTGTTCGGCCAGTCGCCGGCGGTCTTCGCGTCCCTGTCCGGCCCGGACCACGTGCTGGAAGCCGCCAACCCCGCCTTCTTCGACGCGGTGGCCCGCTCCGGCGCGTCGTCGCTGGGCGTGCCGCTCCGCCAGGTGCTGCCGGAGCTGGCCGGCCAGGGCTTCCTCGCGCTGCTGGACGGGGTCTACTGGACGGGAGAGCCGGCTACCGGGCGGGACGCGCGGGTGGTGCTCGGGCTCGGCGCGGACGCGCGGGAAGCCTTCTTCGACTTCACCTACGAGCCCCGGCGTGACGCGTCCGGCGCCGTGACGGGCGTGCGCCTCATCGGCGTCGAAACCACGCAGGTCAAACACGCGCAGCGGCTCACCGCCGAGCACCGCGTCCTGCTCGAGCAGATCGCCCGCCAGGCGCCGCTGGAGCAGATCCTCGACGGGATGGCCCGGGCGATCGAAGAGCTCGCCCCGGACGTGCTGGTGTCGGTCCTGCTCGCCGACCCCGACGGCCGGCACCTGCGCCACGGCGCCGCTCCCAGCCTGCCGGACTTCTACAACGAGGCCATCGACGGCATCGCCACCGGCGAAGGGGTCGGCTCGTGCGGCACCGCCGCGCATCGGCGCCGGCCGGTCATCGTCACCGACATCGCGAGCGATCCGTTCTGGGACGACTTCCGCGAGCTCGCCGGCCGCGCCGGCGTCGCCGCGTGCTGGTCGACGCCGATCCTGGGCCGTGACGGGCGGCTGCTGGGCACGTTCGCGATGTACCACCGCACGCCGCGCTCTCCCCAGGAGACCGACTTCGCGCTGACCCGGCTCTTCGCCGGCACGGCCGCGCTCGCGATCGAACGCCACCACGTCGAGCTGGCCCGGCAAGCCGCCGAGGCCAAGGAACGGGCGGCCCGGCAGGACCTCGCGTTCCTGCTGTCGGCGAGCACCGCGCTCTCGGCGGACCTCGACCACGTGCAGGCCCTGCAGCGGCTGGCGCAGCTGTGCGTGCCCGCGCTCGCGCCGCTCTGCGCGGTCGACATCATCGAGGACGGCCGGTTGCGCCGCGTCGGCAGCGCCGGCGCGAACGCCCACGACACCGGCCTCCTGGACGCCCATCGGCCGGCCCTGCGCAGCGACAGCGCACTGGCCCGGGTGCTCGCCTCCGACCTGACCGAGGTGGCCCGGCAGCCGCCGCTGAACCCCGGCCCGTGGCCCGAGCTGGGCGTCACCGGCTACCTGTGCGTCCCGCTCACCGAACGCGGCCAGACCTTCGGCGTCCTCACGCTGCTCAGCACCGGCGAAGCCGGGTTCGACGGGCACACCGTGTCCCTCGCCGAAGAGGTCGCCCGGCGCGCCGCATCCGCCGCCCGCAACGCGCGCCAGTACCGCCAGCGCGTCACCCTCGCCCGCGACCTGCAGGCCGGCCTGCTGCTGCCGGACCTGCCCGCGGTCCCCGGGGCCGAGTTCGCGACCTTCTACCACCCCGCGGGTGAAGGCCTGGAGATCGGCGGCGACTTCTACGACGTCTTCCCGCTCGACGACCGGACGTGGGCGTTCATGCTCGGCGACGTCTGCGGCCGCGGCGCCACGGCCGCGACCACCACCGCGCTGGTCCGCCACACCGCCCGCGCGGTCGCGCCGCTGCTGGGCGACCCCGTCGCGATCGTCCGGGCCGTCGACCGCGCCCTGAGCAACCGCCCCGACGCCCACGGCACCGACTTCGTCACCATGGTCTACGGCCACCTGACCCCGCGCGACGACGGCCTCGCCGTCGACCTGCTCCGCGCGGGCCACAACCTGCCGGTGGTGCTCGACGCCGCCCACCGCACGCACGAGCTCGACATCCCCGGGAAGCTCCTCGGCCTGGGCAGCGAGCCGCGGCTCGAGCCGCGGCAGCTCCTCCTGCGGCCGGACGAAAGCCTCGTGCTGCTCACCGACGGGTTCGTCGAAACCCGCAACCCGCGAGGCGAACAGTTCGGCGACGACCGGCTGGTGAGCGCGATCGGGTCCGCACCGGCCCGGCCGGGCGCCCAGGACGTCCTGGACGCCGTCACCGCGGCGGTTCGCGCTTTCGCGCAGGACGAAAGCGGAACCGACGACCAGGCGGCGCTCGTCATCACGGCCAAGCCGGACGCCGCCGACCGCGGCCGGTGAGCGCCCGCGATTGGGCCCCCCGGATTCGGGGTACTTGCGCAGTCCGCGCCCACCGACCACTGAGGACGAGCATGCCCGAGCCGACCCCGTCCGAGCCCCTGCCGGCGGAACTGCGCGCGCTGGCAGCCGACGCCGAGGCGCTCGCGACCCGGACCGCGGAGGTGGCCGCCCGGCTGCGGACGGCACCCGACGGCCACCTGCAGCGCCTCGCCCGGCCCGTCGCGAAAGCGACCCACGACCTGAGCGACTACACCGACGAAGTCGCCCGGACCGCCGAAAACCTGGCCCGGGTCCGGGCGTCTCGCGACCCCGGCCTGTGCGACGTTCCGTGGGGCGTCTGCCCGGCCCACGGCACCACGGTGCGCGCGAGCGGGGACCACGCCCGGTGCACCGCTCCCGGCTGCGCCCGCGAGTGGGACTACGACCGGCTCCACACGCCGTGCGGCGAGCCGGCGGTCGCGGTCGTCACCGACGAAGACGGCGCCACCGGCAAGATGTGCGCCGCCCACGCGCGCGACGCCGCCGACCGGTTGGCCGGCTGCACGGTGTCCTACCTGGAGCACCGGACCTCGAGCGGCTGACGCCGGTCGGCGCCGTCCGGGCTGCGCGCGGTCGGCCCGGACCACGAGCGTCCGCGCCACGCCGAACTTCGAAAGGCGCGGTCTGCCGAGCGGGCTCACGCCGCCTTCAAAGCCGCCTCGACCGCGCTTGTCAACGCGTCCAGGTACTCGTCGCCGCTCGGGCCCTTCGTCACCAGCATCCGGAACGCCAGCGGCGCGATCAGCAGGTCGGTGCCCAGTTCCAAATCGAGGCCGCCCGGGAGCTCACCGCGGTCGACAGCGTTTTGCAGGATCGCGCGAGCCGCCGCTCGCCGCGGCGCGGCCACTCCGTTCTGCAGTACTTCGTCCAGGGCTGCGTCGTGCGCGGCTTCGGCGAGCAGTCCGGCCCCGATCCGGGTGACCAGCGGATGGGCCAGCTGACCGCGGAAGGTCGCGAACAGCTCACGCACATCGGTGCGCAGCGCGCCGGTGTCCGGAACCGGCGGCAACGCGGCGGCGACCTTCTCCCGGATCAGCTCGGCCACCATCGCCTGCTTCGACGACCATCGCCGGTACAGCGCGGCCTTGCCGACCCCGGCGCGCCGCGCGACCGCGTCCATCGACGTCCGCGCGTACCCCGCCTCGGCCACTTCGGCCAAAGCCGCCTCGGTGATCGCATCGGTCACCTGCTGCCGCAGGACGGCCCCGCCCGTCACCGGCCGGGCCCCCTCTTCGCTCGTCGCCATGCCACCACTCTAGCGAACGGAACGGTGGCGTTCCATTCGCCTTCGTGTTACAACGGAACGAGACCGTTCCGTTCGTATCGACCAGGAGGCATCCGATGAAGTTCCTCTTCGACGACGAGTCCTTCTCCTTCGAAACCCTGCGCGCCACCGGCTACATCGCCTACGCCGGCGCCGACCTCGGCGAAGTCCTCGTCACCTGCCGCCAGATCCCCGAGACCGACGAAGACGCCTGGTCCACTCAGTGGGCCGCGACCGCCGCGCGAATCGAAGGCATCGGCCGCGACGCGCTGGCCGCCGGGCACCGGGTCAGCGCGCGGGAGGCGCTGCTGCGGGCGTCCAACTACTACCGCGCCGCCGACTTCTACCGCCGCGACGACCCCGAGCACGACCCCGAGTCGGCGCGGCTGGCGAAAGCCGCCCAGCAGACCTTCGCCGACGCCGCCCCGCTGCTGGACACCCCCACCCGCGCGCTGAACATCCCGTACGAGGACACCACCCTGCCCGCGTACCTGTTCCTCGTCGACGACTCCGGCACCCCACGCCCGACCGTGCTGTTCCACGGCGGGTTCGACTCCATCCTGGAGGAGAGCTACTTCGCCATCGCCGTGGGCGCGTTGCGGCGCGGCTACAACGTGCTGGCCTTCGACGGCCCCGGCCAGGGCGCTCCGCTGCGCGCAGGCCTGCGGTTCCGGCCCGACTGGGAAACCGTGGTCACCCCGGCCCTCGACCTCGCCCGCAGCCTCCCCGAAGTGGACAACGACAAGATCGCGCTGATCGGAATGAGCATGGGCGGCTACCTCGCCGCCCGAGCCGCCGCCTACGAGCACCGCCTCGCGGCGTGCGTGCTCTACGACGGGATCTACGACCTGCACGAGCCCTTCGCCGCCATCGCCGCGGAAGCCGCGTCGACCCCGGGCGGGCTCGACGCTGTGATCGCGCGGAACACCGGAGCGAGCTGGGTCGTCCGCAACGGCAAGTGGACCTTCGGGTTGCCGACCTTCGCCGAGGTGGTCGAGGCGACCAAGGCCTACACCATGGCCGGCATCACCGACCGCATCACCTGCCCCACCCTGGTCCTCGACGCCGAAAACGACCAGTTCTTCCGCGGCCAGCCCCAACGCGTCTTCGACGAACTGACCTGCGAGAAGGAGCTGATCTTCTTCCGCGAGGACGAAGGCGCCGGCGAACACTGCCACGAAGGCGCGCTGTTCCTGTTCCACCAACGCACCTTCGACTGGCTCGACACCATCCTCAGCACCTGAATGAATGACCTAACCACGCCGCTTGCGTTTCTTGAGGCGGTTGATCGCTTCCGCCAGCCCACTTACCGCCAGTCCGAAACAGATGATCGCCACCCGGCCGGCGCCCGCACCGGCGGCCGGCAACCGCGCGCGCGTTCATCGATCGACGCGTGGCGCCGCAGCGGGCGCGAGGGTTGGGTGCGCTGCGCGCGGGGTATCGCCGGAGGGCGGTCGTCTTCAGCAGCGAGGACGGCGAGCCTCGAAGGGTTGATTCGTCATGCTTGAGCCCCGGAACACCCCGGATCCGGTGCCGTCATCGTGGTCGATGGATCTGCACGGCACCACGGCGCCGGCACTGGTGGAGGTCCGCCGCTGGACGTCCCGGACCCTGACCCGGGTCGACGACGCTCACCTGGGAGACGTGCTGCTGGTGGCCACGGAACTGGTGACCAACGCCTACGACCACGGCCGAGGGCCGCTACGGGTCGGGATGAGTTACACGGCGGCATCGTGTCAGGTGCGGATCGAGGTCGAGGACAGCAGCAGGGAGCATCCGGTGATCGCCACCCCGTCACCGGAGCGCCCCGGCGGCCGCGGCATGCTCATCGTGGACAAGCTCGCCGACCGCTGGGGCGTCCTCGATCACCCGGCCGGCAGCAAGACCGTGTGGGCGGAAGTGTCCTGTACCGGACTCGACGCGACACCGTGCACCGAGACGGACCGTTCTCGATGACCGCGAGCCGGGCCGGCCCGTCCCGGTCGTGTGGGACTACGCCGGGTTCTCCGCGACCGCGAGGTAGTCCGTGTAGATCTGCGGTGAGCCTGAGAACGAGGCCAGCTGCTTCCACTCCTCGTACATCTGCTTGGTGTCGCGGTGAGCGGCCGCGAACTCCGCGGCCTCGCCGGTGGCGATGTCGGGCTCGGGATAGAAGACGTCCAGCGCGTCCAGGCTCGCGATCTCCATCATCATCACGTACTGGTCGAGGCGGTTGCCCCGCTCGCCCTTGAGCACGTGGAACCGCCAGTCCGGGTAGTCGTCGATCCGGTGGTGGTTCTCGGCGATGAAGCGGTCGAACATCTCCTCGGTCACCCCGGCGCGCAACGCCAGGTTGTGGATCCCGACGACCCGGGCGACGGGCTCCTCCCCCGGGCGGTCGCGGTAGCGGGGGCCGGGCGTGACAGTGCTCCGCGGATTGTCGGCCAGCAGCCGGTAGTCGGTGAACAACGTCGGCAGCTCACCGAACGTGCCCAGCCGCCGCCACCGCGCCAGCACCGCCTCCGCCTCCGGGTGCCGCGCCCAGAACTCCCGGGCCGGCTCGGTCTGCTCACCCCGGGCCGTGACGTAGCGGTCGCGCTGCTCGGCGCTCTCGATCTCGTACAACATCAGGTACTGCCCGGTCCGCTCGCCGCGCAACCCGCGCAGCAGAGTCCACCGCCACCCCGGGTACAAGGGCAGGTGAACGCCCTCACCACGCACGAAGGTCTCGAACTCCTCCGGCGTGACACCGGCCTCCGTGTCGATGGCGATGTACTGGAAGGTGAACACCGACGAGCGTCCCATTGCGTCCAATCCTCGGGCCGGGAAAGGGATCGCGCGTCCGACGAGCACGACTCCCCTGCACCACATCCTGCCAGCTCCAGCGCGATCACCGCAGGACTCCGGTCACTCGCCGAAGGACGGGCCGCCGCCCTGGATCGATCACCCGGGCGAAGCCTCGCGACCTTCGGTGACGGTCGCAGCATGCTCCTGCTCGGCGAACCGACCTCGATCTCGCCCGCGCCGGGTGACGGCGGGAGCGCCGGGACGGGACAGCGTGGACTCCGCCGCCGATCGTCTCCTGGAGGATTCGCATGGTGCGAGCGTCGCTCACCGATTCACCGGCCCAGCGGTTCCGCAAGCCCCGGCGGCGCCGGCACGAGGCCGGTGACCGGCGGGCGCACCGCTCCGCCCGGCATCCCTTCCGGAGACTCGCCGACCGGTTCGGCGCCGGCGCGCACCCGCCGCCGGTCCCGTGGCCGCCCGAAAGCGACCTCGGGACCGGTGGCACCGCCCTGCCCCGCGCGCTCGTGGTGCTGCTGGGCGCCGCCGCGGTGGTCGTGCTGGCCGGCGTGCAAGCCGTCGCCTGGTTCGCCGGCCCGGTGTTCCTCGCCCTCGTCGTCGTGATCACCCTCGATCCGGTGCGGACCTGGCTGCGGCGCAAGGGGTTGCCGCGCTGGCTGACCGTCGCCGTGCTGGTCGTCACCGTCTACACCGCCCTGCTCGCCTTCTTCCTCGTCGTCGTGGTGTCCGTCGCCCAGCTGTCGGTCCTGCTCCCCCGGTACACCGGGCGCGTCGACGAGCTGCTGCACGACGGGCTGACCGTGCTCGGCCGGTTCGGGGTCGGCGAACCGGAGCTGCGCACCATGCTGTCGTCCGTCGACGCCGGGAAGCTCGTCGGCCTGGCCGGTTCCCTGCTCGCCGGGGTGGGCGGCCTGGTGACCAACCTGGCCTTCTTGCTCGCCCTCCTGCTGTTCCTGAGCGCCGAGACCGCCTGGGCGGGCCAGCGCCTCGGCCGGATCGCGCGCGACCGGCCGTGGATCTCCGCGTCGTTGCGGGGTTTTGTCCTCGGCACCCGGCGGTACCTGCTCGTGACGACCGTGTTCGGCGGGCTCGTGGCGGCACTCGACACCACCGCGCTGGCCCTGCTCTCCGTCCCGGGCGCCGTGCTGTGGGGGCTGCTCGCCTTCGTCACCAACTACGTCCCCAACGTGGGCTTCGTGATCGGGGTCGCCCCGCCCGCGGTCATCGCGCTCCTCGACGGCGGCTGGAGCAGCCTGCTCGTGGTGCTGGTCGTGTACGCCGGGCTGAACTTCGTGGTGCAGTCGCTGATCCAGCCCCGGTTCGTCGCCGGCTCGGTCGGTCTGTCCACTTTGGTCACCGTGCTGGCGCTCGTGTTCTGGACCTGGCTGCTGGGCCCGCTCGGCGCGGTCCTCGCCGTGCCGGCGACCCTGCTGGCCAAGGCCCTGCTGGTGGACGTCGACCCGCGGGCCCGCTGGGCCGACGCGCTGCTTTCCGCACCGCGCCGCGACGAAGGCTGAGGGCTCAGGTCAGGCCGTGCTGGCGGGCGACCACGACCGCGGAGCGCCGGTTGTTCACGCCGAGCTTGCCGTAGATGGCCCGCACGTGGGTCTTCACCGTGTTGACCGAAACCGTGAGGTCGGACGCGATCTCGTCCAGCGAACGCTGGGAAGGCAGCCGCTGCAGCACCACCTGCTCCCGGTCGGTCAGATCGCTGGGCGGGGTGTGCGGGACCAGCCGGCCGCGGACGGCCTGGGCGAACCGGTCCAGCGAGCCGAACCCGCCGGAGTGGTCGATCAGCAGGTGCGCGACCTGCGGCTCGGCGAGGGCGAACGGCCGCACCAGCCCGTTCGGCCGGGCCAGGGCGAGCGCGCGGTCGAGGGCGTGCAGCGCCTTGGTCCGCCGGTGCGAACGCAGCGCGAGCGCGGATTCGGCCAGGCACCGGTCGACCGGGGTGGCCGGCAGCAACGCGGTCGCCGAAACCGTGTCCCGCAGGACCGCCTCGGCCGCGTCGGGTTCGTCGGCGGCGAGGTGGGCGCGGACCCGCAGGACCGCCAGCTCACCACTGCCGGGCAGCCGCTCCTGCACCCAGGCGAGCACCTCCGCCGCGTGCAGCCCCTCCCCGAGGGTGACCGCCGCGTGGTACTCCGCGACCGCGCACACCCCGACGACCTCGCGGGGCAGCTCGAGGCCGGCGAGCCAGTGCCGCGCCGCCCGCATGACCTGTGAGCTCGCCACCCGGTCGCCGTCGTCGAAGCGCACCATGCCTTCGAAGAACTCGCGCAGCGGCCGGAGCACCGGTACTCCGCCGGGGACCTCGGCCGACATCGCCTGGGCCAGTTCCCGGGCCGCGGCGACCGGCTCGGCGCGCATCAGGTCGTCGTAGGCCAGCAACAGGTGGCATTCGGCCACTCCCGGGGAGCGGCGCCAGCCGTGCCGGCGGGCGACGGCGAGGGCTCCGGTGCAAGCCCGGCGCATCGCCGGGTGCTCCCCGCCCACGGCGGTGGCGACGGCGAGGGCGAGCCGGCTGTGGAGCACGAAGTGGTCGAGCCGCTCGGCGTGGGCCAGGCGGAGGGCTTCCTGCGCCTGGGTCACGGCGTGCCGGCGGGCACCCCGGTACAGCGACCGCCACGCGCGATCCAGGTTCGCCCAGGCGTCGGCCTCGGGGCGGCGGGCCGCCGGCAGGTCCGTCTCCGGTGGTCGCCGTCCCGTCACGGAGGCCAGGTGCCGGACGGCGAGCGGCCACAAGTCGTCGTCTTCCGCCTGTTCGCCGAGGTCGGCCGTCGCTTCGGCGAGCCGGCCGCGTTGGATGTTCTCCAGTGCGGACGCCAGCCGCAGCTGCGGGCTCTCGGCGACCGCTTCGGCGCCCAGGTGGGTGAGGGCGACCCGCACCGGATCCCCGTCGCCGGCCAGCACCTGGCGCACGGCCTGGTCCCGCGCCAGCGTCAGGACCCGCGCCCCGTCGCGGCCCGCCACGGCGTGCCGGAGTGCTTCGCCGAACCGTCCTTCGCCGGCGTACCACCGCGCGGCGATCCCGTGCAGCCGCGGCACCCGCGCCGGGTCCCGCCGCGCCACCTCGGCACGCAGGAAGACGCGCAGCAACGGCGGGAGCCGGTAGGTCTCGGCCGGCGTGCGCGTGACGAGCCCCATCGCGCGCTCGAGCTCGTCCAGCCGGGCCCCGGCGTCCGCACGACCCGACAGGCAGACCGCGAGCGTCGCGGAAGCCGCGTCGCAGACACTGAGGCACAGCAGGAGATCCGCGGTGGCCGCGGGCAGTCGCGAGAGCACTTCGTCGGCGAGGAACCTTGCCACGGTGCGGTCATCACCGGTGACGGAAGCGACGAGTGCGTCCGCGTCGTCGGCTTCGCGCACCGAAACCGCGGCCCAGCCGAGGGCCGAGGGCCAGCCCGCGGTGCGTTCGGTGAGCTCGCGAACGCGGTCGTCACCCACGGTGGCTCCGGTGGCCCGCAACAGGCCGGCGGTTTCCTTTGCGGTGAACCGGAGTTCGCCCGCCTCCACCCGGGACAGCGTGTCTTCGACGTGCAGGCGGGCCAGCCGCAGCCGCGGCTCGACACGCGTGGCCAGCACCAGTCTCAGCCCGGGCGGCAGGTGCCGGGCGAGGGCCGCGAGCGCGGCCAGGGGTTCCGGACCGGAGATCTCCTGGAGGTCGTCCAGGACCAGTCGCACCGGGTGGTCCAGACCCGCGACCGCGTCCTCCAGGTCGGCCAGGAACGCCCGCCGCCGCCCGGGCGGCGGCGGGCCCAGCCGGTGCAGAGCGCCGTCCGTGGGCACCACGGGACACCGGCGCAACGCGCAGAGGATCGCCGCCCACAACCGGGACTCGTCGTTGTCGTCGTCGTCCAGGGAGACCCAGGCGACATCGTGGCCGTCACCGGCCCAGCCGGTCAGCGCCGTGGTCTTGCCGGCCCCGGCCGGTGCCCGGACCAGCGTGACGGGCCGGGTCGTGGCGCGATCCAGCAACACCCCCAGCCGCGCACGGGGGACGAAGATCCCCGGCAGCCGCGGCACCGCGACCTTGGCACCGGGAACCGGCCGGAACGGGGGCGTCGCTGGATCAGGCACGTCAACCTCTCGGCTGTCGGGAGATTTCGCCCCGGTTCCGCGGTCGACGCCGGGCGGAGGCCACGACTGTACTGATCACCGGGGCGCCGGGTCACCAGATTTCGTAGGTCGCTTCGTCGCCGTGCACGATGACGGCCCAGATCACGAGGACGTCGAGCGCGATCACGATGGCGCCCCAGAACGGGTACGCGGACAGGAAAGCCAGCTGCGCCAGTGCGTTGAACCCGGCGAGGGCGACGGTGAGGACCCGCGCCCACTGCGAACCGGTGGACAACGCGATGCCCGTCATCACGACGAGCACACCGACGATCAGGTGGAGCCAGCCCCAGCCGGCCAAGGAGAAGACGAGCAACCCGGCCGGGCCGATGACGTAGTAGTCCCGGTCGAACAACGCGACCAGGCCTTCCACCACGTTGAACAGACCGGCCAGGACGGTGATCGCCGCGGCGAACCAGATCCAGCCGACCCGCCGGGACCGCGCGACGGCCCGCTCCGGCGGGAGGGGCGCCCGGGCGCCGGTCGTTCCGGTCCGGGGCTGCATGGGTTCGGTCATGATGCCTCTTCCTCGTTCGTCGACGGGCTACGGACCGGGCGATCATGGTCGGTCGGTCGTCCGCCGGGCCTCGCCCGCCCCAGGTGAGATCAGGTGTCCCGGTCGCGGGAGGTCCGCGGCTCACGTGACGCGGGCGATGCCGCGCGCCGGCACCCGGGCGACAGTGCGGCACGACCACCGATCCCGGACCGAGGAGGATGTCATGTCCACGTTGACCGTCTGGCGGTTCCCGACCGTCGAAGGTGCCGAAAACGCACTGGATCTGCTCCGGCAGCTGCAAAAGCAGCAGCTGATGTCGATCGCCGATGCGGCTTACGTGACCTGGCCGGAAGGACGGAAGAAGCCGAAGACCAAGGACCTGGGCGCCCTGACCGGCGCCGGCGCGCTGGGCGGGGGCTTCTGGGGTCTGCTGTTCGGCCTGATCTTCCTCGTCCCGCTGCTGGGCATGGCCGTCGGCGCGGCGATCGGGGCGCTGACCGGGTCACTGAGCCACGTCGGGATCGACGAAGAGTTCATCGACGCCGTCCGGGCCCAGGTCACGCCCGGGACGTCGGCGCTGTTCGTGCTGTCCCAGGACACCGTGCTGGACCGGGTCGTCGAGCCGTTCAAGGAAACCGGCGCGACGTTGCTGAGCACCAACCTGTCCGATGCGGAAGAAGCCCGGCTGCGCGACGCTTTCGGCGAGGCCCCGCAGCGGGAGACGCGGTAGCGCCCGGAACTCCCGTGGGCGGGACCGCGGCGGCGCCCCCGAGCGTCGCCGCGGCCCCGCGGGAGGTTCAGCCCGCCCGGGGACGCTCCCCCGAGAGCGCCGCGGGGTGGGCAGACGGGATGGCGAAGCGAGGCGCCGAGCATCGCCGGGGAGATCCCCGTGACACTCCGGCCCGGCGCCGGCGAGCGCTCGTCGTCCACTTCGTCATCACCGCACCTCCGGGGCTCACCCTGCGGCGCGCGCCGCTTCCGGTCGTCACCCGTGGTGGATGACTCCCCGCTTCACCCCCGGCGGGCGACGCCCCGGCCGGTTCCGCGGCCGACGATCCGTCCCATGACCCTCATCGACAAGGAGACCGCGGCACCCGACGCGCGGATCGCCCGGGCCCGCGCCGCGCGCACCGCCGTGCCGGTGGCCGGCCACGCCGAGTTCCCCGGTTCGCTCCGGCGCGGCGATCCCCTCGCGCTGCTGGCTCGCCAGGATCGCGACCGGGTGCCGGAACTGGTGCCGCTGCGCTACGGCCGGATGGCCGCGTCGCCGCTGGCTTACTTCCGCGGCGCCGTGCTCCCCGCGGCGGCCGACCTCGCGACGACCCCGCGCACCGGGTTCTCGGTCCAGGCGTGCGGAGACGCCCAGCTGGCCAACTTCGGGTTGTTCGCCGCGCAGGGCCGGCGGATGGTGTTCGACTTCGCCGACTTCGACGAAACCCTGCCCGCACCCTGGGAATGGGACGTCAAACGGCTGGCCGCGAGCTTCGAGGTCACCGGCCGGGACAACGAGCACCCGGCCGCCCAGCGCCGGCGCACGGTGCTCGCCGCGGTCGAGTCGTACCGCCTGGCGATGCACGACTTCGCGCGCCGCACACCGCTCGACATCTTCTTCGCCCCGGCCGATGCCCGGACACTGCGGGCGGTCGCGGCCCACCGGCTGGGACCGGCGAGACGCCGCGTCGCCGGAGTGCGCCGGTTCACCGAAATCCAGGACGGACAGCTGCGGCTGGCCGCTCGTCCGCCCTCGGTCGTCCCGGCGGGCCGTCTGGCCGGAGACGGCGACCCGGTGACGCTGGCCGACCGCCTCGGCGCCGTGCTCGCGCAGTACCGGCGCACGCTCGGCCCGGCGCGGCAGGCACTGCTGGACCGCTACCGGCTGGCCGACGCGGCCCGCACGGTGACCGGGCCGGGCGGTGCGGGCACCCGGTGCTGGGTGGCGCTGCTCGTCCGGACGGGCACCGGAGACCCACTCTTCCTGCAGCTCAAGGAAGCGCGGCCGTCGGTGCTGCAGGAGTACACCGGCGCCGCGGTGCCGGGCGGCCCCGGCCGGCGGGTGGTCACCGGGCAACGGCGGATCCAGGCCACCGGCGACGTCTTCCTCGGCTGGGCCCGCACCGCCGGGCTCGACGGTCGCGCCGGCGACTTCCACGTCCGCCGGCTGCGCGACCACCACGACGCCGGCGACGGCCCGACGATGACCCCGGACGTGCTGCGAGCCCACGCCCGGCTCTGCGGCTGGACCCTGGCCCGGGCGCACGCGCGCACCGGGGATCCGCTCGCCATCGCCGCGTACCTCGGCTCGGGTCCGGTGTTCGCCGAAGCCGTCCGGGAGTTCGCGGTGGCCTGCGCCGACCAGAACGAACGTGACCACGCCGCCCTGCGGCAGGCGATCCGGACCGGCCACGTCACGGCGGCGTCCGGGTCGTGACGGATCGCCTCGCGCGGGTGACGCGAGCCGGCCCGTCACCCGCCGGCGCGGCGCACCGGCCGGGGGAGCTCCCGGACCCGGTGCACGGATTCCACGTGCATCCCGAGCCCCTCGAGCCGGCGCAAAATCCCCGGAAGGCAGCCGGGATCGGTCACCGTCCCGAAAACTATCGTTTCCGGCGGAACGGGCACGACGAGCACCCCGCGGAAATCCTCGGCACTCTCGGCGGCCTGTCCCGGAATGGCACCGCACCCCCGGAAGACGTAATTCACACCCGCGTCCAGGGCAACGATGCCCGCCCGGCTCACCGGGCACTCCCGTCCCGGCGGGCCCGGCCCGCCGAGTACCAGGCGCGGGCGACGACCACCAGGTCGAGCAGCACCACCACCGCCGACCACCCGCGTGCCGGCAGGAAGACCAGCCTCGCGACCAGGTCGGCACCGGCGCGGACACCGGTCCGCACCTCGGCCACCGGGGTCAGGCCGGAGAGCACGACGGCCACCCCCAGCAGCACCGACCCGAGGCCGACCCGGCCCGTCCGCACGACGTCGAGCAGCACGACCTCGCCCGGCCCGAGCCAGAAGAACTGCGAGAAGGCGAATCGTCGACGGCGGCTTCCCGAGGAATTCCCAAGACTTTTCACCCGCCTGACCATTCTGCTCACGGCCGTTGTTTTCCTCGCCCGCAGCGGGTGAGCCGGGGGAAATGGCGTGACAAGATCCGCCGGGAATACCCGGACCGAGCACGAAGGAGAATTCCGCATGCCCCAGTGCCGCGAAGTTCCGTCCCGAAGACGCGTACCGAGCACGAAGATCACGGTCCCCGGTCCCCCGGCGGATCTCGTTTCGCGACCGCGTCTGCTCACCGTCCTCGACGGAGCGAGCGAGGCGGCCATGGTGTTCGTCGGTGCCCCGGCGGGGTTCGGCAAGACCGTGCTCCTCGCCGAGTGGGCGCGGAGCCGGGACCACGAGGCGGTCGCCTGGCTGTCCGCCGACGCCGAGGACAACGACGACCGACTCTTCTGGTCCGCGGTCCTCGAGGCGCTCGGGGGCTGCGGCCGGATCCCGGACGGCAACCCGCTGCGGCTGCTGGCGGTCCCCGATGCCCCGAGCACCGACCTCGCTTTCCTGGGCCAGGTCGCCGACGCGCTCGACGAGCTGCCGGAACCCGTCGTGCTCGTCCTCGACGGCGCGCAGGAGATCACCTCCCCCCATCCGTGGCAGGGGCTGCGGGCGCTGGTCCGCCATCAGCCGGCCGGGCTGTGTCTGGCGGTCTCGAGCCGGTGAGAACCACCGCTGCCCCTGGGCCGGGCCCGGCTCGCCGACCGGCTCGTCGAAATCGGCGCCGCCCGGCTGCGGTTCACCGACGGCGAGGCGGACGCCCTGTTCGCCACGGCCGACGCGGCGATCCCGCGGAACGAGGTCGCGCCGCTCGTCGCCCGGACCGGGGGCTGGCCGGCCGGACTGCGCCTGGCCGCGGCGTCCGCCGCCCGGCACGGCAGCCTGCGGGAGTTCGACACCGGACACGACGGCGGGGTGCTCGACTACCTGACCGACGAGGTCCTCGCGCCCCTCACCCCGGCGCAGCGGGAACTGCTGCGGACGATCAGCATCTGCGACGAGCTCCCGTCCGGGCTCGCGCCCGTGCTCAGCGGCCGCGCGGACGCGGAAGCGATGCTTCGTGAGCTGGGCGAGCCCGCCACCCGGGTGGTCGACTCCGGCGGCACGCCGCCGCACCACAGCGTGACTCCGCTGGTGCGCACCTACCTGCGGGCCGAGCTGCAGCGCCGGGCGCCGGTCCGGGCCCGGACCCTCCACTCGGCCGCCGCCCGCTGGTTCGCCGGGCACGACCGCCCGGCGCCCGCGCTGCTGCACAGTGTCCGCGCGGGCGATCCCGCCCGGGTCGGCGAGCTGCTGCGCGAGCACGCCGTGACGCTGTTCCTCGCGGGCGAGCACCACGTCCTGCGGCTCGCGCTCGCCGTGTTCGAAGACCGGCGGATGCCCGCCGACCCGCTGGCCGCGCTGATCTCGGCCGCACTCTGCCTCGAAACGGCCGAAACGTCGGCGGCCGGCCTGCAGCTGGCCAAGGCGGAGGCGGTGTGGCCGGACCGGCCGGCGGCGGAGCTGATCGTCCTGCGGCAGCTCGCGCTCTCCCGGCTCGCCCAGCTCGACCGCACGCCGGCCCAGGTCCGCCGCGCGGCCGAAGAAGTCGACGAGCGGCTGGCCGCGGACACCCGTCTCGGCGGCCTCGCGATCCTCCACCGCGCCAAGGTCCTGCTCGCCCGCACCGAGGCCCGGGAGGCCCTGGTGCCGCTCCTCGGCACCGCGGAAGAGTCCCGGCAGGACTTCACGGTCGCCCTGTGCCTCACCACGCTGGCCGAGCTGGCCGGTCAAGACGGCGACTACCGGGTGATGGAGACGCTGGCCCGCCGGGCGGAAACCCGCCGGCCGCGCGGGGATTGCCTGCGGTCCCTCCAGGGGGCCAAGGCGAATGCCCTGCTGGCCTACGGCGCCCTGCTGCGGGGCGAGCCGGCCGAGTGCCTCGAGCACGCGAAGGGAATCAGGCACCTCGTCGGGGACGCCCCGGCGCGAGCCGCCCGCGACCTGCGGCTGCTTTCGGAGACGCTGCACGGGGCCGCCGAGTTCGAGCTCGGCGGCTGGCACGCGGGGTTGCGGCGGATGCGCCGGGCCCGCAACCGCCTCGGGCAGGCCCGGGCCCGGGTCTGCCCGACGGGGTACGCCGCCCTGTGTGCCGTGCTGGAGCAGCGCGCGGCGCTCCGGCTGGGCGCGGCGGCCCAGGCGCGGGAGACCGTTCGCTGGGCCCTGCCGGTCCTCGTCGGGTCGGGCGAGCTGCTGCTGATGCGCGCCCGGACCCAGCTGCGGCTCGGCCGGCACCACGCGGCGAGCACCGTGCTGCGGTCACTGGCCGACGAGGAGGTGCCCATGGAGCTGGGGTGGGCCGCGATCGAGGCTTCGCTGGTCGGTGTGCAGGCCGCGCTGGCGGCCGGCGCGCGGGAGCGGGCGGCCCGGTTGCTCGACGACGCGTTGCGCACCGCCGAGACCACCGGCGTCCGGTTCCCCTTCGTCTTCGCCCCGGCCGAGCTCGTCGGGTTCTTGACCAGCCGGCTGGGCGGTCTCGGCACCGGCGAGCGGTTCGCCGGCGAGATCCTGGCCGCGCGGCGCCGGCTGCGCACCCCGGCGATGCCGGCGCCGCTGACCGAACGCGAACGCAGTGTCCTGCGCCTGTTGCCGACCCAGCGGTCGATCGACGAGATCGCCCAGGACCTGACCGTCTCGCCGAACACCGTCAAGACCCACGTCCGCGGCATCTATTCGAAGCTCGACGTCCGCAGCAGGCGCGAGGCCGTGGCGATTGCGCAGGAGCGCGGTCTGCTCGACGCCGAAGTCGCCGACTTCACGGTTTGACGCCCGTTCGCCCCACCCGGCGCGGGTGAGGCGGACGGGCCCGGGATCCGGTCGAGTGGGCCGGGCACGCTCCGGCGTGCCCGGCCCCGATCCCCTGGTGAGGAGATGTCATGGTCCTGGCGAGCGCGGAGTACCCGTTCCTCGATCTCATGGCGACGATGCTCGTGTTCTTCGGTTGGGTCGCCTGGTTCAGCCTGCTGTTCGTGGCCCTGGGCGACCTCTACCGCCGCACCGACACCTCCGGCTGGGCCAAGGCCGGCTGGACGGTGCTGGTGATCGTGCTGCCGATCCTCGGCGTCCTGCTCTACCTGGGCGTCCAGGGCAGGCACCTCGTCGAGCGGCGGCGGGCCCGAGATGCGGCGATGCAGCACCAGTTCGACAGCTACGTGCGCTCGGTGTCCACTTCGGACACCACGAGCGCGGCGCAGATCGCCGAAGCCCGGCGGCTGCTGGACGACGGCGTCATCAACGACGCCGAGTTCCACGCGCTCAAGCAGAAAGCCCTCGCGCGTTGACCGCGGCGCGGCGGTGGCGGTTCGCCCACCTCGCGGTGCTGCGGCCGTTGTGCACGGCCACGGCGCTGGTCTGCCTCTACTACCTGCTCCCGGTCGACCAGGCGCTGCGGCCGTGGACGGCGGCCGTCTTCACCGCCGGTCTCGCCGTCGTGGTCCTGCTGGTCGTCGGCGAGGTGCGGATGATCCTCCGCTCGCCGTTCCCCGCGTGGCAGGGGGTGCAGGCCCTCGCCCTCATCGTCCCGCTGTTCCTGCTGCTGTTCGCCGACGGCTACTACGTGCTCGCTCACGGCCGTCCCGGCTCCTTCGGCACAAGCTTGACGCGGACCGACGCGCTGTACTTCACCGTCACGGTCTTCACGACGGTGGGCTTCGGTGACATCACGCCGGTTTCGGCCGCCGCCCGGGTGCTGGTGACCATCCAGATGGTCGCGGACCTGGTCGTGCTGGGCGTGGTGCTGCGCGTGATCCTGACCGCGGTGCGGCACCGGCGCTCGGCCACGACCGGCGGTTCAGTCCGGCGACGGCAGCAGCAGGGCCGCGACCAGCCCGGCCACCGCCACGACGCCCAGGGTCACCAGCGCCAGCGCGAAGGACCGGCCGCCGAGGTGCGGCGTCCCGGCCAGGACGGAACCGGCCAGCGCCGTCCCCACCGACGAGCCGAGGTTGGACGCGCTGCGCGACACCCCGGAGATGTCGCCCTGCGCGGAGTCCGGGAAGCGGGACTGCACCAGGTTCACCGACGCCGTCAGCATGATCCCGACGCCGCCGCCGAGCAGGAACAGCCCGGGAACCGCACTCGCCACGCCGGAGCCGGCCCGGACCAGGAGGAGCACGAGGACCAGGCCCGCGACGGTGAGGACGAAACCGGCCCGGACGAGGCCACGCTGGGAGTGCCGCCGCGCCAGCCGTCCCGCGGCCGCCGAGGCTCCCAGGATGCCGATCGTCGCGGGGGTCAGCATCAGCCCCGTCTCGATCGCGTCGTAGCCGCGCACCTGCTGCAGGAAGACCGCCACCACGAAGAACGAGCCCTGCAGGACGAGCCACTGGACGTGCTGGGTGAGCAGCCCGAGCCCGGTGACGCGGTCGCGGAAGAGACCGGCCGGCACCAGCGGCTCCCGGCCCGCCCGCTCACGGGCGCGGACGTGCGCGAAGAAGACGGCGAGGAGCCCGGCCCCGGCACCGGCGAACAGCCACACCGGCGAGATCCCGCCGGCCCGCAGCAAAACCACCCCGCCGACGGCGAAGTCCGCCCGTGAGACGAGCCAGCCGTACGTGCCCGCCTGCAGCACGCCGAAGACGACGAAGAACAGGCCGGCCGCCGAAAGGACCGCGCCGGCGACGTCGAAGTGCTTGGCGCGGGGCGGTGCGGGCGGCTCGGTGACCCGCACCGCCAGCAGGACGATCAGGCCGACCAGCAGCACCTGCAGGAGGAAGGACGCGCGCCACCCCAGCCACGTCGTGACCAGGCCGCCGAGGAGCGGCCCGGCCGCGGCCCCGAGCGCACCCGCTCCGCTGACGATGCCGAAGGCGCGGGCCCGGCTCGTGAGGTCCGGGCTGGTCACGGTGACCAGGATGTAGATCGGCGGGATCATCAGCGCCGACCCGATCCCCTCCAGCAGCGAATAACCGAAGATCAGCAGTCCCGGCCCGTGCGCGAACGAAGCCAGCAGCGCGCCGGCGCCGTAGACGGCCAGCCCGGCCAGGAAGCAGCGCTTGCGGCCCAGCAGGTCGCTCAGCTTGCTGCCCGGGACCATGAGCGACGCCATGGTGAGGGTGAAGACCGTGATCGCCGTCTGCACGCCGATCACGGTCGTGCCGAGGTCCGCGGCGATGTCGCTGACGGCCACGGTCATGGTGGTCGCCGCGTAACTCGCGACGAACTGGGCGAGGGCCAGGGGCAGCACGATCATCGGCGGGCCTTCCTCATCGGGATGCCGCACACGGTGGCCCGGCCGCGACCGGGCCACCTCACCTCCCGTGGATGAGGCAACCCCGGCCCGCTGCGGCGACGGTGCAGTCGACCGGACCCGCGCCGCCGTTGGAGGAACCATGACCGAGACCACGATCGCCGAGCACGCCCTGATCGGCGATCTGCAGACCGCCGCGCTGGTGACGACCGACGGGTCGATCGACTGGTTCTGCACCCCGCGGTTCGATTCGCCCTCGGTCTTCGGCGCCCTGCTCGACGACGAGCGAGGCGGCCGGTTCCGCATCCGCCCGGCCGGCGCCTGCGCGAGCTCGCAGATGTACCACCCGGACACCGCGGTGCTGATCACCCGGTTCTCCGGGCCGGACGGCATCGGCGAGGTGGTCGACTTCATGCCGCCCGCCGGCACCACTGCCACCACCGAGCACCGGATCGCCCGGCTCGTGCGCTGCGTCCGCGGCCGGATGGCGTTCGACGTGGTGGTCGCGCCCCGGTTCGACTACGGCCGCCGTCCGCACCAGGCGATGCTCGTCGCGAACGGGGCCGTGTTCATCGCGCGCGACACGTCCCTGGTGCTGCACGTGGTGCGCGAGCCCGGCGACGAACACCTCGCCGACGCGCGCGTCGAAGGTGGTGACGTGCACCTGCGGCTCACCCTGACCGCGGGCCAGGTCCGCGGGGTCGTGCTCGAGACCGATGCGGTGGAGCCACCGCGGGAGATCCGCGTCGCCGAATTCACGGAACTGTTCGACACCACCGTGAACTGGTGGCGCACCTGGCTGGCCCGCTCGACCTACCGCGGGCGCTGGCGGGAGATCGTGACCCGCTCGGCGATCACCCTCAAGCTGCTCACCTACGCGCCGACCGGCGGCCTGGTCGCCGCGCCCACGCTCGGGCTGCCCGAGCAGCTCGGCGGCGAACGCAACTGGGACTACCGCTACACCTGGGTCCGGGATGCCTCGTTCTCGGTTTCGGCCTTGCTGGCACTCGGGTTCACCGAAGAGGCCGCCCGGTTCGGGAACTGGCTCGGCGACCGCATCCGGGAAGGCAGGGGTGGGACCGGCGGACCGCTCGCCGTGCTGTACCGCGTGGACGGTACGTCGGACCTGCAGGAAGAAAGCCTCGCGCACTGGTCCGGGCACCGCGGCGCGAGTCCCGTCCGGATCGGCAACAACGCCGCCGGGCAGCTGCAGCTCGACATCTACGGCGAAGCCCTCGACAGCGTTTTCGCCGCCGACCGCGCGGGGTTCGAGCTACCCCACCAGGGCTGGACCGCCCTGCGGGCGGCGCTGGATTGGCTCGGCGAGCACTGGGACCAGGCCGAAGAAGGCATCTGGGAGATCCGGGGCGGCGCAAGTCGTTCACCTACGGCCGGTTGATGAGCTGGGTCGCCTTCGACCGCGGCATCCGGCTGGCCGCCGCGCACGGACGGCCCGCTCCGGTCGAGGACTGGGCCTGGCAGCGCGACACCATCCACGGGCAGATCATCAGCCGCGGCTGGCACCAGGCGCGCAACGCCTTCGTCCAGCACTACACCGGCGAAGAGCTGGACGCGGCCCTGCTTCGCATGCCCCGCACCGGTTTCCTCCCGGCCGACGATCCACTGTGGCTGTCGACGCTCGACGCCATCCGGGCCGGCCTGGTCACCGACAGCCTGGTCTACCGCTACGACACGGACGCGTCGCCGGACGGCCTGGCCGGCTCCGAGGGCACGTTCTCCTTGTGCAGCTTCGCCTACGTCGACGCGCTGGCCCGTGCCGGCCGGCTGGAGGAAGCCCGCACGGCGTTCGAGAAGATGCTGACCTACGCCAACCACGTCGGCCTGTATGCCGAAGAGATCGCCCCGACCGGCGAGCAGCTCGGCAACTTCCCGCAGGCCTTCACCCACCTCGCCCTCATCGACGCCGCGGTCACCCTCGATGCCGCGCTCGGCTGACGGACCGGTCTCGCCCGCCACGGGTGACCCGGGCGGGACCGGCACGGAACACGATGAAGCACCCGTCGAGGCGAGCCCGGGAGGCCGACCCATGACCACGACCGACCGACCGCACGAATCCCCGGACACGGCGGGCGCCTCGCCGCCGCCCGCCGGAGGTGCGCGGCACACAAAACCGCCCGCCGCGGCGTGGATCTCCTGGATCGCGCTCGCGCTCATGACGACCAGTTCCGTCGCGAGCCTGCGCCCGTCGCCGACGATGGCCGTGTACGGTCTCGCGGCCGTCTTCCTCTACGTCGTCCCGGCGATCGTGTTCCTGCTGCCGACGTCGCTGGTCTCCGCCGAGCTGGCGTCGGGCTGGCCGGGCGGGGTCTACAACTGGGTGGCGCTCGGGATCTCCAAGCCGATGGGGTTCCTCGCGGTCTGGTGCCAGTTCGCGATGACGATCTTCTACTACCCGAGCCTGCTCGGGTACGTCGCGAGCACGCTCGCCTACGTCTTCGACCCCAGCCTGGCGAGCAACGGGTGGTGGACGGCCGCCGTCATCGTGGTCGCGTACTGGTCGGGGGTCTGGATCTCCTCCCGCGGCACCAAGGGCGTGGCCGGGCTCGCCGGCGGCGGGCTCGTCCTCGGGACGCTGCTCCCCGGCGCGCTGCTGGTGGTCCTCGGCATCGTGTTCCTGGCCCAGGGGCACTCCTCCGCGGCGCCGATGTCGGCCGGCCACCTGCTGCCCGCGTGGGCGGGGCTGGCGAGCCTCGTCCTGATCGTCAACAACTTCCTGTCCTACTCGGGCATGGAGATGAACGCGGTGCACGTGTCCTCGCTGCGCAAGCCGGGCAAGGAGTTCCCGCGCGCCATGTTCGTGTCGATGGGGCTCGTGCTGCTCATCTTCATCTTGCCCGCCCTCGCGATCAGCTGGATCATCCCCGCCGACCAGCTCTCGCTCACGGCCGGGGTGATGCAGGCCTTCGACGCGGTCTTCGGCACCTTCGGCATCCAGTGGCTGACACCGCTGATCGGCGTCATGCTCGTGCTGGCCTCGCTCGGCGGGATGCTGACCTGGCTGGCCGGGCCGTCGAAGGGCCTGCTGCTGATCTCCCGGCAGGAGGGTTACCTGCCGCCGTTCCTGCAGCGGCTCAACAAGCAGGGCGTGCAGCGGAACATCCTGGTCACCCAGGGCGCGGTCACCACGCTGATCGCCCTGTGTTACGCGTTCATCCCGGACGTCTCGAGCGCGTACTGGATCTTCTCGGTGATCACCACCCAGGTGTACCTGATCATGTACCTGCTGATGTTCGTCGCGGCGGTGCGGTTGCGGCGCAAGCACCCCGGGCACCCGCGCGGCTACCGCGCGCCGATGCTGCTCGGCCTGTGCGGGGTCGGGTTCTGCGCGTCGCTGGCCGCGCTGCTGGTCGGGTTCGTCCCACCGTCGCAGTTCGGCTCGGGCAACCCGTGGGTGTACCTCGGGATCGTGGCGGGCGGCGCGCTCGGCCTCGGCCTGGTGGTGCCGTTCCTGCTCTACCGCCTGCGCAAACCGTCGTGGCGGCAACCGGAGGTGAGTGCGTCGTGACCACAGTGGACGAACGATCGACCCGGACGCAGCGGATGCTCGTCTACCTCGTCGTGGGCGTCGTCCTCGGCGGGTTGCTCGTGGCCGGTTACGTGCTCTTTCGCTCCGCGCGGGCGACCGCCGAAGCCGAGGCGAAGGCCGACCGGCTCGTCACCCGGCTCACCCAGGAGGGCGCGCGGGCGCCGTCACGGGACCAGCTCGTCCGGCTGCTCGGCACGGACGGCGGCTCGATCTGCGTCGATCCCGCCGCCGCACTCGCTCGCGCGACGAGCGACGCCGGGATCACCAACGGCGCCGGCGGGCCCGGGACGCGCCCGGTGCTCGCGTCTGACACGGTGGTGCGAGCGCAGCTGCTCGTCATCGAGGTCTACTGCCCGGGGAAGCTCGCCGGCTTCCAGGAGTACGTCAGCGGGCTGGGCTTCGCCGACGGGGCAGGCGGGTGAGCGCGATGGACCTCCGGCATCGGGTGGACGAGCTCATGCCGCGAGTGCGCGAAGAACTCGCGGACCTCGTCGCGATCCGTTCCGTCGCGGACCCGCGGCAGTTCCCGCCCGCGGAGTGCCGGCGCGCCGCCACCTGGGTGGCCGACGCGTTCGCCGAAGCCGGCTTCGGCACCGGCCTCGCCGACACCCCGGACGGCAGCCAGGCGGTGGTCGGATCCCGGCCGTGCGGCCGGGCCGCGGCGCCGACGGTGCTGCTCTACGCGCACTACGACGTCCAGCCACCGCTCGCGGAAGACGAGTGGCGGACGCCGCCGTTCCGGCTGACCGAAGTGGACGGACGCTGGTACGGGCGCGGCGCGGCCGACTGCAAGGGCAACATCCTCGCGCACCTCACCGCGTTGCGCGCGCTCGGCGACGACCTGCCCGTCCACCTCAAGCTGGTCGTGGAAGGCTCGGAAGAGCAAGGCACCGGCGGTCTGGAGGCGTTCGTCCCGGAGCACGCCGACCTCCTGCGGGCGGACGCGATCCTGGTGGCCGACACCGGGAACATCGCGGTCGGGCAGCCCGCCGTCACGGTCAGCCTGCGCGGCATGGTCAACGCGGTCGTCTCCGTCGAAGCGCTGCCGTCCGAACTGCATTCCGGCATGTTCGGCGGTCCGGCCCCGGACGCGCTGGCCGCGCTGGTGGTGCTGCTCGCCACCCTGCGCGATGACGCGGGCACCACCACCATCCACGGCCTGCCCGGCGACGGCCGCTGGTCCGGCGCCCCTTACCCGGAGGCACAGTTCCGCGCGGACGCGGGGCTGTCCCCCGGCGCCGTCCTGCTCGGCGGCGGCGAACCGGCGGACACGCTGTGGGCGCGCCCGGCGCTGACGGTGCTCGGCATCGACTGCCCACCGGTCGCCGGGTCCGCGGCCGCCATCACCCCGCGCGCCCGGGCCAGGCTGAACCTCCGGATCCCACCCGGCGTCGAGCCACCCGACGCGGCGCGCGCCCTGACGGAGCACCTGATCGCGGAAACACCGTGGGGCGTGCACGTGTCGGTCGAGATCGAGGCCACCGGCCACCCGTTCCGCCCGGCGACCGAAGGCCCGGCGTACGACGCGATGGCCAAGGCCATGCGAACCGCGTACGACCGCCCGATGGGCCGGCTCGGCCAAGGCGGTTCGATCCCGCTGTGCACGGTCCTGGCCGAGACGTACCCCGACGCCGAGATCCTGCTCATCGGCGTCGAGGAACCACAGGCACTCATCCATGCGCCCAACGAAAGCGTCGCACCCCAGGAGATCGCGGCCATGGCCCTGACCGAAGCGCTGTTCCTGCGCGAATATGGCGCCCCCTCCGGCGGACGGCGAATCCCCGGACGGTGAGTTGCGTTTCCTGAAGGTGTCCAACAAGGACGTTGCCGCGGAGCTGTTCCCCTCGGGCCAGCTCTGCCGGACCACTCGGCGACGCTTACTGTTGTCTCCGGAAACCTGGTCAAGGCCTGGCGCGTCGACCCGAGGGAGCACAACATGGACAAAAAGCTGCTTGACGAGCGGGACGCCGCGCGGAGAGTGGACGACGTCACCTCCGCCCTGGAGCGCCTGGCCGGCACCTTCGAGGACGAAGAGGAGCTGTCCGTGGTTCTGCAGCGAGTGTGCCAGCAGGTCGTGCACGCCGTGCCGGACGCGGAAATCGCCAGCATCACCCTGCTGCGCGACGGCGCCCCCTACACGGCCACCGCCACCGGGGACAGCGCGCACCGCATCGACCAAGCCCAGTACGAGGCCGGGCAAGGGCCCTGCCTCGAAGCCGCCCGGACCGGCGAGCTCCAGCGGGTCAAGGTGGCCGAGGCGGCACAGCAGTGGCCCGAGTTCGCCGCCGCCGCGGCCGAGTCCGCCGTGCTCGGCTACCTGTGCGCACCACTGTTCGTCGACCGTGAATACCACGGTTCGCTCAACCTGTACGACACCGGCGGCAACAGCTTCGGCGCTCTCGACGCCGCGCTGCTGGAGCTGTACACCACCGCCGCCGAGGCCGCGCTGCGCAGCGCCCGCCGGCACCAAGCCGCCCGCGAGACCACGGCACAGCTGTCCGCGGCGCTGACCTCCCGCGCCGTGATCGACCAGGCGAAGGGCATCCTGATGGCCCTGCACCGCATCCCGGCCGACGACGCCTTCGAGCTGCTCGTCAATGCGTCGCAGGAGCAGAACGTGAAGCTACGCGAGGTCGCCCAGGACTTCGTCACCTCGGCCTTGGCCGCCCCGGACCGGCCATGAGCGCCCCACTGCCGTGGCCGACGATGGCGCCGGCTCGCTGCTGAACCGACGCCATCGACGAATCCCGCCAAGCACGGAGGGACTCAGAGCTGCGAATACCCAGCTCTCGTGAACTTTGAACACGGATCAACTCCGAAACTGCACCGGCCGGTACTCGGCACCCCGGCAGCCACCGCCGGGAGCACCATCACCGGCCCGAACACGAGAAAAGTCACCGCACCCCGGCGAGCCGCCAGTAACCCGGCACCCAGTCCCCAGCACGACCAGCTCGACAGCTCCCGCTAGGGCCGGAAGGCACCGACGCCGACGGGTTGGTCCTCGCCCCGCGGCAGGGGGACGGTCCAGGTCAGGTGGGTGCTGCCGTCCGCGGCGGTGCTGCTCCCGAGCGTGCCCGCGCCGCTCCGGCACCCGCTCGACGCCGGCGCAGCAGCCGGCTTGACGCCGTTGTCGACCACATCGAGGGTGAGCAGCTCCGACACGATGCTGATCTGGACCTCGACAGCGGTGGCGTCGGCCTGCCGGGTGATCTCCGACAGTGCGTCCTCGACGATCACCACCGCGTCGTCGACGATCGTCAGCGGGATCGCCGCCAGGCTCCCGGTGAAGCTGGTCTCCACGTCGAACCCGAGCACCGACCCCGCGGTGTCGATCACCGTCAGGAGCCGCTCGCGCAGGTTCTCCGTCTCGGGCGAGTGCGGATCGAGGTCGTAGACGGTGGCCTGGATGCGCCCGATCGTGTCGTCGAGGACCGCGATGTAGGACTTGAGCCGCTCGCGCACCGCCGGGCGGGTGCTCGCGCTGGCCAGGCCCTGCAGCCCGGTCGCGACCGCGTGGAGTTTCCCGCTCACGTGCTCGTTGAGCGAGGACCCGATCCGATCGTGCTCATCAACGATGCGCACCGCCTGCTGGTCGACGCGGACGCGCTGGAGCTCGATCGCGACCCCGGCATGGCTGGCGAACCCGGCGAGATGCCCCATGTCCGCTTCGGTGAACCCGCGCCGCCCGGCCAGCCGCCCCACGCTCAGCACGCCCATGACACGCTCGCCGGCGGACAGCGGAACCACGACGACCGACCCGATCGGCACCGGAAGGTCGGCAAAACCGGCGGCGGCGTAGTCGGCGGTCAGGCTCGGGACCCCGGACCGCACGACCTGCCCGGCGAGACTGCCGTCCAGGTCCACCACGGTGCCGAGCACGTGTTCGGCCAGCACCCCGATCGCCGCGGTGACCTCCACCCGGCCGGTCTCCGTGACCAGGGCCAGCGTCGCGAAATCGGCGGACGCGCCGTCCTGGGCGTGACGCAGCACCAGGTCGAGCGGCCGGGCGTCGTCCCCGGCGAACAGGCGCTGGGTGATTTCCGTGGAGGCCGTGAGCCACGTGCGACGTTGCTCGGACTCGGCGAACCGGCGTGCGTTGTCGATCGCCACGCCGGCCGTCGCCGCCAGCGCCACCGCCAGTTGCTCGTCTTCGGCGCTGAACTCCCCGTTCAGGCTGCCGGTGAGGTAGAGGTTGCCGAAGATCCGATCACGGATCCGGACCGGCACCCCGAGGAAACTGTCCATCGGCGGGTGGTCCGGCGGGAAGCCCGCCGCGTCGGGATGGGCGTTCAGATCGGTCAACCGGATCGGCTCCGCCCGGCGGGTCAGCAGCCCCAGGATCCCCCGGCCCTGCGGCAGTTCACCGATGCGCTCGATCAGCTCGGCGGCCATCCCGGTGTGGACGAACTCGTCCAGCAGCCCGTGCTCGCCGATCACGCCCAACGCCGCATAGCGGGACTCGACCAGCTCGCTGGCCGCGGTCACGATGTGCTGCAGCACGACCTGCAGGCTCAGATCACTGGCGACCATGGCGTGGGCGCGCAGCAACGTCCGAAGCCGCCCCTGGGTCGCCAGCACGTCCTGCGCGCGGGCCGCGACGTCGCCCAGGAGCTTCTCAAGCTCCATCCGCGGCAGCTCCGCGAACGGCAACGCCAGCGGCCCGAAATCGTCCAACCGCTGACCATTCTGCACACCGGAAGCGGGGATCTTGCTCATGTCCTGCTCGCATCCCGTTGACTGATCTCGCGTCAGCGGGGGTCTGGACCGACGTCACCAGCACTGATGAGCCGGGGAACCGGCCACGTCTTCAACCTACGCCGCTTCACCGGGCAAGGGAACTCGACTGTGACCTCCACGAGCGCGGTCACGCCAAGACGAAACAACGCAGCCACGAGCCGGAGCGGGCGGCGATGCCGAGCATGACCACGTCGGCGCCGGCTCAGCGGGTGCGCGGATCGGCGACCTCGGCGATCAGGGTCACCACCTCGTCGAGGTGGGCCGGGGTGGTCAGGTGGCCGGCGCCGGGAAAGACCCGGAGATCGAGGGCCATGGTCCGGCGCACGGCCGGAGCCAGCCGCCGGGGTGGCAGGAACCGGTCGTGCTCCCCCACCCCGACGGCACAAGGCAGTTCGGCGCGACGGGCCAGCAGCTCGGCCGGCAGGGGCGGCGGGGAAAGCGTCGTGCGGCAGCAAGCAGCCATCAGCGCCATCCACTCGACCTCGGTCTGCGGCGGCTCCTCCCCCGGACCGACGAACAGCCGGAGCATGCGGCGAGTGCGGCCGGCCGTGGGCCGCAGCAGCCACCCGGCCGAAACCAGGGCAAGTTCGGGGTCGACGCCGAGCCGGATGATGCCCGCCGGCGAAACCAGCGCCCGCGCCGCGATCCGGGGTGAGCCCGCCGCGAGCACCACGGCTGCCCCCAGGGAGTTTCCCACCAGCACCGCGCCGTCGACGTCCATGGCGGTCAGGATCTCGTCCAGCAGCCTGCCGTACCAGGAAAGCCGGGCGCGGCGAGGCCGGCGCGGGTCGCTCAGCCCGGGCTGCCCCGGCAGATCCACGACCGTGGTCGTCCAGCAGCCGGACAGGGCCCGCAACCACGGCAGGGCGACCGCGGCGTTGAACCCGGTGCCGGGAACGAGGACGACTCGCGGCTCACCGGATCCGGCAGTGGTGAGCGCCACTCGGCCGGCGCTGGTGTTCAGCGTCGCGGTCGTGAGCGGGAAGCCGGCTCGCGACAGGGCGTCCGAACACCACTGCCGGACCGCGCGCCGGCCACGGGGGTTCTTGTACACGGTCGCCATCGCGCAAGTGTGATCCGGCGGCCCGGGCGTCGTCCACGGTCCGGCCGCCCCCAGAGCCGCTCGTTCACTCCGCGACGATCCGGAAGACCGGCAGGCCGGCCGCGACCGGGGCGAAGTCCTCGACGGGGGCGTGCCGGTCGACCGGGATGTGGGCCCGGGCCCCGGGCGCGACGGCGAGGTAGCGGCGCAGGATCGGCGGACGCTCGGCCGGCGGCACTTCTTCGAGCCGGACGGCTTCGCGCCGTCCGTGGCGGAGCACCACGTGGCCGTCCGCGGCTTGGACGTTGCGCACCCACTGGGTCCGTTCGCCGAGCATCGCAACCAGGTAGCGCTCGCCTTCGTGATCAGCGACCACAAGAGGGACCGAGACCGGCCGGCCACTGCGGCGGCCCGGGACCTCCAGCGTCACGGCCCGGTGGGGCAAGACGCCGGCCGCGTAGGCGAGTGCGGCCGAGCGGTTCATCAGCCGGGCCACACCGTGCGGCCGGGCGCCCTGGTACTGCCGGCGGGTCCACCGGTGCAGCGGACCGTCCGTGACCGGCGCGGGCCGGCCGTCGTCGAGCGCTTCGGCGTCCTGGCGGATCGTGCGCAGGGCCGCCTGCATCACGACGCGCACGAACGGCCGCACCAGCCACCAGTAACGCGCGAACCGGCGCGCCGACGCGGGGTCGGCGGTGGCGGTCCGGGCTTCGTAGGTGACCAGGGTGCGGGCGGGGCCGTAGGGCCGCAGCGAGAACCCGGCGGCGATCCGGCCCCAGCCCGGTTCGGCGAACGCCGTGAACTCCGCCGGCGTCATCGCGCCGACGTCGTACCACTGGATGTCGGGCTGCCAGAACCGCCCGACGGCGCCCAGGACGACCTCGCGTCCGGGCGTCTCCCCCAGCGGCAGCCAGCCGGGCAGCGCGACTTTCCCGCCGAACAGTTTCAGCTCGGCGGGCGGCTCGGCCGGCGCCGCTCCCCGGAACCGCCGGGCGAGCGCTTCCGGCACGCCCCGGGCGCGCATGGCCGCGTCCATCAGGGGCGAGTGGACCCGCAGCACGTCCAGGTCCCGCAACGCACGCCAGGTCTCGGCGATGTCCGCGTCGGCGACGACGTGTTCGATCAAGGTCACGTCGAACCGGGGCAGGAACCGGTCGATCAGCAGGTCTTCGCCGGTGAGTTCCCGGCGTTCATCGGTGTCGAGCAAGCGATCCGTCATGAGCGCACCTTTCGTCGTGGGAGAACCTCAGCGCCGGCGACGTGGTGGCCGGCCGAAGGTCCGTTGCCTCAACAGGACTCGCCGCGCAGCACTTCTTCGACGGCCCGGCGCGGCGAGCGCGGGTCGGCCTCCGTGGCGTAGCCGATGCGCAGGAGTGCCTGGGGGAAGCCGGTGAGCCCGAGGTCCTCGCACAGCGCGGACCGCACCGGCTCCAGGTGCAGGGGCTGTGTCAGCACGGCGGCCGCCAGCCCGAGGTCGACGGCGGCGAGCCAGGCCCGTTCCATCGCGTAGCCGGCTCGGATGTGGTCGGCACCCGCGTCGTCCGCGGTGACGAAGACGAGCAGTGTCTCGGCGGCGAGCCGGCGCTCGAGTTCGGCCGTCTCCGGGATCTCCGTGGCCCGGCGCACCAGACCCGCCCACGGCACCGAGCCCGCCGGGATACGGCCGGCGGGGAGGCCGACGCCGTGCTGGTGGGCACGTTCGTCCCGGATGGTCCAGAGGGACAGCTCGCGCTGGTAACCACCGTCGGACCGGAAGCTCTCGGCGGCGAAGCGCAGCAACCGGGCGACCACAGCGACTTCCCGGCCGGCCCGGACGGGTCGCGCTTCCACCCCGGGCGCGCCGCCCGCTTCGGCGATCCTGCGCACCACCGGCGGTGGCACGGCGATCCCCTCGAAGGGCGCGCGATGGCTGGCCCGGCGGCTGATCGCGCCGTAACGACGGAGTTCGTCGACGGTGGGTTCGGCCTCGGCGCCGACATCGATCCGCGCCACCAGGTCCGGCTGCCGGTCGTCGGGGCGGAACACGACCTCCGCCGACCGGCCCAGGATCCGGGCCGCGAGCTCGAGGTTGGCCACCGCGGCACCGCAGGACGCCGCGCGGTCGCGGCCGTCCGGGTCGTGGTGGGGCAAGGCCGGTTCGGCTCGTTCACGCACCCGCAGCTCTCCAGGGGTGACCTCGAGCACCCAGGGCTGAGTGTTGTGCACCGAGGGCGCCCGCATCATCGACCGGACGAGCACTTCGGTCTCGGCCGCCGTCCAAGCCTTGCTTTCCACAGTGGACATCGCGGTCACCCGGTCCGGTGCAGGAGCGGAGGGCTCGCGGTCCACAGGTCGCCGCCGAGGTACGCGAGCACCGGCAGGTCTTCACCGGAGTGGGTCTCCATGGCCGGCGACCAGCCGCGGTGTTCGTCCCACAGCTGGGCCAGGTCCCGGTCCGGGTGCCGCGGCAACCGCGGGTCCAGCGCACCGTACGCCGACGAGGGAGCGTCGAGGTCGACGGTGCAGGACTCCACGCCCACGCCGACCGCGGAGCTCACCGCGGCCAGGTAACCCGTCAGCCCGGGCCGCAGACCGTGGTCACGGTCGATGCCGGTCAGCAGGGGAATCACCTTCCCTCGTCTCGGGACGTTCACCGGCCACGGCGGACCGGCGCTCACCTGGCTCCGACGGTACGAGCCCGCCGCCTTCGGGGATGGCGTCGTTCGGCCTCCAGGGGAAGGACTTTTGTCACCTGGACGCCGCAGCGCCCGCAGGAGGTCCGCCGGCACCGGCCCCGTGGGCCACGACCGGCCGAGCTTTCCAGGCCGGTCCCGGCGATCATCCGGTCCACATCGGACGGGCGGGTGCCGAGCACCGCGGCGAAGTGGCGCAGCGCCTCGGTCACGGTCAGGTCCGCGTGGATCGCCGGTTCGTCCACGGCGTGTTCCTTCCGATGACGCCATGGTGTGCGCCGCCGGCCGCGCAGGACCCTCCCCGCGGTCCCGCTTCGTGGTGACTTTGGTCCCCGGCCCGGGACTTCCGGCGGCGAGCCGGTGACCTAACACCCTTCGCCGGCGCGCGCCGGGCACCGATCCTCAAGGGTATGAACACGCCCTGGGCCGATGTGCACGAAACCCACATCGGCGCGGTCTTCCTCGTCGGAGACCTCGCCTACAAGCTGAAGAAGCCGGTCGACCTCGGCTTCCTCGACTTCTCCGCCCGCGAGACCCGGGAACGGGTGTGCCACCGGGAGGTGGAGCTGAACCGGCGGCTGGCGCCCGACGTCTACCTCGGCGTCGCCGACGTCACCGGGCCGGACGGCGCCGTGTGCGACCACCTCGTCGTCATGCGCCGCATGCCCGAGGACCGCCGCCTGTCCACCCTGGTCCGCCGGGGTGCGCCACTGCACGTGACGATCCGGCAGCTGGCCCGGCAGCTCGCCGTCTTCCACGACCGGGCCGGACGCGGCCCGGAGATCGACGCCGACGAAACCCGCGACGCCGTCCGGAACCGATGGCGCGCCAGCTTCGACCAGGTCCGGCCCTTCCACGGCGAAGTCCTGGACCCGGCCACGGCCATTGAGATCGAGGCGCTGGCCGAGGACTTCCTCGCCGGCCGCGAGGCGCTGTTCGACCACCGGATCGCCGGCGGCCACGTCGTCGATGGCCACGGCGACCTGCTGGCCGACGACGTCTTCTGCCTCGACGACGGTCCGCGGGTGCTGGACTGCCTGGAGTTCGACGACCACCTCCGGCACATCGACGTCCTCGACGACGTCGCCTTCCTGGTGATGGATCTCGAACGGCTCGGCGCTCCGGAGCTCGGTGAGCAGCTGCTCGCCGGCTACCGCGAGTTCACCGGTGACCCCGCTCCCCCGGCGCTGGTGCACCACTACCTGGCCTACCGGGCGTTCGTCCGGGCCAAGGTCGCCTGCCTGCGGCACGCCCAGGGTGATCCCGCCGCGGGTGCGCTCGCGGGCGAGTACGCCGAGCTCACGCTGCGGCACCTCCGGCTGGGGCAGGTGCGGCTGATCCTCGTCGGCGGGGAACCGGGCACCGGGAAGTCGACGGTCGCCGGTGGACTGGCCGACCGGCTCGGCGCGACGCTGCTGCAATCGGACCGGCTGCGGAAGGAGCTGGCCGGGCTCGAACCGGTCCCGCGGGCCCCGGAGGGTTACCGGCAAGGCCGCTACGACGGCCACCACACCGACACGACCTACACGGACCTCCTGCGCCGCGCCGCGGAACTGCTCGCGCTCGGCGAGACCGTCGTGCTCGACGCGTCCTGGAACGCCGCCCGGCACCGCGAACTCGCCGCCGAGACCGCCGAACGGACGAGCAGCCCGCTCGCCGCCGTGCGCTGCCAGGTGCCGGAAGAGACAGCCGTACAACGGATCACGCGCCGGACGAGCACCCTCTCCGACGCCACCCCGGACATCGCGCACCGGATGGCCGCGGACGCCGATCCGTGGCCGGAAGCGCACCCGCTGCCGACCGCCGGCACGCCGGCGGAATCGGTCGCGCGGGCGCTGGCGTACCTGGCGCCGGGGCACCCAAAGTCCCCCGCCCAGAGGCATTCCGGCCCTCCCGGCGGCGGTGCCGCCGGTGCGAGGGTCGAACGGACAGCCGAACCCGACCCTGAGGCAGGCCGATGATGGAGCGAGCATTTCCGGACGAGTTCACCGTCAAGACCGCGGTGGCGATGGCCGTCCGCGCGCCGTCGGTGCACAACTCCCAGCCGTGGTACTGGCGGATCGGGCACAGCTCGCTGCACCTCTACGCCGACCAGGACCGGCTGCTGCACGAAACCGACCCGGACGGCCGGGACCTGATCCTCAGCTGCGGCGCGGCCCTGCACCACCTCCGGGTGGGGTTCGCCGCGCTCGGCTGGGCGTCCGAGGTCCACCGGCTGCCCGACCCGGACGAGCCGGACCACCTCGCGGCGATCACGCTGCACCGGCACGAGCCGACGCAGGACGAGGTCGCGATGGCGGCGGCGATCCCCCGCCGCCGCACCGACCGGCGCCGGCACAGCTCGTGGAGCGTGCCGCGCGGGCACGTCGAAGCGATGGCCAGGGCCGCCGCGCTGGAGGGCACCGTGCTGCAGGCGGCGGAGAACTCGGCGCGCCACCACCTGGCGACCGCCATCGAAGAGGCGTGGCTGCGGCACCAGTCCGACCCGGCCTACCGCACCGAACTGGCCGCCTGGAGCGGCCGTCACTTCTCCCCCGACGGCGTCCCGGCCCGCAACACCCCGGCGCCGGACGACACCCCGGGTGCGCTGCGAACACGCGCCTTCGCCGATCCGCTCCTCCCCCAGCCGCCCGACGCCAAGGCCGAAGACGACGAAACCGTGTTGCTCGTCCTGAGCACGGCCTCCGACGACCGGATGTCGCGGCTGCGCGCGGGTGAGGCGACGAGCGCCGTGATGCTGACGGCAACCGCCTTCGGCCTGTCGTCGTGCCCGCTCACCGAGCCGCTGGAGCTCCCCGAGGTCCGCGAGACCGTCACCGAGCACGTGACCGGCGGCTCGTTCCCCCAGATGGTGCTGCGCATCGGCTGGGCGCCCGCCAACGCCGACCCGCTGGTCGCGGCCCCGCGCCGCGACCTCGCGGACGTCCTGCAGCCGCTCGAAGCTCCCCCGAAGCACTTCCAGAACCGCTAGAAAGGGACGGTCATGCCGTACTGGCACTACCCCGGAACGATGGGCTGGGCCGGCGGCATCGGCATGCTCGTGCTGATGGCGCTGGTGCTGGCCGCGCTGGTCACCCTCACTGTTGTCCTCGGGCGGCGAGGACCGCAACCGCCGTCGCCGGGTGACACCGCCCGGCGGATCCTCGACGAGCGGTTCGCCCGCGGCGAGATCGACCAGGAAGAGTACGAACACCGCCGGGACGCGCTGACGCGAACGGAATGAACGGTCCTTCGCGGCCGGCGGCCGCGCAAAGCTGCCCTTCCGCGTCGTCACCCAGGCCGGACCGCAGGACCAGGTCCGCCGGGTGGTCGTCGCCATCGCCCACCGAGGACGTCATGGACCGGCTGAGCCCGCTCGACGCGGCCTTCCTCGAAATCGAGGACGAAGACCCCAGCTCGTCGCTCGCCATCGCCTCGGTCGCGATCGCCGAAGGACCCGCGCCCGGCCAAGACGAGTTCGTCGAAGCCGTGCAGGCGCGGCTCGCCGGGATCCCGCGCTACCACCAGAAGATCCGCACGGTGCCGTTCGATCTCGGCCCGCCGGCCTGGGTCGACGACCCGGCCTTCGACGCGAGCGCGCACTTCCGCCGGATCGCGTTGCCGGCCCCGCACGACGAGGCGGCGCTGTGCGAACTGGTCGCCCTGCTGATGGGCGAACGGCTCGAGCGCGACCGGCCGCTGTGGGAGTTCTGGGTCATCGAAGGCCTGCCGGACGGGCGCTGGGCGATCCTGTCCAAGCTGCACCACGCACTGGCCGACGGCCTGGCCGCGACCCGGCTGCAGACGATCCTCTTCGGCGACGTCCCCGCCCCGGCCCGGAGCGAGGCGGCGCCCGATCCCGGCACCGCGCGGTTGCTGCTGGACGCGGCCGGAACGCTGCTGCGGAACCCGTGGGACCAGACGCGCCTGCTCGCCCGGGAGCTGCTGCACCCGAACCGGCTGGCCCGCCGCGTGAGCACCGCCGCCCGCGGTCTCGCCGCGCTGACTTCGGCGTTGCTGCCGGCGTCGCCGACCCCGCTGACCGGACCGCTCGGCCGCGACCGCCGGTACGCCACCGCGTCGGTGGCGCTGGCCGACGTCAAGGCCGTCGCCAAGGCGCACGAGGTCACGGTGAACGACGTCCTGCTGGCCGCCGTCGCCGGCGGGTTCCGCGAACTGCTGCTGCACCAAGGGGAAACTCCGGCGGCGGACAGCGTGCGGTCCCTGGTGCCGGTGTCCGTGCGGACCGGGACCGCGGTGGACAACGAGGTTTCGCTCCTGCTGCCGCTGCTGCCGGTCGACCTGGCCGACCCGGTGCAGCGCCTCCTCCGGACCCACCGCCGCTTGGGCACCCTCAAAGCGGCCAAGGAGGCCGACGCCGGCGCGCTGGTGACCACGGCGGCCGCGCACGAACCGTTCGCGCCGATCGCCTGGGCGATCCGGGCTGCGGCGCACCTGCCGCAGCGCAACATCGTCACGGTGACGACCAACGTGCGCGGCCCGGCCGAACCGCTGTCCGCACTGGGGCGGCCGATCGTCGAGATCTATCCGTACGTCCCGATCGCGCTGCGGGTGCGGACCGGGGTGGCAATGCTCAGCTACGCCGGGCGGGTCACGTTCGGGATCACCTCCGACGCCGACACGGTCCCGGAGATCGACGTGCTCGCCAAGGCGATCGGGAGGGAAGTCGAGGCCCTGCGCGCCACGGTCCGGTAGTCACCGGACCGCAGCGAACTCCGCGGCCAGCCCCGCGACCAGCGCCGCCGGGTCCGGGATCAGCTTCCGGTCCGTGCCGAAGCCGAACCGGACCTGCCCGGCGTAGCTGAACACGCAGATCGTGATCGCCTGGCGTCCGCTGCACGGCGCCCAGCCGACGATACCCTCGACCTCCGCGCCGGCCAGCGTCATCGGTGCGCGCGGGCCGGGCACGTTGGTCAGCACTCCGACGGCCTTGCCCGCGAAGAACCGGCTCATCGCCAGGCCCAGCGGCGCCGGGCTCTGGGCGATCGCGTACTGCACCCCGAACGTCAGCACCGGCTCGTAGGAGTCGCGGATCCGGGCGACCCGGCGGTGCACCTCGGCGAGGCGCTCGGCGAACGTGCGGCGCCCGAGCGGCAGCTGGGCCAGCACGAGCGAGAAGTGGTTGCCCAGGGTGGCGGGCAGCTCGCCGTCGAACGAGGACAGGCTGACCGGGATCAGCCAGCCCAGGTCGGACGGCTCGGGGCGAGTGGTGCCGTGGGCGGCGAAGTACCGGTCGAGCGCGCCCGCGACGAGCGCGGTGCAGACGTCGTTGACCGTCGTCCCGGTCTCGTGGCCGATCCGGGCCAGGTCGGCCAGTGGGACCGGCTCGCCCCAGGCGGCGGTCTTCTCGGTCCCCGGCTCGCCGTCCCACAGCCCCGTGGCGGTGGACGGCCCGAGCAGGTCCGCGGTTCCGGTGGCGCTGTGCCAGACCGTCGTCGCCGCGCCGGCGACCGTGTCGACGACGTGGCGGGGGCCGCCGTCCAGCGCGGCGGCCAGGAATCCGGCGACGGCGCCCGTGGCGCCCACGGCCGCCGTCGCGCCGAGGACCGGTAGTGACACGGCGGTCTCCAGCACGGGGTGCACGCGGGCCGCCTGCCGCTGGAGGCCCGCCCCGGTGTCGCCGAGCACCCGGAGCGCGGCGGCGCCCAGGCGGACCACCGGCTGGGCCACGGCTTCCCGGTGCGGCGCGGCGCCGCCGACCTTCGCGTGCGGAACGCCACCGTCACCGTCGGCCGGGTCGAGGAGGCTGAACAGCACCTGCGTCAGCCGGATCCCGTCGGCCATCGCGTGGTGCGTGCGGCAGACGAGCGCGCTACCGCCGCGGTAGCCCTGCAGCAGGTCGATGGTCCACAGTGGACGACCGGGGTCGAGCGGGGTGCTCCGGCGGGCGGCGACGAACTCCTCCAGTGCCGCCTGGTCGGCGGGCGCGGGGAGATCCTGCTCGACCAGGTGCTTGCCGAGGTCGAAGCCGGGATCGGTCTCCCAGGTGATCGAGCGCGCCGGGCCGTCGTGACGCACGGCTCGCTGCAGGTACACCGGGTACCGCGCGAGCAGCCGGTCCGACACGAGCGACCGTAGCCGCGCCGCGTCCACCGGCGTGCTGGTCCACAGCACGGACGTGACGAGCATCAGGTTCTCCGGCCGGTCCAGGTGCAGCCACAGGCTGTCCTGCGCCGGCATCCGCCGATGCGGTCCGACCAGTTTCCGCGTCATCGTCACACTCCCTTTCGGTTCTCAGGTAACCCCTTCCGCTCGCACGACGAAGCTGCCGTTCTGCCCGACCTGCGAGGACCAAGGGCCCTACGAGGCAGGGAGCGCGGTGCAGACCATCAACAGGAGCAGACGACGACAGGGAGAAGCAGATGACGGTACGGCTCGGGATCAACGGCTTCGGCCGGATCGGGCGCGACATCCTCCGGTGCGTGCTGGAAACCCCGGACAGCCCGATCGAGGTGGTCGCGGTCAACGACATCACGTCGCCGGAGATGCTGGCGCACCTGCTCGCCCACGACTCCACCTACGGCCGGCTGCGCATGCCGGTCGAGATCGTCGACGGCGAAGCGCTGCGCGTCGGCGACCACCTGATCCAGGTGACCGCGAAGGCCGACCCGGCGGAGCTGCCCTGGGGTGAGTACGGCGTGGACGTCGTCGTCGAGTCGACCGGCAGGTTCCGCACCCGGGAAGCCGCCGGCGTGCACCTGGCCGCGGGCGCGAAGAAGGTCGTGATCTCCGCACCCGGCAAGGACGTCGACACGACGATCGTGCTCGGGGTCAACGAGAGCGACTACGACCCCGCGAAGCACCACATCATCTCGAACGCCTCGTGCACGACGAACTGCCTCGCGCCGATGGTGAAGGTGCTGCACTCCGCGTTCGGCATCCGGCGCGGGCTGCTCACCACGATCCACAGCTACACCGGTGACCAGGCGCTGCTGGACCGGCCCCACAAGGACCCTCGCCGCGCCCGCTCCGCGGCGGTCAACATGGTGCCCACCAGCACCGGTGCGGCCAAGGCGATCGGGCTGGTGATCCCGGAGCTGGCCGGCAAGCTCGACGGCGTCGCGGTGCGCGTCCCGGTCGAGGACGGCTCGCTGACCGACCTGACGGTCGAGCTCGAGCGTCCGGTGACGGCGGAGCAGGTCAACCACGCGTTCGCCGAAGCCTCCGACGGCGACCTCAAGGGCATCCTGCGCTACACCGAGGCGCCGGTCGTGTCCCGCGACATCATCGGCGACCCGGCGTCGTGCGTGTTCGACTCCCAGCTGACGAAGGCCGACTCGCACCTGGCGAAGGTGTTCGGCTGGTACGACAACGAATGGGCCTACGCGACCCGCACCGTCGAGCTCGTGGAGCTGATCGGGCGCTCGCTCGCATGACAAAGCAGCCTCGGGTGCCCGCCGGTGATGCCGCCCGGCGGGCACCCGTCCTGAACAGTCCTGTTCGGCGCGTTCTCGGCTACCGTGGCCGCGAAGGCGGCACTGTCAGCCGAGGACGGAAGTGCATACGATGACCGGTCACCCCGCTGTCACCTCGATCGACGCGCTCGCGCCGGACCTGCTCGCCGAGGCACGCAGCCACGCTTCCCGGCGCGCCGCTCGGACGCTGGTGTCCGGGACTTCGCAGCGCGCCACCCTGATCGCCCTCTCCGACGGCGCGGAACTGGCCGAGCACGACTCACCGCCGGCCGCCACGCTCTACGTCGTCTCGGGCACCGTGCGGCTGCACAGCCACAGCGAGGAATGGACACTCCAGCGCGGGCACTTGGCGACCATCCCGCCGGAGCGCCACGGGCTCACCGCGCTCGGCGATGTCGTCGTGCTCCTCACCGTCGCGCTCCACTGACGGCCCTGCTGATCGTGGTGGACTTCGCCGGACCGGTGCGCTATTTCTCCTGCGGGCGCACACCGCCGCGGGCGACCAGCACCGGGCAGAGCGCGTAGGACATCAGGGCCTGGCTCGTCGAGCCGAGGGCCAGGCCGCGGAAGCCGCCCCGGCCGCGGCTGCCGACGACCAGCAGCTGCGCCCGGTCGGCGAGGTCGAGCAGGCATTCGGCCGGCCGCCCGGCCTGCACGACGCGGTCGACCACGACGTCCGGGTACTTCTCCGGCCAGCCGGCCAGCCGCTGGGCCAGCAGCTCGTGTTCGTGTGCTTCCATCGCCGAGCTGTCCATCGTCCACCGGCCTTCTTCGAACACCGCGGACAGGAACGCTTCGTGCCAGCAGTGCACCGCGATGAGCGGGGCGCCCCGCCACGACGCTTCTTCGAACCCGGCTGCGATGGCTTCGTCCCCCGCGGGTGTCCCGTCGACGCCGACGACGACCGGACCCTCGGTGGGCGGTTCGTCGTCCCCGGCGTGCGGGCGGATCAAGGTGACCGGGCACGGCGCGTGCGCGGCCAGCGCGACCGAAACCGACCCGACCAGGACCCGGCCGAGCCGCCGCAGGCCCGGCGTGCCGAGCACCAGCATCGCCGCCCCCTTCGCCTCGGCGAGCAGCGCGTCGGCGGGCCGTTCGGACCGGAGCGACGTCGTCACCTCGACGCCGGGCACGGCCCTGGTGGCCTCGTCGAGGGCTTCGGCGAGCACGCGCTCCCCGCGCGCGCCGACCGCCTGCCGGACCTGCTCGAACGTCGGGTCGCCCCGCGGGTACGGCGCGGGTAGTTCGGGGAGGGCGTGGACCAGGCGAAGGCCGAGGTGCCGCTCACGCGCGGCGCGCGCCGCCCAGCGGACCGCCGTCAGCGCGTCCACCGAACCGTCGACGCCGACCACCAGCGCTGAAGCCGAGCCGGTCATCCGTTTCCCCTTTCGCCGCAATGCTTGCGCGCGAAGTCAACCGGAGGAAGCCCGCTCCCGGCGTGAGGCTTCCGCCCTGGTTCGTGAGGACTTTGGTCCGTTCGCACCCGGTCCTCGTGAACCGGCGCCCAAGGGCCTCCCGGCCGGGGACCTTCGGCCCCAGAAACTCCCGCGGGACCGGCAGAAACTGACCGCAGTACCGAAAAGAACGGAGGTTTCCCCATGTCCATCCGACCGGAAGAGAAGAAGACCACCTCGGGCCACCGGGTCACCGAACCGGCGCCGGTCGCCGGTTTCCTCGCCGAATCCACGATCGCCGGGAAGTCCTTGGCGATCCTGCGGATCGTCACCGGCTTCGTGTTCCTGTGGGCGTTCCTGGACAAGCTGTTCGGCCTGGGGTACGCCACCCCGGCGAAGGGCGCCTGGATCAGCGGCGGTTCGCCGACCAAGGGCTTCCTGAGCAGCGTTCACGTCGGGCCGTTCGAGTCGATGTTCCACTCCTGGGCGGGCACCTGGTGGGCCGACTGGCTGTTCATGCTCGGCCTGGGCGCCATCGGCGTCGCCGTGATCGCCGGGATCGGGCTGCGGCTGAGCGCGATCGCCGGCTCGCTGATGATGCTCATGATGTGGGCAGCCGAATGGCCGTTCGCGCAGAGCATGAGCACCGGCGAGGCGACGCACTCCACCAACCCGATCATCGACTACCACATCATCTACGCGCTGATCCTCATCGCGCTGGCCGCCGCTTCGGCCGGCCACACGTGGGGACTCGGCCGTCGCTGGGCGGACGCCGTCGGCGACCGCCAGTGGCTGCGCTGAGCGCGATCGGTTCCACGGGCGCCCGCCGGCCGGCGGGCGCCCTTTTCCGTTGTCCCGGCGACGAAGGAGAAGAAATGAAGGCACTCGTGTACGACGGCCCCGGCCGGCGCAGCTGGACCGACCACGCCGAGCCCGTGCTCACCGCGCCGACCGACGCGATCGTGCGGATCGACGCGGTCACCATCTGCGGCACCGACCTGCACATCCTGTGCCGACGTCCTACGAGGTCGGCGTCCGCAACGGCGGCGTCAAACCCGGTGACACCGTGGTGATCGTCGGGGCCGGCCCGATCATCGTCGTTGACAAGGAACCGGCGCGCCTCGACGCGGCGAAGTCCTTCGGCGTCGACGTTTCCGTGCAGCCCGGCGAGGCCGCGGCCGCGGTCGCCGAGGCCAGCGGCGGGCTCGGCGCGGACGTGGTGATCGAGGCGGTCGGCATCCCGGAGACGTTCGAGCTGTGCACGAAGCTGGTCCGCCCGGGCGGGCACGTCGCGAACGTCGGCGTGCACGGCGCCCCTGCACCTCGAGGAGCTGTCGATCAAGAACGTCACCGTCACCACCGGGCTGGTCGACACGTCCAGCACGCCAGGGTCGCGCTGTTCCGCGGCTGACCACCACACGAAACGGCCACCGTCCGGAAGGGACGGTGGCCGGTTCGTCCGGCGTGCTCAGAACACCGGACGCTTGCCGCTCAGCACACCGGACGGGCCGGGCGGCTCCGCGGAGACACCCCGGTCGTCGAAGCGGCCCTTGAGGGTCTGCCGCACCTCCACAACACCGCGCCGGCCTTCCGCTTCGCCTGTCGTGAACCGGACTTGAGCAGGCCGTGCGGCGCCTCGTGCTCGAGCAGATCGCCCTGCGACACGACACCGAGCACCCGGCCGTCCTCGTCGGTGGCGACGTCGGTCGTCATGACCGAACCCACCTTGCGATGACCGGGCATCACGATCTCCTTCACAGCAGTGGCCCGGGGTAGTACGTGGCCACGGACTCGCCCGCCGGGGCGGTTTCCTTCTCCGGCTCCGGAACGGTCCGCGTCGGGATCACCACCACGGGGCAGCTCGCCTCCCGCAGGCAGTGCTCAGCGACCGAGCCGACGAGCAGCTTCAGCAGCCGGCCGCGGCCGTGGCTGCCGAGCACGAGCATCGCCGCCGTCTTGGACGCCTCCTCGAGCGCCACCGTGGCCGAGTGCTCGACCAGCTCGGCCCGGACCGCGACGCCCGGGTGCTCGGCCCGCACCTCGCCGACGACCTCGTCGAGCTCATGCCGTTCCTGGTCCGCGACCGTCTGCGGCGATCCGGCGACCGCCGCGCCGAGGTCGTAGGCTGGCTCGAACGTCCACGCGCGCAGTGCGACGACCTGACGGCCGCTCACCGCCGCTTCCGACACCGCCCAGCGCAGGGCGGCCACGCTGACCGCCGAATGGTCCACGCCGACGACGATGTCGCCCTGGTTTGCCGTGGTCATGGGAGTTTCACCTTCTCTTCGTTGTCAGGAATGGGTCTTGCGGTCCTGCTCCTGGAGCCACTCCTGCTGCCACTGGGCGAGGCGGAAGCGGTCGAGGGAGAACACCGTGAGCCGGTAGCCGGCCGCGAGCAGCGCCAGCGCGGCCAGCCACAGGCCCAGCCCGATGACGACGGCGTCGATGACGACACCCGCGCCGCTGAGCGGCGGGTCCGCCGGGCTGCCGTCGTGATCCACCCAGATCGTCAGCGTCTCGCCCTTGAGCGCGCCCTGGTCGGCCAGGACCTTGCCGACGCGGCGGGTCCCGTCCGGGAGCAGCCACGTCGCTTCGGTCGGTTCGCCACTTCCGGCGACACCTGCCCGCGAGTGCACCGTGATGGCCGGTCCGTCGGCGAGCAGGGTCGCACCGACCCGGGTGCGCTCGCTCAGTTCCTGCGCGGACTGGGTCTGTTGCCGGACATACGTTTCCGAGCCGAAGCTGGCGGCGACCGGCAGCGCGGCGAGCGCGAGCAGCACCGTGAGGACCAGCAGGCCGGCCTGGAAGCGGTCCGAGGCCCGCGCCACCGAACCGCGGCCGGGCAGGACGGTGCGCCACATCCGCGCGACCGGGTTCGACGACGTGCTCATGATTCCTGCCCTCTCCGCACCGGAAACCCTGGGTAGGACCAGGATCATCGATTTGTCCCTCGCTCCGAAGAGGCCTTGGGCCCCGGTACGCCGGGACCGATCCACCCCGCTTCGGAGGCCCTCCGACAGTGCGCTGAGGACTTAGGACCCTGTGCTGCCGGGAGATCACCGGCCATGGTCGGGAAAATCCCACCGAAACGGAGCCCGGACCATGCGCGCACGCGAGATCATGACCACGCCGACGTTCGCCTTGACGCCGTCCGCGACGCTCGCGGAGGCCGCCGAGATGATGACCCGGCACGGGTTCACCACGATGCCGGTGGTCGGTACGGACGGGCGGCTGCTCGGCCTGGTGTCCGAAGCCGACATCCTGCGCGCCCCGGCTCCGGCGGGCGACCCGGACTCCGGCGTGATGCTCGACGGCGGCCCTCGCACGGCAGGCTCGCTCATGCGCCAGTCGGGGGTGGCCGTGTCGGCCGACACCGCGGTGCGTGAGCTGGCACGGCTGATGACCGACGCCGGGGTGCGCTCGGCGCCGGTCGTCGAAGGCGGGCACGTGGTCGGCATGCTGACCTTCCAGGACGTGCTGCGCGCCACGGCCGGGCACGCGTGAGGCGTCAGCTCGCCGGGACGTCCGGGCCGGTGCGCTGGGTCAGGACGTCCGCCACCGGCCGCCGGCCCGTCAGCCGGGTCGGGTAGCCGTAACCGATGCGCAGCAGGGTGTGCGGCTGCCCGAGCCCGGCGAAGAGCCGGTCGAGCGACTCCCGCGTCCGCGGCGTTTCGAACGGCTGGGACAGGAACGACGTCGCCAGGCCCTCGGCGGTCGCGGTGAGCAGCACCCGCTGCATCGCCATGCCGGCGCGGACTTCCGCGTGCGGCCCCTTGTCCCGGGTCAGCAGCGCGCCGAGCAACGGTTCCTGCTCGTACTCCCGGGAAGGCAGGTCCTGGTTTTCGTGCGACGCCCGCAGCGAGACGATCCCGTGGCTGTGCGGGGGCGGTCCGGACGCGATCTTCGGGACGCCGTCGGGACTGTCGAGCTCGCGATGAGTCCAGAACGCGGCTTCCGCCGCGAAGTCGAGGTCGCCGGCCTGCAGCGCCTCGGCCTGCCGGACCAGCGAAGCCACCGTCGTGTACCGGCCGGAAGCGTCGAGGTACTCGATCTGCCCGCCCTCGCTCAGCGCCGCGGATTTCAGTGCCGCGCGCAGTGCGGGCGGAACTTCCTTGTCCAGCAGCGGACGGCGGTTGGTGTGCCGGCGGAAGACGGCTTCGGCGAGCTTGCGCTCAAGGGCGGTGGCCTTCTGGTTGCCGTCGAGCCGGATCACCACGGCCAGGTCGGGCCGGGTCCGGTCGGGCAGCATCCGCACGGTCGCGGCGAGCCCGTTGGCCCGCAGGCAGATGACCAGGTTGAAGGCGGCCGCACCACAGGCGAGCCGCGCCTCCCGCGCGTGCGGGTCCGCCACGGTGAGCAGCCGCTCGCGGTCCAGCCACACCTCGATCACGTCGTGCTCGACGACGAACCGCCAGGGCTGGGTGTTGTGCGGCGAGGGCGCGCGCACGGCCGAGGCGAGGGCCTGGTCGAACACGTCGGGCAGGGGTCGGCTCATCGTCGGGCTCCGGGTTTCCTGGGGGACGAACCCACCCAGCATCACCGGCGGCGCCGCTCCCCCGCGACGGCCTCGCGTCACGTCCCCGAAGGACCAAAGACCTCCCGTGCTGAGACCGGTTTCAGCCGGCCGGTGGGATGCTCGAGCGGCGCGAGCGGAGGCCGAACCATGGACCGGCGAGCAGTGCACGAGCAGTGGGAGCGCGACCGCGCCACCCTCCACGAGCTGGTGGGCGCCGCGACGGCCGCCGATCTGCGGCGCCGGTCGCGGGGCACCCGGTGGACCAACCGGCAGCTGGTGTTCCACCTCGTGTTCGGCTACCAGATCGTGCGTGCCCTGCTGGTGCTGATCCGCGTCTTCGGCCGGCTGCCGGACCTCGTGAGCCGCGGGTTCGCCGCCGTGCTGAACGCGGCCACCCCGCCGTTCCACGTGATCAACTACCTCGGGTCGTGCGGCGGCGGCCTGATCGGCCCGCGGTTCGCGGCCGCCTGGCTCGACCGCATCATCGCCTCACTCCACCGCAGCCTCGACCAGGCCGGCGAAGCCGACCTCGCTCGCGGGATGCACTACCCGACCCGGTGGGACCCCTTCTTCCGGCCGTACATGACATTGGCCGACGTCTACCGCTACCCGGCCCGGCACTTCGCCTTCCACCTCGAACAGCTCACCCTCGACCAGTAGTCAGCACAGCACGCGTTCTCCTTCCTCCGGGACGACCGCGCACCACCCCGCCTCGGCGTGCAGCGCCTTCGCCAGTGCGTGCGACGGCTCCGGCTCGCCCTCGACGACGAAGGCCGTCTCCGGCGCCGGTGTTGCGGTCGCCCACGCCAGCACCTCCGCCGGGCCGGCGAACTCGCCGGTGCCGCCCAACGCGGTCACCTCGGCCCGGACCGGCACGTAGCGCCCGTGGATCTTGAGGTGCCGGCCGCCGTCCGCGAGCTGCGCGGCGCGCGTCCCTGGCGGCGGGTCTCCCAGCAGGACGACGCCGTTGCGCTGATCCGGCAGCAAGGCGGCGAGGTGCCGCAGCACTCGCCCCGAGTCCGCCGTCTCCAGCCCGGCCACGATGATCGACGGCCGGTCCGGAACCGGCCCGGACAGCCCGCCGGGCTCACTCACCCGGCCGTCCCGGCGCAGCTCGTGCCACCGCTCGGTCACCGCCCGGTGGTGGACCTCGATCCCGGCCGAGCCCGCCGGGCTGTCCAGCAGGACCGGCAGCCGCGGGATCTCCTGGGCGTCCATGAGATCCCGCACCATCGTCAGCAGCAGCTCGGCGCCCCCCGCGGCCGCGGGGACGACAACGCTCCCACCCCGCCGGACCGCGCGGTGCACCGCCGCGGCGAACCGCCCGGGCAGGTGGCGGTCGCCGGGTTGCTGGGGAGCGGCGAGCACCAGGACGTCCGAGCGGGGCCGCGGGTCCGGTGGGCACAGCAGCGGATGGCCGGCCGCGCCCAGCGGTCCCGCGAACACGACCGAGCGGCCACCCGCGTGGATCCGCACCCAAGCCGCCCCGAGCCCTCCGCCGACGCGGCCGAATTCGAGTTCCGCGCCGTCGAGCTGCCGGAGCGTGCCGAACTCGACCGGCTGTACCAGGGCGAGCGCCCGGGTGACGTCCTCGGTCCGGAACGGCGGGACGGCCGGGCCGGGCGGGCACCACCGGTCCACGTCTTCCTCGAACTGTTTCGCGGCGTCGCCCAGTACGACCGGGAGCAGCTCGGCGGTCCCGGGCGTCGCGAACACCGGTCCGCGCCAGCCTTCGGCGACCAGCTGCGGCAGGAACCCCGTGTGCCCGAGACCGGCGCTCGGCAGGATCACCGCGTCGGCTGTGTGCAGTTCGCCGGGGCCGGGTGAGAAGTTGCGGCGCCACAAGGCATCCGGCCCGGCGAACAGTCCGCACCCGACCAGCAGGTTCGCCCCCGGGGTCTCAAGCAGGTACCGGGCACAACCCACGCCGCCGAGGAACGTCAGCGCCGGACCGGGGCCGGCCGCGCGGGATCCCTCGGACATCTGCTCGTCCCTTCGTGGTGTCAAGCCGCGACGTCCCGCCGGCGGAACCCGGTCACCCCTGCCACGACCAGCGCGCCGCCCAGTGCGACGAGCCAGAGCAACGGGGCCGGGTGCACGGCGGCGCCGGGCAGCTTCGGCAAGTGAGTGAACGGCGACAGGTCGAGCACCCACTGGTCGAGTTTCAGCAGCACCCCGAACTCGCCCAGCAGCAGGAACGTCGTCAGCGCGACCCAGGCCAGGGTGACCGCCCGCGCGATGAAGCCGAACAGCGCCGTCACGAGCCCGGCGAGCACCCAGACCGCGGGCAGCTGGGCCAGTGCCGCGCCGACCAGCCGGACCGCCTCGGCGCCGGGCGAGCCGGTGCGGATCCCGTACGCCAGCCCGGCGGTGAGCCCGAGCGCCGTGAGCAGCACCACCGGTGCGGCCACCGCGAGCAGGAGGTACCCCGCCAGCAGGCGCCGGCGGTCGAGCGCGGTGGCCAGCAGGGGCTCGACGCGCAGCGCCCGCTCCTCGCCCCGCAGGTGGATCAGGACAGTGATTGCGTAGGCCGCGGTGATCACTCCCGCCATCGAGAACTCGGCCGCGAGGAACGCGTTCTCGAGAGCCTGTTCCCCGCCGAGTGCGGTGATCAGCGCCCGGGCACCGTCGCTGTCGAGCATCTTCCCGACGTTGCCCGCGAGACCACCGAGGACCAGGCCGATCAGGACGTACCCGGCCAGCCAGGCGGCCAGGTTCGCCCGGTTGAGGCGCCACGCCAGGCCCCACGCGCCGCGCAGGGAGCGCTCGGCGTGCGCCGCGCCCGCACGATCCGGCAGCAGCCCGGCGTTGATGTCGCGCACGCGGGCGAGCGCGACCGCCACGCCGAGCAGCGCGGCGGTGACGAGCAGCGGGACGGCCAGGACCCACCACACGTCACCGGCATACGGCCGGACCTGCTGGGTCCACCCGATCGGCGACGCCCACGACAGCCGGCGCGGGCCGGCGGAGTCACCCACCGCCCGCAGGAAGTACGCCGCGAGCAGTGCGACGACGGCGAGGCCCGAGGCGGCTCTCGCGCTCTTGGTCAGCTGGGCGGTCACCGCGGCGACCGCGCCGAAGACGAGACCGGCGGCCGCCCAGCCGAGGCCGAACGCCAGCGATCCGGCCACCGGCAGCCCCGCCGCCGCGAGCCCCAGCCCGCTGCAGAGGCCGAGGACCAGGCTCGAGACCGACGTGACGACGACGCCCGCCACCAGGCCCGCGAACCGGCCGACCACCGCGGAGCCGAGCAGCTCCCGCCGGCCGGCCTCCTCCTCGGCCCGGGTGTGCCGGACCGCGGTGAAGATCATCAGCAACCCGATCAGGGCCGCGCCGAACGCGGTCAGCTTGAACACCGACGTCGCGCCCAGCGTCGGTTCGTACACCGGGCCGTAGAGCGCGACCAGGGCCGGGACCGAGTTGATGCTGTCGGCCGCGGCCTGCTGGTCTCCGGTGGCCGGGTAGACCGCCGCGGTCGCCGCGGCCGAAGATGCCGCCACCGCGGTGCACACCGCGGCCCAGACCGGCAGGCGGACCCGGTCCCGGCGCAGCGCCAGCCGGACCAGGGTGCCGGTGCCGGTCAGCGAGCTCATGCCGGCACCGCCGTCCGGTCCGCGCCGGTGCGGTAGTGGCGCAGGAACAGCTCTTCCAGGGTCGGCGGGTTGCTGGTCAGGTTCCGGACCCCGCCGTGGCTCAGCAGGCCGAGCACCGGCGCCAGCTCGGTGTTGTCGACCGTGAGCCGCACCTGGTCGCCCTCGGCGGTGAAGTCGTGCACCCCCGGCAGGTGCGCCAGGCCGTCCACGGTGCCGGAAAGCCGCGCGGTGATGGTGGTCCGGGCGAGGTGCCGCAGTTCGTCGAGGCTGCCGGAGTCCACCAGCCGCCCGCCGCGGATGATGCTGACGCGGTCGCACAGCGCCTCCGCCTCGGAGAGGATGTGGCTCGACAGCAGGACGGTGCGGCCCCGGTCGCGCTCCTCGCGGACGCACTCCCGGAAGACCTCCTCCATCAGCGGGTCGAGCCCGGTGGTGGGCTCGTCGAGCAGCAGCAGCTCGACGTCCGAGGAAAGTGCCGCCACAACTGCGACCTTCTGCCGGTTCCCCTTCGAGTACGCGCGGCCCTTGATCCGCGGGTCGAGCTCGAAGCGGTCCAGGTATCGCTTGCGGCGCACCGGGTCCAGGCCGCCGCGCAACCGCCCGAGTAGGTCGATGACCTCACCGCCGGTGAGGTTCGGCCACAACGACACCTCGCCCGGCACGTAAGCGAGGCGGCGGTGCAGCGCCACGGCGTCCCGCCACGGATCGCCGCCGAGCAGCCGCAGCTCACCGGCGTCGGCGTGCAGCAGGCCCAGCAGCACCCGCAGCGTGGTGGTCTTCCCGGCGCCGTTCGGGCCGAGGAACCCGTGCACCTCCCCGGTTTCGACGGTCAGGTCGAGCCCGTCGAGCGCCGTCGTCCGGCCGAACCGCTTGCGCAGTCCGGTGATTCTGATGGCGCTGGTCATCGGGTGCTCTCCAGCAGGATCCGCCGCTCGGCCGAGGCGATGGCGGCGCGGGACACACCCAGGACATCCGGGTTGACCGAGATCGACGTGATCCCGAAGCCGACCAGGTGCTCGGCGAAACCGGGCTTGGTCGACGGCGCCTGGCCGCACAGCGACGAGGTGATGGTGTGCTGCCGGGCGATGCGGACGATCTTCTCGATCGCGTCCAGCACGGCCGGGTCGGCCTCGTCGAACAGCTCCGCGCACTGCGCCGAGTCGCGATCGACGCCGAGCACCAGCTGGGTGAGGTCGTTGCTGCCGATCGAGACGCCGTCGATGCCCATGCCGGCGTACTCGCCCAGCCAGTACACGACCGACGGGACCTCGGCCATGATCCAGCGGTGCAGCCCGCGCTGCCGCCCGAGCGGGCTGGCGTCGACCAGTTCCAGGCACTCCTCGAGCTCCCACTTGGTGCGCACGAACGGGATCATCAGGTGCAGGTTCGGTGTCTGCTCGCGGACCCTCGCGAGGGTCTCCAGCTCGAGGGCGAACAGGTCGCGCTCGCGGACGTACCGGTAGCAGCCGCGGTAGCCGATCATCGGGTTGCTCTCGACCGGCTCGAAGGCGTCGCCGCCGGCCAGGCCGCGGAACTCGTTGGTCCGCAGGTCGGTCGCGCGGTAGACCACCGGGCGGGTCCCGAACGGCCGGGTGATCTTCAGCAGCGACTCCGTCATCTTGTCCACGAAGGACCGTTCTTCACCCTTGGCGAGCAGGTCGCGCGGGTGGCGGCCATCCAGAGCCTCGGTCAGCAGGAACTCCGCGCGCAGCAGGCCGACGCCGTCGACCGCCTGGGCGGCGACTTCTTCGGCGTGGTCGGGCATGGCGAGGTTGACGTACAGCTTGGTGCCGATGGCTTCCGGCGCCACCGGGCCGGCGACCGCTTCGGTGCGCGCCGGGGCCTTCTTGGTCGCACCGGCCCGGACCTCGCCCTTCGTGCCGTCGACGGTGACCAGCGTGCGATCGGCCAGCACGCGGGTGGCGTCGCCGGTGCCGACGACGCACGGCACGCCGAGCTCGCGGGCGACCACCGCGGCGTGACAGGTCATCCCGCCGCCGTCGGTGACCACGGCGGCGGCCCGGCGCATCGCCGGCACCCAGTCCGGGTTGGTCATCGGGGCGACGAGGACCTCGCCGTCGCGCAGGTGCTTGGCCTCGGCCGGGTCGTGCAGGACACGCACCGCGCCGCTGCCCTCGCCCGGCGACGCGGCGAGCCCGGAGACGAGCGCTTCGGTCGTCACCGCCGTCAGCGGCGGCAGCGTGGTGATCGGGCGTGACTGGACCAGGAAGATCTCGTCGCCGGCGATCGCGAACTCGATGTCCTGCGGTACGGCGTAGTGTTCCTCGACCCGGGACGCCATCCGCGCGAGCTCCAGCACCACGGTGTCGCTCAGGACGCGGCGGCTGCCCGCGGGCCCGGGCAGTTCGATCCGGACGTCGCCGCCGCCGGCTTCGGCGACGATCTTGTGGCTCTGCTTGCCCACCCGGACCGAGAGGACCAGCAGGTCTTTCTTGCCGACGACGTAGGTGTCGGGCTCGACGGCGCCGCTGACGATCGCTTCACCTTGGCCGAACACGGCTTCGACGACCACGCGGTCACGGTCGCCGGTGCGCGGGTCGGCGGTGAAGATCACCCCGGACCGCTCGGACTGGATCATGCGCTGGACGACGACCGCGATCGCCGGCTCGCCGCTGAACCCCCGGCTGGCGCGGTAGCTGACCACGCGCGGGCTGAACAGCGACGTCCAGCAGTCGATGACGCGCTCGGCCACCGCGTTGTCGCCCCAGATGTTGGTGTAGGTGGCGTTCATCCCGGCGAAGGAGGCCTCGGCGCCGTCCTCCCCCGTGGCCGACGACCGGATCGCGACCGGCGTGGACCCACCCATCCCCTGGTAGGCCGCGGCGATCTCGGCACGCAGGTCGCCGGTGAGCCCGGCGAGGCGGACGAGGGCGCGCATCCGGTCGCAGGCTTCGGCCAGTGCCGCCGTGTCGTCCACATTGGCCACTGCCTTGGCGTGCAGGTCGGCCAGCTCGGCGCGGACACCCGCGTGCTCCAGTGCGGCCCAGTAGCCGTCGCGCGAGATGACGAAGCCGCCCGGGACGGTGAAGCCCGCGGAGATCAGCTCGCCGAGGTTGGCACCCTTGCCGCCCACGGTCTCGTCGTCGGTGAGCCGGATCTCGGCCAGATCGCGCACGTAGGTCATCGGAGTCCTCCTGGTGGTGGGAACATCTCGCCGAGCGGGAGTCGTGGTGAGGGGGCACTGGGAACGGCCGGGTACCCGTAACGGAAGATCGCTTGCGGTACACCCGGCAGGGCCAGCTCCGAGACCAGCCGCGCCCGGAGGCCGGTCAGCTGCAGCGGCTGGGTGAGCACCGATCCGACCAGTGCCTTCGACGTCGCCGTCAGCCACAGCCGCTGCAGCGCAGCACCGGCGGCGAGGTGGTCCGTGCGCGCGTCGCCGTCGGTGCAGACGATCAGCAGGCTTTCCGCGGCCAGCCGTTCGGTGAGCACGACGTCGTCGGGCACGGGGGTGTCGGTGCGGACGAGTCCCGCCACCGGCAGGGCTTCGGGGCTCAGCGCGTCCTCGGGGACGCCGTCACCGGTCGCCGCCCAGCCGTGGGTGTGCGCGGTCCACAGCGCCAGCTCGCGCTGGTAACCGCGGTCCTCGCGGAGAACGCGCGTGGCGAAGCCGAGCAGCTCGGCCAGCTTGTCCAGCCGGCCGGGCACCACGAGGTGGACGCCGGTCGTCTCGCCCGCCACGACCACCGCGGAGTGGACGGCGGCCGGCACCCGGTTGTGGTGGAAGCGGCGCCGGTGACTGCGTCGGCGGTTGATCGCTTGGTACAGCGCGAAATCGCGGGGGGAGGGTGTCCGCGGGCGGCCGATCGTCACGGTGGCGACGACGTCGTCGTCCCGGAACCCGACGTGGCAGTCCCGGCCGAGGACGCGCACCGCGAGCTCCAGGTTGGTGACGGCGGCGCCGCAGGACAGCAGCCGGTCGCGGCCGGCCGGGTCGTGCCGGCGCAGCTGGACGTCCCGGCGCTCGAGCAGGTCCACCTCGGTGCCGCGGACGAGCAGCTGCCACGGCTGGCTGTTGTGCACCGAAGGCGCGCGGCTCACCGCGCGGGCGAGCACGCCGATCTGTTCGGAGGTCAGGGCTGCCGGTGCTGCGGCGGTCATCGCGGTCACTCCCGTAGGCGGAGTCGAGCGCTCCGCCGAAGTCATCGTGGGTCCGCGGTGGGTACGGGCACCGGAGCACAAAGTCCTCTGCCTCGGCGTAATTCGGCCCCTACCGGCGCTGTCGGCCGCAGCGCACGATCGCGGTGACATCGATGAGGAAGAGAGGCTCGCCATGGTTTCGCGTACCGGTCGTGTGATCGTCGTCGGCATGGACGGCTCGCCCCGCGGCGACGCGGCACTGCAGTGGGCGCTGGAAGCCGGCGCGCACACCGGAGACACGGTCCGCGCGATCCTCGTCCGGCCCCGCGACACGCTGCTGCCCGGGACGTCGTTCGCCATCCACCCCCACGGCCGCGTGCCGGAAGCCGGCTACTCGCTGGACGAGCACGTCGCCAAGCTGACGCTCGACACCCCGGCGTCGCTGGAGACCCGCACGGTTCACGGCGACCCGGCGACCGAACTGGTGACGGCCTCGGCGGACGCGGACCTGCTGGTGCTCGGCACCCACCGCGGCGGGGCCGTGTCCGATCTGGTGCTGGGCAGCGTCGGCCGGGAGTGCGTGCGCTTTTCGCGGTGCCCGGTGGTGGTCATCACCCCGGAAGCAGCGCATCGGCTCGCGCCGGCCTGATCACCCGGCTTCGCAGGAAGCACCGATTCATCCCGCCTTCCTTCGCTTCGGGATGTCCAGTCCGACGAGCAACAGGCCCTGCGGAAAACCGGGCAGCAGCGACTCGTCGAGGTACCGGTCCCGTTCCGCGGAGGCTTGGAACGGCAATGAAACGACCTGGGAGCTGAAGCTGCGGACCGCCGCGGCCAGCCGGGTCGCGTGCAGTGCGGCGCCGGCCAGGACGTGGTGGCGGCGGGTGTCGCCGGGGGTGGTGATCAGGAGGGGGGACTGCCCGGTGAGGTCGGCGCCGAGCCGCTTGAGCGTCGGTGTCCATTCCGGGCGGACGATCCGGACGTCGGTCTCCGGCCAGAAGTCGTCGCCGGCCAGGGCGCCCAGCACGGCGAGGCTGACCGGCCGCAACCTGGTCGCGGCCGGCTCGTGCAGTTTGCGCAGTGCCGCGTAGCGGGCCCATTCGCTGCTGGACGGACTGCGCGGGCCGCCGACCCGGACGACGGCCGCGACGTCGGGGCGAGCCGGATCCTGCGGGAAGGTCACCACCGGTTCGCGGCCCAGCACGCGCACCACCGTCCAGATCGTCGACAACACCGCGCCGCATTCCAGCAGCGCGGCCGCCCCGGCCCGCTCACGCCGGGCGGGCGGCTCGGTCAGCACGACCTCGTCCGGCCGGACCTCCGCGACGCAGCGGTTCGGGCCGAGCCGGACGAGGGCGTCGCCGAGGACGGTCCGCGACGACCGGTCCCACCGGAACGGCGGCGAGATCATCCGGCGACGCTGACGTGTCTCGACGCGGCACGGCAAGTGGCCAGCAGGCCCTCGACATCGATCACGGTGACGCGGTTCTCCAGGCCCGGCGGGATTTCGGCCCGCACGTCCGGATCCGGGGAGACCAGCGCGACCGGCACGTTGTCCCGGATCGCGCAGACGACGCCGAACTCGCGGGCGGTCAGTTCGGCACCCTGGCCACGGACGTCCACGACCAGGTCCGGCTGGGCGAACGGCTCGTCGAGCGGGCACCGGCCACCGGGCGCGAGGGCGCGGCAGAGCCCGGCGCGGCTGTGGCACCGGCTGACCAGGCACCCGGTGTCGCGCAACGGCTGGACCAGGAACTCGGCGTCCCCGAAGGAAGCTTCGGTCAGCAGAACGTGCATGACTCACCTCACGGTCACTCGGGCGAGCGCCTCTTCGGCGCCGCGGGCCAGCTCCAGGTCTTCCCGGGGCAGGACGATCAGGGCGGGCACCGGCGAGTCCGCCGCGGTGACGATCCGGTCGACGTCGGTGTGCGGGACGTCGCCGGCGCGCAGTCCGAGGACGGCGAGCCCGCCGACGACGGACGTGATCAAGCCGGGCTGGTATTCGGCCACCCCGCCCGTGAAGACCACCGCGTCCAGCCGCGACAGGCTCGTCGCGGCCGCGCCGATCTCCCGGTGGAGCCGGTGCCGGTAGACGTCGAGGGCGACCTCGGCGTCCGGTTCGCCGTGCGCCGCGGCGGCCAGCATCCGGCGCAGGTCGCCGTTGGTGCCCGTCATCCCGGCCAGCCCGGAGCGGTGGAACAGCGCGTCGGCCATCTCGGCCGCGCTCATCGGCACCGTCTGCATGACGTGCAGCAGCAGGCCCGGGTCGACCGAACCGGACCGGGTGGCCATCATGGCGCCTTCGAGCGGGGTGAACCCCATGCTCGTGTCGACACCGTGGCCGTCGCGGATCGCGGTCACCGACACCCCGGCACCCACGTGGGCGCAGACGAGCTGCAGGTCCTCCGTCGCCCGGCCGAGCAGCTCGCCGGTGCGGTGCAGGGCGTGCTGGCACGACAGGCCGTGGAAACCGTAGCGGCGCAGGCGGTTCTGCGCGGTCCACGCCCGCGGCAGCGGGTAGCGGGCCGCGGCTTCGGGCATCCGCGCGTGGAACGCGGTGTCGAAGCACGCCACCACCGGGACGTCCGGCAGCAGCCGCCGGACCTCGCGGGTCACCGACAGGGACTGCGGCTGGTGGTTCGGCGCCAGCGACGTCAGCCGCTCGAGGTTCGCGAGCAGGGCGTCGTCGACCCGCGCCGGTGCCTTCTGCGAACCGCCGTGGACGAACCGGACGGCGACCGCGTCGACGTCGGACCACCGGCGGATCGCCTGGGTGACCGCGGCCGGGTCGGTCGTGTCCCACGCCGCCCAGCCGACGCCGGCGCCGTCGGCGACCAGTGACACCTTCATGCTCGACGAGCCCGGGTTCAGGGTCAGGACACGCACGGCTTCCTCCGGTTTCAGTCGCGCAGGCGGCGCAGGAACGGGTCGGCTGCCGCAGGACGCTCCAACCGGGCGCGGACGTCGAGCGCCACGCATCCGTCGGAGTGCGCGCGCACCGGGTTGAGGTCCAGTTCGGTGAGTTCGGGCACCAGCTCGGCCAGGCGGCTGACCTTCAGGAGCAGCTCCCGCACGGCACCCCGGTCGAGCCGGCCCGGCGACCAGAGCGCTTTCGACGCGCGCAGGCCGTCGAGCAGCAGGTCGGCGTCGGCGCCGGTGAGCGGGGCGAGCCGGGCCGCGCGGTCGGCGATCAGGTCCGTGTCGACCCCGCCGAGCCCGAACACGACCAGTGGCCCGAACACCGGGTCCGAGCGCACCCCGACCAGGAACTCCCGGCCGGGTTCGGCCATCGGCTGCACGGTGACCCCGCGCAGGGCGGAGCCGAAGCGGGACCGCAGGGTGCGGAACGCCTCGAGGATCCGGTCGGCGCCGTGCACGTTCAGGAGCACGCCCCCGCCCGCGGTCTTGTGCAGCAGCCCGTCGGCGTCGGCCTTCAGCACGACCGGCGAGTCCAGGTCGGCGGTGGCGGCCGCCACCGAATCGCCGGCTTCGACGTACCGGGTCTCCACCATCGGGATCTCGGCCAGGCGCAGCAGTTCGACCGCGTCCCGGGGCGGCAGCCACCCTTCGCGGCCGGCGGCGAACGCCCGCAGCGCGCCGGGATCTTCCAGCGGGACAAGGGCTTCGCCGGCCTCGGGCCGGTTCAGCCACTGCTCGTAGCGGACCAGCCGGGCCAGCACCGCGGCGGCCGCGGCCGGGTCGTCGTAACAGGCGGTCACCCCGTTGCGGCCGCCCTCGACGAGCGGCGCGACGCGGGCGCGCTGCCCGGGCCGGACCGCGAAAACGGTCTTGTACTCGGGCGGCAGCACCGCGGCGATCGACGCGCCGGGATCACCGACGGCGGTGGGCACGGTCGCGGCGAGCACCGCGTCGACACCGTCGTCGGCGAGCACGGCGCGCAGCGCGTCGGCGAACACCGCCGGCGGGACGGCCGCGGTCGTGTCGACCGGGTTCCGCACCGCCGCTTCGGACGGCAGGAGCTTCACCAGCTGTTCCCGTGTCTCGTCGGACAGCTCCGCCATGACCAGTCCTTCGCGCTCACAGGCGTCGGCGGCCAGCACCCCGGCGCCGCCGGCGTTGCTGACCACGGCCACCCGCGGCCCGCCCGGCAGCAGCTGCCAGGACAGCCCGGCGATGACGTCGACCAGCTCGGCGACGGTGTCCACGGCGATGACCCCGGCCTGCTCGAACAGCGCGTCGCGGGTGACGGCGGGGGTCGCGGCGGCGGCCGTGTGCGACGCGGCGGCGCGCTGGGCGGTGTCGCCGCTGCCGGAGCGGACGGCGAGCACCGGGCGGGTGCGGGCCAGCTGCCGCGCGAGGCGGCTGAACTTGCGCGGGTTGCCGAAGGATTCGAGGTAGAGCACGGCGATCTCGGTGCGGCGGTCGGCGGTCCACCACATCAGCAGGTCGTTGCCGCTGACGTCGTACTTGTCCCCGGTGGAGACCAGCGTCGACATGCCGAGGCCGAGGTCGTTCAACGACTCCGCCAGCGCGATCCCGACCCCGCCGGACTGGGTGACCACGCCGATGTTGCCGGGTTTCACGCGGCTGCCGAGGAAGGTCAGGTCGTAGGGGCACGCCGGGTCGGTCGAGACGACTCCGAGGCAGTTCGGGCCGACCAGCCGCATGCCGTGCTCGCGCACCGCCGCGTGGACCCGGGCGCCGGCCTCGGTGCCGGTCAGCCCGGACGAGATGATGACGACCGCGCGGACGCCGCGTCTTCCGCATTCTTCGACCGCTTCCGCGGCGGCCGGCGCGGGCAGGCAGACCACGGCGAGTTCGGGGGTGCGGCTCAGCGCCGCGACGGACGGGACGCTCGGCACGCCGAGGATCTCGCCGGCGTGCGGGTTCACCACCTCGACCGGGCCCGGGTAGCCGGACGCGACCAGGTTGGCCAGTACGGCGTGGCCCACCGAGCCCGGACGGCGTCCCGCGCCGATCACGGCGATCGACGACGGCTTGAACAGGTGGGTCAGGCTGGCCGCGTCGGCGACCGAGTCGCGCTTCAGCACGGCGTCCAGGTAGGTGGCGTCTTCGTCCAGGATCATCACGACGTCCCGTTCGGGGCCGCCGACGCTGGCTTCGAATCGCAGGCCGAGGTCGGCGAAGACGTGGATCACCTTGGCGTTCTCGGCGAGCACTTCGGCGACGAGCCGTTTCAGCCCCGTCTTCCGGGCGTGTGAGACCAGGTGTTCCATCAGCAGGGTCGCGACGCCCTGTGTGCGCACGGTCGCGTCGACGACCAGGGCCACTTCGGCGTCGGTCGAGTCTTTCAGGACTTCGTAGTTCGCCACGCCGACGAGTTCACCGCGCCGGTAACAGCCCACGGCGTAGTGGCCGGGGCCGGGGTCGGCCGTCATCTCCGCCGCCAGCTTGTCCAATGCGGACGGACGAGCGCCGAAGAACCGGAAGTAGGTGTCCTGCTCGGTGAGCCGGGTGTGCAGGGCGAGCACCTCGTCGGTGTCGGCCGGGTGCAACGGGCGCACGAGCACCACGTCGCCGTCCGCGAGCAGGGCCCGGGAGCCCGCTTCCACGCTCATCGTTTCTCCTCACGGAACGAAGGTGGACGCGGCCGGCCAAGGGGCCGCGCCCACCTGAGGGCGTCACCTGGTTCTTCGTGACCTGGATCTTGACGTGCTTGTCACGCGGGTGCTCCGAAACCGGCATCGTGATCTCGAGGATGCCGTCGGAGTACGTCGCCTTGACCTTCGCCGGGTCGGCCCCGGCCGGCAGGCTGACCGTGCGGCTGAAGGTGCCGTAGAAGAACTCGCTACGGCCTTCGGCCTGCTCCTTCGCCGCACAGCTCCGCACGGACGAGGAACTTGCCGTCCTCTGTGGACTCCTCGATCCGCACGGGGTTGTGCTCGGCGAACGGCCAGGGGTTCTCCAGCCACGCCGCGATGCTCGGCAACGCCAGGCGTGCACCCGGCACCAAGGCAGTCATCTTGTTCTCCTCTCCCGCGACGGCGGGCGCCGCACCACAAGGAGACCTCGGGAGCGGTGCGCCGCGACGCGGCCGGACTGCCCGAACCGCGAGGACCTTCGTCACCGAAGCGCAGGAGATGGACCAGCGAGCGAAACCTGGAGTTTCGACGTCACGGTCGAGCACGGGCCCGCGGGCTCGACGCCACGTGAGGCGTCGTCCGCGCCACGGCGACGGGTGCCGGGCGGGGTCTTCCCCACCTCGCCCGGCACCCACGTCAGATTAGAACACATGTTCGATTCAAGGCGAGCCGGCGGGCAGATTCAGCCGACCGGCGCCGACCACTCGACCTTCAGGCCGCCCTCGGGGCCGGTTCCCAGTGAAAACGAGCCGCCGGAGGCCTCGGCGCGGTCACCGAGGTTGCCGAGCCCGCTCGGCGAGACGTCCGCGGGCAACCCGCGGCCGTCGTCGAGCACCACGACGCGGATCACGTCGTCCTTCACCGCGACCGAGACCGACAGCGTCGAGGCCTCCGCGTGCCGGACCGCGTTGCTGACGGCCTCGCGCACCACCGCCTCGACGTGCTCGGCGAGCTGCGTGGGCAGCGTGTCGATCGGCCCGGACATGCTGACCGTCGGGTGCACCGGCGCGTCGTCGGTCAGCTCGGCGACCGCGTCGTGCAGCCGGTGCCGCAGCCGCAGCCCCATCTCCCCCGCCGCGCCGCCGTGCAGGTCGAAGATCGCCGTGCGGATCTCCTGCACGATCTCGTGCATCTGCTCGATGCTGTCCCCGAGCCGTTTCTGCAGCTCCGGCGACTTCGTCCGCCGCTGCGTGCTCTGCATCGACAGGCCGACGGCGAACAGCCGCTGGATCACGTGGTCGTGCAGGTCGCGGGCGATCCGGTCACGATCGCCGAGCACGTCCAGCTCGCGCGCGGCCCGCTGCTGCGCCGCCAGCTGCAGCGCCAGTGCCGCCTGGTCGGCGAAGGACGCCACGACCGACAGCTGGGCCGACTCGAACGACCCGGCCCCCGGCTCCCGGGCCGCGATGAGCACCCCGGTCGTCCGGTCCCCCGCGCGCAGCGGAACCACCAGCGCGGGACCGAAGCGGTGCTCACGCAGACCGAGTTCGCCGACGCTGCGGGGTGTCCGGTCCCGGTAGACCGCGCCGGGCACGCTCTCCTCGAGGTCGATGTGCGTGCCCGACAGCTCGGCCGCCCTCGTTCCCGCGCAGACCGTGACCGTCAGGTCGTCGACGTCGTCACCCCAGTCCTCGTCGACGTCGAGCCGCCCGGAGTTCGGCAGCGCGAGCATCGTGACGTCGGAGCCGGTCAGTTCCAGCGCGCGGGTCGCGATCGTGTTGAGCGCTTCGGCCGGGTCGGTTCCGCCGAGCAGCTCGGTCGTCACCTCGCTGGTCGCGGCCAGCCACTGCTGCCGCACCCGCGCCTGCTCGTAGAGGTGCGCGTTCTCGATCGCGATGCCGGCCGCCGCGGCCAGCGCCTGCACGACGACCTCGTCGTCGTCGGTGAACTGTTCCCCGTCCTTCTTCTCGGTCAGGTACAGCCGGCCGAACACTTCGTCGCGCACGCGCACCGGCACGCCGAGGAAGGTGTGCATCGGCGGGTGGTGGGCGGGGAACCCGACCGAAGCCGGGTGAGCCGAGATTTCCTCCAGCCGCAACGGTTTCGCCTCGTCGATGACCACGCCGAGAACGCCGTGACCTTCGGGCAGGTCACCGATCAGCCGGCGGGCCTCGTCGTTGATGCCGACGTAGATGAACTCGGACAGCGAGCCGTCCTCGGCCAGCACCCCGAGCGCGCCGTACTTCGCTTCACCGAGCTCGATCGCGGCGTCCACGATGCGGCGCAGGGTGGTGTCCAGCTCCAGTCCGGACGCGACGGCCAGCACCGCGTCGAGCAGGCCGTCCATCTTGTCGCGCGTGCCGATCAGCAGCTCGATCCGGTCCTGCAGGTCGCGCAGCACCTCGCGCAGCCGAAGGCCCGACAGCGTGCCCGACATCCGCCGCTGCCCTTTGTCCGACCGCTGTCCCGGCTCGCTGATCACGACCTCCACATCGTCTGTCCCACTGGTGACTTTCTCCCCTTTCCGCACTGCTGCGTTGCGAGAGACCGTCGCGGGAAGGCTTTCGGAACGACAGTGTGCCGCTCCCCGGCACCGAGGGGAAACCATGACACTACCCATCACCTCGATCGGCTTGCTGGACTCCGATCAGGTGAAGTCCGTGATCGGTGCTGCGGTGCTCGCCCCGTCGACGCACAACACGCAGCCCTGGCGGTTCCGCTGCACTCCGGCGGGCCTCGAGCTGCACGCCGATCCGGACCGCGCCCTGCCGGTGGCCGACACCGACCAGCGGGAGCTGCTGCTCTCGTGCGGGGCAGCGTTGTTCAACCTGCGCACCGCGATCCACGCTCTCGGCGCCCACCCGGCGACGACGCTGCTTCCCCGGCGTGGCGATCCCACGCTGCTCGCGGTGGTCCGGCCGTTCGCGGTCCGCAAACCCGATCCCCGGCTGGTCGGCCTGGCCGACGCGATCCCGCGCCGTCACACCAACCGCACGCCGTTCGAAGCGGCCGTCATCCCGCCCGCGGTGGTGGCCGAGCTGCGGCACGCCGCCGAGGTCGAGCAGGCCTGGCTGCCCCGGCTGGACGCCCGGCAGCGGGAGAACCTGCGGGAGCTCGTGCACAAAGGACACCAGGCCCAGATGGCCGACCCGGCCTTCCTCGCCGAGTGGCAGCGCTGGACGGCGCGCGACCGCAGCAGCCGTGACGGCGTCCCCGAGTACGCGGCGGGGGCGATGCCCTCGGACAACGGCGGCTGGGTCTTGCGGGACTTCGGCTCGCGGCGCCGCGAGCGGACCGACCACTCCGAACCCCTCGTCGTGGTCATCGGCTCCTTCGACGACACCCGCGCCGACCGGCTCCGCGCCGGCCAGGCGATGCAGCGGGTCCTGCTGACGGCCACCGCCGCCGGGCTCGACGCATCGTTCATCTCCCAGCCGGTCGAGGTCCCGGCCGTGCGCGACGAGCTCCGCCACCTGCTCGGCGGCGGTTTGTGGCCGCAGATCGTGCTGCGCCTCGGCCGCGGCGCACCGGTGCCGTGGACCCCACGGCGGTCCCTGGACGACGTCCTGCTGGACCCGGACCGGCTGAGCGCCTAACCGTTCTGGTTGCGCAGTTCGGTGGCGAGCACGGCGGCCTGCGTGCGGCGCTCCATGCCGAGCTTGGTCAGCAGCCGCGACACGTAGTTCTTCACCGTTTTCTCGGCCAGGAACATCCGCTCGGAGATCTGCCGGTTGGTCAGCCCCTCGCCGATCAGCTCCAGCAGCCTCTTCTCCTGGTCCGAGAGATCGGCGAGCGGGCCCTTCTTGGCCTGGCTGTCGCGGAGCTTGGCCATCAGCGCGGCCGCCGCGTGGGCGTCGAGCAGGGACTTGCCCGCGCCGACGTCCTGCACGGCCGAGACCAGGTCCATGCCCTTGATGTCCTTGATGACGAACCCGCTCGCGCCGGCCATCACCGCGTCGAGCATCGCCTGCTCGTCGGTGTAGGACGTCAGCATCAGGCACTTGAGCTCCGGCAGCTTGGACCGCAGCTCACGGGCCAGCTCGATGCCGTTGCCGTCCGGCAGCCGCACGTCCAGCACCGCCACGTCCGGGTTCAGCGCGGGAATGCGGGCCAGCGCCTGCGAGACGCTGCCGGCCTGCCCGACGACGGTGAGGTTCTCGTCCTCGTCCAGCAGGTCGGCGACACCACGGCGGACGACCTCGTGGTCGTCGACGAGAAATACGCGGAGCATTGCGACCTCCTGGAGCCGGTTCGACGAGATCAGCCTACGACCACAGGGCCCTGGATGGCAGGGACCGGTGACCGTCGCGGAAGTGACCAAGGACCCTCTCGCCGAAGGGCCGTCGGACCGGATGCTTCCGTGGTCAACATCGTCCGCGCGAGCAGGAGAACCGGATGAGCACCCTGGACCTCGCCCGATGGCAGTTCGGGATCACCACCGTGTACCACTTCATCTTCGTCCCGCTGACCATCGGCCTGTCCTTCCTGGTCGCCGGGATGCAGACGGCGTGGGTGCGCACCGGCCACGACAAATACCGGCGGATGACGAAGTTCTGGGGAAAGCTGTTCCTCATCAACTTCGCCATGGGCGTGGCGACCGGGATCGTGCAGGAATTCCAGTTCGGCATGAACTGGTCGGACTACAGCACGTTCGTCGGTGACATCTTCGGCGCGCCGTTGGCCATCGAAGGCCTGCTCGCCTTCTTCCTCGAGTCGACGTTCCTCGGCCTGTGGATCTTCGGCTGGGACAAGCTGTCGAAGAAGCTGCACCTGGCCACGATCTGGATCGCCGCGATCGGCACCGTGCTCTCCGCCTACTTCATCCTCGCCGCCAACTCCTGGATGCAGCACCCGGTCGGCTACGCGGTCAACCCCGCCACCGGCCGCGCGGAGCTCAAGGACTTCGGCGCCGTCCTGACCAACTCCACCGCCGTCGGCGCCTGCGCGCACACCATCACCGCGTGCTTCCTGACCGCCGGCATGTTCGTCGTCGGGATCAGCGCGTGGCAGCTGCGAAAAGGCCGCAACGCGGACGTCTACCGGCCCTCGATGAAGCTCGCGCTGGTCACCGTGCTGATCGCGAGCCTCGGTGTCATCGTCACCGGTGATCTCCAGGCCCGGCTGATGACCGAGCAGCAGCCGATGAAGATGGCCGCCGCCGAAGCGCTCTACGACACCGTCGGGCCCGCGTCGTTCTCGCTGTTCACCATCGGCTCGCTCGACGGCTCCCAGGAGAAGTTCAGCGTCCGTGTGCCCGGTGTGCTGTCGTTCATGGCCACCGGCAGCTTCGACGGCCGCGTCGAGGGCATCAACGACCTGCAGGCCGCAGAGCAGCAGCAGTACGGCCCCGGTGAGTACCGGCCGGACATCCCCGTCGCCTACTGGACGTTCCGCCTGATGATCGGCTTCGGCTTCGCCTGCCTGCTGATCTCGCTGGCCGGCCTCTGGCTGTTCCGCCGCGGCCGCACTCCCCGCGCCCGCTGGTTCTTCCCCGTCGCGACCGCCGGGATCGCCCTGCCGTTCCTCGCGAACAGCGTCGGCTGGATCTTCACCGAGATGGGCCGCCAGCCGTGGTCGGTGTTCGGCGTGCTGAAGACCGCCGACTCGGTGTCGCCCACGGTCCCCGCGGGCAGCGTCCTGACCTCGCTGATCGTGTTCACCGTGCTCTACGGCGTCCTCGCGGTCGTCGACGGCGTCCTGATGGTCCGCTACGCCAAGGCCGGTCCCCCACCACCGGAAGCACCGAGCGAAGACACCGATTCCGACGAGCCGCGGCCCGCGGCCTTCGCCTACTGACGCCGGAGACCCGTCATGGCCCTGACCGACATCTGGTTCCTGCTCATCGCGGTCCTCTGGACCGGCTACTTCGTCCTCGAAGGTTTCGACTTCGGCGTCGGCATGCTGCTGCGCGTCCTCGGCCACGACGACACCGACCGCCGCGTGCTGATCAACACGATCGGCCCGGTCTGGGACGGCAACGAGGTCTGGCTGCTCGTCGCCGGCGGCGCCACCTTCGCCGCGTTCCCGCTCTGGTACTCGAGCTTGTTCTCCGGCTTCTACCTCGCGCTGCTGCTGGTGCTGGTCGCGCTGATCCTGCGCGGGGTGGCGTTCGAGTTCCGCGGGAAGATCGACAGCGCCCGCTGGCGGAACACCTGGGACTGGATCATCGTCTTCGCCTCGGCCGGCCCCGCGTTGCTGTGGGGTGTCGCCTTCGGCAACATCGTCCACGGCGTCCCGCTCGACGCGAAGCACCACTTCACCGGCACGTTCTTCACCCTGCTCAACCCGTACGCGCTGCTCGGCGGGCTGGCCACGCTCACGCTGTTCGCCTTCCACGGCGCGGTGTTCCTCACGCTGAAGACGACGGACGCGCTGTGCGACCGCGCCCGGACGCTCAGCCGCGCGCTCGGCGGCGCGGCGATCGTGTTCGGCGGCGTCTTCCTCGGCTACACCGCGATCGAGCACGGCGGCTGGGCCTGGCTGACCTCGCTGATCGCCGCGGCGCTGCTGGTCGCGGGTGTGCTGTTCGCCGCCGGCGGGCGCGAGGGGTTCGCCTTCGCGAGCACGGCGGGCGCGATCATCGCCGTCACCGTCACGCTGTTCTGGTCGCTGTACCCGAACGTGCTGCCCTCGACGACCGACCCGGCGTTCAGCCTGACCACCACGAACGCGTCCTCGACGCACTACACCCTGCAGATCATGACCTGGGTCGCCGTCGCGTTCACCCCGATCGTGCTGGCCTACCAGACCTGGACGTACTGGGTCTTCCGCAAGCGCATCGGCCGGGACACCATCCCCGCCGGTGGCGGCCTCCCCGCGGCCCGCCGGTGAGGCCCCTCGACCCACGGCTGCTGCGCCACGCGAGCGCGGTCCGGCCGTTCGTCCTCGCCTGCGCCGCGCTGGGCGTGCTCACCGCGATGCTGGTGCTCGCCCAGGCCGAGCTGCTGGCGAAGACGATCACGTGGGCCTTCCTCGACGGCTTCGCGCTGCCGGACCTGCTGGTTCCGGTCGGGATGCTGCTGCTCGTGGTGCTCGCCCGGGCCGGGATCGCCTGGCTGGCGGAGACGACCGCGCACCGCGCGGCCGCGCGGGCGCTCTCCCAGCTGCGGGAGACGGTCATCGCGGCGGCGCTGCGGATCGGGCCCCGGCAGGCGGACCGCTCCCCCGCCGAAGTCGCGTCCTTGGCGACGCACGGCGTCGACCGGCTCGAGGGTTACTTCGCGCGGTACCTGCCGCAGCTGCTGATCGCCTCGGTGGTGCCGCTGGTGGTCGGTGTGCGGATCCTGGCCGCCGACTGGGTGGCCGCGGTCATCGTGGGCTTCACCGTGCCGCTGATCCCGCTCTTCATGATCCTCATCGGGCTCTACACCCAGCGTGACGTCCGGCGTCAGTGGAAGACGCTTTCGTTGCTGGGCAACCACTTCCTCGACCTCGTCGCCGGGCTGGCCGAGCTCACCGCGTTCGGCCGCGCGCGGGCGCAGATCCGCTCCTTGCGAGAGATCACCGAGAAGTACCGGACCCAGACCATGCGGACGTTGCGCGTCGCGTTCCTGTCCGCACTCGCCCTCGAACTCCTGGCGACGCTGTCGGTCGCGGTCGTCGCCGTGTCGATCGGCCTCCGGCTGCTGGCCGGCGAACTCGACCTGCAGACCGCGCTCGTGGTGCTGATCCTCGCCCCCGAGGTCTACCTCCCGCTGCGGGCCGTCGGCGCCCGGTTCCACGACAGCGCCGAAGGCCTTGCCGCCGCCGAAGAGATCATCGCGCTCGCCGGCACGCCTGCGGCCGACACCGGCACCCGCACGGTTCCGGACCTCACGCGGGTGGCGCTGCGCTGCGAGAACGTGACGGTCGAGGGCCGGTCCGGACCGATCCTGGACGGCTTCAGCCTGCGGGTGCCGCCCGGCGAAGTCGTCGGCGTGACCGGGCCGAGCGGAGCAGGCAAGTCGACGCTGCTGGACGTCCTGCTCGGCTGGCGGCGTCCCGACGGTGGCCGGGTGTCGCTCGGCGACACCGACCTCGCCGGCATCGGCCGCGCGACCTGGCACCGGCACCTCGCCTGGGTGCCGCAGCAGCCGCACCTGGTCGCCGGGACCGTGGCCGAGAACATCCGGCTGGGCTCCCCCGACGCCCCCGACGAAGCGGTGCTCGCCGCCGCCGACACCGCGGCGCTCGACGTCCCGCTGTCCACTGTGGTCGGAGAACTCGGCGCCGGGCTGTCGACCGGGCAGCGCCGCCGCGTCGCGCTGGCGCGGGCGGTGCTCCTCGACCGGCCGCTCATCCTGCTCGACGAACCCACCGAAGGCGTCGACGCGGAGACCGAGGCCGCCATCCTGGACCGGCTGCCGAAGGTGCTCGCCGGGCGGACCGCGGTGCTCATCAGCCACCACCCCGCGGTGCTGGCCCGGTGCGACCGGGTCGTCACCCTCGCCGCACCGGTCACTCCGCGCAGCGTGGCGCCGGAGCCCGTCGTCGCGCCCGCTCAGGCTCACCCGGCCGCCACCGCGCCGGTCACCAAACTATCCACAGTGGACGGTACGAGCTCGAAGTGGCGGCCGTTGCTGGCTGCGGTCCGCCCGTATCGGTGGCGGCTCGTCCTGGCGTGTCTCGCCGCCACCGCCGCGCTCGGCTGCGGGGTCGCGCTCACCGCGACGTCGTCGTGGCTGATCGCGAGCGCCGCGTTGCACCCGCCGGTGCTGAGCCTGATGGTGGCGATCGTCGCCGTGCGCACCTTCGGTCTGGCCAAGGGCATCCTGCGCTACCTCGAGCGGCTGCTGTCGCACGACGTCGCGCAGCGCGCCCTGACCGACCTGCGCGTCCGGGTGTGGGCCCGGCTGGTCCGGATCGGCCCGGCCCGCACGGCCCGGCTGCGCCGCGGCGACCTGCTGCACCGGCTGGTGTCCGATGTGGACAGCCAGCAGGACGTGCTGGTGCGCGGCCTGATTCCGGGGATCTCGACGGTCACGGTCCTGGCCGGAATCGCTGTCACACTCGGAATGCTGCTGCCCGTCGCCGGGGTGGCCGCCGCGTCGGGCTTGCTCGTCGCCGGGGTCCTCGCCCCGCTCGTGGCCGCCCTGACCGCTCGCCGGGCCCACCGGGAAACCGCCCGCCTGCACGCCGACGTCAGCGCGAGCACCGTCGAGCTGCTCCAGGCCTCCGCCGACCTGATCGTCCACGATGCAGCGATGCGGCGGCACTCCCGGTTACGTGAGCTCGATGCCGGCCTGACTGCGCTGGCCCGCCGGTCCGCGATCCGGCGTGGGCTCGGCGCCGGGATCGCGACGCTCGGGGTCGGGTTGACCTCGGTGGCCTGCCTGGCACTGGGCATCGTGGCCGTGCGGGCGGGCACCATCCCGGGACCCGCGCTGGCCGTGCTCGCGCTGACCCCGCTCGCGGCCGCCGAGCTGGTGGCCGGCTTGCCGGAGGCCGCGCAGCGCCTGCTGGGCGCAGGGCATTCCGCACGCCGGCTCGCGGATCTCGACGCGCTCCCGGCGCCGCGGACCGAGCCCGGTTCGCCCGCGCCCGCAGCTGACTGCCTGGCCGCGGAACGACTAGCGGTCCGCTGGCCGGACGCCCGTCACGACACGGTCCGCAACGTGGACCTGCAGATCGCGCCCGACCGGCGGCTCGCCCTGACCGGCCGGTCCGGGGCGGGCAAGAGCACGGTGGTCGCGGCGCTGATGCGTCACCTCACCCCGTCCGCGGGGCGGATCCTGCTCGGCGACGTCGACACCCGGGCCTGCGACGGCGACTCGGTGCGGGAGCAGATCGCCTGGTGCGGGCCGGACACACACCTGTTCGACAGCACCTTGCGCGAGAACCTCCGCCTGGCCCGCCCCACCGCGGGCGACGACGACCTGCGCGCGGCGCTCTCCCTGGCTCAGCTGGGCACCTGGCTGAGCGCGCTGCCCGACGGCCTCGACACGCCGCTGGGCACCCACGGCACCCCGATCTCGGGCGGCGAACGCCAGCGCATCGGCGTGGCCCGCGCACTGTTGTCGGACCGCCCGATCCTGCTCCTCGACGAACCGACGGCCCACCTCGACGCCCCGACCGCAGCCGCCCTCGCCGCCGACGTCCTGGCGGCCACCGAGGGGCGCTCGGCGCTGGTGGTCACCCACCGGCCGGCGGAGTTCCCAACGCTCCCGGTCGTCGACGTGACCGCCGCGCGTTCTCTCGACGCCGCCTGAGCACCGCCGGCAGCCACGCAGCCGGGTCAGGACAGCGGAACCCACCAGCGCAGCGGTTGGCGTGCGCCGCAGTCTCCAAAGTGGACACCGCCGCGTCGACACAGCCGGCGGCATCGTTGTGCGGCATGTCGAACGCAGCTCACCGCCCCGGCCGGGCGCGGCCGGGGCGGTGACGCGAACCATCTCCACAGCGGGCGCCCGCGAACAGCACCTCGGCCAGGGCGATCGTGACCGCCACAGCGACGTCTCAGCCCTCCCAGGTCCAGTCGCGGATCTCCGGCAGGTCCTCCCCGTGCGCCCGGATCCAGCGGCGGTGGAGCCCCTGGGCCTCGGTCATCCGCTGCCGCAGCACCCCCGCCGTCGCGACCAGCCCCGGCACCCGGTCGATCACGTCGATCACCAGCTGGAACCGGTCCATGTGGTTGAGCACCAGCATGTCGAACGGCGTTGTTGTGGTGCCGTGCTCGGTGTAGCCCCGCACGTGCATGTCGTGGTGGTTCGTGCGGCGGTAGGCCAGCCGGTGGATCAGCCACGGGTAACCGTGGTAGGCGAAGATCACCGGCCGGTTCGGGGTGAACAGCGCGTCGAACTCGCGGTCGCCCAGGCCGTGCGGGTGCTCGGCTTCCGGCTGCAGCCGCATCAGGTCGACGACGTTCACCACACGCACCGCGAGGTCCGGCAGCTCCGAACGCAGGATCTTCGCGGCCGCGAGCACTTCCAGCGTCGGGGCGTCACCCGCGCAGCCGAGCACGACGTCCGGCTCGCGGTCGGTGTGCGTGCTCGCCCACTCCCAGATGCTCACGCCCCGGGCGCAGTGCAGGGCCGCCTGTTCGGCGTCGAGCCAGTTCGGGCTGTCGTTCTTGCCCGCCACGATCACGTTCACGTAGTCCCGGCTGCGCAGGCAGTGCGCGGCGACTTCCAGCAGGGTGTTGGTGTCCGGCGGGAAGTAGATCCGCACCACCTCGGAGCTCTTGTTGGCGACGTGGTCGACAAAACCCGGGTCCTGGTGCGAGAAGCCGTTGTGGTCCTGCCGCCACACGTGCGAGGTCAGCAGGTAGTTCAGCGACGCCACTGGGCGCCGCCACGGGATCTGCCGGTGCACACGCAGCCACTTGATGTGCTGGTTCACCATCGAGTCGACGATGTGCACGAACGCTTCGTAGCAGTTGAACAGCCCGTGCCGGCCCGACAGCAGGTAGCCCTCCAGCCAGCCTTGGCACAGGTGCTCCGAGAGCACCTCCAGCACCCTGCCGTCGGGAGACAGGTGCTCGTCGACGGCCTCGACCGAAGCCTGCCACTGCTTGGCGGTGACGTCGTAGACCGCGTCGAGGCGGTTGGACGCCGTCTCGTCGGGACCGAAGAGGCGGAAGTTCGCCCGGTCGGCGTTGAACGCGAAGACGTCCCGCAGGAACCGGCCCAGCACCCGGGTCGGCTCGGCCACCGTCGCGCCCGGCGCCGGGACGGTGACGGCATGGGCCTCGACGTCCGGCAGCGTGAGCGGGCGCAGGAGGACACCGCCGTTGGCGTTCGGGTTGGCGCCCATCCGGCGCTCCCCCGCCGGGATCATCGCCGTGACGTCCGCGACCGGGCGGCCGCGCTCGTCGAACAGCTCCTCCGGGCGGTACGAGCGCATCCACGCCTCCAGCTGCCGCCGGTGTTCGGGGTTGCGCCGGACCTCGGTGAGCGGCACCTGGTGCGCCCGCCAGGTGCCCTCGACCGGCAGACCGTCCACAACGGACGGACCGGTCCAGCCCTTGGGACTACGCAGCACGATCATCGGCCACGCCGGCCGTTCCCGGTGCCGGCGGATCACCGCGAGGTCGGCGACCGCCGAGTCGAGCGCGGCCGCCATCGCCTGGTGCATCAGTTCCGGGTCACTGCCTTCGACGTAGATCGGCTCGTAGCCGTACCCGCGCAGGAGCGCGTCGAGTTCGGCCGGGGCGATCCGGGACAGCACGGTCGGGTTGGCGATCTTGTACCCGTTGAGGTGCAGGATCGGCAGCACCGCGCCGTCGCGCACCGGGTCGAGGAACTTGTTGGCGTGCCAAGAAGTCGCGAGCGGACCGGTCTCGGCCTCACCGTCCCCCACCACGCAGGCGACCACGAGGCCGGGGTTGTCGAACGCCGCTCCGAAGGCGTGGGCGAGCGAGTAGCCCAGCTCGCCGCCCTCGTGGATCGAGCCGGGCACCTGCGGGGCGACGTGGCTGGGCACACCGCCGGGGAACGAGAACTGCTTGAACAGCTCCCGCATGCCCTCGCCGTCCCGGGTGACTTCGGGCCACGCCTCGGTGTAGCTGCCTTCGAGCCACGTGTTGGCCAGCAGCGCTGGGCCGCCGTGGCCCGGGCCGGTGACGAACATGGCGTCGAGGTCGTGGGTGAGGATCGCGCGGTTGAGGTGGGCGTAGACGAAGTTGAGACCGGGTGAGGTCCCCCAATGCCCGAGCAGTCTCGGCTTGACGTGCTCGGGGCGCAGCGGTTCGCGCAGCAGCGGGTTCGCCATCAGGTAGATCTGGCCGGCCGCGAGGTAGTTCGCGGCCCGCCAGAGGGCATCCACCTGGGCGAGCTCGGTGCTGCCGAGCACCGCGGGCCGGGCGTCGAGCGCGGTCACTTCGTCCGCTCCGGGCGGACGACGAGCACCGGGCTCTGGGCGTGCTGGACCAGCGCCTGGCTGGTCGAGCCGAGCAGCATCCCGGTGAAGCCGCCGCGGCCGCGGCTGCCGACGACGACCAGCTGGGCGGTCCTGCTCGCCTCGATCAGGACGTGGCGCGGCCGGTCGCGGACCAGCTGCCGGCGGATCTCGACGTCGGGGTACTTCTCCTGCCAGCCCGCCAGGCGCTGGACGAGCAGCCGCTCCTCACCCTCCTCGAGGGTTTCCGGCTGGGTGAGGATCCGGGCGGTGCCCCGGGTGTCCTCGTAGGTGGCGTCGTTCCAGGCGTGCACGGCGACCAGCGGGACACCGCGCAGCGAAGCTTCCTCGAACGCGACGGCGAGTGCCTGTTCGCTGTTCGGGCTGCCGTCGACGCCGACCACGACCGGACCCTCCTCCGGGACGACGGCGGAGGCGTGGCGGCCGCGGACGACCGCAACCGGGCAGTGTGCGTGCGCGGCGACCGTGCCCGCCGTCCCGCCGATCAGCATCCCGGTGAAGCCGCCGGTTCCGGTCCGGCCCACGACGAGCATCCGGGCGTGCCGGGACTCGTCGATCAGTATCGGCACCGGCGGCTCGTTCGGCAGCTCCGTCGTGATGACGAGGTCCTTGTCGACGGACGCGGCGAGGCTGCGGGCATCGGCGACGGCGCGTTCCCCGTCGGCGAGGACCGCGTCGAACAGCTGGGTCGCGCCGATGCCGGACATGCCGCCGCCGTAGTAGAGACCGGCGACCTGCAGTCCGTGGACGATCCTGAGTTCGAGGTGGCGCAGGGAAGCGATCCTGGCCGCCCAGGTGACGGCGGCGGTGGAGCCGGCCGAGCCGTCCACGCCGACGGTGATCCTCGGGTCGGTGGTGCTCATCGGTGCTGCTCCTCACCCGCGTAGGCGGTGTCTGCGGCGACGACGCCGGGCACGGCGAGCGCCAGCAACTGGGCGACGTGCCGGTCGGTGTCGTCGTTGTACTGGTCGACGATGTGGACGTAGCCGTCGCGGACGTCGATCTTCCAGCGGCCACCGCCGCCGTAGATCTCCAGCCGGTGCTTGACGTCCCGGGCGATTTCGGTGTCTTCCCGCGCGAGCACGCGGACGATGTCGCCGCGGGTGACGATGCCGACGACGGCCGAGCCGTCGACGATCGGCATCGCGCGGATCCGGGCGTCCACCAGGGCCTGGCACAGGTCCGAGACGTCGGTTCCGGTGCTCATGGCGGTGACGGGGCTGGTCATCAGGTCCCCGACCGTGTTCGCTGCGGCCGGGTGGTCGCGGTGCTCGTGGGCGTGGCGCGGGTCGACCGGGATCCGGCCGCGGATCAGGTCGGCTTCGGTGACGATGCCGATCAGGTGGTCATCGTCGTCGATCACGGGGAGGGCGGTGAAGCCGTGCATGGACAGCAGCTCGGCCGCCTCCTTGGCGGACGTCCACGGCTGCACGGTGATCACCGGCGCGGTCATCAGGTCGCGTGCGCGCATCGGGGTTCCTTTCGGTCACCTCCCAACCTAGGAAGGCCGGCCCCGGGTCGCCGCTGGCGTCGGTCACCGGTCGTGGGGACTAACGTCCCTTCGCCACCTCACGTCCACAAAGGACGAAGGTCGTGCCAGGCTGCGGGCAGCTCGACGCTCACCCACTGGACGGGCGCGCGCACCCCGATCAAGCCGAAAAGGTGGTCACGTCCCGCTCCCGGTGCGCTGGGGCCGCACCACCGCCACCGGGCACGGCGAGTGCGCGATCAGCGCTTGGCTCGTCGAGCCGAGCAGCATGCCGGTGAACCCGCCGCGGCCGCGGCAGCCCACCACGATCAGCTGCGCCCGCTCCCCGCGTTCCAGCAGCGTCCGCACCGGCCGGCCGCGGGAAACCTCGAACTCGATGGCCAGTTCCGGGTACTTCCGCTGCCAGCCGACCACCTGTTCGGCGAGCTTGACGCGCTCCGCGGCGGCGATTTCGTCCGGGTTCTCCTGCAGCGGGTGCGGGCGGAGCATGCCGTCGGCGAGGATGTCGCTCCACGTGTGCACGGCGGTGAGCGCGGTGCCGCGCAGCCGCGCCTCTTCGCAGGCGAAGCCCAGCGCGGCGTCGCTGTCGGGCGAACCGTCGGCGCCGACGACGACCGGCCCGGTGCCGGGCGGCGGGTCGTGCGGCTGCCGGCCCCGGACGACCACGATCGGGCAGTGCGTGTGCGCCGCCACCGCGACCGCGGTCGAGCCGACCAGCGAGCCGGTGAACCCGCCCAGCCCGCGCGAGCCCAGCACCAGCAGTTCGGCGTGCTGTGACTCCTGCGTCAACGCGGTGACCGGGCTCCATTCGCGGGCCGCCGTGGTGATCTCGAGGCCGGGGTGCTCGGCCAGCACCGCGGCGCGCGCGTCGGCGAGCCGGCCTTCGGCCTGTTCGGCCAACCCCGCCCGGACCTGCTCGTGGGTGCCGACCGCCATCGGCGCCTTCACCCGCGGCAGGGTGTAGACCTGCACCAGCCGCAGCGGGCGGCCACGGCGGTGTGCTTCGTGCCCGGCCCAGACAGCGGCCCGCACGGCCGAGCCGGAGCCGTCGATCCCGGCGACGACCGCGCCGTCAATGAAGCCGTGCATGACCGTCCTCCTCGTGGATCAGGTGCCGGACCCGGTCGTACCGGGTGCGGGCTCGCGCTTCGGCGGCTTCTTCCTCCGCAGCGGTCAGCACGACCGCGTCGGGTCCGGGGAAGACCGTCGAGACGTGGTCGTCGGCGGTCCAGCGGACGACGTACGGCGGGGTGCCGTCGGCGGAGCGGACCTCCTCGATGCGGCCGTGCTGGTCCGGCGCGCCGACCCGCGGGCCCTTGATGAGGAGCCAGTCACCCGGCTTCGCGTGCATGGTCCTGCCTTTCTCAGCTGTCTGCGGTGGCGGGTTCGGGAGTGGTGGGCGTGTCCGGGTGCCGGGCCGCGCGGTGTGCGGCAACCCCGATCAGGACGGCGCCGCCGGCCAGCACCACGGCCCCGGAGAGCAGCAGGCCGAGGGCGATCCAGCCGACCGCGGGCGCGGTCGCCCCGGCCTCGGCGCGCGCGGAGATCCCGCGCTAGGCGTCCGAGTTCATCACGACGGCGGTCCACCGCCCGTCGGCCACCGGCCAGGCGAGGCCCTGCGGGCCCGGACCCCGGGCGCCTGCTCGCAAGCCACGTCGGAGGCGCGGCGGAGCCAGTGGTAAACGTGCTCCAGGACGAGTTCGGAGTCGTCGAGCGGTCGCGGCGGCTCGCCTTCGAAGACGCACGCGTGCACCAAAGCGCAGCGTGGTGTCGCGGCGCAGCGCTTCGGCTGCCGCCCAGCGGATCGCGGCGTACGACACCGGCGAAGCGTCCACGCCGACGAGCACCGGGCGGGTCGCGGTTCCGGTCATCAGATCCTCCAGCGGTCACGGCGTTGGTGCGGCCAGCATGGTCTGCGCCGTACTCGCCGGTCAGAGCACGAAGTCCCTTTCGCCGGGGACCAAATCCGCCTGTCCCGCGCGGCGCCGTCGCCGACCCTGGAACGATGACCGGACCCGACCTGCTGATCGACCACTTCCTCCCGCACCCGCACTTCGAACTGGTGCGCACCGCCCTCGTTGATGCCCCGGTGAAGGAGACGTACGCCGCGGCGCGCGAACTGGACTTCACCGATGTCCGCGGCGGTGCCGTCACCGCCGCGGGATGGCTGCGCATGCTGCCCGAACGATGGCGCAACCGGCACCACGGCCCACCGCGCCGGCCGACCCGGCTCACGGCCGACGACCTCGACGCCGGATCGGAGTGGACCCTGCTCGGCGACCGCCCGGGCAGCGAGTTCGCGCTCGGTGCCGCGGGGAAGTTCTGGAAGCCGGTGATCGTGTGGCGGCGGGTCGAGGCCGACGACTTCGCCGGCTTCGAAGAGCACGGCTACGGCAAGATCGTCATGGCCGTCGCGGTGTTTCCATACGGCCCGCACCGCACCCTGCTGACGGTGCACACGAGGGTCGCGGCGACCGACCCGGAGAGCTGGCTGAAGCTCCGCCGCCACTGGCGTGCCGCCCGGCCGGCCGTCGGCGCCGTGCACACCGCCCTGATCCGCACGATGGCCGCGAACGCCCGGCAGCGGGCGCTCGCGGCCTATGCGCGAACCGATCAGGCCTGACGTCCGGCCACCGGCCGCCGCGGATCGTCCGCGCCGGCCGGGACGACGTCTTCCTCGTTCTCCTTGACCGCGCGGTGCTCGACCGCGTGCAGGTAGCCGCCCAGCTTCGGGCCGTGCCGCCCACGCTCGGCGATGGCACGGCGCGCCTCGGCCTCGATGACCGCCTTTTCCTTGTCGTCCATGGTTTCCTCCTCCGGTTCAGCGCGGCAGCAGGGTCGCCGCGTGGTCGGGAACGTGGGCCTGCAACCGCCGGTCGGGCCGGAAGTAACCGGTGGGTTCGGGCCGCGGCGGCAGCGAAACCGCCTGCCGGGACACCTCGTAGTACGGGACGGTGGACAGCAAGTGCGCGATCATGTTCAGCCGACCCCGGCGTTTCTCTTCGCTTTCCACCACGTGCCAAGGGGATTCGGCGGTGTCGGTGTGCACGAACATGTCGTCCTTCGCCCGCGAGTAGTCCTCCCAGTGCGTCACGGACTGCAGGTCGATGGTCGAGAGCTTCCAGCGGCGCATCGGGTCGTCGATCCGGGCTCGGAACCGGCGCTCCTGTTCGTCGAGGCTGACGGAGAACCAGTACTTGCGCAGCAGGATCCCGTCGTCGGCCAGCAGGCGCTCGAAGATCGGGCACTGCTGGAGGAACCGCCGGTGCTCTTCCGGGGTGCAGAACCCCATCACCCGCTCGACGCCGGCCCGGTTGTACCAGCTGCGGTCGAACAGCACGATCTCGCCGGCGGCGGGCAGGTGCTCGATGTAGCGCTGGAAGTACCACTGCGTCCGCTCCCGCTCCGTCGGGCCCGGCAGGGCGGCGATCCGCACGACGCGGGGGTTGAGGTGCTCGGTGACCCGCTTGATCGTGCTGCCCTTGCCCGCGGCGTCGCGGCCTTCGAACACCACGACCAGGCGAGCGCCTTCCGCCCGCACCCATTCCTGGAGCTTGACCAGCTCGGCCTGCAGGCGCAGCAGCTCCCGCTCGTAGACCTCGCGCGGAATCCGCGTCTTCTTCCGACCCGCCATGCTCTTGACGCTACGAAGCCACCGAGCGGCGGTCTGCGGTCCGACGTCGGCGGTGCCGGGGCCTTTGGTCCTTCACATCGAGGCGGTGCGGCCCTCTCCGCCCGCGCCCGCGGGGAGCATCGTGCGGGGATGCCTGCCACGTTCCTGCTCGGGCGCCCGGCCGGTGTCCGCGTCGGCGCGCACTGGTCCCGTGCTCCTGATCATGGCCTGCTCGTCTAGGCGCCGGCGCGGCCCAGTTCGTCCCCCGGTGTTCCCCAGCACGGCTCACGAGGACGGCAGCGTGAAGTACGCCTCTTCCTCCTGCGCGAAGTGCAAGGTGAGCACGGCATCCAGCCCGTAGAGCGTGGCACGCAGGTCGTCGACCTGGTCGGGCTGGATGCCGTCCGGCGCTTCGGCGAGGTGCCGCTGCAGCCGGCGGGCGAGCCGGCCGATCTCGGCGTGCTCGCGGCTCATCGTCACCGTGCCCTCCGGCCCGCCCAGCGCCGGCGCCAGTGCCGGGTACAGCTCGGTTTCCTCGGACTGCTCGTGCGGCAGCAGCTGTTCGGCCAGCAGCCGGGCCGCCGTGCGGACGGCGTCGTCCGCGGCCGCGGACGCACCGCCGGCCAGTGCGTCCGCCGCCTGCCGGACCGCGAGCCGCGCCGGCACCAGGTGTTCGTGCTCGGCCTCGAACCGCCGCACCAGCTCGGCGGGCGCCGGCCCGCCCGGCTTCGCGCCGCCGAGGGCACGCAACGCGTTCAGGATCACCGCGACGTCGATGGCCTCCTGCACCAGGGCTCCGGCGACCGGCACCAGGAAACCCCCGGCCGCGGCGAGCATCGCCACCAGCGACAGCAGCGTCCCGGCCACGGCGCTCTGCACGGCGACCCGGCGCGAGCGGCGGGCGATCTCGGCGGCGTCGGCGAGCCGGTCGAGGCGGTCGTCGAGGATCACCGCGTCGGCGGCCTGCGCCGCCGCGGTCGCGCCCCGCGAGCCGAGTGCGACACCGACGTCCGCGGCGGCCAGCGCGGGCGCGTCGTTGACGCCGTCGCCGGTCATCACCGTCACCCCGCGCGCCTTCGCGGCTTCCACCTCGCGCACCTTTTCCGCGGGCGTCACCTCGGCGTGGACGTCGTCGAGACCGAGCAACGCCGCGACCTCGCGGGCGTTGTCGACCCGATCGCCGGTGAGTAGCCGGATCTCGCGGATGCCGGCCGCGCGCAGGCGACGCATCGTCCGGGCCGCGTCGGACCGGATCGGATCCTTGGCCAGCAGCGCGGCGACGGGCTCACCGTCGAACTCGACCCACAGCACCGAAGCGAGATCAAGCCGGCCGCGGCGGGCGGCGCCGCGCGCCCAGGCCGGAAACCCGACCCCGGTCGGACGGCCGATCCGGACCACCCGGCCGCGCACCCGGCCCTCGACCCCGGATCCGGGTTCCTCGGTGACGTCCTCCGCCGGTGCGGGGGTGAGCCCCGCCGAAGCCGCGGCACGCACGACCGCGGCGGCCAGCACGTGCGGCGAGTACTGCTCGACACCGGCGGCGTGCTCGAGGACCTCGGCAACGTCGTGCCCCGGCGCGCAAACGACGTCGGTCACCTCGGGGCGGCCCCGGGTCACCGTGCCGGTCTTGTCCATCAGCAGCACCGCGGCCCGGCCGAGAGCCTCGAGCGCGGCACCGTCCTTGACGACCACACCGGCTCTGGACGCCCGCGACATTCCGCCGGTCACGGCGATCGGGACCGCCAGCAGGAGGGGGCACGGTGTCGCGGTCACCAGCACCGCCACCGCCCGGCCGGACTCGCCCGTCACCGCCCAGGCCAGCGCGGCGATCAGCAGGGACGCGGGGAGGAACCAGAGCGCGACGCGGTCGGCGATCCGGGCCACCCGGGCGGTGCGCGCCGCGGCCTGTTCGGCGAGCCGCACGACGCCGGCGTAGGCGCTGTCCGCCGCGGCCGCGCTCGCCCGCACGTCGACGGCGGCGCCGGCGTTCACCACTCCACTGTGGACGGTGTCGTTCGCGGGCCGGGCCACCGGTAGCGGCTCGCCGGTCAGCGCCGACTCGTCGAAGGTCCCGCCGGCCGGCAGCACGCCGTCCACCGGCACGACCTCGCCCGGCAGCACGACGATCAGCCGCCCCGGCCGCACGGCGTCGACCGGCACGGTCTCGTGGCCGGTCTCCGTGCGCACGTGCGCCACGCGCGGGGCCCGGTCGAGCAACGCGGTGAGGTTCCGGCTCGCCCGCCGTTGCGCCCCGGCTTCGAGGACCCGCCCGGTGGCGATCATCGCCGCGACGATCGCGCCGGCGAGGTACTCCCCCACCGCGAGGGTGGCCGCCAGCGCGAGCACCGCCAGCAGGTCCGCGCCCCAGCGCCGGGCCCGCAGGTCTGCCGCAACCCACACCAGGGCCGGAACGAGGGTGACGACGTCCGCCACCGCCCACACGACGTTCGCCACCGTCGGCGCGCCCAGCCACCACGCGGCGCCACCGGCCGCAACGAGCAGCACGACGAAGCCGAGCAGAGCGGCTTCCCGGTGCCTCGACGAACGCTCGTCAGCTCGCACGGAGTTTCTCCTCCTCGCCGGGTTGCCCTGCGGCCGCGGTGCTTTCCGCGTGGGCGAAGGGATCATTCGGGTGCGGCATGGTCCCTCCCGCCGGCCGGGGTGAGCCCCCAGGGTCGGCCCCGGCCTCCGCCCGGAAAAGGGCCTTAGGGCCTCGACCGGGTCACCTCCGCGAAGTCCTTCGGCCCTGGGGATCGGCGGCCCGTCGCGACGAGCATGGGGGCAGCCCGATCGAGGAGGAAGCGATGGACCACAACCTGCCCGACGCGTACACGGTGAGGGCGGCCATCGCACTGGCTGTGCGTGCTCCGTCCGTGCACAACAGCCAGCCCTGGGCTTGGCGGTTCACCGGCCGCACGGTCGAACTGCGCGCCGACCCGCATCGTCAGCTGCGCAATGCCGACCCCGACGGCCGCGACCTGCTGGTCAGCTGCGGCTGCGCCCTGCACCACTTCACGGTCGCCGCGGCGGCCATGGGCTGGGCCGCGCAGGTCCACCGGCTGCCGGATCCCGCCGAGCCGGAACTGCTGGCCCGGGTCACCCTGGTGCCGCACGAAACCCGGGACGGCGACATCGCACTGGCTGCCGCCATCCCGCGCCGCCGTTCGGATCGGCGCCGGTTCGCCGACCGGCCGCTGCTCGTGCGGGACGAGGTGTACCTGCGGAAGAGCGCCGCCGACCAGGACGCGGCGCTGCAGATCGTCGACGACGCACCGCGGCTGTCGGCCCTCACGAAGGCCGCCGCGGAGGCCGGCGGACTGCACCGGGCCGACCCCGGGTACACGATCGAACTGGCCGCTTGGAGCGGACGGCGCTACTCCCCGGACGGCGTACCCGCGCAGAACGCGGTGTCGGCGCGCACGGTGGGCCAGGAGCTGCGGGTCCGCGACTTCGCCGACGCCGGGCTGGTCGACGGCGAGGGCCACGACGGCGCCGTGCTGACGGTGCTGTCCACCGCGGGTGACACCCCGCTCGACCGCCTTCGCGCCGGGGAAGCCGCCAGCGCGGTCCTGCTGACCGCGACCCGGCTGAACCTCGTGTCGTGCGTGTACACCGAACCGTTCGAACTCACCAGCACCCGCGCCCTGGTCCGCGACTGCGTCCTGGCCGGCCGCGGCGAGCCCCAGCTCGTGGTGCGGGTCGGCTACCTCCCGGAGGGCGCGGCGCCACTCCCGGCGACACCACGCCGTCCGCTCGGCGAGGTCGTCCACCCACCGGCGCACCCCTACGGCGCCGGGCTTCCGGTGCCGGCACAGCTGCGCGGCCGCTAAGACCAGGAGTGGTGCACAAAAGGGTCTCCGTCCGAACCAGACGGAGACCCTTTTCGCACGCTCCTCAGGCGACGTCGTTCCAGACGTAGTCGAGGCGGTTGCGCACCTCGACCACGCCCGGCAGCTCCTGGATCAGCCGCGTCACCGGGTCGATGTCGCTGCGGCGCTCCACGCGGCCGCAGACGGTCACGATGCCGGCCCGCACCGCCACCCGCACCCGGTCGGGCCCGAGGTTGAGCTGCTCGCGCAGCACCTGGTCACTGATCTCCCGCTCGAGCTCGGCGTCACCGCGGGTGAAGACGCGCACGAGGTCGCGGCGGGACAGCACGCCCGCCACCTTTCCGTTGCGCAGCACGAACAACCGCCGGATGCCGTGGTGCGCGAACTCGGCCGCGGCGGCCGCGAACGTGGCGTCCGCGTTGATCGTGACGGCCGGGCTGGTCATCAGGTCCTCGGCGACGCACGCGGTAGCTTTGCGGGCCAGCAGACGGTCGCGCCACCGGGGCTTGCGGTCTTCCCACAGGTGCGGCAGCAGGTCGGCCTCCGAGACGACGCCGACGAGCGTGCCGGTCTTGTCGAGGACGCCGACCGCGCTGATCTCGTTTCCGGTGAGCAGTTCGGCGATGTCCTTGAAGGGGGTCTGGGTGGAGACGGTGATCGGGTCGGCGGTCATCACCGCGGACACCGTGCCGGCGTTCATGTTCACTGCTCCTTTTCGGTGCGGACGACCATGACCGGGCAGCTCGCGTGGTGCAGCAGGGCCTGGCTCGTCGAACCGAGCACCAGGCCGGTGAACCCACCGCGGCCGCGGCTGCCGACGACGACCAGCTGAGCGTCGTGGCTCGCGGACAGCAGCCGGGAGCGGGGCTTGTCGTGTTCGACGCGGCGCTCGACGTCGACGTCCGGGTACTTCTCCTGCCAGCCGGCGAGCCGCTGGGCCAGCAGCCGCCGGCCGGAGTCCTGCAGGCCTTCGCCCTGGAACGCGACGTTGCTGTCGCTGAACAGACCGGCGGTGTCACCGTCGTGCCAGGTGTACAGCGCGACGAGCGGGGCGTTGCGGAGCGAGGCTTCCTCGAACGCCCAAGCGATCGCGGCCTCGCTGAGCGGGCTGCCGTCGGCGCCCACGACCACCGGGCCGTCGACCGTCTCACGACCGCGCACGACGACCACCGGGCAGTGCGCCTTGGCGGCGAGGTCGACATCGGGCGAACCGCTGAACAGGCCCGCGAGCGCGCCGACCGGCTCGCCGGTGACGAGGAGCCGCGCCTTTTCCGAAACCTCCAGCAGGCCCGCGACGGGACCGCGGTCACTCGCCTCGGTGGCGACCTGCAGCCCCGGAACGGCGGCTTCGAGGGTGGCCCGGGTCTGCCGCAGCATCTGGTCGGCTTCCGCCTCCTTGACCGCGAGCCAGTCCGACGGCGGGTAGATCTTGCCGCCGAACGCGGCGTCTTCGTAGCCGTACGCGGTGAAGACGAGCAGGGACGCGTGCCGGCGGGCTGCTTCCCCGGCCGCCCACAACGCGGCCGCCGCGGCGGTTTCCGAGCCGTCGACGGCCACGACGATCGGCGGGTTTCCGGTTGCGCTCATGACGTGTTTCCTCCGGGTTCCGGTGCGCGGACCACGCATCCGACCCGAAGGTATGGCTCGGCGGCGGACCGGCGCTGCGGTCGTTCGTCCCCGCGCCCGAGGACCTTTGACCGCTCCGGCCCGCCCGGCCGGAAGCGCATCGTGAACTCGGGAGGTGTGCTGCGATGACGGAACCGCGCTGTGGGTGCACGGCCCGCGCGCGATGGCTGCCACCGCACTGGCACTGGGCCTGCCGCCTTCGTGCTCGGCACGGCGAAGTGGACCGGCGCGGCGAAGTGGCTCAGTGCCCCGCTCGGCACGGCCGCCCTGCTGTTCGCGGTCTGGACCCTCGTGACCGGCAGCGCCGGCACCCTGGCCGTGCTGGTCGGCTTGATTGCGGCGCTGTGGTTGATTTCGACCGTCCGGCACCTGCGGAGCGGCCGTGACCGTCCGGCTGGTCCCCGGCTCAGGGTCCCAGCAGCACGGCCGCGCCGTTCACCCGGTCCGCGGCCAGGTCCGTGAGCGCCTGCTCGGCCTGGTCCAGGGCATAGGGCACGGTGCTGACGCTCAGGTGGTGTTCGCCGGCGAAGGCCAGGAACTCCCTCGCGTCGGCCCGGGTGTTCGCCGTGACACTGCGTACCTGCCGTTCCTGGAACAGGTGCTGCTGGTAGCTCAGCGGCGGGACGTCCGACAGGTGGATGCCCGCGATGGCCAGCGTCCCGCCGCGGTCCAGCGCTTCCAGCGCGGGCAGCACCAGCTCCCCGGCCGGCGCGAACAGGATCGCCGAGTCCAGGGGCTCCGGCGGTGGCTCGGTGGCGCCCCCGGCTGACGCGGCGCCCAGCTCGAGCGCCAGCTCGCGGGCCTCGGCGCTGCGCGTCAGCACGTGGACGGTGGCACCGCGGGCGATGGCCACCTGTGCCGTCAGGTGGGCGCTGCCGCCGAAGCCGTAGATCCCCAGCCGGCCGCCCTCGGGCACTTCCGCCCGGGCCAGGGCGTGGTAGCCGATCAGCCCGGCGCACAGCAGCGGCGCGAATTCGCCGTCGGAGTAACCGCCGGGCAACGGCAGCGCGTACGCCGCCGGGACCACGGCGAACTCGGCGTACCCGCCGTCGGCGTCCCAGCCGGTGTAGCGCGACTCCGGGCACAGGTTCTCCCGGCCGCGCCGGCAGTACCGGCATCGCCCGCAGGTCCCGCGCAGCCAGGCGATGCCGACGCGGTCGCCGGTCGCGAAGCCCGTGACCGCGTCGCCGGTGGCGACCACCTCGCCCACGACCTCGTGCCCCGGCGTCACACCCGGCCGGTGCACCGGCAGGTCACCTTCCGCGACGTGCAGGTCCGTCCGGCACACGCCGCACACGAGCACCCGCACCAGCAACTCGCCGGCCGCGGGCCGGGGCACCGGCACCCGGCACCGGTCCAGGGGGCCCGAAGCCATCGGCCCGGGCCGGGTGACCCGCCACGCGGTCATCGTCGTCGACAGGTTCGTCATCGGTGACCTCCTCGGGCCCGGCGCCTCCCGCCAGGATGGCCGCTTCACCGGCACGCCGCGACCTCACGAAGTCCCGCGGAACCCGGTCGGAAGTCCTCACGACCGGGGACTTCCGGCCGCGGCGGAGTCCCGGCCGACGGACCTACGGTCGGTGCACGACAACTACGTCAGGAGCCGCCGATGCCCGCCTCAACCGGACTGCCGATCGTCGTCGGAGTGGACGGATCGGCCGAATCGCTCGACGCCGTCCGCTGGGCGGCGCGCGCCGCTCGCCGCCGCGGTGCGCCGCTGGAGATCGTGTACGCACTCGACTTCTCGGCCCTGCTCGCCGGCGGGGTCGTGCCGCCGCCCGAAGAGATGAAGGACGTGCTGCGCGTCCGCGGTCACCGGTATCTGCGCACCGCGGCGGAACTCGCGTCCGCGCAAGGCGTTCCGGCTGCCGCGACCCGGCTCGATCCCGATCGCGCCGCCTCGGCTCTCGTCGACGCGTCCAAGACGGCCGCGCTGGTCGTGGTGGGCGCTTCCGGCCGGGGCCGGCTCACCGAACTCCTCGCCGGGTCGGTGGCCTCGGCGGTCAGCGCGCACGCTCTGTGCGACACGGTGATCGTCCGTGGTGACACCTGGGACGAGGCCGAAAAGTCCGAGCGGCCCGTGCTCACCGGCATCGACGGCGGTGAAGCCAGCGGCGGCATTCTCGAAACCGCCCTCGACGAAGCCGCGGCCCGCCACGCCCCGCTCGTCGTCGTGCACGCGTGGGCCGACGACCCGCCACCGCACGAAGCCGACCACCCCGAGCACCACGAATCGGTGGCCGGCGCCGGCCACCGGCTGCTGGCCGAGCGGCTCGGCAAGCACAACACCGGCAAGGTCGAAATCGACCGGGTCGTCGTCCGGACCCACCCGCGTCGCGAGCTGATCGAGCGCAGCGGCGCCGCCCAGCTCGTCGTGCTCGGCGACCGCGGCCGCGGCGGCTTCCCCGGCCTGCTGCTCGGCTCGACCGGACAGGCCCTGCTGCACAACGCGGCCTGCCCGGTGTACCTCGTGCGAACCGCCTCCTGAGGAACCGAAAGTCCTCGTGCCCGCGGGCCTTCGACCCACCGGAACCGGTGTCCGTGGGCCCCGGGACCGGGGACGGTACGGCCCTCGTCCCCCGGCCCCGCCCGGCGGAGTCCGGGATCAGACGAAAGTGAGGCACCTCATGGACAGCCAGCACTCCCCCCGCGGATTCGCCCCGGCGACCACGGCCGAGCCCGAAGAACAGTCCGAAGAGGACGGTATAAAACGCACCACCTGCCGGACGCACCGCCGCTGGCTGCACGACTGCGTCGCCTCGCCCCTGCACGTCGTGATCATCACCGGCACCAGCTGGTGCCGCGCCTGCCGCGCCAGCCTGGCCGCGGCCTCGGACCACTGAGCCCGATCGTGACGCGCAGCCGGCTGTACCGCAGTGGCGTCCTCGAGCGGACGGACTTCCCCGCTTCCGAGGCCGCGCACCACCTCGCCGACCCGTCGGTGACACTCTGGCTGGACCTCGACACCCCGGCTCCGCAGGACCTCGCGGAGCTCGCCACCGCACTCGGGCTGCACCCGCTGGCGGTGGCCTCCGTGCTCGACGACGACCACCAGCGGCCCAAGCTCGTCCACTACGACCGGCACTCGTTCCTCGCCGCCTACGCCGTCCGCGTGAACTCCGCCGACGGCGAGCTGACGGCCTCCGAACTCGACGCGTTCGTCACCGATCGGGTGCTGATCACCGTGCACCGCAACAACACCGCCGACATCGACGCCCTCACCGCGCGCTGGGACAGCACGCCCGAGCTGGCCAAGAGCGGCGCCGGGTACCTGCTGCACGGCCTGCTCGACCACCTCGTCGACGGGCACCTCGACGCCGTCCAGGTGCTGGACGAACGGATCGAAGAGCTCGAGGACCTGGTCTTCGCCGACCACGTCGACCCCACGGACCTGCAGCGCCGGTCCCTGCGGCTGCGCAAGAGCCTCAGCCGGCTGCGGCACCTGGCCGTCCCGATGCGGGAGATCGTCGGCTCCCTGATGCGCCGGGAGATGCGCTCGGTCGACGACTCGCTGTTGCCGTATTTCCAGGACGTCCACGACCACGTCCTGCGCGTGACCGAGTGGACGGAGTCGCTGCGCGACCTGATCACGACGATCCGCGAGACGCAGCTGACCATCCAGGGCAACCGGCTCAACACGATCATGAAGAAGGTCACCAGCTGGGCGGCGATCATCGCGGTGCCGACGGCGATCACCGGCTTCTACGGCCAGAACCTCCCCTACCCCGGCTTCGCCCAGGCGTCCGGCGTGTGGGTGTCGACGCTCGCCATCCTGGTCATCTCCACAACCCTGTACGTCCTGTTCAAACGCCGCGACTGGCTCTGAGCGCTTTCGGCCCCGAGTGCCGGCGGAAAGAAAAACACCGGTCACCGCCGGAAAACGTGGACGGCAACCCGGGCCGAACGGCCCTGATTCCCCGCTGCCGACAGTGAATAGGCTGCGGTCAGTTCGACACCGCCCGAGTGCCGGCCGCCGGTCATCGGCGCGTGAAGGGCGTCCTGCCGAGCCCCGGCCCGGCCGACATCGCCGTCTACCACCAAGAGGTTCAGCATGCCCAGCAGACCCGTGACCCTCGCGCGCACCCACCTCCCGAAGGTGGTGCGCCGGGCGAGGCGCGCGGCTTCGGGAGCTGAAAAACTCCTTCAGCGCGCACTCACGACCGCCGGTGCCCGGCAGTCCGAGGCACGGATCGCCGCCGACGCCCAGGACTACTGGCACCGGCCCGCGGACGCGACGTGGCGGGGCAACTCGCACTGGCGGGACGCTCCGGTGTTCGGCGACAGCGACCTGTGGGACCGCGTGGGAGCCGGGCACCTCGCGATGTTCGACGCCGGAGCCCGCATGTGCGGCTTCGACCGGCCGTGGGACCGCGTGCTCGAGTGGGGCTGCGGCGGCGGCGCCAACGCCGTCCACTTCGCCCCTCGCGCCGGGGAATTCGTCGGCGTCGACATCTCCCCCGAGACCCTCGTCGAATGCGAGACACAGGTCGGCGCGGTGTGCGACACCCCGGTCCGGTCCATCACGATCGACGTGGCGGACCCCGAAGCCGCCGTTCCGCAGATCGGCGGCCGGTGCGACGTCTACCTGTCCTTCTACGTCTTCGAACTCATCCCCACCCCGGAATACGGTGAACGCCTGCTGCGCATCGCCCACGAGGTCCTGGCGCCGGGCGGGCTGGCCCTGATCCAGGTCAAGTACTCGGACGGCCGGTGGCGCACGCGGTCCCGCCGCCGCGCCTACCGCCGGGGGCTCGCCGAGATGACCACCTACCCGATCGACGAGTTCTGGCGGCTCGCCCAGCGGTGCGGCTTCGCCCCCCAGGCCGTCCACCTCGTTCCCCGCAACGAGCTCGACGAGCGTTACGCCTACTTCTTCCTCCTCCGGGAACCGGACGGGGAAAACTCCGCCCCCGCGGCGGGCTGACGACGGCGGTCACCGTCGACCGCCTTCCCGGTCCGGGCCGGTCCCCCGCCGGGCCGCCACCCGGCGCCAGAACAGCTTGTCCGCCTCCACCACGGCGAATGCCACCACGGCCGCTCCCAGCCACCCACAGCCAGGACACCGCCCCCACCGGCGGTGTGGAACCACGTCGAGCTGCGCGGCGACGTCGGGCACCGGCAGCGCGTGGAACGCGTGGGTGTCCGCCACGGTTTCGGAGTTCACTCTGCTGTCGCCAGGCTTTGGTCGTCAGGAACCGGTGCGGCGCAGCGCCGCACCGAGGGCCGCGCCCCACGCTTCGGCGCGGGCCGGCTCGCCGGGCTCCGGGCCGACGTCGACCGGTTCGGTGCCGACGAAGAAGCTCTCGGCGGGCGCCGCCAGACGGCCTCCCAGCCGGGACAGCCGCTTCGCGACGCCGAGCGAGGCGGCGCCGGTGAACACGCGCGGCTTGTCGATCCGGGTGTCGAAGGCCGCGACGGCGAGCCCGTGCGGGAGCGGCCCGAGGGAGGCCAGCCATTCGCGGATCCCGGTCTTCGACCGCATCGGGTAGGTCACCTGGTCCGCGGCCGACTGACGGGTCGTGGCGCGGGTCATGCCGTGCACGTGGGTGGGGCCGCCGACGACCAGCAGGTCGACGCCGGTGAGATCGATGGGCGCGTCGTCGACGTTCACCACCTCGGCCCCGGCCGACACGGCCATGCCGTCCGCGATGGCGCGGGCGAACTTCTCGGTCGCGCCGAACATCGACTCGAAGACGATGACGATACGCATGTGCCCACTCCTCAGTTTTCGAGCCGGACCGGTTTGCGGGTCAGCTCTTCGATGTCCCCGGTGGCGCACTCGAACAGGTTGTGCGCCAGGTCGCTCAGCCCGTGTAGCCGACGGCGTCCGCGCCGAGCCGGACGGCTTCAGCACCAACGGCAGCTCACCCGCGTAGTCCCGGTAGAACTTCTCGGCCAGGCCGATCTGGATCGCGATCCGTTGAAGCCGCTCTCGAGCGCGAGCAGGAAGAACGCGGTGCCGTTGCGCAGGCCGTGTTCGTGGAGGATGCAGTGCAGGCGCGCCTTCTTCCCGGTGTTCAGCCCGAGTTCGGCCAGCGGCGGACGGTGGACCACGACGGCCTCCGGGATTCGCGGATTTCTTGGTGTGCCCAGCACATCGCGCGACGGCCCCGGCCGCAGCAGCCGAACGCCACCGGCTCCCGAGGCGGCCGTCCGGAACTCCGGTGACCAAGGACCCTAGCGACCCGGGGCCGCCCCGCCGTCAGACTTGGCGGACCACGATCCCACCTGGAGGCCGCCCGTGAACGTCGACGAACTGCTCACCAAGGCCAAGAACGGGCTGGAGACCAAGATGGTCTTCGGCGAGCCGTACGAGACCGATGGCGTCACGGTGATCGTGGCCGCCGCGGTCGGCACCGGCGGCGGAGGCGGCGACAGCCGCGACGAGAAGGGCCGCTCGGGGGAAGGCGGCGGCTTCGGCCTGTCGGCGAAACCGGTCGGCGCGTACGTCATCAAGGACGGCAAGCTCCGCTGGGAACCGGCGGTCGACGTCAACCGGCTGCTGGCCACCGTCGGCGCGATCGTGGTGGCAGCGCTCTTCGCGGCCACGCGGCTGGCGAAGCTGAAGTACCGGGCGCAGCCGGCTGACGATTCCTGACGATTCCTGCGCTCTCCGGTCGAAAATTCCCGACGGAAATATTTCCTCGCCACATTCCCACGCCGAGTTTCCCGGTTATCGAAACTTGACGGACGGCGCCGGGACTTCGAATTTCGGTTTCCCGGTTACCATCGTCTCCAGAGCTCGTTTCCGAGGAGATTCAGCGATGTCGGACAGACCGTTTCCGGATCCCGTCACGCCGCAGCCGGAGGTCGCGGCCCTCCGCCGTGAGCGCAATCGCTGGCTGCGCCGGGAAGCGAACCTGGTCTTGGGCCACGACAAAGCGGATCAGGCCGCGGCCCAGCAGGCCCGGACCGCGCACCTCGTGCTCACCTACGCCCTGGCGGTCATCGAGCAGCGGCCCGCGGACGTCGGCTCGTTCGCCGACCTCACGCGGGAATGCCGGGGCGGGAACTGAGGTTCCCTCCGGCACGACATCATTCGAGACCGGGACGGCCAGCGGGTAAAACGACTTCGGTTTTGGGTTCGGCATCGTGCGACCACCGGTTTTACCTTTCGCTAACTCTCTGCTGGCACAACGAAAACCTGCCGCACGGGCATGATGACGGCCATGCCCCACCGCGTCCTGCTCGCCGACGACGACCGCGCGATCCGCGAGTCCCTCGTCCGCGCCCTCGATCTGGAGGGCTACCGCGTCACCGAGGTGACCGACGGCGTGAGCGCACTGGCCACCGCCCGCCGCGACGACTTCGACGTGCTGATCCTCGACGTGCTGATGCCCGGTGTCGACGGCCTCGGCGTGTGCCGGGTGCTGCGCGCCGAAGGCGACCAGACGCCGATCCTCATGCTTACCGCCCGGGTCGAAACCCCCGACCGGGTCGCCGGGCTGGACGCGGGAGCCGACGACTACCTGCCGAAGCCGTTCGAGCTCGACGAACTCCTCGCCCGGCTGCGCGCGTTGCTGCGCCGCACCTTCGCCGACCTCGGGGCGGCGACCCAGCGGACACTCCGCCTCGGCGAGCTCGCGGTCGACCCGGCGGGCCGCCGCGTGTGGTGGCAGGGCACCGAGATCACGTTGTCGAAGACCGAGTTCGACCTGCTGGAACTGCTGGTGCGCAACGCCGGGATCGTGCTCGACCGCACCACGATCTACCAGCGCATCTGGGGTTACGAGTTCGGCTCCGAGTCGAAGAACCTCGCCGTCTACATCGGCTACCTGCGGCGCAAGCTGGAGCAGGCCGGCGCGGCGGAGCTGATCCACACCGTGCGCGGCGTGGGCTACTCGGTGCGGCCGGCGTGAACCTGCGCAGCAAGCTCTCGATCGCGTTCGCCGGTGTCGGCGCGGCGGCAGCGATCCTCGTCGGAGTGTTCAGCTACCAGGCCGCCTCCCAGCGGATCAACGCCGAACTCGACCGGTCCCTGCTGACGACGTCGGCCGAGGTCGCGGCCGGGGCGACGCAGGTGCTCGCCCCGAGCCCGGTCACCCGCGGCCCGGACGACGACGACCACGACGAGGCCCAGCCGATGGTGGCCCAGGCGATCGCCCCGGACGGCACGGCACGCCCGATCGGCGGCCGGCCGGTGCACCTGTCCGTCGACGACGCCGACCGGACGCTGGCCGGCACCGGCGCCCTCGGTGACCACCGCTACCGGGACTTCACCGCCGGCCGCGACGACTACCGGGTGATCACCGTGGCGCTCGGCCCCGGCCGTGGCGCGATCCAGCTCGGTGTCGACGTCGACGAGTCCCGGCACGTCCTGAGCGAGCTGGCCGCCCGCATCACCGGTGTCAGCGCGCTCGTCCTCGTCGGGGCGGCCCTGGCCGGCTGGCTGCTGGCCCGGCAGATCACCCGCAGGCTGGTCCGGCTGACCCAGGCGGCCGAACAGGTCGGCGACGGCCGGCTCGCCGGCGTGGCGGTCCCGGTCGGCGGCCGCGACGAGGTCGGCCGGCTCGCGACGTCGTTCGACCGGATGCTCGGCCGGCTCGCCGACTCCCGCGCCGACCAGGAGCGGCTCGTCCAGGACGCCGCCCACGAGCTGCGGACCCCGTTGACCAGCCTGCGCACCAACGCCAGCGTCCTGCGCCGCTTCGCCGAGCTGACCCCCGACGCCCGGGTCCGGCTGCTCGACGACGTCGACGGCGAAGCCCGCGAGCTGACGCACCTGATCGACGAGCTCGTCGAACTCGCCACCCGGCGCTACGAGGCCGAAGAACCGACGCCGGTCGAACTGGGTGACGTGGCCGAGCACGCCGCCGACCGCGTCCGGCGCCGGTCGGGCCGCGCGATCACCGTCGAGGCCGACGCGTCCGCCCTGACCGGCCAGCCGAAGGCACTCGAGCGCGCGGTGTCCAACCTGCTGGAGAACGCCGTGAAGTTCGCCCCGGAAGGGCCGATCGAGGTCGTCGTGCGGGACGGCCGGGTCCAGGTGCTCGACCGCGGACCGGGCATCGGCGACGAGGACGCGGCCCGGGTGTTCGACCGGTTCCACCGCGCGGACGGCGCCCGGGGCCTGCCCGGATCCGGGCTGGGCCTCGCCATCGTGCGGGAAATCGCGCTCGCCCACGGTGGCTCGGTGTTCGCCGGGCCGCGCCCCCGCGGCGGTGCGGTGGTGGGGTTCACCGTCGGCGCCGATCTTCTCTTACCGATTTCTCACCCTGGTCACGTCGACGGCTAACCGGGCTCCGGAAGGGTTGAGCCGAAGCGATCACCACGAGGAGCCCGATGTCCACCACTCTCGCCGTCCGCCGCGTCGCGCGGCCCGCGGTCCGCGCGTGGTGGCGGGACGCCGCCGGCCTGACCGCGTGGCTGAGCGTGCTGTTCGTGGTCGCCTTGTGGGTGTCGGGCCGCGGCCTGCAGGACCTCGCCTCCCCCGCCGGGTTCCTCACCTCGGCCGGGCGGCTCACCGGGCTGGTGTCGGCCGACCTCCTGCTGCTGCAGGTGCTGCTGATGGCGCGGATTCCCTGGGTCGAGCGCAGTTACGGGCAGGACGAACTGGCCCGCCGGCACCGGCTGGCCGGGTTCACCTCGATCACGCTGCTGGCCGCGCACCTCGTGTTCATCACCCTCGGCTACGCCGCGACCGACCGCTCCGGCGTCCTGGGCGAGGCCTGGGCGCTGGTGACGACCTACCCGGGCCTGCTCCTGGCGACCGCCGGGACGGCCGCGCTGGGCATGGTCGTGGTGACGTCGGTCCGCGCGGCCCGGCGGCGGCTGCGCTACGAGTCCTGGCACCTGCTGCACCTCTACGCCTACCTCGGCGCCGGCCTCGCGCTGCCGCACCAGCTGTGGACCGGCGCCGATTTCACCGCCTCGCCCGTCGCGACCGTCTTCTGGTGGGGCGCCTACGCCGCGGCCGCGGGTGCGGTGCTGGTGTTCCGGCTCGGGCTGCCGGTGTGGCTCAACGTGCGGCACCGCCTCGTCGTCGACCAGGTGGTCCGGGAGGGCCCGGGCGTCGTCTCGGTGTACCTGACCGGCCGGCGGCTCGAGCGGCTGCCCGTGGCGGCGGGCCAGTTCTTCGTCTGGCGGTTCCGGTCCGGCCCGGGCTGGACACGGGGCAAGCCGTTCTCCCTGTCGGCGGCACCGGACGGGCGCCGGCTCCGCATCACGGCCAAGGACCTCGGGCCGGGAAGCCGCCGGCTCGCCACCCTCCGCCCCGGCACCCCCGCGCTCTTCGAGGGCCCCTACGGCACGCTCACCGAAACCGTCCGAAAAGGACCGAAGCTGGCGATGTTCGCCTCCGGCATCGGGATCACGCCTCTGCGCGCGCTGCTGGAGGAACTGCCCTACCGACCGGGCGGAGCCGTGCTGTTCCTCCGCGCCGCGAGGCAGACGGACCTGCTGTTCCGCGCCGAGCTCGAGGACTTGGCGGCACGGCGCGGAGTCCGGATCCACCACCTGCTCGGCCGCCGCGCCCGTGAGCGTTCGTCCTGGCTGCCGGCGGGGTACGCGCCGGTGCCGGACGACGTGGTGCTGCGCCACCTGGTGCCCGACATCGCCGACCACGACGTCTACGTCTGCGGCCCGGACGCCTGGACCGAAGCGGTGCTCGACAGCGCACGCCACGCGGGCGTCCCCACCGCTCGCATCCATTCCGAGCGGTTCGGCTGGTAGGAAAGGACTTCCGATGCGCAGGATCGCGATCACCTTCGCGGCGACCGTCTCGGTCGTGGTGCTGCTGTTCAGCTATCGCACCAGCACGGACGAGACCCCGGTCGCCACCGGACGCCCCCTCGGCGGCAGCGGCACGCAGCCGACTCGCACGACGAGCCCGGCCACACCCGCCGCACCGGGCTCCAGCGGTGGGGACGGCACGTTCACCGGCGACGCCGCCGACACCCGTTACGGCCCCGTGCAGGTCCGGATCACCGTCAGCGGCGGCAAGATCACCGACGCGCAGGCCATCGAGTACCCCCAGGAAAGCGGCCGGGACGTCCGGATCAACTCCGCCGCCGTGCCGGCACTGAACCAGGAGGCGCTGCAGGCCCAGAGCGCGCAGATCGACACCGTCAGCGGTGCGACCTACACCTCCGAGGGTTACCAGCAGTCCCTGCAGTCCGCGATCGACGCGGCCCACGGATGACCGCGTCCCGGCAACGCCGAGCCTGGACGCGCGCCGTCATGGGCACCCAGGTCAGCCTCCACCTGCGCGGGCACCGCGTGGACACCGATCCGGCCGTCGAGCCGGCCGTGGCCGCGGTGTTCGGGCACCTGCGCACCGCCGACGAGCTGTTCAGCACCTACCGGCCGGACAGCCAGGTCAGCGCGATCCGCCGCGGGGAACTCCCCCACGACCGCCGGCACCCCTGGGTCACCGAAGTCGTAGCGCTGTGCGAAGAAGCCCGGGAACGGACCGACGGCTACTTCGACCCGTGGCGGCTCCCCGGCGGCTTCGACCCGTCCGGGCTGGTGAAGGGCTGGGCAGCCGAGAACGCCGCAACCCATCTCGCGCGGCTGCGCGGCTACGACCACTACCTCAACGCCGGCGGCGACATCACCGCCTGCGCCCGCACCGCCCGGGCGCCGGCGTGGCGCGTCGGTGTCGAAGACCCCGCCGACCCGGCCGCCTTCCTCGCCATCCTCGAACTGCGCACCGGTGGTCTCGCGACGTCCGGCTCGGCCGCCCGCGGCGCGCACATCGTCGACCCGCACACCGGCCGGCACGCCGGCGACCTGCTGTCGGTGACGGTCACCGGCCCGACGCTGCTGTGGGCCGACGTCTTCGCCACAGCGGCGTTCGCCCGCGGCGGCGACGCCGGCCGCTGGGTCGCCGCCCGCGCACCCGGCTACGAAGTCGCCGCGCTCGCCCGCGCCCCCTGAGGCAGCCGCCTCGACGACCGCCCCGCCCACACTCCACAAAGGACAGCATGACCACCGTCAACGGCCTGCCCGCCCACATCCTGCTCGTGCACGCGATCGTCGTCCTGCTCCCGCTGGCTGCGCTGCTTCTGGTGCTCAGCGCGCTCTGGCCCGCCGCCCGGGCCAAGCTCGCCGGACCGAACGCGATCCTGTCCGTGCTCGTCCTGGCCCTGGTCCCGGTCACCACCGAAGCCGGCGAGTGGCTCGAACGCCGCGTCGCCCGGACCCCGCTGGTGCGCACCCACACCGAGCTCGGCGACACCGCCCTCTACGTCGCGCTCCCCGTCGCCGTCCTCGCCGTCCTGGTGTGGTGGCGGCGCCGCGAGAGTCTTCGGAGCCAAGCGGCCGACGTCGCGAGCACCGGATCGACCGCGGTCGCCACCCGCCGCCGGACCTTCCTCGCCCCCGCGTCGACCACGGTGACCGTGGTGCTCTCGGTGCTGGCGGTCCTGGCGGCGGGCGCGACGTTCTACGACATCTACCGCATCGGCGACTCCGGGGCGCAAGCGAGCTGGCAAGGCCAGTTCAGCTCGGCGCCGGCGCCGCACACCCCGAACGGCTGATCCCGCGCGGCCCGGCGGGCGGACGTCACCGCCGCCGGGCCGCGCCGCGGGCACGCAGTGCTTTGTGGACGGTGTCCGCGAGCCACACCGCCGGGACCGAGACCAGCGCCCACAGCCATCCCGACAGCCCGGGCAACGCGCCGCCGAGCAGCGCGGGCAGCGGCGGCACGAGCAGGAACGCCGCCAGCATCGCCGCTTCGAACAAGATCGCGTAGACGAGCAGCGGGTTGCCGCCGAAGCCCACCCGGCCGATCCAGCGGGACTCGCTGCGGCAGGCGAAAGCGTTGGCGAGCTGGCCCAGCACGATCGCGGCGAACGCCGTGCCCGAGGCGATCGCCAGCAACGGCCCGTCGGGCACCGCCCCGAACTTCCAGCCGCCGCCGAGCAGGACCGCCAGGAACGCCAGCATCGCCGCCACCGCCTCCGCCGGGCCGAGGACGCCGAACGCCCGGCGCACCACCCTCCCGTCGATGAGGTTGCCGCCGTGCGCGGGTCCCGACATCGTGCGGCGGTTGGGCGGCTCGGCGCCGAGCGCGAGCGCCGGCAGCAGGTCCGTGCCGATGTCGAGGGCGAGGACCTGCAGCACGGTGATCGCCAGCGGGATCTGCCCGCCGGAGAGCGCCCACACCACGAACGGCGTGAGCTCGGCGACGTTGTCGGTCAGGTGGTAGGTGAGGAACCGGCGGATGTTGGCGAACGTGGCGCGCCCGAGCTCGATCGCCGACACGATCGTGCCGAAGTGGTCGTCCAGCAGCACCAGGTCGGCAGCCTCGCGCGCGACGTCGCTGCCGGAGGCGCCCATCGCGATCCCGATGTCGGCCGTCCGCAGCGCGGGGCCGTCGTTCACCCCGTCCCCGGTCATGGCCACGACATGGCCGCGCTCCTGCAGCACCCGGGCGATCCGGAGCTTCTCCTCCGGCGCGACGCGGGCGACGACGACCCCGTCGGCATCGAGCAGCTCGCCCAGTTCCTCGTCCGACGCGGGCAGGTCCTTGCCTTCGACGACCAGCCGGTGCTCGCCGAGCAGCCCGACCTCCGCGGCGATCGCGGCGGCCGTGCCGGGGTGGTCCCCGGTGATCATGGCCAGCTTGATCCCGGCCTGCCGGCACGCCGCGATGGCCGCGCCGACGTCCGGCCGCGGCGGATCCTGCAGGCCGACGAGCCCCAGCAGTTCCAGCTCCTGCTCTTCCACTTCGGTGCCGTCGGCGGGCCGCGCGTCACGGCGCCGGGCCACCGCGAGCACGCGGAGGCCGCGTCCGCTCATCACCGTGACGGCCGCGCCGGCTGCGCCGTTCTGTCCCGGGCACAGGGGCAGGACCGTGTCCGGCGCGCCCGTCACGTGCAGACCGTCGCTGTCGACCAGCGACGACCGCCGGCGGTGCGGGTCGAACGGGTACCGGGCGGTCGGCTCGGGCGGCGCCGGGACTGCCGCCCGCACGGCGAGCACGTGCAGCGCGACCTCCATCGGATCACCGACCGGAAGCCAGTTCCCGGCTTTCGCCAGGGCATGCGCGTCCGGCGAACACCGCGCCGCGCTGTCGGCGAGCACGGCGGCGGCCGCGACGGCATCGGCGGACCCGGCCAGCTCGCCGGTGGGCGCGTAGCCCTCGCCGGTCACCTCGACGGAGCCCGCCGGGGTCCACACCCGCACGACCGACATCTCGTTGCGCGTCAACGTGCCGGTCTTGTCCGTGCAGATGAAGGTGGTCGCCCCCAGCGTCTCCACCGCCTCCAGCCGGCGGACGAGCGCGTGCCGTCCCGCCATCTTCTGGGCGGCGCGGGCCAGCGACAGCGTGACGGTCGGCAGCAGGCCCTCGGGAACCAGGGCCACGGTGACGCCGATCGCGAACAGCAGGCTGTCGGTGCTCGACCGCCCGAGGCCGAGCGCGGCGAGGAAGAACACGACGCCGACGGCGACCGCGATCATCGCCACGACCCGCACGACGCGGTGCAGCTGCGCGGCCAGCGGACTGCGCGGGCGGACCGCGCTCGCGGTGATCTCGGAAATCCCCGCGAGCCGGGTGCGCGCACCGGTCGCCGTGACGACCGCGGCGCCGTGGCCTTCGGTCACATACGTGCCCGCGTACACGGGCTTGCCCTCCTCCGGACGGACGGGCTTGCTCTCGCCGGTGAGCATCGACTCGTCGACCGACAGGCGCCCGCTCTCCAGGAGCGTGGCGTCCGCGCACACCCGGTCACCGGCTTCGAACAGCACCAGGTCACCGGCCACGAGCTCGCCGGCGTCGATGACGACCGCGCTGCCGTCGCGGCGCACGGTGGCCCGGACGGGCAGCAGGTCCCGCAACCGCTCGGCGGCCCGGTCGGCGCGGTACTCCTGGGCGAAGGAGAACGCGCCGTTGAGGAGCACGACGACCCCGATCGCGATGGCCAGCGCGGGCATGCCCGCGAGCAGCGCGAGGCCCGCGGCGGCCCACAGCATGAGGGCGAAGAAGTGCACCATCTGGCCCACCAGCACGAACACCGGGTTGCGCCGGTGCGGAGCCGGCAGCGTGTTGGGCCCGTCACGGCGCAACGCCAGTGCGGCTTCCGCGGTCGTGAGACCGGAGGCCCGGCCCACCGTCTGTGCGCTCGCCACGCCGTACCCCCGTGCCCGTTCGGAGAACCACCGGGCCGATCCCGGTTCACGGTGGATGGTCCGCTCCGGCGGGTCGGCGCGGGAGGGCGTAAAGCATCAGGAAGCAGGGTCCAACGGCCCGAACCCGACACGAGTGCGCTTCCGGCTCGGTCTCCCGAAGCGCCCCGCGCCCGCTCGTCGTGGGCACAACTACCCGGGCGGCCGGGAAGATCGGCCCGTCCGGACTTGCCCTTCTCCTCTGCCGGCCCCCTCCGCCCAGGCGCACCATCAAGAGCGGAGAGGGCCTCCGGCTCCTTCCTCCGGAAAGGAGGCTGAAATGCGCTTCGCCCACACCACCCGGCACCTCGGCCCCACCAGAGAGGGCGGGTTTCCCGCCGGCCTGCACGTACGCGCGCACGGCGGCCAGTTCACCGGGCGGACCGGAGTCGTCGTCGACCGCACCCCCGACCTGCGGCCCGGTTCGATCTGGGTCGAGTTCAGCCCCGGCCACCCGCATCTGGTGCCCGGCTACCGGCTCGACGTCGCGGAGGAGCAGGCCTGTCCGCGACGGCGGCCCCGGTGACCAAATGCCCTGGACGGAACCAGGACGGACCGGCATCGTGGAAAGGCGATCGGTTCGGAAGCACGGTGACCGACAGGGGATCAAATGCCCGGCATCACACAGCTGACCGCGGAGGAGCGGCGCCGCGCCGTCCGCGTGGTGGACCGGCACGCGCACGACGGGCACGACGAGGCCGAGCTGCTGGCGATGCTCGGCTTGGACCAAGCCGAAGCCACACCGCCGGCCCCGCGCCGCCCGCACGGCGCGTTGTCGGCCGCCGAGCTGGTCGAACTGCTCGCACCGTTCGCCAAGGAACGCAGCGGAAATGATCCGCTGATCCGCTGCTGACCGAGTTCCCGGCCATCGGGGCTGGTCGAATCAGCTCGGCTCGCTTGCCGGCAGAACGGGCAACTGAGCGGAGAAGTGCACGGTGGACCCGACCGGCAGCCGGTCGCGGTCACGACACCCTCCGGGGTTGCGGCTTCAGGTCGTCACAGGCGAGCGGGGATTCCCGGCGCAGGCGCGTTGTGGCCGCCGCCGCGAGGACGAACACCGCGGCGTCGTAGACCATCGCCGCGTCCATCGCGCCCGCGGCGTAGACGACGCCGGCAAGAGCGACCCCCAGTGTGCCGCCGAGCTGCTGCGCGGTCGGCAGCAGACCCGACACGGAACTGGCCACCGCCACCGGAACCCGGTTCAGCACCAGGGAAAAGGCCGACGCGGTGAAGAGCCCGAAGGCGAAACCCCCCGCGCCCAGCACCACCCACGACACCGGCGCCGGGGCACCCAGCGCCGGGACGACGAGCAGCGACACGACGGCGAGCCCGCCGGACGCCACCGCGAGTGCCCGGGGCCCGTACCGCCGTGCCGCGGCCTCGGCCACCCCGCTGCCCAGCAACGCGCCGACCGCGTAAGGCGCGATCGTCAGCGCGGTCCACAACGGACCGCGATGCAGCTCCCCCTGCAGGTAAAGGGAAAGCAGCAAGGTGAACGACGGGATCCCGGCGTTGAACACCAGCACCGCTCCGATCCCCCAACGGGTCGTACGCGCCGCAACGGCCTCCGGGCGCACCAGCGGGTACCGCACCAACCGCTGCGACACGGCGAAGGCGGCCAGCACGCCCAGCCCGGCGACGAGGCTGACCCACGTCCACCAGGGCCAGCCGGCGTCCTGGCCGAGCGTGAGCGGCAGCACCAGCAGGACGAGGCCGGTCAGCGACAACGCGGCCCCGGCCGGGTCGACCCGGCTTGAACCCACCGGTCCCCGGCCGTCCGGGAGGGTCCGGAAGAGCACCAGGGCGAGGAGGCCGACCGGCGCCGGCAGCGCGAGGGCCAGCCGCCAGCCGGCGCCGAACGGGTCGAGGGCCAGCAGGACGCCGCTGAACACCGGCCCGGCGAGCGAGGCGACCGCCATCGTCGCCCCGTACCGGCCCAGCACCCGGGCCCGCCGGTCGTCCGGCACGGCGGTCCGGATCATCGAGAGGATCTGCGGGGCGACCAGCCCGCTGCCAAGCCCCTGCACGAGCCGGGCGGCGACGAGCGTCCCGGCGTCCGGCGCGACCGCCCCGGCCACCGAGGCCAGCGTGAACACCGCCGTGCCCGCGACGAACAGCCGCCGGTAACCGAACCGGTCGCCGAGCCGCGCCGCGGTGATCAGCGCGCAGGCGTAGGTCAGGGTGTAGCCGGCGAGGGTGAGCTGTCCGACGCCCGGGCCGGCGTCGAGGTCGTGCCGGATGACGGGCACCGCCAGCTGCATGATGGTGACGCTCATCAGCTGGACGAAGGTGCCGGACAGCAGCACGAACTGCGCGACGGGCCTCATGCCGGCTTCGCGATGCGGTCGAGCAGTTCGGCGAGCTCACCCGGCCGGGTCAGGAACGGGGAGTGCCCGCCGGGCAGGGAATACACCGCAAACGGCGTGTCCGGCGCCGCCCGGTCCGCTTCGGCGATCATCAGGTCCTGGGTGGCCGACGGCAGCGCGAGGTCGTCGGTCAGCCGGATGTAACTGCGCGGCACCCGTCCCCACCGCGCCGCGGTGACCCGGAACTCCCCTGCCAGCGACGCCACTGGCTCGTCCGGGTGCAGGGTGAGGCGCCAGCCCGGCCGGTCCGCGGGCCAGTCGCCGAGGAAAGACCGCCGGATCGTCTCGATCTCGCCGTCGTCGGGTGAGAGCGGGTTGATGCGGAACGCGCCGATGGTCTCGTGGTCGCCGGCGCGGGGCACCTGGACGGCACCCGCGTTCTCCGGCGCTTCGACGTACTCGCCGAACCGGGGGCGGCCGGCAGGCACGAAGGCCGACAGGTACACGAGGTGGTCGGCCAGCTCCGGGTGCCGTTCGACCGCGGCCGACGCCGGGCCGCCGCCCGCGCTGTGCGCGACGAGGACCACTCGCTCGCACCCGCGGCGCACCTCGGCGAGGTCGGCCACCAGGGCGTCGACGAGCTGTTCGGCGGTGAGGCCGGCGAGGCTCGAGCGCTCGGTGGCCAGGCCGGGCTGCCCGGGCCGCAGGTAGCCCGACGGCAGGGGCGCGGTGACGCCGTGGCCGGGCAGGTCGACGGCGACGCCGGGCACGCCCCGCGCCGCGAGGGCGCGCTGGGTGGCGGCCCAGTGGAGCGAGGAGTGCCAGGCTCCATGGACGAACACGACGGTGGTGCGCTGGTTCATGACAACCTTCCGGGGGATCAGCAGGACACCGTCCAGCCCACCGCACCCGAAGAGCGTCATCCACGTTCATATCTCGACCATGGCTCCGTCATACTTTTCACGTATGGTCCGGGGATGGAAGCGCGTCATCTCCGGTACGCCCTCGCCCTGGCCGACCACCAGCACTTCGGCCGCGCCGCCGCGTCCCTCGGCATCGCCCAGCCACCGCTGTCCGCGCAGATCGCCGCGGTCGAGCGCGAGGTGGGCGAGCGGTTGTTCGACCGCACGTCACGCGGCGTGTTCCCGACCGCCGCCGGCGCCGCGTTCCTGGCCCGGGCCCGGCGGGCGCTGGACGAGATGACGGCGGCCAGAGTCGAAGCCGGCCGGGCCGCGCGCGGGGAAACCGGGCTGCTGCGGATGGGCTTCATCGGCTCGGCCCTGCTCGACCCGCTGCCGGGCGTGCTGGGCCGATTCCGCAAGAACCGCCCGGACGTCCGGCTCGACCTGCGCGAAATGAGCAGCCCGCAGGCGGCCGCGGCCCTGGTCGCCGGCGACCTCGACGTCGCGGTCGGCCGCGGTAACCCGCGCGGCGCGGGCGCCGAGAACCTGGTCACGGTCCCGATCGGCGCCGACCACCTCGTCGCCGTCGTCGGGACCGCGCACCCGTTCGCGGGACACGCGGAGATCCGGCTCGAGCAGCTGGCGGCCGAACACCTGATCATGTCGGCCCCCGAGCAGGAACCCGCGGTGGCCGCCCACCTGCGCACGCTGTTCGGCCCCGACGCGACGGTGCTGGACGCCGCCACGACGTCCCGGGACGTCCACACGATCATCGGCCTGGCGGCCTGCGGCGTCGGTGTCGGTGTCGGCCCGGCCCGGATGCGGCTGGTCACCCGCAAAGACATCTCGTTCTGCGACATCGCTCCCCGGTTCCGCCTCCCGGACCTGCAGATGTCCTTCCGCGCGGCAGAGAGCTCACCGGTGCTCGCCGCGTTCCTGGACGTCGTCCGCGCGAACTGTTCCGAAGTCGGCTCGCGCCTGGACGACGTCCTCGCCCGGCACCCGGCCGCGACGCACGAGGTCAGCTGATGCTGTCGATCACCGGCACGAGCCTGCGGAGCAGGGCGACGAGCTGCTTGCGCTCGGCGGGCGAAAACGCCTCGAACGCTTCCGCCTGACGACCACGCCGGCCGGCCAGGAGCCGCGCCAGCCGCTCGTGTCCCTGCGGGGTCAACGTCACCAGGACCTTGCGCTCGTCTTCGGGTGACCGCCGGCGCACCACCACGCCGGCGCTTTCCAGCTGCTGGAGCATCCGGGTGGCGGTGGGGATGGACACGTCGGCGGCCGCGGCAAGCCGGCCGACCGGGAGCTCCGGCTCATCGACCAACGGCTCGAGCAGCGTGACCTGCGGCAGCGACAGCCCGGCGTCCCGGTCCGCGCCGGCCGACCGGGCCTTGCGCATGGCGAAGAACACGGCGTCGGCCGCCTGCACCAGCTCGTCGATCTCCGCGGCGCTCAGTGGCTTGTTGCCCGTCGTCATACGAGTTAGCCTAGCAAAGCAATAGTTAGCAACCTAGCTATTAGGAGGCTAGATATCATGAGCAGCCGGATCGACGTGCACCAGCACCTGCTTCCGCCGCGGTACCAGGAGGCACTGACGAACAGTGGCCGGACCGCGGGCGGGTGGCCGATGCCCTCGTGGACGCCCGGCGCCGCGATCGCGATGATGGACGAAGCGGGCATCGCGACCGGAGTGCTGTCCATCAGCGCGCCGGGTGTCCACTTCGGCGACGACGCCGCGGCCCGGGACCTGGCGCGCGAGATCAACGACTTCCAGGCGGAACTGGTCAAGGACACCCCTGACCGCTTCGGGCACTTCGCCGTGCTTCCGCTGCCGGACTTCGACGGCGCGGTCGTCGAGGCGGCACGAGCTCTGGACGAACTGCACGCCGACGGTGTCGTCCTGCTGTCCAACGCCCACGGCCACTACCTGGGCCACCCGGCCTACGAGCCACTGTGGACGGAGCTCGCCGCTCGCGACGCCGTGGTGTTCGTGCACCCGGCCGAACCGCCGATCCCCCGCCTCGACGGCCTGCCCAGCCCCCTGCTGGACTTCCCGTTCGACACCACACGCACGGCGCTCGACCTGGTGGCCCACGGCGTGTTCGACCGGCATCCGGAACTGCGGATCATCCTGTCCCACGCCGGTGGCTTCCTGCCCTTCGCCGCGCACCGCTTCACCGGTGCGGCGATGTTCAACCCCGGCACCACCCCGGAGAGCATCATGGCCGGGCTGCGGAAGTTCTACTTCGACACGGCGCTGTCCGCCTCGCCGACCGCACTCCCGTCGCTGTTCGCGTTCGCGGAACCCGGCCACGTCCTCTACGGCAGCGATTTCCCGTTCGCGCCGAAGGAATGGCGAGGCGAGCTCGACCGGTACCTCACCGCCCACGACGGCCCCGGCGCCGAACGCTTCACCGACGTCGACCGCACTGCCGCGGAGGTGCTGTTCCCCCGGCTCACCACTCGCTCTTGACCCGGCTGTCGCGAAGAGGGCCGAGAAGGTTCCCGGGCCTCAAGCTTCTCTGCGCACGACTGCGCTACGGAATGTTTCCGCCTACTGCAGCGCCACGGCAGCGGCATCGTCTACGTCCACCGCGCGACGATCGATCGGGGGCAGCCCGGTTCTTCCCGCGACCGAGAGCCGGCCCGTCTGCTACTGCGGCGACCATCCCGGCTTTCGGCGGGGACCACCTGCTCGTCTTTTAATGCCCGTCGCACAACGACGCGGTCTGCCTCAAGGAGCAGCTTCCGGAACGGTATCGGGACGCACCGCCGATTTGGCAGCACCCGGGCGCGTTCTGGCGGATCCTCCTGCACCGGGACACAACCGGCCCGGCCGGCGACGTCGAGCGGTACCTGCGGCCGCACCGGCTCACCGTCCGCCCGGACGGCGAAGTCTCCGAACGCGGCATCGGCCGCCCCGGATTCAAGATCGGCGGAGTACCGAGCTGGGCGCAGGAGCCCGAGTCCTACCGCTGCGCCTGCGGCACCCGGCTCGAATACCTGTGCCAGGTTCCCGAGAACACCGGCTTCGACAAGCAGCCCCACCAGCCCGGGCAACCCGGCACCTTCAACTCCGCCCAGTACGGGCTGTTCCAGAACTGACACCAGGAAGCTCGGACCGTGGCCGGGCGGTGCCAAGGCTTGGTGCGACTCCTCCCTAGTCCCTTTGACCGATAAAGAGGTGTCCCGGAACCATTCCCGCGCTCGATGTGCGCGCGCCCGATCATCAGCAAGATAGGACGCGTTCACCGCTCGCGACGATCACCGGTTGACCGGAAACGGTGGCGCTCGCGGCATTCCGAGGAGGGAATCGCATGGGAAAGACGTGGTCCGTTGCGCTCGCCATCGGCGTCCTGGGGGCAGGAGCGCTCGCGGGAGTGCCGGCGGGGGCGTCGCCGGGCGGGGTGCGGTGGGGGCCCTGCCCGGCCGACGCCGCGGCGCCCGGCTTGGAATGCTCGACCATCAAGGTTCCGCTGGACTACCAGGATCCCGGCGGACGGCAGATCGACGTCGCGATCTCCCGGCTGGCGAGCAAGAACCCGGCCCAGCGCCGCGGGGTGCTGCTGACCAACCCGGGCGGTCCGTCGGCCGGGCTGAAGTTCCCCGCCGAGCTCGCCGCGGCGAAAATGCCGCAGAGCGTGCTCGACAGCTACGACCTGATCGGCTTCGACCCACGCGGGTTCGGGCACAGCACTCCCGTCACCTGCGACCTGACGCCGGAGCAGCAAGCGGTCGGCAACGTTCCGCCCTATGCGCGCAACGCCGCCGACGTCACGAAACGGGCCGAGCAGTCCAAGGCCATCGCCCGCCAATGCGCCACCTCGAAGTCCGCGTGGATGCTGCCGCACGTCAGCACCGCCGACACCGCCCGCGACATGGACCGGATCCGCGCCGCCCTAGGCCAGTCGAAGATCTCCTTCGCCGGCTACTCCTGGGGCACCTACCTCGGCGCGGTCTACACAACGCTGTTCCCCCAGCGCGGCGATCGGATCGTGCTCGACAGCAACGTGCACCCGACCGGCTGGGACTACGCGAACGACCGGCTCTACGCCCAGGGCTTCGACGACCGCTTCCCGGACTTCGCGAAGTTCGCCGCCGCCCAGGACGCCACCTACCACCTGGGCAGCACGCCCGAGCAGGTCACCGCGAAGTACTTCGAGCTGGCCGCGCGGGTCGACAAGGCACCCGTCCAAGGCATCGACGGCGCGACCTTCCGGATGGCCACCTACGGCTTCCTGTTCAGCAACGCCGGGATGCCGGTCGTGGCCAAGATCTGGCAGGCCATCAACACCGACGGACCGCTCCCTCCGCTTCCCGGCGACGGCACCACGCCCGACGCGGACAACGTCATCTCGGGCCGCTACTACATGATCTGCGCCGATTCGCGGTGGCCGCGGTCGGTGGGCACCTACCAGGCCACGGTGGCGCTCGACCGGCTCCGCCACCCGATGTTCGGCGCGGCGGGGGCCAACGTCCAGCCCTGCGCGTTCTGGCCGGAGCCGGCCGAGGCGCCGGTGCGCGTCGGCGATCGGGGCCCGTCGAACGTGTTCATGCTGCAGAACCAGCGTGACCCGGCGACTCCGCTCGCCGGCGCCGAGCAGCTGCGGAAGGCGTTCGGTGACCGGGCCCGGATGGTCACCGTCGACGCGGGCGGGCACGGGGTCTACCCCTACGTCGGCAACCAGTGCGCCGACACCGCGGCGACCAGCTACCTGACCACGGGCCGGTTCCCGGACCACGACCTCGCTTGCGCGGCCGAGCCCGAGTAACGCGATGATGCCGGGGCGCCGGGTGGTCCGGCGCCCCGGCACCGGTCATGATGATCACCCGGACCACGCAGGAAAGGACAGCCACGAACGTGCTCCCGACCACCGCTCAGCCGCCGGTCCGTGGCCTGGTGATCGCCGAGATCGTGGTCCTGGGCGGCCTGAACCTCGACCAGCTCCTGCGCCACGTGATCCTGCGGGGACCGGCCCCGGCGGGCGAGATCTGCTACTTCGTGGTCGGGGCGGCGCTGGCGGTGCCCGCGCTGCTGCGGCGTCGCTTCCCCGAGCGGACGGCGGCCCTGGCCACGGCGGGGATCGTGCTCTCGCTGGCCTGCAGCGCGATGGGCTTCCTCGTCAAGCCGGTCGCCTCGCTCGACGGCGATCCTGAGACCGTCGCGTTGATGCTCCTGGTCGGGGCGGCGTGCCACCGGCTGCCACGGACCCTCGCCGCCGTGCTCGCGGTGCTCGGCGGGCTGGCGATGGCGTTCGCCCCGATTCTGCGCTACGGCGACTCGCCCGCGTCGCTGACGGTGGCGGTGCTGTGGGCCCTGCTGTGGGGCGGCACCGTGATGGTCGGCCTGATCTTGCGCGACGCCGACGCCCGCCGCGAAGCCGCATTCATGGCTGCCCGCAACCGCGAGCGGCTCGAGCTGGCGAGAGAGCTGCACGATCTGGTCGCCCACCACATCACCGGAGTCGTGGTGCGGACCCAGGCCGCCGGCGTGATCCTGGCCGACGGCCCGGAACGCGACCTGATCAAGGAAATCGAGCACGCCGGCACGGAAGCCCTCGGCGCGGTACGGCGGCTGGTCACGATGCTGCGCAGCCCCGGGCACGCGTCGCCGGTTCCCGCAAGCACGCTGGTCGAAACGGTCAAAGCCGCGGTCGGCGACGACAACAGCGTCACGGTGCGGCTCGCGCCCGGCCTGGCGGATCTCGCGGTCACGCCGGAAACCGTGTCGACCGTCCACCGCGTGGTGCTCGAATCGCTGACCAACGTCCGCAAGCACGCCTCCGACGCCCGCACGGTCACCGTCGCGGTCGAGCCCGCGGACCACGGCCGGCTCCTGCGGGTCGAGGTCGGCAACGACGGGCTCCGCCCGGGCCGCGTGCGCCGCTCGCCGGGCGGGTACGGCCTGATCGGGATGGGCGAACGCATCGCGGCGCTGAACGGCACGCTGACGGCCGGGGAACACGGCGAGCGCGGCTGGCGAGTCCTCGCCGAACTGCCCCTGCCGGACGCCACGGCGGCGGCCCCGCCCCCCAAAGAGGAGGATGCCCGGTGACGTTGCGAGTCCTGCTGGCCGACGACCAGGCCATGGTGCGCGCGGGCTTCCGGCTGATCCTGGAGCGTGTGCCCGGCGTCGAGGTGGTCGGCGAGGCGGAGAACGGCGAGCAGGCCGTGGAGCTGGCCCAGGAACTGCGCCCCGACGTCACGCTGATGGACATCCGCATGCCGGTGGTCGACGGACTCGCCGCAACCCGCCAACTGGCCGGCCCGGACGTCGACGACCCGTTGCGGGTCCTCGTCGTCACCACCTTCGACCTCGACGAACTGGTCCACGAAGCCCTGTGCGCCGGCGCTTGCGGGTTCCTCCTCAAGGACGCCGGTCCCGGCCTCCTGGTGGAGGCGGTGCACGCGGCCGCCAACGGCGAGGCACTCGTCTCACCGTCGATCACCACGCGGCTGCTGGCCCACTTCACCGCATCCTCCGCCCGGCGCCGTGCCCGCCGCGCCGACCCCGCCCTGAGCCAGCGCGAACTCGACGTCACCAAGGCCATCGCGCGTGGCCGGACGAACGCCGAGATCACCCAGGAGCTGACGATCTCCCTGTCGACCGTGAAGACCCATCTCGCGTCGATCCAGCGCAAGATCGCGGCCCGCAACCGCACGGAAATCGCCGTGTGGGCTTGGGAATCAGGCTTGGTGCGCTGAGTTCGAAGCTAGGAGCTGTCCTGTAAGTCATCGGAGCCAGAGCACCCCGGACGTAGATTTTGGTGCTCAGTCCGCCTCGGGTCCGCCCGAGTCCTTCCCCATCGAGGGCTTCGATTCCGTCGCTGTATCCCCTTTCCGGTTTCCACGGCCCATACAGTTCGGGCAGGTCACGCCACGGAGCGCCGTTTATCCATCAACTCACCGCGACCAACCACGTCCGCAATCCAACCGGACCGCAGCTAGATCACAGGACACGCCCTATGTGCCGTGCTCGCCCGCGAGTGCCTGGTAAACCGGCCGGAGCAGCTCGGCGACGTCTTCGCCGCCCGCCGTGATCGTGAAGCGCGGGGCCTGGTCCAGTAGCGCGTCGAACGGCGTTCGCGGCCGGTGCAACGGCGCCGCGCCATCCAAGCCCGGGGCCTGACCACAGTCGAAGAACGTGTCCATGACATCAGTCAGGGCCGGAGACCGATCGTCGGGATCAAGCGGCTCGGCGGAGATCAGCCGGTTCTTCAGCTCCTCAAGCAGCGCCTCGCGGTTCCGGCCGCGCAGCGCGAGGATGGTGAACGGATCCTCGCCGACCCGTGCCACGAGCGCGGAGAACACGGCGTTCAGGTGGCCGCACGGCACTTCGGCGGCCGGGCAGGTGCAGTCCAGTGACACCTCGCGCGCCGACGACGGGAACAACGGCCGCCGGACCGCTTTGAAGATCTGTTCGACGTCACGGGGCAGCTCGCCGCTGAGCAGCTGGACCGTGGCCGACGCTTTGGCGGCGAGCGCATGGGTGATCGTCGCCCAGTCCGCTTTCCCGAACGCCGTCAGCCCGATCCGCACCTGGTAAGGACGGCCGTCCTGCACCTCGGCGTCGACGCGGCCCGCGCCGACCTCCAAGGTCACGACGCGACCCTGGCCGTGCGCGGGCAGCAGGACTCCGATCGCCGTCAACGCCCGGATGAACCGCGTCGGCCACCACGGGAGTGGCTCAGTCATCGATCGCCTCCTCCCCCAAAGCCAGCACCCCGCGCAGCGCGTCCGTGGACAGTTCCGTGAGCCAACTTTCGCCTTCGCCGACGACCATTCCCGCGAGCGCGCGTTTCCGGGTGATCAGGGTGTCGATGCGGTCCTCGATGGTGCCCGGGCAGACGAACTTCCGGACCTGGACGTTCCGTCCCTGCCCGATCCGGAACGCCCGGTCGGTGGCCTGGTTCTCCACCGCCGGGTTCCACCAGCGGTCCAGGTGCAGGACCTGGCTGGCGGCGGTCAGCGTGAGCCCGGATCCACCCGCTTTGAGCGAGAGCAAGAGGATCCGCGGCCCGTCGCCGGCCTGGAAGCGTTCCACGATCGTGTCTCGCGCCCCTTTTGCCAAGCCACCGTGTAAAAACGCGACTTCGGTGCCGAGCCGGTCCGACAGATGCGGCACCAGCATGTGCCCGAATTCGGTGTACTGCGTGAAGCACAGCACTCGATCGCCCGACGCCAGGATTTCCGCCAGGATCTCTTCGAGCCGGCTGACCTTGCCGGAGCGGTGCCCGATCGGGGAACCGTCGTGCAACAGGTGCGCCGGGTGGTTGCAGACCTGCTTGAGTTTCGTGATCGCGGCGAGGATGTTGCCGCGCCGCTTGATGCCCTGGCTGTTCTCGATCTTCGTCATCATCTCGTCGACGATCGCGCGGTACAGCGTGCCCTGTTCGCGGGTGAGCCGGTATTCCTGCCTGATTTCGATCTTTTCCGGGAGCTCGGGCACGATCGCGGGATCCGTCTTCACCCGGCGCAGCAGGTACGGCTGGGTGAGCCGGCGCAGCTCAGCGGCGGTGGCGGTGTCGCCCCGCCGCTCGATCGGGGCCGCGAACCGTTGCCGGAACTCGAACCGGCTGCCGAGCAGCCCGGGGTTGAGCAGGTCCAGCACCGACCACAGGTCCGCCAGCCGGTTTTCCACCGGGGTGCCGGTCAGCGCGAGCCGGTGCCCGGCCGTGAACCGCCGCACCGCCTTGGCCGTCGCGGTGTCGGCGTTCTTGATGGCGTGCGCTTCGTCGAGCACCAGGCGTCGCCAGGTGAACTTCTCGAGTTCGTCGGCGTCGCGGGCGGCGGTGGCGTAGGTCGTGACGACGAGGTCGGCCGTGGCGATCTGCTCGGCGAGCGCCTCCCCGTGCGCGCGGGCGCTGCCGTGGTGGGCGTGGACTCGCAGGCCGGGGGCGAAGTTCGCCGCCTCGCGCTGCCACATGCCGACCAGCGACATCGGGCACAGCACCAACGTCGGCTCGCGCTCGTGGTCTGCCCGCTCGACGGCCTCGAGCGCCAGCGTCTGGACGGTTTTGCCGAGGCCCATGTCGTCGGCCAGGCACGCGCCGAGCCCCAGCGACGACATGAAGGACAGCCAGGCGACACCCCGCTGCTGGTAGGGGCGCAGCGTGGCGCGGAACGACGACGGCAGCTCGACCGGTCGCAGTTCCTGGTGGACCCGCTCGGCCAGGACGTCCCCGACCCAGCCGTCGGCGCTGACGCCGGTGACCGGGAGCGGCGTCTCCTGGCCGAGGTGGACGAGCTCCAGCAGCTCGGCCGCGGTCGGCGGCTGAATGTGCCGGTGCGGGTCGCGGCGCAGGAACTCGAGACCGGCGCGGAGCCGGTCGGCGTCGACGCTGACCCACCGGCCCCGCAGCCGCACCAGCGGGGTCTTCGCCGCGACGAGCTTCGCCAGCTCTTCTTCGCCGATTTCGTGGTCGCCCACCGCGATCGACCAGCGGAACGCGGCCAGCTCGTCGCGGCCCACGCGGCTGCGGGTGACAACCTGTTCGGACGGTGTGCTGTGGACGGAGAGCCGCAGCCCGAGCCGGCGCCGGCCGTCCCAGGTGGCCGGGAGCTGCACCTCGAACCCGGCCTCGATCAGCCGGGTCGCGCCCGAGGTGAGGAACTGCTCGGCCTCTTCGACGGTCAGGTCGTACTCGGACGGCTGGGTCCGGCGCAAGGCCGGCGCCAGCATCGGCTCCACCAGCGCGGCCCGGCCCAGTTCGGCGACGAACAGCTCCCTCGGGTCCCTGACCAGCCCGTTCGCCTCGCCCGACCAGATCTGCCCCGCCGACAGCAGCAAGCTCGGATCGGCTGTTGCCCGCAGCAGGAACTGCAGCTGCCACTTGGTGCCGTCGCCGGTCTGGTCGTCGAGATCGTCCTCGGCCGGCCGGCGCAGCGTGCCGACTTCGGCCAGCCGGAAACACGCCCGGCCGTCGACGACGTCGGTGTCGGCGACCTCGTCCCACTTCGCGACGGCGTCGGCCAGCACACCGAGCTCACCCAGCGGCAGCTCGACGCGGGCAACACCGCCCTGCAACGCGGCCAGCCACACCCCGGCCGCGCCCCGGCCCCCGCGCAGGTCGACGGGCGGATCGGCCCGCGCCAGGAGGTCCCGGACCGCCGCGTCGACCAGGGTGTGGAGGGCATCGGTGACAAGCGCGCGCGGCGACGCCCCGGTGAGCGGCGCGATCTGCTCGGCCCGCCCGACCGGCGGCATGGCCTCGACCAGCGCGTCGAACGCGACGAAGTCCACGCCCTGCAGCACCGGGCGCCACCGGGCCTCTGCCGCATCACCCTGACGGATCAGCGTCGGCAAGACCCGCCCCCGCCGCACCAGATCCGCGGCCAGGTGGGCCACCGCGCGCAGGTACGTGACCGAAGCGCCGTACGAGGCCGAGTCGTCGAGGTCGTCCAGCTCGGTCGCGTCCACGACCAACGCCGGCACCGACCACGGCCGCAACGACGGCGCCGGGCCACGCCGCTTCGCCGGCTCGGAGGAGGCAAGCGGCCGGTTCACCCGCGACGGCAGCAGCAAGGTCACCGAGGTGGGCTTGCCGGGATGCAACGCGGTCAGCTGCGCGCTGGAGACCGCGAACGGATGCGGAAGCGCGATCCGCGCCGAACGGCTCGACGTGCCGGCCGGGCCCCGGTCGTGCTCCGCCCAGAGCAGCAGCCCCCGGCCCGGCGACCACAGAGCGTGCACCAAGGGCAAGGTCTGAGGCTCCTTCGTCCGATCCGGGTTCCCCGCAGATCGTCGCACGGCAGGCCGAGAGATCGCCGGTCAGGCGCGGTCGTGCAGGGTCACCTGGTAGCCGTCAGGGTCGGCGAAGGTGAACGTCCGGCCGAAGGGGCCGTCGATCGGTGCGGAGACGATCGTGTGGCCGTCGGCGGCGAGAGCGTCGTGAATGGCCTGGACATCGGTGGCGTGGAGCCAGATCGCGGCGCCGATGCCGGGCTGGGGCACGGAGGCGAGATCGGTGCCGGGAATGACGTCGCGGAGCGCAAACGCGATCGGCTTCGTCTCGAAGACGACGGCGTGCGGAGGCCCGGCCGGCGAACGGACGAGGCCGAGGTACTGCTCGTAGAACTTCTGCGAAGCGCCGAGGTCGCGTGCTTGGAGCGAAATGAAGTCGGGGCCGGTGGCGGGCATGGTCATGCTCCTTCTTTTTGTGTCAGTCTTCTGACACGCGTCAACCTATGTCAGAATGCTGACATGAGTCAAGACGGTGCCGGCGTCGACCTGGAGACGTCACTGGGCTACCTGCTGAAAGAGGCGTCGAGCGCGCTGCGCGTGGCGATGGAGGAGGTGCTGCGACCGCTCGGGATGACCGTGACGCGCTACTCCTGCCTCGAACTGCTGGCGCAACGCCCGGGCCTGTCGAACTCCGAGCTCGCCCGGGGCGCGTTCGTCACCCGGCAATCGATGAACGTGCTGCTCCAGGCCCTGGAACGAGAGGGCTGCGTGACCAGGCCCGCGGAGGCGCCCGTCGGGAAGGTCCTCCCCACCCGGCTCACGCCTCGCGGCCGGCGCCTCCTCGAGAAGGCGACCGTGGCGGTCCGGTCCGTCGAGGTCAGGATGCTGGCCGGGTTGACCGAGTCCGAGCAGTCGGGCGCGTTCCGGATCCTGCAGAGCATGGTCCGTTCCTTGCGCGACGACAACAACGGCGCATAGCCCTCAGAGCACTATCTTGCTCGCTTCGGTACGAAAATTTCAGAAATCAGTTCGAGTATTGCCACTTCTTGGCCGGAAGCCTACAGTCCGTTCACCGGCAGACGTACTCGTGCAGCGTGGCGGGAGGAACGGGCATGGCGATCTCGCGCAGGACGTTCATCGGCTCGGCCGCGGCCGCTTCGGCCTGGGGTGCGCTCTCCCTCGCCGGGGCACGTGAGGCCGCCGCGGCGAGCCCGCCCGGGGACGTCGTCGGCAAGATCACCGTCGGGTACCAGGGCTGGTTCGCCTGCGCCGGCGACGGCGCGCCGATCAACGGCTGGTGGCACTGGAGCCAGGACTGGGGCCGGACGCCGTCGCCGGCCAACAACGTCATCAAGGCCTGGCCGGACATGCGTGAGTACACCCGCACCTACCCGACGGCCTACAACAACCTCGGCAACGAGCAGCCGGCCACGCTCTTCTCTTCCTACGACCAGCAAACCGTCGACACGCACTTCCGGTGGATGCAGGAAAACGGCTGCGACACCGCCGCGCTACAGCGCTTCAACCCCAACAGCAGCGAAGGCCCGACACGCGACGCGATGGCCGCCAAGGTCCGCAGCGCCGCCGAGGCGCATGAGCGGAAGTTCTACATCATGTACGACGCCACCGGCTGGGCGAACATGCAGCCGGAGATGAAAGCCGACTGGACGACGAAGATGTCGGCGCACACCGCGTCGCCTGCCTACGCGCGCCAGAACGGCAAACCGGTCGTCTGCATCTGGGGCTTCGGGTACAACGACGGCAACCACCCGTGGGACGCCGGCACCTGCCTCGACGTCGTGAACTGGTTCAAGGGCCAGGGTTGTTACGTCATCGGGGGTGTGCCGCGCGAATGGCGGACCGGCGACGGCGGGTCGCGGCCGGGCTTCGGCGACGTCTACCACGCCTTCAACATGATTTCGCCGTGGATGGTCGGGGCGATCAGCGACGCCGCGGGCTCGGACTGGATGTACCAGAACCTGAACGTGCCCGACCAGGCCGACTGCGCCGCCCACGGCATCGACTACCAGCCGTGCGTGCTGCCCGGCGACGTCTCCGGCCGGCAGCGCGCCCACGGCGACTTCATGTGGCGGCAGTTCTACAACATGGTGCGCGCCGGCGCGCAGGGCATCTACATCTCGATGTTCGACGAATACGGCGAAGGCAACCAGATCGCGAAGACCGCCGAAACCGCCGCCATGTCCCCCGTCGGCGCCGGCCTGCTCGCCCTCGACGAAGACGGGACCGCGTGCTCGTCGGACTACTATCTGCGGTTGACCGCCGACGGCGGCCGCATGCTCAAAGGCCGGCTTCCGCTGACCGCGACCCGGCCGACGCCGTCGACGCTGACCACCGGCGGCTCGACCGACCTGGCACGCGGCCGCGCCACCACCGAAAGCAGCCACACCCAGGGTTATGGCGCGGGCAATGCCGTCGACGGGAACCCCGACAGCTACTGGGAAAGCGCGAACAACGCGTTCCCCCAGTGGATCCAGGCCGACCTCGGCGCGGCGACGGCGGTGACGCGGGTCGTGGTGGCCCTGCCACCCTCGAGCGCGTGGGGCGCCCGGACGCAGACCTTGGCCCTGTCCGGTTCTTCCGACGGCACCACGTTCGGCACCCTCGTCCCCGCGACGGGATACGTGTTCGATCCGGCGCGGGGCAACAGCGTCACCATCACCGTCCCTGCCGGCAGCCCCCGCTTCCTCCGCCTGACCTGCACCGGCAACACCGGGTGGCCGGCCGGCCAGGTCGCCCGGTTCGAGGCCTACAGCTGAGTTCGCGGCCGGGCCCGAAAAAGTTCAGGATCGATTCAGTAACTTCTGCTAGTCTCCCCGATGCTTTCGCGGCTCACCGTGGCGCCGCGCCCTGCAGCCGCTGCGCCGTGGTCGTTCCGGACCCGGTGTTCCGGCGCGAACTCATCGAGGAGCGAAATGACTGCCATCGTCCGGGTCCACGGCCGCCAGGTCCTCGACAGCCGGGGCAACCCGACCGTCGAGGTCGACGTCGAGCTGGCGGACGGTTCACTCGGCCGCGCCGCCGTGCCCTCCGGCGCGTCCACCGGGACCCGGGAAGCGGTCGAACTGCGCGACGGGGACAAGTCGCGCTTCCACGGCAAAGGGGTGCGCAAGGCGATCGACGCGGTCAACACCGAAATCGCCGACGCGATCGTCGGTCTCGACGCCGAAGCCCAGACCGAGGTCGACCGCGCGCTGATCGCGCTCGACGGGACCGCGAACAAGGCCCGGCTCGGCGCGAACGCCACCCTCGGGGTCTCGCTCGCCGTGGTCAAGGCGGCCGCGGCCGCGTGCGAGCTGCCGCTCTACCGCTACGTCGGCGGTGTGTTCGCCCACCTGCTCCCGATGCCGATGATGAACATCATCAACGGCGGCGCGCACGCCGACAACCCGATCGACTTCCAGGAGTTCATGATCGGCCCGGTCGGCGCCGAGACGTTCGCCGACGCCGTGCGCATGGGCTCCGAGGTCTTCCACACCCTGCGCAAGTCGCTGCACGAAGCGGGGCACAGCACCAACGTCGGCGACGAAGGCGGCTTCGCGCCGAACCTCAGCTCCGCCGACGAGGCGCTCGAGTTCGTCCTGCGCGCGGTCGAGAAGTCCGGCTACACCCCCGGCGAGGACATCGCGCTGCTGCTCGACCCGGCCGCGTCCGAGTTCTACACCGGCGAGGTCTACGACTACACCGGCGAAGGCCGCAAGCGCAGCGTCGAGGAGCACGTCGCCTACCTCGCGGACCTGACCGCCCGCTACCCGATCGTCTCCATCGAGGACGGCCTGGCCCAGGACGACTTCGCCGGCTGGAAGCAGCTCACCGACCAGATCGGCGACCGCGTCCAGCTCGTCGGCGACGACCTGTTCTGCACCAACGTGGAAATCCTCAAGGACGGCATCAACCGCGGCATCGCCAACTCGATCCTGATCAAGGTCAACCAGATCGGCACCCTCACCGAGACGCTCGACGCCGTCGAAACCGCGCACAAGGCCGGCTACTCGGCCGTCATGTCCCACCGGTCCGGGGAAACCGAGGACACCACGATCGCCGACCTGGCCGTGGCCACCAACTGCGGCCAGATCAAGACCGGGTCGCTGTCCCGATCCGACCGCACGGCCAAGTACAACCAGCTCATCCGCATCGAAGAAGAGCTCGGCGCCGAAGCCCGCTACGCCGGCACGAGCACCATCAGCGGCCGCCGCTGACGCGCTGTCGCGGGCGTGGTGCCGCCACGCCCGCGACAGCCATCAGGTCGGCGTGCAACCGGGCAGCCGGGCACTTCCGTCCTCGGAGCGTGCCCATGCGAAGACTGCCCGCGCTGTCCGGTGTCCTGCTCCTCGTTGCCACCGTCGCGGCGTGCGGCCGCGCGGAACCGGGGGCCGGGCCGGCGCTGTGCTCCCCCACTTACGAACCCCGGGAGCTAGTGAGCCGCGGCCCCGTTCAGCCGTCGCTGCCGTCCATCTCCGGCCGGCCGGAGATGCACCCGCCGGGCGAAACCCGCACCACCGACGCGGCCACGATCAAGAAGATCGCCGCCGCCGCGTGCTCGCTGCCGACCCCGCCGCAGGACCTGGCCTGCACCCTCGAGCTCGGACCGAGTTACGAACTCCGCTTCCTCGACACCCAGGGCCGGACGACCACCGTCACCGCCGCCGGTTTCGGCTGCCAGTTCGTCGAAGGGCTGGGCTCCCGCCGGTACGACGCGAAGCCGCTCTGGGAAGCCCTGGCCGCGGCCGGCCTCCCCGCGCCGCCACCTCGATGACCGCCGTGAAGGAATCTGATCAGGGGCCGAGCAGCGAAGTCACCAGGGCGTCCGCGATCTCGCGCAGGTCCGCCGGCCCGTGGCCGACCCGTTCCATCACCGCGAGCCCCCGGGTGGTGGTGACCACGAGCCGGGCCGCGGCGCGCGGGGCCACCGCCGGGGTCACGCCGTCGTCGATCGCGGCGAGCCCGTCGTGGACCACGGTTTCCAGCTCGTCGAGCATCACCCGGACGGCGGCTTCGGCACGCGGGGACTCGGTCGCCGCTTCGATGGCCGTCCGGGTCGACAGGCAGCCTCGCGACGGGGAGCCGGCCGAGAACGTGGTGACGCAGTAGTCGAAGAAGGCCAGCAGGGCGGCCCGCTTGCCCGGGCGGTCGAGCGCTTCGGCCGCGCCGGCCAGGAACCGGCCCGCGTATTCCTGGAAGGCGCGCACGAAGATCTCTTCCTTGCCGCCGTAGGCGTGGTAGAGCGAACCGCGCTGGACGCCGGTGCCGGCCGCGAGGTCGAGCATCGACGTCGCCCGGAAGCCCCGCGCCTGGAACACGTCCAGCGCGCGGCCGAGCGCGACCCGCTCGTCGAACTGCCGTACGCCCGCCATGGAATCCCTTCCGCCGATCGGTGATCCACCCTAACTCGCGGTCTCCCGCACCAGGAGGCCGCCGACCAGCCGGCCGAGGGCGGCGGCCGGCAGGATCGCGGGCAGCAGGTCGAGCCCACCCAGCTCGACCGCCAGCACAACGGCGGTGACGGGAGCCCGCCCGGCCGCGGCCAGGCACGCGGCCATCCCCGCGACGGCACCACCGGCCACCGGAACGGCGGCTCCCACCGCGGCCCCGACGACCAGCGTGGGGCCGATGGTGCCCCCGACCCCACCGGCGGCGAAGGTCACGCTCGTCGTGACGATCTTGCCGGCCGCGAGGAGGAGCAGTCCGGTTTGGCCGGTCCCGTCCGAGAGGCCGGCGAACAGGTCGGGTCCGGCGCCGCCGATGCCGGGGATCGCCCACAGGACCGGCCCGGCGACCAGGCCTCCAACCACGGGCCACCACCACGGCCGGCTGGGGTGCCGCTCGGCGAGCCATCGGTGGCCGGTAGCCGCCGGTTCTGCGCGCACCACCGGAAACCACCGGCCAACGACGGACCGCCCAACCCAAACCGACCTACTGACGCGCCGCCCGACGAGCCGCCGACCTCGGACAACCGCCAGCTCTGCGCGCGCCGGAAACCACCGCCCCGCACCCCACCGCCGAACCCACCGGCCAACGAGGGACCGCCCAACCCAAACCGACCTACTGACGCGCCGCCCGACGAGCCGCCGACCTCGGACAACCGCCAGCTCTGCGCGCGCCGGAAACCACCGCC
>NZ_JBITCJ010000007.1:0-41521 GCF_044453095.1 Amycolatopsis sp. NPDC051758 | reverse complement strand
CCGCACCCCGCCACCGAACCCACCGGCCGACGACGGACCGCAGGCCCCGAGCCCGACGGAACGTCGCCCGCCCACCCACGATCGGCCACCGACCCGCAGCCACTTGCCGCGAGATTTCCAGGCACCGGACGAGAACCACGCCCGCCAGCGCGGCCAGCACGCTTGCCAGCACGATCCCGATCCACTCGACCGTTCCTGCCGTGCCGGGCAAGCGCACCGGCGCGCCCGGTAACACGTGCGCAGTAAGCGCTCCAGCGACCGAACCCGCCACCGCCGCCGTGAACTCGAGCCCTGTCACCCCGTCCAGCAGCAGCTCCAGCACCAGCACGACCCCGGTCAGCGGCGCTTCGAACGTCCCACTGATCCCGCCCGCGACGGCCGCGACGGCCACCGGCCGTGTGGGAACCGCCGCGAGGCGGGCCAGCGCCGAGCCGAGGGCTGCCGCCAGGTGGATGATCGGCCCCTCGGTGCCGGCGGATCCGCCGGCACCGACGGTCAGCCCGCTAGCCAGCGCATGCGCGCCCGCGGACCGGCCGCCGACCGGTGCGTCACCTGCGAACGCACGGCGCACCAACGGGATCCCGCCCGCGGTGACCAGCGACCCGTACAGCAAGCCGCCCACTGCGGGTGTCACCAGAATCATCAAGCCGTGCACCGAAAACCGGGCCAGCACCTGTCCGAAAGCGACACCGGACACCGCGGCGAGCACGCCCGCGAGCGCCGACCACGCCAGGGTCCGCGCCCGCACCGCTCAGGCCGAGGTCAGGCGCCGGAACAGCTCCCACGACGCGCGCTCGACGTGGTTGTGCAGCAGCTTGCCGTCCTCGCGCACTTCCCACACCGCCGTGCCGCTGAACGAGATCGGCTGCCCGTCCGGCTCGGTGCCGAGGACGCCGTTGTTGCGCCCGTGCACCTTCCACCGGGACGCGACGCGGCTGCCGTCGTGGTTCTGGAACGTCTCGACGATCTCCAGCTCGAGGTCGTGGACCTGCTCCAGGAAGGCAGCGATCCAGGCCTTGAAGTTCTCCCGTCCTTCGATGCGCTCCCCCGCGTTCGTGATGACGAAGTCCTCGACGACGAACTCGTCGACGGCCTCCGGATTACGCCCGTTCCACACCGCGTGCCAGAACGATTCGACGATCTCGGCCGAGTTCATGCCCACCTCTATGTTTGACAGCAGTGTCAAACATAGGCGCGCGGCACGACCCTGCCAAGGAGGTGCGAGCAGGACCACACGGTTGACCAGAACTCGCGATCTCTTGCTCGATCCTGCCGAGTTGCCCGCGGACCACTCCGTCCGCTCTAGCGTGCCGGTCGAGGCAACGAGAGGAACACGATGACCAATCCTGCGCACAGCGAGATTTCGCTGCGGGTCAACGAGGTGACCCACCACCTGCCGGTGGACCACCGCCGGACGCTGCTCGACATGCTCCGCGAGGACCTGGGGCTTTCCATGGCCCTGCACACGGTCTAGGCGAAATCGGCACCTCGGGCACCGCGGCGGCGATCGCCAACGCCGTGTGGCACGCGACGGGCACCCGCCGGCGCTCCCTCCCGATCCGCCTCGACCGGGTGCTGGAGCCCAGCGCCGGGGAAGCCGTGGCCGGCTCGCAGTGATCACCCGATGTGCCGCTGCGGCAGCCAGGAAGTGCCGCAGCGCCGACCGGTTGCGCCGAGATCACCGAAGCTTTCGACGTCCCGGCCGGCGCCCGCCGGCTACTTCTGCCACTGCCCCGGTTTGGGCACCCCCGGCAACGCGGTCGTGTTCGTCCAGCTGGTCTGCGGGTTGGCCAGCCCGCCGCCCGGCTGCTTCCACAGCTGGAGGTTGATCGGGCGGCCGCTCTCCATCGCCGCGGCGAAGGAGTGGTGGCCGTCGCCGGCGAGCTTGAGCTGGTTGGAGCCCGGTGGGTAGTAGACCTTGACGTCCAACGGCTTGTCCATCAGGCCGTCCTGCTTCCACTTCGCGATCTTGTCGTCGATCACGCCCTGGAAGACGTGCTCCTGCATCGGGGTCACGTCGCCGTAGTTGCTGCCGCTGATCTTCTGCGGCTCCGGCTTGAACGTGTACTCCCCCTGCAGCTTGCTCGGCGCGCCCGGGGGCGGCTGGTGGAAGTCGTCCTTGCCCGGCGGTGGCTTCGGCGCCGGGTTGCCCGCGGTGCCCGGTGCGCCGCCCGCGTCCGGCTTCGGGTTCGACGGCCCGGGGGTGTCCGGGGTGTCGGGCTTGGGGTCGATCTTCGGTTTGGTGTCCCGCGGCGGCACCGGGGGCGGCGGCGGCTTGCTGCCCGACGGCGTTGTGGTGTCCGGCTTCGGTTTCGGCTTGGGCGGCACGATGGGCTTGCCGTTCGGCCCGAGTTTCGGCGGGATCTTCGGCTTCTTGTCCCTCGGCGGCACCGGCGGCGGTGTGGGCTTCCCGTCGCTGCCGCCCGTGTTTCCGGCGTCGTGCCCGCCCCTCGGGGTCTGCGGAGCACCGTTGCCGCCGCCCGCGGACTGCGAACTGGTGGAACAGTTCATCAGGCCCAGCGCGTCGAACTCCGCGTACGGATCGGGCACGTAGGCATACGGGTCCGGGCCCGGTTCGAGACCCAGCGGGTCCTGGCTCAGGTAGCGCGCCGTCGCCGGGTCGTAGTAGCGGAAGACGTTGTAGTGCAAGCCTGTTTCGGCGTCGGCGTACTGGCCCGGGAAGCGCAGCGGTGTCGGCGCGGCGGTCAGCTCCCGGCCGTGCGCGGTGCGGCGGCTGGTCCACACCAGCCCGCCTCGCTCGTCGAGCAGGTCGGTCGGTGTGCCGACGGAGTCGGTGACGAACGTGCGCAGCCGCGTGCCCTGGGCGTCCCGCTCACGCTGGACGACCGGGGTCACGGTGCCGGGCAGGTGGTCCCAGGTGACGACCCGGCCGGGCCCGGCCTCCTCGATCAGGGTGGTGCCGTCCCAGGTGTGGATCGTGGTGACGGTGGTGCCGTCGGCGCCCTGGCGGGTCTTGCCGATGCGGCGGCCGAGCGGGTCGTAGTGGTAGCTCCAGACCGTGCCGTCCGGTGTGGCCGCGGCCGTGAGCCGGTCACCGGACCACGTGAACCGCAGCGCGCCCTGGCTCACCCGCCGCCCGTACCCGTCCTCGGTGAGCGCGAGGTCCGGCGGCGGGAACAGCGTGCCGGTGGGGTCGTAGCGGTACTCCTCACGCCCGTGCGCCGCGGTGACGCCGACCACCCGGCCGGCGACGTCCCGGGTCACCGCGGTGGTGCCGGTGACGTCGTCGTGCAGCGTCGCGAGTGTCCCGTTCGCCTGGTAGCCGAGCGACCGCCGCTGCACCGGGACACCCCCGGCGACGACGGTCTGCGTGACGAGCTCACCGTTGCCGCCGAAGGTCTGGCCGAGCTGGGCGGCGCCGTCGTGCCGGCCGACCACGCGGGACGCGGTGTCGTGGCGGTACACGATCGCCTGCCCGCCCGCGAGCAGGCCGATCGGCCGGTCGAGGTCGTCGAAGAACCAGGTGGACTCGACACCGCCGGGGGTGCGGCGGTGGATGTAACCCGACTCGTCGTACTCGAACGTCACGCTCCGCCCGTCGACGGATTCCCGGACGACGCGGCCGAGGGCGTCCCATTCGAATTCCACTGTGGACTCGCCGTTCGCGGCGTGCACCAGGTGGCCGACGGGGTCGTAGCGGTAGGTGGTGGTGCGTTCCGGCGTCCGCACCTCGACGAGGTTGCCGACGACGTCGTGGCGGTAGGTGGTCACCAGACCCGCCGGGTCGGTCGAGCGGACCAGCTGGCCGGCGGCGTCGTAGGCGTACGTGCGGGTGCGTCCGGCGAAGTCGGTCTGCGCCTGCAGGCGCCCCAGCTCGTCGTAGCGGTAGTGCCACGTGCGGCCCTGCGGGTTGGTCACCGAGGTCAGCCGCAGCTCGGTGTCGTAGCCGTACACCGTGCGCGCGCCCGAGGGGTCGGTGAGCGCCGTGAGCACGTCGAACGGGCCGTACTCGCGGCGGGTGACCCGGCCCAGCTCGTCGACGTGCTCGGTCTCGTTGCCTTCCCCGTCGTACCGCCAGAAAGCGCACTCCTGCCGCGGCCCGACCCGGCCGGCCCGGCGGCCTTCGACGGTCCAGCTCAGCGCGACCGGCCCGGCTGCCCTCGGCCGCCCGAACTGATCGGGCTCCACCCCCTCGGGAGCGGGCGGTTCCGCACTGTCCAACGAGATCGAGGTGGCGACGCCGACCGGTGTGGTGCGCGGATCCGGCGCGTCGTCCTCGTACCGGCGGCGCCAGCTGCTTTCTCCACTGTGGACGGTGATCGCGGGCCCCTCGACCAGCACCACGGATCCGTCCGGTCGGTGCACCTCGGACAGGACGCCGTCTTCGTCGTAACCGTAGCGAGTGGTGCGGCCCAGCGGATCGGTCCGGGAAAGCAGCCGGTCGTAGCGGTCCCATTCGGACACGGTGACGCCGCCGACCGGGTCGACCTCGCGCACGACCTGGCGCGCGTCGTTGAGGTGGAACTCGGTGACGTGCCCGAGCGAGTCGGTGTGCCGCGTGACCTGGTCCGCGTAGCCGAACGTGCCGCTGAGGAAACCGCCGTCGCCGCTGGTGCGGACGCACCGGCCCAGCTCGTCGTAGGTGTAGGCGTAGTGGACGTCGTTGCGGTCCTGCCACGCCGTGAGGCGCCCGGCCTCGTCGTACTCGAACCGCTGCGCCTGCCCGGAGGAGTTGGTCACCGCGCTCAGGTGGCCGCTCGGGGAGTAGTCGAAGCGCATCGCCGTGACGTCCGGCAGACCGTCACCCAGGACGACGAGCTCGGTCACCCGGCCGCGCCGGGTCCGCAGGGCGACGCGGACGCCGTCCTCGCGGCGCAGCAGGGTCGGGGTGCCGAAGTCGTCGTAGAAGACCTCGACCCGCTGCTCGCCTTCGAAGGCGCGCAACGGCACCACGCGACCGGAGCCGGAGAACTCCAGCACCGCGTCGTCGGTGGTGAGGGTGAACGTGTCGCCGTCGCGGGTGAGCGGCCAGCGCGCTCCCTCCAACGGCAGCTGCTCTCCCTCACCGCGAGGGTAGACGAGGATCGTGCCGGCCGGGGAGAAGTAACAGACGTGCTCGTCGTCCACCTCGAGCCGCTGGTCCACAGTGGACGACCAGGAGACGCCGAACCAGTGGCCCGCCCGGTAGGTCGACACGTGCGTGCGCGCCAGCACCAGCGAGCCGAGCTCGAGGTCGAGCTGTTCGAGGATCACCTCGCCGCTCGCGACGTCGACCGGGTCGTCCTTGCACACGCGGTTGTCGGGATCGGGGGCGGTGTCGCGCGGGTTGTCCGGTTTGTTCGACGACGGGGTGGTGCCGTTGCCCCCGGACGAGCCGTTCGACCCGCCGCCGCTGCCGCCGGGAGAGCCGCCGTGGCCGCCGGGCGGGGTGTCGCCGTTGTTGCCCGCGCCGGAGGGCGAGGTGCCGTCGTTCTTGGGCGGCGGGCCGTCGTGCTTCGGCGGGGGCGGGCTGCCGTCCGCGCCGGAGGTGGTGGTGCCGTCACCACCCTTGGGCTTGGGCTCCGGCGCCTTCGGCGTGCCGTCGATCTTCGGGCCCTTCGGCGGCGCGGACACCTTGCCGGGCTTGATGTTCTTCAGCGCCTTCGCGGCGTCGTCGAACAGCGAGCCGGCCCGCTTCAGCAGCGGGATGAGCGCCTTGAGGGCCTTGACGAGCCGGGTGACGAGGTCGGCGATCTTGGACGCCGTCTTGGCGACCGCCGCGACGACCTGCGGAACGACCCAGGTCAGGCCGATGCCGAGGGTGAACACGACCTGCAACGCCCAGCTGATCAGGTGCCCGACCAGCTCGGCGATGATGTCGCGGACCAGCGCGCGGACCGCACCGACAACCTCACCGGCGGTTTTCACGCCGCTGGAAGCGCCTTCACAGCCCTTTTGCGCGGTTTCCAGGAGCGTCGTGGTGTCCGACGCGCGCTGGCGGTAGGCGTCGGCCGCCGGGCCGGTCCACGACTGCAGGTCGGCCTTGACCATGTCACCGAGGTCGGTGCCGACGCTCTGCAGCTCTCCCGCGATGTTCTTCCACGTCTCCGACTGGGCGGCGATCTCGTCGGCGTTGCCGGTGAGGCCGTTGAGCGCCTCCTTCAGCGGGCCGACGTGCTCGATCAGCCAGCCCACGCCGGCGGCGAGGATCGCGCCGAAGGGGTCCATGGCCATCGACAACGCGTCGAGGGCGGTGCCGACCGCCCCCATCGCGACCGAGGCCCAGTCACCGCTCTCGATCGCGGACTTCAGGTCGTTCGCCGTCTCCAGCAGGGAGATTCCCGAGTACGCCTTCGTCGAATCCTGCGTCGGCGCGATCAACGGGTTGCTCATGTGGTGGGACCATCCTCGTCGCAGAAGCCGCTCTCCGGCTCACCTTGGTCGGCCCGAGATCGTTTTCCAAGCTACCAACCCCCCGGGATGCCGCGCCGGGCCCACCGGTTCGACTGCCCGTCCGGTCACCCGCGATGCCCGCAGGTGCCACACATGCCCGTGTGACGGAACCGCACGGGTTCGTGACGGTTCCGCCGCGACTCCGGGCCGGTGTGCCGGAGCGCCTTTACGATCATCGAGCATTTCGATCCCGGGAGAACCATGTCGCGCATCCTGCTCGTCGAAGACGACGCTGCCCTGGCCGAAGCCCTCACGCTCGCGTTGAAGGCGCTCGGGCACGACGTCGTCGCCGCGCCGACCGGGGAGCGGGCGCTGGAGGCGCTGTTCACCGACCGGCTCGAGCTCGAGTTCGTGCTGCTCGACGTGATGCTGCCCGGCATGGACGGCTTCGAGGTCTGCCGCCGGATCCGCGCCCGGAGCCGCCTGCCGCTGGTCCTGCTGACCGCGCGCGGCGACCCGATCGACATCGTCGCCGGGCTGGAGTGCGGCGCCGACGACTACGTGGTCAAACCGGCCGAACCGCGGGTGATCGACGCGCGGATCAAGGCGATCGGCCGGCGCGCGGTCACCGCGCACGGGCCGTCCGCGGGCCTGCTGCGGATCGGGCGCCTGGAGATCGACGCGGGCGCGATGAGCGTGACCCGCGACGGCGCCGAACTGGCGCTCACCGCGACCGAGATCCGCCTCCTCGTCGAGTTCGCCGAGCACCCCAACCAGGTGCTGAGCAGGCAGGCACTGCTGAAACGGGTCTGGGACTACGGTTACGTCGGCGATTCGCGGATCGTGGACGCGGCGGTCGCGCGGCTGCGGGCCAAGATCGAGGACGACGCGGCGAACCCCGTGGTGCTGAAGACGGTGCGCGGACTCGGCTACCGGCTGGCGGACCGGTGAGGCGGCCGTCCGTCGGGCTGCGGGCGAAGGTGACGGCGGCGGTGGTGCTGGTCACCACGACGGCGACCGCGGTGATGGCCTTCACGGCGTCGAAACTGCAGGAAGACGACGCCGTCGACAGCTTCGCCTACACCGCGACGACGTCGTTCGGCGCTTTGTTCGAGCAGTCGTGGCGCGGGCTCGAAGCGATCGGGGCGGGCCGGGCCACGGTGAGCGACTTCGCCCGGCAGATGAGCGGCCGGACGGCGGAGTGGGCGCTGTTCACCAAGCGCCCCGACGGCTCGGCCGACCTGGCGGAATACGCTTCGACCGACCTCTGGTACCGGCCGCATCCGGTGCCGGTCCGGGTGGGCGACCGGGAACGGCTCGTGGCCGCCGTCGCCGACCGGGTGCTCGTCCGCACGGACAAGACGATGGACCTGCTCACGGCGATCACCGAGGAGCAGGAGACCGGCCGGCGGCTGCTGGTGGTCAGCGGGAACTTCACCGGCTACTGGCTCGTGCAGTTCTTCGACCTCACCCCGCTCGACCTCGACCTGGCCGCGCAACGGACGAAGCTGGTGTACATCGCGCTCGGGGTGACGGTGCTGGGGATCCTCGCGGCGGTGTTCGCCGCCTGGAACATCCAGCGGCCGGTGCGCCGCGTCGCGTCCGCCGCCCGCGAGCTGGGTGACGGCGCCTTCGACGTTCGTGTCCCGGCGAAGGGCCGCGACGAGCTCGCCGGCCTCGCCAGGTCGTTCAACGTCATGGCCCAGCGGGTCAGCGAGTCGATCGAGGAGCTGCGCGCCAAGGACCGGCAGCAGCAGCGGTTCGTCGCCGACGTCGCCCATGACCTGCGCACCCCGCTCGCCTCGATGGTCGCCACGGTCGACAGCCTCGACAGCGCCGCCCCCGAGACCCGGACCCGCGCGACCGAACTGCTCGGCACCCAGGCCCGGCGGCTGGCGCGGCTGGTCGAGGATCTGCTGGAGATCTCCCGCTTCGACGCGGGTTCCGCGGACTTCCGTCCCGAACCCGTCGACCTGCCCGCGCTGGTCGAGGACGCGATCGAGGTCAGCGTGCCGGACACGGCCGTCGAGGTCACCAGCGCCGGTGACACGAGCGTCTTCGCCGACCCGCGCCGCGTCCACACCATCGTGGGCAACCTGCTGGTCAACGCCGCCCGGCACGGCCGGAGCCCGATCACCGTGTCGCTGGTGGGGACGGCCGACGCCGTGACGATCCGGGTGGCCGACTCCGGGCCGGGGATCCCCGAAGACCTGCTGCCGATCCTGTTCGACCGGTTCGTCCGGGGTGACCACGCGCGCCGGGCGACCGAAGGCAGCGGGCTGGGCCTGGCGATCGCCCGGGAGAACGCGCTGATCAACGGCGGGGAGCTCACCGTGCACAACGATCGCGGCGCGATCTTCACCTTGCGTCTTCCACGGGAGTCACCAGCGTGAGCCCGCGGGGCGCGTAGCCGTCGAAGTACGGCATCGGCACGTGCGTGAGGACCAGCAGGAGCGCGGCCAGCACGCCGGCCCGGGGCAGGTCCAGTTCGCGGCGGCCGAGCCGGAGCCACAGCACGAGGGCGAAGTTGCTCACCAGCAGGAAACCCCAGCGCGCGTCGTCCCAGCCGCCGAAGGCGAGCAGCACCGGCGCGGCGACGGCCACCGCGGCCGCGAGTGCCGGCCGCTGCAGGAGCAGGAGACCGCCGATCACCACGATCGCGATCGGGACCAGGTAGAGCAGCACCCGGGTGACGGAGTAGAGCTGCCAGCTCTGGGCCTGCGTGCGTTCGAACAGGCTCAGCGCGTCGACGCGATACCGGAAGTCCGCCGTGGACAGTGTGTTCCGGAGCTTCTCGACGGCACCGGGAGCGGCCGGCGGCAGGGCGAGGATCACCAGGCAGGCCACGGTGGACGGCGCCAGCAGCGCACCGGCGCGCCGGAACGGGAACTTCCGCAGCAGGGCGAAGCCGAACACCGGCAGCACGGTGAACAGCGCGATTTCGTGCACCGTCACGGAAAGCGTCATCACCACGCTCGCGAGCACCGGCCGGTTCCGGTGCAGTGCCCACGACGCCCCGGCCAGCAGCAGGTACAGCACCTGGTCGAAGTAGCCGACCTCCTGGAACAGGTAACCGCCGGTCGGCGCCAGCAGCCAGCCGACGATCACCAGCCGCCGGCTTTCGGTGCGGCCGCGGAAGAACGCGATCGCCACGGCCGTCAGCAGGGCGGCGAGGACGAGGAAACTCGCGACCGCGTAAACCAGGTAGTGGTGGCCGAACGGTGCCAGCAGCGTGCCCACGAGGAAGCGCCGGTGGAACCCGTCGGTCAGGGAGACCGACTGCAGCGTCGCCGCCCACTCCCCCGGCAGCCGGAACCCGGTGTAGGCGGCAACTCCGACGGCAACGACGAAGAGGGCGGTGATGGTGGGCCGCGGGGTCTTCGCCTGGACGCGGATCGGAGCGGGGCGACGGTCGAGCAACGTGGTCATGACGTCAAGCTAGGAATGGATCATGCCCCTGCGGTGACCGTGGAGCACCGGTTCCGCACGGCTTCGCCGCCTGGTACCACGCCTGCTGAAGTCCCGCCGGTGACCGGCCACCCGGGAGCCGCGCGCTCCCGGGTGGCCGGAGTCTCAGCCGACCTGCAGGTCGATGCAGGAGTAGAACGCGTTCGACGTGTCGGCGATGTTCCACACCGCCAGCACCGTCTGCCGTCCGGTGTGGCCGGACAGGTTCACCTGGTGCGAAACGGTTTCCGGCGGCTGCTCGTTGTTGCCGCCGATGTCGGCGACCTTCTCGTTGCCGATCCAGTACTCGTAGTTCGACGTCTTGTGGCGCGCGGTGAAGGTCCACGTGAAGGTCGCGTCGGTGCCGATCGGGGTGGCGTGCCAGCCCTTGCCGTTGTCGTTGAGCTCGGCGAACTGGGAAACCCCGCCGTTGCAGGACTTCAAGCCCTTCGGCCCTTCGACGCTCTGGGGCTCGTAGGTGATCTGGCCACACGACACCGTGCCCTGGGCGCACTGCGCCTGCCGGCTGGCCGGGGAGTTCACGTAGCCGTGCGCGCTCGCGATCCCGGCGGGGTTGAGCACCACCAGCACCGGGGCGAGGAGAGCACCCGCGGCGACCGCGACCAGTTTCCGGTTCGCTTTCATACCAGCTCCTTCGGGGGGACGGGCTCGCTTCCCGCCGCCGGGTACGGCGAAATCGCGGCCACGGCCTCGCCGGGAGGCCCCGCCGCGCTCGGGAAGGGGGTTCGAGCGAAGGAAAATTGTGGTCTAGACCATACGTCCCTTCGGCACCCAGGTCAACAGATGGCAAAGTACTCACTCATGTTGGTAAGACGCCAACTGTCACCCGATGTTCCGGTCAGCGGGACCGGGCACCCGGACCAGGCGGCGCCCCGTGGCACACCTGCCTCTAGGATTCCGCTGGTGACCACCTACGACGACACGTTCGAGCACCTCGACGCCTCCGCCCTGCCGGAGCGGCAGCAGAAGATCCTGGTCGCGATCCGGGACTGGGTGGTCGACCACGGCTACTCCCCCAGCACCCGGGAGATCGGCGAGGCCGTCGGGCTGCAGTCGACGTCGTCGGTGTCGAAGCACCTCGCGAGCCTCGAGGACAAGGGCTTCCTGCGCCGCGGCGCCACGGTGTCCCGCCCGATCGACGTGCGCGCGTTCCTGCACGGCACCGCGGCGGCCGGGGACGGCGACTCGGTGCCGGTGCCCGTGGTCGGCGACATCGCCGCCGGCACGCCGATCTCGGCGGTGGAGCACGTCGACGACGTGCTCAAGCTGCCGCGCGACCTCACCGGCCGCGGCACCGTCTTCGGCCTGCGCGTCCGCGGCGACTCGATGATCGACGCCGCCATCTGCGACGGCGACATCGTCGTGGTCAAGCAGCAGAGCGAGGCCCACTCGGGCCAGATCGTCGCCGCGATGATCGACGAGGAGGCGACGGTCAAGGTGTACCGCCGGCGCGACGGCCACGTGTACCTCGAGCCCCGCAACCCGGCCTACGACGTCATCGACGGCGACCGCGCGACGATCCTGGGCACGGTCGTTTCGGTGCTGCGCAGCGTCTGACCGGTATCACCAGGTGATCGGCAGCTCGTAAACGCCGTAGACGGATCCGTCGTGCTTGAACGGGATCCGCTCGACGCCGGTGGCCAGTGCGAGCGTCGGGATGCGCCGGTACAGCGTGCTGTAGACGACCTGGAGCTCGAGCCGGGCCAGCGGCTGGCCGAGGCACTGGTGGACGCCGAACCCGAAGGCGATGTGGCGGCGCGCGTCGCGGTTCAGGTCGAGCCGGTCGCCGTCGGGGAACACCTCCGGGTCGCGGTTCGCGATGTCGTTGGCCATGATCAGGCCCTCCCCCGCGCGGATCACCTGCCCGGCGACCTCGATGTCCGCCAGCGCGAGGCGGCGGCGCCCGTTGTGCGTGATGTTCAGGTACCGCAACAGTTCTTCGACGGCCGAGGCGACCAGCGCCGGGTCGTCGGACTCCCGCAGCAGCGCCAGCTGCTCGGGGTGCTCCAGCAGGGCCAGGGTGCCGAGCGCGATCATGTTCGCCGTCGTCTCGTGACCGGCGATGAGCAGGAGCACGCCCATCTGCGCGGCCTCCAGCCGGGTCAGCTCCCCCGCGCCCACCCGGGTGGCGAGGCCGGAGAGCAGGTCGTCCGCGGGGCGCTCGAGCTTCTCGCCCATCAGCCGGTCGAGGTACCCGACAAGCGCCTGGTGCCCGGCGGCCCGCTCCTCGGGCTTCGCGTCCCGCCGGATGATGACCTTGCTGTTCTCCTGGAAGAAATCGTGGTCGGTGTAGGGCACACCCAGCAGCTCGCAGATCACCAGTGACGGCACCGGCAACGCGAACGCCTCGACGAGGTCGACCGGCTTCGGGCCGGCCAGCAGGGCGTCGACCTGGTCGTCGACGATCTTCTGCACGGCCGGGCGCATCGCCTCGACGCGGCGGATCGTGAACGGCGCGGTCACCATCTTGCGCAGCCGGGCGTGCTCGGGGTTGTCCATCAGGATGAAGCTGATGCCGGTGCCGCCTTTCGGCAGCGGCGCCGGGCTCGGGTAGCCGGGGCGGCTGACGTCGGCGCTGACGCGGGGATCGGCCAGCAGCGCACGCTGTTCGGCGTAGCGGGTCACCAGCCACGGGGTGCTGCCGTCCCACAGCCGGACCCGGGCGAGCGGGGTCTCCCCCTGCAGCGCGCGAGCGGCGGGCGGCGGGTCGAACGGGCAGCCCGCGGCCCGGGTCATCGGGAAATCGGGGGCTTCCACGGTGCTCGTCATCGTTCCTCCAGCCGCCTTCGTGGATCCTCCTCGGCACCGGCCGGGAGCTCGTGATCAGTCAACCGAAGACTGCTACGCTAAGTCAAGCGACTGATTTAATTCGGACATCCGGAGGCCCGCTCGTGCCCGCTTCATCCACGCCCGCCAGAGAGGCGTCGCCGCGCGCGAACCTCGTCGTCGCGGTCCTCGCGCTTGCGGGCATCACCGTCTCGCTGATGCAGACGCTGGTCATCCCCCTGATCCCGGCCCTGCCGGGGCTGCTGCACGCCTCCGCCGCCGACGCCACCTGGGCCATCACCGCGACCTTGCTCGCGGGCGCGGTGGCGACGCCGACCATGGGCCGGCTCGGCGACATGTACGGCAAGCGCCGGATGCTGCTGATCAGCCTCGGCGCCCTGGTCGTCGGCTCGGCGATCGGCGCGCTGTCCGACACGCTCGTGCCGATGGTCGCCGGCCGGACGCTGCAGGGCCTCGCCGCCGGCGTCATCCCGCTCGGGATCAGCATCATGCGTGACGAGCTGCCGGCCGAACGGCTCGGCTCCGCCACGGCGCTGATGAGCGCGTCGCTCGGTGTCGGCGGCGCGCTGGGCCTGCCCGCGGCGGCACTGCTGGCCGAAAACGCCGACTGGCACGTGCTCTTCTGGACCGCGGCCGGGCTCGGGCTGGTCGTCACCGCGCTGGTCGTCGCGCTCGTGCCGGAGTCGCCGGTGCGCACCGGCGGCCGGTTCGACGTGCCGGGCGCGGCCGGGCTCTCGATCGCGCTGGTGTGCCTGCTGCTGGCGATCTCGAAGGGCGCCGACTGGGGCTGGGGCAGCGCGGCGACGCTGGGGCTGTTCGCCACCGCGGTGGTCGTCCTGCTGCTGTGGGGACGCTGGGAGCTGCGGACCCGGCAGCCGCTGGTGGACCTGCGGACGACCGCGCGGCGCCAGGTGCTGCTGACCAACATCGCGTCCGCGGTGTTCGGCTTCGCGATGTTCGCGATGTCACTGGTCCTGCCGCAGCTGCTCCAGCTGCCGACGGCCACCGGGTACGGGCTCGGCCAGTCGATGCTCGCGGTGGGTCTGGTGATGGCGCCGTCCGGGCTGGTGATGATGGCGCTGGCCCCGGTGTCCGCACGCATCTCGAGGACCCGCGGCCCGAAGACGACGCTGATGCTCGGCGCGGTGGTCGTCGCGGCCGGTTACGGCATCGGCATCGTGCTGATGAGCGCGACGTGGCACCTCGTGCTGGTGTCGAGCATCATCGGCGCGGGGATCGGGCTGGCGTACGGCGCGATGCCCGCGCTCGTGATGGGAGCGGTGCCGGTCTCGGAGACCGCGGCGGCGAACAGCCTCAACACGCTGATGCGCTCGATCGGCACGTCGGTCTCGAGCGCCACGGCGGGTTTGGTGCTGGCTCGGTTGACCATCCAGTTCGGACCGGTGGCCCTGCCGTCGGAAGGCGGTTTCCGGCTGGTGCTGGCGATGGGATCGGCTGCGGCGTTGATCGCGTTGGCGGTGGCGGCGTTCCTGCCGGGCCGCGCACCGGCTGCGACGGCTGCGGTCGCACCTGAGCCGGCGGGCGTTCTGCGCGGCTGACGCGGGTTCGACTGCGGCGCACATCGCGCTGGCGGTGGCGGTGGCGGTGTTCCAGCCGTCGGCCGCGGCGCCGGTCACTCCGGCCGGCGTTCGCCGCGGCTGACGCCCGGTCCGGCGCGGCGCACATCGCACTCGCGGTGGCCGCGTTCCTGCCGGGCCGCACGCCATCGGCCACGGCGATCACCCGGCGGGCGATCGCCGTGGCTCGATGCTCGGTCGGCCGCGGCGCGCATCGCGTTGACAGTTGCGGCCGGGCTCGTGCCGGCTCCGGTCCCCTGAGCTGGCGCGCGACTTGCGCGGCTGACGCCCATCCGGCCGGGTCCTCCTGCAACCCGGCCGGACCGGCGTTCAGGCTCTCGCCGCCACACCGTCGAGGTGGAGCACACCCTCCGTGTGGTGCTCGGCCACGAACTCCGGCCCCTTGGTCACCAGCCGCGCGATTGCGGTCGCGTGGCCGTGGCCCAGGCCGTGGTCCGTCTTCAGCCATGCGACGATTTCGCCGTGCTTCGTCAGCTTCTTGCCCGCGGCCAGGTCGAGGAAGCCGCGCGGGGTGATGCCGGTCTGCTTCTCGGCGTTGTCGAGGTAGGCCTGGAAAGACATGGCTGCTCCCATGGTGGCGGCCACGATCCGGCTGGGGTCAGCCGTTCGCGCCGAAGGTTGTCCGGTTCGTTTCGCTGCGCACCACCGTCTCACCGACAACTTTTCTTGTCAAGGCTTCGCCGCAGCCACCGCGAGGGTCGTGTACGGCAGGACAAAAGCGCCGCCGATGCCGTCGATCGCGTCTCCGACTTCGGACAGGACCTCCGCCAGCACGTCCGGCGGCAGCCGCGTCAGGCCGCCGGTCGTGGGCAGGAAGTCCAGCCATTCGTCCCGCGTGTACGACCGTTCCCAGCCGAACCGCCACCGCTGCGGGTCACCGAAGCCGCCCGCCTCGCGGATCCCGTCGGCGAACCGGGTGAACATGACGTCGTAGATGTCCGCGGCACTCCTCGACTCCCCCGCGAACGGCGAGTCCGGCAGCACCCGCCGAATCGCCGCGGCGAGTGCGTCCGCCACCACGGCCGGCGGCTGGAACACGTGCGCGAACACGGCGAGCAGCCCGCCGGGCCGCAGCACCTGAGCCGCCTTGGCCGGGCCCGCGACGGGATCCACCCAGTGCCAGGCCTGCCCGGCGACAACCGCGTCGAAGACACGCCCGGCCGGCTCCCAGTCCTCGAACTTCGCGACCTCGACGTCGATCCCGCCCCGCCGCGCGAAGCCGGCCATCCGCGCATCGGGGTCAACACCGAGCACCCGGCACCCTGCAGCACGGAACTGGCGCGCTTCGATCCCGGTACCGCACCCGACATCCAGGAAGTCCGGCCCGGGACTCGCGGCGACAACCTTGGCCACCAGTTCGACGGGATACTCGGGGCGGGCGCGGTCGTAGCGTTCGGCGTCGGTCCCGAACGACTCGGCCATCCGGCGCTCTTCGTGAGGTTGAGTGGGCATGCGCCCACTCTAATGGGCACATGCCCACTCGACAACTGTGTGCGCGTTCGCGCTCGGCGTACCGGAGAATGGTCCTCATGCCGACCGGGGTCCACCTGCGCGACGTGCGCAAGCAGCTGTTCGACGCCGCCGAGCGCGTCCTGCTCCGCGACGGCCCGAACGCGCTGACCAGCCGCGCGGTAACCGCCGAAGCCGACGTCGCCAAGGGCGTCCTCCACCGGTACTTCGCCGACTTCGACGCATTCCTGGCCGAACTGGTCCTCGACCGCATCACCCGATTGGCAGACCAGTCGGCCCTCCTGCGCGCCGCAGCCGGAACCCGCACGGTCGCCGAAAACATCATCACCGCACTGACGGAGTTGTTCGACCCGGTGACGGTGGCCCTCACCAGCCTGGTCTTCTTCCGCGACGAACTGCGAGCACGACTACGCAAAGGCGGCCCAGCCCAAGGCATCCCCCTACTGGCAGAAGCGCGAGCCATGTTCGCCGGCTACCTGGCAGGCGAACGCGAACTGGGCCGCATCGCAGCAGACGCCGAGGTGGACTCCCTGGCCCTGTCCCTGATCGGCGCCGGCCACCTACTGTTCGCCGGCCGCCGCCAAGGCACCCACCCAGACGAAGCAGAGCTCGAAAAAGTAGTCCAGACAGTCATCGCAGACGCACTCCAACGCCGACTGCTGTAAAAACGACGCCTGCCGTAAAAGCACGACTGCGGTAAAAGTCCAATGTGGACAAGCCGAAACCCACCACGGAACGCAACCACACGCGGGGGTCCGGGGGCGTGCCCCCGGCGGGGGCGTGGGGGCTCGGCCCCCACAAGACACGACGAGAGGGTCATGTTCGCGCTCTCCGCGAACACAACCCTCTCGACCATCTCGTGGGCGATACTGGGATCGAACCAGTGACCTCTTCGGTGTGAACGAAGCGCTCTCCCCCTGAGCTAATCGCCCGTGGTACGAACTTCCACGAAATCCGGGGGTGGACTCGTGGTGCGCGATACTGGGATTGAACCAGTGACCTCTTCCGTGTCAGGGAAGCGCTCTCCCGCTGAGCTAATCGCGCGCTGCGGAACTTCGTACTGACGGTAAGCATATCGGACGCCCACGGGGCGTGTGCAGGGGCCTCCTCCATCGTGCGGTGTGACCGGCTGCACTGGGGAAACCGCCGTGACAGCGGGGTGCGGGGACAGGCAGACTGCAAGGGACAGCCCGCCTTCGCCCCACGACCGTCGCCGGCGTCGAAGGCGTCAACTCCGCCGGCGCGGCCGATCCAGGAGAGCTCCCGCCCCGATGACCGAAACCGTGTCCACCGAGCCCACCGGCCTGCACCGCCCGCCGCCGCGGTCGGGACTCCTCATCGGCGTCCTGGTGCTGTCGGCGTTCGTGATGATCCTCAACGAGACGATCCTGAGTGTCGCGTTGCGGGACCTGACCGTCGACCTGCGGGTGCCGACCACGACCGTGCAGTGGCTGACCAGCGGGTTCCTGCTGACGATGGCCGTGGTCATCCCGACGACCGGATTCCTGCTCGAACGGTTCACGCCGCGGCAGGTCTTCCTCTTCTCACTGTCGGCGTTCAGCCTCGGCACGCTGCTGTGCGCGCTCGCGCCCGGGTTCGCGATGCTGATGGCCGGGCGCGTGGTGCAGGCGTGCGGCACGGCGGTGATGCTGCCGCTGCTGATGACGACGGTGATGCGGCTGGTGCCGCCGGAGCGGCGTGGCGCCACGATGGGGACGATCACGATCGTCATCGCGGTCGCGCCGGCGATCGGGCCGACCATCGGCGGGGCGGTGCTGTCGTCGCTCGGCTGGCGCTGGATGTTCTGGATCGTGCTGCCGCTGTCCATCGCGGCGCTGGTGACCGGCGCGCTGCGGCTGCGGCTGGAAAGCGAGCGCCGGCCGGTGCCGCTGGACGTGCCGTCGGTGCTGCTGTCCGCGATCGGGTTCGGCGGCCTGCTGTACGGGCTGTCGTCGACCGGCGAGAAGGGTGTGGAACCGCCGGTGCCGCCGTGGCTGTCGATCGTCGTCGGTGTGGTCTCGCTGGCCGTGTTCACCTGGCGGCAGCTGCGGCTGCAGCGGCGTGACCGGGCCCTGCTCGACCTGCGGCCGTTCACCTACCGCAGTTTTGTCCTCTCGCTGGTGCTGACGGCACTGCTGTTCGTCTGCCTGATCGGCGCGGCGGCGATCCTGCTGCCGCTCTACCTGCAGACGGTGCTGCACACCAGCACGTTCGTCAGCGGCCTGGCCGTGCTGCCGGGCGGGCTGGTGCTCGGCGTGCTGGGCCGCCCGGTCGGCGCGCTGTACGACAAGGTCGGCGCGCGCCCGCTGGTCATCCCCGGTGCGGGCGCCGTGGCGGCGTCGCTGTGGCTGTTCACCATGCTGGGGGCGGGCTCGCCCCTGATCGCGGTGATCGGGATCCACGTGCTGCTGATGGCCGGGCTCGGCCTGATGATGACGCCGCTGTTCACCGAGTCGCTCGGCGCCCTGCCCGACAACCTGTACTCGCACGGCAGCGCGATCCTGTCGACGCTCCAGCAGGTGGCCGGAGCGCTCGGCACGGCGGTGTTCGTCAGCGTGGCGACGCTCGGAAGCGCGGACGCGGCGGCGACCAGTCCCGACGCTTCGGGCCTGCGGGCGGCGTTCGTGGTGGCAGGCTGTGTCGGGGTGGTGGCCTTCGCGGCAACCTGGCTGCTCCGCAAGTCCACGGGCGCGGTGGCCGCACCGAAGCACTGAAGCCTGGCGGGCCGCTGTCCACTGAGGACAAAGAAAGTCCCGCTTCCGCTCGGCGAAGGCTGGGGGGAGACCTGCGAGCGGAAGCGGGAGTTCGGGGCCGGTACGGGGGTCGCCTCGCGGCGAGTGGCTCGACACGGCTCCAGCCGAACTGGACTTCTGTTGATGCACAGAGCCGTGAAGGCATGGGGTGAGGCCCGGGGACTCCTCCGTACCGACACCCGTTACAACGCCTGGCGCCCCACGGTGTTCCCCGACGTGACCCGGCTCATGCGAGCACCCGGGCCAGCAGCGCGCCGAGGCGCTTTCGCTCGGCAGCACTGAGATCGCCGGTCAGCGGCGCCATCAACGAAGCGACCTCCGCGGTCACCTGACCGGCCAGCCGGTGCCCCTCCGCCGTCAAGCCGACGCGCACCGAGCGGCCGTCGTCGCGGCTCGCCTCCCGCTGCACCAGGCCGCGGCGGACGGCGCGGTCGATCAGCCCGCTGACCGAAGACCGGTCCAGGCCGAGGTGGTCCGCGAGCTCCGCCATCTTCGGCGTGCGGTCGCGCAGGATCGCCAGTACCCGCAGCTGCGTCAGGGAGAACTCGTGCGCGGCCGCCGCCTGGCTCAGCAGCGCCATCACCCTGAAGGACACCTGGACCAGGCCGTCCAGCACTTCGTCGGGTTCGGTCATGCCGCAAGACTACCTTGAACTAGTTGGCACTGCCATCTAATGTAGTGGGGAATACCAACTAAAGGAGCCACCATGCGCGCAGCCGTCGTGACCGCGTTCGGCACCCCGCCCACCTGTCAGGACTTCCCCGTGCCGGAACCGGCGACAAAAGACGAGGTCCTCGTCGATGTTGTCGCCGCAGGCCTGCACCCGCGCGTCCGCTCCCAGGCCGACGGCTCGCACTACACCGAAAAGGGTGAACTTCCGCTCGTCCCCGGCATCGACGGTGTCGGGCGTGCTCCCGACGGCACACTGCGGTACTTCGTCCTCCCGGACACCACGATGGGCGCGATGGCCGAACGGACCGTCGTCGACCTGCGGCGCAGTGTGGTCCTGCCGGACGACGCCGACCCGGTGCTGGTCGCCGCGGGCATGAACCCCGCGATGTCGGCGTGGGTCGCCCTGCGCCGGCGGATCGACTTCGCCGCCGGGCAGGACGTCCTCGTGCTCGGCGCGACCGGCAACGCGGGCCGGCTCGCCGTCCAGGTCGCGAAGCACCTCGGCGCGGGCCGGGTCTTCGCGGCCGGCCGCAACCCGGAACGCCTCGCCGCGCTCCCCGCCGACCGGGCGCTCACCCTGGACGACGTCGGCGAAGCAGCCGACGTCGACGTTGTCCTCGACTACCTCTGGGGCCCGCCCACAGCCGATGCACTGCGCGAGATCGTCACGCACCGCGCCGACCGCGGCCGCCCGCTGACCTGGGTCGAGATCGGCTCGGTGGCCGGGCGGACCACCGAGCTCCCCTCGGCCGCGCTCCGGGCGGCACGGCTGCAGCTCGTCGGCAGCGGTCAGGGGTCGGTGCCGACCCGCGACATCGTCGCCGAGCTGCAGTCGCTCGTCGCCGAGCTCGGCGCCTTCCGGATCGACGCGCGCACGGTGCCGCTCGCCGACGTCGAAACCGCTTGGAAGGAGACCGGCGACCAGCGCCTCGTGGTCACTCCTTGACCTTCGGGGTCGCCCGGACGCCGGTGTGCAGGTACCGCTCCCCCGTCGGCAGCGTGTAGAAGGTCACCGAAACCCAGCCCCGCATGCCCGCCGGGCTGTGCGCGAACTGCGCGGGGCCGATCGGGACCAGCTCGTCCTCGGTGGTCGGTTCCGGCACGAGCTCGGCGATCGGGCCGGTGACCGTCTGGCGCATCCGCAGCTCGCCGTCCCGCTGGAGGATCTCGATCCGCATCGACTCCCGCTCGTAAACACCGAGGAACTCCTCGACGGCCACGGCGGGCGGCGTCGCGGCGGGTTCGAGCGGTCGCGGCATCGCCACACCGGCGAGCTCGGCGAAGATCTCGCGGTAGAGCTCTTCGTACAGGTCGTGCGCGCTGCCGCCGTTGGTGAGCAGCGTGACCGCGAGGTCCTGGCCGGGGAGGATCCGGAGGAACGCCGACTGCCCGATCGTGTTGCCGTCGTGGCCGTACACGCGGTGGCCGTCCCACTCGAAGCGGATCCAGCCGAGGCCCCACGAGTCGCCGAGCGTGTCCTTGTCCGGCATCTCGAACTGCTCCTGGGTCATCGCCTCCGCGGACGCCGCGGAGAGCACCCGCACGCCGTCCGGGCCGAGGCCGCCGGTGAGGTGCAGGCGCGCGAAGGCCAGCACGTCCGCCGGGGTCGCCGTGATCAGGCCGGCCGGGCCCGCCGAGCGCGGCAGCCCCCACACGGGCGCGGGCTGCGGCTCGCCGTCGCCGGCCGCCACGTGCCCCATCGCCGCGCGGAAGAGCAGCGCCTCCTCGGGCAGGGTGCCCGTGTGCGTCAGGCCGAGCGGGGTGAACAGCCGCTCGCGCAGGGCCGCGTCCCAGGTCTTGCCGGTCAGTTTCTCGATCACCCGCCCGACCAGGATGAACCCGGAGTTGCAGTAGGACAGGGTCGCGCCGAGCGGGTGCGTCAGCGCGGCCTGGTCGAGCAGCGCGACGTACTTCTCGACGCAGTCGTCACCCCGGCCGGTGTCGGTGAAGACGTCCCCGTCGATGCCGCTGGTGTGCGTCAGCAGGTGCCGCAGCGTCACCTGCTTCGTGACGTCGGGGTCGGCCAGCCGCAGCTCGGGCAGCACGTCGACGATCGGCGCGTCCAGCTTCAGCAGCCCCTCGTCGACGAGCTGCATCACGACGGTGGTCGTCCACACCTTGCTGATCGAGCCGATCTGGAACACCGAGTCGTCGGTGACCTCGACGCCGGTGGCCTTGTTCAGCACACCGCTGCTCGCGAGCACCTGGTCGGCACCGCGCAGGATGCCCAGCGCCGCACCGGGAACACGGTGCTTGCGCGCGAGCTCGGCCAGGCGCCGCCGCCAATGCGCGGCGTCGAGCGGCACCCGCGCCGGCTTGCCCGGCTCCCCCGCGTACTGCTCGACCCAGTCGACGATGCGGCGGTTGAAGTCGGCGCGGTGCGACGGCCGGCCGTCGAGGATGAACAGGTGTGACGCGCCGGGGTAGAGCACCATCCGGGTCGGCACCCCCTGCTCGCGCAGCGCGGTGAACCACTGCTCGGCCTGCCCGGCCGGGCACCGGTCGTCGTCCGCGCCGTGCACGATCAGCGTCGGCGTGCGCACCTTTTCCACCTGCGCCAGCGGCGAAAGCGCCGCGTAGTGCGCCCGGTTCTCCGCCGGGACCGCACCGAGTTCCGCAACACCCAGGTAGTGCCCGCTGTCGGAGGTGCCGGCCATGCTGGCCGCGTCGCTGACCACGCCGCCGGCCACCGCGGCGGCGAACCGGTCGTCACGGCTGGTCAGGTAGCACGTCATGTAGCCGCCGTAGCTGTACCCGGACACGGCCAGCCGGCGCGCGTCCGCCACCCCTTCGGTGACGAGCTGGTCCAGCGGCTCGAGGAAGTCCTTGGCGTCGGCCAAACCCCACGCGCCAACGGCCGCGGTGTAAAACGCTTCGCCGTAACCATCACTGCCGCGCGGGTTCAGCAGCAGCACCGCCCAGCCGCGCCCGACGAGCTCCTGGTGGTAGACGTGGACGGCGTCGGCGGCGCCGTTCCACGCGTTGTGCGGGCCGCCGTGGATGTCGAGCAGCAGCGGCCGCGGGCCGGTGCGGGCGGGGTCGCGCAGCAGCCAGCCCTGGACGACCGTGCCGTCGGAGACGGTGAACTCCCGCTCCTCACGGGTGAACAGCTCGAAGTCGCCGTCACCGTGGGCGGTGCGCACCTCGAGCTCACCGCCGGGCAGGTCGACCGTCACGACCTCGCCGTGCGACGTCGGCGTCGTCAGCACGGTCACCGCGGTGGTCCCGGCGACGGCCAGCCCGTCCACGGCGTTGCCGGCGCCACCGACGACCCGCCGTGGCTCACCGCCGGCGACGTCGACGGCGTAGAGGTGCGTGCAGCCGCGGTCACGGGCGCAGAACAGCACGGTTTCCTCACCAGCGAGGACCGGCAGGGCGCCGGGGTACCCCGGGCCGCCCAGCATCACGGTGCGGTCGAGCGGGGCGGCGAGGTCGACCACCTCACCGCCGTCCAGCGGCACCCGCAGCAGCCCGAGGTGACCGGGGGCGGTGTCACCGCGGCCGACAACGAGCAGCGCGGCGCCGTCGGCCGTCCAGACGGCCGCGCCGCACATGCCGTCGCCGGAGCCGACCAGCTGCGGCTCGGCGGTGGTGTCACCGAGGGTGAGAACGTAGGCGCCGGACCGGAAAGTCAGGTCGGCGTCGGCGTCCGGCGCGGCCGGGAAGGCCAGCTGCGCGCCGTCCGGCGACCACGCGGGGTCACCCGCGTGCCAGTCCCCCGAGGTGACCTGCCGGACCTCGCCGGTGGTGACGTCGAGGACGTGGACGTGCTTGCGCAGCGTCCGCAGCAGGCCGGCGCCGTCGGCCTTGAAGTCGAGCCGGTCGGCGACCACCGGGGCGGCCGCGCGGCGGGACCGGGCGGCGTCGTCGTCACCTTCCTCCGCGACGAGGTCGACCGGGGCGCTGAAGGCGATCTCGGTGCCGTCCGGGCGCCAGACCGGGGTGCCCGCGCCGAGTGGGAGCGTGGTGACCTGCTCGGGCTCACCGCCGTCCGCGGGCAGCAGCCACAGCTGCGCCGGGCCGTCCTGGGCGCGCAGGAACGCGATCCGCGCGCCGTCGGGCGACCACGTCGGCGCCACGTCGCCGGTTCCCCGGGTGAGCGGCCGCGGTTTGCCGCCGGCGGTGTCGACCTGCCAGAGCGAGCGGGTGTCCTGGTCCGCGTCCCGGTCGGCGGTGCGCAGCACGTACACGATCCGGCTGCCGTCGGGCGAAATCGCCGGCTGCCCGGGGAACTCGAGGGCGTAGAGGTCGTCGGTGCCCAGACGTCGGGTCATGCGGTTCTCCTTGTGGGATGGGACGCGGCGAAGTGGCACGCCGCGGAGTGGGCCCGGCCGGCGGCCTCGTCGGCCGGGTCGGCGCTCACGCAGACGGTGCGGTCGGTGTGCACGAGCGGGCCGATCGGGCACCGCGGGTGGTAGCGGCAGCCGGCGGGCGGGTGGTGCGGGTCGGCGGGTTCGGTGTCGGCGAGGGCGTCGTCACCCGAGGTGTCGAGCAGGCGGCGGTCCGCCGACGGCGCGGCGGCCAGCAGGTCCCGGGTGTACGGGTGCTGCGGATCGGTGAGCACCTGCTCGGCGGGCCCGGCCTCGACGATCCGGCCGAGGTACATCACCGCGACGACGTCGCTGACGTACCGCACCACCGCGAGGTTGTGCGAGATGAACAGCATCGACAGCGCCAGCCGCCGCTGCACGTCGCGGACCAGATTGAGCACGGCGCCCTGCACCGAGACGTCGAGGGCCGAGGTGATCTCGTCGGCGATCAGCACCTTCGGCTGCCCGGCCAGTGCGCGGGCGAGCGCGACGCGCTGACGCTGCCCGCCCGAGAGCTGCCCGGGCAGCACGGAGGCGCGTTCCGGGTCGAGGTTCACCAGTTCGAGCAACCGCGCGACCTCTTCACGCCGGGCTGCGCGAGACGTGCCCCGCGGCATCGCCTCGGTGATCGACTCACCGACGGCCATCCGCGGGTCCAGTGACGAATACGGGTCCTGGAACACCATCTGCAGCGGGCGGCGCCGGGGCAGCTTCCGGACGTCGACGCCGTCGAGCAGCACCCGGCCCGCACTGACCGGCGCGAGCCCGACGGCCGCCCGGGCGAGCGTCGACTTGCCCGACCCGGACTCGCCGACCAGGCCGACGACCTGTCCGGAAGGGACGGTCAGGCGGACGCCGTCGAGCGCGGTCAGCTTGCCGTAGCGGACGCTCACCCCGTCGAACTCCAGTGCGCTCATGCAGCACCCTCCTCGTGCGACTGTCCGGAAAGGACACTCACCTGCGGGTGCCAGCAGGCGACCCGGTGTTCGTCGGCCGTCGGTTCCAGCACCGGATCCTCGTCGCGGCAGCGGTCGGTCGCCAGCGGGCACCGGGCGGCGAAGGCACAGCCCGCCGGCACCTGGTCCGGCTCCGGCGGGCGACCGGGGATCACGGCCAGCGGCTCGTCGCGGTCGGTGCCGAGGTCGACGGTCGTGGCCAGCAGCGCGCGGGTGTACGGGTGCTGGGCCGGGCTCCCGGTCGGCAGGTCCTCCACCACGCGCCCGGCGTACATCACCAGCATCCGTTCGCACGTCTGGGAAACGACGGCGATGTCGTGGCTGATGAGCAGGATCGCGGCGCCTTCAGCTCCGCGGGTGCGGGCGAGCAGACGCAAGACCTGGCGCTGGACGGTGACGTCGAGCGCGGTGGTCGGCTCGTCGGCGATGACGAGCTTCGGCTGCCCCATCAGGCCCATGCCGATCATCGCCCGCTGCCGCATGCCGCCGGAGAACTCGTGCGGGTACTGCCGGGCACGCCGGGCCGCGGCCGGCACGCGCACCGCGGTCAGCCGGTCGACCGCGCGGGCGAACGCCGCCCGCCGCGACAGGCCGTGGTGTTGTTCGGACACCTCGGCGAGCTGCCGCCCGACCCGGCGGGCCGGGTTGAACGACGTCATCGGGTCCTGGAACACCATGGCGAGCGACGTGCCGAGCTCGCGGTCCGAGGCGGCCGCCAGCGGTGTCCCGGCGAACTCCAGCCGGTCGGCGGTGACCACGCCGGGCGCTTCGATCAGGCGGGACACCGCCAGCGCGGTCAGGCTCTTGCCGGAACCCGACTCGCCGACAACGCCGATCGCCTCCCCCGCGCGGACGCTGAAGCTGACCCCGCGCACCGGCACGGTCCACCCGTTCGGGCCTGGGAACGCGACCCGGAGGTTTTCGACGACCAGCACCGCGTCGGCCGCGGGTTCGGCCACGGCGGCCGGGGGCGAGGCCGGCAGCGGAGCCGCCGAACGCCGGGTCGCCCGGGTCCGGACCCCGACGACGGCGGCCACCGTCTCCCCCACCAGGTTGAAGGCCAGCCCGGCCAGCACCACCGCCGCGCAGGGCCCGAGCGCCGCCACCGGGTTGACGTAGATGCCGTCCAGGCCCTCGCGCAGGAGCCGGCCCCAGTCGTAGTCCGGCGCCTGCACGCCGATCCCGAGGAACGACAGCCCGGCGAAGGCGAGCAGCGCCGAGCCGGCCCCGATGGTCGCGTTCACGACCAGGGGCTCGCCGATGTTGGGCAGCACGTGCCGGGCCAGCAGCCGGGTCCGGCCGACGCCGGAAACCCGGGCCGCGGCGACGAAGTCGCGTCCGCTCACCGACGCGGACAGCGTCTGCACCAGCCGGGCGAACGCGGGCGCCATCGCGAACGCGATCGCCAGCACCGCGCCGTGCGTGCCCACGCCGAAGATCACCGCGAGGAACAGCGCCAGCAGCAGGCCGGGGAACGCCACCGCGATGTTGATCACGGAGGTGAGCAGCCGGCCTGCCCACCGGGGCAGCACCGACGGCAGCGTCCCGAGGACAACACCGGCGCCGACTCCGATCGCGGTGGCGAGCACCGCGAGCCCGATGGACAGCCGGGTCGCCACCAGGGTGCGGAAGAACAGGTCCCGGCCGAGGGAGTCGGTGCCGAACGGGTGCGCCCCGGACGGGCCCTGGCCGATCGCGTCGGTGTCGATCGCCGCGGCCGCGTCCCCCCAGAGCAGCGGGGCCAGCACCGCCAGCACGACGACCACCGCCAGCAGCACCGCCGAGCACGCGCCCACCGGCGTGCGCACGGCCGCCACCCAGACCGAACCGCGTCGTCGCGCCATCTCACGCCTCCCGAATGGCCGAGCGCGGGTCGAGCAGCCCGAGCACGACGTCGACCAGCAGGTTCACCAGCAGCACGCCGACGCCGTAGACCAGCACGATCCCCTGCACCAGCGGGTAGTCCTTCTGCACGATCGACTGGACGATCGTCGAGCCGAGGCCGGGCCAGGCGAACACGTTCTCCACCAGGACCGTGCCCGCGACCATCGAAGTCAGCATCAGCCCGCCGAGGGTGAGCGTCGCGGTCAGCGCGTTCGGCAGCGCGTGCCGGACGTACACCAGCCGCGCGGGCAGCCGCTTCGCCCGCGCGGTGCGGACGAAGTCGGCGCCCAGCACCGAAAGCAGCTCCACCCGGATCATCCGGGCGAGGATCGCCGCCGGCCCGACCGCCAGCGCCGCGACCGGCAGCACGTACGCGCCCGCGTCGTCGGTGCCCGCCACCGGGAACCAGCCGAGGCCGACGGCGAGCAGCGCGACCAGGCCGACCCCGACGAGGAACTCCGGGACGGCGGCGAGGAACACGCTCACGGACGTGAACCCCAGCTCCGCGCCCCGGCGGCGGCCGCCGCGCGTCAGCACCGCGAAGCAGACGCCGAGCGGGACCGCGACGACGACCACCACCGCGAAGGCGAGCAGGGCCAGCTGAAGCGTCGAGGGCAGCCGGTCGCCGATCACCTGCGTCACCGGCTGCCCGCTCGTCATCGACGTCCCGAAGTCCCCGGTGAGCAGGCCGCGCACGTAGTGCCCGTACTGCACCCACAGCGGGTCGTCCAGGCCGAGCTCCGCCCGCTTGGCCGCCACCAGCTCGGCGGGCGCGGTCATCCCGAGCGCGGCCCGCACCGGATCCCCGGGGACCAGGTGGATCATCAGGAACGCCGCGGTCAGCAGCGCCCACAGCGAGACGGCGAACCGGGCGAGCCGCCGCGCGGCGAACGCCGGCCACGGGCTGCCCCGCAGGCCGGCGGGCGCCGCCGCGGTGGTCATTTCGCGTACATCCGGATCGACGCCGGCGTCACGCTGCCCTGGCTGATCTCGAACTTCGCGCCGCTGGCGTAGGTCGGCACGACGGAGTCGAAGTAGGGCACCGCGTCCACCCGCTTGACCAGCGCGGTCTCGGCCGCGGTCCAGTCGGCGCAGCTGGCGTCACCGGCCTTCGAAGCCGCCTGCTGGGCGCCCTGGTCGTAACCGGGGTTGCTGATGTGGGCGAAGTTCGTCCCGTCGGGCGCGGCCGGGCCGGAGACGAACGGGACCAGCTGGCTCGGCAGCGAGAACCCGACCGGGCCGAGGGAGACCTCCCACTCGCCGGTGCCGAACAGGGCCTGGCTGAGGCCGGGGCTGTCGACCGCCTTGAGCGTCACGTCGGCGCCGAGCGACTTCCACGTCTGCTGGACGAGCTCCGCGGTCGGGGCCATCGTCGGGCCGAGCTGGGTGCCGTAGAGGACAGTGAGCGCGAGCTTCTTGCCGCCCTTCGCACGCACGCCGTCCGGGCCCGCCTTCCAGCCCGCCGCGTCCAGCGCGGCCGCCGCCGCGGCCGGGTCGTGGGCCGGCAGGTTGCCGGTGACGGTGTCACCCGGGCACACCTTCGGCTCGTTCGTGATCATGCCCTTCGACGGTTTCCCGGCCCCGCTGGTCAGCACCTTGCCGAGCTGGGGCAGGTCGAGCGCCTGGGTGAGCGCCCGGCGGACGGCTTCGTCCTGCCCGGGCCGGCCGGTCGCCTGGTTGTAGAACACCTCGCCCATCGGCGCGGTGAAGTCGCCGTGGAAGAGCTTGCGCGCCTCCAGGCGCTGCCGGTCCGGCCCGTTGATCTGGGCTGCGCTGAGCTCACCCGACAGCAGCAGGTTCGTCGCGGTCGTGGTGTTGGGGATGACGCGGACGACGACCTTGTCCGGCAGGCCCGGCTCCGCCTTCCAGTCGCCGGGGCCCCACGTGTAGTCCTTGCGGCGGGTGAACGTGTAGTGGTCGTTCGGCACCGACTCGGAGACGGTGAACATCCCGGTGCCGCTGTCACCCTTGGCGAGCAGCTTCCGGTCCGCGAGCCCCTTGGCGCAGGCGATCGGCACCCCGCCGATGTTGCGGGCCAGGAACGCGTCCGGCTTCCCGCTGGTGACGGTGATCGTGCCGGCCGCCGCGTCCGCGGTCGCCTTGGTGCCCGGGGCGACGTACAGGCCGGCGATGGGCGACTTGTTCGCCGGGTCGCCGATGAAGTTCAGGTTGGCCGCGACGTCGGCGGCGGTCAGCGGGCTGCCGTCCGCGCAGGTGAGGCCCGGGCGGAGGGTGAAGGACGCGGTTGTCGTCGACGCTTCCCACTTCGCGGCGAGCCCGGCGACCGGTTTGCCGTCGCCGTCGACGTTCAGCAGCGAGTCGTAAAGGAACCGGTCGACCTGGATGGCCACCGACAGCACGGTCATGTGCGGGTCGAGGCTGCCGGGGTCGGAGCCGACACCGAGGCTGAACGTCTTGCCGTCCACCGGGGTCCCGTCGCCGGCACCGGAGCCGCTGCCCGATCCCCCGCAGGCGGTCGTGGCCAGGGCGAGCACCCCGAGCAGGACCACCGCGGTCCGTGTCTTGGTCATGGGGTTTCCTTCCGCAGGTGGGCCACGGCGAGGCGGGCGGCCTCGCCGATCGCGGTGTCGACGGCGGGTTGCCGCTCGGCGAGGGAGTCCGCGCGGGTGAAGACGGCGACGGCGAACCGGCGACCGTCCGGGTAGGACACGACGCCCGCTTCGTTGCGCACCGCGGGCAGGGTGCCGGTCTTGGCCGCGATCGTGACGTCACTCGGGAACCCCGACGAGATCCGGTGCGGCCAGATCTGGCGCGCCATCATCACCCGCACCCGTTCGCACGCGGCCGGGTCGCCGGCGCGGTCGGTCCACACCGCGTCGAGCAGCGTGGTGATCTCCCGGGGAGTGGACGCCGTCGTGCGCTCGGGGTCGAGCACCGCGAGCTTCCAGGTCTGTTCGGGGATCGCGCCGGCGAACACGGCGTCGAGGTCTTCGTCCTCGCCGGCGCCGAGGTCGGCGAGCACCGAGGCGAACAGGTCCTCACAGCAGCCGATCAGCCGGGTGCGGTGCAGTCCGAGGTCGGCGAGGACACGGTCGACGGCTTCCTGGCCGACGCGGTGGAAGACGACGTCGGTGGCGGCGTTGTCGCTCATGGTCAGCATGAACAGGGCGAGGTCGCGCCAGCTCAGCTCGACGTCGTCGGCGCAGCCCGCGGTGCCGATCCCGCCGATGCGGTAGCGCTTTCCGACACGGGTCCGGGCGGTCTCGTCCAGCCGTCCGGCGACGACTTCGCGGGCGTAGGCGACGGCGACCGGGATCTTGAACACCGAAGCCAGCACCACCGGGTCGTCCGCGCCGACGGCCACCTCCGGCCCGCCGCCGATTTCCTGTGCGTGCACAAAACCCCGCGCGCCGGCCGCGGCGAAGACCCCGGTGATCTCGTCTTCGACGGCCGTCATGCGCGCACCCGCCGGTCGGCCCGGCCGGTGTGCAGGTACAGCGCACGCCCGGTGCCGTCGTCACCGACGAAGGCGTGCGGCAGGTACATCCCCTGCATCGGCTCGGCCAGGATCAGCGTGTCGCCGTTCATGGCGACCAGCTCGGACTTCAGCGGGCCGCTGAGCTCCGCGAAGATGCCCTTCGGGACCCGCTCGACCCAGACCCGGCCGTCGTCGTCCTGGCTGACCACGATGTCCGCGACCGACGAGGAGTACTCCCCCACGTACCGCGTGGCGTCGACGCGCGGCGCGGCCGGGTCGGGCACCGGCGGCGCGGGGAGCTCGATGCCGGCCAGCTCACGCAGGACGTGGCCGAGGACCTCGGTGTAGACGGGGATCGGGTCACCACCGTTGGTCAGCAGCGCCACCGCGACGCCGTGCTCCGGGGCGACCCGCAGGAACGCCGACTGGCCGATCGTGCCGCCGTCGTGGCCGACAACCGCGCCGCCCGGCCAGTCGAAGAGGGACCAGCCGAGGCCCCAGGCGTCCCCCATCAGGCCGAGGTCGGGCAGCTCGACGCGGCGTTCCCGCATGGCGCGGGCGCTTTCCGCGCTGAGCACGCGGGTGCCGTCCGGGCCTTCGCCGTCCCGCAGGTGCATGCCGGCGAACGTCACGAGGTCGCGTGGCCGCATCGCGAGCATCGACCCGGCCGGGGCGTTGGACGGGGCCAGCGCCCAGATGGGCGCGGGCTCCGGGTCGGCGCCGGGCTTCGGCGTGACGTGCCCGAGCGCGGCGCGGAACAGGATCGCCTCGTACGGGCTCGCGGCGGCGTGCGTCAGGCCCAGCGGCGTGAACAGGTGCTCGGCCAGGCAGTCGCCGTAGCTCTTGCCGCGCAGGACCTCGATCACCCGGCCGAGCACGCAGAACGCGGCGTTGTTGTAGGAGAACATCTCGCCGGGCGGGAACAGCTGGGGCACGTCGCCCAGGGTGGCGACGTACTTCTCGACGCAGTCGGCGCCGCGGCCGGTGTCGGTGAAGATGTCGCCTTCGAAGCCGGCGGTGTGGCACATCAGCTGCCGGACGGTGATCCGCGCGGCGGCGTCCGCGTCGCCCAGCACGAACTCCGGCAGGTACTTGCGGACCGGCTCGTCGAGGTCGAGCGCACCCTCGTCGACGAGCTGCATCGCCAGCGTCGCCGTCCAGACCTTGGTGATGGAGCCGATCTGGAACAGCGAGTCCACGTCCGCCTCGACGCCGGTGGCCTTGTTGAGCACCCCGGCCGCGTGGTCGACGATCTCACCGCCGGCGTAGATCGCGACCGACGCGCCGGGCACCTGGTGCTCGGCCAGCAGGGCGGGGAGCCGGCTTTCGAGCCAGGCACCGAGTTCGGGAAGGTTCGACATGGTTGCCTCTCGTCCGACGATGGGGAACCGGCGATGCCGGGGATGCTAGGGCGGTGGCGGCGCCGCCGATTCGTGCGAACCGACGAGATCCGGGGGAAGATTCATCGCGGGCGACGAACTGCGCACGCCGTCCTTTGTGGAATCAATCGAGGGTGAGCCAGGACTTCGCGGTGGTGACCTCGGCCAGCCGCGCCGGGATCGGGGTGACCCCGAGGCCCGGGCCGGACGGCACGGGCAGCCGGCCGGCTTCGAGCACGAACGGCTCGGTGATGTCGGCGCGGTAGAACCGGTCGGACGCCGAGGTGTCGCCGGGCAGGGTGAACCCGGGCAGCGACGCCAGCGCGACGTTGGCGGCCCGGCCCAGGCCGGTCTCGATCATCCCGCCGCACCACACCGGGACGCCGTGCGCGGCGCAGACGTCGTGCACCCGTCGCGCCTCGAGGTAACCGCCGACCCGGCTCGGCTTGATGTTGACGATCCGGCAGGCGCCGAGCTTGATCGCGTCGGCGGCCGAGCGCGCGGAGACCACGGACTCGTCCAGGCAGATCGGCGTCCGGATGTGCCGGGCCAGCTCGGCGTGCCCGAGCACGTCCTCCTCTTCGAGGGGCTGTTCGATCAGCAGCAGCTCGAACGGGTCGAGCCGCTGCAGCTGCGGCACGTCCGAGAGCGTGTACGCGGTGTTCGCGTCGACCTGGAGCAGGATGTCGTCACCGAAGCGCTCCCGGACCGCGCGCACCGGCTCGACGTCCCAGCCCGGCTCGATCTTCAGCTTGATCCGGAGGTACCCGGCCTCGAGGTAACCGCCGACGACGTCGAGCAGCTGCGGGATCGAGTCCATGATCCCGACGGACACCCCGCACGGCACCGAGTCCGTTGTGGACCCGAGGGCGGTGCCGAAGGACACGCCGTGCGCACGCAGCTCGGCGTCGAGCACCGCCATCTCCAGCGCGCCCTTGGCCATCCGGTGGCCCTTGAACTTCGCCAGCAGCGGCGCGACCTTGTTCGCGGTGAGATCCCCGGCGGCGAGCAGCGCCGGCACGAGGAAGGTCCGCAGCACGTGCTCGACACCGTCGACGTACTCCGAGGAGTAGAGCGGGTCGACCATCGCCCCGCACTCGCCCCAGCCCTCGCCTTCGGAGGTCACCGCGCGCAGGAGCAGCAGCTCTCGTTCGGCCTGCGTGCCGAACGACGTCCGGAACGGCGCCACCAGGGGCATCTGCACACGGAGGACTTCCACACCGGTGAGTTTCACGAGGGCTCCTTGCTGAGCACGTACCAGCCGGCACGATCGAATCCGATGACCTCGGCGCCGCCGGCCATCAGGCCGCCCAGCACCTCGCGCAGCGCGACCCGCCACGCCCGGCCCTGACCGGGGTCGGCGCGCCGGAGCGCCTCGATGTCCGGCGGCACCGCGACGAGCACGAGCGGGCCGTCGGCGGGGCCGGTGACCGGGCCGCCGTCGGGCCCCGCCTCGAGCGCGACGTCGGCACCCTGGGTACGCAGCACGACCGCGTCGAACCGGACCGGTTCGGTGCGGGCGGCCGCGCGGACCGGCGGGCTGGCCAGGTCCCAGACGGCCATCAGCCGGTCGGTGTCCCCCGCGCCGTTGATGCCGTCGTGCATCGGGCCGTAGAAGTCGGGCAGGTAGTGCTCCGGGCGGGCGGCGAGCTTGGTCAGGTTGAAGTGGGCGTTGCGCCGCACCAGCGGGTCGAACGTCCACGAGATCACCGGGACGTCCTGGCTCAGCGCCCACGCGCGCTGGTGCAGCTTGAGCGCGAAGCCGATGCCGCGGCCGTGCCCGGCCGTCGCGACCCCGGCGATGTGGCTGTGCAGTCCCCCCTTAGCGGGCCCGCCGAAGAACCCGAAGCAGGCGCCGAGCAGTTCGGGCCCGTCGAACGCGCCCGCCACGTAGTTGCCGGCCGAGACCATGGCCCGCAGCAGTTCGGACGTCACCGGCTGGTTCCCCGGCGCGGGGCGCCAGATCGACTCGAAGAGCCGGGTCACGGCGGTCAGGTCGGCGACCTCGGCCAGGGTCCGGACCTGGACCCCCGAGGCCGTGGCGGCGGTGGCCGCCGAGGCGGCCGCCTCGTCCCGCAGGAGCGGGGCTGTGTTCGTCACGACGTCTGTCACGCCCACCATCCTTTCCGGACGCCCGCCCGGGGTCACCGTTGTCCCGCACCGGATTCACCGGGCGTGTTCGTCGTGGCGGACGAACTCCCTTGCGCCAGCACGGTTTTGGTGAGCGCGATGAGCAGCGCGGTCCGGCGGGGCAGCTCGGCGACGAGGACGTGCTCGTGGTCGGCGTGCGCTCCCCCGCCGACCGCGCCGAGGCCGTCGAGCGTCGGAACTCCCAGCCCCGCGGTGAAATTGCCGTCCGACGCGCCACCGACCGCGGCTTCGGTGAGCGGGTCCGGGCTGAGGCTGACGGCGAGCTTGAACAGGTCCGACGACGCTTTCCCGTCCAGCGGCGGCCGGTTGATGCCGCCGGCGATGTGGATCCGTGAACCGGCCAGCACCGGCCGCAGGCTCCGCACGGCCCGGTCGACGCGGTCCTGCTCGGCGGCGTCCCACACCCGCGCGTCGACCGCGACGCTGGCGGTGGCCGGCACGGTGTTGGTGGTCGTCCCGGCGGTCAGCGCGGTCGGGACGACGGTGGTGCCCCGGTCCGGATCGGCGAGCGCGGCCACCGCGAGGATCTGGTGCGCGACCTCGATCCCGGCGTTGACGCCCTTTTCCGGCTCGAGTCCGGCGTGCGCGGCACGGCCCTCAACCTCGATCCAGTAGCGGGAAACGCCTTTGCGGCGGGTCTTCAGCGCCCCGCCGTCGGCCGAGGCTTCGAGCACGAACACCGCGTCACAGCTTCGTGCCTCCTCCTCGATGAGCGGGCGCGACAGCGGTGAGCCGATCTCTTCGTCGCCGGTGATCAGGATCGACACGCCGGTGCGGTCGGGCAGCGCGGCGACGGCGTGCAGGGCCATCACGACGCCGGCCTTCATGTCGAAGCAACCGGGGCCGCGCAGCACACCGTCGCGGACTTCGAACGGGTGCGTGCGCAGGGACCCCAGCGGCCACACGGTGTCGTGGTGCCCGAGCAGCAGGACGCGCGGCGGGCCGTCGCCGAAGCGCCACCGCAGGTGGGTGCACCCGTCGGTGACCAGGCGTTCCGGCTCGGCGTCCAGCAGGCGGCGGCCGACCCCGGCGACCACTTCGGCGCTGCGCGCGACGGCGTCGTGGTCTTCCGACGGCGATTCGCAGAGGACGAGCGTCTTGATGTCGTCGATCATCGCGGCTCACCTCGCAGCGGCTTGCCCGGAAGAGCGTCGGTGTTGAGTTCTCCTTGGCTCACCACGGGAATCCCAGCGACGTACAGGTGCCGGACGCCGGCCGAGGGCCGTGTCGGGTCGGCGTAGGTCGCGGCGTCGGTGACACTTCCCGGGTCGAGGACAACGAGGTCGGCGTCCGCTCCGACGGCGAGGTGCCCCTTGCCGCGGGCCGCGGGCGCGACCTCGTCGAGGAGCCGTGAGGGCAGGTAGGAACAGCGGCGGAACGCCTCGAGCCAGCTCCAGGCGCCGGTTTCGCGGACCATCAGCCGCAGGGTCTTGGTGAAGGTGCCCGCGGTCCGCGGGTGCGTGGTGCCGCCCGGCGGCAGCGGCCACTCGGTGCTTTCGTTGCGGCCGTCCGGCCAGTGGACGGGCATCGCGTCGCTGGCGACCACGGCGTCGGGGAACGCGAGGGCCTGGTGCAGCAGCGTGCGATCGCGGGGGTCGGACTCGTCGAGGAACTCCAGGAGGCACGGCGCGCCGGGGTCCGCCTTCCGCAGCCGGCGCAGGCGGGCTTCGTCACGCACGCGCTCCCCGGTCTCCAGGATCACCACGCTCGACGGCTTGAGTCCCTTCAGGCGCAGGCGTTCCGGTTCGATGAAGGCGGCGCCGACCGCGGTGCTGCCGGCGCCGTACGGGTAGGCCTCGACGGTGACGCGGGAGCCTTCGGCGCGGGCGGTCTCGAGGGTGGCGAGGACCCGGTCGATGTGCTGCCCGGAGGTGCTGTTGACGTGGCAGTGGTGCATCGCGGCGCCGGTCTCCCCGGCGGCGGCGACCACCTCGACCGAGCCGTCCACCGGGATGGCCGGGTCGACCTCGACCAGCTCGCGGACGTGGGTGTAGGTGGGCACGCCGGCCTTCGCGGCCAGGTGCGCGACGGCGAGGAACTCACCGGGCTCGGTCGCGGGCGCGTAACCCATGAGGATGCCGATGCCCAGCGCGCCCTGCGCGAGTTCGGCTTCGAGCAGCGAAAGCCACGCGGCCAGCTCCTGCTTCGAGGAACTTCGTTGCCACCGCGGGTTCCCGAGCACGGCCAGGCCACTGGCGATGCTCGCGTCGGGCTTGATGCCCGCGAGGACCTGTGCCCGGGCGGCGCCCCAGGAGGCGGAGAAGCCGTAGTGCAGTGGGCGCCCCGCCGCGGCGGCTTCGGCGTAGGCGCGTTCGATGGGCATCAGCCCGGCTTCGAGGTCGAGCGCGGTGGTGACCCCGTCCATCGCCTGCAGCCGCTGGCCGGCGATCGAATGGACGTGGCTGTGCAGGTCGACGAACCCGGGTCCGACAACGAGCCCGGTGACGTCCAGCTCGGTGGCGTCCGTCGGTTCGAGCCCGGTGCCGACGGCGGTGACCTTGCCGTCGGTCAGGAGGACGTCGGCGACGCCGTCGAACCCGGTCCCCGGATCGATGACCCGGCCGCCCCGCAAGAGTGTCCGCACCCGCCTGCCTCCTCGTCGTCGCCGATCGAGGTGACGTTAGGAGGTCGGGCGGGCGAACCGTTCGTCCCCGGCGACGAACCGGGGCGGCGTGGTCCATCCGCCCGGACGAACCCGAGCCCGGCTTCGCGCCGGCGCCGGTCGGGAGCGCCGGTCAGGAGGCCGGGGTCACCGGGGCCAACAGCAGGCCCGTGATCGCGTCGATCAGGCCCGAGCCCGCGTCGTCCCAGGTGGCGCGCGGGGTTGCCGTGCCCTCGGCCAGCGCTCGTTCGCGCTCCGCCGTCATGTGGATCATCAGCTGGCGGGCCATGTCACCCCGCTCCGCGCGGACGTCCGGCGGCAAGCCGTCCAGACAGCGGTTCAGCCCCTCGACCGCGCGGGAGAGCGCGGGTGAGGACAGCGACTCCTCCGCGATGATCGCCCGCAGCGCCGGGTCGGTCATCACCTGGGCGCTGAACCGGGCGAACCACGTCGGGGCGCCCAGCTCACGCAGGTACGTCGTGCTCGGGCGGACCAGGCAGGCCACCCAGTCGCGCAGGTCGCCGTCGCCGTTGATGGACTCGACGAGGTCGGCGCGCAGGCGTTCCATCCGCTCGGAGTGCTTGCGAACGATCGCGCGGACCAGGTCGACCTTGGTGCCGAAGTGGTAGTTGACCGCGGCGTTGTTGCCCTGCCCCGCGGCCTCGCTGATGTGCCGGTTGGACACCGCGTGCACCCCGTGCTCGGCGAAGAGCCGCTCCGCCGTCGCGAGGATGCTTTCGCGCGTCGCACTCGCGCGGTCCGCCTTGACGTTCATCCGAACCACCTGGTCAGCCTGATCATCTGCAAGCCATCACCATACGGAGCCGTCCCCGGTGGCGGGAATCCGGTGGACCCTGGCCGGACAGCCACTGGCCGGTCGCGGACGCGGTTCCTACCGTCGAAGCCCATGATCGCGATACTGGCGCCGATCCTGATCGGCCTGCTCTACGTCCTGCTCAGCTCCCTCATCACCGAGCCGCACCGGCGGAAGTTCAACGCCGTGCTGGTCGGCGGCGCGGGCGCCGCCTACCTCTCCGGCGGCGCGCTCGGGCCGTGGGAGCTGCTGTTCTGCGCCGTCCTGACCTACGTCGCGTTCCGCGGGCTCGACTCGTGGACGTTCATCGGTGTCGGCTGGCTGCTGCACACCGGCTGGGACGTCGTCCACCACCTGAAGGGCCAGCCGATCCTGCCGTTCGCGCACGACTCGTCGTTCGGCTGCGCGTTCTGCGACCCGGTCATCGCGATCTGGTGCTTCACCGGCGGCCGCTCGGTCACGACGGCGCTGCGCTCGCGCTTCCGGCGGGTTGGCGCACCGGAACCGGGGGTACCCCGGTGAGCGCCGACCCCGAGGAGCCACCATGAGCAGTGCCGAAGGCACCGCCGTCGAACGCGCCGCGCACGCCTTCTGCCCGCGGTGCCACCCCGACCCGAAGCCCGGTGAGGTGCTCGTCGCGCTGTGCGGGGCGCGGCACCCGTACTGGGGCCGCCGCGACCGGCCGCTCAACACGTGCCCGGCCTGCGTCACCCTGGCGTCCGCGAACGTCTACCGGTGCGGCCACCCGGGCGGCTGATCACCCGTCGGGATCGTCCCCCGCGGCCGGGACCACGATCACGAACTCCCGGCGCGACACCTGGATGGTGCGCCACACCTCCCCGGTGGGTGCGAGCACCGACGCGGCGCGGACCACCGCGACCGACACCGGGGCGGCCCGGAACTGCGGACCGCCGGCCCGGCTCACCCCCGCGGGGACGATCCGGGCCGCCGGGTGGGGTCCGGCGGCGCCTCGCCGGACGCGGCCGGGACCACGGCCGACGCCACCAGTGTGACGAGCGGGACCCAGGCCCGGTTCACCCTGCGCATGTTTCCTCCCCTGTGACTCGACGCCGCACAGCGTCACAGGAGGGTCATGGGCAAACCTTGCGAGTTTCCTGCATCGTGCAGGTCCGGCCGCCGCCGGTCACGCACGGCGACTCACCTGGAACTGCCGGGCCGCGCGGATCAGCACCGGCAGCACGGCCACCAGCGCGATCCCCCGCACCGCCCCCGCGACCAGGTACGGCGCCCGCAGCCCCAGCCCGTGCGCCACCCACCCGCCGGCCAGGGTGCCGGCCGGGATCAGCCCCCAGCCGAGCAGCCGGTACACGCTGGTGACGCGGCCGAGCAGGACGGCCGGCACGAGCTGCTGGCGCAGGCCCACGGTCACGATGTTCCAGAGGGTCGTGACGAAGCCGTTCAGCGCGAGGACGACCCCGAGCACCACGGCGTCCGGGCTCAGGCCGATGCCGGCGAACGCGACGACGTTGGCGCTCAGCGCGGTCACCAGCGCCGGGAGGGCGCCGATCCGGGTCACGACGCGCGCGTTGACCAGGCCTCCGAGCACACTCCCGGCCGCGGCTCCGGCCAGCAGCACGCCGTAGCCGCGGGCGCTCAGGTGCACCACCTGGGTGGCGAGCAGGACCAGCGTCGTGTTGGCGAGCTGGCCGCAGAAGGTGTTGACGCCGAGCAGGACGGCGAGCGTGCGCAGCAACCGGTGCCGCAGCAGCCAGGCCACACCCTCCTTGACGGCGGAGCGCTCCGGGACCTTCCGGGTTCGCCGCGGCAGCGTCGCCACCACCACGGCCGACAGCGCGAACGAAACCGCGTCCAGCCCGAACGGGAGCGCCGCGGCCAGGCCGAACAGCAGGCTGCCGAGCGGCGGTCCGGCGAACTGGCCGGTGATCGTCGTGATCGCCTGCTGCCGGCCGTTGGCCCGGGGCAGCGCCGGCTTCGCCACCAGATCGGGCAGGATCGCCTGCGCCGCGGTGCCGAAGACGACGTCACCCGCGCCCAGCCCGAACGCCATGACGACGAGCACCGGGATGCCGATCCCGCCGCAGGCCGCCAGGACCGCGGTCACGCCGACCAGGGCCGCCTGGACCGCCTGCGCGCGCCACATCAGGCCGGCCCGGTCGTGCCGGTCGGCCAGGGCCCCGGCGGGCAGGGCCAGCAGCAGCCACGGCAGGTAGGCCGCGGTCGAGACGAGCGAGACGAGCCGCGGGTCGTGCGTGACCGTGACGGTCAGGAGAGGCACCGCCGCGGTGAACGCCCCGGTGCCGAGGCCGTCGATGCCGGTGGCCCACCAGAGCCGCCGAAAGGCTTGGGGCAGCACGGGTTTCGCGTCGAGCGTCGGCATTCCGGAATCCTCGGGCCGGGACGCGACGGCGGGCCAGCATTTAGCCCGGTGCTACATACTCGGGAGATGGCCCTGACGATCGAGCTCGGTGTCGCCGAGCTGGCGGCGACGCGGGTCGCGATCTCGCCGCTGTCGGAAACCGTGGCGTGCCTCCAGCAGCTGGCCGGCATCGACCGCCAGGCCGTCACCCTGCCGTGGCTGCGCTGGGCGGAGGACGAGCTCGCCCGCGCGCCGCTCGACCTGCCGTGGACCTGGCCGCTGCTTGTCAACGACCGGCCCAACTGGCCGGAGTTCCTCGTGCCCGCCCCGCGGGACTCCGGTCCGTCCATCGAGGACGACCTCGCCGCGCTGCGGCGCACGACCGCCCGGCAGGTCCGGACCAGCCTCGGCCGCGTGTTCGGCGAAGACCTGCGCGGAACGGTCGCCGAGCTGGCCGCGCACCCGGCGGCCGGGCTGAAGGTGATCGCGCGCGAGCTGCGGGCGGCGCACGACCGGCTGGTCGCCCCGCACTGGCCGCGGATCCGGGCCGTGCTCGACGCCGACGTCGCCCACCGCTCCCGGCTGCTGGCCGCCGGCGGCAGCGAACGGCTGTTCACCGGCCTGCACCCGGACCTGCGCTGGCACGACGGCCGGCTGCTGCTGACGGGTGACCGGTGGCCGGCCGACCACGTCGTGAACCGCGGTCCCGGCGGCCTGGTGCTCATCCCGGTTGTGCTCGGCTCGCCGTACGTCCTGATCAAGAAGCGGACGTCCACGCAGACGACGGTCCGCTACCCCGCGCGCGGCCGGGGCGCCCTGTGGACGGCGGGCACCCGGCCACCCGCGGGCGGCACGGTCCGGTTGCTCGGCCGGCCGCGGGCGCGGCTGCTCGAAGCGTTGCGCTCCCCCGCCACCACGACCGACCTGGCCCGCGCCCTCGGCGTCACGCCCAGCGCCGTGTCGCAGCACCTGGGTGTCCTGCGGGAAACCGGGCTGGTCGAGCGGGAACGGTCCGGGCGCCAGGTCGTGTACCTGATCACCGCGCTCGGCACGTCCCTGCTCGGCCGGCCGTAGGTCACGCGGGCAGCGCGGACAGCGGCACCGCGAACACCGAGCGGCCGCACGTCTGGCCCTGCGCCGTGCAGTCCGCGGTCGACCACTCGGACTGCGACCACACGAGCCCGGTCGACCAGTCGTAGGTGAGCGCCTCCGGGTGGACCGCCCAGCAGGCCGTGGTGGTGCCGCAGGTCGCCGAGGTGCTCGCCGCGGTCGTCTGGCCCCAGAGCTGGCCGTTGATGGTCGCCGAACTGTGGGCGACGTACCACTTGCCGTTGTGGGACAGGACGCCCTGCATGTTGCCGACCGAGCTGCGCACCGCCTCGGTCGCGGTCCCGGTCAGCAGGTAGTCCGTGCCCATCGGGAAGCGGTAGAGGCGGCCGTGGAGGGTCTGGTCGGAGAAGTACTCCGTCGTCACGATGCTCGCCGGGCTCGTGCTGCGGTCCAGCGAAATCGACGAGAAGCACGGCACGCCCGTGTCGGAGGCCATGCTGCAGGTGCCGCCCGCGTAGGTGTAGTAGCCGACCTGCATCATCGCGTACTTGTAGGTGTAGGCGGCATATCCGCCCGAGGTCTTGCCGATCGTGTTCGACGTCGTGTCGGTCAGCTGCAGGATGTGCTTGGTGCTGAAGACCCGGATCGCGGTCGAGGTGTTCCCGACGGCGGTCACGTAGATCTTGTCGCCGTACCAGGCCATCCCGCCCATGTGCGCCTTCGCCGCCGAGAAGCTGCTCCCGGTGCTGTTCGGCACGGCGAGGTACATCATCCGGTGCGCGGCCGCCGCCGGGTCGTTGTAGTTGACCGCCTGGATCCGCGCGTCGTTGTACCGGCCGAGCTCGTCGGTGCCGTGCCAGCCGGACAGGATGATCCTGTCCGCACCCCACAGGCCGTCGTCGTCGGCGTCACCGGAGGTCGTGATGCCCTGCGGGACCCACGTGGTGCTGCCCGCCCGCTCGGCGTCCCAGCACAACGACTTCGTGGCCACCGGCGCCTTCGGCAGCGCGGCCTTTTCGGCGGCGGTGCAGCCGGTCATCGCATAACTGGGATCGTTGACCACGGTGTTGAGGCTGACGTTCGGCAGCGCATTGTCCAACGCGGTCAGCGCGGCGGCGGGCGTGGCGTGCCAGACCAGGTTCTGCTTGGTCGTGGTGGTCAGCGGGTCGCTGTAGGCGGCGCTCGCCGTCCCGGACAGCGCCAGTGCGCCGGCCAGCACGGCAAGCACGAGGAGGAACACCTTCGGAATTCGCATGGGTGGCATTGCGCCACGCGTGGGTTCAAATTTTGTACACCCGGGTTTGTACGGCTCTTGTATCGGGCATCGCACTGCGCGACGCCATCACCGGAAACCCTTGGCTGCCAACGAACATCGAAGTAGCCTGAAGTAACCCGATCGTGTGATGAACATCCGTTCGATCGTCGGTAATCTTGGTGCGTGGACAGCGAAACGGTGTGGCAAGCAGATGCGGTGGCCTTGGCCGACCGTGTCTCCGCGCTGCTCACTGTGGTGCGGT